>NZ_JASCTH010000016.1 GCF_030009775.1 Actinoplanes sandaracinus | reverse complement strand
CCGCCCGTGCGCGGGCGACCGGTCCCTCGGATCCGAAACCTCCGGACGGGTCACAGGAAGGTGTCGAAGCGGTAAAATGCTCGCCATGGGAGCGCTCCCAAAACGCTTCCACGCCGGCCGGCGGTCCGTCGGGCGGGACCGACGGCGACGGGGGAGGACCTGTTGCGCTACGGGCAATTCGACGATGAGCAGCGCGAGTACGTCATCGATCGGCCGGACACGCCACTGCCGTGGATCAACTACCTCGGCACCGATTCCTACTTCGGGATCGTGTCCAACACGGCCGGTGGCTACTCGTTCTACCGTGACGCCCGGCTGCGGCGGCTGACCCGCTACCGCTACAACAACGCGCCCCTCGACCTCGGGGGACGCTATGTGTACGTGCGTGACGACGCGGACGGCGACTACTGGTCGCCGTCGTGGCAGCCGACGCCGGAACGGGAGCTCGACGACTACGAGTGCCGGCACGGGCTGTCCTACACGAAGATCGCCTCGTCCCGGAACGGCGTCCGGGCCGAGACGCTGTACTACGCGCCGCTCGGCGAGACCCTCGAGGTCTGGCGGGTGCGGGTGACCAACGAGCGGGACTCACCCGCGGACCTGTCCCTCTTCTCGTCCATCGAGTTCTGTCTCTGGGACGCGCAGGACGACGCCACCAACTACCAGCGCAACTTCTCCACCGGCCAGGTCGAGGTGGCCGACGGGGTGATCTACCACAAGACCGAGTACCGGGAACGCCGCGACCACTTCGCCTACTTCGCCTGCTCCGAGCCGCTGGCCGGGTTCGACACCCAGCGGGAGGCGTTCCTCGGCCCCTACCGCGGCTGGGACCGTCCGGCCGCGGTCGAGCGCGGCAGCTCCACGGACTCGATCGCGCACGGCTGGCAGCCCATGGGCAGCCACCACGTGCGACTCGGGCTGGCGCCGGGCGAGACCCGCGAGGTCGTCTTCGTGCTCGGCTACGCCGAGAACCCCAAGGACGACAAGTTCGATCCGCCGGGTTCGCAGACCCTCAACAAGACCCACGTCCGGCCGGTCATCGACCGCTGGCTGCGGGCCGAGAACGTCGAGCGGGGGTACGCGGACCTGCGCGCCTACTGGGACGGCCTGCTCGGCGGGCTCAGTGTGCGGACTCCCGACGGCGACACCGACCGCATGGTCAACGTGTGGAACGCCTACCAGAACCTGGTCACCTTCAACATGAGCCGGTCCACCTCGTTCTACGAGTCCGGCATCGGCCGCGGCATGGGCTTCCGCGACTCCAACCAGGACCTGCTCGGTTTCGTGCACATGATCCCGGAACGGGCGCGGGAACGGATCCTGGACATCGCCGCCACCCAGAAGCAGGACGGCGGCGCCTACCACCAGTACCAGCCACTGACCAAGCGTGGCAACAACGACATCGGCAGCGGCTTCAACGACGACCCGCTGTGGCTGATCCTCGGCGTCGCCGCCTATCTGAAGGAGACCGGCGACCACACCTTCCTCGACGAGCCGGTGCCGTTCGACAACGTGCCCGGCAGTGAGGCGCCGCTCTACGAGCACCTGCAACGGTCGCTGCGTTACACCCTGGAGCGGCTCGGCCCGCACGGGCTGCCGCTGATCGGGCGCGCCGACTGGAACGACTGTCTCAACCTGAACTGTTTCTCCGACACCCCGGGAGAGCCGTTCCAGACGACCGAGAACGCGTCCGGTGGCGTCGCCGAGTCGGTCTTCATCGCCGGCCTGTTCGTGCTGGCCGCCAAGGAGCTGGCCGCGATCGCCGGGCTGCGTGGTCAGGACGGCGAGGAGGTCGTCTACCGGGCGGCCGCCGAGAAGATGTCCGGGACGATCACCGAGCACGGCTGGGACGGGGCCTGGTTCCGGCGGGCGTACGACTTCCACGGCAACGTGATCGGGTCCGGCGAGAACGACGAGGGCCAGATCTTCATCGAACCGCAGGGCATGTGCGTACTCGGCGGTGTCGGCCTGGAGGACGGCCTGGCCGCGAAAGCCCTGGACAGCGTGGCCGAGCGGCTGGCCACCCCGCACGGCATCGTGCTCCAGCAACCGGCCTACTCGGATTACCGCATCGAGCTGGGAGAGATCTCCTCCTACCCGCCGGGCTACAAGGAGAACGCCGGGATCTTCTGCCACACCAACCCGTGGATCATGATCGCCGAGGCGATGGTGGGCAACGGGGACCGGGCGTTCGACTACTACCGGCGGCTCAACCCGTCGGCCCGCGAACAGATCAGCGAGGTGCACCGCTGCGAGCCGTACGTCTACGCCCAGATGATCGCCGGCCGCGACGCGCCCACCCACGGCGAGGCCAAGAACTCGTGGCTGAGCGGCACCGCCGCCTGGAACTTCGTGGCGATCACCCAGTGGATCCTGGGCATCCGCCCCGATTTCGCCGGCCTGCGGATCGACCCGGTGCTGCCCGCGGACTGGACCGGTTTCTCCGCGACCCGCGGTTTTCGCGGCGCCACCTACGAGATCAGCGTCCAGGGCAACGGCCGGGTCACCCACCTGGTCGTCGACGGTGAGCGGATCGAGGGCAACCTGATCCCGCCGGCCCCGCCGGGCGCGGTGGTCAGAGTCGAGGCTGTGGCGGCGTGACACCCGGGACGACCAGCCCGGTCTCGTAGGCGATCACCACCGCCTGCGCCCGGCTGGACAACCCCAGCTTGGCCATCACCCGGTTGAGGTGGGTCTTCACGGTCGCCTCGCCGAGCGTCAGCTCGGCGGCGATGTCCGCGTTGGACCGGCCGGTCGCGACCAGGCGCAGCACCTCCAGCTCACGGCCGGTGAGCGTGTCCAGAGTCGCGGGCACGCTCACCGGGGTGGCGGACCGGCTGTACACCTCGATCAGCCGCCGGGTCACGCTCGGCGCGAAGATCCGGTCACCCGCCGCGGTGGTGTGGATCGCCGCGAGCAGCCGCTCCGGCTTGATGTCCTTGAGCAGGAAGCCGCTGGCGCCGTTGCGGAGCGCCGCGTAGACGTACTCGTCCAGGTCGAAGGTGGTCAGGATGAGGATGCGCGGCGGATCCTCCGGTGCGGCGGTGATGATCCGCTCGGTGGCGGCGACCCCGTCCAGTCCGGGCATGCGGATGTCCATCAGCACCACGTCCGGCCGCAGGCGGGCGGCGAGGGAGACGGCCGAGTTGCCGTCGGCGGCCTCCCCTGCGACGTCGAGGTCGGGCGCCGCCCTGATCAGGGCGACGAGTCCGGCACGGATCAGGTCCTGGTCGTCGACGACGAGCACGCGCGTCATTACGGCCCTTCCGGATCGTCCTCCGGGGCCGGGCGGGTGGCCGCGGAGCTGGGGTACGGAAGCGTAGCCGACACCTCGAAGCCGTGCGGTTCACGACCGGCGGCGGTGAGCGTGCCGCCGTAGAGGGCGGCCCGCTCCCGCAGCCCGGCCAGCCCGTGCCCGGCGCCCTCGCTCACCGGGCCCCGCCCGTCGTCGGTGATCGTCAGGGCCACCGTGTCCGGAGTGAACCGCACGGACACCGTGGCCCGCGCCGGGCCCGCATGCTTGAGCACGTTGGTCAGCGACTCCTGGACGATCCGGTAAGCGGTGAGGGCGACACCGTGCGGCAGCGCCCGGCTCCTGCCCTCGACCGTGAGGGCGACCGGCAGGCCGGCGCTCTCGACCCGGCTGATCAGCTCGGGCAGCCCCTCCAGGCCGGGCAGGGGCCGGCGGGAGTCGGACTCGTCGGCCTCGTCGGGTTCCCGGCCCAGCCGCAGCAGCCCGAGCATCCGCCGCATCTCGTCCAGGGCCTCGGTGCTGGTGTTCAGCACCGCGTCCAGGGCGGTTCCGGCGGTCGGCGGGTCGGAGCGCAGCACGTACCGGGCCAGGCCGGCCTGCACCGAGATCACCGACATGTGGTGCGCCACCACGTCGTGCAACTCTCGGGCGATCCGGACCCGCTCGTCGACCAGCACCCGCCGGGCGAGGTCGGCCTGCCCGCGCCGCAGTTCCGCGGCGGCCCGGGCGAGCCGCGCGTTGCTCTCCTCCAGCCGCCGGGCGCCGTGGCCGATCCGCCAGACCACCAGCGGGATTACGATCCCCTCCGCGACCACGGCGGGCATCGCCGAGCCGGGGGTGATGAAACCCCCGTAGATCCAGACGCCGCCGCCGACCACCACGCCGACCGGCGCCGCCCACCGCGGCCCGAGCGCGGCCCGAGCGCGGCCGCGGTGTAGAGGGCCAGGAGCATCGGGTACGCGATGATGAGCTGCCAGTAGCCGAGCGAGACGAAGACCAGCCAGACCGCGAGCCCGAAGAGCATCACGGTGGTCGGTGCGCGGCGGCGGAACGTCATCGACAGGCACTGCACCGCCACGAACAGCGCGCCCCACAGGTCGAACGGCTTCCACGGCGGTGTCGGTGTCCCGGGGCCGAGCATCAGGCTGATGACGAGCATGCCGACAGCGAGCGCGCCGTCGGCGGCGAACGGGTAGCGGGCCACCAGGCTCCGCCACATGCCCTGCATCGCCGCACTTTAACTCGTTGATCGGCGAACATCGTCAAGCCGTGGGAGGAGCCCGCCTACCACGGAGGTTTACCCCATGGTTCCGGCAACGGGTGGACGGCACCGGGCACCGCAATGATTAGCGTCGATGCATGGCGGATCTCTGGACGGAGCGGGAGCCCGGCAAGGCGTGGGCACTGGCCGCGGCGACGGTCGTGGCGGGCGGGATCGCGGCCCTCTGCGCGCCGGGCTGGTTCGGCGCCGCCGCTCTCACCGCGGCACTGCTCGGCGCCGGCTACATCGCCTTCGACACGCTCCACGACGGCGACCCGGTCACCGGGGTCATCTCCGTGGTCGCGTACCTCGGCGTGCTGCTCGCCCTCGCCACCGCCATCGGTCTCGGGTCGCGAGTGTTCCCGGCGACCCTGATGACCGGCCATCCGCTCTGGACGCGGCCGCTGTTGAAGGCGCCGTGGTGGCTGATCGGCGTGGGCCTGGCGGCGGCACTCATCGCGAGCGGCGCGGGCCGCGGCATGACGAAACGCCGGCGACGGGCACTGGCCGCCGCCCACGGCTGGCAGTTCCGCGAATCCGATCCGGAACTGCCGGGCACCTTGCCGTTGGACGCCGGCACGGGCGCGCGCGCCATCCGGGTGGTCAAGGGCGTCCGCGACGGGATGCCGTTCGCGATCTTCGACTATTCGAATCGCGGAACGGTGGAGATCGTGTACGCGGTGCGGGCGCTGCCCTTCGACCTGCACCCGGGTTCGCTCGGGCCGTACCGGGTGCAGGGCCGATGGGTGATGCGCGCCGGAGTGCGGCGGGTCAGCACCCGTGACCTGTTACGTGGCCTGGACGAGGTCCGGCTGTTCGCCCGGCAGTTGATCACGGCGGCCCGGGAGCAACGGCTGGACGAACTGATGCGGCAGTGGGAGGCCGGGAAGTCAGCGCGGAAGCCGTAGGCCCGACATGCCACCGTCCACCGGCAGGGAGATCCCGGTGGTCGCGCCGGCCGCCGGGCTCACCAGGTACTGGATGGCCGCGGCGACCTCGTCGGCGCTGACCAGCCGGCCGGTCGGCTGCCGGGCGGCGAGGCGCCGCTTCTCGCCCTCCGGATCATCGGCACGGGCCAGCAGCCGCCCCACCCACGGGGTGTCCACCGTTCCCGGCGCCACACAGCACACCCGGATCCCGTCACCGACCAGGTCGGCGGCCATCGCCAGGGTGAGCGCGTGCACCGCGCCCTTCGACGCCGAATAGAGGGCCCGCTGCACCAGCCCGGCGGTCGCCGCGATCGACGACAGGTTGACGATCACCGGGCTCCGGCTGCGCCGCAGGTAGGGCAGGGCCGCCCGGCTGGCCCGCGCGATCCCGGTGACGTTCACGTCGAGCACCCGCGCCCACTCGGCGTCGTCGTTGTCCTCGACCGTGCCGACCGAGCTGATCCCGGCGCTGTTGATCAGGATGTCGATCCCGCCGTACGCCTCGGCCAGCTCGGCCATCGCCGCGTCGAGAGCGGCCCCGTCAGCGACGTCGCACTTGACGCTGAGCTCGCCACCTCGAAGTGCGGGGCTCTCATTGATGTCCAGGATGCCGACCTTGGCGCCGGCCAGGGACAGGCGGCGCGCGCTGGCCGCCCCGATCCCCGAGCCGCCGCCGGTGATCGCCGCGACGAATCCGGTCAGTTCCATGCCGCCCCCTCCGGGTACGCGTACCGGACCAGCGACTCCGGCCGCATCCGGGTGGAGAAACCGGGCGCGGTCGGGGCACGGTAGGCGCCTCGCTCGATCACGACCGGGTCGGTGAAGTGTTCGTGTAGGTGGTCCACGTACTCGATGATCCGGTCGTCGAGACTGCCGGACACCGCCACGTAGTCGAAGAACGACAGGTGCTGCACCGCCTCGCACAGGCCCACCCCGCCGGCGTGCGGGCAGACCGGCGTGCCGTACGCCGCGGCCAGCAGCAGGATCGCGATGTTCTCGTTGACCCCGGCCACTCGGCACGCGTCGAGCTGCACGACGTCGACCGCGCCGGCCTGGAGGAACTGCTTGAACATGATCCGGTTGGCGGCGTGCTCGCCGGTCGCCACCCGGATCGGCCCGCCGTCGGGTGCGGCCTTCGCCAGGCCCTGCCGGATCGCGGCGTGGCCGAGGATGTCGTCCGGGCTGGTCGGCTCCTCGATCCACCACGGGTCGTAGGGGGCCAGCACGGTCATCCAGTCGATCGCCTCGGCCACGTCCCAGCGCTGGTTGGCGTCGATCGCGATCCGGACGCCGGGTCCCACCGCCGCGCGGGCGCGCGCGAATCGGCGTACATCGTCGGTCTGATCCGCTCCGACCTTGAGTTTGATCTGCCGGAAGCCGTCCGCGACCGCTTGCCGCGCCAACCGGTCGATCTTCTCGTCGGGGTAACCGAGCCAGCCCGCCGACGTCGTGTAGGCGGGATATCCGATCTCCCGGATGTGTTGCGATCGTTCCGCTCGTCCGGCGAACGCGCTGGTCAGGAGGTCCCTGGCGGCGTTCGGCGTGAGCGCGTCCGTCAGATAGCGCCAGTCGACGAGATCGACGATCTCATCAGGTGACTTGCCGGACAGGAACTCCCACAAAGGCTTTCCGGCGGTACGGGAGGCCAGGTCCCAGGCGGCGTTGATCAGGGCGGCCGCCGCCAGGTGCATGACGCCCTTCTCCGGCCCCAGCCACCGGATCTGCGAGTCGTGTGTCAGCCGTCGTGAGAAGCCGCCCAGGTCGGACAGGTCGGCGCCGATGACGAGCGGCGCGAGCGCGTCCAGCGCGGCCCGGCACACCTCGTTGCCGCGCCCGATGGTGAAGGTGAAGCCGTGCCCCTCGGAGCCGTCGTCGGCGGTCACCACGACGTAGGCCGCCGAATAGTCCGGGTCCGGATTCATCGCGTCAGAGCCGTCCAGCTCACGCGACGTCGGGAACCGGATGTCATGGGTCGAGACGGTGGCGACCCTCACCCCTTCACCCCGCTGCGCTGCCGCCCGAGCCCCTCGATCTCGGTCTCCACCACGTCGCCCGGCTTCAGATAGGGGAACCGGCCCGACAACGCCACCCCCTCCGGCGTCCCCGTGTTGATCAGGTCGCCCGGCTCCAGCACCGTGAACTGCGACAGGTGCCAGATCAGGAAACCCACATCGAAGATCATGTCGGCTGTTGTGGAGTCCTGCCGCGGCTCGCCGTTCACCCACGACCGCAGCCGCAGCGGGAACTCCACCTCGTCCGGCGTGACCAGCCACGGGCCGAGCGGGTTGAACGTCTCGCACGACTTGCCCTTGGACCACTGGCCACCCGAGCGGTCCAGCTGGAACTCCCGCTCCGACACGTCGTTCACCACCACGTAGCCGGCGACGCAGGCCAGAGCCTCGTCGGGAGACGACAGGTAACGGGCGGTCCGGCCGATCACCACGCCCAGCTCCACCTCCCAGTCGGTGCGCGTCGAGCCCCGTGGCAGCAGAATGTCGTCCTCCGGCCCGGCGACCGTGTTCGGCGCCTTGTAGAAGACGATCGGCTCGGCCGGCGGCGAAGCGCCCGACTCGGCGGCGTGCGCCGCATAGTTCTGGCCCACGCAGAGGATCACGCCCGGCCGGGCGATCGGCGGACCGACCCGGCCGCCGTCCACATCCGCCGGCGGCAGCGCGGCCGGATCACCCTGATATCCGCCGGCCGCCAGGAACGCACCGTCGATGTCATCGGTCACCGACGACAGGTCGCAGAGCGAGCCTTCGGCGTACAGGACCGGCCGTTCGGCGCCGGACGGGCCCACCCGCAGGTATCTCAACTAGAGCTCCAATCGGTAGACACGGGCGGCGTTGCGCCCGAAGATCCCGGCGGGCCGACCGCCCAGGATGGCCGACAACACCGCCGTCACCTGCTCATATGTGGCGACCAGCTCGCACACCGGCCAATCTGAGCCGAACATCAGCCGGTGCGGGCCGAACAACTCACACGCGGTCTCCACGTACGGCCGCAGACCGGCCGCCGTCCAGCCCGGCCCGGCCTCCGTGACCAGGCCGGACAACTTCGCCACCACGTTCGGATGGCGGGCCACCGGCGCGATCGACTCCCGCCACCGCCGCACCGGCCCGGCCGCGATCGGCGGCTTGCCCAAGTGGTCGAGGACGAACGTGGCCTCCGGCAGCGCCGCCACCGCCCGGGCCACCGACGGCAACTGGCCGGCGCGTACCACCAGCTCGTTGACCAGGCCGGCGGACGCCACCGTGGACAGGCCGGCCCGTACCTCCGGCTGGTCGAGCAGATCGTCGGGGCCGGCCTGGACCTGATCGCGGACGCCGGCCAGCAGCG
Source organism: Actinoplanes sandaracinus (assembly GCF_030009775.1). Lineage (GTDB taxonomy): Bacteria > Actinomycetota > Actinomycetes > Mycobacteriales > Micromonosporaceae > Actinoplanes > Actinoplanes sandaracinus. The sequence continues at coordinate 238,813 of NZ_JASCTH010000016.1, read as the reverse complement.
GGCCTCCGGGCCCCCGCCGGTGCCGCTCCAGGGTGGCCGCGAGATCCGGATCGGACAGCGCGGCCCACCCGACCACCCCGGCGATCTCCGGCGTGGCCGCCGCCAGGGCCAGGAAGGCGGTCGTCTCAGCGGAGTCGCAGCGGCCGCCCTCCACCAGCACCGTTCGGTGGACCCCGGTCGCCTCCAGATGCGGCCGCAGATCGGCCATCGTGTAATCGCGCCGGATCCGCTCCAGGCCCTCGCCGGCCAGCCACGGATAGTCGGCCGTCCAGAAATGGTGGTGGGCGTCGACGACAACGGTCACGGCACCGGCACCTCCGGGTCGAGCAGCCAGGCCGCGGCCAGGTCACGCCACAGACCGCCGGGGATCTTCACCGACGCCATCGCGACGGCGTCCGCGGCCTCCTCCGGCGAGCGCATCCCCACCAGCACCGACACGACCGCGGGATGGCCGAGCGGAAACTGCAGGGCCGCGGCGCGCAGCGGTACGTCGTACCGGTCGCAGAGCCGCTCCATCGCCTGTGCCCGGGCCAGCACCTTCGCCGGCGCCGGCCGGTAGTCGTAGGTCGCGCCCGGCACCGGAGCCGCCAGGACACCCGAGTTGTACACGCCACCGACGATCACCGAGACGCCCCTCTTCCGGCACTCCGGCAGCAGGTCGGCCATGCCGGACTGATCCAGCAGCGAATAGCGCCCGGCGAGCAGGAGACAGTCGAACCGGCCGGTCCGGGCGAACGCGGTCAACATCGCCGACTGGTTCATGCCGGCCGAGACGGCGCCGATCGTGCCCGCCTCGCGCAGGCTCGCCAGAGCCGGCAACGCTTCGTCTCTGGCCTGCTCGAAATGCCGGTCCGGGTCGTGCAGGTGCAGGATGTCGACGCGGTCCAGCCCCAGTCGTTCGAGGCTCTCCTGGTGGGAGGCGTAGACGCCGTCGGCGGAGAAGTCCCAGACGGGGACCGCGTCGCCGTCCTCCGCCCACATGTCCGGCGTCTCGTCCGATCCGCGGGGCCGGAGGCGGCGGCCCACCTTGGTCGCGAGAGTGAAGCCCTCCCGCCCCTTCAGCGCGGCGCCGGCCCGTTTCTCGGACAGCCCGGCGCCGTAGAGCGGGGCGGTGTCGAAGAACCGCACCCCACGGCGCCACGCCTCGTCGACGGCGGCCATCGCGGTGCGGTCGCCGACCGCTGAATAGAGCCCACCGATCGGCGCCAGGCCCATGCCGAGCCGGGTGATGGTGACGTCGGTGCCGCCCAGCGGCACCCTTGCGAACGGATCCACGGGCGGGTCCTTTCGTAGATCCTATAGGATCTACGAAACTGTTTAATGGTTGTCGATGTGATAGTCAACCCGGATGCGGTCTTCGCCCGGATTGCTCCCCGGTCCGCAGGGAAGGGAAGATGATCCGCCGCTCGATCCTCAGCGATGACGTACACGAATCGCTGAAGACGCTCATCCTGGAACACCGGCTCGCCCCCGAGGACCGGCTCAACATCGACGCCCTCGCCCGGGAACTCCAGGTGTCACCCACCCCGGTCCGCGAGGCCCTGGCCCGGCTGGAGTCCGAAGGCCTGGTCCGCAAGCGCCCTCTGGCCGGCTACACGGTCAGTCCGCTGCTCACCCGCGACGAGTTCAACGACATGTTCGACATGCGCATCATCCTGGAATGCTCGGCCGCCCGCTGGGCCGCCGAACGCGCCTCCGCGGAAGCGCGCGCCGCCGTCACCGCCGAGGCCGGCGTCCCGTTCCCCGCCCACGAGATCGGTCAGGACGGCCGCCGCTCGCACGCCCTGTTCACCGCTCTCGACGCCCGATTCCACGACCTGGTCGCGGCCGGCGCCGGAAACCCCCTGCTCCGTGACGCCATCACCCGGCTCCACGCGCACCTGCATCTGCACCGGCTGTACTTCTCGTACACCGAGAACCACACCACCCTCGTCGAACATCGCCGGATCGCGAACGCCGTGGCCGACCGCGACCCCACCGCCGCCGCCGCGGCGATGCTCGACCATCTGACGGCCGCCCGCGACCGTCACCTACGAGCCTTCGACTGACTTCTCGTCCCATTTCCGGCCGCCCGGCGCCAGGGGGAGGCTGTTCCCACGCTTAGGGTCCTCCCCGTGGACAGTCAGACGATCTTGATAGCGGCCGGTGTCCTCGCCGTAGCCGCCCTGGCCCAGGCCGCCACCGGCTTCGGCTTCTCCCTGCTGGCGGTCCCCCTGCTGGGCCTGGTCGTGGGGCCGGTCGACGCGGTCGTGGGCTCGTCCATCCTGGCGGTCCTGATCAATGCCGCGGCCGTCACCCGCGACCACGCCGAGGTCCGCTGGCGTACCGCCCGAACCGTCCTCGTCGCCGGCCTGGCCGGGCTTCCGTTCGGTCTGCTCCTGCTGACCCTGCTGCCGGCCCGCACCTTGACGATCCTGATCGCGGTCTGCGTACTCGGCGGCGCTTTCGCCATCTGGCGCGGCCTCCGCCTGCGTGCCGGCCGCGCGGCCATCGCCGCCGCGGGCTTCCTCTCCGGGATCCTCACCACCGCCACCGGCGTCAACGGCCCGCCGATGGCCGCCGCGTTCAGCGCGATGGGCCTGCCGCCACGCCAGTTCCGTGCCACCCTGGCCGCGATCTTCGTGGTGGTCGGCCCGGCCGGTCTCCTCGGCTTCGCCCTGGCCGGTCAGTTCACCGCCCGCTCCCTGACCGTCGCCGCGGTGGGCCTCCCGGCGGTCGCCCTCGGCTGGTGGGCCGGCGACCGTCTGTTCACCCAGCTCACCGACCCGGCCCGGTTTCGCACAGTCGTCCTCTGCGCCCTCGTGGCGGCCTCCGCGATCACCCTCTTCCGGGCCGCCTTCCCGTAGAGCCCGTCCACCAGGTGAGCCGTAGCCCAGCGCGAGCCGTAGCCCAGCCGTCCCGCGGCGCCCGGAGGACCGACCTGAGCTACGGCCGGGCGGGCCGCGGTTCCCGCGAAGCGCGATTCGCGGGTGGAGGCGGCGAACCCCTCAGGTCCGGCCGCCCGGCGTCGATGCACACCATTGTGAGCCGGCCCGGGAAACTCCCGTCCGGCCGGGACGAGTCACTGTCCCGGCCGGCGACGAGCCGCGCCCCGCACCGGGTGACGGTGGGTCTCGCCGTCCTATCGGCCGCCTTCGCGTTCGGGTACATGAGCGGCGGGACGCAGGTCCGGATGGGCCTGATGCTGCTCTCCGGCATCATCGCCGCGGTGGCCATCGCGGTCGGCCTGCGGGTGCACCACGTCAGGGACCAGCGCCCGTGGCTCCTGGTGATCGTCGCGCTGTTGCTGCTCACGATCACCAACGCGGCTTGGCTGATCTACGCGTTGCTGCCCGGCGGCAGGGTGCCACCGAACTCGGTGGTCGTCGCGCCGATGCTCGGCGGATATGTCTTCCTGCTCGCCGCCAGCCTGATGGTCGTGCTCCGGCACGCGCCGCGCGACGCCAGCGGCACCATCGACGCGGCCGTGTGGGGCATCGCTCTCGCGGCGCCGGTGTGGGAGTTCCTGTTCCGGCCGCGCATGCTCGACGCCGGGGTCGGCACGTCCACCGAGTTCGTGGTGCTGACCCAGCTTCTGGTGCTGCTGGGCATCTGCGGCGCCCTGTTGCGGCTGTCCCGCACCAGTGGCGCCGGCCGGATCTGCCTGCGTTTCCTGTTCAGCTCGCTGGGCTGGACGATCCTCGGCACCGCCGTGGTCAACATGGGTGGTGCCGGTGCGAAGGAGCAGGCGTCGTTCCCGGCGTTGTTCTTCGCCCTCGGCTATCTCGCCCTCGGCGCGGCCGGCCTGCACCCGAGCGTCAAGCAGCTCAGCGAGCCGGTCGACCGTCTCACCGTCCCCACGCCGCAGCTCCGGCTCGCCCGGCTCGGGGCCGCGCTGCTGCTCATCCCGCTCTGCGGTGGCCTGGCGCAACTGCTCGGCGACCCGGCCGACGGCCTGCTGCTGACCATCGCCCCGGTGCTGAGCATCCCGCTCGTGCTGGTGCGGATCGGCCGGCTCAAGCACGCTCTCGTCCATCAGGCCACCCACGACGAGTTGACCGGCCTGGTCAACCGCCGGCACCTGTTCACCGAGATGCAGAAGGCGATCGCCGCCCACGCCGGTGGGGCGCCCGGCGACCTCGCGCTGATCTACTGCGACCTGAACGGCTTCAAACCGGTCAACGACGAGTACGGCCACGAGGCCGGCGACGCGATCCTGCGCGGCACCGCCCGCCGGATCACCGAGGCGGTCCGGACCGGTGACGTCGTCGCCCGGATCGGCGGCGACGAGTTCCTGATCTTCTGCACCGACGCGGACGACGTGACCGTACGGGCGCTCAGTGACCGCATCAGCCGGTCCATCGCCACCCCCGTGGTCTGGGGCGAGCACACCCTGGGTGTCACGGCCGCCATCGGCGCGGTGCACTGGACCGAACGCCGTCGCGTCGCCCCCGACGAGTTGCTGGCGGCCGCCGACGCCCGGATGTACGCCGACAAGCGCGCCCGCAGCCGCCCCGTCTCAGCGGAGCGCGGGCAGAACCTTCGCGCCGAACGTCTCGACGAACGGCAGCAGGTCCTGGCCCACGTGATGCAGGTAGATCCGGTCGAAGCCGAGAGCGGCATAGCCTCGTAGCCACTCGACGTGCCGTTCCGGGTCGGGGGAGATGTTGACGACCTTCGCCACCTGCTCGACGGTGACGTTCTCGGAGACGACGTCGAACTCCTCGGCGGTCGCCAGGTCCCAGCAGACCGGCGGGACGAAGATGTTGCCACGCCACTGGTCGTGGGCGATCGCCTCGGCCTCCTGCTGGGTGTTCGCCCAGCTCAGGTGGACTTGCAGGCAGATCGGGCCGCGGCCGCCGGCGTCCCGGTAGGCGGCGATCATCTCGCGCAGGTGCTGTTCCGGCGCGTTGACGGTGACCAGGCCGTCGGCCCACTCCGCGCACCAGCGGGCGGTCTTGACGCTGACCGCCGCGCCGATCAGCGGGGGAGTGGTCTCCGGGCGGGTCCACAGCCGGGCCCGGTCGACGGTGATCAGCCCGTCCCGGGAGACCTCCTCGCCGGCCAGCAGGTCCCGGATGACCTCGACGGACTCGCGGAGACGCGCGTTGCGGACCTCCTTGCGCGGCCATTTCTCGCCGGTGATGTGCTCGTTGCTGAACTCGCCGGAACCCATCGCCGCCCAGAACCGGCCCGGGTACATGCTGCCCAGCGTGCCGATCGCCTGCGCGATGATCGCCGGGTGGTAGCGCTGGCCGGGCGCGTTCACCACTCCGAACGACAGGTTCGTCGCCTGCAGCGCGGCGCCCAGCCAGGACCAAGCGAAACCGGACTGGCCCTGGCGGGCGCTCCATGGCGAGAAATGGTCGGAACACATCGCGGCGTCGAAACCGGCGCGCTCGGCCGCGATGACCGCGTCCAGAAGCGCGCCGGGCGGGATCTGCTCATGTGAGGCGTGGATGCCGTACTCCGTCATGGGCACTCACTTACCCACTGACCAGGGTCCCTTAGCTCGGTGCGACGACCAGGATTCCCAGGCACATCTCGTCGCTGGTGCCCTCACCCCACACGACGTAGCGGGACGGCAGCTGCTTGAGCTGCGGCAGCTGCTTACGCAGCGTCGCATCATGGGTGCAGGTCACCCGGACGGTGTCACCCTTGGCGATCTTCACAGGCTTGGCCAGAGGTACGAGCGCCTGGTTGTCGAAGTTGTACTGCGGCACGTCGAGGATGACCTGCGCGGTCGGCTTGCCCGGGTTCAGCTCGACCTTGATCGCCCGGCCCAGCAGATGCATGTGCCCCGCCGCCATGTGGACCGTTCCGCCTTGCTCGACCGGCTGGTCACAGCTCTGCGTGTCGCCCGGTTTCGGCGCCGCGCCCGCGTTGCACCAGGCGTTGAGCTGCTCGACCAGCCCGCCCGACTCGGCTCCGAACCGCTTCTCGACGTCGGCGACCGCGGTCTTCCGGTCGCAGAGTGGCCCGCTGCCGCCCGGTTCACAGGGCAGCTCGATCGGCGCCATGAACAGGCCGGTCTCCAGCGGCGTGAGATCCGTCGCGCTGGACAGGCGCATCTGCATGCCGGACGTGTCGGAACCGGGGCCCCCGCTGCCGGTGCCGAGCAAGTTGTAGTGCACCTGCATGACCAGTTTGCTGCCGGGCGGCATGGTGAAGCCGTGACCGGCCGGCATCAGGGTCTCGCCGGCGCCGGGCGCCCAGTGCGCCACCCAGGCGGTCTGCCCCTGCACACCGCTGTCGCCGAAGCAGGTCCAGCCCTCGCCGTCGGTGCCGGCGTCCACCTGTTCGGCGGCTTTCGCCTGTTCTGGGCTCAACCGGTAGAAGATCGCGTGGTGCACGATCGCCGCGTTCTGCGGCAGGAAGCGGCTGCCGGTCAGGTACGCCGGCTCGGTCAGCCCGGGGTCGACGAGGAAGCACCGGTACTCGTCGGTGCCCCCGTTCGGCGCCGCCGGGGTGTACGGCGTCTTCAGCCCCACGTCGATGAACCGCTCACCGGCGCGTAACGGGCTGGGTGGCGGCGCTGAGCCGGCGCTGTGCCCCGCGTGCGGGCTGGACGGCGGCGCGGCCGCCGGTTCGGGTTGCTGGGAACCGCAGGCCGCGAGGAGCAGCACGGCGGCGAGAGTGGCGGCGGTGGCGGGACGGGCGAACCTCATGGTGGCCTCCCCATGGCCGAGACGGCGGGCTGCCCTCATCCTTCCAACCGCCGTCACCCCGGCATATCCGTGGTAACCCGGATGAGACACCACGAATTGATCATCAGGGTCGGATCAGGGCCCCACCGTCGCCGTCGTAGCTGTCGGCGGCGTGGTCGTGATCCGTTCCGTCGGCGCCGGCGGAGGAGGGAGGTATTCGCCGTTGGGAAGCGATTCTCCGTCGCGACTGAGGAAGAGGGTGCCCAGACACAACACCAGCACACCGAGCACGGCCAGCCCGCCGAGAATGAACCAGAGCGGCCGCAGGCTCGGTGTGGCCGGGCGGGCCGGGGCGAACGGCGGCGCCGGCATGGGTGGAGCCGCCATGGGTGGGGCCGCCGTGGGCGGGGGCGGCGTGGGCGGGGCGGCCGGGACGCGGGGCAGGTCGGTCTGCGTGTCGGCGGCCGCCACGATGCTCTCCGGATCGCCGAGGCGGTCCAGGATCGTACGGATTTCGGCCTCGGTGCCCGTCCCCGACTCGGCCCGCACGATCTCGATGTGTTCGCGCAGGTCACCGAGGAGTTCCTCGCGCCGCCCCGTCGGCAGGTGGCTCGCGGCCCGCTCCACCCGCGCCAGATAGGCGGCGATCAGGTGATCGGTCTGGGTCATCATCAAAGCTCCGTTCCGAGGATGCGGTCGACGCCGCTGCGGAAGACGACCCACTCGGTGCGGAAATGGGCGAGGGCCGCTTCCCCGTCCGGAGTGAGGGTGTAGTAGCGGCGGGGCGGGCCGGCCGGCGCCTCGCGCCAGGTCGTCGCGATCCGGCCGTTTCGCCGCAGGCGCGAGAGGAGCGGGTACATCGTTCCCTCGCTGGTCGTCATGGCCAGGCTGGTGCTGAGTTGCTGCACCAGTTCGACGCCGTAGAGCTCGCGCTTGTCGAGAAGCGCGAGCACGCAGTACTCGATGGTGCCCCGGCGTAGGGCCGTGGTCAGTGCCGCATCATCGCTCACGGTTCACAAGGTACCTTGCACTGCAAGGCCGGGTCAAAGGGAACAGGAGCCGCCGAAGCGGCCCCTGTTCCGGGGTACCGGTTACGAGGTGACGCGGAACGTGGCGTCGGCGCGTTCCGCCGCCGTGCTGATCGGGTCGATCCGCAGCAGGTAGTTGTAGTGCCGCAGGTACCGGGTCGGGTAGTTGTACGACTGGAATGACGACCATGACGCGTCGGCCAGGCCCGCCACCTGCTTGAACGTGGAATCGGCGGCGAAGGTCGAGGTGCCGTCGTTCGGTGCGAGCACCAGGTCGTACCCGTAGTGGCGCAGGTAGTGGCCCGGGTAGTTCACCGACTCGAACGACACGTGCCCGGAGCTGTTGGCCAGGCCGGCGACCCGCCGGAACTGCGAGTCCAGGACCGGGCTGACGTTCGCGTCGATCCGTACGTCCATGTTGGCGTGCCGCACGTAGCGGGTCTGGTTGTTGTAGGACTGGAGGCGGTTGAGGACCGCGGACGGGCCCCACTTGGCCAGCAGCCGCCTCTCCTCGGCGGCGGTCAGGTTCAGGATCGACCCGTGCCGCTTCTTGGTGCCGCCGAGGTGGTAGTCGCTGCGGGTGGCGAAGTTCGCGGTGCTGCCCAGGTTGGTGGACCGCACCGGCATGTAGCCGCGGCCGGTGGCGTACTGGTCCACCCAGAGGTGCCACTCGTTCGCGCCGTTGGTCTGTGCCCACATCGGGCCCTCGACCACGTTGCCGCCGGTCGCGCCGTTGGAGATGCCGAGGCGCTGGAGGTCGCCGATGCGGGTCCAGGCGCCGAGGATCGAGTTGCTGCCCTCGATGGTGATCTGTCCGTCGGCCGACGCCCGGTAGTAGCGGTAGCCGCCGAGGCTGTTCGCCACCTCGATGATCTGTGTGTCGATGATGCCCTGACCGGTGCCCCGGTCGATGTAGAGCTGGGGAGCGCTCACGGTTCGGAAGTCGCTGGTCCGGACGTACCAGATGCGGTGCTTGGTCACGCCGTTCATGGCCGAGTTGGTGGCCCAGTAGATGACGTAGTCATTGGTGGCCGGGTTCCAGATCGCCTCCGGCGCCCACGCGTCACCGGCGCCGGAGATGCCGCCGGCCACGTTGACGAGTCGGGGCACCGACCAGTTGACCAGGTCGGTGGACTCCCACACGACCAGGTTCTTGCTGCCCCTGGTGGAGGCGTCGCCCCACGAGGTGCCGCTGGCGATCCGCAGGTCGGTGGCGATGATCCAGTACTTGTCGCCGTTGGGGGAACGGACGATCGCGGGGTCACGGACACCCTGCGTGCCGACGGTGGAGAGCAGCACCGGGCCGCCGCCGTTGAGGTCGGTCCAGTTGCGGCCGTCCTTGCTGTGGGCCAGGTAGATCTGCTCGCCCCGGCTGGACTCCCCGATGAAGTGGGCCATCAGGTAGCCGGTGAACGGGTCGAGCGCGCTGGCGGGGGCGGCCAGCCCGGCGATGAAGAGGACGAAGAGGGCGAGGAATGCGCTGACACGGCTGAGGACTCGGGGCATCGGATCTCCGATTGTTAGCGCTAACGCACGGGGGAATGTTTCGAAGTGTTGATGCCTGTAACTTTCTTGTCAAGAAGTCGAAGCATTCGGCATTCGATGACGTTGACGGCGAGGCCACCGCGAGAGGTCTCCTTGTACTTGTCCTTCATGTCCGCGCCGGTCTCCTTCATGGTCTTGATGACCTTGTCGAGGGAGACGTGATGACGGCCGTCGCCGCGCAGCGCCATCCGGGCGGCGGTGACCGCCTTGACCGCGCCCATGCCGGTGCGCTCGATGCACGGGATCTGCACCAGCCCGATCGCGGTCCGGTGAATCCGGTGGCCTCGTCCACGGATCGCGGTCTACTCGCAGGCGCTCGACATCGGGTTCTTGCGGGCCAGCGCCATGGGCGACCCGTTGCGGCGCTGATGGCCGGCGTGCAGCCGGCGCATCACCGGGTACATCGCCAGCAGGAGACGGGCGGTGACCCAGGCGCGGGCGAACGACCCCCGCCGCAGGCGGCCGATGTGCCGGGCGTAACCGCGCTCGGTCATCAGCAGGTACTCCCGGAACCCGGCGAAGTCGCCCTTGACCCGGCGCGACGACGTGCCCGCCACCAGGCGCCGGGCGTAGAACACCGAGAAACCGCCCTCCCGCAGGTGGATGCCGAGATCCAGATCCTCGTGGAACAGCTCGTCGGCGCAGAGGCCGGCCGCTACCGCCTCCCAGATCGGCCGGCGGATCGCCATGTTCGCGCCGAAGATCCAGTCGAGCCGGCCGTTCGGCACCGTCCAGAGGCCACGGACCAGCGCGTCACCCCGGGCCGCCACTCGCGGCAACCTCACGTCGTAGTAGCGCACCGGGCCCGTCGCCGCGTCCACCGACGGGTCGCCGAACGTGGCCACCACCTCGGCCAGGTAGTTCTCCGGCAACCGGGTGTCCGCGTCGATCCGCACGATGATGTCGCCGGTCGCCGCGTTCAACCCTCGATTGCGGGCGTGCTGCACGCCCTGCCGCGGCTCACCGAGCACGATCACACTCTCCCGGAAATCATGCAGGATCTCCGCCGTACGGTCGGTCGAATTGTTGTCGACGACGATCACCTCGTCGGCGGCCCGCGACTGCCCGAGAACGGCTTGCAGGCAGGGGCCGATCATTGACTCTTCGTTGTATGCGGGAATGACGACGGAAATACGCGGCCGGGACATCGATCCTCCGATGCTCATATTGGCCAGCATGATTCCGCGCAGGTGGAGAAGGGGGAAACCGCATTCGGGCGACGGGTGGGTGGCGGTTTGATGAGCGGCCGGACACCGGTAAGGTCTGTCGATGTGCCGATCATGACGCGTTGATTAAGTCGCCCCTAAGAAAAACTTAAAACAAACGAGGAAAAGGACATGCGAGCCCGGAGATCCCTGCTGGCGGCATCGGTTGCCGCTCTCGCCGCATTTGTCATGGGAGCGTGCTCAGCCGGAGAGCCGTCGACCGCCTCGCCGGCCCCCGACGCGGCGGTCCCCGGCCGACAGGTCGCCGACGGCGCCGCACTGCCGCCCGGTGCGTCTCCGGCCCCCGCCGCCTCCACCGGCGCCCTCTCGGCCCCCGCGGGACCGTCGGCTCCGGGGGCCCCGGCATCCGCGGCCACCGCCGCCGCAGGATGCGCCCGCAAGACCTCCGCCGCCCCCACCGCCCGGATCACCGACGTCAAGCTGCCCACCAAGGTGGTCGGTTACGGATCCGAGGGCGACACCGAGAAGCTGCCGATGGCGATCGCGGCCCGCCCCGACGGCGGCTCCTGGCTCGCCTGGCTCGGCACCGACGGCAAGATCCACCTCGGCGAGCTCGGCTGCGACGACGAGTTGACCGGTACGCCCACCAGCTTCACCGGCATCGACCTGCAGGACGTCCAAGCCGACGCGAACGGCGGCGTCATCCTGCTCACCCGCAAAGGCGACTGCGGCAGCGGCCCGCTCTGCGGTGGCGAGTCCAGCCCGTGCAACACCATGCACATGATCCGGTTCGACAACGACGGAAAGCTCGCCTGGGAACGTCAGGTCACCAACCTGACCGGCGACCGCACGGGGTACGACGACGGCGCCCGCTTCATCTGGTGGTACCAGCACCACGGCCGCCTCGCCACCAACGGCTCCGACTACGCCGCCTACTTCGGCGTGGCCATCACCGTCAAGAACGGCAACTGCGTCGACGTCCACGAAGGCGACCGGATGCAGGTGGTGAACGCTGACGGGAAACTGGTCGCCAACCACAAGGACGCCTTCGAGGTCGGCTGCAGCCACTCCTGGACGTCCCGCATCGTCTGGGACCCCGACACCAAGCGGTTCGTCACGGTGTGCGCCACCGACAACGGTTGCCGGATCGCCCAGCCCAACCCGTACCGCACCGTCGCCGCCGGATCCTGCGACGGCACCCTTTTCGGCGGCGACCTGGTGCTCGCCAAGACCAAGGGGTACTGGACGGCCTGGAGCCAGGGCGGCACCGTCCGGCTGGAACGGTTCACCACCGGCAAGTCCACCAGCACCATCAAAACCGGCATCTCGTCGGCTCACCCGCACCTGGTCTCCTACGGCGCCGACCGGATGCTGCTCGCCTGGCAGTCCGGGTCCTCCATCGCCGCTCAGGTCTACGACGCCGACACCGGCAAGGCTGTGGGCGGGCGGCTCTCGATCAGCGTCGCGGACCACTCTTACCAGGCCTTCAAGGCCTACGCGGATGGGAGCGTCGCCTATCCGGCGGCGGGCTCGTCCAACTCCTCGATCAAGATTGCCCGGGTGTTGCCGCAGGCCTGACCCCACCCACCCGGCCCCCACCACCGCCTGGTCTCGCACCGCTCCGGTTCCACTTGTCCGCGCTCCCGGAACCCGCGATCTTGAAGCGGTGACCACCTACATCGGTGGTTGGCGCATCAAGGTCACTGTTTCAGGTGGCCGCAGCGTCCATCGTGCACCGCCAGTCCGCCAGTCCGCCAGTCCGCTCGTGCGCGGTGCCAGGCCCGGGAGCGCGTAGCGCGGTGACGATGAACCCCACGTCGTGCGGTGTGAACCGAGTGCGTGCCGTAGTCGGCGCGTGTTGTGGGCGCGCGGTGGCACCTCACGGCTACGGCTGGGTGGGGTGGTGGATGCGGGCCGAAGCTGGGACGTGCGGTGGCACGGCCGGACTGGGCAGGCGAGTGCTGGTCAGGCGGTGATGGGGGTCCAGGTGGGGTACTTCGGGAGGCGGTTGTCGCCGGAGGATCGGCCCCGCAAGCGGCGGTTGATCCACGGGACGACGTGCTGGCCGTAATAGCGCGCCTCGGCGAGCAGGCGGAAAGCGGGCGCCGGGCCGGGGTCGAGGACGTGCGGCGGGACGTTGTGGCCGAGGCCGGCCAGGATCAGCGAGGCGACGCGCCGGTGACCGGCGGCGTTCAGATGGAGGCGGTCGGGGGACCAGTAGACGTGGCGGCGCAGTTCCACGTCGCGGAAACAGTCGACGAAGGTGACTCCGTCGAGGGGGAGCAGGGCTTCGACGGCGGCGGTGAGGGCCTCGCCGCGGTGGCGGAAGGTGCTGCCGAACGGGAGGTGGTCGGACGGGTCGGCGCCGCTCAGCAGGAGCAGCCGGACGCCGGCGTCGGTGCAGCGGCGGATGACCTGCTCGGTGAAGGCGACGAGACGGTCGACGGAGGCGCCGCGGCGCAGCATGTCGTTGCCGCCACCGTTGAAGGAGAGCAGCGTGGGCGCCGGGGAGAGGGCGAGGGCGGCTTCGAGTTGGTCGTTGACGATCGGCTCGATGAGGCGGCCACGGATGGCGAGGTTCGCGTACTCCACGGGGCCTTCGGTGGCGAGGCCGGCCGCGACCAGGTCGGCCCAGCCGCGTTCGGTGCCGTCGGGCAGGGTGTCGCCGAGGCCTTCGGTGAAGCTGTCGCCGATCGCTACGTAGCGTGTCATGTGGTGCCCTCGCTGAAGAAACCGCTTGTGATCGCAACGACGTTATCCGACCGGCCGGTCGGATTTCTAACCGTTCGTTGGCGACCTGCGTCACGGCCCACGCATCGGCGAACGCGGATCGACGTTTCCCGCGCTGCCCGGAGCCGGCCACTCATCGGGGTGGTGTCCGGCTATGCGGCCGGATCGATGGCGCCCCCCACCCAGGGCCGGCGGGACGGCGTCACGCGGGCCAGTCGACGCTCAGATACTGGGTCTCCTGGAACTCGCGCAGTCCGTCGCGCGCTCCCTCCCGGCCGAGCCCGCTCTGCTTGACGCCGCCGAACGGCGCCGACGGGTCGGACACCAGGCCACGGTTGATGCCGACCATGCCGGCGTCGACGGCTTCGCCGAGGCGCAGGGCGCGGGCCAGATCGCCGGAGTAGACGTACGCGGCCAGGCCGTACTCGCTGTCGTTGACCAGGTCGAGCAGTTCGTCGTCGGACGTCCAGGTGGTGATCGCCGCGACCGGCCCGAAGATCTCCTCCTTGAGGATCGCCGCGCCGACCGGCACGTCGACCAGCACGGTCGGCGGATAGAAGTGACCGGGCGCGTCCGGCAGCGTGGCCCGGTGGCTGATCCGGGCACCGGCCGCGACGGCCTCGTCGACAGTCCGGGTCACCCGGCGAAGGGCTGCCGCGCTGATCAACGGCCCGATCGCGGCCCCGTCGGCGGCGGATCCGACGGTCAGGTTCTCCACCTCGGCGCCGAAGCGGGAGACGAAGGCCTCAAGAACGGACGAGTGCACGTAGAAGCGGTTCGCCGCGGTGCACGCCTGCCCGCCGTTGCGGAACTTGGCGATCATCGCGCCGGCCACGGCGGCGTCCAGATCGGCGTCGTCGGCGACGATGAACGGCGCGTTGCCGCCCAGTTCCATCGACGAGTTGACCACCCGGCCGGCGGCGTGCCGCAGCAACACGCGGCCGACCGCGGTGCTGCCGGTGAAGGAGATCTTGCGGACCCGCTCGTCGTTCAGCCAGGCGCCGACGACACCGGACGAGTCGGTGGTGGTGACCACCGTGATCACGCCGTCCGGCAGTCCGGCCTCGGTGAGCAGGCGGGCGATGGCGAGCGCGGTGAGCGGCGTCTCGGCGGCCGGCTTGACCACCGCGGTGCAGCCGGCCGCCAGCGCCGGGCCGATCTTGCGGGTGATCATCGCGGCCGGGAAGTTCCACGGCGTGACGAGGGCGGCGACACCGACCGGGCGGTGCGTGACGAGGGTGCGGGTGCCGCCGGCCGGCGATTCCCCGAAGTCTCCGCCCGGCCTGACGGCCTCCTCGGCGAACCATCGGAAGAACTCGGCGGCGTACGTGACCTCGCCGGTCGCGTCCGGCAGTGACTTGCCGTTCTCCCGGCTGATCAGCCGCGCCAGCTCGTCCCGGTCGCGGATCATCAGCTCGAACGCCCGGTGCAGGATCTCCGACCGCCGCCGGGGCGGGGTCCTCCGCCACGCCGGGAATGCCCGAGCAGCAGCGTCGACAGCGGAACGGGCGTCCGTGAGGCCCTGATCGGGGACGGTGCCGACGACGAGCAGTGAGGCCGGGTCGAGCACGGAAAACGTCATCGGATCTCCTGGGAAGCGGCCGCGATCACGCCGACAAGTCTCAGCCCGGGAGCCATGCCCGTCCATTACCATCTCGGCAGCGTGACTATGCCGAGGAGGCATGATGGAGCTACGCCATATCCGGTATTTCGTGGAAACGGCGGAAGCGGGAACGGTCAGTGGCGCGGCCGCGAAGCTCCATCTCACCCAACCAGGGCTGTCCCGTCAGCTACGGCAGTTGGAGAAGGACCTCGGGGTGCGGCTCTTCGACCGGGACCGCGGCCGGCTAGAACTGTCGACGACCGGCCGGGCTCTCCTCCCGCTGGGCCGTGACCTGCTGCAACGTGCCGAAACACTGAAACTGGCGGCGTCCTTGCACGCCAACGGCCGCCTGGAGCGCCTCACCATCGGCGCACCGACGGTGACGTTGACCGATGTGGTCGCGCCGTTCATCGCCACGCTCGCCCCGGACGATCCGACCACCGACGTGCTCGGCTCGGACGGCCTGTCTCCGGCCGAGACGCTGCGGCTCGGCGCCGACCTGGCGATCGGCACGGTCCCGGCAGGAGCGTCGTTTCACGAGACGGCGCTCGCGGTGCTCCCGGTCTGGGCCTACGTTCCCGCCGGCCACCGGTGGGCCCACCGCGGCAGCGTTGCTCTCGACGACCTGCTCGGGGCGGCGCTGATACTGCTGCCGCCCACCTTCACCGCGCGGCAGGCGCTGGACGCGGTGGCGACCGGTCACCGCCCCGCGATCGAAGCCGCCAACGGCACCGTCGCGCAGGCCCTCGCCGCCGCCGGCCGCGGCATCGCGGTCGCCTCCGACGACCCTCGCTTCGGCCTTATCCCCCTGGCCGTGGACGTCGGGGATCGCCGCCTCTGCATCCGCTTGCGCGCCGCCTGGGACTCCCGCCACCCGGCGGCCGCCACGATCGGACGCTTCGCCAGCCGCCTGGGCCGCTTCATCCGCGACCGCTACGACGCCCCCGCCTCCTGACCTCGCCCGCCGCCGATCACGGCGGTCCCCGCCCGCTCTCCCTCACCTGCCGCAAACCCATGGGCGGGGTACGGCCACCGGCGCCCCGCCGAACCAGCCCGTCCCGCACCACCGCGCGACGCCCGGCCCCCTCCCGGCCGTCTCGCGGCCGCCGGGCTGGACCCCGGCGCGAGGGCTGGGCCGCTCTCCACCTCGGGTGTGCCGCCGGTGGCGGCCGGGCGGGGCCGCTCTCAACCTCGGGTGTGCCGCCGGTGGCGGCCGGGCGGGGCCGCTCTCAACCTCGGGCGTGCCGCCGGTAGCGGCCGGGCGGGATGCCGAAACGGCGTTTGAACGCGGCCGCGAAGGCGAACTCGGACCCGTAACCCACCTGCCCGGCGATCGCGCCGACCGTCGTGTCGGTGCGCCGCAGCAGCCCGGCCGCGACCGTCAGCCGCCACCACGTCAGATATGTCATCGGTGGCCGGCCCAGCAGGTCGGTGAACCGGCGGGCGAACGGCGCCCGGGACAGCCCGCCCTCCGCCGCCAGCGCGGCCACCGTCCAGTCCCGTTCCGGCTCGCGGTGGATCGCCTGCAGGGCCGCGCCCGTCACCGGGTCGGCCAGTGCCGCCGCCCAGCCGGTCGGATGCTCGCCGACCAGCCAGGTGCGCAGCAGATAGACCAGCATCGTGTCGAGCAGCGCCGGGATCAGCGCGGCGCTGCCCGCTCCGGGCGTGGCCAGTTCGGCGGCCAGCAGGTCCACGGTGGCACGCAGGTGCGGATGCCGGCCCCACTGGGCCGGGACGTGGATCAGCTCCGGCAGGTCGGCGATCAGCGGGTGCACCAGTTCCGGGTCCAGCTCGTAGGCGCCGCACAGGGTCACCGTGGCGTCCGCGGACGCGGGCGAGCCGACCACCGCGAAGGCCGGCAGGTCGCCCATCTCGGCCGGGTCGCAGGCCGGCGCGACCGGCCTGGTGCCGGGGGAGTCGGCGAGGACATGACCGCCGCCGTGCGGACGGAACACGATGTCACCGGCGCCCAGCGCCAACGGCTCCGCGCCGTCCTGGAGCAGGCGGCAGGAACCGCGCAGCACCACATGGAAGCCGGCCGAGCCCGGCACCGGCGCGAACTCCTGCGCCCACGGCGCGTGCCAGGCCACCTGCGCCGACCGGACCCGGCCCGTTCGCATCACCGCGAGCACGTCGCTCAACACGTCCATACGCGAGACGATCGCATAGGAAATCGAGATCGTGAAGCATTCATCGTCCTCAACCGGCTGCCTACGGTGAACCGTATGAGAGCGATGCGCATGCACGGGTACGGCGAGCCGACCGTGATCCGGCTGGACCGGATCGAACAACCCGCTCCCGGCCCCGGTGAGGTCCTGATCAGGGTGGCCGCGACGACGTTCAACCCGTCCGAGGCCGGTCTGCGGCGTGGCCTGTTGCGGTCGATCGTGCCGGTCGAACTGCCGTACACCATGGGCCTCGACGTCGCCGGAACCGTCGCCGCCGTCGGCCCGGCGGCGCCTGCCGGCGGGGCAGCGACGCCTGCCGGCGGGGTGGCGGCGCCTGCCGGCGGGGTGGCGGCGCCTGCCGGCGGGGTGGCGGCGCCTGCCGGCGGAGCGGCCGGGGACTCCGTGGGCCTCGCCGTCGGCGACCGGGTGATCGGCCGCCTGGACGGTGGAGCCGCCGCCGACTACGCCGTCGCGCCCGCGAACGTGCTCGTCCCGGTCCCGGCCGGGGTCAGCCTCGAAGACGCCGCCGCCCTGCCGATCGCCGGGCTCACCGCGTGGCAGGCCGTGTTCGAGCACGCCGCCGTCACGGCCGGGCAGCGGGTGCTGGTCAACGGGGCGGGCGCGATCGGCCGGTTCGCCATCCAGCTCGCCCGGCACGCCGGCGCGTACGTCATCGCCGTCGCCACCCCGCGCACCATGGAAGCCGCCCGAGCCGCGGGCGCCCACCACGTCCTGCCCGCCGGCGAGACGGGCTCCGGCGGACTCTCGCCCGCCGGAGGTTCCCGCCCCGGCCCGCCCGGCGGCGCGGAGATCGGGCCGGTCGACGCGTTGATCCACCTGGTTCCGGCCGATCCCGAGCACGCGGCGCTGATCCGGCCCGGGGGTGTGCTGGTGTCGGCGACCACCCCGGCCGGCCGGCTTCCGGCGGGCCGTTTCCGGGCGGCGCACTTCATCGTCCGTCACGACACCGCGGGCCTGGCCGCCCTGCTCACGCTGGTGGAGGCCGGCACGGTCGGTATCGACATCGCGGGCCGGCGGCCGCTCGCCGACCTCGCCGCCGTCCACGACGAGGCCGAGACCGGCCGGCTCGCCGGCAAGACCCTGCTGCTGCCCGGCCGGTAGCGGGCCGGGGTCAGCCTGACGCCTCGCCGGCCCGGCGGCGGGTCCACGCCTGCGGCGCCGTCCAGTGCCGCACCATGGCGATCACCCGGAAGGCGAACACGGCCACCGCCGCGGCCGGCGCCGCCACCGACATCGGCAGGTCCAGGCGGTGTGCGACGGTCACGGTGGCGGCGCCGAGCATCGCCGGGATCGAGTAGAGGTCGGTGTCGACCTTGACCAGGGCCGGGGTCTGCCGGGCGATGACATCCCGCAGCAGACCGCCACCGACGGCGGTGGTCACGCCCAGGACCGCGGACTGCACCGGGCCGAGGCCGTGGTCGAGGGCTTTCAGGGTTCCGGTGACGCAGAACAGCCCCAGCCCGGCCGCGTCGAACAGCAGCACGGCGAAGGTGAGCCGCTCCACCACCGGGTGGGCGAAGAACGCGACCGTCGCGGCGGCCACCGGCACCAGCAGCAGCCAGACGTCCCGGAACGCGGCCGGCGGCGTGTCGCCGATGATGACGTCGCGGACCACGCCGCCACCGAGCGCGGTGACCTCCGCCAGGATGAGGATCCCGACGGCGTCGAACCCCTTCTGGATGGCGGTCAGGGCGCCGGAGATCGCGAACACGAAGATGCCGATGAGTTCGAGGGCAGCCATCGCGTGGTGAGTCGACATTCCTTCAGTCTCGGTGACCAGCCGGCGATGACGGCCTCGCCGGACGGCGTCACGCCGCGCCTGCCGCGCCTGCCGGGCGTCCTGGACGGCGTACGCCGCGCCTGCCGGGCGTCCTGGACGGCGTGACGCCGCGCCTGCCGGGCGTCCTGGACGGCGTCACGCCGCGCCTGCCGGGCGTCCTGGACGGCGTCACGCCGCGCCCGCCGGGCGTCCGGAGGGCCGTGGATTCGCGAAGGCGAAAAGTGTGCCGCATCGGTGAGCTGACGGGGTGGGCGCGGTTCGCCGGCTTCTCCGAGGCCGGCCGTGATGGCCGAGGCGTGGCATCGATGATCGACGGAACCGGCCGCCGACGTCGCCGGCCGGCCGTACCCCGAGGTCATCCGCAGGTGAACGCCCTGGCAAGCTTCCGCATCGTGGAAGCATTGCGGCTGATTCTGCTCTTCATTCATCTGGTCGGGTTCGCGCTGCTGCTCGGCGGCGCCGTCACCCAGTTCGTGTCCGGCAAGTTCCGGATCAACCCGGCGATCCTCTGGGGATCTATCATCCAGCTCGCCAGCGGCATCGCGCTGTCCGCGCCGCTGCGTGGGGGCGGCGACGACGAGCCGAGCCCGGTCAAGCTCGGCGTCAAGCTGCTCTTCGCCGTGCTGATCTTCATCATGGTCTTCATCCCGCGTAAGCGCGAGGACGTCAACAAGGGTCACTTCATCGGCATCATCACGCTCACCGTGGTGAACGCCGCCGTCGCCGTCTTCTGGCACTGACAAGCCGTCTTCCGGCACTGAACAAGCCGTTTCGCGGCACTGACGACGCGCTGGGTTCTGTCTCGTGGGTCTCGTGAGCAGCGGCACAGAACCTAGTCGATCGGGCAATAATCCGCCGCGCCCGCGTCGAAGCCCCGGTCGAAGCCGAGGACGTAACCGCGCGTGTAGTCGGTGATCTTGAAAGTCTCGGCCCGGGCCGGTTTCTCGCAATCGTCCCGGGCGGCCTGCAGCCCCCGGTCGAAACCGTCCTGGTAACCCTGCTTGAACTGCCGTCCGTCACTCGGGGCGGCGACCGCCGGCGCCGGGGCGACCGGGCCCAGCCCGAAGCCGACCAGCAGGAGCGCGACGCCGAATCGTCTCGCCTTCATGACTGACAGAATCTACGCGCCCCGTCGCCCGGCCGCGTGGTGAACGGGAGAACCCGCGCGGTCCGCCGTGGGCTGAACGGAAGAACCCGCGGATGAGTGTGATGCGGGCGGCGAGGGCGTGCGCGTTCTCCCGGGCGCCGGTAGTCTCGGTCGGATTCTTGCGGGTAGGAGGCCCGTTCGATCATGCCCACGGCAGGGGCGCGGGGACGTTGCGTAGGATTTCTGGCCGCACGACCTCACCAAGGGAACCGAGGAGCACGATGCCGCTCACTCCAGCAGACATTCACAACGTGGCGTTCAAAAAGCCGCCGATCGGAAAGCGTGGATACGACGAGGAAGAAGTCGACGCCTTCCTGGACGAGGTCGAGGGTGAACTGACCCGCCTCCTGGAGGAGAACGGCTCCCTCAAGGACACGCTGCAGCGTGGCGGCGGCGGTGGGGGTGGCAACCCGGCCGCCACGATGGTGCTCAACAACGAATTCGCGGACCTGGCGGCCCAGTTGGAGCGGCTGCAGGAGGCTCGCGCCCGGGCCGAGCAGAACGCCCGCAACATCCAGGACCAGCTCCAGCGGGCCCGCAGCCAGGGCCCCTCCGGTGCGATGCCGACGGTCCCCGCCGACGACGACCGCAACTCGCGGGTGCTGATGATGGCGCAGCGGACCGCCGACGAGCACATGCGTGACGCGCAGCGCGAGTCCGAGTCGTTGATCACCAACGCTCAGGACAAGTCCGACCAGCTCGTCAGCGAGGCCCAGATCAAGGCCGCGACGATCGAGGCCGACGCCCGGCGCAACCACACCGAGGCGATGGACAGCCTGGTGGAGAAGCGGACCTCGGCGCTGGACGAGATCGAGCGCCTGGGCCAGCTCGCCACCAGCTACCAGGAGGCGCTGACCAACCACGTCCAGCAGCAGCTCATGGACCTGACGGCGGCTCCCGAGCCCGGCGGCCGCGACATCTGAGTCCCGGTGACACCGAAGGCCCGCCCCGAAAGGGGCGGGCCTTCTGCTGTCGCCTCTTACGCTTCCGGGCGGTGGTCGTGCTCGTCGCCGCCGTCACCGGTGTTGAAAGTGCCCTGCGGACCGGCCGGAGCCGGCAGCTTGATCGGCTTGCCGGGAACCGGCTTGCCCTTCACACCGTTCACCGACTCCGTCGAGAAGGCGTAGGTGAGCTGGGCGAACGCGATCAGGTCACTGTTCAGCTCGAGCGCTTTCAGGTCCAGGTTGGTGATGTCGTCACCGGCCTGGTGATAGTTCGGGTCGAACGACGCGCCCGCGGTGCCGCCCCAGATCGCGGCCTGCTCCTCGGTCTTGACCACCTCGGCGCCGGTGAAGAGACCACCGGACGGGATGCCCGCCTCGATGAACGCCTGGTAGTCGCTGCGGCCGGAGAACTCGGCGTCGTCGTAGGGCTGCTTCTTCCAGGTGTAGTACGACTCGAAGAGGTCCTCGAGCGCGGTCGAGCCCTCCGGCACCACGACCGGGGCCGGGAACGACGACTGGTCGGCGTCGTACACCTGGAAGATGTAGTTCGGCGAGGCCACCATGTCGTAGTTCAGGTACAGCGCGATCTTGTCCTTCTCGGCCTGGGACAGCTCCGCGACGTACGCCGCGGAACCGAGCAGACCCTCCTCCTCGGCGCCCCACCAGGCGAACCGAATGGTGTTCTGCGGCTTGCTCTTCGCCAGGGTCAGCGCCGTCTCGAGGATCGCGGCCGAGCCGGAGCCGTTGTCGTTGATGCCCGCGCCGGCGGTCACGCTGTCCAGGTGGGCGCCGGTCATCACGACGTTGTCGCGGTTCCGGCCGGGCAGCTCGGCGATCACGTTCACGTCCGTCCGGGTCTCCGACGGCAGGATCCGCACGTGCGCGGTCGAACCGGCGGCCGCCAGCGCGGAGCCGTCGGCGAAGCTGGCGCCGACCACCGGAATCGTGACGTCGGGGTTCTCGCCGAGGGTGCCGACGATCAAGCCCTCCCGGGTCGGGTCGTTGCCCTGGTTGAAGAGGACCACGGCCTCGGCGCCGGCGGCCTGGGCGTTGCGCGCCTTGGTCACGAAGTCACAGGTGCCGCGCTGGACGAGGGCGATGTCGTTCGCGCCGCTGAAGTCCAGGCCGGTGAAGTCGGCGGCCTCGCAGCCGCTCGTGCTGGCGCGGTCGCCGGTCAGGTTGATGTCGACCGGGATCACCGGGCCGGTCACGTCTCCGGGGGCGCTGTTGGTGAATGCGCCGGTCGCGTACGACGCGCTCGCCGGGGTGATCTGGTCCAGGACCGCCGGGAAGACGAACTGGAACTCGAACGGGTCGAGGGTGACCTTGTAACCGGCCTTGCGCAGCAGGCCGGAGACGTACTTGACGCTGTCCGCGTAGCCCTTCGTGCCGGCCGCCCGGCTGCCCGGGTAGTAGGGGTCCTTGTTCCTGTCGGCGATCTTCTGGAGACGTTCGAGGTGCTCGACCACCCCGTCGACCGTCACACACTTGAGAACTTCGGCGTAGGTGTCGTTGGCCTGCTTCGCGCACTTGTCATCGTGGCCGTGGCCGTGACCACCGGCCGAAGCGGCGGTCGCCGGGGCGATGGTCAGCACGGTGGCGATCGCCACCGCGTTGAGGGCCCGGAGCGATCGGCGCCTGGTTGGCGCCACGTCGTCGTGACTCATCTACGAATCTCCCTGTCCATTTCGGAACTGGCACCACCGTAGAAGAGGTTGGTGTCGATGACCATCGGACGAAATCAAGCCGGAACAAGTGATATGCGGCGGAGCGGAAGATACTCACGGCCCGAATTCGCTGACCGGCCCTTCAGGGCCGCCCACTGCGGCCGGCACCGATGATGCGGATTGATGTCACGGCGAGTAATCGATCATGATGGTGCCCCATGACGGACGGCGCCACGGTCTACTCCTATGTGTTGATCGTGACGGTCTACGGGGTTGTGTTCGCGGGCACCGTGCGCGCGGTCCGCGGGCGCGGGCAGCTTCTCGGCGTGCTGACCGCCCGTCCGGGGGCGCGGGCGGCGTTCTTCCGGAACAGCATCGTCAACCTGGCGATGCTGGCCGGGATCACGGTGCTGATCGTCGCGCTCCACCCCGGCCTGACGCCCGCGGAGGCGGGCTGGGCGTGGCCGGCCGGTGACGGGCTCGGCTACCTTCTCACCGGCTGCTTCCTCGTGCTGATGATCCTCGTCCGCGTGCGGTCGCGGCGGGGCGCGCTGCCGCTGGTGACGGCGGCGATGCTGCCCCGGACGACCGGGGAGCGCTGGCTCGCCGCGGGGGCCTCGGTCGCGGTGGGCGTCGGCGAGGAGGCGATCTACCGGGGCCTGCTCCTGGCCATCGGAACGGACCTGCTCGGCCTTCCGGTGCTGCTGGCCGCGGCCGCCGGGCTGGCTGTCTTCACCGCCGCGCACGCCTACCAGGGATGGCTCGGCATGATCACCGTGGCCTTGCTCGGTGCGCTGTTCACCGCGTTGTACCTGACCTCGATGAGCCTGCTGCTTCCGATCGTCGCGCACACCTGCTGGGACGCCATGGTGCTTCTGCTGCTCCGCTCGGAGCCGGCATCCGAGGCCGCGCCGATCGCCGATCCCGGGCCGCGTCCCGCGCCCACGGCCGAGACGGCGTCAGCGTCGGTGTCGGCCGAGGCGGCGCCGACCGTGCCGGGCCCCGGGGCCGCCGCCGAGACCGCCGGCACAGGACTGCCCGGTCCGGAGGGCGACGTCCGGATCCGTCTGCGTGCCGCCGCCCCGGCCGACGCGGTTCGATAGCGATGCGGCCGGTGAGCCAGGCGGGCGGGCGGGAACGGCGGCGGCAGGCGGTCAGGCGGGGCCGGCGGGAGCCCACGGCCACCGCGCCCCGCGACGGGCCGCGCGCCGCAGACGCACCGCGACGACCGGGATCGCGACCACCGCCATGACCAGGAAGATGTACGTGAAGACGGCCATCCGCTCCTGGCTGACGGTGAACCCCTCGGCGCTCAGCATGCCGGGGAGCACGGCCTTGGCGTGGACGTACGCCGGATGGGCGGCCAGCACGATCCACCCGGGAGCGACGGCGGCGACGATCGTCGCCGGTCCACGGAGCCCGTGCGGAAGGAACGGGATCGCGCACATCAAAGCCACCGCCACGGCCAGCGCCGCCGGCCACAACAGGGAGACGCCGCCGATGTCGAACGGCGAGAAGTCGACCCGTTCCACTTTTCCGTCGCGGACCGCCCAGAAGGAGCTGAGATCCGGGGTGGCCCGAGCCGCGGCGAGGGCCGCGGTGACGGCCAGCGCGCCGGCGAGGACGAGTTCGTACGGTCCGGCGACGATCAGGGCGGCGACCAGCAGGAGCAGGAACGTTCCGGCGAAGGCCAGAACCCATCCGCCGCTCACCCGCCAGGCCGGGCCGCCGGCGCTCAGGTCCCCGGTGGGCGCCACGGTGGGCAGGAACTCGGCCGCCAACCGCCCGTCGAGCTGCTGGATCCGGCCGTACAGCAGGAGCAGCAGCCCCATCAGCAGCCCACCGGCGACCAGGGCTGGCACACCGGCGACGAACCGCCACGTGTCCCGGCGCGGCACCAGCGTCAGAGTCAGGATCGTCAGCATGGTGGCGCCCAGCGCATACGCCGGCCAGTACACCGGCGTGCCGGTGCCGTGCATCGCCATCAGGGAGAGGCCGCCGGCGGAACCGGCCTCCAGGAAGTCGAGCGTGCCGCCCAGGACGAGCGCCCCGATGCCGAGGGCGGCGAGCGTCCAGAGGCCGCCGGCGCTCCGCCGGACGGGAGGTGGGGCGGCCGGGCCGCGACCGCGGCGCAGAAGCGCCAGACCGGCCGTCAGCCCCAGCGGCGCCATGATCACGGTCACCATCCAGAAGGTCACCGCGGTGACCTCGGAAGGCGTGGGAGCCATCTCCGGCATGGTCGTCCCCTCCCCGGCCGATCCACGATCGTAGAACGATGCGGACCGACCGGGGTGCCCGTGTCGGCGCCGGGCGATCGGTGTGGGTCAGTCCCGGCGGACCAGGGTGACGCGGTAGGTGGTCCGGCTGCTGCCGTCCTCACTGGTGGTGACGACGGTGCGGGCCTTGCCGGAGCCGGTGACCTCGACCGTGGCGTACGGGTCGGTGGTCACCGCCGTCACCTGGGCGGACGACGGGTCACGTGCCGGGACCTGCCAGGAGGTGACCGCGGGGTCGAACGACCCGATCGCCACGCCGTCGACCAGGATCGAGCTGACCGACGAGTCGGAACCGACGCCGGGCGCCGCGGCGTACACCTGAAGCTCGGAGACGGTCAGGTAACCGTCCGGCGTCGGGGTCAGCCGTAGGCAGAACGAGGTCGAGCCCGGAGTGAGCGGGATGTCGACGACAGCCGAGGTCACCGCAATGGGCGACCCGACGACCTGGCAGCCGGCGGCGGAGACCGTACCGGCCTGGACGGTGGCGGCGACACCACCACCGGAGGAGTTGTCCCGGTAGAAGTGCAGCACCGCCCGGTGCGCCGTGCGCCCGGCCGGCAGTGTCGCGGTGAGCGTCTCGACCGGGTTGCGGCCGGACCCCTTCCAGTTGGACCACGCCTTGTCGGTGATGTCGCCGTTGGTGAGGCCGGCCGTCGAGTAGCCGGGCTCGGTGTAGGAAGCGGTCACCGAGGCCCCCGCCAGCGGGCCTTCGGACGGGGGTGTGACCTGTACCCGGGCGGTGGCCGGAAGCGTCTGGCCGGGCGCCACGGTGGCGGTTCCGGTCACCTCGGTCACGCCCAGCTTCGGGAACGACGCGGCTGTCCAGACCACCGGGACGGTCGCCGTGCCGCCGTTCTTGCCGAGGGCGGTGACGGTGGACGGCATCGAGGCCGTCCCGCCGACGTAGGCCTTGGCGCGGCCGGCCACCGTCGAGGTGAAGACGTCGACGCTCACCTTCGCGGTGGCCGGGACCTTCTTGCCGAGGGCGTCGGTCGCGGTGCCGGTGACGAGCACCGTGCCCGGCGTGTTCCACTTCTCCGCCGGCGGAAGGGTCCAGGTGACCGGCAGGGCGCGGTTCTCGCCGCTGGGCAGGACGGCGGTCACCGTCGCGGGGAGCACGGGCGCCTGGCCGGGCACCGTGTGGGTGAGGGCGATCTCGGTGCGCCCGACCGTCTCGTCCTTGAGCCTCCACCGCTGGTTCGACCCCCCGGTGGGGATGTAGGTGCCGACCCGAGAGCCGTCGCCGGTGGAACCCCCGTTGACGTCGAGCAGTCGTCGTTCGCCCACGTTGACGAGGGTGTAGGTGCCGTCCCCGGTGCTGGAGAAGCGCCACAGCGCACCGTCGTCGACGGCTCCGGCGGTCTCGGCGACCGCGGCTCCGTCACGGACGGCCAGCCGCTGGCCGGTGCCCGCGTTGATCAGCTGGTAGCGCTCGTGGACGTCGCTCTCCTGCACGGTCCAGAGCTGGTCGGCGGCGGTGGTGCTGTTGGTGCGGATCACCACGTCGGTGCCGGACGGCGTCATCGACCGTCCGCTGGCGGTGCCTTCGAACCGGTAGGTGCGGCCGGCCCGCAGGTGCGACTCACCGTCGTCGCGGACCGAGCTGACCAGGAAGGTCGTCACGGACTGGGCGGGCACGGTGAGGGTGACCCGCTTGTCGGTGACCTGTACCGCGGTGCCCTTGACCAGCTTGCCGCTCGCGCTGGTGACGATCGGGGTGACCTTGGCGCTCTTGTCGACCTCGAACTTCGACAGGTCGAGGGTCACGTTCTCGGCGGTCACGGCCGGGTTGCTGTGGACGACCGTGAGGCCGCGCTTCGAGGCCGCCGCCACGCTCCGGGTCCCGTCGACCTTCACCAGGCGGTCGCCGGGGCGGATGTAGTGGGTGAAGTTCCGGATCGTGTCGAACTTGGTGTTCGTCTGGATCGGGCAGGTGGCGAGGGTGTCGTTCTTGCCGCAGTCGAACGGGACATGGATGGCGCCCCACTGCAGGTTGCCCTCGGCGATCATGTTCTTGGCGTCCTCGACCGGCTGCCACAGCACCCAGGCGGTCGGCTCCAGCTCGCGCAGGTCGTCGATGATCCGCTGGGCCATCCCGAGGCCGGAGTCCATGCTGGTGAAGTCCTTGCCCCAACTGCCCTCGACCTCGCTCATCCAGAGCGACTTCTGCTCGGCCTTGGCGATGTCGCGAACGCTGGTCCGCTGGCCGGTGCCGTACGTGTGCACGTTGATCCGGTCGACCGCCTCCTTGGCGGCCGGGGTGTAGCCGTACCAGTCGGTGACGAGTGTCCCCGGGTTGGTCTCGTCGGGGCCCGCGATGCCGCGGTGCGGTGCGATGCGGCGGAGCGACTCGAGCACCGCGGCCTGCAGTGCGGGCCCGGCGTGGGCGCCTTCCTGCCGGCCTCCGG
This sequence comes from Actinoplanes sandaracinus, assembly GCF_030009775.1. Taxonomy (GTDB): domain Bacteria; phylum Actinomycetota; class Actinomycetes; order Mycobacteriales; family Micromonosporaceae; genus Actinoplanes; species Actinoplanes sandaracinus. The sequence goes on along the minus strand of NZ_JASCTH010000016.1, from coordinate 211,704 downwards.
TGGGCTGGCCGTCGGCGCCCAGGGTGGTACGCCAGTAGTTGGTGTTCGGCTCGTTGAGCGGCTCGATGGTGTCGACCTTGATCTTGTGCTTCTTCTCCAGGAACTCGGTGACCCGGAGCAGGTAGGTCGAGAATTCGTCGAGCGTCTCGGTGCGGATCTGGTCGGTGTTCGGGTCGAAGCCGCCGCTGACGTATCCGCTGACGGTCTGGAACCAGGGTGGCGAGTTGCTGAAGGTCTCCCAGTGGTCGACCCGTTTTTTGATCTTGTCCACCCACCAGCGTTGGTTCTGGTCGGCCTGCCAGTTCCAGTGCTGTGGGTTGTCCGGGTCCCACCAGTCCTTGTCGGCCGGCGTGTAGGTGGCCGGCGCCTTCCACCAGCCCGGCACGGCGCCACCGGGCCGCAGGTAGGGCTTGACCGTCGGCGCGTTGCCGCCGCCGATGTTGTAGCGGGCGATGTTGAGGTTCAGCCCGGTCGGGCCGTAGAGCATGTCGGCGAGCTTGTTGCGGATCTCGTCGGGGTAGCCGCCGGTGGCGTCGGCGAGCCAGGCGAGGCTGGTGCCCCAGCCTTCCCACTCCGCTCCGTGGTAGCTCGGATCGATGGTGATCGTGGTGGTGGCAGCGGCGGCGGAGGCGGCCACCGGTGCCGAGAGGGTGGAGACGGCCACAGTTGCGGCCGCGAGGAGCGCTCTGATCTTCATGGCTGCCCTTGTTTCGAGGACGAGGATGTTTACGTAAACATTTGCCAAAATAGATGTCAATGCCGAGCAGGCCGGGAGTTGGCCCCGGCCTGCTCGGGCTTTCAGAGAGTGATGCCGCCGCCGTCCAGGTGAACGTCGCGCACCTCGTGGACCAGCTTCCCGGTCCGCGACTCCCAGATCCTGATCACGACACCGTCCTTCCGGCCGTCGAGCACGCTGACCTGGAGGCGGTAACTCCCGGTCCCGTTGATCGTGCCGGTGCCGAGGAACGACGCCACCGGCCCGATCACCAGCGCCGGGGTCAGACCGGTCGACTGGAACGCCCGGCCGTCCGGCAGCCGGATCCAGGCGCTGCCGCCGCCCTTGCCGGAACGGGCCACGAACGCGAAGTCCGTCTGCCCGCTCCAGCCGCTGCCGGCGACGTAGCCGGAGCGCGGCTGGTGGGCCGTCACGAACGGCAGCACGCCGGCGACCGACGCCCCGTCGTCGTCGCGGACCGTGACACCGGGCCGGTAGACGCCGGCGGTCGTGTACCGGTGCCGCAGAGTGCACACGCCCCCGGCGATCGTGCCGTCCGAGGTGGTGCCGTCACCCCAGGTCGCGGTGCAGGTCAGCACATCGCTGCCGGCGTCGCGGACGTCGACCGTACGAACCACCTCGGTCGTCGTGGCGACCGGCGCGTCCGGGGCGGGGCGCCCGCCCGGCACGGTGAGCACCGGCGCCGCGTTGACGATGCGGACCGTCGCCGAGTCACGGCTGCGGCCTGCGGTCAGGGTGAGCGTGTACGTGCCGTCGTCCGCGCAGGTCACCGTCGTGGCCGCCGCGTGTGGGTCGGCGAAGACGCAGCCCGCGCCGCTGGCCGTCCAGGACGGCCGGTTGGCGTCGTTGGATACCGTCCCGCGCAGGCTGACGGCGCTGCCCTCGACACCGCCCACGTCCGGCCCCGCGGTCACGATCGTCACCGGGTCCACGCTCGTGAGCGTCGGCGTCACCGGCTTGATCGCCCCGTCGGCCGCGAACTCCATCCGGTCGATCGTCGTCTCCCGGTGCGTGCCGTCACCGCCCGGCATGGCGAACCGGTGGTAGGCGATGTACCAGTCGTCGCTGGAGGAGCCGCCGGGGACCCGGACCACCGAGTGGTGGCCGGTGCCGAGGATGCCCAGCGAAGTGTCCTTGCGCAGGATCACGCCGGCCCGGTCGCTCCACGGCCCGGTCGGGGAGGAGCCGGTCGCGTACGCCACCTGGTAGTCGGGACTGCGGGTGTCGTTCTCCGACCACATGAAGTAGTAGACGCCGTTCCGCTTGGCGACGAAGCTGCCCTCGTTGTAGTTCGCCGGCTTGTAGGTCTTCACCAGCGAGGCGTCGAAGGACACCATGTCGTCGTTCAGCGGCACCTGGTACGAGCCGCCGTTGCCCCAGTACAGGTAGGACTTCCCGTCGTCGTCGGTGAACACGGCCGGATCGATCATCTGGCCGCTGTAGGTGCCGCCGGCGACCAGCGGCTTGCCGAGCGCGTCGGTGAACGGCCCGGCGGGGGAGTCGGCCACCGCCACGCCCAGGTGCTTGGCCGTGTTGCCGCTGGCCAGGCCGCCGCTGAAGTAGAAGTAGTACTTCCCGTTCCGCTCGGCGATCGCCGGTGCCCAGGCGCTGTTGTCGGCCCAGGTCACGTCCGGCCCGAGGTCCAGGATCACCCCGTGGTCGGTCCAGTTGACCAGGTCCTTCGAGGAGAACGCGTGGAACCGGGTGCCGGACCAGCCGGCGAACCCGTCGGTGGTGGCGTGGATCCAGAAGGTGTCGCCGAAGACCGAGATGTTCGGGTCGGCGTACAGGCCGGGGATGACCGGGCTCTTCATCGCCAGCGCGGTGACGGTCCAGGTCCGCTTGGCGCCGTCGGCGCCGGTGATCTCGTACGTCACCGGAGCGCTGAAGTCCCGCACGGCGCCCGAGGCCGGGCTGATCGTCGAACCCTTGGCCAGGGCGAACGACGGCGCCAGCTTCGTCACGTCGGTGCCGGGCTTGACCGGCAGCCGCACCACGGAGGCCGAGTCGTCGACGATCGCGTCGATCTTGAGTTCGGGGAGGGTCACTCCGCCGATCGACGTGGTCTTCCCGGCCAGTTCCAGGATCTCGGGCGCGGACAGGGCGGTGTCGTAGATCCGGAAGTCGTCCACCTCGCCGGCGTAGTACGGGTCGGCCGCGTAGAGCGAACGGCCCACGTAACCGCTGTACGACTTCGTCGCGTCGTACAGGTCCGAGGGCTTGACCGTGACCCCGGTCGCGGTCGCGACGCGGGCGCCGTTGAGGTACATGGCGGCGTTCGGCCCGTCGAGGGTGACGGCGATGTGCTGCCAGCTGCCGCCCGGCAGGGCCGCGCTGTGACTGAGCTGCGACTCCGCCTGCCAGGAGCCGGTGGTGATCGCCGAGAACAGCACGTTGCCGCCGTTGCGCGGGCCGGTGTACAGATACTTGTCGCTGTCCGGGCCGAGGCTGTAGATCCACTGGTTGATCGTGGTGGAGGCGGACCACTTGGCCCAGACCGAGACCGTCGCGGCCCGCGCGCCCTTGAGCACCCCGTTCGGGATGGTGACGTAGGGGGAGGCCGAGCCGCCGGACATCTTGAACGAGCCGTCCTGGACGCCGGCGCCCCACGCGGGCGTGCGTTCGTAGGTGCCGTTGAAGTCGTTGCCCGACGTGTCGCGGGCGACCGTGCCGCTCGTCTCGTCGAACTGGTAGCGCAGCCGCAGGCCCTGAGCCGGGGTGGGTGGCTCCTCGTACCGGGCGGAGATCCGCTCGTACTCGGCGGCGGTCACCGGCAGCACCGTGCCGTGACGCGGGCGCGACGGCAGGCTGTAGGTGGGTTCCGGCGTCCACTTGCCCGAGTTCAAGTCGGTCGTCGAGAACGGGACGTAGCCGCGGCCGCCGTACTCGTCGATGAAGAGGTACCACTTGTCCTCGGTGTTGGACTTGAACACCAGCGGGCCCTCCCCGCGGTCGATCGCGCCCGAGCCGATGCACTCGGCCTCGAAGTCCCAGCTGGTGTCGAGCAGGTCCGTCGCCTTCTCCTGGATCAGGAACTTGCTGCACGGCGAGGTCGAGGAGTTGTTCCGCTCGTCCTTGGTGATCCGGTGATGGACGCCCTCGTGCTCGACGATCGTGGAGTCGATCACCGAGTAACCGGGGTCCTTCCACACCTGCGGTTCGCTGAACGTGCGGAAGTCACGCGTGGTCGCGTACATCATCCGGTTGTAGGTGTTGCCGGTGTGCGCGGTGTCCGACGGGTCGTAGAGCTTGGAGGCCCAGAAGACCACGTAGGCGCCGAGTTTCGACGAGTAGAACGCCTCCGGCGCCCAGGTGTTGCCGGCCGTGTCGGGGGAGACCTTGACCAGGCGCTGGTCGGTCCAGTTGACCAGGTCGGTCGACTCCCACACCATGATCGACTTGCTGCCGGTGCGCTGGGACGCGTCCCAATCCCCGTTGCCGTGGATCTTCAGGTCGGTGGCGATCTGATAGAACTTGTCGCCCTCCGGCGAGCGGATGATGAACGGGTCCCGCAGGCCTTTCGTGCCCAGCGTCGAGGTGAGCACCGGGTTGCCGTTGTTGATCTCACGCCAGCTCAGCGGGTCGTTGCCGTTGCTGAGGGCGTTGTAGATCTGTTCGCCGTTCGCGTAGCCCTCACCGGTGAAGTAACTGAACAGGTAGCCCTGGTAAGGCTCCTTCTTCGGCAGCGGTGGGACGGTCGCGATGAAGTCGCGCGTCGCCGTCGCGGTGCCGTAGGTGACGGTCGCGGTCAGCGTGACGGTCTTCGCCGCGGCGCCCGCGGCGGGGCGGTGGACCTCGCCGGTGGCGGAGACGACGGCCGGGTCACTGGAGGCCCAGGTCGCTGTCGTGGGGAGGGTGAGGTTTCCCCGTACGTCATCGAGGTCGTGCACCACCAGGGCTTTCGCCGCGGCCGCGGCGTTGGCGGCGTCGTCGAACGCGGCCTTGACCGTCACCGTGAAGGTCTTGGTGCCGGTCGCCGCGCCGCGGCTCAGTGTCGCGGTGAGCGTCGCCCGCGCGTCCGGCTCGCCGGTCGCCGGGCGGGTGATCTTGCCGGTGTCGCTGATCACGCCGGTGTCGCTGCTGCTCCAGGTGACCTTCGAACCGTGCGCGCCGGTCGCCGGGAGGCGGAGGTCGGCGCTGAGGGCGCTGGTGTCGCCGAGGTCCAGGGCGGCCACGTCGGCGGCGACCGACTCGGTGTTCGCGGGGCCCGCCAGGGTCTCCACCTCGGCGGTGCTCAGCGCCCGGTCGTAGACGCGGACGTCCCGCATCCGGCCCTTCAGGAGCCGGTCGCCGGTGTAGACCGACTTGCCGAAGTAGTTGGCGGTGGTCGAGCCGCCGCCGATCGCGCCGGGCAGAACGCTGATGGCGGTGTTGGTGGCGACCACCGCGCCGTCCTCGTAGAGGGTGCCGGTGGTTCCGGTCTGCGTATAGGTGACCGTCTTCCACATGCCGCGGCCCAGATCGGCGCCGGACCCCGGCCGAGTGTTCTGCTCGCCGGACCAGTTGCCGGTCGAGATCGCGTTGCGGTAACCGTTGCCGGTCGCGAACAGGTAACCGTTGCCGTAACCGGTCGCGGTGTCGGTGTTGCCGAAGCCATAGAGGAAGTACGGCGTCGCCTGGGCGGTGTCGATCTTCACGTCGAACGAGACACTGACCGAGTTCAGCCCGCGCAGCAGATGGTCGGGGGCCTTGACGTAGGTGTCGGCGCCGTTGAGAGCCAGCCCCTGGCCGCCGGACCAGGACGGTGTGCCGAGCACGGCCCCGTCCCGTCCGTTGCCGGACGAGTCGGTGGCGACCGAACCGCTTGACTCGTCGAGTTTGTACCAGAGGACGAGCCCGTCGGCGGCGGCGGCCGGCGCCGGGGCGGCGAGCGAGCCGGCCATGACGGCCAGAACGGCGAGGGGTGTCGACACTAAGGCTCTACGGCGCCCGGGGCGCCTGCTCAACTGCATATCTCTCCCTGCTGAGGGCAGCCGCGCCAACCGTCCCGTCCGGGGGGCGCGTAACGGGGGTGTTGCCAGAGTGTTAGCGCTCACAGCAGTGGCGTCAAGAGTTTGGCAATCCAATGTGGCTTGCTGGGGTGTGTCAGCCGCCGAGGCCGGCCCACCGTCGCCACTGCCGGATGGTCGGCCGCAGCTCGTACTCGCGAGCCTGGCCCATCATCCGCACCCACATCGTCTGGTAGGCCACGTCCATCGACGGCTCGGCCAGGTCGGCCTCGAAGAGCATCCGGGTGGTGGAGGTGGCGTGCCCCGCCAGGCTCATCTCGTGGGCGCCCCGCTGGGCGCGGGGGTCGCCCGGCCCGTCGAAGGGGAACGTCACGATCAGCGCGACCAGTTCGTAGTAGTCGCCGAACGCGAGCATGCCGGTGGCCGTGGTCAGGTAACGCAGATGGGTGGTCTCCGTGACGTCCGGGGGCTCGGCGCACATCACGCCGACGGCCTGACGGCGCATCCGCTCGGCGTGCCGGAGCTGGGTGGCCCGCAACTGCCGGCCGGCGGCGGTGACGGCGAGCCGGGTGGCGTCCGGCCGGTCCACCGACCGCAACTGCAGCAGATGCGGCTCGGCCAGGTCGTCGAGGAGCAGGGCGGCGATGCGGGCGATCTCCGCGTCCGCCGGGGCGAGGCCTGCGGCGGACGGCGCCTCCCGCCCGGCGATCGCCGCTCTCAGCTCGGCCAGCGCCGCGGCCCGGCCGCACGGCCCGGCCTCCTCCAGCAGGGCTCGCAGGCTAGGGGTCGTCCACAGCGCCATTTCCCCACGGTACCGCCCGAAGGGTCCTATTTCGAGAGTCGTCTATGCCTGGTTCGCCACCCTTACGGCCTGCGCGGTGAACCGGGTCCCGGGGTCATATCCTCGACACGGTTCGACAGAAGGCGGGAGAGTGAACCGTGCCGGCGGTGAATGACAACTCGGCGAAACTGGCCGTGCTGATCGACGCTGACAACGCGCAGGCGGCGATCGTCGAAGGACTCCTCGCCGAGGTGGCGAAGTACGGCACCGCGCACGTCAAACGTGCCTACGGCGACTGGACCGGCACCAACCTGCGCGGCTGGAAGGACCAGTTGCTGGCCCAGTCGATCCAGCCGATGCAGCAGTTCTCCTACACGACGGGCAAGAACGCCACCGACGCCGCGATGATCATCGACGCGATGGACCTGCTCTACACCGAGCGCTTCGACGGGTTCTGCATCGTCTCCAGCGACAGTGACTTCACCCGGCTCGCCTCCCGCATCCGCGAGTCCGGGCTGACCGTCTACGGCTTCGGCGAGCGCAAGACGCCGAAGCCGTTCGTGGCCGCCTGCGACAAGTTCATCTACACCGAGAACCTGTTCGAGCCGGAGGCCGTCGCCATGCCGGCGCCGAGCCCCGTCCTCGGCGCCACCCAGCTGCGCGGCGACACCAGTCTGATGAACCTGATCCGGTCCGCGGTCGAGGCCGCCTCCGGCGACGACGGCTGGGCGCCGCTGGCCGCGGTCGGGCACATCATCACCAAGCAGCGCTCCGACTTCGACCCGCGCAGCTACGGTTACCCCAAACTGGGCGGCCTGGTCACCGCGATCGGGCTGTTCGACATCGACCGCCGTGACACCGGCGACGGCAAGCCGGCGATCATCTGGATCCGCGACAAGCGCCGCCGGCCCGAGAAGAAGGCGGCGGAGTGACGGCGCCACGCGGGCGGCGCCGGGACGCCGAGGAGAACCGGGACCGGATCCTGCGGGCGGCACGGACCCTGCTCGCCCGCCAGCCGGCGGCCAGCATGGACGACCTGGCCCAGGCGGCGGGCGTCGTCCGGCGGACGGTCTACGCGCACTTCCCCAACCGGGACGAGCTGCTGGCCGGGCTGGCCGACAAGTGCGCCACCGACCTGCTGGACGCGCTGGGGCGTACCGAGAGGGATGCTCTTGAACCGGAGGTCGCCCTCGCCGATTTCGCCCTGACGGTGTGGGCGGCCGGCGAGCAGTACCGCCTGCTGATCTCGCTGGCCGAGAGCAACCTGGGCATGGCCGGGTTGCGTGAGCTGCTGCACCCGATCGCCACGCAGAGTTTCGCGCTGCTGGAGCGGGCCCGGGAGAGCGGCCGGTTCGCCACCCATCTGCCGCTGCCGGTGCTGAGCGCGGCCCTGCAGGCGATGACCCTGGCCATGATGCAGGCGGTCAACGACGAGCTGTGGGCCGACGACGGGACTGGGGCCGCGGTCGCGGTGCTGGTGGCCGCCGGCCTGCCGCAGCCGGCCGCCGAGGAGGCGATCCGGCGAGCCGTGTCACAGGATGTTGCACACCTGTGAGCATGAAACCTAATCTGCACGTGTCCGTGCATCGTCTCGTCGCCGAGGAGTCGCCGTGAACACCGTGCTGGCCGGCATCGTCATCGTGTTCTTCGGCATGCAGGGCATCGCCCGCCTGACCGCCGACCCGGCGGAGCAGCACGCCGCCGCGTACCATTTCGGAGTCTCGATCGGGGAGTACCGCAAGTTCTCCGCCCTGATGATCCTCGGTGGCGCCGGGCTCGCGGCCGGACTGGTGATCCCGCCGCTCGGCATCGCCGCCGCCGTCGGCCTGATCGGTCTCATGGTGATCGCCGCCGGACTGCGCTACCTGTGCCAGGACGGCGCGTTCCGCGTGGCGCTGCCGCTCGTGATCGCCGTTCTCACAGCGGGTTACCTCACCACGGCGGGCTGAGAATTCCCGGTGGCCGATCGGTGAACGCCATTGCGTCCAGGTCGGATCCTCGGGTAGTCACTTCAGAAATGAAGCGTCTTCTCTTCACGGCACTCCTCAGCACCGCGCTGATCGGCAGCGCCACGCCGGCGCTCGCGGGCGGGCGGCACCACGATCTTCGCTTCGCGACATACAACCTGTCGCTCAACCGGCCGTCCGAAGGCCTTCTCCGCGAGCATCTCGCCAACCCGGCCGTCGACGACGTCTACCGCCGCCAGGCCCGCAACGTCGCCGAGGTGATCCAGCGCGCCGCGCCCGACGTGGTGCTGATCAACGAGTTCGACTTCGACCCCGACGCGGCCCGGCTCTTCGCCGACAACTTCCTCGCCGTCGGGCAGAACGGGGCCCGCGGCCAGAGGTACCCGTACCGCTACGTCGCCCCGTCGAACACCGGCATCGCGTCCGGCTTCGACCTCAACAACAACGGGGTCATCGACACCACGCCCGGTGACGGCTCCTACGGCGACGACTCGTTCGGCTTCGGCCTCTTCCCCGGTCAGTACGGCATGGTCGTCTACTCCAAGCACCCGATCGACACCCGCGCGGTTCGCACCTTCCAGCACTTCAAGTGGAAGGACATGCCCGGCAACCTGCTCCCTGCCGACTTCTACTCGGCCGAGGAGCAGGCGGCGCTGCGGCTCTCCTCGAAGAGCCACTGGGACGTGCCGGTCAAGATCGGCGGGCGCACCGTGCACTTCCTGGCCTCGCACCCGACGCCGCCCACCTTCGACGGCGCCGAGGACCGCAACGGCCGCCGTAACCACGACGAGATCCGCTTCTGGGCCGACTACATCACCCCGGGCCGCGCCTCGTCCTACATCTACGACGACCGTGGCCGACGCGGCGGCCTGCGCGCCGGCGCGGCCTTCGTGATCGCCGGCGACCAGAACGCCGACCCGAACGACGGCGACTCCACCGGCGACGCCATCGATCAGCTCCTGGACCACCCGCTGATCAACACCCGGGTCACCCCGGACAGCGCGGGCGGCCCCGAGGCGGCGGCCCTCCAGGGCGGCGCGAACCTCACCCACACCGGGGACCCGGCGTACGACACCGCCGACTTCTCCGACACCGCGCCCGGCAACCTGCGTGCCGACTACGTGCTGCCGCGGAAGGGCCTGAAGGTTCGTGACGCGGGCGTGTTCTGGCCGGTCCGCGCCGACCCGCTGTCCCGGTTGAGCGGGGTCTACAGCCCGGAGTGGGCCGCGGTCAACGGCTTCCCGACCTCGGACCACCGGCTCGTCTGGCTGGACCTCAAGCTTCGTCACTGACGCGTGCGGGGTGGAGCACTCCGCGTCGGCCGGCGGGCTCCACCCGGCGCCCCGGCGTGGCCCGCCGCTCGCGACGACTGTCTCCCCGGTGCCCCGGCGCGGCCCGCTGCCCACGACGACTGTCCGATCGGCGGCAGTTCGCGCCGATGCGAGTCGATGAAGGGCACTCTGGATCGCCATGGACGTACTTGTGGTGGGCGGCGGCATCGCGGGCCTCGCCCTGGCCCGGGCGCTGCGCCGCCGGGACGTGCCGGTGGCCGTCGCCGAACGCGGCGACGGCGACGGCGGCGGACTCGCGATCAACCTGCCCGGCAACGCCGTCGCCGCCTTCGCGGCCCTCGGGCTCGCCGAAGGCCTCAGCGGTCTCGGCCGCCCCACCGAACGCCGCGAATACCGGTCGATCCGCGACCGCCTGCTCTTCTCGGTCGACGAGGACGCCTTCTGGGGGCCGGAGGCGCGACCGCGGTGCGTGCGCCGCTCCGACCTTCTCGCCCTCCTCGCCGACGGGCTCGACGGCGCCGTGCGGCGACCGCTTCCGGTCGCCGCGGTGCGCCCGGTGCCCGGTGGCGCCGAGGTCGATTTCGGCGACGACACCCGCCAGCAGTTCGGCTTCGTGGCCGGAGCGGACGGCGTGCGCTCGGCCGTCCGCGCCACCGCCATCGGCAGCGACACCACCCGGCCGGCCCTGCTCAGCGCCGCGAGCTGGCGCTTCATGGCACCCAACCCGGGCGTCGACTGCTGGACGGCCTGGTCCGGCCCCGGTGGGGCGTTCCTGCTCATCCCGGTCGACGGCGATCAGGTCTACGGCTACGCCTCCGCGACCGGCGGCGGCCCGGTCAGCGCCGACCCCGCCTGGCTCCACGAGTCCTTCCGGGACTATCCGGGGCCGGTCCGCCGGGTTCTCGACAGCATGACCGATCTCTATCACTCACCGGTCGAGGAGGTCCGCACCGGCAGGTGGTCCGCGGGCCGCTGCGTGCTGGTCGGCGACGCCGCCCACGCCACCGCGCCCGTCTGGGCGCAGGGCGCCGCACTCGCCGTCGAGGACGGCCTCGTGCTGGCCGACCTGCTGGCCACCGCGGACTGGGACACGGTGGGTTCCGGTTACGAACGCCTGCGACGCGAGCGGATCACCCACGTGCGGTCGGCGACCGACCGCTTCTCCCGGGCCGCCGCCCTGCCGTCCTGGCTGCGCCACCTGATCATGCCGATGATCGGCCCGCGCACCTATCGCGAGACCTACGGTCGCCTCCGGCACCCTTTCCCCACCCCATGATCTTTCCGGTACGCCGTTGCCCGAACCGCCGGACGACGGCTGTCCCCGGGCCACCCCGCGAGACGGCGCGGGGCTGAGGCCCCGGCGCGGCTCTCGGGCTGAGGCTTCGGGTCACCGGCTCCTCCGCCCGTGCCCTGCCACCTGGCGTGGACGTGTGGAGTCGCGGTGCGCTCCGCGCTCGTATCTCCCCCGCAGGGGCGCGCGCCGCACCGGCACTTCGGACGTTGAGCCGGAGTACCGCAGTGCGGACGCTGAGCCGGAGTACCGCAGTGCGGACGCTGGGCCGGAGCATCGGCAGTGCGGACGGTCGCGACGGGACCGGATCAGTTGGGCGTGAAGAGACCCTGCAGGCCGACGATGATCGCGATGATGCCGAAGACGGCGACGAGCAGGGCGGGCCCGGACAGCTCGGCCGGGGTGGGCGTGGCCGGGCTGGGCGCGGCCGCCGGAGCCGGACCGGCGATGCCACCGCCGGCCCCCGTGTGCGCGGGCGCCGCAGCGGTGGGGGCCAGCGGCCGGCGGCCGGTCAGGCGCTCCCAGGCGAGGATGACGCCGACGGCGATCCCGACCACCTCGAAGTGGAACAGGTGTGGGCCGGACACCAGGTGGACGATCAGGAAGTAGCCACCGGCGACCAGCCCGACGATGCCGATCAGCCATCGCCAGGGCGCGATGCGCGTGGTCACCCGGGCGACTGCCGGAAACCGCCCGAGCAGGCCGACGGCGAGCAGCAGGCCGCCGACGATGTTGGCGGCGTCGAGCAGCAGGGCCATCAGCATGGCGTCCGTCCTTCGGTCGGCGTCGGCTTCACGAGCTTAACTTGGAGCGCTCCCAAACGCAGGGCGGGCGGTGTGCGGCCCTCGCTCTCACGACGGCCGCCGCAGGAGGGGGCGGATCAGCCAGGTGGCGACGAGCGCGACCACACAGAGGGCGGCCAGGCTGAGGAAGCCGGCACGGAACGACCCGGTGGCGTCCTTGACGGCGCCGAGCGCGTACACGAAGGCGAAGCTGCCCAGATTGGCGCAGAAGTTGCCGAACCCGCTGATCAGGCCGGCGTTGCGATCTCCGAGAACCTGCAGCGGCAGGGCGAACAGCGGCCCGAAGTAGACCTGGATCGCCATCGAGATCAGCGCCACCGCACCGAGCACCCCGGCCATCCCGGGCACATGGGGAAGCAGGGCGAGCCCCACGGTCAGCACGGCCAGGGATCCGCCGATGACCAGCAGCGGGCGGTCGATCCGGTCGGACAGGTAGCCGCCGAGGTAGTTGACCGGAGCGCTGATCGCCGACGCCACGGCGGCGACCAGGCCGGCCGCCGCCAGCGACTGGCCCCGGTCGACGACCAGATAGGTCGGCAGCCAGAAGGTGAAACCCTGCGCCACGGCCAGCCGGGTGAACTGGACGACGCCGGTCAGCTGGATGATCCGGAACCGCAGGAGCCCCGGGAGCTCGGCGAAGCGGACCGGTGTGGTCTCCGGCCGAGGGATGGCCGGCCCGGCGAGATGCCGGTAGAGAGCCAGCACCAGCAGGCCGAAGACCGCGAACAGCAGGAACAACGGCCGCCAGCCGAGCGGGCCGACCAGGATCGGGCCGACCGCGCTGAGCAGGATGTTCGACGAGAAGCCGCCGACCACGTAGAGGCCCATCGCGGTCGCCCGGCGGCCGGGCGGGAACAACTCGGTCATCAACAGCATGCCGGGCGTGAAGACCAGCGCGCGGAAGACTCCGGCCAGCGCCTGATCGATCAGGAGCAGGGGGAACGATTCGAGCATGGCGAACAGGGCGGCCAGCAGGTTCGTGCCGAGCAGCCCGATCAGGAACAGCCGGCGCGGGGTGAACCGGTCGGCCAGATATCCCGACGGCACCTGCATGAGCGCGTAGGTGAGGCTGCTCGCCGCCGCCAGCGTGCCCGCGTCGGTGAAGGTGAGTCCCAGGTCGGCGCGGATCAACGGCAGGAACAGCGCGATCCCGCCGAAGATCAGGCCGATGGTGCTCTGGCAGACGATCAACAGGGTGATGACCGGGCGGCGCGGCCGGGTGTCGCTGATCGTCACCCGTGGATCGTAAGCGGGACCTGCGGGCGCCCCGGATCGCATCCCGTGTCGTACCCGGCCGCTAGCGTGTCGCCATGTTCGACGCCATCGACGTTCCCGGCTATCTGTCCCGTCTGGGCCTGCCCGAGCTGGCCGGTCACGAGCCGAGCGTCCCGGCTCTGCGGGCGCTGCACCAGGCGCATGCCGAGCGGGTGCCTTACGAGTGCCTGGAGATCTACCTCGGCCGCCCGGCCTCGATCTGCCCGGCCGAGTCCACTCGGCGCATCGTGGCCGGTCGCGGGGGCTACTGCTTCCACCTCAACGGGGCGTTCTCGGCGCTGCTGCGGGCGCTGGGTTACCGCGTGACCCGGCATGTCGGCGGCGTCCAGGGCGACGCCGATCCGGCCGGTGCCTGCGGCAACCATCTGGTGCTCACCGTCGCCGGCCTGCCCGCGGCCGAGTCGCCCGAGGGCGACTGGCTGGTCGACCTGGGCATGGGCGACGGCCTGCACGGCCCGCTTCCGCTGGTCGCCGGCACCCATCAGGACGGCCCTTTCCGATACGGTCTGCGTCCTTCCGAGGCCGAGCCGGGCGGCTGGCGTTTCGATCACGACCCGGCGGGCAGCTTCCGGGGCATGGACTTCCGTGCCGAGTCCGCCCGGATCTCCGATTTCGCCGCCAAGCACGCCGAGCTGTCCACCTCTCCGGAGTCCGGTTTCGTGCGGGTCGCGGTGGTGGCCCGCCGGGACGCCTCCGGCGCGGACGTGCTGCGCGGTCTCACCCTGACCCGCATCGGCGCCGCGCCGGCCCGTGCCGAGCTGACCACGTCCGCCGACTACTTCGCCGCCCTCGGTGACCTTTTCGGCATCACTCTGTCGGCGGATGACCGCGCGGTGCTCTGGCCGCGCCTCGCCGCCGCCCATGAGCGGTGGCTCCAGGAGCAGTCCGGCTAAGGGCGTCGCACCGCCGGATTTGCCAATGCGAATAGGCCTCTGATTAGGTAAGCCTTGCCTTATTGATCGTTAACAGTTTGGGCGTGGGGGCACGCATGATTCGATATGTCTGAGACAACCAGTTCCGTCGTCCTTGCCGAGAAGGTCGACATCGACGAACTGGCCGCGGTGTACCGGCGGGTCCACGCCGCCGATCTGCATCTGACCGACCACAGCGATCCGTCGGTCGAGGACCGTCTTCGCTGGACCGCCGAGGCGCCTGGCTTCCAGGCCGCGCTCGGCTACGTGGACGGCGAACTCGTCGGCACGGTGATGGGCTGTCCGCTGCCGCCGGAGACGCTCTGGTGGCGTGACCTGACCGATCTGTCCGATCCTGATCTCGCCGTCGAGTGGGAGGGCCGCACGTTCGCCATCTGCGAGGCGTTCGTCGACCCCGCCTACCAGCGGCACCGGCTCGGTGTCCGGATGGTCGCCGACCTGCTGGATCAGCGGCCCGAGGAGCGCACCTCCATGGCGGTGGCCGAGACCAACACCAGGGTGTGGGGCGCGCTCCAGCGTCTCAAGTTCGAGCACGTCGGGGATCTGATCCCGTTTCCCGGCTGGCGTTCGCACCGCATGCTGGTGCGTGCGTTGCCGCTCAGCGCCTCCCGCTGATCTCCCGATCTTGTGAAGCCACACGGCAACGCCGCCGTCACTCTCCCCAAGGTCACCCCATGAGGTGGCGATCTTGGGGAGGTGGGCGGCTACGGTGCGACGGGATTGCGCAAGGTCGCGGACGTGGTGCGGTGGTGGCGTCAGCGGGGGTGGGCGCCGGGGCCGGGGCGGGGGTGTATTTCGCGCTTCGACTCGACGGTGTGGCCGTCGGCGCAGGCGACGTTGATGTGCAGTTCGGCGCCGCAGTCGCGGTGGGCGTACTCGATGGGCGGGCCCTCGGGGTCGGCCAGGTAACGGTTGCCCCACTCGGCCAGCGCGATCATGACGGGGTAGAGGTCGAAGCCCTTCGGGGTGAGCCGGTACTCGTGGCGCACCCGGGAGCCGGGCTCCCGGTAGGGCTCGCGGCGCAGCACGCCGTTCTCGACCAGGGTGCTCAGCCGGTTGGTGAGGACCTGGCGGGGGATGCCGGTGCGCACCCGCATGTCGTCGAAGCGCCGGATGCCGGTGAACACCTCGCGCAGCACCACCAGGGTCCACTTCTCGCCGAGGACGCTCATGGCCCGTTCGACCGTGCAGTTGTCGACGGACCAGTGGAGGGCTGGTGGAGTGGGCATGTGAGGAAGGCTAAGTCTCGTTGACAGATGCAGCAAGCCTCTGTAAGCCTGCATCCATGACGCAGACCCAGGAAGCCGCCCGCACCCGCACGTTCGGCTGGACCGACCCGGCCGAGCACGCGAGCCGGCTCGGCCGTCTCAGTGGGCTGGAGATCCTTCAGTCGATGTCCGCGGGCGACTTCCCCCCGCCGCCGATCATGCAGCTGATCGACGCCGCCGGCATGCGCGTCGAGGAGGGCAGCGTCACCCTCGAGCTGGACCCGCAGGAGTTCCACTACAACCCGCTCGGCACCGTGCACGGTGGCGTCCTGTCCACGCTGCTCGACACCGCGGCTGCCTGCTCCGTGCACAGCACCCTGCCGGCCGGAGTGGGTTACACCAGCATGGACCTCAATGTGAAGTTCCTCCGGCCGGCCACCATCTCGTCCGGCCGGCTGACCTGCACCGGCACGGTCCTTCAGCGCGGTCGGCGGACCGCGCTCGCCGAGGCCCGGATCACCGACGCGGCCGGCCGCATGGTCGCGCACGCCACCTCGAGCTGCATGATCTTCGAGATCCCGGCCGCCTGACCCGCTATTCCGGCGGATCCTCGCCGGTCAGGCCGTCGATCGCCTCGCGGATCAGATCGGCGTGGCCGGTGTGCCGGGCGTACTCCTCGATCATGTCGATGAGCGCCCGGCGCAGACTGGGGGTCTGCCCGTCCGGCCAGGTGAAGTCGAGCGGATGGTCCAGGCCGCCCTCGCTGAGGGCCGCGGTGATGTTGGCGCGGGAGCGTGCCGCGCACTCCGCCCACAGGGCGTAGAGGAACTCCGGGCTGTCGTCGGCCGCGGTGCGCCACTCCCAGTCGGGCTCGGCGTCCCAGTCGACGTCCTTCCACAGCGCGGCCGGCTGGTGACCCAGGCGGATCGAGAAATACATGTCCTCGCAGAGCGCCAGATGCTTGAGCAGTCCGCCGAGCGTCATGGTGCTGGCCGCGGCGGTCGCGCGCAGGCCGGTCGCGTCGAGCCCGCCGGTCTTCCAGGCGAACGTGCGCCGCTGCCGCTCCAGCGCTCCGATCAATGTCTCGGCCTCGGTTCCGGCCGCGGGAGGTCCCATCGGAATCATGACCGCACGCTAATCTGCATTCCGGACGATCGGCTTCCGGAATGCGAGGAAGTGCCATGGAAAGCCCGACGGCACGGGCGCTGATGGCTTACGAGGCCGTGCAGGGCAGCCCCGGCATCACCGCCGACCGGCTCGCCGAGCGACTCGGCGGCATCTCCGCACGAGCGGCCCGCCGCTACATCGCGATCCTGCGCGAGGCCGGCATTCCCATCGAGTCGGTGCGCGGCCCCTACGGCGGCTATCGCGTCGGCCGCGGCGCCCGCCCCGCCCCGCTGCTGTTCACCCAGGAAGAGGCACTCGGCCTGGTCATGGCGGTGCTCGACGGCCACCACGCGGCGGGTGACAGCGGCGACCCGGTGGGCAGCGCGCTCGGCAAGATCGTCCGGGTGCTGCCGGAGGCCCTGGGCGCCCGCGTCGAGGCGGTCCGCCGCACCGCGGCGCCCGCGCCCGACCCGGCCGCGGCCCGGCCCGACCCCCACCTCACCAGCGCTCTGGTGCAGGCCTGCGCGGGAAATCTGAGGGTACGGCTGAGTTACCGCTCCGAGGCCGGCAAGGAATGGGACACCGAAGCCGACCCGTGGGCCATCGTGGTCCGGCACGGCCGCTGGTACCTGCTCTGCCACTCGTACAGCTCCGGCGCGCGCCGGGCGTATCGGATCGACCGGGTCACCGCGGTGGAGATCCTGACCGCGACCTTCCGTCCGCCGGACGACCTGGACCCGGTCGCCGTCCTCGACGAGCATCTCGCCAGCGGCTGGGAGTACCGCGCCGAGATCCTGATCGAGGCGCCGCCAGGCGACGTGGCCGGCCGCGTCGGGCCGTCGCTGGGCTCGATCCGGCCCGGCCCGGATCCCGGCACGACCCTGCTGACCGGCACCACGAGCAGCCCTTACTGGTACGCCCAGCAGCTCACCGCCGTCCCTGTTCCGTACCGCATTCTCGGCGGCCCCGAGGTGTGTGAAGCCGCCCGCCACATCGCCGAACGCCTGCTCGCCGCCACCCGGCCCGAGCCTGACCACCGGACTGAGCCGGCCCACCCGGACTGAGCCCGCTACCCGAGGTGAGGTGCGGGCGGCAGGGTGGTGCCGGCAGCGAGCCGGGGGACCGGTGGCACGGGGACGGCGTGGGTGTGGGTGTGGGCGGCCGCGTTCCGGGGCGCCGGCGCGGCGGCCGGCTGATGCGGCTGCCGGTGCGGTCGGTGACCGGCGGCGGGCCGAGGCATGACGTCGCCGGTGACGGTGACGGTGACGGTGACGGGGCCCGGGCTGGGGCGCGGGCGACGACGGTCGGCCACCGGGGCGCGGGGATGGGCGAAACGACCGCCGAACCAGGCGCCGAACGCGGCGGCGGCCAGACCGCCGGCCTCGACGACGAGCAGGCTCGCGGACACGGCACGGTCCGGGTCGCGGACCCGCATCAGCGCGAGAACGGCGAAGACGATGAGCACCCCCACGTCCAGGAGGAGGGCGAGGCAGAAGATCCGGGCCGCGGTGGGACTGTCCGCGGAGACGGCGTCGAAGACGGCGGCCAGCGCGGCGAGCACACCGCCGCCCAGACCGGCCACCAGGTTCCAGAACGCCACCGTGCCGATCATGGCGGGCGCCCCGAGCAGAGTGGCCAGGTCGAAGACGAAGGCCGTCCAGAAGAGTCCGAGCGGAAACATCAGCAGCAGCGGCTGCACCCCGTGGCCCGCGAGTCGAAGCCGGCTCTGCATGCGACGGTCCCCCCTGCCGTGTCGCCTCTGTCACCGGGACCCCCTCAGCCTCGACGGAAACTCCTCGGAGCGGGCCGTCCCGGGCGGGTGAATCACTCCGCGAGCGGGTGAATCCGGACGTCCGCCGACGGGCCGACCTGGTCCGGCGCGTTCCGCGGGCCCGGGAAAGGCTCAAGACGGGCGGCGCCGGGCCGATGGTGGCGGGGTCGAGTTCTGCCACGGGAGGTGCCGGTCGTGAACGGCGATTCCCTGGGCACCGTCCAGCGGTCGCGGCGGCAGTCGCTGCGGGCCTCCGCCGCCTACGGGGCGGTGCCGGGGGTGCTCGCCGCGGCGTACGCGATCGGCACCTGGAGTTCAGCCGGCCGCGGCCCGATGCTGTCCGTTGCCGCGGCGCTGGTGCTGTTCGCGGCGTTCGGCTGGGCCATGGCCGGCCGGATCGCCCGGACCCGTTGGTGGATCTGGATCCAGGTGGCCGCCTCGGCCGTCAGCCTGGCCGGCTCAGCGGTCCTGGGGCTGCTCGACGGCGGCGTGGGCGGGCCGCTGGGCACGTTCATCCCCCTCTCGGTGGTCCTGATGGCGATCGCGCTGCCTCCACGGATGTTCGTGGTCAGCGCGGGGCTGGGCGTCGTCGCGTACACCGTGCTGCTGGTTTCGGGTGATCCGCCGCCGGCCGGATACCCGCTGGTCCACGCCCTGGGGTTCGCCTCCGTCGCGGTGTTGAGCCTGCGGCATTCGGCGGTGCTGGCGTCGCTGCGGCGGCGTCTGGCCGACAGTTCGCGCACCGACCCGCTGACCGGCTGCCTGAACCGGCGCGGGTTCGACGAGCGGGTGGCCGCCGAACTGGCCGAGGCCGAGAGCACCGGCGCCCCGGTCACCCTGGTGCTGCTCGACCTGGACCACTTCAAGCAGGTCAATGACACGTACGGGCACCGCGCCGGTGACGAGCTGCTGGCCTGGACCGGGAAGGAGTTGCGCGCGGAGCTGCGGGCGCATGACGTCGTCGGCCGGCAGGGCGGCGACGAGTTCGTGATGCTGATGCCGGGAATGGACGCGGCCGGCGCCGTGACGGTGGTGGAACGGCTCCGGGAGCGGCTGCGTGCCTGCGCGCCGGGCAGTCTCGGGCACGCGACCCTGACGGCTGACGCGCCAGACTACGCCGGACTGCTGCTGGTCGCCGATCAGCGGCTGTACCAGGACAAGGCGGCCCGGGTACGGCGCGCTCCGACCGCCGAGGCGGTGGCCGGCGCGCGAAGCCTGATGGGGCCGTCCGGCCCGATGCGGGCGGTCGAGGCACGGGAACGCCGCCGGCATTCGATCGCCGACCCGGGCTGGATGTCGATCACCCAGACATGTGTCGCGCTGGTCTATGCGCTGGTGTTCGTGAGCGACCACGCGCACCGGGCCGGCATGGTGGCGTTGTCCGCGTGGGGGTTCCTGACCGGCCTGGCGGTGGTCGCCGGCGCCGGCTGGATGAGCCGGTCGCGCCTGGCCCGGCCGTTCATGCTGGCGTTCGCGGTCAGTTCGTTCGTCTGCTGCGGGGCCATCGCCGTCCTGGACGGTGGCGTGGATCAGCCACTCGGTATCGGCATGCTGCTTCCGATTCCACTGCTGATGCTGGGCATGCGCCCGGAGGTGATGGCGCCGGTCGCGGTGGCGGCGGGCGGGCTCTACGTGCTGGCCGGAGTGTTCGTCGGTGACCCCGGTGGCTGGTACATCGCGATCCAGGTGCTCGGCACGGCGGCCGCGGCGACGGCCTGCGCGATGCAGGGCAGGTCCGCCGCCCGGCAGCGCCGCCTGCTCACCAAACTGTCCCGGGTGGACGCGCTCACCGACGTGCTGAACCGGCGGGGGTTCGCCGAGCGGTTCGCCGCCGAGACCGCGTACGCCCGGCGGACCGGCCGCGACGTCGCCCTGCTCGTCCTCGACCTGGACGGGTTCAAGCGGCTCAACGACGCGCACGGGCACGCCGCCGGCGACGAGTTGCTGCGCTGGGTGGCCGCGACGCTGCGGGCCGGGACGCACCCGCACGACATCGTGGGCCGGCTCGGCGGCGACGAGTTCGTGATCCTGCTGAGCACCGACGGCGCCGGCGACGATCCGTTCGCTGTCGCGGCCGGGCTGCGCGCGACGCTGGCCGCTCGGACCGGCGTGAGCATCGGCGTCGCGGTTCTCGGCGTGGCCGGCGACGACTTCGACGATCTCTACGCGATCGCCGACGCCCGGCTCTACCACGAGAAGCAGCTGGTCAGGCAGCAGCAGAAACAGCAGGCGAGGCGGTACGCCGGGAGCGGGCGCCGTGGCAACCGGTTAGCAACCGGCGACCACCCGGGGCGGCACCCGTAGCCATCCCAGAATGGGGATCCCTCGATGAGAACGGATTCCCATGAAGCGCGTTCTGCTCCTGATCGCTGCGGTATCCACGCTGGTGGTGGCCCAGCCCGGCGTGGCCCAGGCGGCCGCCGGCAGCGCGAAGGCCTACGCCTTCATGAGCCAGTCGCACGGTGCCAGGCTGATCGCCCGCTGGAACCCGTGCGGTGGCGTTCTCGACTACCGGGTCAATCTGGACCGGGCGCCGAAGAACTCGCTCGCCGAGGTGAAGACGGCGTTCAGCCGGATCTCCGCGGCCACCGGGCTGCGCTTCCGGTATGCCGGGACGACCAGCGTGATCCCGCAGGCCGCGAAGGGCTACAACGGCACGTACCCGGCCGGCACCGACTTCGTCGTCGCCTGGGCCACGCCGGGCCGGCACAGCACGTGGCTGCCGTCCGGCGCCCGTGCGCTGGGCATGGGCGGGGGAGTGTGGCAGAGCGCGTACACCGCGTCCGGTGGCGCGGCGCTGATGATGGTCGAGGGCGCCGTGGTGCTGAACGCGACCTCGGTGAAGTCGATGGCCCGCGGGTTCGGGGCTGCCCGGGGCGGCACCACCGGCGCGGTGCTGCTGCACGAGATCGGGCACGCGATCGGTCTGGCTCACCCGGAGCAGGACGACCGGAGCCAGATCATGTACCACACGATCACCTCGAAGAAGGCGGTGTGGGGCGCCGGTGACCTGGCCGGGCTGCGCAAGCTCGGCAAGTCCAGCGGGTGCCTTTACCACTCGCGGTCGGCCAGGGCGGCCGTCGACTCCGCGGGCCGGGTCTGATCACTTCGCCAGGCCGGAGACCCACGACTCGACGTCGGCGGCGGTGCGGGGCATCGCCGCCGACAGGTTCTCGTGACCGTCGGCGGTCACCAGCACGTCGTCCTCGATCCGCACGCCGATGCCGCGGAACCGTTCCGGCGCCAGCTGGTCGTCGGCCTTGAAGTAGAGGCCCGGCTCGACGGTCAGGATCATGCCGGGCAGCAGTTCGCCGTCCAGGTAGTCGTCGCGCCGCAGCAGCGCGCAGTCGTGAACGTCCATGCCCAGGTGGTGTGAGGTGCCGTGGACCATCCAGCGGCGGTGCCAGCCGCCGTTCTCCGCGTCCAGAGTCTGCTCGACGGTCACGCCGTCGGGCAGCAGGCCCCACCCGTGCAGTCTCTCGGCGATCACCCGGATCGCGGCGGCGTGGATGTCACGGAACCGGTTGCCCGGCTTCACCGCGGCCAGCCCGGCCTCCTGCGCGGCGAGGACGGCCTCGTAGACCTCGCGCTGGGCGTCGCTGAACCGGCCGCCGACCGGCAGGGTACGGGTGATGTCGGCGGTGAACAGCGAGTCGACCTCCACTCCGGCGTCGATGAGAATCAGCTCGCCCGGTCGCACCTCACCGGTGTTCTTCTGCCAGTGGATGGTGTTGGCGTGGTCGCCGGCGGCGCAGACCGAGTCGTACCCGATGCCGTTGCCCTGATGCCGGGCGTGCAGCCCGAAGACGCCCTCGACCCACCGCTCGCCGCGTCCTCGCGCGACCGCCTCGGGGAGCGCCTCGATGATCGCGTCGAAGCCGCGATGCGTCGCGGCGACCGCCGAGCGCATCTCGCCGATCTCCCATTCGTCCTTGACCAGCCGCACCGTGGACAGGTGACGGTCGAGTTCGGCGTCGGCCTCCGGCAGTCGGGCCGGGCCGTCCACCCGGAGCCGGTCGACGATCGCCGCCACGTCCGGGTCGGCTGACCGCAGCACCCGGATCCGGGCCGGGTCGGTGTCCTTGGCCAGCGCGTCCGGCAGCGAGTCGAGGTGGGCGGCGCCGAGGCCGAGGCGGGACTCGATCTCCTCGGTGCCGGGCCGCGGGCCGACCCAGAACTCGCCGTGGCGGGAGTCGGCGAAGTACTCGGCGCTGTCGCGCGGCGCGGGCGGCCGGAAGTAGAGGGTCGCGCCATGGTGGTCGAGGACGAGCACGCTGTCCGGTTCGGCCTCCGCGCCGAGGCCGGTCAGGTAGGCGAAGGCGGTGTGCGGGCGGAACGGGTAGTCGGTGTCGTTGCTGCGCACCTTCAGCCCACCGGCCGGGATGACGAGCCGCTCGCCGGGGAAACGGCCGGTCAGGGCGGTCCGGCGGCGGGCCGCCCAGGCCGCGGCCTCGGAGCGGGGCGCCGGCGCCGGCGTGCGAGGCGTCCATCCGGAGGCCATGAACGCGCGGAACGCGTCGCTGCCCGGTCCGGCGCGGTGTTCGTTCTCTGCTTGCTTCTCACTTGCCACGAGGGGAAATGCTGCCATAAGTCGCGGTTATCGCGGGGGTTACCGAATGTGAACAAGTGATTACCATCGATACATGCGGGCCTTCTTGAGTGCACTTCTGCTGCTCACCGTGGGCGTGGTTCTGCCGGCACAACCGGCCGCGGCCGCACCTACCGATCCTGCCGGCCGCGAGATCGTGCTGCGCGGCTTCAACGTCTCCGGCAGCACCAAGCTGTACGAGAACGGTCTCCTCCCGTTCCGGAGCACCGCCGACGCGGCCGCCGCCGCCGGCCAGATGCGCGAGCTCACCGGCGCCAACGCGATCCGTTTCCTGATCAGCTGGGAAGGCGTGCAGCCGGCCCGCGACCGCATCGACACCGCGTACCTGGACCGGGCCGCCGCCCAGATCCGGCAGTTCACCGACCGCGGCATCCGCGTGATGATCGACTACCACCAGGACCTCTACTCGGCGCACCTGTTCGACCCGGACAGCTGGTACACCGGCGACGGCGCGCCGAAGTGGGTGATCGACGCCGCGAACTACCCCGACGAGTCCTGCGGCATCTGCGTCCTGTGGGGGCAGAACATGCTCACCAACGCAGCGGTCCGGTCGGCGATGTACGACTTCTGGCGCAACCGCAACGGGGTGCAGGACGCCTACCTCGAGCAGGCCCGCGCGGCGCTGGTCCATTTCCGGGCCCGTCTGGACCACTCGATGATGCTCGGCGTCGACCCGTTCAACGAGCCCTTCGACGGCGGGCTGGACGGCGCTTCCGGAACGACCTGGGAATCCACCTGGCTGATGCCGTTCTATCAGCGGTTCCGGGCCGTGATGGACGCGGCCGGCTGGGCGGACCGGCCGCTCTACGCCGGACCACTGGTCTTCTGGAACACCGGGTTCGGCGAGGCGGGCGGGTTCTCCACGATCGCCCCGCTGGGGCCGCGTTACGTCTTCAACAGCCACTACTACGACGGGGCGCGGATGACCCTCGACCCGACGGCAGCCGGTAACGGGACGTACAGCGCGGCGATGAACCGGATCCGGGACCGCGCTGCCGCGCTGGGCACCAGCGCTTTCGTCTCCGAGTTCGGCAACGCGATGAGCGGCTCCCGGACGCCGTGGATGGTCCGTGCCATGTACCAGGGCCTCGACTCACGGCTGGCCGGCAGCGCCTTCTGGAACGGCGCGGCCGGGTCCGGGCCGGTGCTGTCGTCCACCCAGTGGCAGTGGGACGTCTACAGCGGCCGGCACCACGAGCCGATGAACGGCAACCCGGACAAGATCCAGACGACCGGGGACGCCTGGAACGGCGAGGACCACTCGGTGATCGCGAACGGGGCGCTGCGGCTGGATCGGCGCGTCCTCGACCGCCTCTACCCGAGCGCGGTGGCCGGGAGCACCGTCGCCTTCGCCTACGAGGACCTGGCCCGCGACGGTTACGCCGGAGCCGGCCGCCAGCAGGCGTGGCTGACCGTTCCGTCCCGGCTGCCGGCCATCGCCGGCCTCGTCGCGCGGCGCCAGTACGGCGTCCTGGTCTGGCGGGAGCCGTCCACCCCGCTCGGCGCGCCGACCGAACTGCACCTTCCCGGATCGTTCCCGTCCGCCCGGACGGTCGTGGTCTCCGACCTCGGCGTCCGCGCCGGGCTCCCGGCGAGCGGGCCGATCGCGGTCGCCACCGAGCAGGGCGCCACCACCGCCCGGCGGCTGCTGCTCGACGCGGCCGGCTCCGCGCCGGGCGCCGTGCACGTCGCGCTGGTGGTCAACGCCGCCGACGTGGCGTCGGTTCCGCCCGCCACGCTGACCGCGGCCCGCACCGAACTACTCGGGTGGGTGGCGGGTTGGTGACCGCCGGACGGCGTGGCGATTCTTGGTCCATGAGTGTCACCGTCGTGCCGATCACACCCGCGGACGTGCAGCGGGTGGCACAGTTCCTGCACACGCACCTGAACTCCCGGCTCCACGTCGACGTGTGGGCGCGATCGATCATCCCGCCCTGGCGGGCGGACGCGCCCAACCACGGGTTCATGCTGCTCTCCGCGGCCACCGTCGTCGGCGTCTACCTGGCCTTCTATTCGGAACGCGCGATCGGCGGAAGGCGTGAGCGGTTCTGCAACCTGGGCGGCTGGTGCGTGCTGCCGGAGTACCGGCTGTCCAGCTTCCGTCTGCTCAAGGCGATACTCGCGCAGGAGGGGTACCACTTCACCGACCTCACGCCCAGCGGCAACGTGATCGGCATCAACGAACGTCTCGGCTTCCGGCATCTCGACAGCACCCTGCTGCTCGCGCCCAACCTGCCATGGCCGGCTCCGCCGGGCCGGGTCACCTCCGACCCGGGCCGGATCGAACGCCTGCTCACCGGCGACGACCTGCGGCGATATCTCGACCACCGGGAGACGGCCGCGGCCCGGCACACCGTTCTCACCGATTCCGGGGGTACGTGCCACGTGGTGTTCCGTGCCGATCGCCCGAAGAACCTGCCCTTCTTCGCCTCTCTGGTGCACGTCAGTGACCCGCTCGTGTTCCGCCGGATGTTCCGGCCGTTCACCGGCCACCTGCTGGTGCGCCATCGGATCCCGGCCACCCTCGTCGAACCCCGGGTCGCCGGCCACCGCCCCCGGCCGTCGGTGCGGCTGCGGTCGGCGCGCCGCCGGATGTTCCACAGTCCGTACCTTCGGCCCGACCAGATCGACCTGCTCTACAGCGAGCTGGTCTGCGTGCCGTTCTGAGTGCCGGACACGGACCGTCACCCAGCAGACGCGTCCCGGTCAGGGCAGCTGTTGGCTCGGTCACGGTGTCATCGGGATTTCGGCTCTCGGACACATTCCGCGGGTACGACTTCAGGCATGACCGACCCGCGTTACGAGATCGAGCGAGACACCCGCAGGACGGGGTCCACCGTCCACCTGCGCCTCATCGGCGCCTTCGACCGCGACGCGCACCGGGTGCTGCGCCTCGGCCTGCGGGATGTGTTCGCCTCCGGGCGCCGGGGGCACCGCGTGTTCGTCGACATGGAGCGGGCCGAGTCGATCGGCAGCGAGTGCATCGAGCTGCTGCTGGTCGGCTACACCCGTGCCCTGCGGTCGGGCCACGGTTACGAGATCGTCAACGCTCACGGCCACGTGCGGCAGGCCCTCGCGCTGACCGGCCTGTGTGAGCCCGAGGTCGCTCACCCGGCGTGGAGCGACGACCTCATTGCGACATCCACTCCGTGAACCTGCCGATCAGCGCCAGAGCCGTCCCCACGAAGAGCAGGCCGCCGAGACCGCAGAGGAGGTACATCACCAGTTGCAGCGCCGACCAGTGCCGGACCTCGGGGCGCGACATGTCGTACCCGATCCGGAGCGTGTCGCCGGGTTTCTCGCCTCGGAAGAAGCCGGCGTCGTCGATCCGCAGGCGCTCCGATCGGCCGTCGCTCCACTGTGCCCACACCAGACAGGAGTCGTAGAAGCCGACGCCCTCGAAGAGGGTGAGGGGACCGCGGCGCTGACACTGCTCGACGGTCGCCGTCCCCTTCGGCGCGGCCCGCGCGAAATCGGGTCCGGTGTGCCGGCCGATCGTCGTGCCGGCGTTGAACAGGGCGAGGCCGAGCAGCGCCAGGAGCACCAATGTCCTGACGCTGCGCCGGTCGTCGACGGGTGCGGTGTCCCGGATCTGCCGCCGGAGCGTCTCCGCGTGGTGGAGTGCGTCTCTGCGCCGTTTCTGCGCGGCGGTCAGCCGTTTGCGCCCCATCGACGATCCCCGTTTCGGTGGTCGCTCAGCAAACCACCGTGACCTGGCCGGTGTCCAGGTCGTAGCGGGCGCCGACCACCCGGGCCCCGCTGTGTGCCACGATCTCGCTGCGAGTGACGAGGGCCGACACCTGGGCCCGGATGTTGGCGCGGACCGCCTTCTCCACGCCGTTCGGGTCGTCGGCGAACGGCGCGACGATCGGCCGCAGCGCCTCCACGATCGCGCCGATGTGGCCGGGGGCCTCGGCGCCGGTCCGCACCGCGTCCAGGGTGGCGCTGATCGCTCCGCAGCGTTCGTGCCCGAGGACGATGATCAGCGGCGGGGTGAACTCCTCCACCGCGTACTCGATGCTGCCGAGCAGCAGGTCGTCGACGAGGTTTCCGGCGACTCGGTTGTCGAAGAGGTCGCCGACGCCCTGGTCGAAGAGGATCTCCGGGGCCACCCGCGAGTCCGCGCAACCCAGGATCACGGCGAACGGGTGCTGTCCGGCGGCGATCTCCTTGATCCGGGCCGGGCTCTGGTGGGGGTGCCGTGCGTGCCCGGTGACGAACCGGCGGTTGCCGGCGAGCAGGGCGTCCAGCGGGTTCGCGGGCCGGGTGGAGGCCGCGGCGGCCTCGCCGAGGGCCATCGATCCGGCGAGTGCGCCACCGGCGGCGAAGAGAGACCGCCGGCGAAGCGATGAGTCCAACATCGTGTGCTCCAAACACAGAGGGATACCGGCATCCTGCTCCTGTTGATCACGGTTCGCCAGTGTCTATCGCGATCAAGACATGGGTATGTCGACATTGGCCTCCAAAACGGACTCAAGCCGTATTTCGGGAGTTGAGGTCGAATGCTCCGGGCGCGAGAGGGGTCGTTCCCTCGGAAGCGTGACGCGAGAAAGAGCCGACATGGCTTATGTTCTTTCAGTGGGTTTCCAGCCCGCCGCCCGGTCGCGCTCGGTGAAGCGCTCCGGGCTATTTTTCGTCCCTGATGTCGGGCGAAAAGAATTGTAGTGTCGTCAATCCGACGAGTGTTTCGAGGGAAAGAGATTCGAAATAACTCACCGGGAAGTGGGAATCATCGAGATCGACTTGAATTGTGCATGCCGAATCACGATAAAGTCGGGCCGCTCCATTCCTGGTGGCGTATTCCTCCATTGCTGAAAGGGCGACGACCTTGGCTGCCGCCGTCATGATCCTCACTTCCGTCGTGCTCGCCACGTTCGCGGCGGTGACCCTCTGGTGGACGATGCACGCGTGGCGTACCCCCGAGACGCTGGCCGCCACGCGCTTCGCCGAGCCGGACGGTGACCACCGCCTGACGTTCTCCCTGCTGCTCCCGGCCCGGCACGAGCAGTCCGTGCTGGAGCACACGATCCAGCGCCTGCTCCGCTCGACCCACCAGGGCTACGAGATCATCGTGATCGTCGGCCACGACGACCCGGAGACGGCGGCCGTCGCCCACCGGGCCGCGGAGAACGCGCCCGGCCGCGTCCTGGTGGTCACCGACCACAACGAGGTCAAGAACAAGCCGCGTGCGCTGAACACCGCGCTGCCGTACGTCCGCGGCGACGTGGTCGGTGTCTTCGACGCCGAGGACCAGGTGCACCCGCACCTGCTGGAGCACGTCGACCACGCGTTCCGCTCGACCGGCGCCGACGTGGTCCAGGGCGGCGTCCAGCTGATCAACTTCCACACCAGCTGGTTCAGCCTGCACAACTGCCTGGAGTACTTCTTCTGGTTCCGCAGCCGGCTGCACCTGCACGCCCGCAAGGGTTTCATCCCGCTCGGCGGCAACACCGTCTTCGTCCGCACCGACGTGCTGCGCACGGCCAACGGCTGGGACGGCACCTGCCTCGCCGAGGACTGCGACCTGGGCGTGCGGCTCTCCAGCCGCGGCGCCAAGGTTGTCGTCGCCTACGAGGCCTCGCTGGTCACCCGCGAGGAGACCCCGGACACCCTGGGCAGCCTGCTCAAGCAGCGCACCCGCTGGAACCAGGGCTTCCTGCAGGTGCTGCGCAAGGGGGAGTGGCGGCGGCTGCCGTCGTTCGGGCAGCGGCTGCTGGCCCGCTACACCCTGGTCGGCCCGTTCCTGCAGGCCTTCTCCGGGGTGGCGATCCCGATCGGCATCGCCGCCGCGATCTTCGCCGACCTGCCGATCGGCATCGCGCTGGCCACCTTCGTCCCGGTGGTGCCGATGGCCGCCAACATCGTCTTCCAGACGGTCGGCCTGCGCGACTTCGGGCAGCAGTACCACCTACGGATCAAGCCGCTGCACTACGCCTGGCTGATCCTCGGCGCGTTCCCGTACGCCCTGGTGCTGAGCGTCGCCGCGTTGCGCGCCGTCTGGCGTGAATACACCGGCCGCCGCAACTGGGAGCTGACCGCGCACGTCGGCGCCCACCTCAACAACGCCAACGCGGGCGCCGAGGCGGGTGTCGCATGACCACGACCAGCGAACCCCCGCAGACCACCACCGCGCTCATTCCCAAGGCGCGATCCGGCGTCATCGACGTCACCCGGCCACTCGTTCCGGCACACGACCACCAACCCTCGCGGGTACGGCGGCGCGAGCTCACCGGCGGCGAAGGGCTGCTGGCCGGTGGACTCACCGCGCTGGTCCTCGCCGTCCTCACCGTCAACATCACCGGGTTCCCGATGGCCAGCGACGACGAGGGCACCTACCTCGCGCAGGCCTGGGCGGTGGCCACCGGCAAGGGCCTGGCCCACTACACCTACTGGTACGACCACCCGCCCCTGGCCTGGATCCAGCTCGCCGCGCTGTCCTGGATCCCCGGCCTCTTCCAGGTCGACGGCCCCGCCGTGATGGCCGCCCGGGTCGCCATGATCCCGGTCGTCGCGGCCTGCCTGCTGCTGGTCTACCTGGTCTGCCGCCGCCTCGGCATGGCCGTCTGGGCCGCCGCCGCAGGACTGCTGATCTTCGGCCTGTCGCCGCTGACCATCACCATGTACCGCGAGATCTACCTGGACACCTTCGCGGTCACCTGGATGCTCGGCGCGCTCGCCCTGGTCCTGTCCCCGCGCCGCAACCTGTGGCACTACACCGCGGCCGGGGCCGCCACCGCGCTCGCCGTGCTCAGCAAGGAGACCATGCTGGTCACCCTGCCGGCGGTGTGTGTGGCGCTGTGGCAGAACGCGGCCCGCAGCTCCACCCGCCCCTGGGCGGTCGGTGGCTACCTCAGCGGCCTGGTCCTGGTCGGGATGTTCTACCCGCTCTACGCCCTGCTCCGCGGCGAGCTGTTCCCCGGCCCCGGGCACGTGTCGCTGATCGGCGCCTGGCAGTTCCAGCTCGCCAACAGGTCCGGCACGGGCAGCATCTTCGAGGCCGGGGCCGGGTCGCACGAGCTGGTGAAGTCCTGGCTGTTCTACGACCCGGTGATCCTGCTGGCCGGACTGGCGGCCACGGTGCCGGCGCTGGTCGTACGCCGCCTGCGCCCCGCGGCCGTCGCCGCCGTGATCCTGGTGCTGGTCGCGATCCGTCCCGGCGGCTACCTCCCGGCCATGTACGTCGTCCAGATCCTCCCGTTCTTCGCCATCGTCATCGCCGGAATGCTGGACGTCACCGGCCGGGCCGTCCCGGCCCACCGGCGCTGGTGGCGGCCCGCGCTGGCGACCGTGGCCGTGCTGCTCGCCGCGACGCTGATCGGCCCCCGCTGGTGGGCCGGCAACCAGCGGGCACTGACCGCCGCGGACAACGCCGGCTACACGGCCGCCGCCGACTACCTGCGCACCTCCGTCCCGGACCGGGCCGGCGCCACGGTGGTCGTCGACGACGTCCTCTGGCTCGACTGCGTGAACGCCGGCTATCCGGAGGAGCAGGTCATCTGGTTCTACAAGCTCGACCTGGACCCGGCGGTCGCCGCCCGGATGCCGAACGGCTGGCGAGACGTCGACTACCTGGTGTCGACGCCCGCGCTACGCCAGGACCCGGGATCGCTGCCGCTGGTGAACACCCTGCTGACGAACTCGACGGTGGAGGCGGCGTTCGGGCCGGCCGACGGCCGTATCGAGATCCGCCGCATCAACAAGGAGATCCGCTCATGACCACCCCCACGCAGGCGCAGGGCCGGGCCCCGGTGGCGCTGCCGCACCAGGCGAGCGCCGGCCCCGGTGAGAAGACCCTGTCGCTGGAGCGGTACCGCGGGCACGGCCGCACCCGGGCCGTGCTGCCCGGCCAGATCGGCGTGCTCCCGTCGCCGGTCACGTTGCGGCAGAGCATCATCGTGCCCACCTACAACGAGCGCGACAACGTGCCCGCCCTGCTGGAACGGCTCGCGGCCGCCCTGCCGCACGAGGACACCGAGATCGTGTTCGTCGACGACAGCACCGACGGCACCCCTGAGGTGATCGCCGCGTCTCTCGCCGGCTTCCCGATCGCGGTAACCGTCCACCACCGCGAACAGGGCGAGGGCGGGCTGGGCGGGGCCGTGGTCGAGGGCATGCGGATCGCCCGCGGCGAGTGGATCGTGGTCATGGACGCCGATCTCCAGCATCCGCCGGAGATCGTGCCCGACCTGATCGCCGCCGGCCTGCGCGACGGCGCCGACCTGGTCGTCGGCAGCCGTTACGCGCGCGGCGGCGACACCGGAGGACTCGCCGACGGGTACCGCAAGCTGGTCTCCCGAGGCTCGACGCTGCTGGTGAAGACTCTGTTCCGGAACAGTCTGCTGTCGGTGAGCGACCCGATGAGCGGCCTGTTCGCGATCCGCGCCAGTTCGCTGGACACCGGGCGGCTCCGTCCGCTCGGCTACAAGATCCTGCTGGAGCTGATCGTCCGCAACCGGCCCGGCCGGATCGTCGAGGTGCCGTACGGCTTCCAGGCCCGGCACGCCGGCGAGTCCAAGTCGACGGCCGCCGAGGGGATCCGCTTCCTGAAACACCTCGCCGGGCTGCGGATCGGGCCGGCCCGGCTGCGGCTGCTGGCGTTCGCCCTGATCGGCGTCTCCGGGCTGCTGCCCAACCAGGCCGTGCTGTGGGCGCTGACCAGCTTCACCGAGATGCACTACACGGCTGCCGCGGTGGTGGCCAACATGATCGCGGTCGGCTGGAACTTCGCCCTGACCGACACGCTGCTCTACCGCAACCACCGGCGGCGGGGTCCGGCCAGCCGGTTCAGCCGGTTCTTCCTGGTCGGCAACGCCGACCTGCTGCTGCGGATCCCGCTGCTGGCGCTGCTGGTCAGCGGCTTGAGCCTGGGCGTCCTGGCCGGCAACCTGCTGACCCTGCTGGCGTCGTTCGTCGTCCGATTCCTGATCTCCGAGAAGCTGATCTACCGAGCCGGAAAGAAGCCATGACCCCGTCACGCCCGTTACTGAGCCGGCGTAACCGGCTCCACATAGCCCGGTTGCTGGTGCTCACCCTGGCGCTGTTCCTCGTTCTTCCGGAGCGCCCGGCGTCGGCCGGCGCGAACCTGATCGCCAACCCGGGCCTGGAGTCGATCGCCGGCGACGGATTCCCGGTCTGCTGGGAGAAGTCCGGCTGGGGCGCCAACGGCCACACCTTCGAGGTGAGCGCCGACGCGCACAGCGGCGCCCGGTCGATGTCGGTCACCCTGACCACGGCCGGCCAGGGCGACCGCAAGGCGATGATGCTCGAAGACACCTCGTGCGCGCCGAACGTCACGCCGGGTCACCAGTACGACCTGTCCGCCTGGTACAAGTCGTCCACCCCGAACACGGTGATGACGGTGTTCCGGCACGACGTCGCGCAGGGCTGGGTGTACTGGACCGACCTGGCCAGCCTGCCGGTCGCCACCGGGTGGACCCAGCAGACCGTCCGCACCCCGCAGGTCCCGGCGAACACCGACCAGATCGTCTGGGGCATCACCATCTACGGCAACGGCACCTTGAAGACCGACGACTACACCATGGTCGACGCGACCCAGCCGACGCCGGACGACTCGTGCAGCGCGGGCGACAAGTGCGTCAAGGGCGACTGGCAGGTCATGCCGTTCGACTCGGCGGTCCGCGGCATCCACGCCGTGGTGCTGCGCAACGGCGACGTCCTGCTCATCGCCGGCTCCGGCAACGATCCCGACGCGTTCGCCGCGAAGACCTTCAAGACCGCGATCTACAAGCCGGGTACCGGCCGGTTCACCGCCGTGCCCACGCCGGAGGACCTGTTCTGTGCCGGGCACGTTCAGCTCAAGGACGGCCGGGTGCTGGTCATGGGCGGCAACAAGGACTATCCGGCCGCCGACGGCGGCCACGGCTACAAGGGTCTGAAGAACTCGTACATCTTCGACCCGGCGACCAGCGCCTACCAGCGGGTCAACGACATGACCGCGGGATCGTGGTACCCGTCGGCGACCGTGATGGGCAACGGTGACGTGATCTCGCTCGGCGGCCTGGGCGAGGACTCCCACGGCACGGTCGCCACCCAGTACTTCTCCGACGCCCAGCAGCGCTGGCTCGGCCTCAACGAGGCGAACCAGACGTGGAACTTCTGGGGCCTCTACCCGTCGATGGTCCTGATGCAGGACGGCCGCCTCTTCTACAGCGGCAGCCACGTCTTCGGCAACGGCACCCCCGGCAGCGGCTCGTCGATCTACGACTACCAGGCCGGCACCATCGCGCCCGTTCCGGGTCTGCGCAAGAAGGACGAGCGCGACCAATCGATGAGCGTGCTACTGCCGCCGGCCCAGGACCAGAAGGTCCTCACCCTGGGCGGCGGCAACATCGAGACCAACCCGGACGCCCACCGGCTCACCGACATCATCGACCTCAAGCAGCCGTCGCCGGCCTACACCGCCGGGCCGCCGATCCCGCACGGCAAGCTCACCGGCGGCGTCGCTCAGACCGGAGACCAGGGCAAGATGTACGTCTCCGCGGTGCTGCTGCCGGACGGCAAGGTGTTCGAGACCGGCGGGGCCCTGCACAACCGGGCCGACCCCGTCTTCGAGGCCTCGATGTACGACCCGGCCACCAATCAGTTCACGCCCGGCATGGCCACCGACCCGGTGCCGCGCGGGTACCACTCGTCGGCGTTCCTGCTGCCCGACGGCCGGGTGATGGCGGTCGGCGACAACCCCGGCAACGGCACCTTCGACATGCGCGTGTCGGTGTACTCGCCGCCGTACCTGTTCCAGGGCGCCCGTCCGCAGATCACCGGCCTGTCCAGCGCGAACTGGGCGTACGGCAGCGCGAACACGATCACCGTCGACAAGCCGGTCCTCAAGGCGGAGCTGATCCGCCCGGCCGCGGTGACCCACTCCAGCGACCCGAACCAGCGGTTCGTCGATCTGCCGATGACGGTCAACGGCAACTCGATCGACCTGAACCTGACCAGCAACCCCAACCTGGCGCCGCCCGGCTGGTACATGCTGTTCGTGGTCGGCACCAACGGCGTTCCCTCGGTAGCGAAGTGGGTGAAGATCGGATGAGCCGTACCCGACTGGCCGCGCTGGCCCTGGCCGCGGTAGCCCTCACCGCCGGCGTCGGCTGGGTGTCGCTCACCGGGAACGACCCGGGGACGATCCGCACGACCTCGGTCGCCGCCGAGGGAGGACTGCCCGACATCGCGCCCACTCCCGGGGGTCCCGGAACCGATCCCGGCGCGGGTCCCGCGGCGCCGGGCGCCGGTGGTCCCGGGAGCACCGGGCAGACTCGGGAGTTGGCCGCCGCCGGACAGCAGGCCGCCCGCGCGCCGGCGCGCCGTGCCACACCGGCCCCGTTCGTCCAGCCCTTCGCCGGGCAGCCCGGCGTGACCAGGCAGAAGCCCAAGCGCAAACCCACCGCGCCGGTGAAGGTCGCGCCGACGGTCGACGGCTGCGACCGCTCCTACGGCACGATCGCCCAATGCGTTCCGGTCCGCTTCCCGCCGGGCGTCACCGACAAGTGCGCCTGGCTGCGCGACCACGGCTTCCCGGCCCTCAAGGTCACCGGCCCGGACCGTCAGGGCCTCGACCCGGACCGCAACGGCTCGGCCTGCGACGAGTGATCCCGCGATCGGTGCGGGGCGCGCCCATCGTGCCCCGCACCGTTCGCGCCCGCACGGTCTCCGGAATGGACGGCCGGCGCCATAATTCCCGTCGCGAAGCCACGGCCGTTGTGTGATCGTGGGCGGATGCCGCAACCGATCCTGCGCACCGAGCGGATGCTCCTGGTACCCCTGGCCGACGAGCACCTGGAACTCGAGGTGGAACTCGACGCCGACCCCGAAGTGCTGCGGTACATCCTCGGGCGGGCCCGCACCCGGGACGAGATGGCCGTCTCCCACGCGAAGCGGATGGAACTGGGCCGCCGGGTGGACGGCCTCGGCTTCTGGGCGGCGTTCGGGGCCGGTGACGACTTCATCGGCCTGATGATGCTCCCGCCGGACGAGGAACCGTCGGTGGCGGAGCTCGGCTATCGCGTCGCCCGCCGCCACTGGCGGCGGGGCTATGCCGCCGAGGCGGCCCGAGAGCTGGTGCGGCACGGCTTCGAGACGGCCGGCCAGAGCCGGATCTTCGCGCAGACCATGACGGTCAACGCCGGCTCGCGGCGCGTCATGGAGAAGACCGGCCTGCGGTACGTGCGGACGTTCCACCCCGACCTGCCGCCGATCCCGGGGTCCGATGAGGGCGAAGTGGAGTACGTGATCACCCGCGACGAGTGGCTCGCCGGCCGGCGGACGGCCCCGCTCGTCGACGACCTCCGCTCGTTCACCGACGGGCGGCCCGCATCGACGTCCACTCGGCCAACCCGGCCGGGGCCGCGAAGATGATTCAGGCCCTCGCTCACCGGGGTTACCGTGTGCGCGCCGCCACCGGTACGCCCGCGGTCGGCATGGCCTGAACCTTCTTTCGAAGACTCCGTCTCCGCGTGGACGGGACGAGATCTTGTACGCAGATGAACGATGAGCGGGAGCGGTGCCCGATGCCTGCCGTCAAGGTGCACTTCGACCTGCCGCGCGACGATGCCGGCTGGCCTCCGGTCGCGGTGGAGAGCCTGTGGGCCGACACGGTCGGGGCCGACGTCGTCCGTCTCACCAATGTGCCCTGGTTCGTGCGCGGTGTCGCCAGCGGCGACCTGATCCGGGTCGAGCGTGACGGCGAGGGCGTGCTCTGGGCGGCCGAGCATCTGGAGTGGTCCGGCAACTGCACGATCCGGGTCGCCCCGTCCCCGAGCGGCCCGCTGCGTGGTTCCCGCCAGCGGGTGCTGGACACGTTCCAGCCGTTCGGCGTGACCGGTGAGGGCATCCAGCAGTTCGGTCTGGTCGCCCTCGAAGTCCCGCCGGGCGCCGACCTGGCCGGTGTCCAGCGTGTGCTGCGGGCCGGCGCTCGCGACGGCTGGTGGGATTACGAGGAGGGCTGCGTCAGCGAGGAGTGGGTCGCGGCCGCGCCCGACTGAGAGGGCCGCGACCGGCGCCAACCGCGAACGATGTTCGCGGTTTAGAGTGAGGGAGTGACTGACGCACCCCCGATCTGGAACAGGCCCGAACGCGGCAGCCGCGGACCGCACCCCACCCACAGCCGGGACGAGATCGTGGCGGCCGCGATCACGCTCGCCGACACCGAGGGCCTGGCCGCCGTCTCGATGCGTGCCGTCGCCACGGCGCTCGGCACCGGCGCCGGCACGCTCTACCGTTACCTGTCGTCGCGTGACGATCTGCTCGACCTGATGAGCGACCGGGTGGTGGCCGAGTTGTGCCCCTACCCCGCGCCGGGGCCGGACCCGACGGAGGCCCTGCTGCACCTGGCCCGCCGGCAACTCGACCTCTACCGGCGGCACTCCTGGCTGGTCGACCTGCTCCCCCGGTCCAGCGGCATCGGCCCGGAGAGCCTGGGCTGGTTCGACCACTGCCTGCGCGTCCTCGAACCCGTCCGGTGCGGGACCGCCGCGAAATTCGAGGCGCTGGCGATGATGACCGGGGTCGTCACGCTCTTCGCCCGCAACGAGAGGGCGGCGCCGCCACCGGCCTTCACCGGGCTCGACCTGACGGCGTACCCCCATCTGGTCGCGGCCTTCGCCGTGCCGGGGACGCCGCGGCCGGACCTGTTCGAGCGGACCCTCCGCGGGTTGCTGTCCGTCCTGCTCGCCGACGACGGAACGGCGCCGGAGTCGTGGGGCGGCCGTTCCGTCGTACCGGAGGAGAAGGGGTGAGGGCCAGGCGGGTCGCCGGGCGCCGCGGCCGGCCGGGAGAAACGCGCCGGCGCGGACCGTGGCCCGGTCGCCCGGCGGGGCGGATCCGCGGTTCCCTAGGATGATCGGCATGGGGGATCCAGCAGAGGGACCCGTCACCGCGGTGCGGGTGGAGTGGACCGGCGCGCGGTACCGGATCCATCTCGTCAGCGGCAGCGGCGACATGAGCGTCGTCGACGGCGGCGCGCGGCCGGCGGACGTGGTGGTGGCGTTGACGGCGCGCGGAGTGCCGGTGGAGGACGCGGAACACTGCGTCCGCGAGGTCGTGCCCGGCTTCAAGGTCTGATGGCCGGCCCGTCACGGGCCGGCCGTCAGCGAGAGTGCGATCAGGAGTCGAACGAGAACCCGATGGCGTTGGCGGCCTTCAGGATGAGACCGTCCCGGCCGCCGTTGCGGTCGGAGCGCGCGATCGCGTTGCGGATGACCTGGACCGCCGGGTAGAGCATCGGCTCCGGCGGGATCGGCAGCGGCTTCCTCGTGACCATCTTCACCCTGGTCCGGGCGGTGTCCCGGCCGTCCAGCAGATCGAGCATCACGGTCGCCCCGTAACGGGTGGCCGCCACCCCGAGCCCCGTGAAACCGCTGCTGTAGGCGACCTTGCCGCCCATCGCCCGGCCCTGGAACGCGGCGAGCTGGGTGCACATGTCGATCATGCCGCCCCAGGCGTGGGAGAAGCGCACGTCGCCGAGCTGCGGGAATGTCCGCATGAAGTGATCGGCGAGCCGGGCGAACGTCTCCGGGTTCTGGTCGTGCTCGGGACGGATGCCGCCGCCCTTGTGATAGACCGCGTCGTAGCCGCCCCAGAGGATCCGGTTGTCCGACGTCATCCGGTAGTAGTGGAACTGCCGGGAGGTGTCCGAGATGCCGAACCGCTTCGTCCAGCCGATCTCCTCGACCTGCGCGCCGGTCAGTGGCTCGGTCATCAGCACGTAGTCGTAGATCGGCACGGTCAGCAGGCGGTTGCGCTTCAGCAGGGTGGGAAACCCGTTGGTGGCCAGAGCGACCTTGCGGGCCCGCACGCTGCCGGCCCAGGTCGCCGCGCGCACCGTGCCGCCCTGGTCCTTGATGCCGGTGACCGGGGTGTTCTCGTAGATGCGCACGCCCAGTCTCCGGCAGGCGGCCTTGAGGCCCCAGGCCAGTTTGGCCGGGTGCACCAGCGCGGCGCCCTCGTGCTGCATCAGGCCGGCCCGGAACAGCGGTGACCGCACCAGCGTGCCGAGCTGTTCCCGGTCGTAGAACGTGGTGGTCGCGCCGGCGGCCGCGCGCAGCTCGTCGACCTGGTGCGGCTCGGTCGCGACGGCGAGCACGCCCTCTTTCCGGAACTCGGCGTCGATGCCGTGCCGGGTCAGGGTGTCCTCGAAGCCGGCGAAGTTCTCCGCGGCCAGGGCGTCCAGGATCGGCAGCTCGTCGGCGAAGTGGCGGCGCCCGTTCTCGGTCCCGTGGGTGAGGCTGGCCTCGACGAACCCGCCGTTACGGCCGCTGGCGGCCCACGCGATCTCGTTTCCCTCGACGAGCACGACGTCGAGCGACGGGTCGGCCTCCTTGGCGATCAGCGCCGTCCACAGCCCGCAGTAGCCTCCGCCGATCACGAGCAGGTCCGCGTCGGTCGCGCCGCTCAGCGCCGGCTCGGGAGCCGGCCGACCCGGGTCCTCCAGCCAGAACGGGGTGCGGGCGGCGCCGGCCAGGGCCTTGTCGATGCGCTGCCGGTCGGTGCGGATGGCCAGATCGTAAGCGGGGGGTGTGGCCGCCATGGTGAGTCCCTTCCAACTCCTCGAGATCTCCCGGTGTCCGCCGATGGAGATCTCGTGAACAGATGAAACAGCCCCGAGAACCTTATGTCAATGCGTTGACATAAGAGGCGACTAAGGTGGTCACGTGCCAGCAGTGGAACGTGTGCGCAGCGTGGGGGCCCGTCGCCGGAAGACGCGGACCGGGGTCGTGCTGACCGCGGACATGATCGTCGACACCGCCCTGCGGCTGATCGACGCGCCCGGCGGCGACCGGCTGAGCGTGCGCCGCCTCGGCGCTGAGCTGGGCGCCGACCCCACCGCCGTCTACCGCTACTTCCGCGACATGGACGCCCTGCTGCTCGCGCTCGCCGACCGGCTGATCGGCGACGCCTTCGCCGAGTTCGTCCCGCGCGAGCACTGGGCCGACTCGCTGCGCGACCTGGCCGCCTCGCTCCGGCGCTCGATGCGACTGCACCCGAGGCTGGCACATCTGCGAGCGATCCGCGTCACCGCCGGCCCGCACGAGATGCGGGTCGTCGACACCGGCATCGGGATCATGCTGAGTGCCGGGTTCGCCCCGGCCGACGCGGTGCGGCATTACCGCGACTTCGTCGACACCGTCCTCGCCGTGGCGGCGGTCGACGCCGCCGAGCTGACCCCCGAACAGGAGGCGGCGGAGCAGGAGGCCTGGTCCCAGGTCTACACCTCACTGCCCGCCGACGGTTACCCCAACGTGCATCTGGTCCGCGAGCACCTGCCGTCGATGTACAACTCGGCCTTTCCCGGGACGATCGACAAACTCATCGACGCGCTGGTCCAGGCGGCGCCGGCCGAGCGGCCGGCGCCGTAACCCGGTCAGTGGTAACCGAACATCTTCGCCGCCAGGTCCGCCATGATCTCGGTGGCGCCCGCGCCGATCCCGAGGATCCGGGTGTCCCGGTAGTGCCGCTCGACCTCGGACTCGCGCATGTAACCCATCCCGCCGTGCAACTGGACGGCCTCGTCGACGACGTACTTGCAGGCCTCCACGGCGGCGTTCTTGGCCAGGCAGACCTCGCCGATCATCGCTTCACCGGCGGCGTGCCGCTCGGCCACCCATCGCGTGTACTGACGTGACAGGTCGATCCTCTGCTTCATCTGGACCAGCTTGTGCCGGACCACCTGGCGGCTGATCAGCGGCCGGCCGAAGGTCTCACGGGAACGGGCGTGGGCCAGGGTGAGGTCGAGACTGCGCTGGGCGACCGAGTAGGCGTGCACCGCGGCGATCACCCGCTCCGACACGAACGCCTGGCCGATCAGCGCGAAGCCGAAGCCCTCCGGCCCGATCAGGTTGGCGGCCGGTACCCGGCAGTCGGCGAAGGACAACTCGGCGGTGTCCGAGCAGAGCCAACCCATCTTGTCGAGTTTGCGGGAGACGGTGAACCCGGGAGTGCCCTTCTCGATCACGAGCAGGCTGATCCCGGACGCGCCGGGGCCGCCGGTGCGCACCGCGGTGGTCACGAAGTCGGCCCGGATGCCCGAGGTGATGAACATCTTGGCGCCGTTCACCACGTACGAGTCGCCGTCGCGCACCGCGGTGGTGCGCAACGAGCCCACGTCCGAACCGGCCTCCGGCTCGGTGATGCCGAGCGCGCCGATCTTCTCGCCGGCCAGGGTCGGCCGGACGAACCGGTCGATCAGCGACGCGTCGCCGGAGGCGATGATGTGCGGCAGCGCGATGCCGTGGGTGAAGAGCGAGGCGTGCGCGCCGGACGAGCCGCCCGCCTCCAGGAACGCTTCGGTGGCGACCACCGTGTCGACGGTGTCGCCACCGTCGCCGCCGATCTCCTCCGCGAAGCCGATGCCGTAGAGACCGGCCTTGGCCAGATCGGCGTGCACGTGACGCGGGATCTCACCGGCTCGTTCCCAGCCGGCCAGGCGCGGGAGGATCTCACGGGCGACGAACTGCTTCATCGAGTCGGCCAGGGCGAGGCGTTCCGGGGTGTCGAACATCAACTCTCCTTTGAGCGGGCGCGTTCAACGAGGGTGGACGGATCGCGGTGGCCGAGCAGGATCGCGGCCGCCCGCTTCCAGCGGCGGATGAGCAGCTCACGGCGGCCCAGGTCGCCGTTGACGATGCCGGTCATGGCGAGTCCGGTGAGGACCTCGTAACTGAACTCCACCACGGTCGGCACCCGGGGATCTCCGGGCGAGCTCTCGGCGAGCAGCGTGCGGGCCCGGTCGTGCAGGACGGTGAAGATCTCCTTCTCCACCGGAAGCAGAGCGGCGCGCACTTCGGCGTCGGTGCGGGCCGCGTTCCACAGTTCGAGCGCGGCCCAGAACAGCGGTGACGAGAAGTGCCGCCAGATGATGTCGATCAGCGCGTCGAGGCGGTCGGCCTCGGGACCGATCGCGGCGAGTTCGGCGGCCAGAGCCTCGACGCGGCGGCCGGCGACATAGTGCACCGCGCCGACCAGCAGGTCCACCTTGGTGGGGAAGTGGTGCAGCAGGGTGCCGCGGGGCACGTCGGCGCGGGCCAGGACCTCGGCGGTGGTGGTTTCCGCGTAGCCGCGCTCGACCAGGCACTGCACCGTCGCCTCCAGGACCCTGGCCCGGGTGGCCTCGCTGCGCTGCGCCTGCGTTCGTTTCACGGCGGT
The DNA here is from genome assembly GCF_030009775.1 of Actinoplanes sandaracinus. Classification (GTDB taxonomy): domain Bacteria; phylum Actinomycetota; class Actinomycetes; order Mycobacteriales; family Micromonosporaceae; genus Actinoplanes; species Actinoplanes sandaracinus. Next base: position 170,824 of record NZ_JASCTH010000016.1, on the reverse strand, counting down.
TACCGTACGACTTGACGGTTAGTTGCGTCCATAAGGCTGATTCCTAATGATCTCTATGGTCTTGCCGTGACCCAGGTCACGCCCTTACCGTCAGGCCAGACTGTTAGGGGAGCGTCGATGCTGGCAAGTCCCACCGCCCGTCTCCGTGCCGGGTTCGCCGTCGCGCGCGCGGCCGCGGCCACGCTGCTGAGCCGCTCCCGCCCGGAGCCACCCGCGCCGCCCGCCGCCGCCCCACCGCCCCGCCGGCTCGCCCACCCGTGCGCTGTCTCGGTGCCGGTCGAGGCCACGGCCGAGCAGGTCTTCACGGTGCTCGGCGACCCGGCCCGGATGCCCGACTGGGTGCTCCAGCACACCGGGTGGATCGGGCAGCCGCCCGCGGAGTTCGCCGAAGGAGTGCGCTTCCGGCAGCGGATCAAGCTGATGGGAGTGCCCAGCGAGGTCCGCTGGACGGTCACCGGAGTCCTGCCGGAACAGGCCGTGTGGCTGGAGGGCACGGCTCCGATGGGGATCACCGTCGGGTTCTACCTGTCGGTCACACCGGTGAACGGCGGCTCGATGGTGCGGTTCGACGGCGGGGTCGAGGGCGGGTCGGCCGACGGGCCGCTCGGGCCGATGGTCGCCCGGAACCTCGCCGACGCCATGCGCAAGTCCCTGGACGAGCTGGGGAGAGTGGCGCTCACGGCGCAACCTGTGGCCCGTACCCCGCGGAAGGTCGTGAAGAAGACCGTGAGCCAGGCGCCGGTCCGCTGGGAGCGGACCGGCGCGGAGATCGACCCGCGGACGCCGGTGATCGTCGGCGTCGGGCAGGTGTCCGACCGGTCCACCGACCCGGCCGGCGGTGACCCGGTCTCCCTAGCCGCCCGCGCTTTGCGGCTGGCCGCCGAGGACAGCGGGGCCGGGCCGGACCTTCTGCGAGAAGCGGATCTGGCGGGGTACGTCGCGAGCGTCTCGTGGCAGTACCAGGACGGCGCCGCGCTGCTGGCGCGGATGGTCGGCGCGAGCCCGGCCGAGACCGTGCAGACCACCATCTTCGGTGGCGACGGCTCGTTACGGCTGCTCAACGACGTGGCCGCGGCCATCGCCGAGGGCCGCGCGTCGATCGCCGTGGTCGGCGGCGCGGAAGCGGCCTCGACCGCGGCCGCCGCCGAACGTGCCGGACGGGACCTCGGATGGCCCACCCAGCCGGACGGCGCCGAGCCGACCCGGGTGATCGGCGGCGACGCCCCGGCCAACAACGACCCGGAGACCGCGGCGGGACTGGTCGCCCCGATCTACCTGTACGCGCTGATCGAGACCGCCGTCCGTGGCCGTCTCGGCCTCAGCCCGCAGGCGCACCTGGAGCGGATCACCCGGCTCTGGTCGGCCTACTCGGAGGTCGCCGCCGCCAACCCGCACGCCTGGCAGCCCACGGCGTACACACCGGAGGAACTGGCCACGCCGACCTCCGGGAACCGGATGATCTCGGCGCCCTACCCCAAGCTGCTCACCGCGAACCTTCAGGTCAATCAGGGCTCCGGCATCATCGTGTGCAGCGCGGCGGCCGCACAGGAGGCCGGCATCGCCCAGGACCGCTGGGTGTTCGTGCACGCCGGGGCGCACGCGACCGAGGAGTGGTACGTCACCGAGCGCGCCGATCTGGCCACCTCGCCCGCGATCAAGGCGATCGGTGACGCCGTCCTCGGCCACAGTGGCGTGACGATCGACGACGTCAAGCACATCGACCTGTACGCCTGCTTCCCGTCCGCTGTGCAGATCGCCGCTCTCGAACTGGGCCTGCCGATCGACGACCCTTCGCGCCCCCTCACGGTGACCGGTGGACTGACCTTCGCCGGCGGTCCGGGGAACAACTACACCAGTCACGCGGTGGCCAATCTGGTGCCGCTGTTGCGTGCCGAGCCGGAGAGCTACGGGCTGGCCACCGCGCTCGGCTGGTACCTCACCAAGCACGCCGCCACCGTCCTGTCGGCCCGGCCGCCCTCCACCGCGTTCCGCGACATCGACGCCGACCCGCGCCTGCCCCGGCCACCCGCGCGCCGGGCGCTGCGAGAGCACTCCGGGCCGGCGGTGCTGGAGGCCTGCACCGTCGTGTACGAACGCGACGGGTCACCGGGTCCGGCGATCGTCACCGCGATCACCCCGGCCGGCGACCGGGTCGTCCTCCGTCTTCCGGAACTGTCGGAGATGTCCGAGCTGCTGGCGGAGACCGACCCGCTCGGCTGGCAGCTGGACGTCACCGGCGCCACGTTCACCGTCACCGAGACGACGCCGGTGGACCTGCCGCCGCCCGGCGAGCCGCCCCTGATCGTCGAGTGGCACGGCCCGGTCACCGTCTTCCGGCTGAACCGCCCGGCCGTGCGCAACGCCATCGACCTGGCCACCGCCCGCGCCCTGGAGAAGGCCGTCGACGCCTTCGAGGCCGACCCGCTGGCCCGGGTCGCCGTCCTCACCGGCTCGGACACCGTGTTCAGCGCCGGCATGGACCTCAAGGCCGCCGCCCGCGGCGAATACCCGATCACCGAGGGCCGCGGACTGCTCGGCGTCACCGCCCGGCCGCCCACGAAGCCGCTGATCGCGGCCGTGGAGGGCGCCGCCCTGGCCGGCGGCTGCGAACTGGCGCTCGCGGCCGACCTGATCGTCGCCGCCCAGGACGCCGCCTTCGGCATCCCCGAGGTCAAACGCGGCCTGGTCGCCGCGGCCGGCGGGGTGCTCCGGCTCGCCCAGAGCCTGCCCCGCAGCACCGCCCTCGAACTGGCCCTCACCGGCGAGCCGATGCCCGCACGCCGGCTGCACGAACTGGGTCTGATCAATCGCGTCACGTCACCGGGCAAGGCGCTCGACACCGCGCTGGAACTCGCCCACGACATCGCCGCGAACGCGCCCCTGGCAGTACTTCTCTCGAAACGCATCGTCGACGAACACCGCGACTGGGGCGCGGCGGATGCCTTCGACCATCTCTCCGACATCGCTGCCGAGGTGATCGGGTCCGCGGACGCCCTGGAGGGCATCCGCGCGTACGCCGAGCACCGACCCCCCTCCTGGAAGGGCTGAAGAGTGAGCACGCTCGAACACCTGCACGCGGTTCTGCGGATGCACCAGATAGGTATCGTCAATCTGCTGCGGCCCGATCGTCTGGTCAAGGCCGCCGCCAACAACGCCAAGATCGGTCCTCAGGCGGCCCTCATCGAGAAGGCCGCCAACGAGCGTCCCGACCTCCCCGCCCTCACCGACGAACGCGGCACCTGGACGTACCGCGAGTTCTTCGAGCGCTCCAACGCGCTCGCCCACGCCCTGCGCAAGGTCGACCTGCCGCCGAAGGCGGTCATCGGGGTCCTCGCTCGCGACCACCGCGGCCTGGCCCTCGCCATCACCGGCACCGCCCGGGCCGGTATGCGCCTGGCCATGCTCAACACCGGCCTCGCCGCGTCCCAGCTCGCCGAGCTGATCAAGCGGGAGAACGTCCGCTTCCTGATGTACGACAGCGAGTTCGCCGACGCCGTCGACGGGCTGCCGGACGACATCCTGCGGTACCTGAGCTGGGCCGACGACGACTACGAGCGCCCCGAGGGGGTGCTCACCGTTGACGAGCTGACCGCCGCCGAACCCACCACCGTGCCGCTGCCGCTCCCCGAGAAGCCGGGCGGCTTCATCATCCTGACCAGCGGCACCACCGGACTGCCCAAGGGCGCGCCCCGGACGAAGGTCTCGCCGCTGGCCAGTGCCGTGATCGCGGATCGGATCGACTTCCCCCGGCAGGGCACCGCGGTGATCGCGTCCCCGCTGTTCCACGCCACCGGGTTCGGCGCCTGGACCGTCGGGCTGTCCCTGGCCAACCACGCCGTGCTTCTGCGCCGCATCGACGCCGAGGGAATCCTCGCCGCGATCGCCGAACACCGGGCGCACATGCTGGTCGCCGTCCCGACCATGCTGAACCGGATCCTCGCCCTCGGCCCGGACGTCATCGCGAAGTACGACACGTCGTCGTTGAAGACCGTCTTCCTGGCCGGGTCCGCCCTGCCGCCGGATCTGTGCGTCCGCTTCCAGAACACCTTCGGCGACGTGCTCTACAACGTGTACGGGTCCACCGAGGTCGCCGTCGCCTCCGTGGCGCAACCCCAGGAACTGCGCAGATCTCCCGGTACGGTCGGCAAGCCCCCGGTCACCGTGCACGTCGCGCTCTACGGCGACGACGACAAGCCGATCACCGAGGTCGGGGCGAAGGGCCGGATCTTCGTGCGTACCGGCATCCCGTTCGAGGGCTACACCGACGGCCAGCACAAGCAGGTCATCGACGGCTACATGGCCACCGGCGACCAGGGCCACTTCGACGCCGAAGGCCTGCTCTACATCGACGGCCGCGACGACGACATGATCATCTCCGGTGGGGAGAACGTCTACCCGCTGGAGGTGGAGAACCTGCTCGCCGCACGCGAGGACGTGATGGACGTCGCGGTCATCGGCGTCGACGACCCGGACTTCGGCGCCCGGCTGCGCGCCTTCATCGTCCCGACCGACGACTCCGCCCGCGACCCGCAGGAGATCCGCGACTACGTCCGGGCCGGCCTGGCCCGCTTCAAGGTCCCCCGCGACGTGGTCTTCGTCGACGACCTGCCCCGCAACCCCACCGGCAAACTCATCCGCCGCGAACTGCCTACCGGGCCGCTGTAGGTCCCTCGATAGAGTGCCGCCATGGCCAGGTGGTTGCTACCCGTACTGCTCGTCGTGGGGCAGCTGCTCTTCTGGCCGGTGCTGCCGCTGCTGCGCGGCGACCCCGTTGCGGCTGTTCCGGCGGCCGGGGTCGCCGCCGCCTGTCTGCTGATCGGCGCCGGGCTCGGGTGGCGGCGGGAACGGCCGGCGCCGGCGCTCGCCGCGGTGCTGGCCGGAAACGGTCTCGCGGCCCTGGCGGCGCCCGCCGCGCCCCAGTGGATGGACAGCCATGACGCCCTGCTCGTCATCTGGCTCTCCCTGCTGGTGGGCCTGTTCAACGTGGCCGTCCGCGCGCCGGCCCGCACCACCGTGCACGCCTACGTGGCGGTCATGCTGCTGGAGTGCGTCGTCGCGGCGGCGCAGCACGGCATCGGCGGGGACCATCTGGTCACGGTGGTCCTCGCTGTCGCCGTCCACGGTCTCGTGGCCGCCCTCGGCCGGCGCCGCGGCCGGTGGAACGCCGAACGCGCGGCCGCCGCCCGCCGGCTCGTCGCGGCGCACGAGGCCGGGCGCGACGCCACCGCCGCCGAGCGCCGCCGCCTGGCCCGTGAGCTGCACGACGTCACCGCCCACCACCTCACGTCCATCGTGGTGAACTCGTCGGCCGCGGACATGCTCGGCGATCAGCGGCCCGACCTGCGGGCCGAGGCGCTCGAGTTCGCCGCGCGTACCGGCCGGGAGACCCTCGACGCGCTGCGGCGGCTGGTGGCGATCATGCCGGCCGCCGCGCCGCCCGGCGACGAACCGACGCTGGCCGACCTCGCCGAGGGATTCCGGGCGCTCGGCCAGCGGATCACCCTCGACCTGCCGGACGGCGGGCCACCGCCGGAAGCCGCGGCGGTCGCCTACGGCATCGTCCGTGAGGCGCTCACCAACACACTGCGCTACGCGCCGGGAGCCGACGTACGGGTCCGCTGGACGTCCACCGATGTCGGCTCCTTCACGGGGGGCGCTTTCTCCACGGGGCATGCTCCCTCGGTGGGGCGCGCTCTCTCCGGGGAGCGTGCTCTTTCCACGGGGCACGCCGCCGAACTCGTGATCGAGGACGACGGCGGCGCCGCCCCGGTGGTGGGACTCGGCGGCGGACGCGGACTCGCCGGGATGCGCGAGCGTGCCGAATCCGTGGGCGGCACGTGCGAGGCCGGTCCTCGCCCCGGCGGCGGGTGGCGGGTGCGGCTGGTGCTGCCGGGCGCCGGCGAGACCGTGCGGGCCGCGTACCCCTGGCTCCGCAGCCAGGCGGTGATCGACGCCGCCCTGATCCTGGTCCTCCTGGTGTTTCAGTTCACCGGGATCGCCGTGGCCCTCGAGGAGGGACTGAGCCCGGCGACGGCCGCGCTGGTGCTGATCGCGCAGATCGCCCAGGCGGTGCCGCTGATGTGGCGCCGGCGGGCCGCCTGGTGGGTTCTCGCGGCGGCGATCCTGACCGGAGGCCTCGGACCGCTGCTGGTGCTCACCGGTGTGGTGCCGGCCGGCCTGGGCTACCTGTTCGCGTTGAGCGTCGCCGTCCCGCTCGCGGCGGTGTACGCGGTGGCGGCCTGGGGCGTACAGCCTTCCCTGACCTGGCTCGCCGCCCTGGCGGTGTCGGTGCCGTCGGCGATCGTCGTGTCCCTGTTGATCGCGCTGGATGTGGCCGACGACCCGGAGGCCGCCGGCGACGGCCCGGAGGCGTTGGCCGCGATGATGATCCTGCTGAGCGTGGTCCTGGCGATCGCGCTGATGGTGCCGGCGGGCATCTGCTGGGCGGCCGGCTACACGGCCCGCCGCCGGCGGGACCGGCTGCGGGAACGCGAGGAGGGCGGGGTGGCCGCGGCCCTGGCGCAGGCCGCGTTCCAGGCCCGGCTGGAGCGGCTGCGCATCGCGTCCGGCCTCCACGAGGCGGTTCTGCGGCACGCCGCGGCGGTGCCCGCCGCCGCCGAGCGAGGTGACCTCGACGGGGTTCTCGACGCCGCCCGCCAGGCCCTGACCGCCATGCGTTCGCTGCTCGACGGCCTGGGAAGCAGGCCGGAGCCGCCGGGCCGGCCGCCGGCCGCGCCCGTGTTCGCCCGGGAGGAGGTGCCGTCATCGCCGTCCGTGTGATGGTCGTCGACGACCAGGTCATGGTGCGGGCGGGGCTGGCGGCCATCGTCGGCTCGCAGCCGGACCTCGAAGTGATCGGCGAGGCCGGCGACGGTGCGGCCGCCGTCACCCTCGCCGCCGAGCTGCGGCCCGACGTGATCCTGATGGACGTGCGCATGCCGGGCGTCGACGGGCTGACCGCGACCGCCCGGCTGACCGCCGGCCCGAACCCGCCGCGGGTGCTCGTGCTGACCACGTTCCACCAGGACGCCTACGTCTTCCAGGCGCTGCGGGCCGGCGCCTCCGGGTTCATGCTCAAGGACGCGGAGCCGGCCGATCTGATCGCCGCCGTCCGGACCGTCGCCGCGGGCGAGGCCATGCTCAGCCCCGCCGTGACCCGCAGCCTCATCGACGCCTTCGCCACCGGGGCGGTCAACCCCGCGCCGGTGGCCGATCCGCGTCTCGACGCGCTGACCCCGCGCGAGCGGGACGTGCTCTGCGCCATCGCAGGCGGGCTCTCCAACGCCGAGATCGGCGAGGCGCTCGGCATCGCCACGGGAACCGTGAAAGCGCACGTCAACGCGCTGCTCGCGAAGATCGGGGCGCGGGACCGGGTGCAGGCCACCATCGTCGCCTACGACACCGGGCTGGTCAGCCCGGGCCGGCGAGGTTCCGGACCGGCCTGACCAGCCCGCCACCGTTGCGCGGGCCGCGCGTTGACCGTACGTGCTGTCCTGCCGCCGTGCCGCGACGATCGCCCTGCTGGCGGTGCTGCCCGCCGCCGCCTTCGCGGTAGCCGTGACCTTCCATCGTCCGGTGCGGAGCACCCCGGCGGTCTGGGTGACGCCCAGCGTGCCGCCGGTCGTGACGGTCGCCCGCTACGGTTTCGAGGATCCGCGGCAGTGGGCCGACGCGTCCGAGTTCCGGCACGACCTGACGCCGTACGCGGGTAACGACGCCCGTGTCCGCCGGGTCCCGCACGGCGCCGGCCAGGCGATCCAGTTCCCGCCGCCGTGCGCCCGGGAGCCGTGCCCGCACCTGATCCTGCGGGTTCTCAGCCGGCCCGCCCTCAACCCGGGCGCGAGCCCGTTCAGTTACGGCGCGACGGTGCGCCTGGCCCGCCGGCACACCACCGACGGCCAGAACGTCCTGCAGAAGGGCTACGCCGCCGAGGGCAGCCAGTACAAGCTGCAGGTCGACGGCCAGGCCGGGCTGCCCAGCTGCGTGCTGGTGGGGGAGGAGTCACGTCGGATCCACGTGGCGGTCGCCGACGTCGGGGTGGCCGACGGCGGCTGGCACCAGGTCACCTGCCGCCGCGGGCCGGACACCCTGACCATCCTGGTCGACGGTGCGCCGCGGGCCAGCACCCCGATCCCGCCGGCGCTGCGGGTCGACAACGCCATGTCCCTCAACATCGGGGGCAAGAGCGCCCACGCCCGTAACGACCAGTTCCACGGCGCGGTCGACGACATCTGGATCTCCCGGCCCTGACGTCGGACGGCCGCGGCGTGCCGGCGCCCGCCGGACAGCTTCGTCAGCGGTCGCGCAGCAGCGCGTCGATCAGGTCGCGCAGCGGCGGCACCAGGTCTTCCTCGGTCGCCGACGCGAGCGGCTCCAGGCCGGATTTGGTGCGCAGCAGCGCTATTCCCGTGGCGGCGGCGAGGACCACCTGGGCGCGCAGCAGCATGCGGTCGTCGCCCGGCGGTGAGCCGGTGGCCTCGGCCAGGCGTTCCCCATAGGACCGCAGGAGGCCGAGGCGGATGCGGTCGGCGCCCTCGTCGCCGGAGGAGCGCAGCAGCAGCACCAGGTGATTGAGCAGGCCCTCGGTGCGAGGGCGGGCGATCTGCCGGGCGATGGCCTCGGGCGTCCGGCCCAGCGGGGTGTCTTCGGCGTTTCGCCGGATCTCGTCGACGCTGCTGGTCAGGCAGGCCTCGAAGAGGCCTTCCTTGGACTTGAAGTACCGGCTGATCAGAGCGACGTTGACGCCGGCGTCGTCGGCGATGTCACGGACCGTGGTGGCCGCGTAGCCGTCGCGGGTGAACCGCTGAAGGGCCGCGTCCAGCAGCAGCTGACGGGTCTTCGCAGCGTCGCGCCGCCGTGGCGGCGTCGCCGTCTCCCTCGCTGTCACAGCCCTCCTCCGCTCTGTCGTAGCAGCTTATCCGCCGGATGGATGTGACGTAAACGGATGTTGACCCGCTATGCCGTACGCCGGTACGGTTTTATTGTCAGCATCTGTTTACTAACTGTGGGGCACGTGCATGACCACCCTCGCCGAGAAGGCGGCACCGGCGGCACCGGCCCGGGCCAAGGCTCGCTGGATCGTCGTGGTGGTCGTGGCCGCCATCCTCGGCGCCGAACTCGCCCTCGGCTGGCAGTCCCTCGCCGACGCCCTCACCCACCTGCGCGCCCCGCATCTCGGCTGGCTGGCCGCCGCGCTCCTCGCCGGAACCGCCGCCATCCAGGCCTACGCGCGAATGCAACGTCACCTCCTGCGCTCCGCCGGCGTGCGGGTCTCCCTGCTGCGGCACACCGCCCTCGCCTACGCCGCCCACTCGCTGAGCGTGACCCTCCCCGGCGGGCCCGCCTTCTCGACCGCGCTGAACTACCGGCAGATGCGCCGCTTCGGCGCCTCACCGGCGATCGCCTCCTGGTGCATCGCGCTCTCCGGCATCCTCTCGGCCGCCGCCCTCGCCCTGATCACCGCGTTCAGCACGATCACCGCGAACGGCACCCCCGATCCGCACACCTTCGTGGCGCTGGCGGTCGCCGCCCTGCTCGCCACCATCGGGGTCCGCCGCCTCACCCGGCACCCCAGCAGCCTGACCGCGGTCACCCGCCCGGTGCTGATCGCCGTCAACCGGCTCCGCCATCGCCCCGCCGACCACGGCCAGGAGCGCATCCAGGGCTTTCTCGAACAGTTGCGCGCGGCCCGCCTGACTCCCGGCCACGGGGCCGCCGCCGTCACGTACGCCCTGCTCAACTGGCTGCTCGACGCGGCCTGCCTGTGGCTGTGCAGCATGGCCGTCGGCGGCGGCTCGATCGGCGCCGGTCAACTGATGCTGGCCTTCTGTGCCGGCATGGCCGCCGGCACGATCACCATCATCCCCGGCGGTCTCGGCATCATCGACGGCGCGCTGATCCTCGGCCTGATGGCGGGCGGCATCACCGCCGAGATCGCCATCGCGGTGGTGGTGCTCTACCGCCTGATCACGCTCGGGTTCATCATCGGCGTGGGCTGGCTGTCCTATCTGGCCATCCGCCGTGGCGGGACTCGCTGACCGGGACCGCGCCCCGCGGAAACGCGGCGGGACCCGCTGACCGGGGCGCGCCTCGCGGAAACAATGTGCGGATGTTACGCATGCGATCGTGAACACAGCGGGGCAAAGTGGATGCCGTCGCCGGGGATTCGCCAGTTCTTCACGTGGGCGAACGATGTCACCCCTTGTTCTTTAATTAACAAGCATCGATGATCTGGCGCATGCGAACCTTCTCCCTCCGCATTCTGGTGACCACCGTCGCCGCGATCATCGGCCTCACCGCCATCCCGGCGAGCGCCGTCGCCGCCCCCGCCGGGAACACCGCGCAGGCGCTGCCCTCCTACGAGACCTGGCTCGCCGACGTCGAATCCGTCACCGACCGGGCCGCCGACTATCTCGACGACCGGCTGCCGGCCTCCGGCGCCCGCGCCGCGATCGTGCTCGACATCGACAACACCGCGCTACAGAGCAAGTACCGGCCGTATGCCGCTACACCGTCGGTGCTCGCCCTCGCCCGTCAGGCCCGCGCCGACGGCGCGGCGGTCTTCTTCGTCACCGCCCGCCCGGAGATCATCGAGGCGGCCACCGAGATCAACCTCAGCGTCGTCGGATACCGGTGGACCGATCTCTACACCCGGCCGACGTTCGACTTCTCCGACAACCAGACGTTGAAGACGAAGGCCCGCATCGACATCGAGCGCCGTGGCTACACGATCGTCGCGAACATCGGCAACAGCGCCACCGACCTGGGCGGCGGACATGCCGAGCGCACCTTCAAGCTGCCCGACTACAACGGCCAGTTGGACTGACCCAGCCGCCGGCCCGTCCTCGGTCCGCTTCCGGCTCGTTCTCGGTCCGTCGCCGGCCCGGCGGAAATCCCTCCGCCGGGCCCGGCATGTCGCGCAACGATCAACCGTTATGGTGCGCGAGTGACCGATACGGCGGCCCACGGCCAGACGCTCCGCCAGTTGGGACCGACGGTCTACCTGCCCTCCGCGGTCTACTCGACCGGCGTCGGCGCGGTCGCCCCCGTCGTCGTCCTCACCGCCACCAGCCTCGGCGCGTCCCCCGCGGCCGCCGCCGTCGTCGCCGGACTGCTCGGGCTCGGCCAGATCAGCGGCTCTCTGCCCGCCGGCGTGCTGATCTCGCGAGTGGGGGAGCGGCGCACCATGCTCACCGCCGCCGCGTTCGCCGTACCGGCCCTGGTCGCCTGCATGCTCGCGCCGACCGTCCCGCTCCTCGGCGCCGCGGTCGTGCTCCTCGGCGTCTGCAGCGCGGCGTGGGCGCTGGCGCGGCACGCCTACCTCACCGAGGCCGTCCGCCCGGAACTGCGCGCCCGTGCCATGTCGACCCTCGGCGGCGTCGGCCGGATCGGCACCTTCACCGGCCCTTTCCTCGGCGCCGGCGCGATGCACTTCGCCGGGCTCGACGGCGCCTACCTGGTCGCGATCGCCGCGGTCGGGCTCGCCACCGTCGTACTCATCGTCCTCCCGCCCGTCCCACACGACCGCACCCCGCCGGCCGGCGCCGAACGCCCCCGGCTGTGGGCGATCATCCGAGCCAACCGGCGGACCCTGCGTACCCTCGGCCTCGGTGTCCTGCTGGTCGGCGCGCTCCGCGCCTCCCGCCAGACCATCGTCCCGCTGTGGGGCGCCTCGCTCGGCCTCGAACCCGCCACCATCGGCCTGATCTACGGCGTCTCCGGCGGCATCGACATGCTGCTGTTCTATCCCGCCGGCAAACTCATGGACCGCTACGGCCGGCGCGCCGCGGCCGTCCCCGCGATGGCGCTGCTCGGACTCGCGCACGTGCTGCTCCCACTGGCCGGCAGCGCCGCCGGCCTGACCGCGGTCGCCCTGCTCATGGGCGTCGGCAACGGCCTCAGCGCGGGCCTCGTCATGACCCTCGGCGCCGACGCCTCACCCGCCGCCGGCCGTGCCGAATTCCTCGGCGCCTGGCGCCTCTGCTCCGACGTCGGCCAAGGCGGAGGGCCGCTCCTGATCGGCGCGGTCACGGCCGCGGCCTCGCTCACGGCGGCGGCCGTCGCGGTCGGTGGTGGCGGTCTGCTCGCCGCCTTCCTGCTCCATCGCTGGATAAAACCGCCATCGTCGTACGCCTGAAACCGCCCCACCGGACCAGCCCGTCCCGTAACTCCCGCGCGGCGTCCCCCCGACCCCGAACCGCAGCGCGACCACCGGGCTGCTGCCCACTCACCGGCCACGCCGCCAACTGGCGCACCACCCCGCAGGGCGGGACGTTCCTGCGCTCGCCCGTGCCGGCGGATCCGGCAGACTGGTGCGGTGCCTGAGGGGATTCCGCTGACCGACCACCAGCTGGGGCTTCGCGCCCGGGTACTGGCCGCGCCGCTGGTGAACGCTCCGGAGCCGTGGAGCGAGCGGCATCAGGTGGCGGTCGGCGGGCTGCTCGGCGCCGGCTTCGCGGTCCACCCGGAGAGTGGCCGTGACCTGTTGCTGATCGGGTCGCATGACGGGCTGGGCCTGTTCGACACGGTCACCGGCGAGCGACTGGCCCGGGAGCGCGACGGCGACGCGGGCTGGCCGGGCGAGAACCCGGGCTGGCCGGAGGACGACGACCTCACCTGTGTCGGGATCGGGCCGATCGCCGGGACCCGGGTGCGGATGGCCGGGCTGCTCGGCGGTGGGCTGCGCACCGTGGCGCCGGACGGCTGGTCGGTGGAGGTGGTCAGTCCGGACTGGCCGCACGACCGGGTTCTGCTGTCGAAGCCGGGCCACGATCCCTGGTCGGGAGACCACGGCGACTCCTGGTGGCACATCTTCCACGCGAACGTCACCGAACTGCGGGCCGCCGGTTTCTCACCGTCAGGTGCGACGCTGGTCGTCGCCACGAGCAGCGATGTCACCCTGTGGCACCGCTGACCACCCGCCGCTGGCGAACGACCGCGTGACTAGCTCGCGGCGTCGACGATCAGGAGGCCGTCGTCGATCAGGGCAACGTCCGGGATCCGGCCGCCCGGCCGGTAGGGGACGACCGTGAGGACCCGCTTGCCCTCCACCCGCAGGTCCTGGCCGGGTTCGAGGACCTCGCCCTCGGCGAGCATCCGGCCGAGCTGGTTCAGGATGGTCGCGGCGTCCCCGATCTGATCCTCGGGAACACCGATGACCAGGTCCGGCCGCCCAAACTTGATCATCCCGCGGGTGTGCACCGGATGCCCGAACCCGGGCACGCTCTCGGCCTCGGCGACCACGCTGATCTCCCGCATCGGGACGAACGGCCGGTGCGCGTCGAGCGCGGCGACCGCCTCGCCCGGGAACCAGTCGTGGGCGTACACGTCGAGCACCGCCACCGCCCCGGCCCGGGCGACGGAGGCCGCCACCTGCCACGCGAGCTGCAGGTGGGCCAGGTCGGGTGGGTCCTGGACCGCCACCCGGATCGTGTAACAGCAGGTGGCCTCGTCGAGCGGCCGCAGGTCGGGGAGTTGCTGCGCGGCCAGGTCCCGCAGCGGCCCGGTGCGGAACCCGTCGATCCACTCGGGTTCCTCCGCATACCGGTGCAGGTGAACGTTGAGCGCGTCCACCGGCGCCGTCTCGGGCACCGTGCCGGCGAGGGCGAGCTCGGTCAGCACATCATCGCCGGCGAAAGCGACCAGCATGGCGACCGCCTCCCGGCCGGTGGCGTGATGGGCGGGACGCTGCCAGGGCTCCACACGAAGATCCACCCACCCATCGTGCCAGTTCTCGCCCGTGGTGGGTGACGCTTGACGGCGCTGCGTGATTCCGGAGGCGAACCGGCGAGGATCGCCCCAGATCCTCCAGCGCGGCGTGCCGATCCGCGGCCCACCCCGGCGAGGGCCGCTGGTCAGTCGCGGACCCAGGGGCTGACCGCGGCCTTGCCGGTGTTTCCGGTGTCGACGTGGTGGGCGACGATGTGCCGGGGCTGTCCGGTCGCCGGGGCGACGTGCACGTACGCCCCGGTCGCGATCTTCTCGGCCTCGGTGGTGAGGTTGCGCCACACCAGCAGCGCCCTCACCCGCTCGCCGGGCGCGACCGTGATCGGTTTCGGCTCGACCGCCCAGTGCTCGATCATGGCGACCTCGGCGACCCCGTGCAGGACACGCACGTCCAGCGGCTTCCGGTCGTCGTCGAGCAGTTCCAGATCCGGGTAGCCCTCGACGGTGTACGGCGCCGTCCCGCAGTTGCGCAGCTCGATCCCGGTCGCGCGCAGCCCCATCGCCGCGCTCGTCTCGCCGAGGGTGATCTCCACTCCGCCGATGCACCGCGGGGCGGGCGGCGCGGGACTGCTCGGCGGCGCGCTGACCGCTGCCGACCGGCCGGTCTCCGGCGTGACGATCTGGTCCGGGCGGGCGCAGGCCGCCAGCAGGAGCACCGCCGCCAGCGGCCAGCGCGTCGCGACGGCCGTCGCGCGGCGATGTGACCGATCGGACCGTCTCATCGCGTCGTGAAAAAGGATCATCTCGACGCCGAGGATAGCGGGATTACAGTGACGTTCGTGCTCCTGACCTTCGATGTCGGCGTCGCCGAGCGCCACACGGTTCGCTTCTCCTTCAACAAGTTCTGGGGTGGCCTCTCCATCACCGTGGACGGTCACGACGTGGTGAAGACCATTCGTTTCGCCTCCGTCGAACTGGTCAAGCGGCACAACTTCGTGGTGGGTGTGCACGAGCAGCACTATGTGACGATCGAACATCACCGCAAGCTGCTCTTCGCCGGATTCCGGGCACAACCGGTGTACGCCTACGTCGACGGCGCTCTCGTCGCCCAGGGCGTCGCTTGACCGGCGGCCCGGGTGGGTTCGCGGGGGAGCAGGTGACGGCCGGGGCCGAACCGGCCGGGTGCGCCCCGGCTCAGTGTCACCGTCGACGAGGCCGACCGCTATCCCGGCAGCCAGCCGAGGTCCGGTGCGGCCCGAGCACCAGCGGTAGCGCAGCACGATCACCGCCCGCTGGCGGGCCGGCAGCGCGGCGACCCGGCGTACCAACTCGTCGCGTTCCTGCCGGTCGGTGTGCGGGTCACTGACGCCGGCCCGGCTGTCCAACTGCTCGTGGTTCATCGGGACGACCCGTCCCCATCGGCGCCGCAGGGACAGGAACTCGTTGAGGACCATCCGTTTCACGTACGCCTCCGGATGTTCGGTCCGTGAGATGCGCCGCCACTGTGCGGAGACCCGGACCATCACCTCCCCGACGATGTCGTCGGCCTCGTGGGGATCGCAGGTGAGCGCGGTCGCGTACCGCAGCAGGGGACCCAGCCGCGCTCCCACGAACTCCTCGAATGTCATGTCCCGGTAACGCTCCAGGTAGGTGAAGTGTTTAGCGGTGCGGAGAAATATCCCGCACAATCCGAGGATGCTGCGAGTGGATCACGGTGTCGTCGCGGGCACCTTCAGCCTGGACGGCCAGACCTTCAACGTCGACAACAACATCTGGGTCGTCGGTGACGACGAGGAATGTGTGGTGATCGACGCCCCGCACGACGCGGACGCGATCCTCGAGGTGGTCGGCGAACGCCGCCTCGTGGCGATCGTCTGCACCCACGCGCACGACGATCATGTCCGGGTGGCCCCGGAACTGCGGGACCGCACCGGCGCCCCGATCCTGCTGCATCCGGCCGAGTGGCCGCTCTGGGAGCTGACCCACGGCTCGGACGTGTGGTGGAACATCGATCTGACCGACGGCGCCCGCATCGAGGTGGCCGGGTCGGTGCTGGAGGTGCGGCACACGCCGGGCCACGCTCCGGGCGCCGTCTGCCTGCACGTCCCCGACCTGGGCTGCGTCTTCACCGGGGACACCCTTTTCCACGGTGGGCCGGGCGCCACCGGCCGGTCCTACTCGGACGCCGGCCTCATCGTCGAGTCGATCAAGGAGAAGCTGTTCACGCTGCCGGACGCGACGGTGGTGCACACCGGCCACGGCGACGACACCACGATCGAGGCCGAGCGGTTCAGGATGGTCTAACCCCTCATCGGGTACGGCCACGGCGTCCCGCCGAACCATCCCCGCCCCGTGGCTCCCACGCGACGTCACCTCGGCGCGCGGCCCCAGCGCGTCTTTCGGGCTGATCCCCACGTCACCGCGCACCCCACCCCGAGTCCCGAAGCCCTCCCCGGGCACCCGGAGGCCCGAGCCGTCGCCCAGCCGCGTCAGCGAGGTTCCGTGGCGTGCCTGAGCGACGGCTGGGGTGTGGGCCGTAGCTCGGCCGTGTCTGCGGGGCTGTGCAGGGCGTGTGGGCTACGGCTCGGTTGCGGGGGTGGGGGCGCGGGCAGCCGTGAGTGGGCAGCAGCCCGGCGGGCGCGCCGCGGTCTCGCGCCGGGGATACCTCGCGTGTCAGCAACGGACTGTTCTCGGGTAGCCGTACAAAATGAATGGAAGTAAACGCCTGACGTCGACGGCGGCCGACGTGCGGGTTAGGCTGCCCTAACCTCTCAAGGGGCGGGTGGAGATGGCGCAGCCGGAATCGCTGGCGGAGTTGCTGAACGGGCGGCGTGCCGCGGTCGACGCGTCGCTGCCCGCGGTCGGGTTCGTGGTCGGGCTGGTGGCGTTCGGGCAGTCGATCTGGGCGGGCGCGATCGTCGCGGTGATCTGCGCGGCCGGCCTGTCGGTGTGGCGGGTCCGTAAAGGCGACAAGCCGCGCGCCGTGCTGATCGGCCTGTTCGTGGTGTGCGTGGCCGCGTTGATCGCGCTCTGGACCGGCAAGGCGGAGAACTTCTTCCTGCTCCAGATCTTCAGCAACGGTGCGAGCATCCTCGCCTGGATCATCAGCATCGTGATCCGCTGGCCGTTCCTCGGTCTCGTCGTCGGCGGCGTGCTCGGGCAGCGGACCAGGTGGCGTCGCGATCCCGCGCTGCTGAAGGCGTATTCGCGCGGCAGTTGGGTGTGGGTGATGCAGTACGTCATCCGGGTCGCCGTGTTCCTGCCGCTCTATCAGGCGGGGCAGGCCGAGGCGCTGGGCGTGGCACGGCTGGCGCTGTCGGGGCCGCTGGTCGCGGCATGCCTCGCGGTGAGCTGGTGGGTGATCCGCCGCAACCTGCCGCCGGACCACCCGGGCCTGCGTCACCCGGTCGTCGCGGAACCGGTTCAGAAAGCCGCCTCGTAGAGTTCGCGCAACCCGATCGCGTCGGCCTCACCGCTGTAACCGCAGATCAGCACGCTGCCGTCGGCCGCGGCGATCAGATAGTTCCTCGCGGCCTCGAACTCTCCGCTGCCGAGCATCCGCTCCGAACCGCCGTCGGCCTGCGACACCCGGACCGTCGTCGCCGCTTCGCCCTTGAAGACGCGCGTCACGGCTAGCGTCACCCGGCCGTTCTCGATGCCGCTCACCGTGCCCTCGAAGGCGAAGTCGGCGGACCCGGCGAGGCGCTGGGCCTCCGGCTCCCGGCATTTCGCCTGCATGCCGGTCGCGGTGAGATCCACGACGACGGTGCTCACGCTGGGCGCCGCCGCCACCGGGGCGCCGGCCTCGGAAGACGGCCGGGTCACCGCCCAGGCGGCGCCCGCGGCGATCAGGACCAGGGCGGCGGCGACGGGCGGCGCCCACCGGCGGACGGTACGGGACATGGCTTCCTCCACGAGGTTCGCGACCTGTTCGGGCGAGGCCGGCTGCAGCGACGCCGCCGGGTCGGCGCGGCGTTCGCGGTGATGCCGAGGACGGCGGCGATCGCGGCGGGGGCCAGGTCCTCCCACGCCCACAGCCGTAGGATATCGGCGTCCTCGCCGGCGCAGTTCCCGCAGCGTGGACGCCAGGCCATCGCCCGGCATCTCGTCCAGCCGCCGCCAGCAGATCAGCAGGGTCTCGCCAGAGCACGTCGTCGGCGGTCGCCGGATCGGTGCGCCGGGCAGTTCTTTCCACCTGGCCGATCTTGGTGGAATCGTGGCAGGATACTCGCCAGTAACCCAGTGTCGGGAGGCTGCCATGCGGACCGCGTACCGGACGTGCCCGTTCTGTGAGGCCGCCTGCGGCCTCGAGTTGACCATCGACGGCGACCGGGTGACGGCCGCCCGCGGCGACCGCGAGCACGTCTTCAGCCACGGCTTCGTCTGCCCGAAAGGCGCGACGTTCGCCCAGCTCACCGACGATCCCGACCGGTTGCGGCAGCCCCTGGTCAACGGGCGCGAGGCCACCTGGGACGAGGCCTTCGCGGCGGTCCGGGCCGGTCTGCGGCCGATTCTCGAGGCGTACGGGCCGCACGCGCTCGCCCTCTACCTCGGCAACCCGAACACGCACACGATGTCCGGCGGCCTCTACATCACTCCGCTGGTCAAGGCACTGGGCAGCCGGAACGTGTACTCGGCCAGCACCGTCGACCAGATGCCGAAACACGTCTCCTGCGGTTACCTGTTCGGCAATCCGCTCACCATCCCGGTGCCCGACCTCGACCGCACCGACTTCCTGCTGATGCTCGGCGCCAACCCGTGGGAGTCGAACGGCAGCCTCGCCACCGCCGCCGACTTCCCCGGCCGGCTCAAAGCCATCCAGAAGCGCGGTGGCCGTTTCGTCGTCGTCGATCCGCGCCGTACCGTGACCGCCTCGCACGCCGACGAGCACCTGTTCATCCGGCCCGGCACCGACGCGCTCCTGCTCTACGGCATCGTCCACACCCTGTTCGCTGAGGATCTGACCGACCTCGGTTCGTTGTCCGCCCACGTGACCGGTGTCGCCGAGGTCCGTGAGCTGGCAGCCGACTTCGCGCCCGAGCGTGTCGCCGAGACGTGTGGCATCCCCGCCGAACGGATCCGCGGCCTCGCCCGCGAACTGGCCGCCGCCCCCACCGCCGCCGTCTACGGCCGGATCGGCACCTGCACCGTCGAGTTCGGCACAGTGACCAGTTGGCTCGTCGACGTCGTCAACATCCTCACCGGAAACCTCGACCGGCCCGGCGGGGTGATGTTCCCGCTCGCGCCCCACCTCACCGACGAGGCCAAACGAGGCAAGGGGTTCCGCACCGGCCGCTGGCACAGCCGGGTCCGCGGATTCGGGGAGGTCAAAGGCGAACTGCCGGTCGCCACCCTCGCCGACGAGATCGAGACCGCCGGCGACGAGCAGGTCCGGGCCCTGATCACCATCGCCGGGAACCCGGTGCTCTCCACTCCTAACAGCGGCCGCCTGGACCGGGCACTGGCCGGGCTCGACTTCATGGTGAGCGTCGACCCGTACCTCAACGAGACCACCCGGCACGCCGACGTCGTCCTGCCGCCCACCGACGCGACACGCAAAGGGCACTACGACTTCTCGTTCCTGGCGCTGGCGGTGCGGAACTTCGCGGCATACTCGCCACCGGTTCTGCCGCCGGATCCCTCGACTCCCGACGAGTGCGACATCTTGGCCCGTCTCGCCCTGATCCTTTCCGGCCAGCCCGATGCGGATCCCGGTCTTCTGCACGACCATCTGCTGGAGCAGGCCCTGCAGCGCGTTGTGGCGGCTGGCCCCTCGCCCGCCGCTTCTGGTCGTTCGCCTGCTGTAGCGCCTGGTCTTTCGGCCGCCGATACTGGCTCGTCGCCCGCCGCCTCCGACCCCGAGGCGGTGGCCCCCACCCGCCGCCGGCTCGACGATCTTCGTGCCCAAGTCACCGGTGATCATCCGGCCGAGCGTCTCCTCGACGTGGCGCTGCGGACCGGCGCTTACGGTGACCGCTTCGGCGCTAACCCTGGCGGCCTCACCCTGCGGAAACTCATCGACAGCCCGCACGGCATCGACCTCGGCCCGCTCCAGCCGCGCATCCCGTCGGCCTTGCGCACCCCGTCCGGCAAGATCGAACTCTGCGCACCCCCGCTGGCCGGCGAAACGGCCCGCCTGCTGGCATCGCTGGACCGCCGCCGCGACGACCTGGTCCTGGTCGGACGGCGCCACCTCCGGTCCAACAACAGCTGGATGCACAACGTCCCGGCCCTGATCAAGGGCCGCGACCGCTGCACCCTCCAGGTCAACCCGGTCGACGCGGACCGCACGGCCCTCACCGACGGTGACTCCGCGCAGGTCACATCCCGGGCCGGAAGTCTCGTCGTACGCGTGGAGGTCACCGACCGCGTCATGCCCGGCGTGGTCAGCCTCCCGCACGGCTGGGGTCACGATGTGCCCGGCACCCGCCTGTCGGTGGCCGCCACCAACCCGGGCGTCAACTCCAATGTCCTCACCGACGAACTGGTCATCGACCCGCTCTCCGGCAACAGCGTCCTCAACGGCATCCCGGTCGAGATCAAGCCCGCCTGACCGGCGCCGACATCGTCCCCAGCATGCCGACGCTCCTCAGCGAGGCGGTCACCGCCTCTGCGCCGTGTGTGGGGGTCCCCCGGCGGGAGTGACTCGAAAACGGTGTGAGCACGACAGCAACCTCGCGCCCGTTGGTTTCGGGTGAGTTGATCTGTTCCTTTTCCAGTGAGTTGATCTGTTCCGCCGTGCGGCAGCGCTGTTTCAGGTCCGTTTTGACCGCGGATTCGCACGGCCAGCAGATCAACGACTGGCGAGGGCGGCCGCGATCTCGGATAGCGCACGGACGGGATGAGTGTTGGCCGGTTCTATCGGCCGGGTCTCCGCCGGTCCGCGCTGGTCTCCGCTGGTCTCCGCTGGTCCGCGCTGGTCTGCGCTGGTCTCCGCCGGTCACGCCAGACAGAAGCCAGGGAGGTCGTGGGTGCCGCTCGACCTGCTTGGGATAGCCATGCAAGGGTCGGCCTGGCCACCGTGCGCTGTGGACGGACACTCCTCAGAGACGGCCGCGTGGTAGCTCCGGGACGCGTGGTCGCGGTTGCCGAAAGCCTGAACCGTATGAATCCCAGGGGTGGGCCCGATCCGGTCCGCTCACAGTTCCGCCGCCTTCACGACTAGCGGATCTTGGTGCGTTGGCCACCCGAATCGGTGGCCGGCGCACCAAGATCGGCGCGCTCTCGATGTCTCGGCAGTGAGGGGGCACTATCCGGTGATCATCGTCCTACGGCGGCCCGAAACGTGGGTGAACTGGGCTTCGTTATTGCCGGGGCACCAGCTCCGCCACCTGCTGTGCATACCCGCCTGGGCTGGCGTCTGTTCGATGTGGGCCGATGGCTTGCCGTGTCGGGCTTTAGATCTCTGGTGCGCTGTTCGCCTGTGGGCCCTGTGGATCGGCGGCGAGATCGCGTAGCCCGTGCGCTGTGATCCGTTCTGCACCCACTCTGCGGTTGATGCGGTGCGGTGCGGCATCGGGTCGGCAGGTAGGGGAGGTGTGGGTTGTGGGTTCGGCTTACGGCGTATCGATCAGAGCCATCCCATGCGCTGGGCATGGTGGATTGCGGTGAGCCGGTTGGGGGTGCCGAGTTTCGTGATGGCGTTGGACAGGTAGTTACGGACCGTGCCCTCGCTGAGATGGAGCTGGGCGGCGATCTCGGCGACCGAGGCGCCGGAGGCGGCGAGGGAGAGGGTGTCGCGCTCACGCTCGGTGAGTGGGCTTTCGCCGGCCATCATCGCGGAGGCGGCCAGCTCCGGGTCGAGGTAGCGGCCGCCGGCGTGGATGCTGCGGATGGCGGAGGCGAGTTCGGCGCTGGACGAGTCCTTCGGGATGAATCCGCGGACGCCCGCCGCGATGGCGCGCCGCAGGTGACCGGGACGGGCGAAGGTACTGAGGATCAGCATGGCCCGGCCGGGGAGCTGTTCGGCGATGGAGAGACCGTCGAGTCCGGGCATCTCGATGTCGAGGACGATCACATCGGGGTTGTGGGCGGCGACCGCTGGCAACACCTCGTCGCCGCGGCCGCACTGAGCGACCACCGTGAGGTCCTCTTCGAATTCCAGCATCATCGCCAAGGCCTCGCGGATGAGGTGCTGGTCGTCGGCGAGTAGGACGCTGATCATGCGGTCATTCCGGAAGTCTCGGAGGCCCGGCCCGCGACGCCGCTCATCGGGCAGGCCACAACGAAGGTCATGTCGCCGGCCGTGATGTGGTTGGGGTGGCGGTCTGTGGTGGAGGCCGTCACGTGGTTGCGGTGGCGGTTTGTGGGGTGGGTCATGTCGCCGGGCCCGACGCCGTCGCCGTGGGGGTCTGTGGAGCGGGTCATGAAGCGGATCATGCCGGTAGCCCCGTCGGCGCGGTGGCCCGGACCAGGAAGCGGCCGTCGCCGGTCGGCTGGGCGGTGAGGGAACCGCCGACGACGGCCAGGCGTTCGGCGAGGCCGGCGAGTCCGGTGCCGCCCTGGACCGGCTCGACAGCACCGTCGTTGACCACCTCGAGGACCGCCGACCCGTCGGCGGCGCGCAGCGACATCGTGCACCAGGTGGCCGAACTGTGCCGCAGGATGTTGGTGGCGCTCTCCCGGACCACCCAGGCGAACGGCCCGGCAGCCTCCGGGTCGACGATGCCCGGCGGCACATCGATCTTGCAGCGCACCCCGTCGGCCTCGAGGATGGCCTGCACACTGGCCACCTCGGAGGTCAGGTCGAGGACCCGGTAACCGCGGACGGCCTCGCGGATCTGACGCAGGCTGTCTTGGGCGAGACCGCGAACCTCGGCCATCTGCTCGGCCGCCCGGCCGGTGTCGATGGTGGTGAGCTTGCCGGCGAGCTCGCTCTTCACCGCGATCACCGAAAGGCTGTGGCCGACGAGGTCGTGCAGGTCGCGGGCGAACCGCAGCCGTTCCTCGGTGACGGCGAGCCGGGCTTCGGCGTCCTTGCTGGCGTGCGCCTGCTCGGCCAGATCGAGGATCCAGATCCAGAGCCTGTTCGCGTACGGCAGGGCGAAGCACAGGACGCCGTAGACGATGATGTTCGCCTCGCGGGGCAGCGGCTGGAGCCCTGGGTTGATCTCGGTGACGACGACGCAGAAGGTCGTGGTGCCGGCGGCCAGCAGGAAGGTCACCCGCCGGCCGGTGCGGACCGCCGCCAGGCTGACCCAGGCGATCGCGACCATGCCCCAGCCTGCCGGGTTGGCGTCCTGCACCAGCAGAGCCGTCAGGACGGCGGCGCCGGAGACGGCGGCCTCGACCCGGCTCCGTCGTGCCGCCGCCGGCCAGTGCACCGACACCGACCGGGCCAGCCGCATCCCGAACCAGGTGAACACCACCAGGGCGGCCACGGCGATCGCCAGGCGGGGCGGCTCCAGCCGGTCCTCGGCGATGTACAGGCCGGTGCCGGCGATGGCGCCGAACCACGCGAGGAGCAGGCTGATGCCGAGGCTCCACATGGTTACCCTGCGAGCTCGGTGTACCGCGCCGGTCATGACGATCACCCTAGCTTTCAGCCGCGACGGGGATCCCAGCGGAAGAACCTCCGGGCCAGGACTGTCGCGACCGCCACCCATGCGGCCAGAACGGCGAGAGACGACCACTGGAAGGCGTCGCCGTATCCGGCGCGGACCAGGTCGGCGACCGGTGTCAGCGGCAGGAACTCGGCGACCTGCCGCAGCCGGTCCGGGAAGGCCTCGGTCGGCACGATCACCGGCGACAGGATCATGCTGATGAGCATCACCGGCACGGTCGCGAGTTGCGCCAGCTCACCGGAGGAGCTGAGCCCGGAGATGACCATCGATAGCAAGGCGAACACGACCGCCCCGCCCAGGACCGCGATGAGCACCAGCAGCGGGTTGCTCGGCAGGCCGACGTCGAGCGCCGCCGCCGCCGCCCCCACCGCGAGGGCCTGGACCAGGTAGACCACGGTCGCGCCGGCCGCGCTGCCACCCAGGATCGCGGGCGCCGAGGCGGGGCCGCCGAGCAGTCGTTTGAGGACCAGTTCCTCACGGCGGCTGGTGAAGAAGCCGGCCAGGTTGACCAGCGGCGCGAACAACACCAGCGCGGCGATCTGGCCGGTGATGACATAGGACAGGTTGTCGGCGCCGCCCTGCTCCCGTGCCGTGAAGATCAGGAACGCGGCCACGCCGAGCGGCATCAGGACGGCGTTGGCGAGCGCGGACCGGTTGCGGAAGATCAGCCCCAGGTCGAGACGCGCCAGCCGGTAGACGTGTGCGAGGTCGGTCTTCACTTGTCCTCCACGATGCTCAGGAAAACGTCTTCGAGGGAGGCGGGACGCACCGACAGGCGGTCGAGGGTGACGCTCTGCGTGGCGGCCCAGGCCAGTAGGTCGGCGACGGATCGGTGGGCGCGGCCGTCGGGATCGCCGCCGGTCACCGTGTAGCGGGCGGTGGGGAAGCCGTCGGCGACGGTGATCTCCGGCGGGAAGCCGTCGAGGCGGGGAAGGGTGTCGATCGGGACGTGCGCCGGGACGCGGAAGGCGATCCGGTCGCCATGGCCGGCGACCACCTCGGGCACGGTCCCCGCGATCCGGATCTCGCCCCGGTGCATGATCGCGATCCGGTCGGCGAGCCGCTCCGCCTCCTCCAGATAATGCGTGGTGAGCAGCACGGTGGTGCCGTCGGCGACCAGGTCCTGGATCAGTTTCCAGGTGGCGATGCGGGCCTCCGGGTCCATGCCGGTGGTCGGCTCGTCGAGGAAGAGCACCTCCGGCCGGCCGACCACGGCCAGAGCCAGGTCGAGGCGGCGTTTCTGACCGCCCGACAGCTGCCGGACCGCCGTCCCGGCCTTGTCAGCGAGGTCGGCCCTCGCCAGTGCCTCACCCACGGAGAGCGGGCGGGCGTGCAGGTCACGCCACAGGCCGATGGTCTCGGACACGGTCAGGTCGCCGATCAGGCCGCTCTCCTGGAGCATGATCCCGACCCGGGGCCGCAGCGCCCTCCTGTCCCGGAACGGGTCGGCACCGAGCAGCCGGACCGTCCCCGCCGCGGCCGGCCGGAATCCCTCCAGGACCTCCATGGTGGTCGTCTTGCCGGCCCCGTTCGTCCCCAGCAGCGCGAACAACTGGCCGCTCGGAACGCTGAAGTCGATCCCCCGGACGGCCTCGAAGGCGCCGTACCGCTGGCGTAGCCCGCCCACCTCGATGGTCTCTGTGCTCATGCCTCAATGGTTCGCGAGCACCCACTCCCGCCGGTAGTCACGAGAGTCAACGTTCATCCATGACAGATGTCATCGAAGGTAGTGTCAAAGCGACCTTGTGAAGCAGGTCCCCGCTGGTGAACGGTTTCTCTATGAAGGCGATCCCGTGATCCAGCACATGAGTGGTGCCGAGCAGCCCGTTGCTGTAACCCGACATGTAGAGCACCGGCAGGTCCGGTCGCTCCCGCCGGGCGAGCTCGGCCAGCCGCGGACCGGTCATCTCCGGCATGATCACGTCGGTGAGGAGCAGGTCGCAGCCGTGCTCCTGGAAGATCCGCAGTCCCTCGGCCCCGTTGTTCGCGGTGCGCACGTGATAGCCCGCGTTGCTCAGGATCCGGGTGAGGATCCGGGCCAGCGCCACCTCGTCCTCCACCACCAGCACGGTCCGGCCGTCCCCACGTGGCGGCTCACCGATGCGTTCCGTCGCCGGCGAGCTTCCCGTCGCGGCGGAGATCGGCAGATAGACGCGGAAAGTGGTGCCGACACCCGGCTCGGAGTAAACGTTGATGCTGCCCGATGCCTCAGTCACGATGCCGTAAACGGTGGCCAGCCCCAGACCCGTGCCCCGGCCTCGTGGTTTGGTCGTGAAGAACGGCTCGAAGATCCGCGCCGCCACGTCCGGCGCCATGCCCTCGCCGGTGTCGCTGACCAGCAGCCGGGCGTAAGTTCCGGCCGGCAACGGCGGCTGCATGTTCAGTTCGTCGCCATCCAGTGTGGCCGCGTTCGCCTCCAGCACCAGGGTGCCGCCGTCCGGCATCGCGTCCCGCGCGTTGATCGCCAGGTTCAGCAGGATCTGATGGATCTGACCCGGGTCGGCTCGCACGATCAGCGGCTCGGGCGACGGCACCGCGATGAGAGTGATGTGCTCGCCGATGGTGCGGTCCAGGACGGCGTGCACCTCGCCGACGGCCGCGTTGAGGTCGACGTCGCGCAACTGGATGGCGTCGCCCCGGGTGAAGGTGAGCAGCTGCCGCGTCAGGCTGGTGGCCCGCTCCACGGCCGTCCGCACGTGCGCCAGGTCGGCCTGCACGTGTGGCCTGTCGGTGGTCTCGTCCATCACGAAATCGGTGTAGTTCGCGATGATCGCCAGGATGTTGTTGAAGTCATGCGCCACCCCGCCCGCCAGATTGCCCAGGCTCTCCATGCGTTTCGCCTGGTCGGTGCGCTCCTGCACGGCCCTTTGCCGCTCGGCCGCCTCCTTGGCCGCGGACACGTCCCGGCCGATCACCGAGACCCCGATCACCGTGCCGGCGGGATCGCTGACCGGCGTGACGGTGAAAGCCACGTCCACCGGGCTGCCGTCCTTGCGGAGCCGCCGCCCCTCATAGGAGAAACTGCCCTCCCCCGACCGGATCCGTGCCAGCATGGCTTCCTGCTGCCCGGCGCCGTCCTCGTCGGCGAGCATTTCCGCCGGCAGGGACAGCACCTCCGCCGCGGAGTAACCGAAGATGCGCTCCGCGCCCCCGTTCCAGGCGTTGATCCGCCCGTCCGGGGTCAGCCCGATGATCGCGTCGGCGCTGTCCTCCACGATCGTCGCCAGGGTGGCCTTGTGCCCCTCGGCCAGGTCCCGCGCGGCCTGCTCCCGGGCGTCCGCCTCGTCCAGACGCCGCTGCCCCCACGGATCGACGTAGATGGCGCCCTTCTGCAGCAACACGCCGTAACCACGCCGCAGGGTCCAGTAATAGACACCCGCCCCCGCGGTGCACGCGTCCCAGATCGCCGAGCTCCAAGACCAGCTCAGATTCCCCGGATGAACATGAGGGGCCTCCGGTGCGGCGAGAGCCTGAAAGGCCATCACCGCGTGAAGTCCGTGCCCTACCGAGCAACTGAAGAAGACCACCGCCGTGGCGGTGGCAAGCTTGTTGGATCGCAACTGCCCCGCCCGATACACGGGCACCACGATCAACACCATGATCGCCGCATAGGCCACCATGATGACGAGGTTGGCCAGCAGAAACATCCGATCCGGCACGTCCCCCCGATCGGACGGCCGATGCGGAAACTGAGGTTGCATCCGCCGATAGGGTCTTGATCATGACGTTGACCGATGCGCTGGTCCGGGCTGCCACCGTCGTACCAGGTCAGGGTGTGGTCCACGTCCGTGGCGGCTTCACCGGCTACGCCGAATTGTTCGCCGACGCGCTGCGCATCGGCGGCGGCCTACGCGAGGCCGGGCTGAAACCCGGGGATCCGCTGCTGGTGGTGGCCGACGACAGCGCCGACTTCCTGGGCCTCTTCTGGGGCGCGATCGTCGCCGGGGTCGTACCGGTGCCCCTGCCTCCGGAACCGCACCGACTCGCCGCCGTCAGCCGCCACCTCGGCGACCCGCCCTCGGCGGGCGACACCGCGACGCCCGGCGCCACCTTGCTCTCCCCCCGCGACCTGCGGTCCGCCCTCCCGTTGCCCACCCCTCATCCGGTACGCCCGGACGACCTCGCCTTCCTCCAGTTCTCCTCCGGTAGCACCGGTGCGCCGAAAGGCGTCGAACTCACCCACGCCAACGTCGTCGCGAACCTTGAGCAGGCAGCCCGCACCGGCAGGGTGACCAGCGCCGACGTCGTGGTCACCTGGATGCCGTACTTCCACGACATGGGTCTGATCGGCACTCACCTGGTGCCGCTGCACGCCGGGTGCCGCCAGGTCCGCATCAGCCCGCTGGCCTTCGCGAAACGTCCCGAGATCTGGCTGCGCACCGCCGCCGAACACCGTGCCACCGTTCTGTCGGCGGCCAACTTCGCCTTGGCGCTCGTCAACCGCCGGGTCTCCGAGGAAACCCTGGACGAGCTGGACCTCAGCAGCGTCCGCCTGCTGATGGTCGGCGCCGAGCCCATCTCCCCGTCCGTCTGGGACACCTTCGCCTCCCGGCTCCGCCGGGCCAGGCTCACCCCCAGCGCCATGCAACCGGTGTACGGCCTGGCCGAAGCTACCGTGGCGGTCGCCTGCCCTCCACTGGACGAGACCGCCTCTCCCGTCCACCTCAGCCGGGCGGCTCTGTCCCGCGGCGTCGCCCTCCCGGCCCCGACAGCCACCGACCCCGCCACCGTCACCCCTACCGTTCCGGCCGCTGGCGTTCCCATCTCGGACGTGCCCGCTTCGGGAGCGTCGCCGGACTCCGGGCGCGCGGCCGCAGTGTCGCTGATGGATGTCGGCTTCCCGGTGCCCGGCTGTGAGCTGCGCATCGTCGACGACGCGGGCCTGGTGCTGGAGGACAGCCTGGTCGGCCACATCCAGGTCCGCGGCCCGAACGTCACCCGGGGCTATCACCGGGATCCCGCGGCTACGGCAGCCGCTTTCGACGGTGACTGGCTCCGAACCGGAGACCTGGGCTTCCTGCGTGCCGGCCGCCTCTGCGTGACCGGCCGGCACAAGGACGTCCTGTTCGTTCACGGCCGGAACTTCCATGCCGCCGACCTGGAGGAGATCGCGTCCGCGACACCGAGCCTCGGTTCCGGTCCGGTCGCCGTCGTCGGCGTCACCGATCCGGTTCAGGGCCGGGAACAGGTCGTGGTCTTCCTCTCCGCTCCCGCGGTCCGCCCCGATCCGGTCGCCCTGCCCGCCCGGGTTCGAGCGAGGGTGTCAGAGGCCCTTGCCTACGGCGAGGTCCGGGTCGAGGTGGTCCCCACGGGCGCCTTCAGCCGGACCACCAGCGGAAAGCTACGCCGCCAGCCGCTCCGCGACCGCCTGATGACCGCCGGCGCGCCTTCCGGGCGGGCGCCGCAGCCGTCGCCGGCGCACCCGGACGTCCCGGGCTCCCCGCCGGCGCACCCGGATGTCCCGGGCTCCCCGCCGGCGCACCCGGATGTCCCGGGCTCCCCGCCGGCGATTCCCGGTCGATCGCCGATACCCACGAGGGCGCCGAGTTCGGAGCGGCGAGCCGGAGACCTCGGTGAAGGCGAGCCGGACCGGCGAAGTCCACAGCCCGGCCGTTCCGACCCCACCCCCAGCGATCCAGGCATGGGCATGGGCGTGGCTGCGCCGCGGAGCCGAGCCGACGTCGAGCGAGTCGTGCAGGCCATCTGGGCCCGTGTGCTGCGTGTGTCGGCGGACACGATCGGGCCCGAAGACCGCTTCCTGTCGATCGGCGGATCCTCACTGGCGGCGATGGAGGTGTTGGCAGGACTGGAGGACGCGTTCGGCCACCTCCTTGATCCGGCCATGCTGCGGGATTGCGCGACCGTGCCCGCCCTCGCCGATCGGCTGCTGGCCGGCGAGGCCACAGGGACGCTGCTTCGCCCGTCGCCTGCTGCCGGATCACCCGAACCGGTTCCAGTTGTCAGGTCCATGCCGCACACCGTGCCGGGGACTGACGAGGCGACGGCGACGCGCGGGCATGGCGCGGTGTCCGATGGATCTGCGGTGGCAACCCAGACCCAGGGTCACGAGAGGCAGAGGGAGCGGGGAGCCGCGTCCTCTGCCGAGGAGAGGCGCGAGGAGACGCCGCAACCATCGGCGCGAATGGGAGCGGCGCCGGATGCGAACCCGGAAGGCTGGGGGCCGGGGCATGGTGGCGGCCGCGGAGAGTTGGCGGTCATCGGGATGGCGTGCCGGTTTCCGGGGGCGGACACGCCGGAGGAATTCTGGGACAACCTGGTGGCCGGGCGCGACAGCGTCACGGCGGTGACCAGGTGGGCCGGTGGCGGGCACGGCGCCTTTCTGGCGGATCCGGCGCTGTTCGATGCTGGGTACTTCGGTATCAGCGACGAAGAGGCACGGCTCATCGACCCGCATGCCCGGATCTTCCTCGAGCTCGCCCACGAGGCGCTGGAGCGGGCCGGATATGCCGGCCCACGCCGCAAGGACCGGCGGATCGGGGTCTTCGCCGCCGTCGGTGAAAGCGGGTTTCCGGAGATACTGGCCGGAGCCGGAGCCGGAGCCGGAGCCGGAGCCGGAGCCGGAGCCGGAGCCGGACCCGCTGGGCCGTACGCGCTGACAGGCTCTCTCCGTAACCTGATCGCCGCCCGCGTGGCGCATCTGCTGGATCTTCGCGGTCCTGCCGTCGTGGTCGACACCGCCTGCTCGTCGGCGCTGGTGGCGCTGCATCTGGCTCGCCTCAGCCTGGCCGCCGGGGACTGTGACATCGCCGTCGTCGGCGGAGTCAGCCTCAACCTGACCGCCACCGGTGAGTCGCTGCTCGGTGCCGCCCAGGCGCTGTCACCGACCGGCCGCTGCCGGGCTTTCGCGGCAGGCGCGGACGGGTTCGTACCGGGTGAGGGCGGGGCCGCCCTGGTCCTGACCCGGCTCGCGGACGCCGGCTCCGATCATGTGCTGGCCGTGGTCCGCGGCACCGCTGTCAACAACGACGGCCGCTCGCTGAGCCTGATGGCGCCGAATCCGCTGCTCCAACAGGAGGTGATCGTGGACGCCTATCGGACCAGCGGCGTCGATCCGGCCGACGTCACCTACATCGAGGCACACGGCACAGGCACCGCGGTCGGTGATCCGATCGAAGCGCGGTCCCTGGCGTTCGCGTTCCCGCCCCGCCTCGACGGACGCCCCCGGCTGCTCGGCTCGGTCAAGACGAACATCGGTCACCTGCTCAATGTGGCGGGATTGCCCGCTCTGGTGAAGGTGATCCTGGCTCTGCGTCACCGGGAACTGCCACCGTCGCTGCACTACGACCGGCCGTCGCCCCGTTTCGACCTGGCCGCTGCCGGCTTCGAGATGGTCACCGGGCGTCGTCCTTGGACTGGTTCTCTCGTCGCTGGTGTCAACGGGTTCGGGTTCGGCGGCACGAACGCCCACGTCGTCCTCGCCGCCGCGCCCAGCGGAAAGGTCGCGGACGGGCCGCATCGTCCCGCGCTTTCGGCGCAGCCCGTCGCGGTGCTGCCGTCACCTCTGGATCGGTCTGGTGAGGCGGTGGCGGCTGGGCCGCATCTTCTGACGCTTTCGGCGCGGTCGGGGGCCGCGCTACGAGCGGCGGCCATCGAGCTGGCTGCCCACCTGCGGGAGCATCCCGGGCTACGGATGATGGACGTGTGCGCCACCGCGTCCACCGCGCGAGACGACGGCCCGTACCGGGTCGCTCTGGTGGCAGAGAATGATCTTCCGGCGCGGTTGGCCGGGGTGGAGCCCGGTCCACCGCTCGGCCGGCACGCCCGGGCGGCTTTCCTCTTCGGCGGGCAGGGCACGCAGCGGCCTGGCCAGGGCGCTGATCTCTATGCCACCGCACCCGTGTTCCGCGCGACCCTCGATGAGGTGTCCGCGGCGGCCGGCCCCATCGCCGGCCGCACCCTGGTCGACTGGTGCACCGACCCGGGCGTCCCCGCCGCGGAACTGGCCCGCACCGAGGTGACGCAACCGCTGGTGGTCGCCTTCGGGGTGGCTCAGGCCGCGCAACTCGCCGCCTACGGGATCCGGCCCGCCGCGGTCGCCGGCCACAGCATCGGCGAACTGGCCGCGGCCGTCTCCACGGGCCGTCTCACCGCGGTCGAGGCCGTTCTGCTGGCCGCCGAACGCGGCCGGCTCACCGCCACTCTCGCCGAACCCGGCGCCATGCTCGCTGTAGCGGCCTCCGCCTCCGACATCGCCGCCGTCCTCGCCCAGCCCTCGACCGACCCCGAAGATCCTCCAGCCAAGGACGGCTCCACCCCAGCGTGGGCTGTCGGGACGGGGCATTCGGCCGGGGCCGGATTGCGGCTCGGCCCAGCCGCCGATCAGCCGGAGCAACAGGAGCAGGGAACAGCTCACCTCTCAGCGTTCGGGGTGGTCGTCGCGGCTGAGAACGCCGTGAACCGGGTGGTCCTCGCGGGTTCTCGGGAAGCGATCGAGCGAGTCGCTGACCGGCTGAGTACCCACGGTGTGGTCACACGCCGTCTCGCGGTCTCGCACGCGTTCCACTCTCCGGCGATGAACCCGATCACCGAACCTCTCGGCCGGCTGGCGCCGCCGTCCCGCCCGGCTGCGATTCCGCAGCTCAGTACGGTGACCGGGGAATGGGGGGCGTCCTTCGACGCCGCCTATCTGGCGGCACACGCGGTGCGCCCGGTCCGGTTCGCGGCCGCGGTCGCTCATCTGCGCGGCGCCGGTTTCGACACCATGGTCGAGGTGGGCGGTTCGGTCACCCTTTCTTCTTTCGTGCGAAGAACGGCGACCCCCCAAGCAGATGTACGCGAAGCGAACGCCCCCCAGCCAGATGTGCGGGGAACGACTGTCCTGAGTGCGGGATTGAACGCCACGGCGCTGCTGACGACTGCCGGTGCCCTGTGGCTGCGCGGTGTTCCTCTCGACCGCACCCACCTTGACGCGGGGGCTCGCCGCGTCGGCCTCCCGACCTACCCGTTCCAGCGGCGCCGCTACTGGATCACCGACCCGCCCGGCCCAGTCCTGTCGGTGCCCGTCTGGATCGACGCGCCCTTTTCCCACCGGGAGCCGGATCGGCGGACGACGCATCCCGCCGCAGACGGGTCTTCCGGACCGGTTCGTCTGGTGGACGCCTCACCCGTGGGAGCGGGTCGCGGGGCGGCAGTGGGCTCTGGCGTGCCGGCTGGCTTGGTGGGCGTCTCGCCTGTGAGAGCAGATTCCGAGGCACGCGTGGGGTCTTCCGTGCCGATCCGTTCGGTGGACGTCTCGCCTGGGGGAGCGGCTTCCGGGCAGGGAGTGGGGTCTTCCGTGCCGATCCGTTCGGTGGACGTCTCGCCTGGGGGAGCGGCTTCCGGGCAGGGAGTGGGGTCTTCCGTGCCGGTCCGGCCGGGGAGTGCCTCGCCCGTGGGATCGGCGGTGACGGTCCTGGTCGCCGATGCCGGAGGGGTGGAGGCCGCGTTCGGGGCGATCACTGCGGCGCCCACGGACGGGTTTCTGCTGGTCGTGACACGTGACCTCTATGCGACCGGGGCGGAGCGGCCGGATCCCGGGCATGCCGTCTGGGCGGGGCTGGCCATGGCCTTCGCCGATGAGAATCCGCGCGCTGGGGTCCGGATCGTCGATCTCTGCTCGGACGAGACGGAGGAGGCGCAGCGCGCAGCCGTCGACGCCGAAACAGCGGTGCCGGCGGCTGCCGGGCCCGCGGAGATCGTCGCCTGGCGGGGTGGACGGCGGTTGACGCGGGTGTTCGTGCCGGCGGAGGACAGGGCCGAGCATGCTCCGGGCGGTGGCGGTGGCGGTGGCGGTGGCGGTGGCGGTGGCGGCGCGGCGCTGAAAGCGGCACGTCGTCGGGCGCTGCCGGTGGCGGACGCTCAGGCGCTGGCCGTGCCAAGGGACGGCAGCTATCTGATCATCGGTGGGGCTGGGGCGGTCGGTGCGGAGATCGCCCGGTACCTGGCTCGGCGCGGCCGGCCCCGGCTGCTCCTCGCCGGGCGGTCCTCCGAACCCGTCGCTCTCCTTGATGAGCTGAGGGAACTCGGGGCCACTGCCGAGTACCGGGTGACGGACGTGACCGTCGCGGCGGATGTCGCCACACTGGTGAACGGCCGTGATTTCGATGTGGTGGTTCAGGCCGCCGGTGTGGTGCGGCCAGGCAGCTTGCGGGCCAAGACAGCGGATGAGGTGACCGCCGGACTGGCCGCCAAGGCGACCGGGACGGTACTGCTGACCCGTGCGCTCGGTGACCGGCATCCGCTTGTCGTGGCACTCTCCTCGATCTCGTCGGTGAGGCCCGGACTGGCCGGCGCGGTCGGCGACTACGTCGCGGGCAATGTCTTCCTGGATGCCTTCGCGGCGGCTGAGCGGGCCGCCGGCCGGCCTTTCGTAGCGGTCAACCTGCCGGCGCTCACGGGCGGAGGCCTCGCCGCAGCCCACACCCCCGCCCGCGGTCTGCCAGCCGGCCGCCATCAAGCCGGTACAGCTCAGACGAGCGGTCCGGGTTCGTCGGGCGGTCCGGGTTCGTCTGGCGCTTCGGGTTCGTGGGATGGTCTCGGCTTGTCGGGCGGTTCGGGTGTGCCCGGCGGCCCGGGCGTTCCGGGCTTGTCGGGCGGTCCCGGTTCGTCCGGCGGTTCCGATGTGTCCGGCGATCTCGGCCTGTCCGGCGGGTCAGGGGTGTCGAGCGGTCTGGGTCCGTCGAATGGTTCGGGTCCGTCGGATGGTTCGGGTTCGTGGGACGGCCTCACCGTGTCGGGCGCTTCGGATCTGTCGGATGGTCCGGATTTGTTCGGCATGCCGAGTGGTCCGCGGATGTTGAGCGGAGCCGGCAGTCCAGGTGCTTCCGCCAGTCCGGGTAGTCGGAGTGGCCTGCATGGGGTTGGTTCGGCTGTTGACGGCTCGCTGCCGATCGAGCAGGTTCCGGAAGTGCTCTGGGCCGCGGCCGGGCTCGGTGCCGCCCAGGTGCTGGTGACCGCGCCCGAATCGGGATGGGCCGCCGCCGATCAGGCGGTAGCCGGCCGGGGCGCACTCGCATCTCGGCCGGCGCTGATGCGCCGGGGCGTCTCTGCGTCGCGATCGGCCGAAAAGAGCCCGCAGGCGGCTGCCCGGAAGATGGCCGGAGGGCGAGCGGCCGGCCCGGAGCGGCTTGAACCAGGGCCAGCCGCAGCAGAAGCGGTCGAGCCTGCGGCGAGCAGGTGGGACGTGGCCGAGTCTGCGGCGGGTGCGTCGAGCGCGGCCGAGTCTGCGGGGGGTGGCTGGGGGCGTGCCGAGTTGGTGGCGGTCGTCCGGGAGTTGTTGGCCGGTCCGCTGGAGAGAGAAGCGGAGTCGATCGGGGTGGACGAGCCGTTCCTGGCATTGGGACTGGACTCGCTCACGGCCGTGGACCTGGTCAAGGAGCTGGAGAAACGGCTCGGGCGGACGTTGTCGACGACACTGTTCTTCGAACATCGGACGATCGGGGAACTCGCCGGGCAACTGGCGGGTTCCGGGGCGGTGATGTTCCCGTTCAGCCCGGTGCAGCGGGCCTTCGTCACGACGGGGCGGCTCTATCCGGAGGTTCCGGCCTATGCCTATGTGCGGCAGACACTGGGTGGGACGGTCGACGCCGAACGGCTGGGACTCGCGTTCGCCGAGTTGGAGCGGCGGCATCCGATGCTGAGGGTGCGGTTCGGGACGGACGGGCAGTACTTCGTGGCCCCCTGCGGTCGGCGACCGGAATGGTTCACGGTCGTCGACCTGATGGACCCGGCTGCCCCACCAGCGGCGGTGCGGATCAGGGCAACGAACGAACCTCCGGCGGTGTGGACCGGGCCGGTTGGCGAGGCCTCGGCGACGTGGACTGTGACGGCGGGCGAAGCCCCGGGGGCGTGGACTGGAGTAGCGAACAAGCCTGCGGTGTCGTGGCCGGGGGCGGTCAGCGAGGACTCGGCGGCGCGAACCCAGGCGATGAACCAACCTCCGATGGGGCGGAGCGGAGCAGCGTGCGCAGCACCGTCGGGGTCTAGTGGAGCGGCGTGCGCGCTGCCGTCGGGGTCGAGCGGGGCGGTTGGCGAGAGCTCGGTAGCGGGGACCGGGTCGGTGGGCGCGGACGGAAGGCCGGCGACCGCCGGGCCGCGGTCGGTGGAGGAGCTGGATGCCGAGCTGCGGAATCGGCCGTTCGATCTGACTCGTGAGGCGCCGGTGCGCGCGGTTCTCGTGGTGACTGCGCCGAATCTGGCGCATTTGATCGTGGTGGTGCATCACGCGGCGGGTGACGGATACAGCATCGCGGTTCTCGGGGACGAGCTCTGGGCGCTCTACGGCGGGGAAGCGCTCGGGCCCGCTCCGACGGTGACGTTCGCCGATCATGAGGCTCGGCGGCGTGGGCCCGCGATGGCCGATATCGACTACTGGCAGAGGGCCCTGG
This sequence comes from Actinoplanes sandaracinus, assembly GCF_030009775.1. Classification (GTDB taxonomy): domain Bacteria; phylum Actinomycetota; class Actinomycetes; order Mycobacteriales; family Micromonosporaceae; genus Actinoplanes; species Actinoplanes sandaracinus. Next base: position 135,210 of record NZ_JASCTH010000016.1, on the reverse strand, counting down.
CGGGATATCCGCGGCTTCGGCTGCCGTTCGACGGGGATGCCGAGGAGGAGCCGCGGGCGCCTTTCGCCGTACACCAGAGGGTTGTGGAAGCCGAGGTCGGTGAGAGGTTGACCGCGACGGCCCGCGCCGCCGGGGTGTCGGTTTTTCATCTGTTGCTGGCCGGCTATGTGCGATGTCTGGCGCGGTGGAGTGGGCAGGAAGCCGTGCCGGTGTCGGTGGCTCGGGCCGGGCGGGAATCCCGGATGGCGGGTGTGGAGCGGATGGTCGGGCCGTTCGCCGACACGCTGCCGGTCCTCGCCCACGTGCGGGCCGGGGAGCCGGCTGTCGCGCTGGCGGGGCGGCTGCGTGATGTCTGGCTCGCGGCAGAGCAGCACGGGTCGGTGTCCACCATGGATCTCGCGCGGATGTCGGCCGCCGGTGGGTCGGGACCGCGGACGGCGAGTCCGGCGGGTTTCAGCTTCGCGCGGTTCCCTGGTGCGGGGAAGGCCGGGGCGAATGTGCTGGCCACGACGGCGGGGACGGCATCGGCGGCCACCCGGCTGGGGCTGGTGTGCTTCGAGGCACGCGGGGCCCTGCACTTCTCGTGGAACTATCCGGTGGGCCTGTTCCGGGAAGCGACCGTCGAACGGTTCGCCGAGGAGCACCTGGCGGAGATCATCTCGCTGGCGGGGGAGCCGGCGACGGCGTCCGAAGCACGTTCGGCGCGAACTGATGTCGACCTGCCGGTAGTGCGGACTGATGTCGACCTGCCGGTGGCGGGGGCTCATGAGGATCTGTCGGCGGTGCGGGGTGATGGGGGTTCGCCTGCCGGGGCCTCAGTGGTGGAACGGATCCGGGAGCAGTGTCGGCGTACCCCGGCTGGGGTCGCGGTGATGACCGATGGCGCGGCGCTCACCTATCGGGAGATGGACGTCGCGTCCGACCGGCTCGCCGGAAGGCTGGCGTTCGGTGGGACCCGGCGGATCGGGCTGCTGACCAGCGCCGGGGCGGACACCGTGATCGGCGTGGTCGGAATCCTCAAGGCGGGTGCGGCGTGGGTGCCGATGGACGCCTCGCATCCACCGGCCCGTCTGGCGGGCCAGCTCAGCCGGGCCGGTGTTGAGGTGGTCGTCCATGACACCGGCACCAGCTTCGCGGCTGAAGGGCTCGGCCGACGTGGATTCACGCTGGTGGAGGTAGGTGCGTCGACCGAGGGCGCGCCTGTGAAAGCGGGCGCGGCGGCGATCGACGGAGCACGCGCATCAGCGAGCACGACGCCGGGTGCGGGGGCGGGCGATACGGCGTACGTCATCTTCACGTCGGGGTCGACCGGTCGCCCGAAGGGCGTCGCTGTCAGTCACCGGGCGATGTGCGGCTATCTGGACTGGGCGATCTCCGCCTTCGGGTACCGGGAAGGCGATCGGCTGGCGCAGACCGCGTCGATCTGCTTCGACGCCTCGGTGCGGCAACTGCTCGCACCGCTGCTGGTCGGCGCGACCGTGGTGGCCTGGGATCGGGACACGGTACGCGACCCGGAACTGCTGGTGCGGCGGCTGGAACGGGACCGGGTGACGGTGTGGAGCTCGGTGCCGGCGCTGTGGGAACGGGTGCTGACGGCCGCCGAGAGGAGCGGGGCCGATCTGTCGCGGCTGCGGTGGGTGCACGTCGGTGGGGAGGAGTTGTCGCCGGCGCATGTGCGGCGGTGGTTCGACCTGCTCGGGCCGGGGCAGCGGATCACCAACCTGTACGGGCCTACCGAGACGACCATCAACGCGACCTGGCATCTCATCGACGTGCGGCCCGGAGACGAGGTGACCCGGTTGCCGATCGGGCGGCCGGTCGGCGGTGCGGTCGTCGAGGTGGTCGCGGCCGGCGGGCGGGTGTGCGCGGACGGGGAGATCGGGGAGCTGTACATCGGCGGGACAGGGCTGGCGGACGGGTATCTCGACGATCCGGAGCAGACGGCGGCGGCGTTCGTGGAACGGGACGGTCGGCGCTGGTATCGCAGCGGAGACTTGGCGGCACGCGATGCCGACGGGGTGCTGTGGTTTCGCGGGCGGGCCGACGACCAGGTGAAACTACACGGGTACCGGGTCGAGCCGGGTGAGGTCGAGGCGGTGTTGCGACAGCATCCGGCGGTGGAGCGGGTCGCTGTGCGGGTCGAGGGACGGCGGCTGGTCGCCTGGGTGCAGTCGTCGTCCGTGGACGGGCCTTCGCTGCGGGCCTACCTGGCGGGGTTGCTGCCGGACTATCTAGTGCCGGGCCGGTTCGAGGTTGTGGGGCAGTTACCGCTGACCGCCACCGGGAAGATCGACAGGGCGTCGCTCCGGGTGGTGCCACCCGCCGAAGTCCCGCGAGGTGAGTGGACCGGCCATGGCGAGCGGACCGAACGGGCCGGTCAGGGTGAGCAGGACGGCCGAGACCAGCGGGGCCGGCCGGAGACCGCGACCGAGCAACTGCTCGCCGGGCTGTGGGCGCGGCAACTCGGTGTAGCGACGGTCGGGCGGGAAGACGACTTCTTCGCGCTGGGCGGTGACTCGATCGGGGTGCTGGAGCTGTTCACGAGCCTGGCCGGGCACCGGCCGGTGCTGCCCCGGCCCACGGTTCTGTACCGGCACCGGACCCTCGCCGAACTGGCCGCCGTGATCGATGCGGCAGCGGTCGATGTGCCGGTCATCGAGGTGCCGGTGGCGGCGGAGATGGGTGGCCCGGCGACGGCCGGGGACTTCCCGGTCACCCTCACACAGCGGGGATTCCTGCTGGCGGACGCGATGGGGACGCCGCCGACCTGGCTGGCGGCGCCGCGGCTGCGCGGGCCCCTCGACCTGGAGCGGTTCCAGCGGGCGGTGGACGTGCTCGTGGCGCGGCATCCGATGCTGCGGACGGTCTTCCCGCCCGACGTGCGGCCGCCGGTGCAGCGGGAACTGCCGTCCGCCCGGCTGACCGTCGGCTACGACCCTTCGCCGCGGGCGCTCGACGAGGAGCTGGCGTCGGAGCGGGAGCACCGCTTCGACCCGGCGGAATGGCCGCTGGTGCGGTTGCGGCTGCTCCGGTACGGGCCGTCGGAGCATGTGCTGCTGACGCACGCGCATCATCTGGCCGGTGACGGCTACAGCGTCGCGCTGCTGATGCGTGAGCTGCTGGCGGCCTATGACGGGCACCGGCTGGAACCGTTGCGGGCGACGTTCCGGGACTACGTGGCGCTGCTCGCGAACCGGACGGCCGAGGTGGCGCCGCACGACGGTGGGCCGATGAGGGCCGGGGGACCGGTCACCACGGCCGGTTTCACGGTGGGCGCGCACGATGTGGCGGTGCTGCGGGAACGGGCCGCGGCGGTGGGCGCCACACCGTTCGTGCCGGTGCTCGCGGCGTACCGTCGTGCGCTCGCGACGGTGACCGGCAGTCCTCGCCCGGTGATCGGCGTCGCGGTGACCGGTCGTGATCACGCCCTGCCCGATCTGGGCCGGATCTTCGGGCCGTGTGCGACAGCGGTCGCGGTTCGCCCCGATCCCGGCGCCGGGCTGACCGAGGTGGCGGACGCTGTCACCGCCGCCCGGGCCGGAACGTTCACGGCGCCGCGCGGGTGGCGGTACTTCTTCACCTATCTGGATTTCGGGGCGCTCGGTTCTCCGGAAGGCGAGACTCTGCGGTTGACCTGGGACGATGCGGACGCCGAACTCGCCGTCCCACCCGGCACCGACGTCTTGCTGGCGGTCCGTCCCGTCGACGGCGGGCTTCGCCTGACGCTGCGTTCCCGCCTGCCGCGGGAACGGTTGACCCACATCGCGCGAGCGCTGTCCCGCGACCTTGAGACAGCGCCAAGGACAGAGCCGATGACAGAGCCGATGACAGAGCCGATGACAGAGCCGATGACAGCGCCGATGACAGCGCCGATGACAGCGCCGAAGGCGACGGCGATGACAGCGGCTACGGCAAAGACAGCGACGGAGGCTACGGCAAAGGCTGCGGTGAAGTCTGCGGGGCTGGATGCGGGCCTGGTCGGTTACCTACCGGCGCCGGGGCAACTGGCCACCCTGGCCGCAGCCCTCCCGCAGGAGATCCGGCGGGTGCTGCCCGCCCTGGACCGGGAGACCATCCGCACGATGCTGTTCCCCGACCGCCGGCCGCGCCTGCTGGAGACCGTCGACACCCCGCTGGGCCGGTCGGGTTTCATCGCCCTGCCCCGGTTCGCCGACGAACTGAACCACGCCGACCTGGCGGAACACGCGGCGGCAGCGGTGGACCTGGCCGCCTCGCACGGCGCCCGGACCGTCTCGCTGGCCGGCATGATCCCGGCGAACACCGGCTACGGGACGGCCGTTTCCCCGTACCTCCGCTCCGGCGCTCACCTCACCACCGGGCATGCGGTGACCGCCGCGGCGGTCGTCCGCACCGTTCTTTCGGCGCTGGCCGCCCGAGACCGCAAGCTGGGGGAATGCGTCGTCGCCGTGCTCGGCATGGGGTCGATCGGCACGTCTTCGCTCAGCCTGCTGCTCGCCCGGGCGGCCGAGCCCCCGGCCGCGTTGATCCTCTGTGACGTGCCGGCGGCCGTCCCGCGTCTCACCGAGACGGCGTCGGGGATCGCGGTTCCGGTGGAGATCGTGACGGATCCTCAGGGCGTCTACCGGGCGGACGTCATCATCGCCGCGACCAGCAGCGGCCCCCGCACCCTCGACGTCGATCGCCTGCATCCCGGCACGATCCTGGTCGACGACTCGTTCCCGCACTGCTTCGACACCAGCCGCGCTCTGGCCCGGATGCGTGATCGCGGGGACGTGCTGATCGTCGGCGGTGGCCTGCTGGACTGCGGACGGACCGGCCGGGAGGCGGCCCCGGGGCTGCCGTCGGTGAAACGCCACCTGCCGGGGTCGATCGCGTCGTGCCAGCTGGAGTCGCTGCTGCACGCCGCTGTCCCAGGACTGCCCCTGGTGCGTGGCCCGGTGACGCCCGGTGACGCCGCCGCTTACTGGGATGCGCTCGACGCCGCCGGCGTGCGGGCGGCCCCGCTGCACCTGCTGGACCAGCGACTCGACGCCGGGGGCCGGGGAGAATGAGGAGTCACTGCACCAGCGGCTCGACGCCGAAGGCGACGTCCAGGCGGTAACGGTCGCCCGCGTACCGGGACTCGCTGAGTTCCAGCGGCCGTTCGTGCTGGTCGAGGATCAACCGCTCCTCGACCAGCAGCGCCGAACCGACCGGAACCCCGAGTTCCCCCGCGTCCTCAGCGGTGGCCGCCTCCGCCCGGATCGTCGCGGTCCCGTGCACCGGTGTGTGGCCGAGAGCGACGAGCGCCTCGTGCACCGACTTGGACAGGTCGGCGGCGAGCAGGTCGCCGACCGTTCCGGGGTACATTGCCCGTTCGAAGGCGATCGGTTCGTCGTCGGCGAACCGGACCCGGTGGATGGCGAACACGTCGCCCCTGCGCAGCCGCAGCCGGGTGGCCTCCACTGTGGTGGGCGGGCGCAGTTCGGCGACCACGACCTTGGCCCAGGGGCGTTTACCCTGCTTGCGGATCTCTTCGCTGAGCCGGATGAGGTGGTCGGCCCGGCGCGGGCCGCTGGGTACGGCGACGAACGTGCCGCGCCCGGGCGCCCGGTAGACGAGGCCGTCGTTGACGAGCTGGGTCACCGCGGCACGGGCGGTCATCCGGCTGACGCCATGTTCGCGGGCGAGTTCCGGTTCGGACGGCAGCGGGTCGTGTGGCCTGGACTTCGCGATCCGTGCGCGCAGCTCCTGTTCGATGCGGAAGTAGCGCGGCGAGAAATCGGGGTCCCCGGACATGCCGCACACCTTACAGATCCCCGAATCCTGTCTAGACAACCACCTGTCTATACAACTACTGTCCAGTAGCATGAACTTCACCGTGCCGCAGATCGCGAAGATGATCGACCACTCCATCCTCCGGCCCGAGTTCACCCTGGAAGACGTGCGTGAGGGCTGCGCTGTGGCCAGGAAGTACGACGTCGCCTCGGTGTGCGTGCGCCCTTGCGACGTGCCGGTCGCCGCGGAGCTGCTGCGCGGCACCCGAGTCGCCGTCGGCACGGTGATCGGATTCCCGCACGGTGACAGCCCCACCGAGGTCAAGGTCGCCGAGACCGAGCTGGCCGTGCACCAGGGCGCCACCGAGATCGACATGGTGCTCAACATCGGCTGGCTGCGCTCCGGCGACATCGCCGCCGTCGAGCACGAGATCGGCCAGGTCGTGAAGGCCGCCGGCGCCGCGCACGTCAAGGTCATCCTGGAGACGGCGTACCTGACCGACGAGCAGAAACTCGCCGCCTGCTGGGCCTCCGAGCGGGCCGGCGCGGCGTTCGTGAAGACCTCCACCGGCTTCGCGCCCAAGGGCGCCACCATCGACGACCTCGCGCTGATGCGCTCGGCCGTCTCGCCGAAGGTGCAGGTCAAGGCCTCCGGCGGGGTGCGCAGCCTGGACACCATGATGGCGATGGCCGCGGTCGGCGTGACCCGCTTCGGCACGTCTTCGACGACCGAGATCCTCCAGGACCTGGCCCGCCGTCAGGTCGCGGTCTCCGCCGGTCGCGCTTGATCCTCCGGGGTACGCGGTGAGCACGCCCGTCGCCGGCTCGGCAGCCGTCCGCATCGTCCGCCGATGTCCGGTGAGCCGAGCCTGGTGATCAGCTTTATGCTGAGCCGATGCTGCAGCGGTACGACGAGCGCAACGCCGACATCCTCTACTGGGTCAACGGGAATCTGCTGCACCGCGACCAGCCCGGCCTCTCGCCGTTCGACTCGGTGGTGCAGGGCGGCGACGCGGTCTGGGAGGGCCTGCGCCTCTACCGGGGCTCGATCTTCGGGTTGACCCCGCACCTGGCCCGGTTGCGGAAGTCGGCCCTGGCCCTGGGCTTCAGCGACATCCCCACCGATGTCGAGATCACCGACGCGATCACGGCCACGCTGCGGGCCAACAAGATGAGCGACGGGGTGCACATCCGGCTCACCCTGACCCGCGGCGTCAAGGTGACCAGTGGCATGGACCCGCGGCTCAACCGGGCCGGCCCGACGCTGATCGTGCTCGCCGAGTACAAGCCGCCGGTCTACGACACCGGCGGCCTGACCCTGGCCACGTCGAGCATCCGCCGCCCGTCGCCGGACGTCCTGGACCCGAAGATCCACCACAACAATCTGATCAACTCGATCCTCGCCAAGATCGAGGCGAACGCGTCCGGCGCCGACGACGCCCTGATGCTGGACCAGCGCGGGTTCGTCGCCGAGACGAACGCCACCCACCTGTTCGCGGTGATCGCCGGAGCCCTGGTCACCCCGACGACGGTCGCCTGCCCCGAGGGCATCACCCGCCAGACGGTCCTCGAACTGGCCGCCGTCCACGAGATCCCCGCCGTCGTCCGGGACGTGTCTCTGACCGAGATGTACGCGGCCGGCGAGGTCTTCTGCACCGGCACCATGGGCGAGATCGCCGCCGTCACCACGATCGACGGCCGGCGGATCGGCAACGGCGAGGTCGGTCCGGTCACGGCCCGGCTCGCCAAGATCTATCAAGAGCATGCGGCGGCGTACGGGACCCGCCTGATCCAGGTCTGAGGACACCGGCCACGCGCGACGGTCGGCCCGGTGGTGATGCCCAGCGCGTCGAGCCTGGGGCGCCGTCCGCCCGTGGCGGTCAGCCGGTGGTGACGCCCGGCGCCCTCGGTGACCCGCGCCGATCCATCGTCGGTGGATGCGGGATTGACATGGCGGGCGGGTGGTTCACAGGCGGTGGGCGGCGAGTTCCTCGTAGTAGGGGCGGGCCGCCTCGACCAGGGGGCGCAGGCGCTCCGGGACGTCGGCGGGCCGCGGGTCGTACGGGGCGAAACCGGTGGAGGCGTGCACCGACGCGTACCAGTGGGGCGCCCACACGCCGTCGTCGGGGCGCGGGCCGGGCGCCCAGGTGAGCATCGCCGGGTCGAAGGCGAAGCCGAGGCCGGCGCAGAGGAGCCGCAGGGTGCGCTCCGGGTCGCGGAGCACGTCGGCGGCGTCGACGACCGGGCCGCCGAAGGCGCGGAAGATCTCGGCCTGTTGCGGGTAGCCGAGGTCTTCGAGAGTGGGCTCGCCGCGGACCTTCGCATAGGAGGCGACCACGTGTTCCGGGTCGCGGATCAGGAACGCGTGGGTGAGCCGGCCCAGCCACTCCCGGCCGATGCCGGGGAGCAGGTGGTGGGTCATGTGCTTCTGGTAGAAGACCGCCGGGTCGCCGGGCAGCGGGCCGGTCAAGGCGTCCGCAACGTCCTGCCAGCGGGCCGGCTGGCTGGTCAGGATCTCCTCACGCCCAGGGTGATCGAGACCGGTCACGGTCAGGTAGTGGGCGTAGAGCGGCTCGTCGCAGACCACGGTGTCGGCGCGTGAGCCGAAGCTGCGCATCATGGCCGTCGAGATGTTGCGCGGACCTGACCACATCGCGACCCGGATCGTCATCCACCCATGGTCACACGTGTCGCGGTTGTCGCGGGGTGTGCCCCGGCCGGCTGTCCCGGGTCCGCACGGGTGTCGGAGCTCAACGCCAGGTGCCCGATGTGGCGGCGCCCGCTGATGGGCCGGATCCGCGTCGCTCATGCCCGCATCCTGAGCGGTCCGCACCGCATATGTCAATCTCGGCCTATCGGTTTACTAGGATATGGGAAGGCGGTTGACGAGCCGTGCGATCGCAGCGCACCGTCGGTGGTGCGAGCCGGCCGGCGCGTGACCCCGGGCATCACGCGCCGGGTCCGGCTCGTCAGTGCGGCGACGCTGCCGCGCTCTCTGATCACGAAACGCATTGCGATGGAGGCCCGTCATGACCTTGCAGACCATCCCCGCCGGCACCGTGGACGCCGACCTCTTCCGGCAGTTGCTGCGCCGGCACGCCGCGGCCGTCGTGGTGATCACCGCTCCGGGCGAGCCGGCCACCGGCTTCACCGCGACCTCGTTCACGTCGGTCTCGCTCGACCCGCCGCTGGTCTCGTTCTGCCTGGCCCGCACGGCTTCGGCCTGGCCCGCGGTGGAGGCCGCCGACACCGTGGCGGTGCACGTGCTCGGCCAGGAGCAGGAGCACGTGGCGCGCACCTTCTCGGCCCGCGGCATCGACCGGCTGGCGGAGCACGGCGCGTGGCGGCCCGGCCCGGAGGGGGTGCCTCTGCTCGACGGCGTGCTGGCCCGCCTGGTCTGCCGGATCGTCGACCGGGTGCCGGCCGGTGACCACACGATCGTGCTGGCCACCCCGCTGACTGGCGAGCACGGCTTGGGTGAGGCGTCGACGCCGCTGGTGTACCACTCGGGCCGCTATGTCGCCCTCAACCATGGCCGATAGCGAGCCGCCGATCGCTGCCCCGGCTGCGCGTCGTACCGGGTTCGCCGTGGATCGGTCCGTTGATCTGTCTCGGTCACCAGGGCTCGGGCTGCTCGATCTCCAGGCCCCCGCGGTGAGGGGTCGTGACATTCCCTCGGCCGGTGTCGGCAGCGCCTCGACACATGCGGTCGAGCAGGCGTTCACCAGGAGCGGCAGCACGTCCGTGGCCACCCGCGACGACACCCACACCGAGGACGGCCTCAGGGACACGCGGTTCCTCGCCGGCCGGAGCAGCGACAGGGGCCGTCAGGCCATCACCGGTTGAACGGCGACGGCCGTCACGTGACGGCATCGTGCCAGAGGTAGGCGGCCAGTCCCAGAGCGGCGACGGCGATCACGATGCGCAGCGGGCGTTCCGGGATGCGGCGGACCAGCGCCGGGCCGATCCAACTGCCGACCAGGCAGCCGGCGCCCAGCAGGAGGGCCGCCGTCCAGTGCACCGGGGCGATCACCGCGTACAGGATCGCGGCCGCGAAGTTCGCGCCACACAGGACGATGCTCTTCACGGCGTTGGTGACCGCCAGCGGCTCGACGATCGACATCGACAGCACGGCCAGCATCAGGACGCCCGCCGCCGCCCCGAAGTAGCCGCCGTAGATGCCGATCAGGAAGACCGCCAGACCCAACGGAGGCTGAGCGAAGCGGCCCTTCGGCCGTGTGTACCAGCCTCGCAGCCGGTCGCGGAGCAGCAGCACGGCCGCGGCGAGAGCGATCAGCGCCGGCACGATCCGCTCGAACACCGACGAGGTGGTGTTCATCAGCAGCACCGCTCCGGTGGTGCCGCCGAGCAGGGCGAAGACGCTCTGCCGCAGGATCCGGGCGCCCTGCCCGCGCAGCTCGCGCCGGGAGCCGAGGGCCGAACCCGCGCCGCTGGCCAGCAGGCCCACCGAGTTGGTGACGTTGGCGGCGATCGGCGGCAACCCGACCGCCAGCAGCACCGGATAGCTGATGAGTGACGCCAGCCCGGCCATCGACCCGGTCAGCCCGGAGCCGACACCACCCGCCACGAGCAGCACCGCATGATCGAGTTGCACGAGCCAGCTTATCGACCCGTCCGGCCGCACACCGGCGGGAGCGGTCTTGGATTCGTCACCCGGCCCGAGTCCGGCTGCCCGGTCGGCCCGTACTGGCGGGAGGGGTCTCGGATTCGTCACCCGGTCCGAGCCGGCCGTCGGTGGCATGGATCTGGTCGCGTATCCCGCCGTCTGCCGCGGGCGACGGCAGGCGGCGGGAGGGGACGCGGAGCGCCGGAGAGCGGCGCCGCGGTGTCAGCCGAGGAAGAGGGGCATGGCTTCCCTGAGTTGCGCGCGCCAGTGCGACAGTGGCGCGATGCCCACCTCTGACCAGCGGGAATGGCCGAGCACGCTGTAGCTGGGCCGGCGTGCCGGGCGGGGGAAGCGGTCGCTGGTGGTCGGGCGGACCCGGGACGGGTCGAGGCCGGCCTCCTCGAAGACCGCCCGGGCCAGGCCGAACCAGGTGGTGGAGCCGGTCGCGGTGCCGTGGTAGGCGCCGGGTGGGGCATGGCCGGCGACCGCCGCGTGGGACAGCGCCACCAACTGGTGGGCCAGGGCGTAGGACCAGGTGGGCGGGCCTTCCTGGTCGTCGACGACGTCGAGGGTGTCGCGGTCGGCGGCCAGGCGCAGGATGGTCCGGACGAAGTTGGAGCCGTGTTCGCCGTAGAGCCAGGCGGTGCGGACCACGTAGCCGCCGGCCGCCAGAACGGCCGTCTCGCCGGCCGCCTTGCCGCGACCGTAGGCGTTGACCGGGGCGTGCGGGGCGTCCTCGGGGTACGGCGCGGTGGCGTCGCCGCCGAAGACGTAGTCGGTGGAGATGTGGATCAGTCGTTTGCCGGCCTCGGCGGCGAGGATCCCCGCGCCCACGCCGTTGATCGCGGTGGCGGAGTCCTCGTCGGCCTCGGCGCCGTCCACGTTCGTCCAGCCGGCGGTGTTGAGGACGATGTCCGCGTCGGCCACCGCCCGGCGGACCTGCCCGGGGGAGGTGACGTCCAGTTCGGCGCGGGTAGCGGCGACCACCCGGGTCTCGCCCTGCTCGGCCAGGACCCGCTGGAGGTCCCGGCCGAGCATGCCGCCGGCGCCGGTGATCAGCCAGCGCAGAGCCGGCCGTTCGTCCGGCGGCAGCGGGACGGAGGAGACGGTCATCAAAGACCGGCCCGGGCCTTGAGCGGTTCCCACCAGGCGCGGTTGTCGCGGTACCAGGCGACCGTCGAGGCCAGGCCCTGGTCGAGGGTGACCTGCGGCGCGTACCCGAGCTCGTCGCCGATCTTGGTGATGTCCAGTGAGTAGCGGCGGTCGTGGCCCTTGCGGTCGGTGACCGGGCGGACCATGTCCCAGCCGACGCCGCACGCCTCGAGCAGACGGCCGGTGAGTTCCTTGTTCGTCAGCTCGGTGCCGCCGCCGATGTTGTAGACCTCACCGGAGCGGCCCTTCTCCAGTACGAGCTGGATGCCACGGCAGTGGTCGGAGACGTGCAGCCAGTCGCGGATGTTGCCGCCGTCGCCGTAGAGCGGGACCGGCTTGCCGTCGAGCAGGTTGGTGACGAAGAGCGGGATCACCTTCTCCGGGAACTGGTGGTCGCCGTAGTTGTTGGAGCAGCGGGTCACCACCACGTCCATGCCGTGGGTGCGGTGGGCGGCGAGGGCGAGCAGGTCCGAGCCGGCCTTGGAGGCGGCGTACGGCGAGTTCGGCGCCAGGGGCCACGTCTCGGTCCACGAGCCCTCGTCGATCGATCCGTAGACCTCGTCGGTGGAGACGTGCACGAACCGTCCGACGCCGGCGGCGCGGGTGGCGTCGAGCAGGATCTGCGTGCCCAGCACATTCGTGGTGACGAACGGCAGAGCGCCCGAAATGGACCGGTCCACGTGTGATTCGGCGGCGAAATGCACTACCGCGTCGTGACCCGGAAGCAAGTCGCGTAGGAGGTCGGAATCGGAAATGTCGCCCTGCACGAATCGCAGTCGCGGATCCGACACTGGCAGGTTGGAGCGATTACCCGAATAGGACAACAGATCCAGAACGGTCACCGAGGCACCGGTCGCACCCGGAAACTCGTCCTGCAAGAGGGCCCTGACGTAGGCCGATCCGATGAAACCGGCACCACCGGTCACGAAAATCTGCACGGGTAGGGAGTGTAGTCCCAAGCCGAGCATTGACTATTGTTCCCCGGTGCGCGGAATTCTGCTTGCCGGTGGCACCGGCTCAAGGTTGTGGCCGATCACCATGGCCATGTCCAAACAGCTCATGCCCATCTTCGACAAGCCCATGATCTACTACCCCCTCACTACGCTGGTGTCGGGCGGGATCCGCGAGGTCCTGGTGATCACCACGCCCGAGGACCGGCCGCACTTCGAGCGGCTGCTGGGCGACGGCAGCCGGTTCGGGCTCGAGCTGAGCTACGCGGTGCAGCCGAAGCCTGACGGGATTGCCCAGGCATTCCGGATCGGTGCCGATTTCATCGGTAATGACCCGGTGGCGCTGATCCTTGGCGACAACATCTTCCACGGCGTCGGCCTGGGCCGGCAGCTGGCGAAATTCGCCGAACCGGCCGGTGGGCGGGTGTTCGCCTACCCGGTGGCCGACCCGGAGCGGTATGGCGTGGTCGAGTTCGACGGCGCCGGCCGGGTTCTGTCCATCGAGGAAAAGCCCGAAAAGCCCAAGTCCAACTATGTGGTGCCGGGTCTCTACTTCTACGATGCCGACGTGGTGAAGATCGCTGACCAGCTGCGGCCCAGCGCCCGTGGTGAGCTGGAGATCACAGCGGTGAACGAGGAGTACCGGCGTCAGGGCCGGCTCGACGTGACGGTGCTCGACCGTGGCACGGTGTGGCTGGACACCGGGACCTTCCAGTCGATGGTCCAGGCGTCCGAGTATGTCCGGGTGATCGAGGAGCGACAGGGTTTGAAGATCGGTTGCGTGGAGGAGGCCGCCTGGCGGCTCGGCTTCATCTCTGACGACGAGCTGCGCCGGCTGGCGGTTCCGCTGCTCAAGAGCGGGTACGGCCAGTACCTGGTCCGCCTCCTCGACGGCGGTGTGTGGTGAGGATCCGTCCGCTGTCGATCGAGGGCGCCTTCGAGATCACTCCGGCGCAGCACGGCGACGACCGGGGCCGCTTCCTGGAGTGGTACCGGTTCGACCGCCTGGCCGAGGCTGTCGGCCGCCCGCTCGACCTGGCCCAGGCGAACCTCTCCACCTCGGCCGCGGGCGTGGTGCGGGGTGTCCACTTCGCTGATGTTCCTCCTGGTCAGGCCAAGTACGTGACCTGCGTGTCCGGCGCGGTGCTCGATGTGATCGTGGACCTGCGGGTGGGGTCGCCCACGTTCGGCTCCTGGGAGGGCGTCCGGCTCGACGACGAGGACCGGCGGGCGGTCTATCTGACCGAAGGCCTGGGGCACGCGTTCTGTTCGCTGACCGAGGGCGCTACTGTGGCGTACCTCTGCTCGACGACCTACCGTCCCGGGCACGAGCACGGCGTCCATCCGTTGGATCCGGACCTGGGCATTGCCTGGCCGGTGGCGGAGCCCGTACTGTCCGCCAAGGACGCTGCGGCGCCGACGCTGGCGGAAGCCGGAGCGAAGGGTTTACTGCCTGATTACGAGGCGTGTAACAAGTACGTCAAATCGTTGCGTCGGATTGACGACAGCCGATAACCGCCTTTCGCGGGTCCGGTTCGGACGCCAGGGGACACATCGGTTCCCGGCATCGTCCGAATCGCCAACCCTGTCAAACGGAAAGGTGTAGCGCGGACGGGGACGCGTTGAGAGTCTGTCTCATGTGTCTCGCGGGTTTCGCCTGCGGGAAGTTTTCTGCCGGGCGTGTCCGAGCGCGTCGGCGAGGAAGTGGATCATGAGTCGGTCGCAGCCGATGATGGGGGCCTGGCGTGCAGACAATTGAATCCGTGGAGACCGTTGACCTGGCGGCGACGGTTTCCCAGCTCAAGGCCCGGTCGCGTGCCAGTGCGGCGCGCACCGGGTGGCAGGGCCGTTATGCCCTGACCCTCTATCTCATAGACTTCGTGGTGGGCCTCAGCGCCGCCTCGTGGGCACTCCTGCTGCGGTTCGGCGCCGAGGGTGTCGCACCGCATCAGCGCGACTACCTACTGCTCACGATGCTGCTGCCGATCGCCTGGATCGTCTGCCTCGTGTTCAACAGAGCGTATGAGTCCCGTCACCTGTTTGTGGGCACGGAAGAGTACGCGCGGGTATTCCGTGCGGGATTGGCGCTCACCGCCGGCCTCGCCATTGTTTCCTTCGCATTCGATCTGCGCCTGGCCCGCGGTTATGTGAGCATCGTCATTCCGCTCGCGATCGTGGTCGACCTGGCCGCCCGGTTCGTCTTCCGGCAGCGGCTGCACCGGTCCTGGGCCCGTGGCCAGCGCCTGCACCGAGTCGTCCTGGTCGGTCACGACCGGGCCGTCGTCGACATGACCCGCCGCCTCAGCCGGGAGCGCTACCACGGTCTCGGCGTCATCGGCGCCTGCCTGCCGCCGGCCCCGTCCCGCACCCGGACGCTGGCCGGGATGCCCCCCGTCTACGGCAACTTCGACGACGTGGCCACCGCGGTCGCCCGCTCCGACGCCGACACCGTGATCGTGCTCTCCTGCCCGGAGATCGACGGCCCGGCCCTGCGCCGTCTCGCCTGGCAGCTGGAGCGCAACGAGGTCGACCTCATCGTGGCCAGCACGCTGGTCGACGTCGCCGGCGACCGCACCACGATCCGCCCGGTCGACGGCCTGCCGATGCTGCACGTCGAGCACCCGCGGCTCAAGGGCAGCGCCCGCGTGGTCAAGGAGATCTTCGACCGGGTCGGCGCGATGCTGCTGATCCTGCTCGCCTCCCCGGTGCTGGTGATCGTCGCCGGACTGGTCCGGTTCGGCCGCAACGGCCGCGGCCCGGCCATCTTCAAGCAGGAACGGGTCGGCAAGGACGGCAAGCCGTTCACCCTCTACAAGTTCCGCACCATGCAGGTCGACGCGGAGGCCCGGCTCTTCGAGCTGGGCGACCTCAACGACAACGACGGCGCGCTGTTCAAGATGCGCCAGGACCCGCGGGTCACGCCGGTCGGCCGCTGGCTGCGCCGGTTCTCGATCGACGAGCTGCCCCAGCTGCTGAACGTGGTGAAGGGCGACATGTCGCTCGTCGGCCCGCGCCCGCCGCTGGCCAAGGAGGTCGCCGACTACCCGGCGGACATGCTCCGCCGGCTCGTGGTCAAACCCGGTCTCACCGGCTTGTGGCAGGTCTCCGGCCGCTCCGACCTGTCGTGGGAGGAGTCGATCCGGCTCGACCTGACCTATGTCGAGAACTGGTCGCTCGTCATGGACCTGGTCATCCTCTTCCGTACGGTCAGTGCCGTGGTTCGCAGTTCAGGCGCTTACTGACCGAGCCTGTCGTTCGCACACCCACCCGGTATCGCCGCATCGGCGGCGGTACCGGGTAGATCTTTTTCCGGGGGTACGACAACCGGCCCGAGGTGTTCAGGCGGGTCATTCCTGGCGTCGTCCGCCCGCCTGAACGACGGCTCGTCGTTCCGGTACCCACCCTAGGCGGGGCCCTGCCGCGGCGTAGACGGGTTTTCGGGCCCCGCACACCTGGCTGAGCGACGGGTGCCGTCATAGGAACGGCCACCCCACCCGAGGGGGTGGGGTGGCCGTTCGGGCAGGTCAGGTCACTTCTCGGTGGGGGTCTCCAGTAGCTGCCCGTCCGAGGTGATGCCGACTCCGTGCAGGATCGGGCTGTCGCCGCCGGCCGCCCGGGTCAGTTCGACCCGGTACTGCGCGTAGCGCGAACCGCCCTTGACCCGTCCGCCCTGGCCCACCGCGGACCAGGAGCTCCAGCTGCCATCCGGCGTGGCCGTGCTGCCGGTGCGGACGAACACCCGCAGCCCGGCCCCGCGCGGCACGTCGGCCTGGTAGGTCAGCCGGTCCCAGTTGACCATCTGCTGAACGTCCATGACCCGGGACACGTGCTTGCCGGAGCGGTTGCCGTCGGCCAGCCGGACCCCGTCGTCGGTGACCGTGGTGCCGGACTCGACGCCGGTGCGCAGCTGCGGCGCGGTGTGGTCGGCCACACCGACCGCCGACGAGACGAACGTCGCGGGCGGCTGGTCGAGGGCCGGCCACGTCGAGACGTTGCCCGCCGTGTCGACGCTGCGGACCCGGTAGTGATAGGTCGTCCGCGGTTCCAGACCGGTCACCACGGCGCTCTGCCGGGTGCCGCCCTGCGTGCCGGGCCACCGGCTCAGATCGGCCGGGGCGGTCCCGACCAGCAGGGTTCCGGCCGCCTGCTCGCTGGTGCGCCAGGCGACTTCGGCGGTGCCGTCGGGGCGGGGCGTCACCGTAACCCCCGATGCGGCGGGATCCGTCCGGTCCGCCGCGCCGGTGGTGACCTTCTGCAGCGGGCCGGTCGTGGTGCGGCCGCCCGGAGTGGTCACCTTCACCCGGTACCAGTAGGTGGTGCCGGGAGTGAGGCCGGACAACTGGACGGTGCGCCTGCCGGACTCGGTGCCGTCGCCCGCCTTCCGGGTGAGCTGGTCGGGCGAGTCGCCGTACGCGATCTCGGTCTTGGCCGCCGTGTTGCTGGCGACCGTGACCGAGGCCGTGGTGCCGCCCGTCTCGGCCGCCGCGGTGGCGGTGAGCGTCGCGGGCGCCGCGGCGGCGTATCCGGCCGTGTACGCGCCGGTCGCGGCCGTGAACATGGCGTACTCGACGCCCTTGATCGTGGTCCGGGTGAACGGGACCGCGACGCCGGCGCGGGTGAGGGTGGACAGTGTCCGCCCGCCCGGCCCGGCGGTCGGCACCATGCCGGTGAGGCCGTCGGCGCCGGCGCCGACGTTGACCGAGAACGTCAGGTTGTCGCCGGACCAGGCGATGTTCGAGTACGACGAGGCGTTGCGCCCGTCCAGCCAGGTGAGCAACTGGTGGCCGGTGATGATCGGCACGTTGCGGGCGCGGGCCGAGGCCAGCACCTGGTCGCTGTCGTAGGTGGTGGGCTTGTCGGTGTGCATGTTGGCGGTGAACGCGCCGTAGTAGCCCAGGGAGCCCAGCGCCGCGTCGAGCAGAGTGTTCGAGGTGTACGGGTAGCTCTGCCCCGATTCGTCGGTCATCTGGGTGGCGGCCTGGTAGACGTCGATCAGCCCACCGCCCGAGTCGGCGAACCGCATCGGCATGCCGGAGCCGGTCATGAATCCGGGCCGGTCGGCGACCCAGGTGTCCGGCCAGTAGTAGTAGTTGGTGTCGAGCCGGATCCCGTTGGCGCCCGAGGCGGTCGCCTGGCTGGACCAGTCCGACCAGACGATGCAGTGGGTGCGGTTGGTGTCCGGCGCCCGGACCGAGCTGTACTTCGACCGGAACGATTCGAGCTGGCCGGTCAGGTTGGCGGCGATCGAGGCCGGGGTGTAATCGGCGCAGTTGGTGCTGAGGTGCAGGCCGACCTCGAACCCGTTGGACTGGTAGCCACCCGCCTGGGCGTTGCTCAGCGGGGTGTTCGGATAGATGTACGACGTGAACCGCGGGCACTGCCACTCGGCGACCGAGCACCCGGCCGGGCTGTTCGCGAGGTACTGGTCGAACCGGCCCGCGGTGCCGCCGCTGGCGTGGTCGTCACCGGTGGCTACGACGACGGCCTTGAGACTGCGCGGGAAGTACCAGAACCGCGGCAGCGGCTTGCGGTCGAGGTTCATCGCCCCGATCAGGTTGGCCAGCAGGCGCTGCTGCTCGTCGGCCTGCGGCACGGCGACCTTGGTCAGGTCGACCCAGTCGGCCGAGCCGGCTCCGAAGTACATGTCGTTGGAGCGGACCGGGGCCTTGCCGTCGCGGTTCTGCTTCTCCCAGGCGGGGTTGCCCTGGCGGGTCTGGACCAGGGAGCGCGGCAGGTCGAAGGTGAAGGCCGCCGCCTGGCCGCCGGCGGTGCCGACGTCGGTGAGCGACACCGCCGGGTTGACGGTGGCCGTGGTGCCGTTGGAGTAGAGCGTGGCGACCGAGCGGGCGCCGGCGAGGGTGTAGCGGTCGGCGGCCGAGTGGTACTGGATGGTCTGGCTGGTGATGCCGGCACCGGGCGACGACGACGTGTCGACCCGCAGGTAACCCTCGGTCAGGGTGCCGGTGGTGGAGGTCAGGCCCAGCAGGGCGGCCAATTGCTTGTCGGGCCGGAACGCGATGAGGTTGCCGCCGCCGGTGACCCAGGTGGTGAACATGGCGACCTGGGCCGCGGTCAGTGGTGTCGAACCGAGCAGGACCACGTCGTACTGGCCGAGGACGGCCGGGGTGACGGTGGACAGTTCGGCGGTGGCGAACTCGTTGAGGCCCTCGGCGCGCAGCACCTCGGCCGTGAACGAGGTGAATCCGCTGGCCCCGGAGACCGACGACTTGATCACCAGGACGGGGCCGCCCGGGCCCTGGTCCGGCGGGGGCGGTGGCGCCGCCGCGGTGGTGAACGACCAGGTCGCCGAGGTCATCACGTTGCCCGCGGCGTCCCGGGCGCCACTGACCGTGGCGGTATAGGAGGTGGAGTAGGCCAGCGCGGCCGACGGGGTGAAGACGACGCTGGACGTGGCCGAGTCGTAGGAGGTGCTGCCGGCGACCGCCCCGGACGGTCCGGTCAGGGCGACGGCGGCCGCCGTGACCGGCTCGTTGAAGGTCGCGGTGACGGCGGTGGTGGCCGCCACCCCGGACGCCCCGGGGCCGGGGGCGCGGGCGGTCAGGACCGGCGCCTGGGTGTCCGCGGCGGTCGTGTTGAACACCACGTCCACCCAGTAGTTGGTGGCCTGGTAGGTGCCGGTGGGGTACGCGCTGGCGCCGTACCGGTAGACGCCGTTGCCGCCGTCGGCGCCGTTGGCCAGGGCGGTCAGCGGTCCCCGGGTCACCGCGGAGGCGAGACCGTTGCCGGTGACCGCGTAGCGGCCGGCCGGCGCGTAGTAGGACGCGACGTACGTGGTGTTCGCGGCCACCGCGATCGGAGCCGGCAGGGACGCGGTCTGCCAGCCGGTGGCGCTCTCACCGGTGAAGGTCACCGTCGAGAGCCGGGAGCCGCCGGTGTTCCAGAGCGAGCCGGTGTGCGTGCCGGTGTTGCCGCTGCCCTTGTAGAACTTCAGGCCGGTGATGTAGCCGGCGGTGGTGGTGCGGAACTTGACGCCCAGTTCGACGGGGGAGTTGTCGGCGGCGGCCGCTGTCGCCGGGGTGGCGGTGGCGGCCCAGATCGAACAGGGACAGCCGGTTCCCCCGGGCGGCGCGGTGGTGAACGACCACGAGTACGGGGCCATGGTGTTCCCGGCCGTGTCCCGTGCGCCGGAGACGGTCGCGGTGTAGCTGGTGGACGCCGCGAGCGTGGCCGGAGTGAAGGTCACCGTGCGGGTGGCGGTGTTGTAGCTGGTCGTGCCGGTCACACCGGCCACGGCCAGAGCCGGGGTGCCGGCCTGCACCGGCTCACTCAGGACAGCGCTGACCGTGGTGGTGGTCGCCGCGCCGGTGGCGCCCGCGGCCGGATCGGTGCTGGTCACCGTGGGTGGCGTGGTGTCCGGTCCGGTGGTGTTGAAGACGACGTCGACCCAGTAGTTGCTCGACTCCCAGCTGTTGGTGGGGAAGCCGCCACCGGCGCCGTACCGGTAGACGCCGTTGGCGCCGTCCTCGCCGTCCCGCAGCGCGGTGAGCGGGGCGTTGCCGACCCCGGCCGAGGCGAACGTGCCCTCGTCCACGGCGTACCGCCCGTTGGGGGCGTAGTAGGAGGCGACGTAGGTGGCGCCCGCGGTGATCGCGATCGGGGTGGCGAACGTCGCGGTCTGCCAGCCGGTCGCGGTCTCGTTGGTGAAGGTGACGGTGCCCAGGTTGCCGCCGGCCGCGGTCCACAGGTGGCCGACGTGGGTGCCGCTGTTGCCGGCGCCCTTGTAGAAGCGCACTCCGGTCACCAGGCCGTCGGTGTCCGATCGGAACTTCACGCCCACCTCGACGGCCGAGGGGTCGGAGTCAGCCGGCGTGCCCGGCACCGCGGACGCGGCGAAGATCGTGCACGGGCAGGCGGCGGCGGACGCCGCCGTCGACCCGACGACCGCGGTCATGGCCGCCACCAATATCAGGACCAGGAGGTACGGCCGTATCTTTGATATGAACAAGTTGTGCTCCATCAGTTGCCCGGAGTGAACACGACGTCCACCCAGTAGTTGCCGGACTCCCAGCTGTTGGTGGGGAAGCCGCCACCGGCGCCGTACCGGTAGACGCCGTTGGCGCCGTCCACGCCGTTGCGCAGCGCGTGCAGCGGGCCGTTGTCGACCCCGGTCGTGGCGAAGAAGCCGCCGTCGAACGCGTACCGCCCGGCCGGCGCGTAGTAGGACACGACGTAGGTGGTTCCGGCGGTGACGGCGACCGGCGTGGAGAAGGTCGCCTGCTGCCAGCCGCTGGCGGTCTCGCCGGTGAAGGTCACGGTGGCGAGCCGCGTTCCGGTCGAGGACCAGAGCGAGCCGGTGTGCGTGCCGGTGTTGGCCGCGCCCTTGTAGAACCGCACACCGGTGATCCGGCCGGCGAGATCGGAGCGGAACTTCATGCCGACCTCCACCGCGGCGGTCTCCGAGTCGCTGGGGGTGCCGGGCGTCGCCGAGGCCGGCCAGACCGAGCACGGGCAGTCCGGCCCGGTGGGCGCGGACGCCGTGGTGAAGGTCCACGAGGTCGCGGTCATGGTGTTGCCGGCGGCGTCGCGGGCCCCGCTGACCGTGGCGGTGTAGGTGGTGGACGCGGCCAGGGCGGCCGACGGGGTGAAGGTCGCGGTCGACGTGCCGGCGTGGTAGGCGACCGCGCCCGCGACGGCGCCGGACGGGCCGGTCAGGGTGACGGCAGCGGCGCTGACCGCCTCACTGAACGTCGCGGACACCGTGGCGCCGGCCGCGACACCGGTCGCTCCGGACGCCGGCGTGCGGGCGCTCACAGTCGGCGCGGTGGTGTCCGGTGCGGTGTCGTTCGGGGTGAACACCACGTCGACCCAGTAGTTCGCGGACTCCCACGACAGGGTCGGGAAACCGGCGCCGAAGCGGTAGACCCCGTTGGCGCCGTCGAGGCCGTCACGCAGCGCGTGCAGGGGTCCGCTGTCCACGCCGCTGTCGGCGAAGTACCCGACGTCACCGGCGTACCGGCCGTTCGGCGCGTAGTAGGACGCGACGTAGGTGGCGCCCGGGGTCAGCGTCACCGGAGTGGCGAAGGTGGCCTGCTGCCAGCCGGTCGCGGACTCGCCGGTGAAGGTCACGGTGGCCAGCTGCGTCCCGGTCGAGGACCACAGTCTGCCGACGTGCGTGCCACCGTTGTTGGGGCCCTTGTAGAAGCGGATCGCGGTGACCTTGCCGGCCACGTCGGCTCGGAACTTCACGCCGACCTCGGTGGCCGTCCCGTCCGGGTCGCTCGGCACGGCGGGCACGTCCTCCGGGGTCCACAGGCTGCACGGGCAGACCCGTTGGCCCACCGTGATCGACCGGGTGGCGGCCGTGCCGATCCGCGCGCTGTCGTCGATCGCGCGGGCCCGGATCTCGACCGCGCCGGAGCCGGTCGGGGTGAAGCTGTACGTCCAGGCGCCACGCCCGGTCGCCGGTTTCCAGGACGTGCCGCCGTCGGTGGACACCTCGACGCCGCCGACCACGCCGCCGACGTCGGAGGCGGTGCCGGAGACGGTGACCCGGGAGCCGGCCGACACCGTCGTGCCCGCCGCCGGGGCGGTGATGACCGCGGTCGGCGCGGTGGTGTCGGTGGACGCGGTCGCGACGGTCAGCCCGGAAGCGATGGTGGCCGGCTGGGCGCCCATGTCGGCGAAGAGGTTCACGGTGGCCTGGCGCATCGGGGTGCTGGCCGCGCCGGATCCGCGATCGTGGTTGCTGTCCAGGCCCCACGACCACTGCACGGTGCCGGCGCCGAAGACCAGCGCTCCGCTGGCGGCCCGGTACAGCGTCAGGTGGTGGGTGGCGCTGCCGCTGGTGTACGAGGAGCCGTGGTCGGTCAGGATCTCGACCCCGCTGGCCTCGGTGGTGGAGAGCCGGATCAGGCCCTGCGGGCGGGCCGCGTTGACCAGGTCCTCGTCCCACTCGTACCCGACCGTGCCGGTGCCGAGGGTGGCGGTGGCGTCCGCCGCCTGGCTCGCGACCGTGGTGCCGCGCCACAGCCTCATCTTGCCGTCGGCGGCCGGGACCCGCAGGTTCACCGTCCCCGAGTTGACCTCGAAGGCGGTGCCGGTGAGGCCGTTCTCCGGCCGTCCGCCGTTCTTCGGCGGGCTGAACCGCGGGTCACGCCAGGTGCCGGTCCACTCGGTGGGGCTGGGGTCGATGGTCGCGTTCGCGTGGGTCTCCTTGTAACAGACCAGCGTCCGGTACGGCGTTCCCGAACCGTCCACGGCGGTCTCCCAGCGGGTCTTCCAGAACACCTCGTTGCCGCTGAAGAAGGCCAGATGAACGCCGGCGTCCCGGGCGGCCTCGACGTTGGCCCGCTGGGCGCCGGACCAGTACTCGTCGTGGCCGACGGAGAGGAATGCCTTGTGGTTGCGCAGCAGTGAGCCACGCTGGTCGGTGTCGACGCCGGAGATGTAGCTGACGTCGTACCCGTTGGACTCCAGGAACCGCACCATCGGGTACTCGGCGTTGAAGACCGCGTCCTCGGCGCCGGTGCCGCGGGTGGTCAGCGGCCGGTTGTAGCTGACCTTGTAGGCACGGCCGGCCGGCGATCCGGTGTAGAAGCTGTTGCCGCCGTACGAGTTGTACGCCTGCCAGGTCGTGTCGGAGGTCTGGAAGACCAGGTCGGACCGGCTGGAGTCGTCCCGCACGACGAACACGACGTGACTCGCGCCGCTGGTGCCGTCGGTGCGCACCAGGCGCGCGAAGTAGATGCCGGACACCGCGGTCGCCGGCACCGGCCAGGACGCCGAGACCGCCCAGTTGCCACAGTCGACCAGGCCGGTCGAGGAGTTGGAGACGCAGTCTGGCTGGGTCTGCCGCCCGACCGGGTTGACCGTGGTGATCAGCCGCGCGCCGTTGCCGCCGTAGTAGCCCATCCGGTAGATGTCCAGCCGGTACGACGCGGCGGTCGACTTGACCTTGAAGTGGACCGTCTCGCCGACGTTGGCGCTCATCTGGGTGGTGAAGCCCTGCAGCGCCGCGCTGCCCGCTCCGGAGACGTCCCATGTGGACTTCGGTGTGCCGGCCTTGGTGTTCTCGCAGGCGACCGGGTTGACCACCGGCGCGCACGGGTCCGCGGCCGCGGCCGGTGACGCGGCCGGCACGAACAGCGCCGCCGCGACGAGTATGAGAACCAGCAGCGATCGCTGGCGTATGGACTTGAAGTCTCGCAAGGGACACGCCTCCCCGCCGCGCGCCCCCGGCGTCACGGCCGTCGTCAACGCCGGTCCGGCCCGGCAGAGCTGGAAGGATCCTCAGATAGGAGCACGACGATAGCTATCGACCCGCTGACACTCGAAGGCCCTGATGGGTCATTCGATCCTGTCGGCGGATGAGGTCTGGGACCGACTTGATCCACCCGGCCGACGAACGGCCGGACCTGGCCGTCCTTTCGGATATGCGGGCGCCGCCGGGCCGTACGGGGGTGCCGGTTTCCGACACTCGGGTTGGCCGACCGGCCGTACCGGCGGTTCGGTGCAGACGGCAGGATGATCCCGTCCGTGTAACCAGGGGAGGACAAGTTGGACAGAACGCCCGATACCGTGGCGGTCGTTGTGGTCACGTACAACAGCGAACGATTGCTACCTGACCTCATCGCTTCGCTGGGCCCGGGCCTGGACGGCGTCGACTGGCATCTGACCGTCGCGGACAACGCCTCCGTGGACGATTCGGTGGGTGCCGTGCGGCGGCTCGCTCCGGGCGCCACCGTGGTCGAGATGGGGCGCAACGCCGGATATGCCGCGGGCATCAACGCGGCCGTCGCCAAGGCCGGCCCGTTCACCGCGCTCCTGGTGCTCAACCCGGACGTGCGGCTGACGCCCGGTTGCGTCCGCACGCTGCTCGGCGTGCTGCGCACCGAGGGAACCGGCATCGCGGTGCCGTTGCTGGAGGACGGCGACGGCGAGCTCATCCACACAATGCGCCGCGAGCCGTCGGTCCGGAGGGTCCTCGGTGACGCGCTGATGGGCGCCGTCCGGGCCGGCCGGTACCCGGCGTTCGGTGAGTTGGTGACCGACGAGCGGCTCTACACGGCCGAGACGGTCACCGACTGGGCCGAGGGCTCGACGGTCCTGATCAGCGCCGAGTGCTGGGACCGGATCGGGGCCTGGGACGAGTCGTTCTTCCTCTACTCGGAGGAGACCGACTTCGCGTTGCGGGCCCGGGACGCCGGGCTGGCCACCCGGTTCACACCGGCCGCCAAGGCGGTGCACCTGGAGGGCGACTCCAAGGTGTCGCCGGCTCTGTGGACGCTGCTGACGCTGAACAAGGTCCGTCTGTACGGCCGCCGGCACAACCCGGTGCTCGGTGCCGCGTTCTGGGCCGCGTTGCTGCTGCGCGAGGGCAGCCGTGCGGTGCTCGGCAAGGCGCCGAGCAAGCTGGCGGTGCGGGCGCTGGTCAGCCCGGCCCGGTTGCGGGAGGCGCCGGGCCCGCACACGGTCCAGCGTGACGCCGCCCGCGCCACGGCCCGCTAGCCGGCGCCAGTTGGTAGAAGGCCGCTGACCGGCGCCTGTTCCGGGAGGGATGGCCGGACCGCCCCTCCCGGAACAGGCGCTGCTCAGCGCAGCCGCTTGACGACTCCGACCGCCTCCAGCTTGAGGCGGGTCAGTGCGCCGGGGCCCACCAGGGCCTCGGCGCGCAGGCCGTCCACCGTGTCCTCGCGGCGGAGGCTGTACCGCGGCTGCAGCCAGCTCCCGGCCTGCGCCCGTCGCCGGTCGCTGGTGAAGACCCGCCGGTAACCGAGCTTGCGCATCTTGCCGAGCAGCTCACGGTCGTACCGGCCGAGTGGGCAGGCCGCCTGGTCCACCGGCACACCGACCACCCCGGCGATCCGGTCCCGGGCGGTCGCCAGTTCCTCGGTGCTGGTCTCGGCGTCCATGCCGCGCCACGGGCGGTGCCACATCCCGTGCGTACCGATGGTCATGCCCGCGCCGTGCAGTCTGCGGACGTCGTCCTCGCTCAGGCTGCCCGGCTTGCCGAAGCGGGCGGCGATCACGAAGAAGTCGGCCGTCAGGCCGCGCTCCTGCAAGGCCGGCAGGCCGATCTCGAGGTCCGACGCGTTGCCGTCGTCGAAGCTGATCCGGACCGAGGGCCAGGTGCGGACCTCGTCGAGGACCGCGTGGAACAGCTCCACGCTGATCCAGTACCGGTCCTCGCCCAGTTCCAGGTCGCGTTGCGGCGTCCCGATGCCGTGGAAGCAGATGTTGATGACGTCGTCGCTCATGACTTCCTTATCGCCGTGCCGCGGATTCGCCGTCGGCGATCCGGGATGACTCGTCGCGTCCCCATGCCGCGCCGCCGTCGCCGGCCCGCTTGGCGGCCAGCGCCGCCCACACCGTGATGCCGACGTAGCAGACCGCCGCGGGCGCCAGCCACGGCCGGGGGAGCACCACGTCGCGCAGCCAGGAGCTGCGGGCGGCCGGGCGGACTCCGACGGTGATCTCGCCGCGCGCCGCCGCCGCCCGCATGGCGGCGTTGCCGCCGCGGACCCGGACCAGGCGGCGGATCAGATCACCGGTGCGCCGCGGGGTGGCGACCCGGGCGGAGTACGCGTTGACGTGCTTCTTCTCCTCGCGGCCGAACTGCGAGTCGAGGTACAGGTCGTCGGCGACCAACTCGGGGAAGCGGTCGAACCGGGACCGGCCCTCCTTCGACAGCGCCACCACGCCCCGTCCGAACAGCCCGTCCCGCATCACCGGCAACCGGCCGTGGATCGCGAAGTACGCCTTGACGAGCAGCGGGCGCCCGGTCAGGTCCAGTTCGCGGCCGACCGTCGCCGACGGCGCCCCGGCCTCGAGTACCTCGGTCAGGGCCCGGACCGCCGCGGTGCTCAGCACGATGTCGGCGTCCAGGTAGATCCGGGGGAAACCCTGGGCGGCCGCGTCACCGGCGTTCAGCGCGCCGGCCTTGCCGGGCTGCGGCAGATCCAGCACGCGCACGCCCGGACGGGTCGCGGCCACCGTCGCGGTGTCGTCGGTGCACCCGTTGGCGACGACCGTCACGTCGAGCTCGCCGGGCGCCGCGTCGGCGAGCAGGGCGTCCAGGCAGCGGCCGATGACGGCGGCCTCGTTGTGGGCCGCGATCACGATGCTGGTCACGGCTGGTCCACCCGGGTGTCGGAGCTGGTGCGCTGGCGCGGGATACGCGGGGCCGGCGTGCCGCCCGGCGCGGGCAGGCGCTTGGCCAGCAGCCGCTGGAACACGGCGGCGTACGGGCCGGCCTGGTGCTCCCAGGAGAGCATGCTGAGGAACCGGTCGCGGCCCAGCTTGCGCATCTCCTGCCGCCGTTCCGGGTCGTCGAGCAGTTCGTCGATCACCGTGGCGAACTCCTCCGGCGTGCCGTTCGCCACGTACGCGCCGGCGTCGCCCAGGGTGCGGCGGGTCTCGATGCCGTCGGCGGCGACCACCGGCAGGCCCCGGCCGACGTATTCGACGGTCTTCGCCATCGTGGAGAGCTGGTTCATCCGGGTCGGCAGGTCCGGCTGGATGGCGACGGTGGCCGAGCGCAGCACCTCGTCGACCTGCTCGCCGTTGAGCCAGCCGGTGAGCTCGACCACGTCCGAAAGGCCCTTCTCGGCGATCAGGGCACGGACCGACGGCATGCTCTCGCCGTCACCGGCGAGGACCACGCGCCAGCCGTCCCGGCCGCGCCGGCGGATCAGCTCGTCGGCGGCCAGGACCACGCCCTCGACGTTGTCCTGCGGTCCGAAGACGCCGAGGTAGACGACCCGGTGCAGGCCGTCCGGCGAGGCCGGCTCCTGCGGATCGCCGTCGACCGCGATCTCCTTGAGCGACGGGCCGTTACGGACCACGGTCACTTTGTCCGGGTGAACCCCTTTACGGACCGCGTTGTCCTTGAAGGACTGGTTAGTGGCGACCACCTCGGTGGCAGTGCGCAGGGTCAGCCACTCCAGGGCGTTCAGCGTGCGCAGCACCCACTTGTTGGGCGTGCCGTCGCCCCGGGAGATGTAGACCTCCGGGCACAGGTCGTGGTGGTCGAACACCCACGGCCGGCCGATCGCGCGCAGCAGCAGCGCGAGCGGCCAGTACACGTCCGGCGGGTTGCAGACCTGGACGGCGTGGGCCCGGCCGGCCAGCACCTCGCCGATCAGCCGGACCGCGATGCAGAGGAAGGACCAGCCGAATTCCACAGCGAAGGTGAGCAGGCCACTGCCGTACACCTTGACCGGGTACGGCTTGAGGCGCGTGTTGCGGCTGCCGGGAAGGACCTTCAGGCTCTTGTCGCCTCGCGGCGCGATGACCGTGACGTCGAAGCCCTTCTCCTCCAGCGTCAGGCACTCCCGGATGACGCGGCGATCGCGTTCCGCCGGCAAGTTGGCGATGAGAATGGTGACGTGCGGATTTCCTGCCATCGTCTCGTCTGTCCCCCTGGGTCGTTCGACTCGGGAGAAACAGTGCTGGATCCGCTCCACAGCGGCCAGTGGCTATCCGGGCGGAATCGTGTCGTCCATTTCACTTTGACGGCCATCTTGATCCACTTTCAGAGCAATGCCCGTTTAGGACGCCTTATCTGATCCGCTCTGAATGCCCCCGAATGCACAGTAGATATCGACCAGTATGCACGTTCTCGCTGCCGCGACGTGCGCATGTCGCATCAGAGACAGAAGTCTCAGCGAGCACTACCGGCGCAGGCTGCCGTAGAAGGCGAGCAGATCGGCCCGGAGCCCGTCCTCGTGGTAGTGCGCCAGGATCTGCTTCGACGCGGCCAGCCCCGCCGCGGCAAGCGTGCCGGGATCCTCCTCGTACCGCCGCAGAGCGTCCTCGACCGCGACGGCGAAGGCCAGCAGGTCGGCCTCGGCGATCGGGGCACAGTACGCGGGGTCGAAGAAGTCGCGGCCACCCAGGCCGGTGAAACCCACCACATAGGCGCCGCTCGCCATCGCCTCGGCCGGCGGCAGGCCGAAGCCCTCCCGCTCGCTGAAACTGAGGAACACCGCGCAGCCGCGCAGCGCCTCCGCGGTCCCGGCCTCGGTCAGCCCGTCGATCGACACCAGCTCCCAGCCGTCCAGAACGCCCCGGGCGCGCAGGATGTGCAGTAGCTGCTCCTGTTCCTCGGCGCGACGTCGCGGCATGTAACCGATGCGCCGGCCGGCCGGCGTGCCGCCCGGATGGAACACCCGCTCGTCCACGACCACCCGGGCGACGTGCACCGGTACCTGCCCGAACGCGTGCCGGAGCAGGGCCGCGTTGTCCTGCGAGACGGTGAGATGCGCCTCGATGCCGGGCACCGAGGCGTACGGCGCGCCCGCCGCCGTCGTCGCGAACGGCACCAGGGAGAAGGTCTGATAGGCGTTTTGGTTGAACACGACCTTCCGGCAGCCGGCCGGGAGCACGCCGAGCCCCGGTCCGTAGATCTCCGGCACCACCAGCAGATCGTCGCGCCCCAGCGTCACGTCGCGGGTGGCGAGCACTCGGGTGTCGTTGTGGAACCAGCCGACCCGGAAGCCGGGCCGCTCGTGCAGCACGACCGCGCTCAGCCCGGCGGCGTTGAGCAGATCCACGTGGCGATAGATGACCCGGATGCCGCCGGACGGCTTGTCCGCGTCGGGGCACAGGTAGTGGATGGTGCCCGTGCCCGATGCGGCCGCGTCGTATCTGACCTCGGCGGGAGTGTGCCGCCGCAGGTCACGAAGGTCAGCGGCACGCCGGAGGGCTGCGCGGACAGGGCGGACGATCGCATTAGTCATGACAGTGGAACTCCACGTGATTGTTGGCATTGGCCGGATGCGGCCGCCCCGCCACCCTTCCGGTACGAATGGAGCATGGCAACCACCGTTCGTACCGGTGAGCGCGTCCGGTTGCCGACCCGTTCCGCGGCCGGAGATACCTTAGTATCGATACGGTCACGCCGGTGTGACGTTAATCTTCAGTTGTCAGAACCCCGTACTCATGGGGGACACTGGCGCCGTCCGGGCAGCTACCACTAGGTTCTACCCGCTGGTCGACCGTCGAGGGTCGACCAACTCCAGCTACAAGCATCGGTAAGGGCAAGGGGAACGTGTGGACCTCTGGGACATGACCAAACTGCTGTTCCGGCGTTGGTACTTCTCACTCCCGATGCTTCTGGTGACCATCGCGGCGGTCGGGGTCGCGGCGGTGACGGTCAAGCCGGACTACAGCGCCACCGGGCACATCCAGTTCATCCC
This sequence comes from Actinoplanes sandaracinus, assembly GCF_030009775.1. GTDB lineage: Bacteria > Actinomycetota > Actinomycetes > Mycobacteriales > Micromonosporaceae > Actinoplanes > Actinoplanes sandaracinus. The sequence continues at coordinate 105,584 of NZ_JASCTH010000016.1, read as the reverse complement.
GCCGGTCGGCACGGTCGCCAAGGACGGCGAGAAGAACCCGATCGACAACCCCTGGTTCGACCTGGGTTACGAGGCCATGGCCAACGCCACGGTGATCGACGTGACCAAGAAGTCGGTGCTGGAGAAGATGGTCAAGCAGGGCCTCAGCGACAACATCACCGTCACGATCGACCAGGTGCCGCTGTTCGCCATCGAGGTCGTCGGTGAGTCGCCCGAGCAGGCCACCGCCACCGTGCAGTACGTGCAGAAGGCCATCGCCGAGGCCGTCGAGCAGCGTCAGTCGACGCTGCGGGTGGCCGATACCGAGGTCATCACCACGCTCTCGCTCGACGACGGCAGCGAGGTCGAGGAGAAAAGCTCCAAGATCATGCGAGTGATGGTGGTCGCGGCGGGTCTCGGCCTGCTGCTGACGGCCGGCTTCACGATCGGCATCGACGCTCTGATCCGGTGGCGTGGCCGTCGTCGCAACGACGACGACCCGGCTGCCTCGTCGGTTGTCGGCTCGGCCCATCCGGACGGTCGCGGCGGTTCCGTGCCGGTGCCGTCCAACTTCGAGAAGACCCAGCCGGTCGGCCAGGCACGCCAGCAGGCGGTCCCGGTTCAGAACGGTCCGAACAAGCCGGTCGAGCAGCAGCCGCAGCGCCCGGCCGGCAACAGCGGGGCGCCCGCCCAGCAGCCGGTCCAGCAGCCGCAGCGGCCGGCCGGCCCCAACGGCAGCGGGGCGCCCGCGCAGCGACGGGGTTCCGACGGCACGTACCGGTCGAAGCAGTCCGGCTCGGCCGAGCCGGACCCGCGTCTCGAGCAGGCTCCGGCCGACGCCACGATCGTTCTGCCGCCGTGGGGCTGGAAGCGAGACGAGAAGGCCGAACGGCGTTGAGTTCGGCGGCCGTCTCACACCCGGTCGACCTAGAACCGTCCCTGCTCGACCAGAACGTCTACAGCTCGCGGCGGTACAAGGCGACGATCGACGTCGTCACGCTGGTCTCGATCGCCGTGGTGCTGCTGTACGTCCTGCCGGGCACCCTGATCGTCCCCAACCTGACCTACGCGGGCCGGCCGGCGCTGCTGCTCGCCCTGCTGATGTTCGCGTGGTGGTGCCTGGCCCGGCTCAGCCCCAGGCTGCTCCTGGTCGGGCCGCAGCCGATCCGATGGTTCCTCGGCCTCTACCTCATAGCGAACCTGCTGTCCTACATCGCCGGACTGTTGCGCGGCCTCCCCACCCAGGAGTCGAACGCGCAGAACTTCGCGATGCTCCAGCTCTTCGAGTTCCTCGGGGCGGCGCTGATCGTCGCGGACGGCATCCAGAACTGGGACCGGCTCAACCGGCTCCTCCGGATCATGGTGTACAGCGCCGGCTTCATGGCGGTGGTCGGCATCCTCCAGGCGACGTTGAAGATCGACGTCTCGGAGTACTTCGTCATTCCCGGCCTGGAGGTCAAGGGCGGGCTGGTCGGCTTCGGCACCCGCGGTGACGAGGGCCAGTTCCGGATCGCAGGCACCACCACGCACTACATCGAGTTCAGCGCCGTGGTCGCCATGATGGTGCCGTTCGCCATCCATGTGGCCCGCTTCGCGGAGACGAAGTTCCAGCGCCGGTTCGCCGCGCTGTGCGGCTTCCTGCTGGCCGTCTCCAACCCGATGTCGATCTCCCGGACCGGCATCGTGGCGCTCGCGCTCGCGCTGGTCATCATGGTGCCGATCTGGTCCTGGCGGCTGCGCTACACCTTCATGTACCTCGGCGTCGCCGCGGTGGCGGCGATCACCATCGCCAAACCCGGCGTGCTGGGCACCCTCAAGGCGATGTTCCTCAACGTCGGGGTGGACCCGAGCATCGAGGGGCGCACCAACGACTACGACCTGGTCGGGCACTTCTACGAGCAGCGTCCCTGGCTGGGGCGCGGGCCGCGGACCCTGCTGGCCGACCCGGTGCGCGACACGATCCTGGACAACCAGTGGCTCTACACCCTGGTGACGGGCGGGATCATCGGCGTGCTCGCGCTCCTGGTGCTGCACATCGCGGCCGTGACCCTGGCGGTCATCGCGCTGCGCCGTTCCACGCGTGAGCAGGACCGGCATCTGTGTGTGGCGCTGATCTCGGCGCAGGCGGTGGCGGTCGTGGTCGGCGGGACGTTCGACTCGCTGTACTACACGACCTTCGCCATCACGCTCGCTCTGTTCATCGGCATGTGCGGGACGGTGTGGAGGTTCACCCATCCGGCCCGGACCGTGAGAACAGCCACCACCCGCCGCACCTGATAAGCGGGAACTTATTACCATAGGTGCCGTTCCAAGATCAGCCGAGTCGCTCGGCCGGTCGGCCGACCTTTGTCACGAGGCAGCCGACGGGTCGTCCGACCTGGCCGGTCGTACGAATTTATCGGCCGAAGTTGCGGTACGCCCGGTGGACACCCAGAGCTACGCTCCCGCTGAAATCGAGCTGAGCGGGCCAGATGGACATTTACCGGCCGCACATCGTCCAGAGGGAGCAGACGTCTTGAGCAAGTGGAAGGCGCTGTACGTGGCCTATACAGCGCGCTACCTGAAACCATGGTCGAAGCGGCGCACGCTGGCGGTGGCGGCCGGTGTCGTGACCGTGGCCGCCGGTGGCGTCATGGTGGTGCCGGCCGCGGCCTGGGCCGACCCGTGCAACCCGGGCAACAACCCGATCGTCTGCGAGAACAGCAAGGACGGCACGCCGAAGTCGGTCTGGGACATCGACGGCGCCGGCGACCCCAGCCTGCAGGGTTTCGCGACCGACATCAGTGTGAACGCCGGTCAGCGGGTCGACTTCAAAATCAAGACGGACGCTTCCGCTTACGAGATCGACATCTACCGCCTCGGGTACTACGACGGTGACGGCGCGCGCCTGATCGCCAGCGTGGCGCCGGTCGCCGCCCCGCAGCCGCAGCGCGCGTGCATCACCGAGCCGGCGACCCAGCTCTACGACTGCGGCAACTGGGACGTGTCCGCCTCGTGGACCCCGCCCGCCGACGCCGTGTCCGGCGTGTACATCGCCCGCCTGTTCCGTGACGACACCGACGGCTCCAGCCACATCACCTTCGTTGTGCGGCAGGACGCCAGCACCTCCGACGTCTTCTATCAGACCTCCGACGCGACCTGGCAGGCCTACAACCTGTACGGCGGCTCGAACTTCTACGCCGGTGGGCCCAACGGCCGGGCGTACAAGCTGAGCTACAACCGGCCGTTCGCGGACCGGGGCAGCGTCGAGCGGCGTGACTTCCTGTTCGGCGCGGAATACCCGATGATCCGGTTCCTGGAGCGCAACGGGTACGACGTCAGCTACACCACCAACGTCGACAGCGACCGCCGCGGCCAGCTCATCAAGAACCACAACGTCTTCCTCTCCGTCGGTCACGACGAGTACTGGTCGAAGAAGCAGCGCGACAACGTCGAGGCGGCCCGCGACGCGGGCACGCACCTGGCCTTCTTCAGCGGCAACTCGGTGTACTGGAAGACCCGTTACGAGCCCAGCAAGGACGGGACGAACACCGACCACCGGACCGTGGTGACATACAAGGAGACCTGGGCCAACTCCAAGCTCGACCCGGCGGCCGAGTGGACCGGAACCTGGCGTGACCCGCGGTTCAGCCCGCCGTCCGACGGTGGCCGGCCGGAGAACGAGCTGATGGGCACCCAGTACATGGTCAACGACGGTGACCTGCCGGTCACCGTCAAGTCCGATGAGGGCAAGTACCGGCTCTGGCGGCACACCGACCTGGACGACATCCCGGCCGGCCAGTCGGTCGCTCTCGCGCCGCACACCGTCGGTTACGAATCCGACGAGGACGTCGACAACGGGTTCCGGCCCGAGGGCCTGGTCCGGCTATCGACCACCACCGGTGACGTCCCGCAGCTCGTGCAGGACGGCTGGGGCAACAAGGTCGGCCCGGGCAAGACCAGCCACCACCTGACGCTCTACCGGGCCGGCAGCGGCGCGCTCGTCTTCAGCGCCGGCTCGATCCAGTACACCTGGGGCCTGGACGAGGTGCACGACGGCCAGCCCACCCCGACCGACAAGCGGATGCAGCAGTCCGTGGTGAATCTCTTCGCCGACATGGGCGTGCAGCCGGGCACCCTGATGAGCGAGCTGCACGCGGCCACCGCCTCCACCGACGACACCGCGCCGACCGTGACCATCACGTCGCCGGCCTCCGGCGCCTCGTTCGCCCGGGGCGCCACGGTGACGCTGACGGGCACCGCGGCCGACGTCGGCGGCCGGGTCGCCGGGGTCGAGGTCTCCATCGACAACGGTGCGACCTGGCATGCCGCCACCGGCACCACGAACTGGTCCTACAAGTTCTTCGCGGCCGGCCTGAACACCCAGACGGTGCAGGTCCGGGCCGCCGACGACAGCGCCAACCTCGGTGCGTCGCCGGCGACGGCCGAGTTCAAGCTGACCGGGCCGAACACCATGTTCGGCAACCGGGTGCCGGCGACCCCCGCGGTCGCCGACGGCAGCCCGGTCGAGCTGGGCGTGCGTTTCCAGCCCGCGGTCGACGGCTACATCACCGGCATCCGGTTCTACAAGGGCGAGGGCAACACCGGCTCGCACACCGGGTCGCTCTGGACCACCACCGGCCAGCGGCTCCGGACCGGGACCTTCCAGAACGAGTCGGCGTCCGGCTGGCAGACGCTCACCTTCTCCTCACCGGTCAAGGTCGAGGAGGGTACGACCTACGTCGCCTCCTACTACGCCCCGAGCGGCAACTACGCCGCCGACAGCTACTGGTTCACCCGGGACTGGACCAACGGCCCGCTCACCGGGTCGCGTTCGGTGACCGGCGCCGGCAACGGCCTGTTCAAGTACGCCAACGGCGGCGGGTTCCCGAACGAGTCGTTCAACGCCGGCAACTACTACGTCGACGTCGAGTTCGTGGTCAGCAGCGAGCTGCCGCCCGTGGTGACCAGCACGACCCCGGTCGACGGCGCCGGCGCGGTGCCGACCGCCACCACCGTCTCGGCGGCCTTCTCCAAGGCGCTGAAGGCGACGTCGGTCCAGTTCACGCTCACCAAGCAGAGCGGCGGCGCGGTCACCGGCACCACGGCGTACGACAGCGTCGAGAAGAAGGTGACCTTCACCCCGGCACAGCCGCTGGACGCGTCGACGTCGTACACCGCCGAGGTGTCCGGCAAGGACACGGAGGACCGCTCCGGCGGCACGTCGTGGTCGTTCTTCACCGCCGTCGACGGCACGGTCCACTCCCTGTTCCCCAGTGACGCGGTGCCCACCACGGTGTCGCAGACCGACTCGGCGAAAGTCGAACTGGGCGTCAAGTTCCAGGCGACCACCGACGGTGAGCTGGTCGGGGTCCGGTTCTATCAGGGACCGGGCAACTCGGGGACGCACCAGGTGAGCCTGTGGAACGCGAACGGCTCGAAGGTCGACTCGGCGATCGTGCCCAGTTCGACCGAGAACGGGTGGCGGACCGCGTACTTCGCCCAGCCCGCCGCGATCACCGCCGGGACCACGTACGTGGCCTCGTACTTCGCTCCGAACGGCAACTACGCGTTCGACAGCGGGTACTTCGCCTCGGACATCAGCCGGGGGCCGCTGAAGGCTCAGGGTGGCAACAACGGCGTCTTCCGGTACGGCGACAGCGAGTTCCCGCAGCAGTCGTACAACTCGGCGAACTACTGGGTCGATCCGCTGTTCGTCTCCGAGGGGCACGGCACCCCATCGCCGTCGCCGAGCGCGTCCTCGGCGTCGCCCTCGCCGAGCGCCAGCGCCAGCGCGTCGCCGTCACCGTCGGCCAGCACGAGCGCGCCGAGCACCTACGGCGTCTTCACCGACGCGGACACCCCCGCCACCGCGAGCTGGGACGACCCCGACGCCCTCGAAGTGGGCATGAAGGTGATCCCGTCGGTGAACGGCAAGGTCCACGGCGTGCGGTTCTACAAGGGTCCGGGCAACACCGGCACGCACACCGGCACGCTCTGGTCGCCCGGCGGCATCGAGATGGCGACCGTCACCTTCCAGAACGAGACCGCGACGGGCTGGCAGACGGCGTACTTCTCGCAACCGGTGGCGGTCAGCGCCGGCCATCAATATGTGGTTTCCTACCACATGACGGCCGGGCATTACGCGGTGACCGGGGGTGGCCTGGCCAACCCTCGAACAGTCTCGCAGCTGACGGTGCCGGCGAACGGAGCCACCTACCGTTACGGGACGGGTGGAGTGATGCCGGGGTCATCGACGACCGCCAACTTCTGGGTCGATGTGGTGTTCGCACCCAACTGACCTGCGGGTGACCGGCCGTGGCGCGGATGGTGCAAACCGTCCGCGCCACGGCCGCGCCCGGGCACCATCGACCGCGGCGGATCGTCCGCCGGTTCGCGACCGACTGGGGGAATAGGTGCGACTGATCGTCGGCCTGCATCATCTGGAACTCGGCGGGAGTCAGCTCAACGCTCTGGACCTCGCCGTCAGCATGCGCGACTACGGGCACGAGGTCGCCGTCTTCGGCAACTACACCGACCGGCCCGGCCCGATGGCCGACCTGGTCCGCGCCGCCGGCCTGCCACTGATCTCCGAGCGGCACTCGGCGGTGCGGCTCGGGAAGACGATGCCCGCCCGCCCCGCGCTGTCCCGGGCGATCGGCCGCGCGGCCCGTGAGTTCCGGGCGGACCTCCTGCACGTCTACGAGTTCTCCGTCGGGCTGGACGCCTTCTACGGCGCGCACGTGCGGCGCGGCCTGCCGGTGGTGACCACGATCTACGGCATGCGGGTTCCCCGGTGGATGCCCCGCTACGGCGAGATCATCGTCGGCACTCAGCAACTGGTCGACGAGGCGGCCGGCTTCCGGGCCCGGCCCACGCTCATCGAGCCGCCGGTGAACACCGATTCCGACGACCCGGCGGCGGTCGACGGCCGGGCGTTCCGGGCACGGCACGGCGTCGGCGACGACGAGATCATGATCGGTGTGGTCTCCCGGCTGGAGCCGGACATGAAGGCCGAGGGCATCCTGCGGACCATCCGCGCCGTCGGGCTGCTCGACGACCCGCGGGTCCGCTTCGTGGTGGTCGGTGACGGTCCGTCGTTCGCCGACGTGTCCGCCGAGGCGGACCGGGTCAACACGGCCCTGGGCCGGCCCGCGGTGGTCATGGCGGGCGCCATGGAGGACCCCCGCCCGGCGTACGCGGGCGCCGACCTCATGGTCGGGATGGGCGGATCCGCGCTGCGGGCGATGGCGTTCGCCCAGCCGCTCGTGGTCCTCGGCATCCGCGGGTTCTTCCTGCCCGCCGGACCCGACACCATCGACCACTTCCTGCGCGAGGGCTTCTACGGCATCGGTGAGGGCGACGTCGACGCGGCGCCGCTGGCCGCCGCGCTGCGCACCCTGGTCGACGACCCCGCGCTGCGGGCCGAGCGGGGTCGCTGGGGACGGCGGTTGATCCTCGACCGGTTCAGCCTCAAGGCTGCCGCGAAAACCCTCAACGAGGTGTACGAACGTGCGCTCGCCAATCCCGTGCGGCCCTCGCGCCGCCTGAGCGAGGGCGCCCGGGTGGCCGGCCACAAGGCGGTCGCGGACCTCCTCTCCGACAGCGCCCGCCGCCGGGTGCGACGGTTCCTCGGATGAGCGAGCAGGAACCGGCTCTCTTCCAGAAGGCGTCGCGGGCGCTGGGCTGGAGCCTCATCGGCACGCTCCTCAGCCGGCTGAGCACGCTCGTCATCGGCATCGCCCTGGCCCGGATCCTCGGGCCGGAGGAGTTCGGCACCTTCGCGGTGGCCCTCGTGGTGCTGGCCGCCGTGCTGAGCTTCAACGAGCTCGGGGTGAGCCTGGCGATCGTGCGGTGGCCGGACGACCCGGAGGAGATCGGCCCCACCGTCGCCACCCTGTCGGCGCTGTCGAGCCTGCTGGTCTACGCGGGCTGCTGGTTCGGGGCGCCGGCCTTCGCGCGCGCTCGGGGACGAGAGCTCGATCCCGGTCATCCGGGTGCTGGCGCTCGCCGTGGTGGTCAGCGGCCTGGTGGCCACCTCGGTCGGTCTCATGCAGCGTGCCTTCATGCAGAAGCAGCGGACCATAGTCGACCTGGTCAGCAACTGGACGAGCGCGCTGATCTCGATCGGGTTCGCGGTGTCCGGCGCCGGCGCGATGAGCCTGGCGATCGGCCAGCTGTCCGGCGCGGTCGCCGGCGGGATCCTGTTCTTCGTGTTCGCCCCGAAGGGCCTGCGGTTCGGCTTCAACCCGGCCAAGGCGCGGGCGCTGCTGAAGTTCGGCCTGCCGCTGGCCGGGTCGAGCATCATCGTCTTCGCGACCACCAATGTGGACCGGATCGTGGTGGGTACGGTCCTCGGGCCCACCGCGCTCGGCTATTACATGCTCGCGTTGAACCTGGCGAGCTGGCCGATCACCATCTTCTCGCAACCGGTGCGGGCGGTCGTGCCGGCCGCGCTGGCCCGTCTGCAGCACGACCGGCCGGCGTTGCGGTCGGCGTTCCTGTCGGCGTCGGGGCTGCTCGCGGTGATCGCGCTGCCGGCCTGCCTGCTGCTGTCCGGCGCGTCCGGGCCGCTGATCCGGTTCCTCTACGGCGACGTGTGGGAGCCGGCCTCGACGGTGCTGGTGTGGCTGGGCCTGCTGGCCGCGATGCGGGTCCTGTTCGAGCTGTTCTACGACTACTTCGTGGTGCTGGCGAACACCCGGGTGGTGCTGGTCGTGCAGACGGTCTGGTTCGTGGCGCTGCTGCCATCGCTCTACCTGGCGAGCCGCGCGGGTGGCCTGTGGGCCGCCGCCGCGGTGCAGTTCGCGGTCGCGGTGGTGGTGGTCATGCCGCTCTATCTGATAGAGCTGCGCCGCACCGGGGTGACGTTGGGCACGCTGGCGGCCCGGATCGCTCCGGCCGTGCTCGGTGGGGCGGTGGTCGCCGGGATCGCGTGGGCGGCCACCCGGACCGGCTGGCACGACCTGGTCGTGCTGGCGGTCTCCGGTGCCGTCGCCGCGGGCGTCGTGGCGCTGCTCGGCTATCGCCTGCGTCACGTGCTCCGCGAGCTGCGAACGGCCGCGACGGTTACGGATTCACCGGCTATGGCGGATCAGATTTAAGCGAGACTTAAGACTCGTCAGACACACGGGAGGGGCCCGCAGGCCCCTCCCGTGTGCTGTCAGATCAGCACTCGTTGATGGCCTTCACCTGACCGGTGACCTTTCCGGACGCCCAGTCGTAGGTGACGGTGGCATTTCCGCTGAAGGCTCCGATGAGGCCGCAGGAAAGCTCGGCCGGGCCGAATCCGTAACTGCCCTGCACGACTTTGTTGCCGGTGACCGCGGGGAAATTCCCGCCGGTCAGGCGCAGTGCGTAGGCGCCGCCGGCGAGCAGGTTGTCCTGCACCGTCGCGCCGGCGTTGCCCTGGTCCGGGATGAAGATCGGCGCCGTCGGGCAGTCGTCTTTGCGCTGGTCGATGGTGTTGTGCTTGATCGTGACGCTGGGTCCGCCGTACGCCTGGATGCCGTCACCGTGCGGGTCGTCCGAGGCGCACATGCCCGGCGGCACCGCGAGCTGGGCGAACGAGTCCTGGATGACCACGTTGCCGGCGCCGCTGTAGTCGGAGGCGCCGACCCGCCAGCCCTCCATCCGGTTGATCACCTTGCAGCGCAGGCAGGTGTAGTCGGCGACGCCGAACGCGTACTGGTCGTTCGTCGAGTACTCCTGGCCGGGCGGGTTGACCACCTCGGTGTCCTTGATGGTGGTGTGGCCGTACACCTTGTTGCCGTGGAAGTTGTCGACCGCGCCGTAGACCCGGGTCTTGCTGATCGTGACGTTGTCCGCCTTGATCATGATGCTTCCGGTCACCAGGTGGTCGGAGATCACCGTGCCGGCCTTGGTGACGGTCAGGTCGCCGTTGACGGTCTTCTTCGGCTTCCACCCGGCCGGCACTCCGGTGCAGGCCGGAGTGGGGTACCTCGGCAGCGCGCAGCCGCCGGCGGACGATGTGGTCGTCGCCTTCTCGGTCGGCTTGGAGCTGGCCGACGCGCTGGGCGACGCCGACGCCGACGCCGACGCCGAGGCGGACGCCGAGACCGAGGCGCTCGGTGACGGCGGCAGGGCCGACACCGACGGCGCCGGGGCGCTCAGGCCGGCCGGACTCGTCGGGATCTGTGCATTCGCCACGGTCTCGGGCGAGGTTTCGCCTCCGTCATTCTTTGCGTAGGCCTGGAACACGAAGGCGCCGGAGGCGGAGAGGACGACCAAAACCATCGCGACAATGGGAACGAGAGCTTTCGGCCGGAAATTGCGGCGATGTTTCATGGGGTGCGATCTCCTCATGATGGTCCCGGTTCCGGGCGGTCATCGAGAGTGCTTCTGCATAGGGCAACCCGAGCATCCTAGAAGATGCGGCGTGGGGATGAGGTGCCGCGGGTCGGCCGGTTAAGGAAGAGCCAAGAAAAGCCGCGGATCTCGAATCGCGTTTTCCGGCAATTCTCCCCATCACTGCCGATCGGGCGAAATCTCCCTCCGAAGAGGACTCGGCCGACCGGTTCGGCGCATGGTCGCCGAAGGGTGCACGGCAATCCCCCGTTCGTCCGGTACCGAGCCGTCCGGAGTGGTCATATCGACGATCCGGAGTGACGGAAAGCTGGCACAGCGGCGGCGTCCCGTCGCCGGGTCACGGTATCGTCGGCGCGACCACGCAATCGGAAGGGCACAGACATGAATTCCACCCCCGGACGGCCTCGTCGGCCGGTCGGAGCGGCGAGCTAGATGGGAGTTCGAGTCAGCGCCATCACCGGCTCGGACGTGCCCGAGGTCGCGGAGTTCCTGCACCGGCACCTCAACGAGAGGGTCTCCGCCCAGGCGTGGGCGCGCGCGGTCGACGTCCCGTGGAAGGTCGACGCCCCCAACCACGGGTTCCACCTCCGCACCGACGACGACGTCGTGGTCGGCGCATACCTCGCCTTCTACTCGGACCGGACGATCGGCGGCCGGGTTCTGCGGTTCTGCAATCTCGGCGCCTGGTGCGTCCTGCCCGAGCAGCGGTTCCACAGCCTGAAACTGCTGAAGGCGCTGCTGGACCAAGGCTGCGACGCGTACACCGATCTGTCGCCCAGCGGCAACGTGGTGCCGATGAACACCCGCAAGGGCTTCCGCTTCCTCGACACCACCACCGAGCTGGTGCCGAACCTGCCCGGACTGCCCGGTTCCGGCTCGGTGACGGACGACCCCCGCAAGATCGAGGCCACGCTGTCCGGCGCCCAGGCACAGATCTACCAGGACCACGCCGGCCTGGCGGCGGCCCGCCACCTGCTGCTCACCCGCGGTGACGAGACCTGCTACGCGATCTTCCGCAAGGACCGCCGCAAGGGTCTGCCGCTCTTCGCCTCGATCCTGTACGTGAGCAATCCCGCCCTCTTCCGCCGGATGTTCCGTCAGGTGTCGCGCCACCTGCTGCTGCGGCACGGCATCCCGGCGACCCTGGCCGAGCCGAGGGTGGTCGGCGGCTCGCTGCCCGGCGGCCGGACCCTCGAGAACCCCCGCCGCAAGATGGTCCTCGGAGACGGGTTCGCCGACTCCGACGTCGACTACCTCTACAGCGAACTCGTGTGCCTCAGCTGGTGACCTCCGGGTGCCCGTCACAAGGAAGAAGCAACTCCACATGCGCATCCGCCTGCACGATCTGCTCCTCGGCTCGGCCGATCGCTCCCCGGAGTCGCCGGCGCTGACCTTCAAGGACCAGACGCTGAGCTACGCCGAGCTCGCCGACCGCACCCTGAACGCGGCCCGCGGCCTGCGCCGCCTCGGCCTCCAGCGCGGCGACCGGGTCGGTGTGTGGCTCGACAAGCGCGTCGAGACGGTGGCCGCGATCTTCGGCACGTCGGCGGCCGGCGGGGTGTTCGTGCCGGTCAACCCGGTGCTGCGGGCGCGGCAGGTGGGCCACATCATCGCCGACTGCGACGTGCGGGTGCTGATCACCACCCCGGACCGGCTGGCCCTGCTGCACGACGAGCTGGAGAACCTCAAGTCGGTGGAGCGGGTCGTCCTGGTCGGCGGCGCCGCCACCGGGACGGCGCAGACCCCGGCCGGATACACGGTGTCCTCCTGGGACGACCTGGTCGTCGCGGCGACGGGCTCTCCCGACGCCGGCGGCATCGACGCCGACGTGGCCGCGATCCTCTACACCTCGGGCAGCACCGGCCGCCCCAAGGGCGTGGTGCTGTCGCACCGCAACCTGATCGTGGGGGCCGAGAGCGTCAGCACCTATCTCGGCAACACCGCCGACGACGTGATCCTCTCCGTCCTCCCGCTCAGCTTCGACGCCGGCTTCAGCCAGATCACCACCGCGTTCGCGGTCGGGGCGCACGTCGTGCTGACGAACTACCTGCTCCCCAAGGACGTGGTCCGGCTCTGCGCCAAACACGGCGTCACCGGCCTGACCTGTGTCCCGCCCCTGTGGGTGCAACTGGTCGAGCAGAGCTGGACACCGGAGGCGACCGCGTCGCTGCGCTACTTCGCGAACACCGGCGGCCGGATGCCGCGAACCACCCTCGACCGGCTGCGGGCCATCTTCCCGGCCGCCAGGCCCTTCCTGATGTACGGGCTCACCGAGGCGTTCCGGTCCACCTACCTCGATCCGGCGGAGGTCGACCGCCGCCCGGACTCGATCGGCAAGGCGATCCCGGACGCCGAGATCCTGGTCGTCCGGCCCGACGGCACCGAGTGCGAGGCGGGGGAGCACGGCGAACTGGTGCACCGCGGGGCGCTGGTCGCCCTCGGCTACTGGAACGACCCCGAGCGCACCGCCGAGCGATTCAAGCCGCTGCCGGTCCGGGAGGGCGCGCTCGCGCCCGAGCTGGCGGTCTGGTCCGGCGACACCGTGGTCCGCGACGAGGAGGGCTTCCTCTACTTCGTCGGCCGGACCGACGACATGATCAAAACGTCCGGTTACCGGGTGAGCCCCACCGAGATCGAGGAGATCGCCTACGGCACCGGCCTGGTCCGCGACGCCGTGGCGCTCGGCCTGCCCGACCCCAAGCTGGGCCAGCGGATCGTGCTGGTGGCCAGCGCGCCCGAGGGCGCCGACCTCGACCCGGCCGCCCTGCTCGACCGGCTCAAGAAGGACCTGCCGATCTACATGCTTCCCAAGCAGATCGAGGTACGCCCGGAGCTGCCCCGCTCGCCCAACGGCAAGTTCGACCGCAACCTCATCCGCCAGGAGCTGAACTCGTGACTTCGCACCCCACCGTCGCCGCCTTCGGACGCCGGGAGGGCCGGCTGGCCGTCAACGGTGTGCCCGTCGACCGGCTGGCCGCGCGGGCCGGCGGCACGCCCTACTTCGCGTACGACCGGCAGCTGCTCACCGACCGGATCGCGCTGCTGCGGGCCACCCTGCCCGCCGACCTGCAGCTGAGCTACGCCGTCAAGGCCAACCCGATGCCGGCCGTCGTGCAGCACCTGAGCGGCCTGGTCGACTCGTTCGACGTGGCCTCGTCGGCCGAGATGCTGGTGGCGCTCGACACGCCGGTGCCGGCCCAGCGGATCAGCTTCGCCGGGCCCGGCAAGACCGACGCCGAGCTGCGGCAGGCCGTGGCCGCGGGCGTGACGATCGAGATGGAGTCGGAGAACGAGGCCGCCCGCGCCGCCCACATCGGCGAGCAGCTCGGCATCCGCCCGAGGGTGGCGGTCCGCGTCAACCCCGACTTCAGCCTCAAGGGCTCGGGCATGCGGATGGGCGGCGGCCCCCAGCAGTTCGGGGTGGACGCCGAGCGGGTGCCCGCCCTGCTCAAGCAGCTCGGCGAGACCGAGTGCGAGTTCCTCGGCTTCCACGTCTTCGCCGGCTCGCAGAACCTGCGGGCGGAGAGCCTGATCGAGGCCCAGCAGCACACCGTCGACCTGGTGCTGCGGCTGGCCGACGACGCTCCTACCCCGGTGCGCTATGTCAACCTGGGCGGCGGCTTCGGTATCCCGTACACCGATCGTGATCTGCCCTTGGATCTCGCCGCCGTGGGCGCGAACCTCAGCGAGCTGATGACCGGCAAGCTCCGGCCCCGGCTCCCCGAGGCCCGGGTGGTGGTCGAACTGGGCCGCTACATCGTCGGCGAGTCCGGCGTCTACGTCACCCGGGTCGTCGACCGCAAACAGTCGCGCGGCAAGACCTTCCTGGTCGTCGACGGTGGTCTGCACCACCAGCTCGCCGCGTCCGGCAACTTCGGCCAGGTCATCCGCCGCAACTATCCGCTGGTCGTCGGCACCAGGTTCGACGAGGAGCCGGTCGAGACGGTCACCGTGGTCGGCTCCCTGTGCACCCCGCTCGACCTGCTCGGCGACAATGTCACGCTGCCCCGCGCCGACGTCGGCGACCTGATCGTCCTCTTCCAGGCCGGCGCCTACGGGCTCACCGCCAGTCCGACCGCTTTCCTGAGCCATCCGGCCGCGGCCGAGATGCTCGTCTAGAACCGCAGAAACTACGGAGGAACACGATGGCACTGAACAGCTCTGCCCTGCTCGACGAGGTGAAGACGGTTCTCGTCGAGACGCTCGCCATCTCCGACCGGGCCGCCTCGATCGACGCGAACACCGAACTGCTCGGCAACCTGCCGGAACTCGACTCGATGGCGGTGCTGGAACTGGTCGCCGCCCTGGAGCAGCAGTTCGGCATCGCGGTCGACGACGAGGACGTGACCGCCGAGGTGTTCGAGACCCTGGGCAGCCTCACCACGTTCGTGGCAGAGAAGCGGAACTGACCCTCCCATGTGGAGAAAGCGCCTGCTGGCAGCGCTCGCGACCGTGCTGGTCGGGGGCGCTGCCGCGTGGTGGTACGTCGAAAGCCGCCCGGGCGGCGGCGACACGAGCCCCAACTTCACCAACACCAGGAAGAAGGCGGACGTCTTCCCGGACGCCGCGTCGACCGGCGTGCTCGACGGGACGTCGCTGCGCTCCTACGACGGGCCGTGCACGATCAAGGAATCCGGCACCGTCATCGAGGCGAGCGACGTCCGGTGCCCGCTGCTGATCCAGGCGGCCGACGTGGTGATCCGCAACAGCAAGGTCACCGGCTCGGTGAAGGTCGAGGGCAAGGGCCACTCGCTGCTGATCGAGGACTCCGACATCGACGGCGGCGAGGCGTTCCTGCACACCGTCGGCTTCGAGAACCTCACCGTGCTGCGGTCCGACATCGTCGGTGGCCAGAGCGCCGTGAACTGCTACCTGAACTGCGTGATCCAGGACTCGTACCTGCACAACCCGTTCGTGCCCGAGGGTGGGGACTGGCACCTCAACGGATTCCTCTCCAACGGCGGCACCAACATCAAGCTGATCGGCAACACGCTGGCCTGTGACCGGCCCACCAACAAGGCCGGCGGCGGGTGCACCTCCAACGCGTCGATCTTCGGTGACCTCGGGCCGAACTCCGACTACACGATCCAGGGGAACCTCTTCGTCGCCTCCACCGAGATGTCCTACTGCTTCTACGGCGGCTACGACGCGAAGAAGAAGTTCGGCACCCAATCAGAGCGGATCGTCGTGGTGGACAACGTGTTCCAGCGCGGCCCCAACGGCGAGTGCGCCTCGTTCGGCACCGTCACCTCCTTCAACACGAAGGCGCCCGGCAACGAGTGGCGGGGCAACAGGTTCGTGGACGGCAAGGCGGTCGAGCCCAGCGCGAGCTGACGGCGACGAGCCGTCCTGGAGCTCCTTCCCGTCAACCTCGGATGACGGCGGGTGACCAGGCGTCGCCGACCAGCACGCGGGGCTCGCCCGTCCCGTCCGCCGGCACCGCCCACACGTCGCTCGACGCGGAGCTCTCGTCCTGCCGCGGCAGACCGTAGATCACCGTCTTGTCGTCGAGCCACTCGACCTGGTCGTCGACGCTGCGCGTCTCGGACAGCACCGTCTCGCTCCCGCTGCGCAGGTCGTAGACCGCCAGCCGCCACTTACCCGGCGGCAGGTCGCCGTGCTTCTTGAACGCGACCCGGGTGCCGTCCGGCGACAGCGACGGGCACTCCACGTCGCCCCGCACCGAGGTGACCGTGCGCGCCGACAGGTTGCCGTCGACCAGCCAGGTCTTCCCGCCGGAGGACGCGGTCGCATAGAACCGGTCGCCGCCGGCGAACGTGACGCCCCACAAGTTCTTGTCCGCGGCGGTGATCTCCTTGCCGTCGACGACGAGCGTGAACTTCTCGATGTCGCCGACGACCTCGCCGTCGGTGCGGGTCACCACGGTCCGGGTGGAGAACTGCCCCGGGTTGGCGTAGGAGTCGCCAAAGACGAACGTCGTGGTGGCGACCAGCGACCCGTCCTTCGACAGCCGGGCCCGGGACGGCAGTCCGGTCAGCGGCAGCTCACGCGCGGGCGCCCACGACGCGTCGAGCAGCTGCGCCTTGTAGGTGGTCACGATGCCGCGGTCGGCGGACAGGCAGATGGCGTCGGCGGGGGTCGCGTAGACCCGCTCGCAGGAGATCGTGGTGAACGCCCGCGCCCCGGACGGCGCGCTCAGCGGCACCACCGCGACCTGGCCGTAGCCCTGGCCCAGCGCGGTGCTGCGGAAGACCAGGTGCGGCTGGGAACGCAGCGCCGCGACGTCGCCGCCGGCCGAGACGGCCGGGGCGGCGGCCAGGTCGGCGGCCTGTTCCTGGCGCACGTCCCAGACGAAACCGACGGACGCGGCCAGCGCGACCACCAGGATCGCGGCCAGCAGGGCGATGCGGATCCGGACCGTCATGCGTTCTCCTCCACCCGGTCGATGCCCCGCAGCAGCCACACCGCCGCGGGAATGGCCAGGGCCAGCAGCCCGGCGAAGAGCACCAGCGACCAGCCCGGCCCCCGCAGGCTCCACAACAGACCGAAGCTGAGCGACGAGGCGAACCGGGCCAGCGCCACCACGGTCTGCGCGGCCGCGATCCCGCTGCCCCGCGCCTCGGCCGGGACCAGGCGGCTGATCAGGGCGGGCAGCACCCCGTCGGTGGCCGCGTAGAAGACGCCGAGCAGCATCAGGACGATCAGGGTCAGGCCGATGCCCCCGGTCGGCAGCGCCGCGAGCAGGTAGCAGGCGAGCAGGGCGCCGTGCCCGGCCACCAGCACCTTCGCCCGGCCCACCCGGTCGGCGAGCCGGCCCAGCGGCACGGCCAGCGCCAGATAGGCGAGGTTCGTCCCGACATAGAGCAGCGGGAAGTAGACGGCCGCGAAGTCGTCGCGCTCCTGCAACGACAGGTAGAGGAAACCGTCCCCGACCGTCAGCAGGCCGAGCGCTCCGGCGGCGAGCAGCGGGCGGCGCAGCCGGCGGCCGGCCACCGCCCGGAACGTGCGCCGCAACCCGATCCGGGCGGTCCCGGCGGCAGTGCGCAGGTTGGGCACGAACAACACCAGGACGGCCACGCCGACGATGGCGAACGCGAACGACACCACCCAGATCGAGTCGTAGCTGCCCGGCACGGCGGCCAGCAACGCGAACGCCACGAGCGGGCCGATCGCGGCGCCGATGGTGTCCAGGGTGCGGTGCACGCCGAACGCGCGGCCCAGCATCTTCGGGTCGGAGGCCTCGGCGATCAGCGCGTCCCGGGGCGCGGTCCGCAGCCCCTTGCCGAGCCGGTCGACGGTCACCACGGCGGTGATCGCGGCGAAGCCGGTGGCCACGAGCATCGCGATCCGGCTGAGCGCGGACGCGCCGTACCCGAGCACCGCCACCCACTTGGGCTGGCCCCCACGGTCGCCGGCATAGCCGCCGGCGATCCGCAGGAACGCGCTGACCCCCTGGTACATGCCGTCCAGGAAGCCGTACGCGACCGGACTGAGCCCGACCGCCGCCGTCAGATAGAGCGGCAGCACCGACGCCACCATCTCGGAGGAGACGTCGGTCAGCAGGCTCACCACACCGAGCAGCATCACGGTGGAGGAGACCCGCTTGACCGCGCGGCCCGCCCCGGCCGGCTCGTCAGAGCCGGGACGGTCGCGCAGTGACACGTACACGGTGTTACCTAACTTGTCAGTAAGCGAGGGCCTTGCCGAGTTCCTCGACCACCCGGGCCTGCTGGTCCGGGGTGATCTGCGGGTAGATCGGCAGCGACAGGATCTCCGGCGCCACCTTCTCCGCGTTCGGGAAGGAACCGCCGAGCGACGCGAACGCACCCGTCCGGTGCACCGGGATCGGGTAGTGGATGGCCGCGCCGACGCCGGCCGCGTTCAGCTTGGCCAGCACCTCGTCCCGGTTCGGCACCCGGACGCAGTAGATGTGCCACACCGGCACGTTGCCGTCCAGCACCACCGGGCGGACCACCTGCTCGAAACCGGCCAGCAGCTCGCCGTAGCGGGCGGCGGCGGCGCGGCGCTGCTCGTTCCAGCCGGCCAGACGGGCCAGCTTGGCCCGCAGCACGACCGCCTGCAGACCGTCGAGGCGGCTGTTCACCCCGATCATGTCGTGGTGGTACTTACGCAGGCCACCGTGGCTGCCGAGGGTGCGTACCGTCGTCGCCCAATCCGCCGAGGCGGTGGTGACCGCGCCGGCGTCGCCGTAGGCGCCGAGGTTCTTGCCCGGGTAGAAGCTGGTCGCGGCGATGCCGTCGACCCCGGAGCCGAGGCCGTGCCGGGTGGCGCCCTGCGACTGGGCGGCGTCCTCGACGATGGCGATGTCCCGCCCGGCCAGACCCTGCTTGAGCAGGTCGACCGGGGCGAGCTGGCCGTAGAGGTGTACCGGCGCGATGGCCCGGGTGCGCGGCGTGATCGCGGCGAGAGCCGCGTCCACGTCGATCAGGTACGTGTGCGGGTCGCAGTCCACCAGCACCACCTCGGCGCCGGTCCGGGCGACCGCCTCGGCCGTGGCGATGAACGTGTTCGCCGGCAGGATCACCTCGGTGCCCGGCCCGACGCCGACGGCCTTGAACGCCAGCTCCAGGGCGTCGGTGCCGTTCGCCACGCCGATGCAGTGCGGCAGGCCGGAGAAGGCCGCGTACTCCTGCTCGAACGCGGCCACCTCGGCGCCGCCGATGAACGCCGTGGCGGCGATGATGCGCTTGAATCCGGCCTCGACCTCCTCGGCCACCTCCGCGTGAGCGGCGGCCAGGTCGACGAGCGGGATGCGGGTCATGAAGTCAGCTCCTCAGACATTACGCAGGAAACGGGCCGGGCTGCCGGCCCAGACCTCGCCGGGAGGCACGTCGCGCAACACGACCGAGCCCATCCCGACCAGGGCCCAGGCGCCGACGGTCACACCCTCGCGGACCAGAGCCCCGGCGCCGACATAGGCGCCGGTCTCCAGAACCGCGGAACCACCCAGCCGGACGCCGGAGGCGACGGTGGCGAAATCGGAGATCCGGTCGTCGTGGGTGAGCACCGCCTGCGGCATGACCGCCACGTGCGCGCCCACGGTCACGTCCGCGGTGAGCACGGTCCCGGCGAGCAGAACCGTTCCGGGGCCGACGGTGCTGCCGGATCCGATGGACGCGGACGGGTGCACGACCGTCGCGTACCGGTCGGCGGGCAGGCCGAGCCGCTCGACGATGCCGCGCCGCGCGGTGAAGTTGCGCGGGTTGCCCACGCACACCACGACGGCGGCGTCCGTCTTCCCGGCGACGGTGTCGATCGCGCCGAGGACGGGCAGGCCGGAGCGGACGACCCCGAGCAGGCCGGGGTCGTCGTCGGCGAATCCGAGGACCCGCCATCCGGCGTCGGCCGCGGCCGAGGCGGTTTCCCGGGCGAACCCGCCCGCCCCGACGATGACCAGCTCTTTCACCGGCTTGCCAGCTCCCGCAGCACGCCGACGATGTGGTTCTGGTTCTCTTCGGTGAGCTGGTGGTGCAGCGGCAGGATCAGCGACTCACGGGTGATCCGCTCGGTCACCGGCAGCGGCGCCGTGGTGACGCCTTCGTAGGCCGGTTCCAGGTGGGCGGCCATGATGCCCCGCCGCGCGGAGACGCCCCGCGCCGCGAGTTCGGTCAGCACCTCGTCGCGGCTCACCCGGAAGCCGTCCAGCAGCACCCAGAACGACTGGTAGTTCGTCTGCCCGTAAGCGGGGTCGCGAACCGGCACCAGACCGTCGATGTCCGCCAGCAGCTCCTGGTAGCGGGCCGCCAGCTCGCGCCGCTGCGCGACCAGACCGGGCAGCCGGCCGAGCTGGACCAGGCCGACCGCGGCCTGGATGTCGGTCATCCGGTAGTTGTAGGCGGTCTCCAGATAGGCCTCGAGCACCGGCTGCTTGCTGGCGTGCCGGTCGGCGGCGGACACGTTCATGCCGTGCTCGCGGAGCCGCTTGAGGCGCGTGGCGAAGGCCGGGTCGTCGACAGTGACCATGCCACCCTCACCGGTGGTGATCAGCTTGCGCGGGTGGAAGGACCAGGCGGCGACCTTCGCGCCGGTGCCGGCCGGAGCCCCGTAGACGGTCGAGCCCGCCGCGCAAGCGGCGTCCTCGACCAGCCCGATGCCCCAGCCGTCGGTGGCCTTGCGCAGCGCCGCGGTGTCGAACGGCACGCCGCCCTGGTGCACCGCGATGACCGCGCGGGTCCGGTCGGTGCGCACCGCGTCGATCGTCTCCACGGTGACGTTGCCGGTGGCCAGTTCGACGTCGGCGAAGACCGGCGTCGCACCGACGTAGCGGACCGCGTTGGCGGTGGCGATGAACGACAGCGACGGCACGATGACCTCGTCGCCGGGCTTGATGTCGAGCAGCACGAGGGCCAGGTGCAGGCCGGTGGTGCACGAGCTGACCGCGACACCGTGGCCGGCGCCGACGACCGCGGCGAACTCGGTCTCGAAGCGGGCGACCCGGGGACCCTGGGCGACCCAGCCGGAGCGGATCGCCTCGGCCGCGGCCTGCGCCTCTTCTTCCCCGAGCTGGGGGATCATCACCGGGATCACTTGGACCCCCGCCACCAGTCGACGAGGCCCTCGAGGCCCGCGGTCAGGGTGAGTTCGGGCTTCCAGCCCAGCTTCTTCTCCGCGAGGGAGATGTCGGCCAGGCGGCGGGTGACGCCGTTGACCGCGCGCGCCGGGCCGTGCTCCGGAGCCAGCTCCGACTTCATCACGGCGCTGAGCGCGGCGGCCAGGTCCTTGAGGCTGGTCTCCTCGCTGCTGGCGATGTTGAACACCTCGTCGGTGACATCAGCCTTGGCGGCCAGGATGTTGGCGCGGGCGATGTCGGCCACGTGCACGAAGTCCATGGTCGCGAGGCCGTCGCCGAGGATCAGCGGCGGGTTGCCCGCCTCGATGCGCTCCATCCAGCGGATCAGCACCTCGGTGTAGAGACCGTGGATGTCCATGCGCGGGCCGTACACGTTGAAGTAACGCAGGGCGACGTAGTCAAGGCCCTTCATCGCCTTGAAACTGCGCAGCGTGGCCTCGTTGAACGCCTTCGCCGCGCCGTAGAACGTGTCGTTGTTGTATGGGTGGTGGCGCTCGGTGGTCGGGAACTGCTCGGCCAGGCCGTAGACCGACGCCGACGACGACGCGACGAGCTTCTTCACGCCCGCCTCGGCGGCCGCCTCGATCACGTTGAACGTGCCGTCGACCAGCACCTCGTTGGCGAGCCGCGGCTCCTCGGCGCACTGGGTGATGCGGATCGCGGCCAGGTGGAAGACCAGATCCTTGCCCGCGGTCACCTCTTTGACCAGCGCCTGGTCACGGATGTCGCCCTCGACCAGCTTGACCGGGCCGTTCTCCAGCGCCCAGGCCAGGTTGTCGCGCCGGCCGCGCACGAAGTTGTCGAGAACGACGATCTCCGCGGCGCCGCCACGGACCAGCTCGTCGACGACGTGCGAGCCGATGGTGCCCGCTCCGCCGGTGACGAGAGCACGGGTGCCCTCGATCTGTACGCCAGTCACGCCATGTGCCCTTCGTCGAGCTTGATCATTGTTCCGCCCTCGGCCAGGCTACGCGAGGCAGCCTGGAGGATCTCCAGCACGCGCAGCCCCGACCGGCCGTCGGTGAGCGCCGGCGTTCCGGTGGTGATGGCACGCGCGTACTCGTCCACCATGGTCCGCAGCGCCTCACGCTCGGTGAGTGCAGGGGAGACCACATCGCCGGAGCGGTACGACACGAGGATGTCACGGCGCTGCTCGTCGCCGAGCTCGTCCGGGGACGACACGTCGACGCCGCGGTCGTAGATGGACAGCCGCTGGCTGGGGTTCAGGTCGTCCCACACCAGGGTCCGCTTCGACCCGCCGAAGATCGCGGTGCGGACCTTCACCGGCGACAGCCAGTTCACGTGGATGTGCGCGATCGCGCCGGTGCTGAGCTGCAGCGTGAGATAGGCCACGCAGGCGCGGCCGGCGCCGATCCCGTCCGCGCCGTGCGCGGCGACGGCGATCGGGCGCACCGACGGCGGCAGCACGAAGTCCAGGATCGACAGGTCGTGCGGAGCCAGGTCCCAGATGACGTCGATGTCGCGCTGGACCAGCCCCAGGTTGATCCGCACCGAGTCGAGGAAGTGCAGCTCACCCAGCTCGCCGGCGGCCAGCAGGTCGCGGATGCGCAGCACCGCCGGGGTGTAGCAGTAGGTGTGGTCGCACATCAGGGTCAGGCCGCGCTTGTCGGCTTCCTCGACGAGCTGCAGGCCCTCGGAGAAGGTTGCCGCCAGCGGCTTCTCGACCAGGACGTGCTTGCCGGCCCGTAGCGCGGCCATCGCCACGGGCAGGTGGGTGCCGGCCGGGGTGGCGATCGCCACAGCCTGGACCTCGGGGTCGGCCAGAACCTCGTCGAGGTCGGCGGAGACCTGAACGGTGGAGTAGCCGCCGAGGACCCGCTGGGCCCGCTCGACGTCGAGGTCGCAGAGCCAGCGCACCCGGAAGTTCGGGCTGCTCTGGAAGTTGCGGACGAGGTTGGGGCCCCAGTAGCCGGCCCCGACGACGGCGACGCCGATGGGTGCGGGGAGCGGAGGAGTCACGAGCATCCGTTTCGTCGATGTGGAAGAGACGCGCCCGGGCAGGGTAGACGGACGGTGCCGACGCAGTCCGTCCGGAAAGCTATCGATCCGCCGTGTCCCAGCGCCAGATCGCGAGTGAATTTCGGACGGAGCTGCGGGGTGAGCCGATACCTTCGGCCATTTCGGGTTACGCCTGACGGTCAGTGATCGTGCAACTCAACGGCCAGAATGGATGAGAAGGTCAGTTTCCCGACATAACTTTCTGGCCCCGCCCACTACCCTGTGCCGGATTCTCCGCCGATCTCCAGGAGCTCAGCATGACCGTCACCGTCGCACCCACCGCCGATGTGGACGACCGGGCCGAGATCGGCTCCGGCACGCGGGTCTGGCATCTCGCCCAGATCCGGGAGAATGCCACGCTCGGTCGCGACTGCATCATCGGCCGCGGCGCCTATGTCGGCCCCGGCGTCGTGATCGGCGACAACGTCAAGCTGCAGAATTACGCCCTGGTCTACGAGCCGGCCCGCCTCGGCGACGGCGTGTTCATCGGCCCGGCCGCGGTGCTCACCAACGACGAGTACCCGCGCGCCGTCACCCCCGACGGCCGCCTCCAGACCGGCGAGGACTGGACCGCCGTCGGCGTCACCATCGGTGAGGGCGCCGCCATCGGCGCACGCGCCGTCTGCGTCGCGCCGGTCACCGTCGGCCGCTGGGCCCTGGTCGCCGCGGGCGCCGTGGTCACCAAGGACGTTCCCGACTTCGCCCTGGTCGTCGGCGTGCCGGCCCGCCGCGTCGGCTGGGTCGGGCGCGCCGGACGCCCGCTCGTCGCCAAGGGCGACAACACCTGGCTCTGCGAGGCGACCGGTGCGGAATACACCGAATCGGACGGTCTGCTCACCGAAAAATAAGCCCTGTCTTGTACGGCTACCCCAGCACCGTGAGCCACCACGCGAGGCGGCCGCGGCGCACGGCCGCGGCGCGCCTTTCGGGCGGAGTCCGCTGGTCACCGGCCAGCCAGCCGTAATCCAGACAGGTTCTGGGCGCGGGTAGCGGGTGTGGTCTACGGCTGCGATGTGCCCGGACGGGCCAGCCGTAGCGCAGGCGGGTTGTGGTGTGCGGGTGGCGGGTGTGGGCTACGGCTGGGTCTGGCGTTCAGCCTGCGCCTGGCGGTCCAGGCGGCGGGCCAGCACTCGCTCGGTCAGCGCCACCAGCACCGCTTTGACCGACTCCCGCTGCCGCGCGTCGCACTCCAGCAGCGGCATGTTCGACGCGACGCCCAGCGCGTCGCGGACCTCTGCCGCCTCGAACCGGCGCGCCCCGTCGAAGGCGTTGACCCCGATGATGAACGGGATGTCGTGTTCCTCGAAGTAGTCGATCGCCGGGAAGCAGTCCTCGATCCGGCGCGTGTCGACCAGCACGATCGCGCCCAGTGCCCCGAGCACCAGATCGTCCCAGAGGAACGCGAACCGGTCCTGCCCCGGCGTGCCGAAGAGGTAGAGCAGCAGCGTCTCGTCCAGGGTGATGCGGCCGAAGTCGAGCGCGACCGTGGTGGTGGTCTTGCCGGAGACCGCCGACGTGTCGTCCACCCCGATCGATCTCTCGGTCATCTCCGCCTCGGTCACCAGCGGCTCGATCTCCGAGACCGCGCCGACGAAGGTGGTCTTGCCGACCCCGAAACCGCCACTGATGACGATCTTGACGGCGACCGGTGACGGTGCCGTCACTGTGCTAGAGCGCCCGAACACGATCCCTGATCCTCTCGATCAACGCGGTGGTCAACTCGCCCGGCAGCTCACCGACGCGTAACAGCCCCTGGGTGACCAGGTCGGCGACGATGACGCGGACCACGCCGAGCGGGGCCGGAAGCTTCGCCGACAGGTCGGCCACCGACTGCGGCCGCTGGCAGAGCACGACGATCCGCCGTGACTCGAATCGCAACGGCGCCGACAGGGCGGCCGGTACGGCCCACAGTTGCGTCTCGATCCGCAGTCCATCCTGGAGCGGCTGGGTCCGCCCGCCGGTCAGCATGAAGGGGCGTACCACCGGTTCCTCGGCCTCGGGCCTCATCGGGGCAGGTGTTGCCGCGATTCGGCGATCAGGGCCGGGGTCAGCAGGTCACCGAAGCGTTCGGCGAGCCGCGAGATCTCGTACCCGACCAGGCCGAGGTCGCTGTCGCCGGCGGCCACCACGCCGAGGCAGCTGCCGCCCGGGATCACCGAGATGACCAGGAAGCCCCGGTGCATCTCGATCATGATCAGTTTGAGGCCGTCGAACTCGTACCGGCGGGACGCGCTGCGCGCCAGGCTCGCCATGCTGGACACGATCGCGCCGAGCTGGTCGGCCTCGGCGCGCGCGAGCCCGTCGGACGCGGCGATCAGCAGGCCGTCGGAGGAGACCGCCACCGCGTCGCGTACCCCGTCGGTCTGATGGACGAAGTTGCCGAGCAGCCAGTTGAACTGATGCCGGTCGGCCTGCGCCTCGACGCTCACGAGATCTCCTCATTGACGATGTGCCTGGGCCGGCCGGAGCCGCGCTGGATCCCCGCACGCAGGGCGGTCAGCCGGTCCCGTACCGCCTCGGGTGTGTCGGTGACCGGAACCGCCGGCGTGGGCCGGGGTGGTGGCGCCGTCTCCTCCCGGGTCCGCTGCGCCCGCGGGGTTCGCCGGCGCAGGCCGTTGACGGTGTGCCCGGCGTCGCCGTGCATCGGTGCGGAGAGGGGACGGCGGGGCGCCGGCACCTGCGGCCGATGGTCCAGCACCACGTAGTCGACCTCCTCCGCCAGCGGCCGTGGCCCGACGGCCGACCGCGCCAGTGACGGCAGCCCGACCGGTTCCGGGGCCATGAGCACGGCGGTCCCGTTCAACGGCGTGGTGTCGTCATCGGCCGACGCGGCGGGGGAGGGCGTGTCGGGGGAGGACGCGGCGGGGGACGAGGGGGCCGCGGCGGACGAGGGGGCCGCGGGGGCGGGGAGGGAAGCCACGGGGGGCGCGGCGGGGGAGGACGGGGCGGTGATGGCCTCGGCAGTGGCCAGGATGCCCGCCGGCAGCGAGACCCGGGCGGTCACCCCGGTCACCGGCGACCGGGCCAGCTGCACGCCGACGCCCATCTCGGCGGCCAGCCGGCCGACCACGTAGTGCCCGAGGAACCGGGCCGGCGCGGTGATGAAGTCACCCTCGCCGCGCAGACGCCGGTTGGCGACGTCCAGCTCCGCCTCGCTCATGCCGACGCCCTGGTCGCAGACCGCGATCAGGTAGCCGCCGTCGATCAGCCGCCCGTGGATCTCCACGTCCAGGTCGGGCGGAGAGAACGCCAGACCGTTCTCGATCAGCTCGGCGAGCATGTGGGCGAGGCCGCTGACGACCGAGCCGGTCACCATCGCCTCGTCCAGCCGGCGCAGCGACACCCGGCGGTACTCCTCGACCTCGCTGACGGCCGCCCGGATCACGTCGGTCAGCGGCAGCGGCCGTGACCACTGCCGTGGGCTGGCCGCGCCGACCAGCACCAGGAGGCTCTCCGCGTTGCGGCGCATCCGGGTGGCCAGATGGTCGAGCTCGAACAGATTGGCCAGGCCGGCCGGGCTGGACTCCTCCTGTTCGAGCCGGGTGATGAAGCCGAGCTGGCGGCGCAGCAGGTTCTGGTTGCGGCGGCCCAGGTTGGCCAGCGACTCGGCGCCGGCCCGGCGGAGGTCGGCCTGTTCGGTGGCGAGCGCGTACGCCGTCGCCTGCACCCGGTCGAACGCGTCCGCCACCAGCCGCACCTCGGTGCTGGCCCGTTCCGCGACCCGCACCGCCCCCGGCGGCCCGGTCGCCTCACCGGTGATGGCCCGGCGCACCGCCTCGGGCAGCCGTTCGCCGGCCACCCGGTTGGCCTCGGCCGCCAGCCCGGCGAGCGGGCTCGCGATCGAGTGCGCGGCGACCGTGCCCAGATAGATCGCGATGCCCACGCAGAGCAGGACCACCGCGGCGAGCCCGGCGAGCCGGAGGTTCGCCTGGTCGAGCAGCACGTCGGCGCGGGCTTGCAGAGATGCGCCGATCTGCTGCGCCAGCCGGGTCATGTCGTCGAGCACCGTGCCCGTCGAGGTCCACCAGAGCTGCGTGTCGGCGCGCAGCGGCTGGCCGTCGCCGGACCGCAGCGCCCGCGTCTCCAACTGCAGGGCCCGGTCCGCCGGATCGCTGCTGAACAGCTGGTCCTTGGCCGCGATCGCCTCCGGGGTGGCGTACTCCTCGAATTCGGCGACGGCGGCGTTGAGGTCGGCCCGCAGTTGCACGTACCGCAGGAACTCGCCGTCGGTGAAGCCGCCGGCGGAGAACACCCCGTTGAGGAAGGCGCGCTGCTGGGCGCGGGCCTCCTTGGCGAGGTTGAGCATGGCGAGCGATTCGGAGCCGAGGCGCATCGTCGCGTCCGCGGCGTTGTCCAGCGCGAAGTAGACCTCGCCGAGTTCCTCGACGACCTCGTTGTAGTCGTCGAAGATCTCGTTCCGGTCGGCGCCGCCCTTGTCCACCTCGTCGCGGATCTCGGCCAGCACGACCGTCTGCTCCAGGGCTTCGGTGACCTGCCCGTCCAGGTCGCCGCGTTCGGCGACCAGCTGTTCCACGCCTCCGCGCCGGGTGTCGACCTGCTGGCGGGCGGGGGTGATCTGGCCGGCGAAGTCCTGGTTGCCGGCGAGCAGCCCGAGCGTCACCCCGCGCTCGTTCTGAACCTCCTGGGCGAGCGCCTGGACGGCGAGGTCCAGGGTGATCGCGTGGCCGGTGCGGGCCGCCAGCCGGTAGGTGGTGAACTCCTCGACCACCACGACGGAGAGCAGCAGCATCATCGCCGCGACCGGGAGCGCCAGCATGCGGACGATGCGGCCCCGAATGGTCCGTCCGCGTTTCATCCGGCCTCCTCTGTCGACCTCGCGGCTGCCTGGAGTGCAACTTGCAACGCGGCACAGGATTGACGGACGCCAACATGGGGTCAACACCTCTATCGAGCGACAGGTACCGTCGCAGGCCTGTCACCTCCCGCTCTCGCCCGCGCAGGTGCGGGGCGGGTCCTACGAACGGGTGGTCGCAGCGGTCACGGTGCGAGGCCGGTGATCGCGCGTTCCAGCAACGCGGCGAGCTGCCGGCGCTCGATGTCGGTGAAGGCGTCGGCGAGCCGTTTCTCGACGGTCAGGGCGGCGACGTCGGCGTCTTTCAGCAGGGCGGCGCCGGCCGGGGTGACGCGGTTGACGACGACCTTCTGATGCAGCGGGGACGGTCCGCGTTCGATCAGGCCTTTGGCTTCGAGGTTGGTCAGGACGGTGGCCATCGTCTGCGGGGTGACGAGCGACTCGCGGGCCAGTTGGGCGGCGGACATGCCGGCGCCCTCGCCCGAGGTGAGCAGGAGCAGCGCGGCGTACTGGGGGACGGTCAGCCCGAACTCGCGCAGAGCGGCCGTCTTGCGGGCGATCAGGGCCTGCTCGGCCCGCTTGATCACGAGGCCCAGCCGGTCGTCCATCGCGCTCATGGCGGCATTCTGCCACGGGGCCGGGTTGTGAGTGAGCTCTGTTTTATGACAGAGTCCTGTCACATGAGCGTTATTCCGGACCGTTACACCGATCTGCTCGAACGGCCCCTCTTCGGTCACCTCGGCACCGTGCGCGACGACGGAGAGCCGCAGGTCAACCCGATGTGGTTCACCTATGACGGCGAGTTCCTGCGGTTCACCAACACGACCACCCGCCGCAAGTACCGCAACGTGACCACCGAGCCACGGATCAGCCTCTCGATCAACGACCCGGCCCAGCCGTACCGCTATCTCGAAGTGCGCGGCCTGGTCGAGCGGATCGAACCGGACACCGAGGGGGTGTTCTTCGCGGAGCTCGCGGCGCGGTACGGCATGAACTTCGACGGCCCGCCGGGCGACGTCGAGCACCGCGTCGTCTACGTGGTCCGCCCGACGGCGGTCAGCTACCAGGGATGACGCGTCACGTGATTGTTCAATATCGATATTGACCATAGTCTTCTGGCGCGTGGACCGTCATCCTGACCAGGATCGGCGATCCCTTCCAGCGAGGGGGAGCTTTGGACACACCAGCCGAGAAATCTTCACTGAGCCGTCGCCGCATGATCACGATCGCACTGGGAGGCGCGGCCACCGTCGCGCTCCCGGCGCCCGCGTGGGCCGTCGGCGATCAGCGGCCCGGCGCCGCCCGCCCGCCGGCTCTGACCGGGGGCGACCGGCGCGTCGCCGGCCGCGTCTCCGCCGAACGTGCTCTGCGGCACCTCCAGGTGCTCTCCCAGGGCATCGGGCCCCGCATCGGCGGCACCCGCTCCGAGCGCAAGGCCGCCGACTACCTCTCCGGCGTGCTCGACCACCTCGGGTACGACGTGAGCCGCCAGCCGTTCACGGTGGCCGACAAGTTCCTCGCCCAGCTCGACTCGCGCCGGCTGCCGTCCGACCTGTGCTGGCAGGCCGGTGCGTCCCCGCACGCGGCCCTGGACACCAGGGTGCGCGGCGACGTGCTGGACGCCCGCTCCGGGGCCGCCGCCGACTACCCGGAGGACGTGACCGGAAAGATCCTGCTGATC
Source organism: Actinoplanes sandaracinus (assembly GCF_030009775.1). Lineage (GTDB taxonomy): Bacteria > Actinomycetota > Actinomycetes > Mycobacteriales > Micromonosporaceae > Actinoplanes > Actinoplanes sandaracinus. The sequence continues at coordinate 76,232 of NZ_JASCTH010000016.1, read as the reverse complement.
GACTACGTCGCCGCCGACCGGGAGGCGCTGGTCGCCACCGCGGTCGCGCGCGGCGCCGCGGCCGTCGTCTTCCTCCCCGCCGACCTGGTCGAGCCGCGCCGCGCGTCGGCGTTCAGCCCGACCCTGCCCGGCTCGGCGACCACGCCGGTGCCGATCCCGGTCGTCGGGGTCGCCCAGGCGCAGAAGCACCGGCTGCGCGAGCTGCTGGCGAAAGGCCGGCTCCGGCTGACCGTCACGACCGCCGCACACCGCGGCCTCACCTCGCAGAACGTGATCGCCGAGCGTCCCGGCAAGGGCGCCGGCCCGGTGGTGATGGTGAGCGCCCACTACGACTCGGTCATCGGCGCGCCCGGCGCCAACGACGACGGCTCCGGCACGGTCCTGTGCCTGGAACTGGCCCGGGTGCTGCGCAGACTGCCCACCGAGGCGACGCTGCGGTTCGCCCTCTGGGGCTCCGAGGAACAGGGTCTGATCGGGTCGCGCTACTACGTGGCGCAGCTGCCGCAGGCGGAGCGGGACCGGATCGTGGCCGTCTACCAGAACGACATGGTCGCGACGAGCTGGGATCCGGCGACCCGGTACTGGCTGCTCTCCTTCACCGGGCAGGCGAACCGGGCGACCGACGAGGTGACCGCGGCGGCCGAACGGCTCGGATACCAGCCGCGGATCTCTCCGGTCACGCTGCGCGGCTCCAGCGACCACCAGTCGTTCCAGGAGGTGGGGATCGCCGCGGCCAACTTCTCGTGGCGTGGTGAGGCGTCGCCGGCGTTGCTGGAACCGCCCTACCACAGCCCCGAGGACACCATCGCGAAGAACATCAGCCTGGAACGGCTGCAGGTCTCGATGGAACTGATCGGTTCGGCGGCGTACGCGACGGCCGGCCCGCTGACCCACGGTGCGCCGGAGACTTCGTAGATGACCGGGCGATGCTACGGCCGGTGAAAGAGCCGTAGCATCGCCCGGTGCGAATCCGACGGACCGTCCTGACCGTGCTCCTCGCCGGTTCGCTGGCCGCATGCCAGTCCGGCAGCCCGGAGCGGACGCCCCTTCCCGCCGAGCCGTCACCACCGGCGCCCTCGTCGGCGGGGTCCCCGCCCGCGCCGCCCGCGCCGGCGCCGCCGTCCGCCTCCGTGGCGTCCGCCTCGCCGTCCCCGGCGCGGACCGCCTCGCTCCCGAAACCCGGGAATCCCGCCGGCAGGGCCACGATCCCGGCCGCGGCGAAACCGGCCGACACCGGCGACCCGGACCGCACCGTCGGCGACGGCACGCCCGCGAGCTGCACCTCCGCCGCGGTGGTCAAGGCGGTGGCGGCCGGCGGCGTCATCACCTTCGACTGCGGCCCGTCGCCGGTCAGGATCACCCTGACCGAGACCGCGAAGGTCCGCAACGACGTCGCCGCGATCGTCCTCGACGGCGGCGGCCGCGTCACGCTCAGCGGCGGCGGCAAACGCCGGATCCTCTACATGAACGTCTGCGACCCGGCGCAGGGCCGCAGCTCCGCCGGCGGGGACTGCCATGCCAAGGCCACACCCCGCCTGACCGTCCAGAACATGGCCTTCACCCGCGGCAACGCCACCGACCCGACGGACGAGACCGGCGGCGGAGGCGCGATCTTCGCCAACGGCGGCGGGCTCAAGGTCGTCAATTCCCGGTTCACCGGCAACAGATGCCACGGTACGGGCCCCGACCTCGGTGGCGCCGCGATCCGGGTACGGCTGCAGGGCGCGAACCAGCCGGTCTACGTCGTGGGCAGCACCTTCACTGGCGGCGTCTGCTCCAACGGCGGCGCCCTGAGCAGCATCGGCGTCTCCTGGACGCTGCTGAACAGCCACTTCTCCGGCAACGCGGCGGTCGGCGACGGCGCGAACCCGGCCCGCGACGGGACACCGGGCGGTGGCAGCGGCGGAGCGGTCTATCAGGACGGTGACACCTACAAGCTGACCCTGGACGGAACGTTGATCGAGAAGAACCGGGCGGCCGAGGGCGGCGGCGCGATCTTCTTCGTCAGCAACGACCGCACCGGAAACCTGACGATCCGGAACTCGACGCTGCGCCGCAACGTCAGCGAGGGGTTCGAGACCGACGGCCTGCCGGGCGTCTTCTATCTGGGACCGGGGAACCCGGCCGTCACCGGCTCACGGCTCAGCGGATAGATCGGCGTTGTTAGACTCCCGCGGTGTCGTGGCGCCAGACCTTCCGTGAACAGTTCCGCCAGCAGACCGCCGCCGAGACCGAGAGCCCTGCGATCGCCCGCGCGCGTGGTTTCGCCGCCGTGCTGAGCATCGTGTTCGGCCTCATCGGACTGAGCGGCTTCCTGTCCCTGGCCCTCGGCAACATCGGCGGGGCGGCCGGGATCGGGTGCGCCCTCATGGTCGCCGGCGGCGTGCTGGGCGGGCTGGTGTTCCTGAAACGCGATATCGGCGCGGCACGTCGCCTGGGCCTGTGGGCGGCCGTCTGCACGGTGGCCGGCTTCCTGGAGTTCTACCTGGTCTCCGTGCTGACGTCCTGACACTTCTCCATCACGAGGGATTGATGACGTTCAAGGTTCTTCCGGGCGACCTGGACGCCTACGCGCGCCAGCTCGGCCGTGCCGCCGACGACGCGGCCCAGGCCCGGCAGTACCTCAGCGGGTACGCGGGGCTCGGCGGCTGGAACGGCGCGCTCATCATGATCGCCGGCCCGCCCGCGGTCGACTCGCTGAACGCCGCCATCGAGGCCTGCGACAAACTCGCCGGGGTGCTGTCCGGCAGCGGGCAGGGTGTGACCGCGAGCGCGAACTACTACCGCGCCACCGACGTGGACGCCGCGGCCAGGATCGACGCGACTCTGTCCGGCATCTGTGTGGCCGGCACGGCGCTGGAGGAGGCCTGGGCGGCGAACCCGTGCGGGCCCGGGTTCGCCGACTCCCGGGAGCCCTACACCCGGCTCAAGCCGGTCGAGGACGTGGAGTACAGCCACCCGCTCGGGTTCCTCGACAACATCAGCATGACGCACTGGGCGCTCGAGGCCGCCGACAAGATCATCGGCTGTAATCCGCTGAACAAGGCCCTCGACCACTTCCTCGGCGACTGGCAGTCCTTCGCCAAGGCCGGCAAGGCTCTCGCCAACGCCGCGGACTCCCTCGACGACCTCGCCTACAACGTGCAGGGTGGCGCCATCGCGCTCCACAGCACCTGGGACGGCCAGGCCGCGGACAGCGCCTACCAGCATTTCACCAGGCTGGCCGCGGACATCCAGGGGCTCGCCGGCCCGATGCGGGAAGCCGCCAAACAGTTCGAGCAGATCTCGCACGGCGTGTGGAGCAGTTGCGAGGCGGTCAGCGGCCTGATCAAGGGGCTCGGCGACGCCCTCACCATCGCCGGGATCGCGGCCGTGGCCGGCACCGTCACCGCCGAGACGGGCGTCGGCGCCGTCGTCGGCTACGGGATCGCCGCCTGGCAGGTCGTCGAGATCCTCGACATGTGGGGCCAGGCCACCAAGGCGATGGCCTACATCTACGGCGCGGTGCAGGGTGGTGTCGGGCTCATCGAGGCGCAGACGTCGATGCTGCGGCAGACGTCCCTGCCACAGATCAGCGCCGACGGCGCCTACCGCCATCCGATCGCCGCCCAGTGACAGCCGAAGGTGACCGACATGCATGACAGCGTCTACGACGTCGCCGGCGACCCCCGCAAGGCCGAGCTGCTGCGGATGAGCCTCGACCGGATCGCCGAGGGTCCGGACGGGCCGCTGCGGGAGATGGCGCGGGAGGTTCTCGCCGGTCGTGCCGACCTGCGGGCGGCGACCCGGGAAGCGGCGTACGGCGACGAACTGAGCAAGGCCTTCGGCCGGTTCTGGGGCGATTACCAGGCGATGAGCCCCGCCGAACGCGACCAACTGGTCCAGGACACCCGGCAGCGGGTCGACGAGCTGTTCGACGAGCCCCGGCCGCACTGAACCGGCGCGCCCGGGACGCGCTCGTCGGCGGTGCTCGAAGCCCAAGGCCGTGCCGTCGGCGGCGACGAGAAGTCTTGTGCGTCGGCGCTGAACAGGACGAGGCCATTTCCGACATCGCGGCAGAACAGCACGCAGCGCGACCCGGCTGAGCCAACTCAGCGCGATCGGTTCTCGATCAGCTCGTGGAGCTGCAGGGTCAGGGGATCGTGTGGGCGGGCAGCGAAGAATATGTGCAGCCAGCCGTCGGCGTCGGATTGGAAGAGATCGTCGCGGAGGGACGGGTCGGCGCCGCGGTCGAGGAGCAGGCGGATCACTTCGAGATGACCGGGCGGGATCGCCCAGTGCAGGCCGGTCCGTCCGTAGTAGGGCGCGACGTCGGGGTGGACGCCGTGGCTGAGGAACCAGCGCACGATCTCTACCCGGCCGTGCTGGCAGGCGTGGACGAACGCCTCTGCCACAATCTCTTGCGGATCATCGGTCGCTGGTGGCCGGGAAAGCAGGCCGATACCGGCGTCCGCGGGGTTCGGGCGTGCCAACGCGGCGTCCGGCTGTGGCCTGCCATCCGCGTCGAAACAGGCTTGCACGAGATCGAGCCGGCCGCAGGCGGCATATGTCCAGAGCGCTCGCGGGATGATCCCATGCTCGGCGAGAACGTCGACGACTCCTGTGTGGCCGAAGTAGATGGCGTTCTCCAGCGCAGTGGCGCCCCAGCTTCGGTTGCCCGGGTCGACGCCGGCGGCGAGCAATAGGCGCACATATTCGACCCGGTTGGAGCGGGCAGCCCAGATAAGCGGGAGGTCCAGATCAGTGGCCTTGCTGAGCAGCAGATCTACTGCCGCGCGCGGCACACCGAGTTCCTCGTCGAGCCGGACGCCGGGGATCGTCTCGGGACCCGCGAGCATGTGGAGCAGGATGTTGGCCTGCTCGGTGGTCAGACCGGCCAACCGATTGGTGTCGCCGGCCAACAGGGCTTCGGCCTCCCGGTGCAGGCGCCGCCACTTCTCTTGCCGTTCGTCGAGATCGCGCATGGACTTCTCGGTGAACGATACGAGTTCACGCCAGGCCGGGAAGCCGAGCTCCCGCGCGATGACCAGCCGTGCGTCCCGGACCTCGGCGGTAGTGGCGGAAGCGGTGGATGCGTGCCGGGGCACGTAGGCCCGCAACCGTTGCAGCGCGCCGGGGTCGTTGCGGCGTAGTTCGACGAGGAGAGCGTCTGCCATCGAGGCGTAAGAGGTCGCCCTTATCCCCGCGAGGCGCGAAACCGGCCGGTCCTCGGTGGTGTTCCGGCACTCGATGTGAGCGCGGAACTTGGCCCAACTCTCGAATCCGTGTTCCTGAGCGAGCACGAACTGGGCGTCGGTGAGCTGGAACCGCTTGGTGCCCCGGCCGCCCAGCACTTCGCCAACCCGGGCTTCGGCTGCCGCATCGCCCGCCGCGTAGGCGCGATGCAGGTCTTTGGCCTGCTTGCGGTAGTAGTCGAGGTCCGGGTGCGCCGGCAGTTCGAAATGACGATCGGACATCGCAACCTCCTTCGTCACCGGGCCGGACTCCCCGGCGGGACCGGGTCAGTCCAGGCCGCCGGGGCCGCCCGTCGTCGTGTCGGACTGGTAGGACGCCGCCTGCGACGGCTCCCCGTGCTGCAGGGCGTCGCGCACGTTCTTCTGCACGGCGACCGCCGCGAACAGCGCCAACGCGAAGGCGAGACCGTAGAAGCCCTTCTCGCTGAGCGTCATCGTGGCGTTCCAGAGGCCCACGACGAACGCCACGATCCCGAGGGCCAGCGCCGCCCAGGAGGCGCCGACGGAGGCGGCGGAGGGCTTGACCGCGGACGGCGGCGGGTAGGCCACAGGAAACTCCCGAGGGTCGCGGTCAGAGGGAAAGCCCCACCCCGCGGCACGCTCGACCTGAACGACCCGCGTGGGATGGAGCGTGCCCGATCGTAGCCGCGCGGGACAAGGCGGAGCGGGGCGCGACAGTGGTCACCGCGCCGCGCCGCCCGGCGTGCCGAAGGCGGTCAGGAACCGGTCGCGGAAGGCGTCCATCTTCCAGAGCGGGGCGTCAGCGCCGGGCTTCAGCCCTTCATGCCACTTCCAGTCGGCGATCTTGTCGAAGACGGACGGGTCCTTGGCGATGATCGAGATGGGCACGTCGTGGTCGGAGCCCTTCCCGCTCACCCTCGCGTTGGGCTGGTGGTCGCCGAAGACGATGAGGACGAGGTCGTCGTCGGCGTACGTCCGGGCCCAGGAGAGCAGGCTGTCGATGGAGTAGACGACGGACTCCGCGAACCGCACCTGAACCGGCGCGCCGGCCCGCTCCGACTGCTCGCCGGCCTGGGCGATCGGGCCGTAGATCGTGCCGTCGCCGAGGGTGTTCCAGTCGACGAGCGGAGGGGTCGGTGGCCACGGTGTGTGGCTGGAGGTGAGGCTGACCTCCGCCATCATCGGTTTCTGCCGACCGGCGAACGCGTGCTTTTGGAAGGCCCCGAGGGTGAACTGGTCCGGAATCCGGGACCAGCCGAAGCGGGGGCCCTGGTAGCCGAGGTTGCGGGCGTCCCAGACCCGGTCGTACCCATAGAATTCCGCCTCCGGCCATGCCTTGGTGTTGCCGGGCTCGATGCCGACCGTGTCCCAGCCGGCGGTCTGGAAGGCCTTGGTGAGGGTGAGCCGGTCACCCGAGACGAGCTGCCGGTACCGGTCCGGGTTGTCGATCCAGACGCCCGACTGGAACGTCGCGTGGGCCAGCCAGCTGCTGCCGCCGTAGGTCGACGACGTGAGGAAGGCGCTGCGTGCGGAGAACCCGGCCTCGGTGAGCTGCCGTTGCCGGTCGGCCAGCGCCGGGCCGACGATAGAGGCCATCGGCTCGTCCTGCAGCGCGGTACGCCCGTAGCTCTCCACCACCCCGATCACCACGTCATGGCCGCGCAGCCCGCCGAGGAGCTGATCGGCCGGGACGTTGCGGAAGGCGTCGGCCTGGGCCAGTTCCGCGAACTTCGCACGGTCGGCGAGTGCCGTCGGCACACCCAGCACCGTGTTGCGGACCAGGACGGCGACGTTGTCGGAGGAGCGCGGAACGCCGACGACGGTGTGCCCGCTGAGCAGGGCCAGAACAGCCCAGACCGGCACCAGCGCGGCCACGGCTCGCCGCGCCGGCCGGTGGTGCCGTGCCGTGACACCGGCCAGATGCCGGACCGCGACGGCGATGACGGCCACGGCGGCGACGCTCACCACGACGATGCCGATCACCGCGCCGATGGCGGCGGCCCGGCTGGACGTCTCGACCAGATAGTTGTAGCCGTCGCCGAGGAGCGACCAGTCCAGTACCGGATTGAACCGGCGGCCGAGGACCTCACGGAAGCCCGCGTTGATCACCTTGAGGATGCCGAGGACACCGAGAGCCGCACCGAGCGCGATCGCGACCGTCCGGCGGGCCCGGGCCGGCGTGGCCAGAAGCACCGCGGCGCCGAGGATGCCCTCCAGCGGCAGGCGCAGCAGCGAGATGAGCGCCTGGCGGAGCGAGGCGAACGCGTCCGGATTGTCCGGCACGGCCAGCACGGCGAAGACCAGCAGGCCCGCGAGCCCGGTCCGGATCGGGAGCCTCCGCCTCGCGGACCGGTCCCGATCGGCGGCAGACGTCGGTTCCGGCGCGGGCGAACGGTGAAGGCGCGTGATGAGCGACAAACCGATGATCCTTCAGGCTCCGGTCGGGGACGCTCGTGGCGACGTGGCGGCCGTCTTCCGACTAGGTGGGCAATGCCGGCGACACTCGTACGGCCGCACCTCTACGTACGGATCACTCGGCCTCTTCGTTCACCGCCGTCCGGCCAGAACGAACCGCCGTTTGAACCGTCCCGCGCTGACGGACGTGTTGGGGTGCAGGAGAGCCCGTCACGGGCGGTGCGTGGGTTCGGGAGAAACAGTGACGTTTTCCGCACAGCGCGGAGCATCCTGGCGCGCTCACCCGCCGGCCGCGGGCGTCGCGGCGCGAGCGGCGGTCCTGGTCGTGGGGGCCGCGGGAGACGGGCCTCCACCCGCCTCCCGTGCCGGCCGGGCTAGGCGGCGGCCGGCCCGGGCCACGGCGCCGGGGACGGCAGGCAGTAGACGTCGCCGGCGTTGGCCTCATGCGGAAGCGCGCGGATATGGGCGGCCATCTCGTCGCGCGACCTCCACTCGCCGAATTCCATCCTCATCGACTCGCCCATGGACAGGTTGAAGGCCGTGAAACCCAGAGCCGCCACCTGGTCGAGGCACCGCAGCGCCACCGAGCGCTCGATCGTCGTGAACTCGAACGACAACGCCGGCACGATCTGGCTCAGACCGGCCAGCACCGAAGACTCGAAACCCTCGACGTCGATCTTGGTGAAAGCGGGGATGCCGTACGACTTGACGAGGTCGTCGAGAGTCAGGGAGGGCACTTCGATCTGCTCGTCCCAGACCTGGTCCTGCCAGCCCTGCGCGCCGTCGGCGGCCTTGACGAACTCGGTCGACGCGGTGGACACGGTCGGGTTCTCCGAATTGACGTAGAACTGCGCGGTCCCCTCGGACGCTCCGCACACCGCTTCCACGAGAATCACGTCCTCGTCGCCGGCGTAGATCTCTTTGATGGCTCGAATGCACAGAGGCTGCGGCTCCACCGCCACGACTCGGGCACCGAGCCGGCGGAAACTGCCGATGCGGTCACCGACGTGGGAGCCGATGTCGAAAACGAGATCACCCGGCCGGACGAACGGGGCGTAGAAAGCGTCCATCGTCGCGTCTTGAGCGGCGTTTCCGTAATAGAAGCCGAGCGACCGGTGGATGGCGGCGACTGTGGGGTCGGCCTTAAGCGATTCGACGGCATCATGGTTGATTCCCATGCCGAATTGTACATCGTCGCTGGTGAGGGCGTGGAGCGAGGTGTCCTGTAGCACGGCCCGGATTCCCCGCTAATGCGGGTCGCCGGGGCTGAACTGGCTGACGTACGGTCGCCTCGCCGTCGCGTTCTTGCTCATTCTCTCCGGCCGTCTCCCCGGCGCTCGGCGGCTGGCGGCTCGGGAGCGCATCCGTTTCTGGGGCGACGTTCCTGGCGCATTCTTCCACCCTGCTGGGCGGCATTCCTGCTGCTCATTGTTGTTGATGATCCGCCGCGACCGGGCGTGGCGGTTCCGATGAGATCACCTCGGCGGAATCCTTCCCAGGAAACGTGTCAACGCGTAGATTATCGAGGTTCGTCGATGCGCGGGCGGCTGTCAAGCCGAGTTTGCGCAGGTGGAGGCCAAGTCTTAGGCGGTTCCGCCCGTCTGTCGGCAGTTGGCCTACGCGGCGCCGGCGGACGGCTGCGTCGGCGTGATCGTGATCAACAAGGCCGGTGCGGAATGTACCCGGTGCCGGGGTCCTGTTGGGTGGGTCCCGGTGGGCCCACGGGCCCACCGGAACCGCCTCGCCGCCGGGAGCGTCCGATAGCGATGAGCCTTCGACCGCCGCTGTACGCCGTACCGATGCTGCTGTTGGTCTGCGCCTGTGGGTCTGGCGAACCGCCTCGTCCACCGGCGGACCCGGCCGCCGCGATCGTCGAGGTGGACCGGGGCGGCGGCCTGGCGGCGGCGGTCGAGCGGTGGACGCTGCCGAACCTCACGCTCTTCGGCGACGGCACCGCGGTGCTGCGTGGCGAGACACGCGGCGGGTTGCTCAGCGGAGTGCGGCGGACCATCCCGGCGGGGCGGATCACCGAGTTGTACCGGCTCGCGGACCGGGCCGGCCTGTTCACCGGGCGGACCCACGACCGCGACATCATCGACGGGGAGGTGCTCACCGTGCGCATCGCCGACGAGACGGGCATCCGCGAGACCACCGTGGTGGGGCCGTCGGACGACGAGGACTCCGGCCGGGGTGGGGTCGTGGCGTTCGCCGACGCCGCGCTCGGCAGCGGCTCCGACGCCGGTGAGTACCTGCCGGAGCGCTACGCGGTGCTGGTCACCGCCGGATCGGACGCGCGGGGCGATGTTCGGCCCTGGCCGCTCGCGGCGCCGCTGTCCCAGCTCGCGGGTGCGCCGTCGAAGCCGTGCCAGGTGGTGGAACGAGGCGAGGCCGAACCGCTGCTGACCGCGCTCCGTGACGCGGGCCCGGACACCCGCTGGGAGGCGGACGGCCACCGGGTGGTGCTGGTGGCCCGGCCGCTGCTGCCCGGCGAGCAGACGTGCGCCGACCTCTGAGACCGGCCCCGGCGGCCGACGGGAACGAGCGGCCGCCGGGGTCGCGTGGGGCCCGGTATTGCTCGATCTCGGCGCCGGTCAGGTCGTGAAGACGGTGAAGGCCACCTGGTGAACGGCGCCGTCGGCGCGGAACTGCAGGAACATGCGCTTGTCGCCGCGTTCGGCGAAGGCGGCGTGGAAGGAGAGGACGCCGTCGGCCGGCGCGCCGCCGGCGGCGTCGGCCGGTATCGGGTGCAGGTGTTTGAGGCCCTGGGTGCGCACCTCGAAGTTGGACAGGTGGGCGTACGCGCCGAGGTACGGTTCGAGCACGGCGGGCCGGCCGTCGCGCGTCACCTGGAACCGCAGCGCCGTCTGGGTGCCGGAGGCCAGGTCGGTGGCGCCGTCGAGGCGGCGCACGGTGTACGGGCCGGAGCTGTCCTGCGCCTGTGGAGCGGGAACCGGGACCATGGTGGTGTCACCGGAGATGACGAACGGCACCCCGAGGACGGTGGGTTCGGCGCCCGGGGGACGGCCGTGCGGGACGAACTCGATGTACACCCGGTAGGCGCCGCCGTCGGCGATGGTCACCGGCGTGGTCCACGCGCCGTCCACGACGTCGGGGTGCAGGTGCTGGTAACCGGAGAGGTCGTCGCGCAGCACGTACATGTGCACGGGTTTGGTGTGGACGTGCTGGAAGTCGGTGGCCGTCCCGGCGGGGCCGGTGACGCGCAGCGACACGGTGCCCGGGCCGCGGCCGGTGGGCAGGGCCAGCGGCTCCGCACGGAAGCCGTCGTAGGTGTCGGAGAGTCCGTCGCTGTGGTAGGTGACCGGCGAGGGGGCCGGGGCCACCGCCGGGGCTGCCGCCGGGCCGCGGCTGTCGGCGAACAGATAGGCGGCCCCGACGAATCCCGCGAGCGTCACCGCCGCCGTCAGGCGGCGGCGGTGACGCTCGGTGCCGGAGGGCTGGCTGGTCAGCTTACGGCCGCCGTGCCGGTGGGCCGCACGAGGAACAGGCCGACGCCGATGCTCTGAACGGCGACCACCCCGTTCTTCAGGTACGGCAGGGCCATCCAGCTGCCGCTGTAGCCGCTGGCGTTGGAGGCCGGGTCGACGTCGAAGTAGCCGACCTCGGGCAGCCGGGCCGAAGCGGCGGAGGTGGTGTCGAGGATCCGCAGGCCACCGCGGTAGGACGCCTGGAAGTGCCGGTTGCCGACGGTGTAGCCGTTGTGGTTGACGAACTCGCCGCGCGTGGCGACGTCCTTGCCGACGAATCGGGCCGCGTCGAGCCGTTCGATGTTGTAGACGAAGTCCGGACTGCCGCCACGGGTGCTGATCGTCTCGTCGTTGACGATCATGTGCTTGTAGTCGCTGGTGGCGAAGCCCTGGTGGATGAAGCTGGCGCCCGGGTGGGTGACGCTGGACAGGACCTTGATGTTCGCCTTGTCGGTGACGTCGAGGATCTGGAACCGCCTGCCCTGGCCGGTGTAGTTGAACGCGATCTCCCGCCCGGTGAACCGGGTGTCCGGTCCGGCGTAGTTCACCACGACGGACTCGTGCGAATAGACCTCGCGGTCGTAGCACGCCGCCAGCCTCAGGGTGAGCGGAGTCTTGATGTCGTAGATGGTCAGGCCCTTGCGGCAGGTGTTCGCGCCGGAGACGTACAGGAAACCGGTGGTCTGGTTGATCCACAGGGTGTGGCTGTTTGTCAGTCCGGTGAAGCGGGCGTCCGCGGTGAACGTCTGGGTGTTGGTCACGCCGCGCAATTTGTTGAGGTCGAAGACCTGAATGCCGTGCGAGACCGAGTCCTTGCCGATGTAGGCGTAATTGCGGTACGTGCGGACGTCGCACCAGGATGAGCTGACGCCATTCGCGGCCGGCAGGTTCCCGAGGTATCTCGGGTTGGCCGGGTCGGTGACGTTGACGAAGGAGACACCGTTGGAACGGCAGTACAGGATGTACTCGTTGCTGTCGCGGGTGTCGGTCCAGTACCACATGCTCGACGAGCCGCCGCCGCCCAGCGCGGACTGGGGCAGGAAGCTGAGCAGGTCGACGTTCTTGCACGGGTACCTGTCGGCCATGCCGTTGACGCAGGTCACCGGCGCGCCAGCCAGGCTCTCACCACTGCGCCAGGTGGGCTCGTAGATGCGGACCATCTCCGCCTGCTCGGCCTTGCCCTCCGGAGTGTCCGGGTCGTGCGCGGTGGCCGGCGGGCCCGCGACGGCGAGTAGCAGCAGAAGTGCGGTGGCGGCGAGCATCGTGCGACGTACTCCTCGGAGCATGGTCAACGCCCTTTCGCGCGGAGGAGTCGGCGCGGGCAGGGTGTGGCACGCGCCGGGAGCGTGCCTGAACGCTAGGCATTAATTTGACAGAGGTCAATGTTTTTGCGACGGCTGAGCGCCATCCGAGAACGCATTCGCGGTCGAATCAATTCGCCATATCGCACGGCAGATAGGGGCGGCGTTATGAAAGCGCCGGGCTTGGCTGATATGGAGATCCCATGGCCGTGGAGAGCCGTGGGGCGGTCGGCGAGGCGTCGCCGGTGAGGATGACGCGGCTACCGTTTCGGGTCTTGGCGCGGCTTCCGGCCCGCGAGCGGGCGCAGGTCGAGATATCCTTGCTGCATATGGCTACCTACCGCAGCGCCTCGACACTCCTCTCCTCCGACGGCACCAGGACCCCTGGCACGGTCGCGCTCTTCGCCGAGCCCGGCCGCAACGGCGGACCGCCGCCCTGGGCCGGCGACTTCCGGCCCGCGAACGGCTCCGGCAGCGTGAGCAAGAACGCCACCGGGAAGTCCTTCACGTTGGAGCTGCCCAACGGCAGCACCGGCAAGGTCGTGGTCCAGAACATCAAGAGCGGAAAAGGCGGCGTCATCCTGGCGTTGATGGGCGAGGACGCGCCTCCTTTCTGATCGGCTCAACGACTCGGTCGGACCGCCGAGTGATTTCGCGCCCGGTGCGCATCGCGAGCCGTGCCGGGCGTTCTCCACGTCTGTTAGCTGTCGGCCCGGCTGGGGTATCAGGCGCCGGCCGGGCAGACACTCTTCCGCCCTGCTCTCAGGGAGGAGAAGAGACGTGGTCTTCAGAAGGATGCTCGGCGCTCTCGGTGTCGGCGGTCCCAGCGTCGACACGGTTCTGCTGAGCCCGCACACCTATCCCGGTGGTCTGGTGGCCGGGCAGGTGGAACTGACCGGTGGCGGCCAGGACGTCGAGATCGAGCACATCATCCTGGGGCTGGTCGCCGGCATGGAGACCGAGGGCGGCGAGGGGGCGGCCGCCGGCGAGTTTCATCGCACGGCCGTCAGTGGCCCGCTGCGTCTGCCTGCCGGCCGGCAGCTGTCGGTTCCGTTCGAGCTGGAACTGCCGTGGCAGGCTCCGATCACCGCCGTGTACGGCCGGCCCCTGCACGGACTGGTGATGGGCGTGCGCACGGAGGTGTCCATCGCTCGCGCCGTGGACAAGGGCGACCTGGATCCGATTCTGGTCAACCCGTTGCCGGTGCAGTTGCGCATCCTCGACGCGTTCGCCGAGTTGGAGTTCGGGTTCAAGGGTGCCGACCTGGAGCGCGGGCGGATCGCCGGGGTGCCGCGAAGTCTGCCGTTCCATCAGGAGATCGCCTACTCCGCCGCCCCGCGGTACGCGCACGCCGTCGGCGAGGTGGAGCTGACCTTCGTGACCACCCCGCACGCTGTCGAGGTGATCCTGGAATTCGACAAGCGCGGCGGCGTGCTCTCCGGCGGCCCCGGCGGTTTCGGCCGGTTCACCGTCGGCCACGCCTGTGCTGACACGACCGACTGGACGCGCCAGGTCGACGCCTGGGTTCAGCGGACCGTCGAGCAGCGGCAGGGCCGCGGCGGCTTCCGCGACGAAGGTTGAGCCGGGGGCCCAGTGCGGCGGACGCCATATCCGGCGGTGGATGTGATGGGTTCGTGCCTGGTGTCGATGGTGACATCTCGACGGTCATGACCATCAAGGACGGTGGCGACGACGGCTGCGACAAGCAGGGCTTCAACATCGGTAACTGGCACAACTGCCGGATGGTCTACTGGTGGGACGGCAACAAGAACGGCACGATCCAGGCCACCGGCTGGTTCAACGAGTAGCCCCGACCGGACGCCGAGCCCGGCCGAGCTGACAGCCGAACGGCTGATGTAGCCGAAGACATCGCCGGGCGGCGGCCCCCCCGGGCGCCCGCCCGCGGCCGGGAACGGGCCCGCCCCCGCCGCGGGCCGCGCCCCCGCGCCCCCCCCCCCCGCGGCCGCCCCCCCCCCCCCGCTTCTCCTTTGTGGATCGCCGACAAGGGGCCGCGCGTCGCACGCCCCGAAGAGGGACATCCGTCGCGAAACGGCGTGAGTCGATCTTGACGTTTGGCATTCATGCCCACTGATGCACATCACAGGCAGATCTCAAAACGATAGATGCAGGTGACTGCGCAGGCACCGAACGTAGAAGATCCCGCTCAATGCGTTCGCCACCCTTGCGGACGCCATTCCCGCGGAGGACCCCACCGTGAAGCAACGATTGGCCTGGAGCCGGCGGCCGCTTGCCGTCGTCGTCGCCATAGGCCTCACCGTTCTCGGCGCCCCTAATCCAGCACATGCCGAACCGGTCGTGCCCGCTCCGGCGGCCGAGCCGGGCGACGCGCCGAAGGCCGGCGCCTCGGACGAGCTCGGCGCCCACGATGCCGGCCTGTTGAGCGAAGCCCGCTCCGGCGGCAAGCGCGACGTAACGGTGATCATCGCGACCGAGTCGGGTGAGGCGGCCGACGTCGCCGGCGAGGTCGAGCGGCTCGGCGGCACCGTCGCCCAGCGTTTCGACCGCGTCGGATACGTGCTGGCGCAGATGCCCACCGGTAGCGTCGTGAAAGCGTCCAAGCTGCCCGGAGTCGCGGCCATCGACCTGGACGAGACGATCAAGCTGCCCGACCCGGTCGCCGACCGCGGCACCCGTGCCGGCGCCGCTCAGGCCGCCGCTGTGCCCGGCCCCGGGCCGGGCACCCCCGCCGTGAACGGGTACATGCCGACAGCGGACATCGGATCCGTGGCATTCAAGCGCAAGCACCCGACGTGGGACGGCCGTGGGGTCACCATCGGCATCATGGACTCCGGCGTCGACCTGGAGAACCCGGCGCTGAAGACCACCTCGACCGGCGAACGCAAGATCGTCGACTGGGTGACCGCGACCGACCCCCTGCTGGAGAACGACCGCACCTGGCGGCCGATGCTCAGCGCGCCGCCGAGCACCTACACGGTCCCGGCCGGCTCGTACCTGTTCAACACCTTCGCCGAGTCGATCACCGGCGGCAGCGACCCGGCCGGCGACGTCAACCGCGACGGCGACACCACCGACGTCTTCGGCATCCTCTACGACCCGGCCAGCCACGACATCCGGGTGGACACCAACCAGAACCAGAACTTCACCGACGACGCCGTGATGCGGCCGTACAAGGAGAAGTTCGACGTCGGCCACTTCGGCACGGATAACCCCGCCACCCCGATCGCCGAGCGCATCCCGTTCGTGGTGGAGTTCCGTGAGGACGTCGACATGACGCCGGCCGGAGTCGACCGGACGGCCGACTTCGTCAACATCGGCATCTCCGAGAGCACGCACGGCACCCACGTCGCCGGCATCGCCGCCGCCAACGACATGCTCGGCAACGCGGCGCTCGACGGCCAGGCTCCGGGCGCCAAACTGGTCTCCTCACGGGCCTGCTCCTGGGGCGGCGGGTGCACCGCGGCCGCGCTGACCACCGGCATGGTCGACCTCGTCGTCAACCGCGGCGTCGACGTGATCAACATGTCGATCGGTGGACTGCCCGCGCTCAACGACGGCAGCAACGCCCGCGCCCAGCTCTACAACCGCCTCATCAACGACTACGGCGTGCAGATGTTCATCTCGGCCGGCAACTCCGGCCCGGGCCTGAACACCATCGGCGACCCGTCGGTGGCCTCGGACGTGGTCAGCGTCGCCGCCAGCGTCAGCAAGGAGACCTGGCTGACCAACTACGGTTCCGTGGTCCGCGAGAAGATGTCGCTGTTCCCGTTCTCCTCGCGGGGCCCGCGTGAGGACGGCGGCTTCAAGCCGAACATCTCCGCCCCCGGGTCCGCCGTCTCCACGGTGAACACCTGGATCAAGGAGCCCGACCTCGCCGAGGCGGGTTACACCCTGCCCATCGGGCTCGCCATGTTCAACGGCACCTCGATGGCGTCGCCGCAGGCCGCCGGCGCGGCGGCCCTGCTGCTGTCGGCCGGTTTCGCCACCGACAAGGGCATCACTCCGGCGCAGCTGCGCCGGGCGCTCTACACCTCGGCCGACCAGATCCCGAACGTGCCGGTCACCGGCCAGGGCAACGGCCTGATGGACGTCAACGGCGCGTGGGCGCTGCTGTCCAAGAAGGTGGAGACCCGTAACCACACCGCGTCCGCGCCGGTGTGCACCCCGTTCTCTGACCTGCTCACCACCCCGGGCCGTGGCTCCGGCATCTACAACCGGTGCCCCGCGGCCGAAGGCGGGCAGCGGGCCGGGACCAGCCGCGTCTACAACGTCGAGGTGACCCGCACCTCGGGGCCGGACCGCAACATCCGCCACGACCTGAAGTGGCTGGGAGACAAGTCGTTCACCGCGGCGCGCAACGTGTCGCTGCCCCTCAACCGGGCGGTCACCATCCCGGTCAAGGTCACCGCGCGCGACGGCCTGAACAGCGCCGTCCTGCGCATCGACGACCCGGCGACCAGCACCGTCGACTTCGAGGTCATGAACACGGTGATCGCGTCCTCGGAGCTCCGGAAGCCGTCCTACGCGAGCACCTTCGAAGGCGCGGTGGACCGCAACTCGACGACGTCGTTCTTCGTCACCGTCCCGGCCGGCGCCGACGCCCTGCAGGTCAACCTCTCCGGCATCGCGACCGCGTCGCAGACCCGGTGGGTGGCGATCAACCCGTGGGGCGTTCCGGTGGACCCGACCTCGACCCCGCAGTGCTACACGAACTTCTCGGATCCTTCGGACACCTCGCCCTGCAAGCCGGCGGAGCGGTCGTACGAGAACCCCATGCCGGGCGTGTGGGAGTTCGAGGTCGAGGCACGCCGTACCTCCCCGGTGCTCAGCAACCCGTTCGAGTTGACCGCCCGCATTCAGGGTGTGGCTGTCGAGCCGGCGACCGTGGAACTCCCCGCGGTCACCGCGGGTAAGGCCGCCCCGGTGAGCTGGAACGTCACCAACCGGTTCGGCCCGGTCTCGGTCGTCCCCCGGGGCGGTCCGCTCGGCAGCGCCGCCACGGCACGGCCCACCATCGCCAACGGCGCCGTGCAGCAGTACGAGGTGACCGTCCCCGCCGGGGCCGATCGTCTCGACGTCTCGATCGGCAACGTCAGCGACCCCGCGGCGGACCTGGACCTGACCGTCCGGCTCAACGGCGCGGTCGTGGGGCAGTCCGCGGACGGCGACTCCGAGGAGTCGGTGTCCATCGCCAAGCCCGCCGCCGGCGTCTACACCGTGGTGGTCGACGGGTACGCCGTACCCAGCGGCAGCACGGCGTACGACTACCGGGACGTCTACTTCAGTGGGTCGCTCGGGTCGCTCACCGTCCCGGCCACCCCGGTGGCGCTGGCCGCCGGGCAGACCCTCCCGGTGACCGGCTCGGTGACCGCGAAAGCCGCGCCGCAAGCCGGCCGTAACCTGTTCGGCCAGGTGAGCATCGTGACCGACATGGGCGCGGTGGTCGGCCGTGGCTCCGTGCTGATCGGCGCGGTCAACTAAGGCCCTCACACCGAAGTGGCCCGCACCGGCATCGGTGCGGGCCATTTCGGTATCAGTGCCGGCGAAAGCGTGTTGGCAATGGTTTTCATGTTAGATTGGGGTGAGCCGCGCCCGGCGCACCTGACCTGACAGCGGGGGATGCCGGGCGCGCTTTCCGGAGAGCCCGGCGGACAACGGCGTCCGCCGGGACGCACCACCCGTCCGGGTCGCCCTTTTGGGCGCGCGGGCTGCCAATCACCGCTGCCGGCATGGGGCTTCGATGAAGGCGATGCCGGAAGGGGGCTCGTTTCCCGGCCGGCGGGCAGGGCTGAGCACATGCGCAATGTTGCATGACGTGTTCGTCCGGTCACGTTGCGATCATGATCCTCTTGGATCGGGCCGAACCATCCACTACGTTTGGGCCGAGCCGGTCGAACCGGTTCGGTAGGTCGTGGAAAGGTTCTGCATTCTCGGCGGCACGGGGAGTGTGATGGCGCCTTACCTGCAACCGCGCGTCGACGGCGATCTGCGCTCCCTGCTGGACGACCGTGTTTGGCTGCACCGGCTCGTGGACGCGCTCGGCTCACCGGTCAACCTGGTGCTGCCCGGCCACGTCGCGGAGAACGTCCGTCGCTTCCGTGCGGTCTACCGCGCCCGCCACCTCAGCGGGCACATCTTCTTCGCGCACAAGGCGAACCGGTCCCAGGCTCTCGTCCGCGGCCTGGCGGCCGCCGACGCCGGCATCGACGTGGCGTCGCTGGGCGAGTTGCGCAACGCCCTGGCGGCCGGCTTCACGCCCGAGCGCATCATGGCCACCGGCCCGAAGAGCCGGGAGTTCCTCTGGCTGGCCGCCCGCGCCGGAGTGATTGTCAACGCCGACTCCACAACGGAACTCGACGCGCTGGCCGGGATCCTGCGGGCGCACGCCCTGCCGCGGGTGCGGGTGATGGCCCGGCTGTCCGGATTCGCCCCCACCGGCGCCAACATGCTGACCCGTGCCAGCCGGTTCGGCATTCCGGTCACCGGCTTGGCCACCCTCTGGGAGGTGCTGGAGAAGCAGCGTGATCTCCTCGACTTCCACGGCGTCGCCTACCACCTCGACACGGTGGGGCTGCCGGAGAAGGCCGCCGCGCTGGAGGGCTGCCTGCACGCGATGGACGAGGCCGGCCGGCAGGGGCTGAGCCCACGGGCGATCGATGCCGGTGGCGGGTTCGGCGTCAGCTACCTGGCCGACGAGAGCCAATGGGAGGCGTGGACCACCGAGCTGACCGGCGCGGTCCTCGGCAAGCGGCCACCGCTGACCTGGAACGGCCACGGATACGGGCTGCGCAACGAGGGCGGCAAGCTCCGCGGCATGCTCAGCGTCTACCCCGGGTACCGGACGATCGCCGGACCGGCCTATCTGGACCGGCTGCTCGACACCGAATCGGCCACGCACCGGCGGACGCTGGGCACACTGCTCCTGGACAGCATGTACGACCTGCACGTCGAGCCCGGCCGGGCCCTGCTCGACCAGTGCGGCGCCGTGCTGCTGCGGGTGGAGGAGGTCCGCGACGACGGCCACGGCGAAACCCTGGTGCGACTCGCGGGCAACGGTGGCGACATCGCCCTGGAGCAGCACGGCGTCCTGATGGATCCGCTCCTCGTCCCGCGCGGCGAGCCGGGACCCGAGGAGCCGGCCGGGGTCTATCTGACCGGGAACCTGTGCCTGGAAGCCGACCTGATCACCCGCCGCAAGGTGTTCCTGTCGCGGCAGCCTGAGCCGGGCGACCTGCTGGTCTTCGTGAACACCGCCGGCTACCTGATGGACTTCAGCGCCGGCGAGGCGCTGATGCAGCCCAGCGCCCGCACGGTCGCGGCCTACCGGGGCCGGGACGGCTGGCAATGGTGCCTCGACGAGCAGTACTGGCCTGTCACCGGCCGGGAGGAGACCGCGTGAGGTACGACAGCGTCACCGACGTCATCGGCGACACGCCACTGGTGCGCATCGACGCGGCGGTGCACGGTCTGCGCAACATCGACCTGTACGCCAAGATGGAGCTGCTCAACCCGTTCGGCTCGGTCAAGGACCGGGCCGCCTGGAACATGGTCCGCGACCGGATCGCCGGCGCCGCCGAGCGCGGCGACACCGTGGTCGAGCTGTCCAGCGGCAACACCGCCAAGGCGCTCGCCCTGATCGCCGCCATGCACGGCCTGCCGTTCCGCAGCGTGACCAACCGCATGAAGGTGCCGGAGATCAAGGATCTGCTGCTGCTGCTCGGCGCGCAGATCGACGAGCTGCCGGGCCGGTCGGAGTGCCTGGACCCGGACGACACCGACGACCCGCTGACCCGGATGTACCACACCGTGTCCGCGGACGGCGGCGGCTACCTGCACACCGACCAGTACTTCAACGAGCTCAACGTCGACGCTCACACGCACGGCACCGGACGAGAGATCATCGCCGACCTCGGCGGGCGCGCGCCGGACTACTTCATCGCCTGCGTCGGCACCGCCGGCTCGTCCACCGGCGTGGCCCGGGCGCTGCGCGCGCACGATCCGGCGACCACGGTCGTCGGCCTGGTCGCGCAGAAGTCCGACTTCATCCCGGGCATCCGCAACATCGACGAGGTGCACGAGGTCGGCCTCTTCGATCCCGGCACCTACGACACCATCGAGGCGGTCAGTTCGGACGAGGCGATCGACGGCCTACTGACTCTGGTCCGCCGCTGCGGGACGCTGGCCGGGCCGACCGGCGGCGGCGCCTACCAGGGCGCGGTCCGCTACCTGCGCGGCATCGACGAGACCTTGACCGAGCGGCGTACGGCCGTGTTCATCGTCTGCGACCGGGTCGAGAGCTACCTGAGCTATCTGCGGGAACGCCGCCCCGAACTGTTCCAGCAGCCGGCCCGGGCGCAGACGCTGCGCACGCTCACCGACGGCGATCTGGCCGCCGCCCGCACGATCGGCGTCGCCGACGCCGAGGAGTGGATCGACAAGGAGAGTCCGCTGGTCGTGGACCTGCGCAGCCCGTTCGCGTACCGGGCGCTGCACATCGACCGGTCGATCAACATCGTCGACGACCTGTTCGGCGAGATGCTGCACGGCGGCCTGCCGTTCGGCCGGCGGCAGCCGGTGCTGCTGGTCTGCCCGGTCGGCGAGAAGTCGGCGCGGTACGCGGCGTTGCTGACCCGGATGGGGCACCAGGACGTGCGGTCCCTGGCCGGTGGGGTCATCGCCTGGCGCGACGCCGGCGCCGAACTGGTGCGGGACTGACGTGGCGCTCGTGCCCGCGCACTACAACCACGGCGTCACCTTCCCGGACGAGCTGCGACCGTGGCAGAGCCGGCTGCGCGAGCAGTTCCCCATCATCGCCGGCGATCCGGACCTGGCCTATCTCGACAGCGCGGCCACCGCACAGAAGCCGCGCGCCGTCCTCGACGCCGTGACTGACTACCTGACCACCGAGAACGCCAACGCGGGACGAGGGACCTATCCGTGGGCCAACCGGACCACCGCGCTCATCGAGCAGGCTCAGCAGCGGGTGCGCCGGTTCCTCGGCGACCCGGAACCGGACCGCTCCGGCGTCCACTTCGTCAGCGGAACCACCGAAGGGTTGCGGCTGGTCGCCCGGGACTGGCTGGTGCGCCACCTGCGTGACGGCGACGAGATCATCCTGCCGGTCGCCGACCACTCGGCCAACACGCTGCCCTGGCGGGAAGCGGCCGACCAGCTGGCCCGGGAGGGCGTCACGGTGGGGGTGCGGCCGATGCCGTACGACGCGGCGCGTGACTATGACCACCGGGCGCTCACCGCGATGGTCAACGAGCGGACCCGGTTCATCGCCACCACCCACGTGCACCACGTCTACGGCGGTGACATGAACATCGGCAGGATCCGCGCGGCGGCCGGTCCCGACGCCGTGATCTGCCTGGACGCCGCGCAGGGCGTCGGGCACCTGCCGCTGTCGGTGGCCGAGCTCGACGTCGACTTCGTCGTCTTCTCCGGGCACAAGGCGATGGCGCTGCCCGGCACCGGCGCGATCTGGTCCCGCAACCGGCGTGGGTCGCGCTTCGCGCCGGGCGGTTGGGCCGGCACCCCGAACACCAGCGGCATCGTGAGTCTCGCCGCGGCGCTGGACTGGCTGGAGGAAGCGGGCGTGGAGTGGATCGCCCGCTGGACGGTGGCGCTGGGCGCCCGGCTCACCGACGGCCTGCGCAAGCTGCCGGCGTACGAGGTGCTGGGCTGTCAGCGCAGCCTGGCGGCCGACTCGCCGGTGCAGCAGCGGCACGGGATCGTCACCTTCCGGCATCGCCGGATCGGCTCCAACGATCTCGGGTTCATTCTGGCGGCGGAGGGCTTCATGGTCCGGGCCGACGGCCACTGCCAGGCCGAGGGCGGCGAGACCACCTCATCGGTACGGGTGAGCGTGCACGCGTACAACACGGTGGATGAGGTCGATCGCCTCCTGGAGGCGCTGGCCCGGCTCGACACGGAAGGTTGACGTTTCGCGTCGTAGTTGAAAACGACTTCCGTTACAGTGGGCGGCGCTGATCGGCCTCCGCCGGTCGTCCACCGCCCCTTCGTCCTTCGAGGTTGTCGATGGCATCCACGTCGCACGCGTCCTGGGTCGTCCCCGTTCTCGACCGGGCGGCCGTCAACCGGTGGCGCGGAGCCTGGGACGAGGTGATGGCCGGCTTCCTGCCCGGCGCCGACGGTTGCGAGGCCGCGCTGCTGGCCGTCGCCGAAGCCGTCTGTGGCGGCGCTCCCGGGCGCGTCCTGGACCTCGGTGGCGGGCCCGGTGTCTTCGCCGAACGGATGGCCGTGCGCTGGCCCGGCGCGGAGGTCGGTCTGGTTGATCTGGATCCGGTCCTGCTCGCGCTCGCCGCCGCGGGGACCGCCGGCCGCGTCGGCGTGCACCGTGCCGACCTCGGGGCGGCCTGGTCCGAGGCGGTCGCCGACGGCGGCCCCTTCGACCTGCTGACCACCGTCATGACCATCCACTACCTTCCCGCGGAGCAGGCCCTCGCCTTCTACCGGGCGGCCCGCGCGGCGCTGCGCCCCGGTGGCCTGCTGGTGGTGGCGGATCTGATGCCCGAGCCCGGGCTCGACGGCGTGACGGCGCGGCTGCATCCCGCCGCCGACGAGGCCGTCGCGGGCATGGCGTGGACGCGATGGTGGGACGGCCTGCGGACGCACGAGCCGCTGCGGCCCCTGATGCGGCAGCGGCAGGCGATCCTCGGCGGCCGGGTGCCCGCCGAGTTCACCCCGTCGGTGGACTGGCACCGCCACGCGGCACGTGCGGCCGGGTTCGGCGAGGCCGGGGTCGTCTGGCGCTGGGGCGCCCACGCCGCGCTCGCCGCCGTCGCATGACGATGCCGCGCTGTGTGACCGCATCGCCGCCATCCGCCGTGGCCGCTGCGGGCCCGGCCGGTGGCACTGCGCACACTGCTTACATGCTCACCATTGCATAATTGCGGAACCGCCGCGGTTCCCGCGCGGCTATACCCGTGACGGAGCAGCACTGTGAAGGCGACGCCGAACGCGACCCGCAACACCCGCCAGCGCGGCGAGGTCATGGCCCTGCTCCAGGAGGTGGAGGGCGCCCGCAGCGCGCAGCAGCTCTATCTGCTGCTGCGGGAACGGGGCGCCAAGGTCGGCCTGACCACGGTGTACCGCACCCTGCAGATGCTCGTCGACGCCGGTGACGCGGACACCACCCGGCTGCCCGGCGGCGAGCAGCTGTTCCGCCTGTGCAGCCCGACCCACCACCATCACCTGGTGTGCCGCGGCTGTGGAAAGACGGTGGAGGTGGCCGGGCCCGCGGTGGAGCGCTGGGCCGACGAGGTGGCGGCCGACAATGGATTCACCGACGTCGGGCACACCATCGAGATCTTCGGCACCTGCCGCGACTGCGCGGCGGGACAGGCCGGCCCGGCGTGACATCGATACATCGTCACTTTGCCATTAGACGATAGTTCTTGATAACGATTATCGTTTCGCTCCTCAGTGACAGGAGTGAAATCGATGAAGCACGGGCAGCGCGCTTTCCGGACCGCGGCGATCGCCGTGGCCGTCACCGTCATGGCCGGATGTGGCTCCAGCGCCGCCGAGAGCAAGGACACCGCGGCCGGCGGCGCCAAGCTCGCCGTCGTCGCGACCACGCCCGAGGTCGCCGACTTCGTGCGTAACATCGGCGGCTCCGAGGTCGCCGTCACCGGAATCCTCAAGGCCAACGTGGACCCGCACGACTACGAGCCCACCCCGGCCGACCTGCAGGCCATCGCCTCCGCCAAACTCGTCGTGAAGAACGGTGTGGGGCTGGAGGAATGGCTCGACCGCACCATCGAGTCCGCCGGCTTCAAAGGCGCGGTCGTCGACTCCAGCCAGGGTGTCACCCTCCGCGAAGGCGGCCACCACGAGGAGGAGAAGGAGGAGGGCCACGCCGAGGAGGCGCGGGAGGGGCACGCGGGCGAGGAGGAACACGACCCGCACATCTGGCACGACCCGCGCAACGCCAAGATCATGGTGATGAACATCCAGAAGGGCCTCGCCGCGGCCGATCCGTCCAAGGCGGACGCCTTCACGAAGAACCTCGCCGCCTACTCCGCGGAACTGGACAAGCTCGACGCCGACAACGCCACGGCCTGGGCGAAGATTCCCCAGCCGAACCGCCGGCTGGTCACCAACCATGACGCCTTCGGGTACTACATCGGGCGCTACGAGCTGGAGTTCGTTGGCTCGGTCATCCCGAGCCTGGACACCTCCGCCGAGCTGTCCGCCCAGCAACTCACCGACCTGGTGGCGAAGATCAAGGCAACCGGGACGAAGGCGATCTTCGCGGAGAGCTCGCTGCCACCCAAGACCGCCGAAGCCATCGGCCAGCAGGCCGGCGTCAAGGTGATCGCGGGCGAGGACGCCCTGTTCGGCGACAGCCTGGGCGAGCCGGGCACGCCGGAGGGCACCTACCTCGGCGCCGAACGCCACAACACCAAGACCATCGTCGACGCGCTGGCCGGCTGACATGGAAGCCGCCGCCCTGCGCTACACGAACGTCAGCGTCGGCTATCAGGGCACGCCCGTCGTCACCGGTGTCGATCTCGAACTGAGCGCGGGGCAGCGGCTCGCCCTGGTCGGCCCCAACGGCGCCGGCAAGTCCACCCTCATCAAGTCGATCCTCGGCCTCGCGCAGATCCTCGCCGGGACGGCCGTCGTGCTGGGGAATCCTCCCGCCCGCGCCCGTGGCCTGACCGGGTACGTGCCGCAGACCGACACCCTCGACGCCGACTTCCCGGTCAGCGTCCGCCAGGTGGTGATGATGGGCCGCTACCGGCAACTCGGCTGGTGGCGCCCGGTCCGGGCCGCTGATCGGCAGGCGGTGGAACGGGCCCTGGACCGGGTCGGTCTCGCCGACCGGGCCCGGCACCGCTTCGGCACCCTCTCCGGCGGCCAGCGGCAGCGGGTCCTGCTGGCCCGCGCCATCGCCGCACAGCCACGGCTGCTGCTGCTCGACGAGCCGTTCAACGGAGTCGACGCGGTCAGCCAGGAGGCTATCGTCCGGGTGCTGCGGGAGCTGTCGGCCGCCGGCACCGCGCTGGTGCTCAGCACCCACGACCTCGCGGTGGCCCGGGACCTCGCCGACCTGGTGTGCCTCGTCAACGGCCGGCAGTGGGCGGTCGGCCCGCCGGCGGAGACCCTTACCGCGGGGCCACTGCGCCGGACGTACGGAAGCTCCGCCATCGACGTGGCGGACGGCCGGATGGTGCTGGTCGAACCGTGATCGAGCCGTTCGCCGTACCGTTCATGGGCCGTGCCCTGGCCGAGATCGCCCTCCTCGCGCTGATCTGCGGCCCGATCAGCGTGTTCGTGTTCGTCCGTGGCCTGTCGTTCGTCTCCGACGCGCTGACTCACACCGTCTTCCCCGGAGTCGTGATCGGATTCGTCGCCGGCGGCCTCGACGGCGTGTTCACCGGTGCCCTGGTGGCCGGGGTGCTGACCGCCGTGCTCCTCACCGTCCTGACCCGCAGCGCGAGACTGTCCGATGACGCGGCCACCGCCGTGGTGCTCACCGCGATGTTCTCGATCGGGGTGGTGCTGGTGTCGCGGCGCTCGTCGTACACCTCCGATCTGACGTCCTTTCTGTTCGGGCGTCTGCTGACCGTGACGCCGCGCCAGCTGGCCGAGACCGCGGTGCTCGCGGGGGTGATCCTCGTGGTGCTGCTGATCAGCGTCCGGGCGCTGCTGTTCCGGGCGTTCGACCCGGCCGCCGCGGCCGCCGCCGGGTTCCGGGCCGGATGGCTCGACCTGCTGCTGAACGTGATGCTCGCGCTGGTGGTGGTGGCCGCGGTCCGGGCGGTCGGCACGATTCTGGTGGTGGCGCTGCTGATCGTGCCGGCGGCCGCCGCCCGGATGGTGACCGACCGGCTCGCGGTGATGGCCGTCGCCGGCGCCGGGCTGGTGTTCGCCGCCGGTTATGGCGGGCTGCTGCTGAGCTGGACCGCGTCGCTGCGGTACGGGGTGGCGCTGACGTCCGCCTCCGCCGTGGTCCTGCTGCTGGTGCTGTCCTATCTGGTGTTGCTGCCGGTGCGCCTGCTGCGCGATCGGCGGCGCGGTGTCGTGCCGGTTCCGGCGGAAAGGACGTCTCCGCATGAACTGGTGGGATGACGTGATGTACCGCGCCGTGGCCGAGGTCGTCCTCGTCGGTGCGCTGGCCGGTCTGATCGGTGTGCAGGTGGTGGTGCGGCGACTGTCGTTCTTCACCATGGCGCTGACCCACGCCACCTTCCCCGGTGTCGTGGCCGCCTCGATCATCGGCGTCAACCTGCTGGTCGGCGGCGTGGTGACCGGAGCGGTCGTCGCCGTGGGAGTGGCCGCGCTGACCCGGCGCCGCGGGCAGGACGCCGCGGCCGCCACCGGGGTGCTGCTGTCCGGTGGGTTCGCGCTCGGCGCCGCGCTGGTGGCCTCGCAGAACGGGTTCAGCCGCGATCTCTCGTCGTTCCTGGTCGGCTCGATCCTCACCGTCGGCGCCCAGGACCTGATCAGCACCGCGGTGGCGCTGGTGGCCGTCGCGCTGGTGCTCGCGCTCTGTGCCCGGCCGCTGCTCTACGCGGGGTTCGATCCGGACGGGGCGCGGGCCGCTGGCCTTTCGACCGGGCGATGGGATCTGGTGCTGCTGCTCACCATCGAGGTGGTCGTGGTGACCGTCGTCCCGGCGGTCGGCACGATCCTCGCCCTGTCGCTGATCGTCGCGCCCGCCGCGGCCGCGCGCCTGTGGTCCGACCGTCACGCGGTGATGACCGCGACGGCGGTCGTGTTCGCCGTCGCCAGCGGCCTCGCCGGGCTCTATGCCTCCAGCCGGTGGAACGTCGCGGCGGGCGCGAGCATCTCGCTGACGGCCACCGGTGTGCTTCTGGCCTCCTGGGTTCTGGTGCGGCTCAGAGGGCTCGTCGCACCGGGGACGCGACGGGCTGTGCCGGCATGAGCGATGGCCCGATGGTCGACCCGTCCGATCTGGACCGCGCGGTGGAGGTGCTGCGGGGCATGGCCTATCAGCACCGTCTGCATATCCTCGTGGTGCTGCGGGCCGGCGAGGCCACACCCGCGGCGCTCGGCGAGGTCGTCCCGGCGCATCCCACCGCGATCTCGCATCACCTTCGTCACCTCACCGACGCCGGCCTCATCCGGCGCAGCCGCCGGGGCCGGAACGTGTACTACTCCTTGCGCGGCGAGTCGACCGGCAGGCTGATCGATCAGGTCATCGCCTTCGTGAGCGGGGCGGCGGGCGGGGCCGTCTCGCCCCTCCCGGTGTCGGGCGCGGTCCCGGAACGGGATCCGGCCGGGCTCGCCGTCGGTGCGGCGGCGGCGAGTACACCGAGCAGCCCCAGCCCGGCCACCGGCCCGAGCACGGCCAGCGGGGCACGTTCCAGATAGGCGACGGCCGTGGCCAGCTGGGCGCCCCACTCCGGGGAGTCGTGGCCCGCGCCGAGTCCGAGAAACCCGAGGCCGGCGATGGTCAGGGCGGTGGCCGGAACCCGGGCGAGCGCGTGCAGGACGACCGGCCCGGCCACCGCGGGCAGCAGGTGACGGCGCAGCAGACGGCCGGGACCGGCGCCGCAGAGTTCGGCGGCACGGTAGTAGCCGCTCGCGCGTACCTCCTCGGCGAGGCCGCGGGTGTGCACCCCGAGGGGGACCCAGGCGACCAGGGCCGCGGCGAGCGCGGCGGCGGCCAGGCCGGGGCTGAGGATCGCGGCCACCACCAGGCCGACGAAGACCGGCGGCAGGGCGTTGAGGATGTCGGCGGCTCCGGCGCGGGCCGCGCCGCCGCGCAGGCCGATCGTCAGGCCGGCGAGCAGGGAGACGACGGTGACG
This sequence comes from Actinoplanes sandaracinus, assembly GCF_030009775.1. Lineage (GTDB taxonomy): Bacteria > Actinomycetota > Actinomycetes > Mycobacteriales > Micromonosporaceae > Actinoplanes > Actinoplanes sandaracinus. The sequence continues at coordinate 48,050 of NZ_JASCTH010000016.1, read as the reverse complement.
GCGGCGGCGGTGCCGACGGTGAGAACAGCGCCGTGACCGAGTTGGGCCAGCACGTCGCGGCCGACCGGATCGGCGCCGAGCGGATGCGCCCACGACGGCCCGGTCAGGCGCGCGCCGAGCCGCACCCGGTCGGCGTCGCGCAGCAGCCCCGCCACGACGACGCCCAGCAGCAGCGTCGCCGCGGCGATCGGCGCCACGCGCCGGCCGCGGCGACGGTGGGCCGGCACCGCCGGGATCAGGCTCGCGGCCGCCCCGGCCGGGCCGAGCAACAGCCGGTGCACGGCGATGCCCAGCCCGCCGACCGCCACACCGACGATGACCAGCAGCAGCACACAGCCCTGCACCAGCGGAAGATCCTGGGCCAGGCTGGCGTGCAGGGCGATGCGGCCGAGCCCCGGGATGGCGAAGAGTTGCTCGACGGCGACGGCGCCGCCGAGCAGGCCGACGAAGAGCACCGCCACCTGCGTGACGACCACGGTCACCGCCCGGCGCAGCAGAGCCGCGGCGAGCTCACCCCGTCCGCTGCCGGCGGCACGCCAGGTGTGCACCCAGGGCTCCGCCGCCGTGGCCTCGACAGCGGTGATGAGCAGCCGGGCCAGGAGCCCCCCGGTGGGGATGCCGAGGGCGAGTGCCGGCAGCACCAGATAGGACGGGCCGAACCAGCCGGCTGTCGGCGCCAGGCGCCAGTTCACCGCCACGACGGTGATCAGCACCGCGGCGAGCACGAACTCGGGCAGTGCCGTCAGAGCCGCGGCGGTGAACCCGGCCCGGGGCCGGCGCCCGCTCGCGGCGGTCCAGGCGGCGGGCGCGCCCAGCAGCAGCCCGACGGCGACCGCGACCACGGCCGCGGCGCCGCCGAGCAGCGCCGACACCCCGGCTGCGGCGGCCACCGTCTCGGCGACGGACGAGCCGTCCACCCACGAGCGGCCGAGGTCGCCGGTGACCGCGCCGGACAGCCACTGGGCCGCGCCCTGCACGGGACCGGCGGGCAGGTCGAGTTCGGAGCGGACGGCCGCCAGGGCCGCCGGGTCGGGTTCGCGTTCACCGAGGCGGGCCCGCAGGACGGAGCGGGCCGGGTCGTCGTCGCGCAGCCAGGGCAGCGCGGCGACGAGCACCGCGAGCCCGCCGATGGTCGCGGTCAGTGCGGCCCACCGGCGGGCAGCGGCGAGGGTGGCCGTCATCGCAGGCTGGTGCCCACGGTGACGAGGGTGCGCTCGTACGGGTCCTCGGCGAGCCCGCCCACGCCCTTGGCGGCGCCGATGCGGGCCCGCTCGTGGCCGATCGGAACCGTGATCGCGCGGCCGGTCAGGTCCGCCTCGATCCGCAGCGCGGCGTCCTGCCGGCCGGCGATGTCGGTGACGGCGTCGGCGGCGTCCAGGCGGGCTTCGACGGCCGGGTCGCAGAAGCGGGCGAGGTTGTAGCTGCCTTCGCAGGAGAAGTCGGAGCGCAGATAGCCGATCGGGTCGGCGGCGTCCAGCAGGTAGGAGCGGGTGCCGAGGACCGCGTCGAACTTGCCGGCCAGCAGATCCGGCTCGAGAACGGTGTACTCGCGGACCACGGTCTCGACCTCGAAGCCGCGGGTCTTCCACGCGGCGGCGATCGCGGAGGCCACCTCGGGCAGCTCCGGCCGGTCGGTGTAGGTGGCCAGGGTGATCTTCCGGCCGGCCGGGTCGGCGGCGGTCGCCGCGGCCACCACGGGCACGGCGGGGCGGGCGGTGGCCGCCCACGCGGAGGCGGGGCCGAACAGGCCGGTGGGGGCGTCGGCGCGTCCCTCGTAGACGGCGGCGGTGATGGCGGCCGGGTCGAGGGCGGCCTTCGCGGCAGCGCGCAGGCCCGCGTCGGCGAAGGCCTTGCCCTCCGAGCTGACCAGGTGCAGGCCGATCGTCCGCGGCAGCGGGATCTCGACGACCCGCTGGTCGGTGATGTTGGGCAGTTGGGCGACGGGCAGCGCGTTGACCACGTCGACCTCACCGGCGCGCAGCGCACCGGCACGGGCGGCGCCGTCGGTCAGGAACCGGACGTCCAGGCCGGGCAGTTGCGGGCGACCGCCCCAGTAGGTGTCGAAGCGTTCCAGCGTGGCCGCCGTCGCTCCCTGCACCCGGGTGATCCGGTACGGCCCGGTGCCGTGGCCGACCGGATCCGGCCGGCCGGCGTCCTCGGCGTACGCCTTCGGGGCCAGGATCATCAGCTGCGGGCTGGCGAGCCGGTTCAGCAGCGCCGGGTCCGGCTGCTCGGTGCGTACGTCGATGGTCTTGTCGTCGACGGCGGTGGCGGTGAGCTTCACTTTGGCGATGGCCCGCGGCGCGGGCTTGGCGGCGGTCGCGTGGGTGAGCGCGTCGACAGCGGCCTTCGCGGTCAGCGCCGTGCCGTCGTGGAAGGTGACGTTGTCGCGCAGGGTGAGCCGCAGCGTCTTGTCGTCCGGCTGGGTCCAGCTCGCGGCCAGGGCGGGCTCGACCAGGCCGTCGGGCTTGAGCCGCACCAGCGGTTCGGCCGCGCCGAACTGGGTCACCAGCGTCGCGTCGTCGGTGTAGGGCGACAGCCGGCCGTCCGGGGCGAAGGCCGAGCCGACCCGCAGTCGCTTCTCGCCGCCGGCGGTGGGTGTGGTCGCCTGTTCGGCGAAGCATCCGGCGGTCGTCGCCACCGTGGCGGCGGCCATGGCCGCCAGCAGAATCCGTCGTTTCACGGCTTACCTTTCATGCCGGCACGCGCTCGCGCACGGCCGTCGTGGGGGTGATCAGCCAGAGCGCGGCGGCGCTCAGCAGAGGTACGGCGGCGACGATCGTCCAGGGCAGCGGCGACGACGTCTGCACCGTGTCCATGAGGGCGCCGGTGAGCGTGCTGCCGAACAGCACGGCCAGGCCACCGGCGGCCGCGACCACGCCGTAGTAGGCGCCGAGCCGCCGTTCGCCGGCGAACCGTCCGGTGACGTCGGCGGCGATCGGGGTGGCGAACATCTGCCCGGCGGTGAGCAGCACCACCAGGGCGACGGCCGGCAGCACGGAGGTGGTTCGCGGGACGAGGACCGCGACCACGGCGAACGCCGCCGCCATGGTCAGGAAGCCGGCGGTCAGGGCCCACCGGGGACCCAGCACGGTGCGGGCGAGCCGGGTGACCGGCATCTGCCCGGCGATCACCATGATCGAGGCGGAGGCGAACAGCCAGCCGAGCGCGCCGTCCGCGCCGACGCGGTCGAGTTCCCGCGGCAGCGCGAGATAGAGCTGGTGGTACGCGAACAGGCCGGCGCTGTTGGCGGCGGCGAAGCCCAGGAACCGGCGGTTGGCGAACACCTCGCGCAGGCCGCCGCGGATCGGTTCGCGGGAGTGCGCGCCCGGTCCGGCCGGCAGCCACCGCCAGTGCATGGCGAGGATCGCGGCGAACACCACGGCGGCGGCCACGCCGGTCGCCTGAAACCCGGCGGTGAGCAGCAGGACACCGAGCAGCGGGCCGGTCACCGCGCCGATCTCCCCGGCGACGGCGAACATCGCGAACAGTTCGGTGCGGGGCAACCGCCCGGCCGCCTCCAGCCGGGTTCCCTCACGGGCCAGGGCCGACTCGACGGCGGGGGAGAAGAGCGCGGCCGCCACGCCGGTGAGCATCGCCCCGGCCAGGACGCCGGGCAGGCTGTGGGCGAAAGCGAGCACGACGAAGCCGGCGACCCGCACCGCGCAGCCGGCGAGGACCAACGGGCGCACGCCGAAACGGTCGGCCAGCACCCCGCCGAGCGGGAACAGCCCCTGCTGGCTGAAGGTTCGCAGGCCCAGCACCAGGCCGACGGTGGCGGCGGCCAGGCCGAGGTCGTCGGCGAGGTGGTCGGCCAGGAACGGCAGCACCAGGTAGAAGCCGATGTTGAACGCCAGCTGGGTGAGCACCAGCAGCCGGGGGACGGCAGGCAGGCGCACGATCTCGGCGAGCACCAGCCATCGGCGCGGTTGCCGCGTCACGCCGCGCCGACCGGCAGTCGTGGCACGGCGGCCAGCAGGTCGCGGGTCGCGTTCGTGCCCGGCGCGCCGAAGACGTCCACCACGGTGCCGGACTCGGCGATCCGGCCCCGGTCCAGGACCGCCACCCGGTCACACACCCGGCGCACCGCGGCGACGTCGTGGGAGACCATGACCAGGGCGGCGCCGCTACGCTCGGACGCCTCGAGCAGCAGGTCCAGCACCATGACCCGGACGGTGGCGTCGAGCGCGCTGACCGGCTCGTCGGCGACCAGCACCTCCGGGCGCGGGGCCAGGGCGCGGGCCACCGCGACGCGCTGTCGTTGCCCGCCGGACAGCGCGGCGGGCCGCCGCCGCGCCAGAGCCGGGTCCAGATCCACCGCGGCCAGCAGTTCGGCGACGCGTTCCCGGTGGTCGCCGGGAACGCGCAGGCATTCCAGCGGCTCGGCGATGATCTCCGCGACGGTCATGCGCGGGCTCAGCGATCCGTACGGGTCCTGCGGCACCAGTTGCACCGCACGGCGGAACCAGGCCAGCGCGCCGGGCCGCGCCGGGCGGACCGGCCGGTCACGAAAGCGGATCTCGCCCCGGTCCGGAGCCTCGACGGCGAGCAGGAGGCGCAGCAGGGTGGATTTGCCGGCCCCGGAGGCGCCGAGGATGCCGAGCCGGTCACCGGCGGCGATGTCGAGGTCCACGCCGTCGAGGACGCGGCGCGGGCCGTAGGACTTGGTGGCCGCGGTGGCCACGAGGAGAGCGGTCAACGGTGGATCACGCGGCCAGGGCTCGGGCCGATGCGACGAGCGCCCGGGTGTACGGGTGCCGGGGCGCGGCGATGACCTCGGCCGTGTCGCCCTCTTCCACGAGACGGCCGGCGTGCATCACGGCGAGCCGGGTGCAGACCTGGCTGACCACCGCGAGGTCGTGGCTGATCAGCAGCAGCGCGGGCCGCGCGCCGCCGTCCGCCGGTGGAAGGTCGCGCAGAAGGCCGAGGACGCCGGCCTGGGTCAGGGGGTCCAGCGCGCTGGTCGGCTCGTCCGCGATCAGCAGACCCGGCCGGCCCGCCGCGGCCAGGGCGATCGCGACACGCTGCCGCTGCCCGCCGGAGAGCTGCGCCGGGTACGCCGTGGCGGTCTCGGCCGGCAGTCCCACGCGGTCCAGCAGGTGCGCGCACTCCTGAGCGGCCTCGCGGCGGGACAGGCCCCGGTGCCCGCGCAGCGGGATGCGCAGATGACGGCCCACCGTGGCGAGGGGGTTGAGGGCGGCGAGGGCGTCCTGGCCGATGAAACCGACCCGGGATCCCCGCACCCGCCGCAGCCGCCGTTCCGGGGCGCCGCACAGTTCGGCGCCGTCGACGGTGATGCTGCCGGTGGCGTGCGCGGTGGCGGGCAGGAGGCCGAGCACGCCCAGGGCGGTGAGCGTCTTGCCGGAGCCGGAGCCGCCGATGAGGCCGACGGCTTCGCCCGGCCCCACGGCCAGGTCCACATCGTCCACGACGACGCGGTCGGCGAAACGCACCGACAGGCGCGACAGTCTCAGCACGGCGAAGATGATAACCGTTTTCATTGTACGCCGGTGAAGGGGTCCCCTCGCGCTGCCGTGCGGCGCCGCCCTCGGCCTGAGCTCGCTGCCAGGCGCCGGCGGTGAGCAGGCGCAGGCCGTTGAGCCCCACGATGACGGTGGAGCCCTCATGCCCGGCGACGCCGAGCGGCAACGGGAGATGCCCGAACACGTCCCAGCAGACGAGCACGGCGATGAAGGATCCGGCGATGGCGAGGTTGGCCTTGACGATGCGGCGGGCCCGCCGGGACAGCGCGATGACGGCGGGCAACGCGCTCAGATCGTCGCGGGCCAGGATCGCGACGGCGCTGTGCAGGGCGAGGTCGGATCCCTTCCGGCCCATGGCGACGCCCAGATCGGCGGCGGCCGTCGCTCCGACGGCCGGCAGGGACGACGTCCACCTGCGTAAGGACCTCTGACACACACCGCGACGGCCACATGCCACCGGGTCCGCCGCCGTCCGTGCACGCCGTCCGCCGACGAGCACGTCGCGCGCCGTAACGGGAGCTGGTGGACGCCGGCGTCCGACTTCGGCCGCGCCCGTACTTTTGCCTTCGCGGGGGAACCACGAAGATGTACCGCATGACGATCATCGCGCATATCAGCGACACTCACTTCGACGGTAGCGAACGCGCGATGAGTCGCTCGCGGCGGGCCATGGATTACCTTCGCGGCTGCGACGTCGACGTGATCGTGGTGACCGGCGACCTTACTGACCATGGCGATGTCGAGGAATATGACCAGGTCAGGTCCGAGCTCGTTGCGGACGTCCCGGTCTTGCTTCTGCCGGGCAACCATGACGACCGGGCCGCCTACCGTAGAGTGTTGCTCGGTGGCGAGGGCGCAGCGCCCATCAATCAGCTACACCGAGTCGGCGGTGTGGTGTTCGCCCTCTGTGACTCCACCATTCCCGGACAGCATGGCGGTCTACTCGCGCCGGAGACCCTCACGTGGTTGCAAGGTGTTCTCGCCGACGCCGAGGAGCCGGTCTTCATCTGCCTCCACCACCACCCGATCCGGGTGAACAATCCCCTCCTCGACAGTATTCGGCTACAGAATCCTGACGACCTCGCCGCAGTGGTGAGCGCGTCGCCGATGGCCGCCGCGGTTCTGTGCGGACACGCGCACGCTGCCGCGGCGGGCACTTTCGCCGGCGTGCCCTTGATCATGGCTCCCGGGATCTTCTCCACCACCCGCCTGCCATGGACCACGACCGACGAACTCGCCTGGTCCAATACCTTTGACCGCGACGATATCCCCGGCCTGGTGTTTCACGTCTTGGAGAACGGCCAGCTGACAAGCCACTTCCGCACCGTCCCCGCATGATGCTTTCCGTTTCTGCTCCGGCTTTCGGCCCATCAGGCCGACAGGCACCATAAGGAGTCCGCCAGCTGTTACACAGCCCGGGAACCGCCCCGTCGGCAGGCCATCTTCCCGGGGCGGCCGCCGAAAAAGCATGCCGAGCGCGAGGGTGCACAGCACTCGGCGGTCGGCTTGCCGAGCAGCTCGGCCCAGGGCGGCCCCGATGCCGGCGTTCTGGATGCCGGAGTCGGTGAGCAGCGGCTTCAGGATGTCCTTTCGGGAGTGCTGCCCGCGGCGGCGGCCTCGTAAGCCGCCTGCAGCTCGGCGAAGGCCGACGGGGTGCCCGGTGGGCGGGGGATGCCGAGGTGCTGTTCGCGCAGCTCGTCCATGAAGCGGTCCCACAGTTCGGGGCCGCCCTGCTCAAGCAGCTCGGCGCGCACGGAGAGCTCGCGGCTGGCCGGCATGTGCATCCGGCCCCACGAGCCGAGCGCGGCCATCACCGGGACGAGCTGCACGCCCGGCTCGGTGAGGCTGTAGCGGATCTTCTGGCGGTGGGTCTCGTCGTCCGTGCGCCACAGCAGGCCGTGGGCGACCAGGCGTCGCAGCCGGTCGGCGAGGATGTTCGAGGCGATGCCCTCCTCGGAGCCGGTCAGCAGCTCGCGGAAGTAGTGCCGGTTGCCGAACATCATGTCGCGCAGCACCACCAGCGACCACCGATCGCCGAGCACCTCGACCGCCAGATTGATCGGGCATCCCGACCTGTGCTCTCCCACGCGCTGATGGTACTTCGCAACCGGTCGTGCTAGCGTGGTCGCTACCACTTGCGAACTGCAATCAGTTTCGGGGGGCGCGGTGCGAGGTGAAATACGTCAACCTCGAGGCCACCCGCACGTGCTGGTGCTCGCCGGCGACACCGCCTGGGACGGCGGCCTCGACGTGGCTGTCGCCGGAACCGCGGCGCCCGTCGCCGACGACGCTACTGAGAGGGCGCGATGAAATTCCTGCTCACCGACTCCGGCGTCAAGAACCCGAGCATCCACGCGGCCCTGCTCGACCTGCTCGGCAAGCCGATCGAGGAATGTGTCGCGCTTGCCATCCCGACCGCGTCGTACGGCCACCCGTGGGCCAAGCCCGCCGGGCCGTGGCGCTTCATCAGCGGCCGCGGCGGCAACCCGATGACCGAGCTGGGCTGGAAGTCCGTCGGCGTGCTCGAGCTGACCGCGTTGCCGAGCATCGACCGGGACAAGTGGGTCAATTGGGTGCGCGAGGCGGACGTGCTGCTGGTCAACGGCGGCGACGCGCTCTACCTGGCCCATTGGATGCGCGAGTCCGGCCTGCTGGACTTGCTGCCCACGCTCGGCGACAAGGTCTACGTGGGCTTCAGCGCCGGCAGCATGGTGCTGACCCCGCGCATCGGCGACGACTTCGTTGGCTGGAACCCGACCGGCGGCGACGCCGCGCTCGGCGTCGTCGGCTTCTCGATCTTCCCGCACCTCGACGTGCCCGACTGCCCCGAGAACAGCACGGCCGCCGCGGAGAAGTGGGCGGCCGAGATCGGCGTCCCGGCCTACGCGACCGACGACCAGACAGCCATCAAGGTCGTCGACGGCGTCGTCGAGGTCATCTCCGAGGGGCACTGGCTGCGCTTCAACGGCGCGGCCTGAAGATCCTGGAGCTCGCCGCGCCCGGCCCGCCCTCGCCGACACCGAGGCGGCGATGACCGGCCTGCCCGCCATCTACGAGAAGGAGGGCGAGCCGCTGCCGGCGGCGAGCGCCACAGCGTCATCGACTCGGAGGGGAAACCGGCCGCGGTCATCGAGCTGACCCGGGGCGCCACCGAACCGAGTGAAGTCGGTCAAGAGGTGCGTTTGGTGCGGGCGTAGTGGCGCGCCGCGCGGGCGCGGTTGCCGCATCCCGGTGAGCACCACTCCCGCCGCGGGGTGTCGCGGACGAAGTGCAACACGCAGCCGGGCCCGTGGCAGGCCCGCAGCTCCTGCCGGGCCTCCCCGGCGAACAGGGCGATCGCCTCGTCGGCGAGGGCGGACAGCACGGCGGCAGCCGGAGGGCCCGCGCTCCGGTCGACGGTGTGTGGCTGTGGGGCCCAGCGCAGTTCCCGCCATCGGGGCGCCTGGCCGGCCACCGCGTTCAGCGTCGCCATATCGGCGGCGGTGGGTTCCCGGTTGTTCGCGAGCGCGTCGGCGATCGCCCGTATCGCGTTCCGCAATTCCCTGGCCTGGCCCAGAACAGCGTCGTCGACGGCTGCGGCGGGCAGCGCGAACGGCAACCGCTCGCCCATGGCCCGCATCCAGCCAGTCAGCCCTTCCGAAGTCGACAGGCCGTCCCTGATCTTGCCGCGAACCGCGTGGAGGGTGTTCGCGAACTCGATCGCGATCGGCTCACCGAGCACCGGGGTGGTCACCTTTCTAACGGTACACCGGACTTGACGGCGTGAGAAAAATCGGGGATGTTCTAACGGCAACAGCGACACCAAGGCGTTAGAAAGGCTTTGTCATGAGTGCACCCGCCCTGCAGACCGGTCACGTCGGCCTCAACGTGACCGACCTGGCCCGGTCCACCGCGTTCTACCGCCAGGTCTTCGACTTCCAGGTCCTCGGGGAGCGAGTCGACGGCGAGCGCCGGTTCGCCTTCCTCGGGCGAGACGGCACACTGCTCGTCACGCTGTGGCAGCAGAGCGACGGCCGGTTCGCCACCGGCCTGCCCGGCCTGCACCACCTGGCGTTCCAGGTGCCGGACATCGAGGCGGTGCGCCGGGCCGAGTCGACGCTGCGTGAGCTGGGCGTGGAGCTGGTCTACGACGGGATCGTGCCGCACGGCGAGGGGGCGTCGTCCGGCGGTGTGTTCTTCACCGACCCGGACGGCATCCGTCTGGAGATCTACGCGCCGTCCGGCGTCGACAGCGCGCCGGTTCCCACCTCCGGCGCCCCCACCTGCGGATTCTTCTAGGAAGGGGAGAGTCGTGCCGCATCCGGGCGAAGAGGAACTGCAGAGCCGGGCCGGTCTGTCCCGCCAGGCGTGGGGCTCGGCCGGTGTCGGCGCGACGATCCCGCCGGTCGCCGCGGAGTTCCTGGCCGAGCAGCGATTCCTGGTGATCGCCGCGACCGATGACGCGGGGGCCGCCTGGGTCAGCCCTCTCAGCGGGCGTCCGGGCTTCACCCACGCCCGCGACGAGCGCACCGTCGTCGTCGGCCGGCTTCCGGCCACCGGCGACCCGCTGGCCGGGCGCTTCGGCGCGGAACGTGACATCGGAATGATCGCCATCGAGCCCGCCCGGCGCCGGCGCATGCGGGTCAACGGGCGTGCCCGCCGGGACGGCGACCACCTGGTGATCCACACCGAGCAGGTGTACTCGAACTGTCCCAAGTACATCCAGACCCGTACGCCGTCGGAGGGGCCGCCGCACCAGCGTGGCGCGGTGACCGTGACCAGGGAGCTGACCGCTGCGCAGCAGCGGTGGATCGTCGCCGCGGACACGTTCTTCATCGGCACCTACGCGGCCGGTCTCGGCATCGACGCCTCGCACCGCGGCGGTCGTCCGGGGTTTGTCACGGTCACCGGTGACGACCGGATCGTCTGGCCCGAGTACGTGGGCAACTCGATGTTCATGACGATGGGCAACCTGCTGCTGGAGCCGCGGTGCGGGTTGCTCTTCCTCGACTGGACGCGGGGCCACACGCTGCACCTGACCGGCCGCGCCCGCCTCGACGAGGACCCGGAACGGGTGGCCGCCGTGCCGGGCGCGCAGCGCCTGGTCGACTTCCGCGTCGACCGGGTGGTGGAGGTCGCCGGCGGCTTGCCGGACCGGTGGGCCTTCGGCGAGTTCTTCCGCCACAATCCGCCGGTCCTCAGCGCCTGAAACCCGAAGATCGTGAGTCAGAGGCCGCCGGGGGTGGTCCCGGCGGTGGGCTGACTCGGACCTGCCGGACACGTTCCTCACCGACCTGCGTGACGCGACCGGAGCTCCGGTGCCGGCCGCCGGCGAAGTCAGCTCGCCGGCGCGACGGTATTCAGGCTACGAGCAGGCGAAGGCCGAGTTCTGCCGCGTCGAGGGCGACGAGGTCACGGTTGCGCTCAGCCCACCGGCCGGAGGACAGGTCTTCGCGGAGTCTGTCCACTGCTCGCTGCTCGGCCTGTGACCCGACCCTGGTCCATACCGATACCGCCCGGCGTACCTGCTCATCCAGGTATGCCTCGGGCCGGCGCCAATGCGCCTCGAAGAAGCCGTCAGCGCAGTCCCACGGGACGAGCACCGGCTCCGCACGGCCCCCGATCGCCCCGGTCAGGTCGGCCAAGGTCGGCCAGCCGACGAGAAGGTCAGCGAACTCAGGCAGGTAGTCGCGGGTGAGCCAGAACCGCTCGCGCCGGCCGGTGTTGTCGGCGTCGTAGGTGAACACCACCACGCGGCGGGCCACCCGCTTCATCTCGCGCAGTCCGGCGATCGGGTCCGGCCAGTGATGGACGGTGCTGACCGCCATGGCGGCGTCGAAGGACTGGTCCTCGAACGGCAGGCTCCCGGCTCCGGCGGCCACGCACGGTGCGGCGCCTGGGGGACGTTGTGCTCGCATGACCGCCGACGGCTCCACCGCCGTGACGTCACGGTCCGGTGGTTCGTAGGAGCCGGTGCCTGCTCCGACGTTCAATACCGTTCGGGCGTCCCCGAGCGCGTCCCAGATGCGCGCGGCGATCCGGGGCTCGGTGCGCCGCGTGGCCGGGTAGGCCGACCCGATGGTGTTGTACAGCTGCGCGCCGAACACTTTCAGTTGCTCCTCCGGGGTCGTCCTGATTCCCATTGCTCGTGCCTCCAGTTCCCTGTCGATGGCCGTGACCATGGCGGCAGCACGGTCCCGCTGCTCCAGCAGCAGGCCCCGTAGCCGGCACAGATGCGCGACCGCGTCGGTGGCCGGGTCGTCGACCAGATCCGCGATCTCCCGCAATCCGAAGCCCAACCGCCGGTAGGCGAGCACTTCCCGCAGCCGCTCCACGTCGTCGGCGGAATAGGCCCGGTATCCCGCGACGGTCCGCGCCGACGGCTGCAACAGGCCGATCTCGTCGTAGTGATGCAGCGTACGAATGGTGACGCCGGCCAGCTCGGCCACACGCCCTACGGTCAGGTGCTCCTCCACGCCCCCGACTATGTGGCATGACGCCACGTGAGGGACAAGCGTCTTCCCGGCATGATCGGTTTTCCGGATGCTGTCCGATGGTGCCCGTTACTCACTGTGCTCGTCGTCTACCCGCCGACAGTCGCCCCGCTACCCTTCGGGTATGAGTGCACCATTACGGCGGGCCGTGACACCGCATGGCACGTCGGTGGTGACTGACCCGTGGATCGATACCGACCCTGTGCACGACGATCTTCGCGCCGCGAAGGCGCTGGTGTACGACCCGGGCGGCTTCGTCTGTTCTCGTCCTCTGCCCGAGCGGGAGAGCGCTGACTACTGTGCACATTCCTTCCTGGTCAACGGCTTGTCCGTCAGGTTCCGCACGGGTAGAACAACACCGACGAAGATCGGGCAATTCGTCACGCTGTGGGCGAGGTCAGAGAGTGGGCCGATTCGGCCCCTCAACACCGGGGACGCGGTGGATCTGGTGGTGATCAGCACCCGGGACGCTCGGCACTTCGGCCAATTCGTCTTTCCGCTGGAGGCGCTCCGCGAACGCGGTATCGTCGCGAGCAACCATTCAGGTGGTAAGCGTGGGTTCCGCGTATATCCGCCCTGGGTCACCACGGCGAGTCGTCAGGCCATCACCACGCAAGCATGGCAGGTGGGCTACTTCCTGTCCGTGGACGACGGCATGCCGCTTGACATCACCCGGACCCGAGAGCTGTACGGCGTGGCGAATCGGCTACCGGCTCAGTCACGATCGTGACGGCAGTCGGCATCGCCTTCGTCAGTCCCGGGAGCCGGGTCGTCGAGAGGTCATTTCTCTGCGAGGCGCGCTGCTGCGGCGTACCGAAGATGTTGTTCCTCGATGGGGTCTTCGCTCAGCTCGGCCATCCGCCTTCTGCAGTAGCGCGATGAGTCTGGCGTCCGGCAGGTCCACCGGATCGGGGGGCAACCACGTAGCGGGGCCGGGCGGCGGCGTCCAGCGCGGCGTCGAGGCGAGGGCCACGGACATGAGGGTCTGCCCCGGGCCAGGTAGGTCAGGATCGAGAGGATGTAGCCGAACCGGCCGTCGTCCAGCTGCTGTTGTTCGTCCGGCCCATAGGATTCCCGATCCGCCATCAGCGGTGCCGGGTCCAGGCGTGCATCGCGTATGAGGCGCGCCAGATAGGCGGGGCGCTCCTCGACCTGGGCGTCCCACCGTGTATCCCGACCGGCACATTCATAGATCAGTCGAGCCTGACCGGGCTGCTCGCGCAGGTGAGCTACCGCGATACCGCGGCCTCGTTGCAAGGCGCCGCGCAGAGTGCGGTAAGGGTTCACGCCGATTGCGACTGACTGATCAACACCCCGATGTGCCGCTGCCCATCTCCCGCTTCATCGCCGGCTCAGGCCGTCGGGCTACCGATCGCGGGCGATGGGCAGAGTGAGAACCTGCTCGTGATCGAACCATTCGCCTGTGGGCTGGAATCCGTATCGCACATAGAAGCCGTACGGTGAGCCGGCTCCGGGCACCACGCTCGTTGTCAGAACCTCTGCGTCGGATCGCTCGCGCAGATGAGTGACCAGCAGATCCAGGGCCGCGCGGCCGTAACCGTGCCCCTGAAACCGGGCATCGATCAACATCCGCCACAGGTAGTACGGCCACGGGACAACGCCGTTACCGGGCTCGGCTGCGTCAGTTGCCATGAGGAACCCGACCGGCACGTCCCCGGCGTAGACGGCGCGCACCCAAGGCCGCGCAGCTGGATTGGCAGCCGCTTCGCTCAGCGAATCCGCCACCCCGTCGACAAACTTCTCCTGGCCCGGCCCAACCCGCAGGGCCGTCACCGCTTTCCTGTTCTCGTCATCGATCACGCGTAGCGCGACTGATCTGGGCATACCTCGCATCTGGTCATCATGGTCGCGGCGAGCCGGTACGCAAAGCCCCTTCGCGTCTACCCAGAAGGCTGCAGTGGCCCTCGACTCATCGAGGTACGGCAACAGCGCAGTGGCTACAACAGCTGACACACGGACGGCGGCATAGAAAGACCAGGAATCGCGGTTCCGGCTACAGCGAGCGGTGGTCGGGCCGCCCGCGTCGGACAATGCCCGCCGCTCTCGGGCGCAGGGTGCTGGACTGCCTTCTGTGTTCCGAAATCTCGTGTTCCGAAATCTCTACGGGTGATGCGGTGTGACGCGAACGCAACTTCCACAACGACACACCGTCGCTGCCGCTTGCGCTGGCTATTGTGCCGCCGTCTGGAGAGAACGCCGCAGACCAGGCGTCGCTGCCGGCGAAGGCCTTATCCCTCGCGGTACCGGTGAACGGGTTCCACAGCCGCACCGTTTCGTCGTCGCCGGAACTGGCCAGCAGTCGCCCGTCAGGCGAGAACGCCACCGCTGTCACGAAGTGGGTGTGGCCGGTCAGCGGTTCACCCACGGCGCTGCTGGGGGCCGAGTCCCATAGCCGCACGGTCTTGTGGCTGCTCGCGGTCACCAGGAGTTCACCGTCGGGAGAGAACGCCACTGAACACACGCCGTTGATGGGGATGGTCAGTACTCGTTCCACGGTTGTGTGACTCTCGGATTCGCCAATAGTGCCGTCGGGGTGAGCGGCTTGAGCGCCGTGCGATGCTACAGCGCAAGGCATCGCGCCAGTCAACAGCGCTGTACCGCATTCGACTCTGCACGACAGGGTGAGAAACGCCCGCTCATCGGCTACGAGAGCGCAGCGGCGACGCGAACATGCCGCCGGAACGGCGTCCGCAGCGTCGGCCGGTGGCAGATCAGCACGTCTCGCCGCCGGCGTGCGGGTGGCCGTGGGCTGCCATCATCGTCAGGCGGATGACAAGCGGTCGGCGCGTCGGCCACCATCACCAGGAACGGGATCCGGCTGGACGGACATGCCCCACAGCATGCTCCTCGGATCATTTCGCAGGATTTGCCGGGCGGGTGTCAAGACCGGCGCAGTGGCTCCGACTGACGGGTGAAGGGGGCCAGGAAGGCCCCATTCGATAAAAGGAGTCCCGAGATGAGCAAGGTCGTCGTTGACATCGCCGCTTCGCTGGACGGGTTCGTCGCCGGGCCGAACCAGAGCGCCGACGCCCCGCTGGGTGAGGGCGCGGAAACCGTCCTGCACCAATGGATGTTCGACGCGGCGGAGGAGAACGCACCGGAGGTCGCCGCCATCATCGACGCCGGTGCGTTCATCATGGGCCGCAACATGTTCGGCCCGGGCCGCGGCGAGTGGGACCTCACCTGGCGGGGCTGGTGGGGCGAGGAGCCGCCGTACCACGGCCCGGTCTTCGTGCTGACCCACTACGAGCGCCCGCCGCTGGAGATGGCCGGGGGGACCACCTTCCACTTCGTGACCGGTGGGATCACCGAGGCGCTCCACCTGGCCCGGGAGGCGGCGGGCGACCGCAATATCTCCGTCGCCGGCGGTGCCGCGACCGTCAACCAGTTCCTGGCCGCGGGACTGGTCGACGAGCTGCGCCTGCACGTCGCGCCGGTGCTGCTCGGCGAGGGTGAGAGGCTGTTCGACGGCGTCGGCAGGACCAGGCTGACCCAGATCGAGGCCCGGCAGACCTCGCTCGTCACCCACCTGCGCTACGCGGTACGCCTCGGCTGACGGCCGAGCATCGGCGATTACCGGCCGCGGGGTCCGCGCGTCCACAGCCTCATGCGCGTAGACGGTGAGGGAGGTCGCAGGAGGTTTCTGGCGCAGCCGCCCGACGGTGGGACGCGGTTCCGGGGGTCAGGTGGGTTCGACTGCGGGATCGATTGACGGCGACCGCGCGGCCGGTGGGCGGCCCCCCGAAGCCGCCCACCGTGGTCACTTCGCCTTGCGGGCGTACTTGGCGCGGAACTTCTCCACCCGGCCGGCGGTGTCGAGCAGTCGCTGCTTACCGGTCCAGAACGGGTGGCTGGCCGCGGAGATCTCCACGTCGATCACCGGGTACGTGTTGCCGTCCTCCCACGCGATGGTCTTGTCGCTGGTGGCGGTGGAGCGGGTGAGGAACGTGAAGCCGGCGCTGCGATCGCGGTAGACGACGGGTCCGTACGCCGGATGGATGCCGGGTTTCATGGTTGGTTCTCCTTGTCGGTTCTGGTCTCGCCGGCCAGCGGGAAGCAGCCGGCGAACGGGTCGGGCAGGTCGCGCCAGGTGTCGAAGCCGTCGGCGAGTTCGGTGTCGGTGAGCAGGCACGAGGTCAGCAGCGCGGTGATGGCGGCGTGGTCGAGGCGCAGGCCGATGAGGGCGAGCACGGTGCGGCGGTCGCCGTAGTAGGGGTCCCAGGCCAGCTCGGCGGCGATGCGGCGTTCGTCGCTGGTCTCGGTCCAGCGTTCGGCCGGAAGCGCGGCGAGCCAGTAGCCGAGGCTGCCCAGGCTGACGCCACCGCCGGCGAACTCGAACGCCAGCGCGGTGTCCGGCTGGCTGGCGATCCAGAGCTGGCCACGGCCACGCAGCGCCTCGCTGGTCAGTTCTTCGAGGGCGTCGTTGAGCCGCTGCGGGTGGAACGGGCGGCGGCTCTCGAAGAGGAGCGAGACCACCTCGGAGGAGTCGGTGTCGTGCAGGGCGATGGGCCGGCCTTCCAGGGCGAGGCCGAGCATGCCGGGCCGGTGCGGGTTGTGGCGGCCGGTACGGCGAACGAGCGAGCTCAGCCCGGTGCAGTCGAGGCTGTTGGTCGTGCCGATCGGCACCTGGATGGCCCACGGCGCGAGCCGGTGGACCAGGGTGCCGACCCGGTTGAGTTCGAGGCTGTCGGTGTCGGGCCGGCTCCACAGGATCACGGTGTCGCTGAACTCGACCTGGTGCGCCACGACCTCGGCGACGGTGCGGTGGTCGTCGTCGGCGGCGTGCAGGTCGCAGTCGCTCAGATCGTCGGTGCTGGCCAGGTCGTCGAGGAAGCGGTCGGCGTCGACGACGGTGACGTAGGAGTCGAACCGGACGGCCTCGGTGGCCGGTGTGCCGTCGACCAGGCAGTGGGAGCAGGCCGCGGCTACCGCCTCGGGCTCCACCGCGGGCGGCAGGACCAGCAGCAGGTCGCTGCCCGGGTGGGTGCGGGCGAGCCGGACCAGGGTGGGCAGCACGTCTTCGCGCAGGGTGCAGGAGACGCAGCCGTGCACCAGCTCGACGGTGCTCTGCTCGATCAGTTCGGCGGCGGAGCGGACGGTACGCCGCACGACGCCGCCACGGATCTCCGAGAGGTCGTGGGCGACCGCCAGCAGTCGCCGGTCGTCGGCGATCAGCAGAGCCTGAGCGGTCGCGCGGACGGCTCCGGGGGAGAAGCCGGACAGCACGGTGACGGCGGGCCGGTTGTCCACCGGGGCGGGCAGGGCGGAGGTGATCGGATTGGCGCTCACCCCCTCATCTTGTCGACTGGACTTGCTAATGACAATGGTTTTCATTATAAAGTTGCCGCATGTCCAACGTCTGTGACGTGACCGGCGCCAAGCCCAGCTTCGGCAACGCCGTGTCGCACTCCCACCGCCGCACCCGCCGCCGCTGGAATCCCAACGTGCAGCGCCGCCGTTACCGCCTCGCCGACGGCACGACGGTGCGGCTCAACGTCAGCACCACCGGCATCAAGATCATCGACCGGGACGGCATCGACTCCGTCGTCATCCGCCTCCGCGCGAAAGGGGCGAGGATCTGATGGCCAAGAGCACCGACGTCCGCCCGGTGATCAAAATTCGCAGCACCGCCGGGACCGGGTACACGTACGTCACCCGCAAGAACCGCCGCACCAATCCCGACCGCATCGTTCTGCGCAAGTACGACCCGATGGTGCGCCGTCACGTCGACTTCCGGGAGGACCGCTGATGGCCCGCCGCAGTCTCACCGAGCGCGAGAAGCGCCGCGCCGAGTTGTCCGCGCGCCACTTCGACCGCCGCGCCGAGCTGAAGAAGCAGGTGCTGGACCCGGACACGCGTGCCGACGCCATGCGTGCCCTGGCCAAGCTGCCGCGCGACTCCAGCCCCTCGCGGCGCCGCAACCGCGACATGATCGACGGGCGGCCCCGCGGCGTCTTCGCCCGCTTCGGCCTGTCCCGGGTCCGTTTCCGGGAGATGGCCCTGCGCGGCGAACTGCCCGGGATCCGCAAGGCCTCCTGGTGACCCCGCCCGCGGCCTGACCCCGGCCGGGCACCGGCGCACCGGGGAGGGAGCCCGGTGCGCCGGTGATGGCGCGGATCAGGCGGTGCGGAGGTCCAGCACGTGCCACCGGGCGGCTCCCGCGCTGCTGGTGTACCACCACACCAATCCGCCACGGCTCTGAGCGTCGTTCGCCGAGGAGGTCAGCTCGACGGTGTTTCCGGTGCTGATGTCATAGACGAGCAGGCCCGCGGTGCCGGTGCTGCCGGAGTTCGGGCCGGGTTCGGCGAGAAGCTCGAAACGATCGAGTATCGCGACGTCGGGAACGGCGGTCCGGGCGGTCGCGCCGGCGATCTGCCGCCGGGCCGATCCGTCGGGATGCATCAGATCGATGCGGGCCAACCCGTTGTCGCTGGTCACCATGACGCGGCACCAGGAGGGGCTGCACGCCGCGAACTCCGCGCCGGTGGTGGGCACCGTGATCTCGCGGCCGGTGCTCATGTCGCGCAGCAGCGTGGCGCCGGACCCGTCGCTGGCGCCGTCGTCGAGCCACGGCCACGCCGCCATCGTCCACTCGCCCTTCTCCTGGACGACCTCGACGCGACCACCGCTCAACGCCACCGAACGGATTTCGGTCGCCGCCGTGCCGTCGTCCGGCTGAGCGGTCCAGTACACGCGGCCGTCGTGGTGCAGCAGGTCGTACTGGCTGCCGTAGAACACCACGTTGCCGGTGTCGGCGGTGAGTCGCCTGGCCGGACTGCCGTCACGCATGCTCGCGGCCCAGATCTCCGGTGGCCTGCCGTCACCGAACTCGGTCCAGACGACCTCGTCCCCGGCCGCGGTCATGTTCTCGAACCGCGGCCGCTCGACCATGGTCAGGCGGCGCAGCTCACGCAAGGCGCCATCGGGGCCTCGCAGAAGAAGGCGCAGGAACCGGTCGTCCTCGCTGGGCGCGGTGCCCAGCGCCGTGGCCGTGTCGAGGAACAGCAGCGGTCGCAGCGGCAGATCGGCGATCGTGCTGAGCTTCGCCGCCGGCCATGCCGCCGTCGCGGACATCCGTCCGCCCGGCACGGCCGGCTGGGGCTCGGACGGGCCGCCGCCGACCATCAGGGCGCCGATCGCGGCGACCGCGACGACAAGGCCGACGACAGAGGAACCACGGCTTCGCCTCAATGCCCGCTGCGAGGCCGGCGGGGCGGCAAGAGCATTGATCATTCGTACGTCTGCCTGGGCGCCGTGGTCTTCTGCCAACTCGTCACCTCGAAGTACGGCACGTCGGCCTTGTTGACGGGATCCTTCTCGACCCGGCTGCTGTAGGTCCCGACGACCTGGACCCAGGTGTCCACGGGTGCGTCGACGCTGACACCGCCGGCCAGCCCGACCTTGATCGGGCGACCGTCGGCGGCGCAGCACGCCAGCACCATCCGGGCCAGCATCGGGCGTCCGTCCGGGCCGGCGGTGACGAAGCCGGTGAGCCGCAGAGTGCGGCCGGTCAGGCTCCTGCCCTCGTCGAAGACCGCTCGCGACGCGTAATCCATGAGACTGAGCGGTACGGGGTCGCCCGGCGGCAGCGGCGCGAACTCCGAGTCGGCCGGCGCGGCGGCGAGGACGGTGCCCGCCTGCCCGGCGGCGTACGAGCCGAGAGCCGGGGGCGCGATCAGCAGCAGGCCGACCGCCGGAAGGATCAGCAGCCACCCGACGCGGGGTTCGTGGTGGGCGTGTCCGTGGCCGTCGTCGCCGGCTGCGCCGTCCCTGGGGGGCCGGAACTCGTGGTAAAGGGTCATCACCGCCGCCGCCAGCAGCAGCGCACCGGCCACGATGAGGAACGGCCGCAGGCCTTCCTTGACGTAGCGCAGGTACACGTCGGTGAGGCTGGCCTTGAGGATCGCCCCGCCGAAGAACATCATCACGACCGCTTGCGCCTGCCGGTTCACCAGAGCACCACTCCCACGCCGGTGCCCACCACGACGGCGGTCACGAAGGTGACCGGCGCGAAGCGGAAAGCGAATCGCCGACCGAACACCCCGGTCTGCATCGAGATCAGTTTGAGGTCGACCATCGGGCCGACCACCAGGAACACCAGCCGCGACGTCAACGAGAACTGCGACAGGGAGGCGGCGACGAACGCATCGGCCTCGCTGCAGATCGACAGCAGGACGGCCAGCGTGGCGAGCGCCAGCACCGACAGGACCGGACTCGCGGCCAGTCCCTGCAGCCAGGGCTCGGGCACGACGACGTTGATGGTCGCGGCGGCGGCCGCGCCCACCACGAGGAAGCCGCCGGCGTGCATGACGTCGTGCCGGCACGCCGCCCAGAACGCCCGGGCCCGTGACGCGTCGTCGAGGTCGGGGCGGCGGGGCAGGCGGATCCACTCGCTCTTGCCCAGCCGGAGCCACAGCCACCCCATCGTCATCGCGACGACCAGGCTGGCGCCCGCGCGTGCGGCCACCATCTCCGGGTTGCCGGGGAAGGCCACCGCGGTCGCGGTCAGGACGATCGGGTTGATCGCCGGCGCCGCCAGGAGGAAGGCCAGGGCCGCGGCCGGCGTGACGCCACGGCGGATCAGTGAACCCGCGATCGGCACGCTGCCGCATTCACAGCCGGGCAGGACCACGCCCGCCAGGCTGGCGGCGGGAACGGCCAGCGCGGGATGCCGGGGCAGGGCCTTGGCCCAGAACGAACGTGGCACGAACACCGCGATCACCGCGGACAGCACGACACCGAAGACCAGGAACGGCACCGCCTGCACGAGCACCGACACGAACACCGTGGTCCACGTCTGCAGCCGGGGATCGGAGACCAGGCCGGCGAGCGGAGTCCGGAAGGCCACGAGAAGGACGAGCAGGATCGCCAGCGCCTCCACGGAGCCGAAACGCCATGAATCGCGACCCGGCTGGCCGCTGTCACGAGGCCGCGTGGTCTCCGCCGCGGCCGACGCTGGGTGACCGACGTGGTCCGGTGCCGTCCGGGCACGGGTCGCCGCACCGTCAGTGGGATTCAACAATGCACTCCCATTCCACCACGTCATTTATAGCTATCGATCAACCTACCGGTTCTCGGCGCGGGCGCAATATCTTCGGCGGCGCTGATCGGCCAGGTTTCCCCGTATTGAATATGTGCTCAAATGCTAAATTGCTAATATGTTCGCGAGCTGGGGGTCGCGAGGGCTCCCACGTTCGTGCGGGAAGCCCCGACCGGCCCGGAAAAGCGCAACTCCGCGCTCAATAGCGCCCGAGCTCTGCGCGGCGCCCTTTCTCATTCCGGACACGGGCCGTTGAACAGGCCCGAACATCGCCCCTGCGGTCAGGACGCCGGAGCGACCGGGCCCAGTTCCCGTGCCGTCCGGGCGAAGTCGAGGATCGTCTCGGTCACCCCGGCCGTCCGCCACACCAGCGCCCACCGGCCCGGCGGAGAATCCCGGATCGGCACGTACGCGAGGCCGGGAACCTGCAGGACCCGCTCGCCGTGAGCGAACGACGGCGAGACGGCCTCCCCGCTGATCAGGAACGGGATCATGTCCAGGTAGTTCGTGACGATCGGCCCGATCTCGATGAGCCGCCCGCTCGGCGTGTGGGTGGGCACCAGCCCCGCGCGCCAGTAACCCGGCTCGGCACCGCCCATGACCACCTCGTCACCGAGCTCCTCCAACTCGATGGCCTCCCGGGAGGCCAGCCGGTGGCCGGCACCGCAGAGCAGCACGATCGGCTCGGTCAAGATGATCGGCCCCACGGTCAGGTCCGGCTCCTCGACCGGGAGCCAGGTGATCTGCACGTCCACGGCGCCACGGCGTAGCGGCCCGAACGGATCGCTGAAGTCGACGTGGCGGTACCGGACCTCGCACCCCGGACGGCGGACCGCGAACGCGTCGAGGATGGGCTGGTAATCGACGAGATTGTGGCCGATGGTACCGAGTCGCAGCGTCTCCGGCCGGGCTCGTGCCGCCGCGACGGCGCGGGCGAAGCCGCTGTGCAATTCGCGGTACGCCGGGCGTAGGTCCTCGGCGAGTCGCCTGCCGATCGGGGTGAGCGCCACCCGCCGGCTGGTGCGCTCGAACAGGGCGGCCCCGATCTGGCGCTCCTGCTTCTTGATCGCCTGACTGACCCGGGCCGCACTCACGTGCAGGCGTTCGGCCGTACGCCCGAAGTGCAGTTCCTCGGCGAGAGTCAGAAAGATCTCGATGTCGCGCAGCTCCACGCGGCCCCTTTCCTTAAGCGACAGGTTAAGTCATGGTGCGGAACCGGCCGTTGATCACATAGGACGGTCGCGGACAGGCTGGGGGAGTTGGCGAGACACCTCTCGTAGGGAGCGGAAAATGATAACGACCACTGACCGGCCGGCTTCGGCCGCGGCACGACTGCCCGGCCGCCGGCCCCGGCTGCGGCGGCTGGGCCGAGGACTGATCTGGGCGTTCGACGCGCTGATCGTCGTGCTGGGCCTGGCCTTCTTCGCGCCCCGGGCGCCGGTCGACCCGGTTCAGGACCTCCTCGGGATGATCGCGCTGTTCGTGCCCTGGCTGACCGGCTTCCTGATAGCCGTCGTGGTGATCGGCGCCGGAACCACGCTGCTGCTCCTGCGACGCGGCCACCGGGCGCTGTCCGCCGCCGGCGCCCTGACCGTGCTGCTGGCCGGCCTCATGGTGATCGTCCCGTGGTCAGCGGCCCGCGGCAGTTGGGTGGAGCACTTCACCCCCGCCCTCTCCGTGGCGCCGACCGCGACGGAGACGTACGCACCCGGCCTGCAGGTCGACGTCTACCTGCCCCCGAAACCGGCGCCGAGCCGGCCGGCGCTGCTCTACGTTCACGGCGGCGGCTGGAGCTCCGGCGCCCGCGCCGACAGCGCGTCGTGGTTCGGCTGGATGGCGGACCAGGGCATCACCGTCTACTCCGTCGACTACCGGCTCGCGCCGCCGCCGCGTTGGCAGGACGCGGTGGGCGATGTGAAGTGCGCGCTCGGCTGGGTGCGGTCCGCGGCGGCCCGGCACGGCGTCACGGCGTCGAACGTGTCGATCGCCGGCGACTCGGCGGGCGGCCAGCTCGCCATGATGGCGGCGTACACCGTCGGCGACGAGCGGTTCCCGCCGGCCTGCGACGTGCCGGAGGAGCCGGTGCGATCGGTGATGGGTTGGTACGCGCCCACCGACCTGCCCGCCCTGTTGGCGGAGAGTGGCCTGCCCGGCGCCGCGGCCCAGGCGGTCGGCGGCTATCTGGGCGACCAGGATCCCGCGGTGGCCTCGCCGATCACCTACGCCCGGCCGGGACTGCCCCCGACCCTGCTGGTGCAGGGCGACCGGGACCACATGATCCCCACCGCCCAGGCCACCGCGCTCGTGGACCGGCTGCGCACCGCCGGAGTGTCCGCCGAGGTGGTGACGATCCCCTGGGCCGAGCACAATTTCACCGGGCACTGGGGGAGCTGGGGATCGCAGGCCATGCGGCCGGTGGTCGGCGATTTCCTGCGGCGCCACGTGCTCGCGTGACCCGGGTCCGTCGGAACCCGACGATCCTCCCGCGTCACCCGGCATGCCAGGTGGCGGCGAGCAGCCGGGTGGCGAGGCAGGAGGGGATCGCGCGCAGCGCCGTGTCACGTAGCCATGCGGCGACGCCGGTCTGGGAGGTCATCCGGGACTGCCGGGCCGACGCCGTCATCAGGCGGCTGGTGCGGGGCCGGCGTTCGGCGTCGTAGCGGCGCAGCAGTAGTGGGACGTCGGCCGGGCCGGCGCCGGTGAGGTGCCGGGTGAGCGCGGCCGCGTCCTCGAACGCCTGGCTGGCGCCGATCACCCCGACACGCACGACAGCCCGCCTTCATACGACTACGAGTGTTCTACTACGACCGCTGTCATTCAGACGATGGCGCGGAGCTTGGCGAAGAACGCACGGACGTCGCCGACGAAGAGGTCCGGGGCTTCCATGGCGGCGAAGTGGCCGCCGCGGTCGAACTCGCTCCAGTGCACGACGTCGTGCTCGATCTCGACGGTCCGCCGGATCGACACGTCGCCGGGGAACACCGCGACGCCGGTCGGCACGGTGGACCGCTCACTCGCGCCCCAGGCGCCGGCGTGTGCGGTCTCGTAGTAGCTGTTGGCCGAGGACCCGGCGGTGCCGGTCAGCCAGTACAGCATCACGTTGGTGAGCAGCAGATCCCGGTCCACCGCGTCCTCGGGCAGGTCGGCGGCGGGGTCGGTCCACTCCTTGAACTTCTCCACGATCCAGGCGAGCTGCCCGACCGGGGAGTCGTGCAGTCCGTGCGCGAGAGTCTGCGGCCGGCTGATCTGGATCATCGCGTACCCGGACTGCTCGGTGTTGAGGTACTCCAGATGCGCCAGCCGCGCTCGCTCGGCGTCGGTCAGCTCCGCGACCTCGTCCGGGTCGATCTCGGTGAACGCGGACAGCCCGTTCGCGTGGACACCGACGACCTTGCCGGGGTTGAGCCGCCCGAGCCCCGGTGAGACCACCGCGCCGGTGTCGCCGCCCTGCGCGCCGTAGCGGTCGTAGCCGAGCCGGTCCATCAACTCGGCGAACGCCCGGGTGACCCGGTTGGTGTCCCAGCCGGCCTCGACAGTGGGCCCGGAGAGCCCGCTGCCCGGGATCGAAGGGATCACCAGGTGGAACGCGTCCGCCGGGTCACCGCCGTGTGCCGCGGGATCGGTCAGCGGGCCGATGACGTTCAGGAACTCCACGATCGAGCCGGGCCAGCCGTGGGTCAGGATGAGCGGCAGCGCATCCGGCTCGGGTGAGCGCACGTGCAGGAAGTGGATGCGCTGGCCGTCGATCTCGGTGGTGAACTGCGGGTACCGGTTCAGCTGCCGCTCGTGGACGCGCCAGTCGTAGCCGTCGCGCCAGTACGCGGCCAGCCCTTTCAGATAGCTCACCGGTACTCCACGGCTCCAGCCGACGCCGGGCAGGTCCGCCGCCCACCGGGTCCTGGTGAGCCGGTCCCGCAGGTCGTCCAGATCAGCCTGGGGAATGTCGATGGTGAAGGGCCGGATCCCGTTGTCGTTGTCCATACCCACCACCCTAGGAGCCGGTTAGGTCAGCTCTTGTCCTAAGTGGATGACAGACTTTCGGCCATGTGGGAAACCTCGGCTCGACTGCTGCGGCTGCTCTCTCTGCTGCAGGCGCGACGCGACTGGTCCGGCGCCGAACTGGCGGAGCGACTGGCGGTCACGCCCCGAACCGTGCGGCGCGACATCGAGCGGCTGCGGGCCCTCGGCTATCCCGTGCTGGCCGCCGCGGGCACCGCCGGCTACCGCCTGGGCGCCGGCACGGCTCTGCCGCCGCTGCTGCTCGACGACGACGAGGCCGTGGCGATCGCGATGGGCCTGCGCACCGCCGCGGGCGGCTCGATCACCGGCATCGAGGAGACCTCCGTACGGGCCCTGGCCAAACTCGAACAGCTGCTGCCGTCCCGGTTGCGCCACCGGGTCAACGCCCTGCAGTCGGCGACGGTGCCGATGGCGAACACCGGCCCCACCGTCGACCCGGCCACCCTGACCACCATCGCCGCGGCCTGCCGGGACGCGCTGCGGCTGCGCTTCGACTACCGGACCCACGACGGGACGACCAGCGTCCGTACGACCGAGCCACACCGCATGGTGCACGCGGGCCGCCGGTGGTACCTCGTCGGCTGGGACGTCGACCGGCAGGACTGGCGCACCTACCGGGTGGACCGGCTCGAACCGCGCCCGCCGACGGGACCCCGGTTCACCCCGCGCACCCCACCGGAGCCCGACCTCAGCGGCTACACCTCGCGGGCGATCTCCACCTCGGCCTACCGCTACCAGGCCCGGTTCACCCTGCACGTCGGCATCGAGACCGCGTCGGAACGGATCTCTCCCACCACCGGAACCCTGGAGCCGCTCGACGAGCACAGCTGCACCCTGTACGCCGGGTCCAACTCGCTCGATGAGCTGGCCATCTACGTGACCACCAAGGGCTTCGGCTTCCAGGTGCACGAACCCGCGGAGCTGGTGGACCACGTCCGGACGCTGGCGGCCCGGCTCGCCGCCGCGGCGGGAGGGTGAACGGGAACGGCTCAGAGGTCGAGGGTGAGATGTGTTCCCCGGCACCGGGAGACGCAGATCATCATGAGTTCGCCGGCGGCGCGCTCCGCCGCGGTGAGGACGGCGTCGCGATGGTCGGGCACGCCGTCCAGCACCACCGTCTCGCAGGTCCCGCAGGTGCCCTCCTGGCAGGACGAGAGCACCGGCACACCGGCGTCCTCGACCGCTTCGAGGACGGAGACGCCGGCGGGCACCCGTACCGTCCGGCCGGACGAGGCCAGCGTCACCTCGAATTCATGATCGGCGCCGGTCACCGCCGGCGTGGTGAAGCGCTCGACCCGCAGAGCGCCGGGTGGCCAGGCGACGCAGCGGCGCTCCACCGCCGTCAGCAGCGGTTCCGGGCCGCAGCAGTAGACCAGGGTGTCCGCCGTGGGCCGGTCGAGCGGGCTCAGGTCGATCAGCCCGGTGGTGTCCTGCGGGAAGATCTGGACGCGGTCGCCGTAGCGGGCGAGGCGGTCCAGGCCGGCCATCGCGGCGCGGCGCCGTCCGCCGTAGAGCAGGCGCCAGTCGGCGCCCGCCGCCTCGGCGGCGGCGACCATCGGCAGGATCGGGGTGATGCCGATGCCGCCGGCGATGAACAGGTACGCGGGGGAGGCGACCAGCTCGAAGTGGTTGCGCGGGCCCTCCACGGTCAGCGTCGCGCCCACGGCGATCCGGTCGTGCACGAACCGGGAGCCGCCGCGTCCCCCGGGCTCGCGCAGCACCGCCACCGTCCATCGGCTCCGGTCCGCGGGGTCGCCGCAGAGTGAGTACTGCCGCACCAGGCCCGGTTCGAGCAGGAGGTCGACGTGGGCGCCGGGTCGCCAGGCCGGGAGCTCGCGTCCGCCGGGAGCGCGCAGGACCAGGGCGCGCACCCCTTCCGCGAGGGTCTCGGCCCGCTCGACGACGACGGTCACCACGGTCGCGACGCCTCGTCGCAGGCCTCGTGGTCGGGGTGTGCGAGCAGCCACCGCCACATCAGGACCGGGTCCTCGGCCTCGTGCTCGGCCCCGCAGTGGCAGACCCCGTGCAGCCGGTCCGAGCCGGGCGACCAGCGGATCGTGTAGACGGTCCTCGCCGTCTCGCGGGCCGTCACGTCGCTCACTGTTCCACGAGTTTCCGGAGCAGGCGGCGGGCGGCCAGGCCGCCGGTGTCGATGTTGATGCTGAGCTCCTGGTAACCCGCGGGCTCCGTGGCGATGACCTTTTCGAGCGCGTTGAGCGCCACCACGTCCTGCAGCACCACGGTGCGGTTGCTCTCCGCCAGGAAGCGCGACACCTCCTCGTCGCCGGTCGCGAAGTCCCGGGCCACCATCCAGAAGTCCATCGTGGTGGTCTCGGTCTCCGGCGTGATGGCGTAGACGATCTCGGCGTGGCAGGCGGCGCTGTCGTCACCGTCCGGGCCGGGCTCCACGCCGGTCGGCGCGATCCGGCTGTGCAGCAGGTAGAGGCACGGCGGGTGGTACTCGATGTCCTGCCAGCGGTCGATGCGGCCCTCGATGCCGGTGGACCTGGCGTAGAACGGCGGGCATGCGACGTCCTTCATCCGGCGGCGCACGTGGACGATCCGGGCGTCCTCGTCGACCTCGGTGGTGATCGGGGTCTCGGCCACCTCGGGCGTGCCGATGTAGCCGCCGTGCAGGTAGGTCTCGTGTGACAGGTCGAGCAGATTGTCGACGAGGAGGCCGTACCGGGCGGCCAGCGGTTCCATGCCCCGGACGACGGTCCAGCCGGGAGAGTCCAGCCAGGGCGCACGGGGAACGGTGGCGGTGTCGGCCACCTGGGGGTCACCGATCCACACCCACACCAGCGAGTCCCGCTCGACCACCGGATAGGCGGGCACCCGGGCGGTGCGCGGGATGCGGGTCTGCGCCGGAACGTAGGCGCAGGCGCCGCTGGGCTCGTAGGTGAAGCCGTGGTAGCCGCAGACGATCCGGTCACCGTCGCGGTGACCCATCGACAACGGGTACCGGCGGTGCACGCACCGGTCCGCCAGGGCGGCGACACTGCCGTCCTGGAGCCGGTACAGCATGAGGGGCTCGCCGCAGACCGTACGGCCGAGCAGGTCGTCGCCGACCTCGTCGCGGTACGCGGCCACGTACCACTGGTTGCGGGGGAAGGGTGTCATCGGCGTCTCCTCGGGGTGCGGGAGGTGGTGCCTCAGACGGTCGTTCGTCCCGGGCCGACGGCGCTACGGACCTTCCGCTGAGTGGAAGAGGCGGCTTCGTGACCGCCGGCGACGGCGGCACCGGAGCTTCCGCGCAGTGCCCGGGAGAGTCCCCGCGACGCCGTGCAGACCGCGGGAGCGAGCGCTGACGGCGGGCCGGCGCCGGCCCGGGTGACGATGGAGATCGCCGCCACCACCTCGCCGTCCGGCCCACGTACGGGGGCGGCCACGGAGAGCGCGTCGAGGGTCACCTGCCCGTTGCTCACCGCGTACCCGAGGCGCCGCACCTCGGCCAGCTCCCGGCGCAGCCGCGCGGGCTCGGTGATGGTCCGCGGCGTGAACCGGGCCAGCGGCCCGGCGAGGTAGCGCTCCTGGTCGTCCCTGCTCGCATGGGCCAGCAGCGCCAGGCCGACGCCGGTGGCGTGTGCCGGCCAGCGGCCGCCGACCCGGGTGAGCACGCTGACCGAGTCGCGTCCGGGTATCCGTTCGACGTAGACCACCTCGTTGCCGTCGAGCACGGCCAGCTGGATGTTCTGGTGGGTGGCCTCGTACAGGTCCTCCAGGAACGGCAGCGCGGCTTCGCGCAGCCCCAGGCCCCGTGGCGCGAGCGAGCCGACCTCCCACAGCCGGAGCCCGATGCGGTACCGGCCGTCGCTGTCGCGTTCGAGCGCTCCCCAGGCGGTCAGTTCGGCGGTGAGCCGGTGCGCGGTGGCCAGCGGCAGCCCGGCACGGCGGCTGATCTGGGTCAGGGACAGGTGCCGGTGCTCGGCGCCGAACGCGCCGAGAAGGGCCAGCACCCGGCTGGTCACGGTCTCCACGGGAGGTCAGCCGGTGGAGGTGAGCTGACCGGCGTCGTCGGCGATGTCGTCGCCGGGCGGATGCGCGAGCGCGTGGTGGCAACGGTCCAGCAGCTCTCGCAGGGTCGTCGCGTCGGAGCAGGTCAGCCCGCGCAGCATGTCCTTCTCGATCTGCTCGGTCTCGGCTCGGCACTCGGCGAGTTTGGTCTGGCCGGTGGGGGTGAGCCGGGCCAGCAGGACGTGTTTGCGGTCGGGGCTGGGGTGCCGTTCGATCAGGCCCTGGCGCTCCAGGCCGACGACGGTCTCGTGCATGGTCTGCGCCCGCACGAACGAGCGGCGGGCCAGTTGGGCCGAGGAGAGATCGCCCCGATGCTGGAGCACGCTCAGCGCCGTGTACTGCACGGTGGTGATCCGGTACTGGCGCAGGGTCGTGTCGAGACGGGCCCGGATCGCCGATTCGAGCTGTTTGACGAGGTAGAGCGTCAAGGGGGTCTCGCCGATCATGGACCTGCCTCCCGTATCGGTTGTTCCGCTCGATTGTCCCGACTCCGGCTATTGACGGTGCTGTAACGAGCAGGCTACAACCTAGCAATCAGGTTTCCTGATAGCCAGACCTCTATTCGCGGGAGACCCCATGTCACTCTCCGCTGCAGCCGCGGTCGTTCACGGCGCGGGAAAGCCCTTCACCATCGAAGAGATCAGCCTTGACGAACCCGCCGGCCACGAGGTGGTGGTGCGGATGGTCGCCGCGGGGATGTGCCACACCGATCTCACCGTGCAGGCCGGCTTCATCCCGTTCCCGCTGCCCGGCGTGCTGGGCCATGAGGGCGCCGGGGTGGTCGAGCGGACCGGCGCCGGCGTTACCTCGGTCGCCCCCGGCGACCACGTCCTGCTCTCCTTCACCTCGTGCGGCGTCTGCGGCGCCTGCCAGGGTGGTCAGCCGTCACTGTGCGACACCTGGCTGCCGCGCAACCTGCTCGACGGCGCCCGCGCCGACGGCAGCGCGCCGCTGGCCGGCCGGGACGGTTCGGCGCTGCACGGCCACTTCTTCGGCCAGTCCTCCTTCGCGGAACGGGCCCTGGTCGACGAGCGCAGCGTCGTCAAGGTCGACCCGGACACGCCGATGGAGGTCCTCGCACCCCTCGGGTGCGGCGTCATCACCGGCGTGGGCACGGTGTTCAACGTGCTGAAACCCGTGCCCGGAGCCACCCTGGTGATCCTCGGCGCCGGCAGCGTCGGCCTGAGCGCGGTCATGGGCGCCGCCCTCAGCCCGGCTGGCCGGATCGTCGTGGTCGACCGCGTGCGCTCGCGCCTGGACCTGGCCCGTGAACTCGGCGCCACCGACGTCATCGACACCACCGAGGCCGATCTGACCGAGGCGCTCGCCGCGATCACGGGTGGGCGCGGCGCGGACCGGATCATGGACGCGACCGGAGTGGCGTCGGTCATCACGGCCGGCATGGGTTCGCTCGCCCCCGGCGGCGTGTTCGCCCTCGTCGGCGCGCCACCCTTCGGGACCACCGTGCCGGTCGACGTCAACGCGATGCTGCCCGGCCGGTCCGTGGTCGGCGTGACGATCGGCGCCGCCCAGCAGCAGTCACTCATTCCGGCCCTGGTCACGCTGCACAGGCAGGGCCGGCTGCCGGTCGAGAAGATCGTCACCGGCTACGACTTCGCTCAGATTCAGGACGCCGCCGACGACATCCACTCCGGCCGGACCGTCAAGCCGGTGCTGCGGTTCGGCGCCACGGCATCCTGACCGGCCACTTCAGACAGGGAACGAGACAGATCATGACCCAGATCCAGGAACCGGTCCACCTCTCCGGCCACTCGGCCGTACCCCTGCCGCCCGGCCGTCTCTTCATCGATGGTGACTGGCGCGACGCCGTGGCCACCGGCCGCCGCGACGTGATCGACCCGGCCACCGGCAGCGTGATCACCACGGTGGCCGACGGCGGCGCCGCCGACATCGACGCCGCCGTCACCGCGGCCGGGCGGGCCTTCGACGAAGGACCCTGGCCGCGGATGAGCGGACGGGAACGCGGCGACCACCTGCTCAAGCTCGCCGAGGTGATGAAGGAGCACCGGGAGGAGCTCGCTCGGCTGGAGAGCCTCGACACCGGCAAACCGATCGTCTTCGCCCGGATGGTCGACCTCGGCGACGCCATCGACCAGTACACCTACTACGGCAGTCTGGCCAGCACGGTGCAGGGCGCGACCCGCAGCATCCGGCGGCCCGGGTTCGCCTACACCCGCCGGGAACCCCTCGGCGTGGTGGGCGCCATCAGCCCGTTCAACTTCCCCCTCATCCTGTCCAGCACCAAGATCGCCCCGGCGCTCGCGGCCGGGAACACCGTGGTGCACAAGCCGGCGGAAGACACCCCGCTCACCGCGTTGCGCCTGGCCGAGCTGTTCGCCGAGGCGGGGCTGCCGCCGGGCGTGCTGAACGTCGTCACCGGCGGCGCGGAGGCCGGCGCGGCCCTGGTCCGGCATCCGGGTGTGCACAAGATCGGTTTCACCGGCTCCACGGCGACCGGGACAGCCGTGGCGGCCGCCGCGGCCGAGGGAGTCAAACCCGCGACGATGGAGCTCGGCGGCAAGAGCGCGCAGCTCATCTTCGCTGACGCCGAACTGGGCCGGGCGATCGAGTGCGCGGTCAACGGCTTCGTCTTCAACACCGGGCAGTTCTGCATGGGCGGCACCCGCCTGCTGGTGCACCGTTCGCACTACGAGACGGTGCTGGGCGCCCTGGCCGAGGCCGCCACCCACGTGCCGGTCGGTGACCCCCGCCAGGAGAGCACCATCGTCGGCCCGCTGGCCGGGCTCCGGCATCTGGAGAACGTCGAGCGGTACGTGGCCCTGGGGGAGGGCCGCGTCGTGGCGGGCGGCCGGCGCCTCGACATCGGCGGCGGCTATTACTACGCACCGACGGTGCTGGCGGACGTGGCGAACGACGCCCGGGTCGTGCAGGAGGAGGTCTTCGGCCCGGTGCTGACCGTGCAGCCGTTCGACACCGAGGACGAGGCCGTCGCGCTGGCCAACAGCACCCGCTACGGACTCGCCGCGGCCCTGCACACCAACGACCTGGCACGGGCACACCGGGTCGCCGCCCGCCTGCGCGCCGGGATCGTCTGGGTCAACTCGTACGCGGTGCTCGACGCGGCGCTGCCGTTCGGCGGTGTCGGCCACTCCGGGTACGGCCGGGAGAACGGTCCCGAAGGGCTCGACGCCTACCTGCAGACCAAATCGGTCTACATGCCGACCGACTGACTCCTCCTCGAGGCGCCGGCGGCCCACGCATCCCCGCGATGACGGCCGCCGGTCAGCCGGGGCAACTGACCTGGTACGGCAGCTCCGGGATCTCGCGAGCCCACTCCTGGGGCGTGAGGCCACGCCCGGTGACCGTGCAGCCGACCGCGGCCGGATCGGCACGAAGCCGGTTCAGCTCGCTGAGATCCCAGAGGGCGATGTGCCCGGTCCACCCGTGATCGGTGCCGACGACCAGAGTGCTCCCGTCAGAGCTGAACGCCATGTCGGTCGGGGTGTGGTACTGATCGATCTTCACCCGGGCGAGCCGTACCGGTTTGGAGGGCTGGGAGACGTCCCACAGGACCGCCCACGAGCCGTCCTCAGCGGTCGCCACCGTCTTGCCGTCCTGGCTGAACGCGACGGCGCCGACCTTGTAGGTGTGGCCGGTCAGCGTCGTCAGCCGGCGCGGCTTGGCCGGGTCGCTGACGTCCCAGAGGATCGCCGTGTGATCGAAGCTGCCGGTCAGCACCTTCGTGCCGTCCGGGCTGAATCGCACCGCCAGCACCGTGTTGCCGTGACCGCTCAGGACGGACAGTTGCTTCGGCGCCGCCCGGTTCGTGACGTCCCACAGGCTCACCGTCTGGATGGCGCTGACCGCCATCGTGCGTCCGTCCGGGCTGAACACCACCTCGCCGACCGAGGACGTGGTGAACGTCAGGGTGGTGAGCCTGGTGGCGGCCGCCCCGCCCGGAAGGTCCCACAGTTCCAGCTTGCCGGCGCCGCCGATGACGAAGGTGCGCCCGTCCGGACTGAACGCGAGCACGCTCGGCGACGAGACGCCGGTACGTACTGTGGCGGGCGCCGAGGGTTTCGCCGGATCGCTCACGTCGGTCAGGTTCACCACGCCCTCGGCGGCCGAGTTGGCGATCGTGCGCCCGTCCGGGCTGATCACCGCCCGTCCGAACGCCGTCAGTCCCGGAATGGGAACGGTGGCCCGCTGGACGGGCCGCTCCCTATCGGTCACGTCCCAGAACGCCGCGGCGCCGTCCGCTCCGAGGGTGGTCATCGACCGGCCGTCGGACCCGTACGACAGCGCCAGCAGCCGGTCGGTGTGGGCGGCGACCGCGGACAGGTGGCGTGGGGCGGCGAACTCGGTCGTGTTCCACAGCACCGCCGTGTCGGCGCTGTCGGCGGTCACGAGCGTCCGGCCGTCACTGCTGAAAGCCAGCGACTCGATGCCGCCGACGCCCGGCATGTCGCCGATCTGGCGCGGATATGCGCCCATCTGCCAGAGGATGGTCCGTCCGTCATGGTCGCCGGACGCCAGGACGCTGCCGTCGGCGCTGAACGCCAGCGAGAGCATGAGCGTCTCGTTGTCGTACTGCAGCCTCGCGGTCTGTACCGGATTGGCCGTGTCGTCGATGTCGTACAAGGTCAGCTCGCCGAGCCCGTTCCCGACGGCGAGCAGCGGCGCCGTGGGGCTGAGCGCCATCGAGAAGTTGGTGTAGGTGGCGTTGATCGTCGCGCGCGCGACCGGCGCCGCGGGATCGGTGACGTCCCAGATGTGGGTGTCGCCGTTGCCGTCCACGAGGGTGCGGCCGTCCGCGCTGAACGCGAAGTCGTCACCCGAGACCGAACTGCCTTCCAGGGTGGAGAGCTGCTTCGGCCGCCCGCGATCGGTCACATCCCAGAGCGTCGCGTAGCCGTCGCGACCCGTGCGGTCACCGGTGACCAGGGTGCGGCCGTCCGGGCTGAACACCGCCGAGTTGTACCGGCGGTCCGCGGGCAAGGTGGTGATGATCGCGGGACGCGAGGGGTCGCTGACGTCCCACAGCTGCGCGACGCCGTCGCGAACCACGCTCAGCGACTTCCCGTCCTTGCTGAGCGACATCCTGTTGTTCAGCGGGCCGGGATCACCGATCGTGGCGAGCCGCACCGGATCCGCGCGGTTCGACACATTCCACAGCGACACGACGCCGACCTTGCCGAGAGTGATGAGAAGACTGTCCGGGCCGTGTTCGACCGCCGCCACGTCGTCGATGGAGCCGGCGTACCGGGTCGACGTGATGAGATTGGCGACCTCACGGCGGGTCTCCGCCTCCGGATAGATCTTCTGTGCCGCGATTCCCAGCCGCATGGCCGTCTGCGGTTCGTCCTGGAGGGTGGCCTTGGCCTCGTTGACCAGCCGGCGACTGATGGCGATCCGCTGCTGCTGACTGGCGTTGGCCTGCTCGCGTGCCGCGTTCTCCTTCTCGCGTGCCGCGTTCGCCTTTTCCCGCGCCGCGTTCGCCTTCTCCTGCTCGGCCTCCGCCTTCGCGTCCTTCGCCCGCTGCTCCTGTTCCTTGGCGATCTTCTCCTGTTTCCGGGCCTCGGCGGCCGCCTCGTTGGCGAGCCGCTCCTGTTCCTTGGCGATCTTCTCCTGTTTCCGGGCCTCGGCGGCCGCCTCGTTGGCGAGCCGCTCCTGCTCCTTCGCGATCTCCTCTTGCTGCCGGGCCTCCGCGCCCGCCTCGCGGGCCAGCTTCTGCTGTTGCCGGGCGATCTCCGCCTGCTGCTCGGCGCGCTGCTGCTGGCGGCGCATCTCCTTCGCCGACTCGCGTGCCAGAGCGTTCTGCCGTTGCGCGAGCCGCTCCTGTTCGCGGGCCCGGGCCGCCGCGCTGTCCGCCCTGCCCAGTTGCGTCTGGGCCTCGGCCGCCGCGTCCCTCGCCCGCGCCTCCTGCGCTTCCGCCAGCTCCTGCTGCCGCTGCGCCTGGTCCGCGAACTTCGCCGCGCTCCCGCGCTGCACCGACGCTTCCTGCTGCTGGCGGCGCGCCTCGATCGCGGACGCGTTGGCCCGTGCCGCGTTCTGCACCGCGAAGACGCCGGTCACCGAAGCCAGTAGGGCGAGCAGCGCCAGCGAACTGACCGCCGCCAGCCGGAGCCGGCCGGCGCGGCGGTGCTGCCGGACGTCCTCACCCTCGAGATCGTCTTTGCTGACCCCGTGCATCGGGGCGGCGAGCTGGGCGATCGCGTCCCGGAAACGGGAGTGCCGCAGGCTCAGATGCTGATCGTCGCGGGCCCAGCGCAGGTCGAGATGCAGCGGCTCCTCGTCGAAGACACCCCGCAACGCCGGTGGCACCGCGGTCGACGCCTCGTCGAAGTCTCGCGCCCTCCGGTCCCACAGCCACTCGCCGTCGGTCACCACCGGCAGGATCTTGTCCGCCGACTTGGTGGCCACCCAGTGTTCGATCTCGCGATTGACCCACGGTGACCGCGCCGCCTCCGGCGAGGCCATCAGAACGAAGTAGTCGGAGCCGTCTATCGCGCGCTGGATGGACGACCACAACGCGGGCGTGACCGACAACCCGGTCTGGTCCCGGAAGATCCAGAGTGCCCGGCGACGGTTCCACGGCTTCGCCAAGTGATGAAGACCCCGCTGCACGGCGGGCGCAAGACGTCCGTCCGCCGCGTGGCTGTACGAGATGAACCCGTTGTACGACACGGTCATCGATTGTGCATGATGTCTTTCCCCGTCCGCGCCGGGCTCCTCAGGCCCGGCGCCCAGCTCAGCCGAAGATCCTCCAGCCCGTGGGGAACTTTCCGGGGCCGGTGGACGACAACCTGCCGTTGCCGCTGGTGAGGGGAATGTCGTCGTGAAGTGGGTCGGACCGGTGGCACCGGTCGCGGTGGTGGCGTTGCTGGTGGCGCTGGTCTTCGGGGGTGGGGTGGACGACACCGTCCTGCCCGGCATCCCCAGTCCGGGGCCGCTGACGTGGTGGGGGTTGCCGGTCGTCAAGATGCTCACCAACGTGCTGGGTGTGCTGGTGGCCGGGGTGACCGTGACGGCGGCGTTCCTGCTGCCCGGTGACGGTCCCAGTGTCTCCGGGCACGGCTGGCGGCTGATGCGTGCGGCGACCTGGCTGGCGCTGGGCTGGGCGTTCAGTGCGGTGGCGTTGATTCTCTTGACGGTCTCCGACGTGCTGGGGCTGCCGGTCACCGAACTGAGCGGCACCGCGATCACCGGCTTCGCGGTGTCGATCTCGCAGGGGCAGGCCCTGCTGATCCAAGCCGGACTCGCGCTCCTGGCGGCTGTCCTGACCCGGGCCGGTGTCTCACGAGGGCTCGCCGCCGCGACGGCGCTGATCGCGGTCGTCGCCGTGGTTCCTCCGGCGTTCACCGGGCACGCCGCCGGGTCCGGGAACCATCAGCTCGCCGTCTCCAGCCTGGCGCTGCACGTGGCCGCGGCCACCCTGTGGGTGGGCGGGCTGGCGGGTCTGTTCGCGGTGCGCGGGGTCAAGGCGCTCGCGGCGACCGCCGCCCGGTACAGCCGGCTCGCGCTGGGCTGCTTCGTGGCCACCGCCGTCAGCGGCGCGGTCAACGCCGCGGTGCGCCTCGGCTCGCTCGAAACGCTGTGGACGACTCGGTACGGCGTACTCGTGCTGACGAAGATCTTGGTCTTGATGGTGGTGGGCCTGGCCGGCGCCGCCCACCGCACGCACACGCTGCCCGCGCTCGCCGCCGGACGCCCGCGCGCGTTCGTGCGCCTGGTCGCCGGCGAGCTGGCGGTGATGGGCGCGGCGATGGGCCTGGCCACCGGCCTGTCGCGCACGCCGACGCCGGAGGCGGAGGACCTGGCCGAACCGGATCCGCTGACCGAGCTGCTCGGGTTTGCGATGCCCGAGCCGATCACGGCCGGACGGCTGCTCGGTGACCCGCTGCCGGACCTGTTCTTCCTGGTGGTGGCCGCTGCCGGGATCGGTGTCTACCTGGCCGGGGTGATGCGGATGCGCCGGGCCGGGCATCGGTGGCCGGTCGCCCGGACCGCCTTCTGGGTGGGTGGGATGCTGCTGTTCGCGGCGATCACCGGTCTCGGCGTGGCGCGATACGCCTACGTGCTGTTCAGCGTGCACATGGTCCAGCACATGGTGCTGTCGATGGTCGTGCCGATCCTGCTGGTCGCCGGCGCCCCGGTCACCCTGGCGCTGCGCGCGTTGCGCCGCCCGGCCGACCCGCGGGTCCGCGGCGCCCGGGAATGGCTTCTCGTGGCGGTGCACAGCCGGGTCGCGCGCTTCTTCACCCATCCGCTGGTCGCCCTCGGCATCTACGTCGTCAGCCTGTACGGCCTCTACTTCGGTGGGCTGCTCGGCACCCTGATGCGCTACCACATCGGCCACCTGGCGATGGTCGCGCACTTCGTGCTCGCCGGATATCTGCTGTTCTGGGTGCTGATCGGGGTGGATCCGGGGCGTCGCAGGCTGCACCCGGCGCTGCTCACGCTGATCCACTTCCTGGCGATGGTGGCGCACGCCTTCTTCGGGTTCGTGTTGCTGCAGTCCACCACGATCATCGGCGTGGACTGGTACGCCGGAGTGCACCCGTCCTGGGCCGACTCGCTGCAGGCCGATCAGCGGCTCGGGGCGGGGCTGGCGTGGGCTTTCGGGGAACTGCCGGCCGCGGTCGTCGTGCTGGTGCTGGTCCGGCAGTGGATCCGCAGCGACGAACGCGAGCAGGCCCGCCTGGACCGGGCCGCCGACCGTGCCGAGGCGGCGGGGGAGGACGACGACCTCGCCCGGTACAACGCGTTCCTTTCCACCGTGTCGAGGAATTGACACGCCGTTCCGGCGGCCGGTCGCGTACCAAGGAAAGGGGCCGGGCTGTGGAAGGGGCGGCGTGCGACGCTGGATCTTGCTGGGGATTCTCGGTGTGCTGGTCCTGGCCGGCGTGGTGATCGCCGTCCGGAACGTCGAGGACGAGCCGGAGGTCACCGCCCCGGCGCCGGCGCCTTCGGCGTCGTCCCGCCGCCCGGCGCCGGTGCTGCCGGTGTTGCCGGTCGGTCACTGGGAGGCCGCCTACCTGAGAGGGTGGGACTTCGAGCGGGAGAACGGCCTGCCCGCGAGCCGGTCCGGCGACAGCTGGAACCACTACAGCCTGTCCTACGACGTCGACGCGAACACCGCGATGTTCCGGGCCACCGGCCAGGCCCGCTACCTGGACCGGGCCCTGGAGTACGTGGAGAACGTGACCGCCTCCGCGCGGGCGTCGTCGTCGTTGCCCACGAGTCAGTACCGCGACCGGTTCCTCGGCTGGATCTCCAACCGGGAGGACCTGGAACCGACCGGTGTGGAGGTTCCGCTGTACGAGAGCTACTTCTGGCGGCACGCCACCACCCTGCTGCGGGTGATGCGGCAGACTCCTGCCGCCTACGACGACGCGGGCTACCGGCAGCGTTACGAGAGGCTTCTCGGCTTCGCCGAAGAGAACGTCTTCACCAAATGGCACACCCGGGGCGCGGCCGACAACATCCATCGCGAGCGTACGCACATGGCCGCCCACTGGGCCGCGATCGCCCTGAACCTGTCCCTGATCACCGCCGACGACGGTCGCCGGGCCCGCTACCGGTACGTCGTCGACACCATCGACCAGCGACTACGGGGCCAACTGCGGCCGCACCCGGCCGATCCGGCAGCCTACTTCTGGAACGACCAGTGGGGGTTGGAGAGCCGTCCCGGCCAGGACGTCAGCCACGCCAACGGGGTCCTGTCCTACCTGACCGAGGCCAAGGATCACGGCAGCTTCTGGACCGACGCCGACATGGCCGCGTTCAGCGCTCTGCTCACCCGGGTGGTGTGGCCGGGCGGCACGAGGTACGCCGCCTACGTCGACGGCACCGGCGACGACAACGGCTGGTTCTCCGACGGCTTCGCCAAACTGGGCCGGTACGACGCGGCCGTCCAACAGCGACTGGAACAGCACGAGGTCGCCAACCTGCACTTCGCCGCGAACATGGCCCTCAACGCCAGCCGGCTGAGCTGACCGACGGCCACGCCGGCGCGGACGACGGCGATACGAGGACGCCGGTGGGCAGACACGAAACGGCGGCCCGCTGAACCAGTCGGGCCGCCGTTTCGTGAAGCGTTGATCAGCGTGAAGCTTGATCAGCGTGAAGCTTGATCAGATCGGGCGGATGTTCTCCGCCTGCGGGCCCTTCTGGCCCTGGGTGACGTCGAACTCCACCTTCTGGTTCTCGTCGAGGCTGCGGAAGCCGCTCGTCGCGATCGCGGAGAAGTGGGCGAAGACGTCGGCGCTGCCGTCGTCGGGGGCGATGAAGCCGAAGCCCTTGTCAGCGTTGAACCACTTCACGGTGCCTGTAGTCATGTCTGCTCCTTCGCAGGCTGTTGGAGGCCGCACTGTGCGACCTCACACGCCGCTGCGTTGATCACCCGCGTCGGAACCGACACTAAAAAACGAAAAGCGCCTGGATGGGTTCAGATAACCCCAACAGGCGCCGAAAACGTCTACGGAAATCAAAACTGCAACGAGATGAATCTAGCACAGCATCGATGCGGTCGCCTCCGGGGGCCGGGTCCCGCCCCGGCGCCGAGCACTTCCGGCGGCACGCGTGCGCCGTCACTGTCCACGTCGTCCCGCCGTCCGAGCCCGCTTCGTTCCCGGCCGGCCATCAAGGCCCGCCGGTAGTTCCCCGACCAAGAACAACGCTAAGAAACCGATGGTTGATCAAGCTCTGATCCGGTAATTCACTTTGACTGGTGCGGACGAGGCGTTCGTGCGCCAGTGCCGGATCGGCCGCAACGTGCGGGGTGTGGCGGTCCAGCTGACCGGTGACCTCCGTGGTGAGCGGTGGCTCTCATCTACGCCGCCGTTCACCACGGAGGTCGCCGCGACGCTGGCTGGCGGCCCTACGGGAAGAGGTACAGCTCGGGCGAGAGCGCCAACTGGACAGCCTGATCCGTGGAAAGCACGGGCTCCGGTCGAGTCGCGACCGGTGCGTTACCGTTCACCACCTGGCGATCGGTGTTCGACACCTGCACGAGGATCTCGCTGTGACCCCGGTAGACCCGGGCGACGAGGTCGCGCGGGAGCTCGGCCGGCATGCCGTCGGCCGCGGTGCTCAGCAGCACGGATTCCCCGTTCGGCCCGCTCTGGACGCTACATTTCCCCATCGTGCTGCGGCGGCATTCGTCCACGGCCTGACCTGCCATCGACGGGTCGACAACGCCGACCATGACCGTCAGATCCCCGGTTCCTTCGGCGTCGTGGATCAGGGCCATCGCGTCGATCCGGTTGCCGAACGGCGGTTCGCCGCCGTGGCTGAATCCCAGCAGGGGCCCGGCCGGTGCGCCCGGCACCCGGGCATACCGCGCGTCCGGCAGCAACCGTGGCAGCTCGTCGTTGAGGTGACAGGTCACGCTCGTCGAAGCCCACTCCCGCACTTCCGGCGGCAGCGGCTGGTCGGCCGCGATCACCCCGGGAGGGCGAGGCCCGGGTGGGAACGGGCACGGCGCAGCAGCCGCGAAGTCCGCACCGGTGGAGGTACCGCTGGACACGACGACCACGCCGATCCCGACCAGCGTGGCCGCCAGGGCGGCCCCCGCGAACCCGGCCAGCCGGCGGGTCCGGCGTGACCGCCGTCCGGCCGTGAGGACCCCGTCGGCGGTCAGTCCCATAGCCGGCTCGGCGTCGCTCACGTACGACTGCAGCGCGTATTGCATTTCCGTTTCCTGCATCGGTTACTCCCTGGTGAGCGCGGCGCCGTCGAACGCCCCGCGCATGGATTGGATGGCTCGCGCGGTCTGGCTCTTCACCGTGCCCTCGCTGATCTCCAGCAGGGCGGCCACCTCGGCCACCGGCAGATCCTCCAAGTACCGCAGCACCACCGCGGCCCGTTGCCGCGGCGCCAGATCGGCCAGCGCACGGCGCACCGCCAGCTGATCGGTGGGGTCGGCGCCGCCCGCCGCCGCCCGTTCGGGTGGGTCGGCCATCAGCGACTCACGCCGCCGGGCACGCCGATGCGTCAGGAACACGTTGACCAGCACCCGCCGGGCGTAGGCGTCCACCGTCTCGTCACGGATGCCGGGCCAGCGCCGGTACAACCGCACGAAGGTGAGCTGTACAAGATCCTCGGCGGTGTGCCAGTCACCGCACAGGGCATAGGCAAGTCGGCGCAGCGGTTGCGCTCGTGCGCAGAAATATTCGACGAACTGGTCTTCCCAGTCGGCTCGGACCACCACGCCCCCTTTCAATCGACCACACCATCTACTCCGCGGAAGGCCGGAAGGTTGCATGCCACCGGCCGCGAATGGGCCAGGGCGGTGCCGCCGGTGGTACTCGTCGTTCTCGGCGGTGATGCGGGCGGAGGTCTGCGTCGAGCCGGACGTAGATGCCCCAGAGTGGCGAGGTGCCGGTGGCGTGACGTGGCCTGGAGTTCCGCGGCGCTGCGGGCTCTTGGCAGCCGGATGGCGGCCTGCCTTCAACCGCCGGCAGAGGTCTCGGCTTCCTGCGTGGCCGCGTCCAGGACGTATTGGGCGTCCGCGATGTAGGGCTGGTGCTGGTCGGGGTCGGTGGCGGCCAGTTCCCGCCACAGGGTGACGGCTTCGCGGGAGCTGGCTGCGGCCTCGCCGAGGTGGCCGGCTCGTACTAGCGCCTGATGGTGTTCGCGGAATACGCGGGCACGTGAACTCTTATCGGGGGCGAGCTGGGCAAGGGTCAGTCCTAGCGCGATCATCGTGTGTCTCAGTGTCACATCGGGTTCGCCGACGTGGTCGTCATCCGTGACGGCGACCAGGTCCTGCTCCGGCTCGGCGACCCACCCTCGCCGGTGCCCGAGAGCGACCACCGCGAAGAATGGTCAGTCAGTGACCGGCCGCCAACGGAATGAGTAGCCAGCGCGCGAAGCAGCTCTTCTCGTCGAGTTCCGTGAACCAGCGGACTTTCAGCCGGTAGGCCGCCACACCCACCGTGCTGATCAGTAACCCTGGATCGACGCCCCGCGACGGCGACCCGTGTTCCGCTGGCACCGGACCGGGCCGCGCCTGCTCGAACGGATTCGCGAACTCCCCGTCGCCATCGGCCGCCGCTGTGAAGACAGCCAGTTCGCCGCTGTCGACCGTGACCACCGCACCGTCGAGGTCCTCGTCATCTGGATAGGCCAACGCTGCCGCCAGTGCCATCCGGTAGTCCGGTCCGCTGGCCTGCACGAACGCCAGCACGCCGGACTCACCCTGGAAGACCTCGATCCAGCTGTCATCCCGAACGACACCGTCCCCGCCGACGAGAACCGCCATCCGCATGCCGACCGAAAGCCCTGTCTCCTCTGGCGTCAACTCCAGAGTCCGATCAAACTCCTCGTCGCTGTCTCCCCGCCAGTCACCACGCCCGGCGCTGTCGATGGCGAGGAACTGCTCACCGTTGGTCCACAACCGCCCGACATGAATCCACTCGTCCCGCATCAAGCCAGTATCTCGACGGACCCACCGGTATCCGCTCCTGGGCCAGGACTCCCTTGCCGGTTCATGACCTACCGTAGTTCCCCGCCTGGATACCGAGCCGAATACGCGACGGTTGATTACACGATTCCACCAGACCGCCGTGGATGTCGGGAAGCAGGCAGCCCCCCCCCGCCACGGTGACACCTCGTCGTGGCGGGGCAGTTTGTTATCGAGCGGTCAGCGGATGTGCGACGCCGTCGTCTCGGCTGTGGACAGGCAGACCACCAGCAGTCAACTGTCCACCTGTACCTCGTCGATCACCGGCCCGGCCGGGCCCGCCATGGTGGAGCGGAACTGGCATATCTCGCCCTTTCCGGTAACGAGGAGCCGGCCCGCGTCGCCGGGCTCGCGGTGATTCCCCATCTGCTCCGGCTGGACCTGTCCGAGGCCGTCGTCGAGGACGTCACCGCG
This sequence comes from Actinoplanes sandaracinus, assembly GCF_030009775.1. Lineage (GTDB taxonomy): Bacteria > Actinomycetota > Actinomycetes > Mycobacteriales > Micromonosporaceae > Actinoplanes > Actinoplanes sandaracinus. Next base: position 5,132 of record NZ_JASCTH010000016.1, on the reverse strand, counting down.
ATCGCCGCGTTCCCCGCGCTGCGGGTGCTGTCGCTGAACGGCGCTCAGTGGCAGGAGTTGCTGGCTTGGGGGTGGGATCCGCGGACGCTGGCCGCCGCCGAGCTCAACGGGGAGTACACCGAGGCGGACAAGGCGGCCTTCGAGCGCGCGACCGGCCTGGTTCAGGAGTAGAGGGAGGTCAGGGCGGCGGCCGGAGCTCGCGCACCGCCGACAGCCTTCAGCCTCGCCCGCCACGAGTAGCCACCGGACGTGATGGACACGATCACGTCATCACGCTAGACAAGAACTTGTCGCCGCCACGACAGGCACTCTTAGCTGACCGACCTGAATGGAGACGGACGCATGGACTGGCGCGACAGCGATGTGATCCCGTCGAAGTTTCTCGACGCGGAGATCGAGCATCCCGCGGCCGAGCAGTGGGCGGCGGAGGTCCTCTCCGGCGGCCACCCGCGGCTGCTGGTGCTCGGGCCGAGCTACAGCGGCAAGACGTACTTGAAGTGGACAGCGCTGCGCCGACTCCTGGCCGGGGGCTACCCGCCGGAGCAGGTCGCGGTGCACGACCGCGTCGGCGCTGTCAGGGGCGGATACAGCCCGAGCATCATTGACGACGGCCCGTCGGTGATCGCCCTCGACAACCTCACCGACCGAATCGACAACATGGTCGGTGTCGCCGAACGCTACCGAGGCACCGACGAGCCCGAGCTGCAGGCAATGATGGCCGCTGCGGACGCGTGCGTATCCGATGCCGTGGCCCGGCTCGCCCGCCGCCCCAACACCTCGTGGATCATGTGCGCGTCCGGGGTCGAGCAGTTGACCACCTTGCACGGTGAGCAGACCGCTGCGGTGGTCACCTCGCTCGCCGAGACGGTTACGTTGCAGAAGCGGCCGCTGAACATGGTCATGGACTGGTAGCGCGCAAGGTGGGGCACGGCGGGGGAGTCGTGATCTCGAGACAGACGGACGAAGGCGCGCCTACGTCACATCGCCACCGCCGACCGCGAGATCCGCCAAAGACGCTCCTCAAAGATCCCGGCTCGACTACGGCGAGTAGCTACAGCGGGTCGCCACGTCAAGAACTGGCGATAGTTGAATAGGCGCTCTCACCAGTAGGGCGGACCATCAACGCGGATTGGTATTTCGATGTGCTGGGTATCAAGGGGGCGGCGGGAGATGCCCGCCGACGGAACGGAGCACAATCATGCTGGTCCTGGGACTCATTCTTTTGCTGTTGGGCATCTTCCTGAAGGTGTCGATCCTCTACACGATCGGCATCGTGCTGCTGGTGATCGGTGCTGTGCTGTGGATCCTCGGCGCTGTCGGCCGCCCGGTCGGTGGTCGAAAAGTCTGGTTCTAATCTGTCTGTCGGCAACGTGGGAAGGGCGGCCGTTTCGAGCGGGCGCCCTTTCGGGTTTCCTGGGCCGAGAACGCGGCGGACGGATGAGCGTGCGGTGTGCTGATCGGGACGTGCATCGCTCGCCGACCGCGAACCGAGGTTCGGGGGACGGCGTGAGGTCCGGCGACCACGGGGCTGGGCTCAACAGGTGGGCCGGTACGGCAGTTCGGGAACGTAGCGAGCCCATTCCTCGACGGTGAGTCCCCGGCCGGTGATCGCGCAGGCGTGTTCGGCGGGGTCGGCGCGAAGGTTCTGCGGCACCGAGTAATCCCACAGCGTGACGGATCGGCTCCCACCGGCCGCCAGGGTGTGCCCATCCGGGCCGAACGCCAGATCGCGGGTCCGGAGCTGGGGGTTCGCAAGCGTCGCGAACCGGACCGGCGTGCTGCGATCAGTGATCTCCCACAGTCGCGCCTCGCTGATTCCGGCCGTTGCCAGGGTGCGCCCGTCGGGGCTGAACCCCAGCCAGCCCAGCGAGGTGTCGGCGCCCTGCAGGGTGGCGAGCCGGTGCGGCTGGGCCAGGTCGGCGATGTCCCAGAGTGTCGCCGTCCCGGTCCAGCCGGCCGCGACAGCCAGGGTGCGCCCGTCCGGGCTGAACGCCACCGCGAAGGCGGAGGTGCCCATGGAGAGCTCCGCGTGGCGCACCGGGGCGGAACGTTCGGCCAGGCTCCACAGCGACACGGTGTAGCCCGCGGTGACGGCCATGGTGCGCCCATCCGCGCTGAACTCGATCGAGCTGGGCGAGCTTCGGTCGGTGATCTCGGCGATCCGGACAGGCCGGGTCCGATCGGCCATGTCGAACAGCGTCGTCCGGCCGCCGGCGCGGCCGACGGCCAGCGTGCGCCCGTCCGGACTGAACGTCAGTGCGCGTACGTCCTCGCCGCCTTCGCTGATCGTGGCCAGCAGCGCGGGCTCAGCCGGGCGGGTCATGTCCACCAGCGTCACCACCTCGTCCATACCGCCGACGGCCAGGGTGCGCCCGTCCTGGCTCAGATCCATCAACTGGATCCTTCCGCTGTGCAGCGGACGGGAGGCACGCTCGACGGGTGCGGCGGGGTCGGTCAGATCCCAGGACACGGCCGTTCCCGGCGCGTCAGCGGCGATCAAGGTGCGGCCGTCGGGGCGGAACGCCACCCCCACCACATCTGCGGGAGACGGCCGGGTGAGCGCGGCGATCGCGTCCCGCGCGAAGGCGCCCCTGATCTTCCACAGCGTCGCCGCCCGGCGTTCGCCGCAGGTGATCAGCATCTGCCCGTCCCGGCTGAGAGCCATCGACCGGATGGGGCCGTCGCGGCCCGTCAGGGAGGCGATCTGGCCCAGCATCGTCGCCTGCCCCGGCAACGCGCCGAGCGAGAAGTTCTTCAGCCTCGTCGTTCCGCTGGAGTCGCTGAGGGCCAGCATGAGCCCGTCCGAGCTGAACGCCATCCGGGTGAGCGCGGAGTCTCCGGTCGCCGCCTCCGTCGAGAAACCGCGCTTCGGCTTCGCCGGGTCCCTCAGGTCCCAGGGGGCCACCAGGCCGTCGTCCTCCTCGACGGCCACCACCTGCAGCTTCGGGTGGAACACGACCGCCCCGCCGGCACGGGCCTTGCCGATCGTGGCGAGCTGTACCGGACGGGCCCGGTCGGCCAGATCCCAGACGGCGGCCGTCGTACCGCTGGTGACCGCGGTCCGCCCGTCCGGGCCGAACGTCAGCGAGTGCGCTGACGGCACCGTGGTGAGCGCGACCGGAGTCCGGCCGCGCGTCACGTCCCACACGGTGGTGTTCTTGTCGCGGTTGCTGGTGGCGGCGGTGCGACCGTCCGGGCTGAACGTCACCGTGGCGATTCCGGCGGCGTCGGGAAGCTCCGCCGTCCGTTCCGGGCGAGCCGGGTCGCTCACGTCCCACAGCACCGCCGGGGACAGCCCGTCGAGGACAGCGAGGGTCCGCCCGTCCGGGCTGGACGCCAGCGTCTTGTCGGCCGAGCCCTCGGTCCGCACGCCGGCGAGCCGGCGCGGCTGCGACGGGCGGGAGATGTCCCACAGCGTCACCGCCCCGCCCGCGTCGGCGGTGACGAGCACCCCGTTGGACACGAGGGCGACGTCGGTGACGTCGGCGAGGGCGCCGGCGTAGTGCGTCGACATGACGAGATGGCTGAGCTGGTCACGCGTCTGCTCGTCGGAGTGCAGGTGCTGCGCGGCCACCCCCAGCATGAGGGCCTTCTTCGGATCGTCAGCGATCATCGCCCGGGCGCGGGCGACCAGCCGCTGATTGATCGCGATCCGCCGCTGCAGTGCCGCCTCCTCCCGCTGGCGGCGCGCCTCCTCAGCCGCCTCCCGGGCCAGCCGCTCCTGTTCCCGCGCGATGCTCTCCTGCCGTCGCCGTTCCTCGGTCGCCCGTTCGGCCAGTTCCTGGTGCTGCCGTGCGATCTTCTCCTGCTGTCGGGCCCGATCCTCGGCCTGGTCCGCAAGCTCCTGCTGCCGGTGGGCGTCCTTCTCATGGCGTCCCGCGTTCTGCTGCTGCCGTCGCGCGTCGTTTTCGTGGCGTCGTGCGATCTCCTGCTGCCGGGCGGCGTCTGTCGCCGCCTGGTCCGCCAGCGCGCGCTGGTCGTCGGCGAGTCGCTCCTGTCGGCGAGTCTCGGCCGCGGCGGCCTCGGCCCGCCCCTCCTGCATCTGGGCGTTCTCCTGCTGCCTCCGGGACTCCTGCGTGGCCCGCTCGGCGCTGCCGCGCTGCTCGGAGGCGATCTGCTGCTGCCGCCGCGCCTCCACCGCCGAGGCGTTGGCCCGTCCGGCGTTACGCATCGCCAGGACCCCGGTCAGCGAGGCCACCAGCGCCAGCACCACCAGCATCGCGGTCGCCGCCGACCACAACCGGCGGGCCCGCCGATGCTGGCGTACGTCCTCGCTCTCCAGCTCGTCCTTGCTGACACCGTGCATCGGGGCCGCCAGCTGTGCGATCGCGTCACGGAACCGGGCGTGCCGCAGGCTCAGGTGCAGGTCCTCGCGGGCCCACCGCAGGTCCAGATAGAGCGGCTCCTCGACGAAGACCCCTCGCAACGCGGCGGGCACCGCCGTGGAATCGCCGGTGAAGTCGCCGGCCGCGGCGTCCCAGCACCACTCGCCGTCGGTCAGCACCGGCAGAATCCGCCGAGGTGACTTCGTGGCCACCCAGTGCTCGATCTCCTTGTTCACCCACGGCGAGCGCGCCGCCTCCGGTGAGGCGAGCAGCACGAAATACTGTGAACCGTCCAACGCGGTCTGGATCGACGACCACAGGTTCGGCGTGACCGCCAATCCGGTCTGGTCGCGGAAGATCCACAACGCCCGGCGCCGGTGCCACGGCCTGGCGAGCCGGTGCAGGCCACGCTGCACAGCGGGCGCGAGGCGCCCATCCGCGGCATGGCTGTACGAGATGAACCCATCGAAAGGCATGGCCCGGTCCCCGTGGTCGGCAATGATCGGCGGCGACCGATTCTCCACGCCGGCACCCCTCAGGAGAAGGGTGCCGGCCACAGCGGCCGCGACGGGTCCCGTTCGTCGAGACGGATTCGAACCCGGTGGTCCCCGGACCCGGCATCGAGTGTCGTATCGTCGGACGGTGCCCGATTCTGTAGCGAGCCGCGGTACCGCGGCTGTCACCCGTGCCGCCGCCGGCCCGCCGCGCAAGAGCGCCGGCGGTCAGCCGTTCAAGACGAAGGCCGAGAAGCGGGCCGAGGCCAAGGCCGCCAAAGCGCGCGCCCGGGCGATGCGCCGACGCCGCCGG
>NZ_JASCTH010000015.1:239015-261728 GCF_030009775.1 Actinoplanes sandaracinus | reverse complement strand
GCACGAGGTCTCCGGAAGGTCTTCGGTTTGCTTGGTCGCTAACCGATCTACCGGAGACCTCAACCTTTATCGATCACCGCCACGCCGCACTACCTCACAACGCCAGCCGTTACGAAACACGGCCTAGCCGCGTGCTGAAGACATGCCCCGGAATCGCCGGGCATGCGCCTCGGTCGCGCGTCTCCACCGCTCGCCGTCATCCGGCCGCATCGCCGAGGCGTGTTCGCGTCGCGTGGTCAGGCGGTGGCGCATGGCTGGGGTGTGTTCGCGTCGCGTGGTCAGGCGGTGGCGCATGGCTGGGGTGTGTTCGCGTCGCGTGGTCAGGCGGTGGCGCATGGCTGGGGTATGTTCGCGTCGCGTGGTCAGGCGGTGGCGCATCGCTGAGACGTTTCCGCGACGCCGGCCAGACGACGGCTGGGCCACTCCACAAGTCCAGCCATCCCTCGAAGCACGCCTTAGCGGCACCACACATACCGTTCGTCGACACCCGCAACGGGTGTACCCCACACCCACAACGGGTGTCGAAATTCCGGATGACACCATGGCCGCACGGACCCGTCCGCGAGTGCGTCGGCCCGTCCGCGAGTGCGTCGGCCCGTCTATGAGCGTGCCGGCCCGTGCGTGTGTGCGCGGCCTGTCGGTGATTGCGCCGGGTGAGTCGGTCGGCGCTTGCGTCCCCGGGGCTGCCGGTCAGCGGTTGCGGATCGAGTCGGCGAGCATGCGCACGAACTCGGGGTCGTCCTCCGGGCCGACAGGCCGCCCGGCCGGCGTGGCGAGAGCCTGCGCCGGCGCGCCGGGAACGATCCGCCCGGCACGGAACCACGCGACTGCTCCGAAGATGGGGCAGAGCAGGATGAGCACGGCCCACGCGCCGCGCGGGAACGAACGGAGCCTCGACCGCTCAGTGAGCATGCAGTCGATCAGAGCCACCACGCTGAGCGCGACGATGATGAGGAAGAGCAGCGTGTTCAGTCCGGCCATGGGGAGGAATTCTGGCCCCCGTGGGCGGCGGTACCGGTCCGCCCACGGTGCCGTTGGGTTGCCTCGAACTGGGACGGTCGTTGCGGCCCGCCGCAACGACCGTCCAGCAGAGGCGACCGCTTAGCCGTGCTGTCCAGCAGAGGCGACCGCTTAGCCGTGCTGTCCAGCAGAGGCGACCGCTTAGCCGTGCTGTCCAGCAGAGGCGACCGCTTAGCCGAGCCGCCCAGTCGGGCGGCTCGGCGGGGCCGTTAGCCGGTCGCGCTGGTCAGGGCGGGCAGGTAGCCGTTGGTGTAGCCGCTGCTGTTCGGGTGGTAGGAGTTCTGCGGTGGCACGATCGTCAACCCGTTGAGGTAGGGCCGGGACGAGCACACCCCGTGACCGGTGAACTCGTCGCGCACCTCGGAGTAGACGAACCCGGCTGCCTCCGCGCGCTGTTTGATCATGGCGTCGAGGGCTTGGGCTCCGCTGTTGAGGGCCCGGCGTTTGGTGATGCTCATTTCGCAGATCAACGACGAAGTGTCGAAGATCAGCGGGTACGACAGCACCACCACCCGGGCGCCCGGCGTCTTCGCCCGAATAGCGGCGTAGGTGGCGTCGAGTTTGCCGGGGAGGGTGTCGGCTACGTACGCCTTCCCTTGGTTGACCTTGGTGGTGCAGGCGGAGTCGCTTGAGGTCAGGCAGGTGACGATGGTCGGCGCGAAGCCGGCGTCGTTGCCGCCGATGGTGATGCTGACCAGGTCGGCGCCGGCCCGGATGGCGGGCACCTGGTCGTCGCGGACGTCGTCGGTGGTGGCCCCGCCGCAGGCGAGGAACTGGAAGGACGCGGGGTTGTTCCGGGCCGCCCACTGCGCCGCGTAACTGTTGTTGCTGCGCAGGCAGAGACCGGTCTGGCCGGGCGCGCCCACGCCCGAGGAGTAGGAGTCGCCGAGGGCGACATAGTCGATGCTCGCCGCCTGGGCGGGGCTGGCGAGGGCGAGACTCAGGGTGGACGTGGTGACGAGACAGGCGAGGACGGTAGCCCTACTCATCGATGGCCTCCGATGCTCCACGGGGGGATCCGGGGACCGAAGCGCTTCGGTTACCGCACAGTAAGCCCGGCTGCCGCGAAAAGGAATCCGGTGAAATTCCTGTTACGAAGGAGTAACATGCATCGATGTGACCTGGGGCTATCACCCAAGGTCATGTTACGTTTTCTGACCGTTTCCCCCATCGATCGGATCTTCAGCGTGCACTCAGGCGCGCGAGCTAGCGTTTGATCATGGAAGAGAGCCGGGCCCGCCGATTGGTCGGGCGTCTGCGGGCGCGCGAGGTGTTCGCCCATCTGAAACTTCCGAGCGCCGGTCGCTCCGGCTATGCCGTCCGCGTCGTGCTGCCCGACGGCCGCGAGGCGTTCTGGGGCGACGACGGTAGCGCCGCCCTCAAGGCGCAGGTGATGCGCGACGGTGTCCTGGTCGGCTTCGTCGACTCCATACCGGGCTCCGAGGACTTCACCGACGACCAGGCCGTCGAAGCCATCGCGACCGCCGACTACGACCGCCCGGTCGGCCGCTCCGCGCCGCCGGCCGTGCAGCGCCGTGTCCCGCCGCCTCCGCCCGCGAGCCTCACCCAGCGTCTCCGGGGCCTCCGAGGCTGACCACGAGCCGCCGAAGGTTTCGAGAGCCGGCACCGCTGTCGAGCGTTGGCACCGCTATCGAGTGTCGGTACCTCTGTCGCGGGGCGGCGCGGCTGTCGCGGGGCGGCGCGGCTGTGTGGGGCGGCGCGGCTGTGTGGGGCGGCGCGGCTGTGTGGGGCGGCGCGGCTGTGTGGGGCGGCGCGGCTGTGTGGGGCGGCGCGGCTGTGTGGGGCGGCGCGGCTGTGTGGGGCGGCGCGGCTGTGTGGGGCGGCGCGGCTGTGTGGGGCGGCGCGGCTGTGTGGGGCGGCGCGGCTGTGTGGGGCGGCGCGGCTGTGTGGGCGTCGATTTTCGCGAGCTGGCGCCGCTTCCGGGAACCGGCGTCGCTTCCGGGAACCGGTATCGCTTTGGCGTGCCGGCGTTGCTTTTCCGGAGCGGGCGCCGCTCACGGAAACCGGCGACGACCCCCGGGGCGGGGTCTGGGCCGCGGCGGGCTCAGGCGGAGTCGCGGAGGATCAGCGGGGTGGACAGGAGTTGGCCGACGGGGTCGAGATGCTCGCCGCGCAGTTGGCGCAGGACGACCTGTGCGGCGCACGAGCCGAGTTCCTTGGCGGGCTGGTGGACGGTGGTGAGCTGCGGCTGGCAGCGGACCGCCCAGGTGCTGTCGTCGAAGCCGACCACGCCGACGTCGCCGGGGACGCTGCGCCCGGCCTCGCGCAGTGTTTCCAGGGCGCCGGCGGCGATCGCGTCCGAGGCGGCGAAGACGCCGTCGATGGCCGGCTCGCGCTCGAGCAGGTCGCGCATGCCTTTGACGCCGGACCCGTAGTCGTAGTGCGGCACGTCGGCGACCAGATCTTCGTCGAAGACGGAGCCCAGCGCGGCGCGGAAGCCGGCCAGCCGGTCGATGCCGGAGTCGCGGTCGAGGGCGGCGGCGATCATGCCGATCCGGCGGCGGCCGGTGCTGAGCAGGTGCTCGGTGATGGCGCGTGCCGAGCCGACATTGTCTATTCCCACGAAGGGGATGTTCTGGTCGAGGTCGGGTGGGTGCCCGATGAACGCGGCGGGCAGCGCGAGGTCGCTGATCACCCGAATGATCGGGTCCTTGGTGCGAGCCGAGACGACGATGGCGCCGTCGACGAAGCCGCCGCTGAGGTAGCGGGCGACGCGCTCGGTGTCGCGGGCCGACTCGACGACCAGGCTGACCATCTGGTGGTCGGCCAGGGAGAGGGCGGCGTTGGCGCCTAGCATGATCGAGCCGATGTTGGGGTCGTCGAGGAAGAGCGAGTGCGGCTCGTGCGCGACGAAGGCGACCGCCTGTGACCTGCGCATCTTCAGGGCTCGTGCCGCGTTGTTCGGTACGTAGCCAAGATCGCTCATCGCCGCCTCGATGGCGGCACGTGCCTCGGTGGAGACGTATCCGCCGTTCAGAACGCGGCTCACGGTGCCACGGGACATGCCGGCCGCGGCCGCGATGTCGTGCACCGTGGGGCGTTTCTGAGGCTGGGGCCGGGACATGAGGTCAAGACTAGCCGCGGGCTATTGACCTCTTCGCAGGCCAGTCCTACTGTGTGCACGTTCACACATCCGTAACCGCCGTTGGGTATCACGGAAATGTGTGCACGTGCACACATCCTTGACCAGGAGTTCTATGAAAACCGTGCGCATGCCGGTCCCGGGCGTCAGTCTGGGCTGCGACTACAACCCTGAACAGTGGTCGCCGGATGTCTGGCGCGAGGACGCCGCGCTGATGCGGAAGGCCGGGGTGGACCTGGTGGCCGTCAACATCTTCGGCTGGTCCAACCTGGAGCCCAGCCCGGGCGAGTACCGGTTCGACGACCTCGACGAGGTCATCGAGCTGCTGCACGCCCACGGGATCCGGGTCAACCTCGGCACCGGAACCGCCTCCCCGCCGCCGTGGCTCACTACCCTCTACCCGGCGGTGCTGCCGGCCGCCGCCGACGGCACGGTCCGGTTCGCGGGTGGCCGGCAGGCCTGGTGCCCGAGCTCGGCGGTGTTCCGGGACCGGGCACTCGACCTGGTCGGGCGGGTCGCCCGCCGCTACGGCAACCACCCGGCGCTCGCGCTCTGGCATGTCTCCAACGAGCTGGGCTGCCACAACGCGCTCTGCTACTGCGAGAGCAGCGCGGAGGCGTTCCGGAACTGGCTGCGCAGCCGGTACCGCAAGATCGAGACGCTGAACGAGGCGTGGGGCACCTCCTTCTGGAGCCAGCGTTACGGCGACTGGTCCGAGATCCAGGTGCCGCGCCTCGCGCTCTCGTTGCGCAACCCGGCCCAGCTCGTCGACTTCCAGCGGTTCAGCTCCGACGAGCTGCTCGGCTACTACCGCGCGGAAGCGGAGATCCTGCGCAAGCACTCCGCCGCCCCGGTCACCACGAACTTCATGGTCACCGCGCACATCCGGAACCTGGACTACTGGTCCTGGGCGCCGGAGATGGACGTGATCGCCAACGACCACTACCTGGACCACCGCCTCGGCGACCCGGTCGCGGAGCTGTCGTTCGCCGCCGATCTCACCCGCGGCCTGGCCGGCGGCCGCCCGTGGATGCTGATGGAGCAGGCGGCCGGCGCGGTCAACTGGCAGCCGCACAACCTGACCAAGGCGCCCGGCGAGATGATCCGCAACTCGCTGACCCATGTGGCCCGGGGCGCCGACTCGGTCTGCTTCTTCCAGTGGCGGGCCTCCGCCCAGGGCGCCGAGAAGTTCCACTCCGCGCTGCTTCCGCACGCCGGCACGGACACCGTCGCCTGGCGTGAGGTGCTCAAGCTGTCGCAGACCCTGGACCGGATCGGCGAGGTGGCCGGCACCGAGGTCGAGGCCGACGTGGCTCTGCTTTTCAGCTGGGAGTCGTGGTGGTCGGCCGAGGGCGAGGCCCGGCCGTCGCAGGCGGTCGGTTACCTCGACCAGGTGCACGCGAGCCACCGGGCGCTGCGTGAGCTGGGCGTGACCACCGACGTGATCGCTCCGGGCGCCGACCTGAGCGGCTACAAGCTGGTCGTGGTGCCGTGCCTCCACATGGTGTCGGACACCGACGCGCAGGCGATCGCCGATTACGTGGCCGACGGCGGGCACGTGCTGGTCACCTTCTTCAGCGGGATCGTGGACGAGCGGGACCGGGTGCGGCTCGGCGGCTACCCGGGCGCGTTCCGGGAGGTGCTCGGAGTGCTGGCGGAGGAGTTCGCGCCACTGCTGCCGGGCGTCGAGGTCGAGCTGAGCAACGGCGCCACCGGAACGCTGTGGACCGAGCGGCTCCGCACCACCACGGCCTCCGAGGTCGCGACCTTCACCACCGGCCCGATGGCGGGGATTCCGGCGATCACCCGCAACCGGCACGGCAGCGGCACCGCCTGGTACGTCGCTACGAATACGGATCTGTCCAGCCTGCTCCACGAGGTCACGACCACGGCCGGCCTCACGCCCCGCACGTCGAACACGAACCTCGAGGTGGTCCGGCGCTCGGGAGACGGCCGCGGCTACCTGTTCGTCCTCAACCACGGAACCGACCCCGTCGAGATCCCCGCGCACGGGCACGACCTGGTCACCGACCGGCCGGTGAACGGCCGGATCCGGGTCGAGGGCGGCGGCGTCGCGGTCGTCCGGGAGGAGGCCCCGTGAAAGCCGACAAGAAGGCGCTTCTCTTCTTCGTCGCGCCGTTCGGCCTGCTGTTCGCGGCCTTCTACATGGCGCCGATCGGGTACGCGATCAAGCAGTCCCTCTACAAGGTCGAGCGCCAGGGCACCTTCGGCAAGGCCCAGGAGGTCTTCGGCGGCCTGGCCCAGTACGAGCGTGTCTTCTCCGACGGCCCGTTCTGGGAGTCGATCGGCCGGGTGCTGCTGTTCGGTGTCGTACAGGTGCCGGTGATGTTGGGTCTGGCTCTGATTTTGGCCCTGCTGCTGGACTCGGGTCTGGTGAAGGGGCGGCGGTTCTTCCGGCTGGCGTTCTTCGTGCCGTACGCGATCCCCGGTGTGGTCGCCGCCATCATGTGGGGTTTCCTCTACTCGCCGAACCTGTCGCCGTTCACCGCGGTGACCAGCGCCGTCGACCTGCTCGACGCCGACCTGGTGCTGTGGTCCATGGCGAACGTCGTGACCTGGGTCTACGTCGGTTACAACATGCTGATCATCTACTCCTCGCTGCTGGCGATCCCGCAGGAGGTGTACGAGGCCGCCAAGATCGACGGCGCCGGGGCGATCCGTACCGCCTGGTCCATCAAGATCCCGCTGGTGATGCCGGCGATCGTGCTGACCACCGTGTTCTCGATCATCGGCACGTTGCAGTTGCTGGCCGAGCCGCAGGTGTTCCGCACCTTCAGCTCCGCGGTCTCCAGCACCTACACGCCGAACCTGACCGTGTACTCCACCTCGTCCATCCCCAACTTCAACCTGGCCGCGGCGTTCTCGGTGGTGCTGGCGCTGGCCACGTGCGCGCTCTCCTTCGCGTTCCTTCGACTGACCCAGCGACGGGGAGGCGACCAGTGAAAAACCGCATTCTGCCCATGCTGATCATGGGAATGGGAACGCTGTACTTCCTGGTGCCGATCTGGTGGCTGGTGGTGGCCGCGTCCAAGAGCCGTACCCAGTTCTCCGGCACCGCTCCGCTGTGGTTCGCCGACTTCTCCCTGGGCGACAACCTGAGCGAGCTGTTCGCCTACCGCGACGGCGTGTTTCTGCGCTGGATGCTGAACAGTCTCGTCTACACCGGCGGCGCCGCGCTGCTCGGCACGCTGCTGGCCGCGATGTGCGGGTACGCCCTGGCCAAGTACCGTTTCCCCGGCCGGGAGGCGATCTTCAACATCGTCCTCAGCGGAGTCCTTGTGCCGGCCACCGCACTCGCTCTGCCGTTGTTCCTGATCTTCAGCCAGTTCGAGGCGACGAACACCTTCTGGTCGGTCTTCCTGCCCAGCGTGGTCAACCCGTTCGGCGTCTACCTGGCCCGGATCTACGCCACCGCGAGCGTCCCGGACGAGCTGCTCGAAGCCGCCCGCCTCGACGGCTCCGGCGAGGTGCGCACCTTCTTCCAGGTCTCCAGCAAGCTGATGTTCCCGGCCCTGGTGACGATCTTCCTGTTCCATTTCGTCGCGGTGTGGAACAACTTCCTGCTCCCGCTGATCATGCTCGGCGAGGAACGGCTCTTCCCGGTCACGCTGGGCCTGTACTCCTGGAACACCCAGGTCAACCAGCTTCCCGAGCTGCGGATGCTGGTGCTCACCGGCGCTCTCGTCTCCATCGTTCCGCTGGTGGTCGCCTTCCTGCTTCTGCAGCGCTTCTGGCGCAACGGCCTCGGCTCCGGCGCCATCAAGTAACCCCCTTCAAAGAAGATTGAGGATCACCATGCGTCCACCCATGCGATCGCTCGGCGTCGTCCTGGCCTCGGCACTCGCGCTGACCGCCTGCTCGTCCGGCGGTGACAAGGACGAGACCGCGACATCGGCGGCGGCCTGCGCCCCGTCGTCCGGTCCGGTCACGCTGAACTTCACCTCCTGGATCCCCGGCATCGAGACCGTGGTGAAGTCCTGGAACGACAAGAACCCGAACATCCAGGTCAAGGTGCAGACCGGCCCGAACGGCAACGGTGGCACCTACCAGAACTTCTTCAACCAGCTCAAGGCGGGCAACGCTCCCGACCTAGGCCAGATCGAGTACGACGCGCTGCCCAGCTTCCGCGTCCAGGACGGCCTGGAGAACCTGGCCGCCTGCACCGAGGTGACCGCCGCCAAGGACCAGTTCGTCGACTGGACCTGGAACCAGGTCACCTTCGGTGAGCAGAACTCGGTCTTCGGCGTGCCGCAGGACGCCGGCCCCATGGCGCTCTTCTACCGCAAGGATCTGTTCGAGAAGAACAACATCCCAGTGCCGACCACCTGGGAGGAGTACGCCGCGGCCGCGGAGAAGGTGAGGGCCGCCGGCGGCTACATCACCAACTTCTCGCAGAGCGACATCAACCAGTTCGCCGGTCTCGCCTGGCAGGCCGGTGGCCGCTGGTTCGCCAACGACGGCAACAAGTGGACGGTGAACTTCTCCGACGCGGGCACCACCAAGGTCGCGACCTACTGGCAGGACCTGATCGCCAAGAAGCACGTCTCCACCGTGCCGCCGTGGACCACCGAGTGGGACAACGCCTACAACACCGACCAGGCCTGGACCTGGGTCTCCGCGGTGTGGGGCGCCAACTCCATCGCGTCCGGCGCGCCGGCCACCTCGGGCAAGTGGGCGGTCGCCCCGATGCCGCAGTGGACCCCGGGCGGCGCCGTCGCCGGTAACTGGGGCGGTTCGTCGACCGCCGTCTTCAAGGGCTCGAAGCACCCGTACGAGGCGGCCAAGTTCGCACTCTGGCTGAACACCTCCGAGGAGGCGCTGACCCTGCTCAACAAGGAGGCCAACCTCTACCCGGCGACCAAGGCCGGTGCGAAGCTCCCCGCGCTGAGCGAGGGAGTCGCGTTCTACGGCGGCCAGAAGATCTACGATGTCTTCGCGACCGCCTCCACCCAGGTCGCCGCCGACTTCGTCTGGGGACCGACGATGACCAGCACCTACGCCTCCGCGTCGGACGGCTTCAAGGCCGCCGTCTCGGGCACCGGCACCCTGGCCGACGCGCTCAAGACCGCGCAGACCGCGACCGTCACCAACCTGAAGTCGCAGTCCATCCCGGTCGCCGAGTGACCGTGTTCCACCTGCGCGCCGCGGGCACCAGCCTTGTGCTGGACGCCCGCGGCGCCGCCGCGGTCATCCTGCACTGGGGCCCGGACCTCGGCGACGCCGACGTGGAGGCGCTGGCCGACGCGTCGGTTCCGGCGGTGCCACCGAGCTCGATCGACACACCGCTGCGACTGTCGCTTCTGCCATCCCTCTCCGAGGGATGGAGCGGGCGTCCGGCACTCGCGGCCGACGGCCGGTTCCGGCTGGTCGGCGCGCACTCTCAAGACGATTCCATGGTCGTACGCTCCACGAGCCCCGACGCCACGCAAGAGGTCTTCACCCAGCTCGCACTGTCACCGGAAGGCGTCCTGAGGGTCCGGCACCGCCTGGAGAACCGTGGCGCCGCCGACGTGCTCGTGCCCGGCCTGGACGTCCTGCTGCCCCTGCCGCCCGAGGCGTCCGAACTGCTCGACTTCACCGGACTGTGGTCGCACGAGCGGCAGCCGCAGCGCGCCCCGCTGCGGCACGGCGTCTGGAGCCGGGAGAGCCGGCACGGCCGCCCCGGCCACGACGACGCGTTCCTGATGATGGCCGGCGAGCCCGGTTTCAGTTTTCGGAAAGGCCGGGTCTGGGCCACCCACCTGGCCTGGAGCGGCGACAAGCGGATCTGGGCGGAACGCTCGGCCCTCGGCTACGGAGTCCTCGGCGCGGGCGAGTTGCTCGCACCCGGCGAGATCCGGCTCGCGCCGGGGGAGTCGTACGAGACGCCCTGGCTGGTCGCGGTCTTCTCGGACACCGGCATCGACGGCCTCTCCGACCGGCTGCACCCGTGGATCCGCTCGCGCTCGACGGTGAGACTGCCGCGCCCGGTCGTCCTCAACACCTGGGAAGCCGTCTACTTCAACCACGATCTGGACGTCCTCAGCGAGCTGGTCACCGCCGCCGCCGAGGTGGGTGTCGAGCGTTTCGTCCTGGACGACGGCTGGTTCACCGGCCGCCGCGACGACAAGCGGGCCCTCGGCGACTGGACCGTCGACTCCGAGGTCTGGCCGGACGGCCTGCACCCGCTGATCTCCCGCGTGCACGAGGCCGGAATGGATTTCGGCCTCTGGGTCGAACCCGAGATGATCAGCCCCTCCTCCAGGCTGGCGGACGCTCACCCCTCCTGGATCCTCGGCGCCCCCGCCGATCCGGCCGGTTCCGGGCCGACCTGGCGCTGGCAACGGGTCCTCGACCTGGGCGATCCGGCGGCCTACGCCTACGTCCGCGACCGGCTGACCGACCTGCTCACCGAATATCCCATCGCGTTCCTCAAGTGGGATCACAACCGCGACCTGCTCACCCCCGGCACCGCGCACCGGCAGACCCGGGCCCTCTACCGGCTGCTCGCCGAACTGCGGGCGGCGTTCCCGCACGTGGAGATCGAGAGCTGCGCCTCCGGCGGGGCCCGGATCGACCTCGGCATCCTCGACCTGGTGGACCGGTTCTGGACGTCGGACACCAACGACCCGCTCGACCGGCAGTCGATCCAGCGCTGGACCGGTGTCCTGGTCCCGCCCGAATACCTCGGCGGGCACCTGGGCGCCGGCGCCGCGCATGTCACCGGCCGCACCTCGGCCCTCGGGTTCCGCCTGGCCACGGCACTGTTCGGCAGCGCCGGCATCGAGTGGAGCCTGACCGCGGCGGCACCGCCGGAACGTGCCGCCATCGCCGACTGGATCGCCGAGCACCAGCGGCTCCGGCCGCTGCTGCACTCCGGCACGGTGGTCCGCGCCGACTCCGCCGACCCGGCGCACCTGCTGCACGGGGTGGTCGCCCAGGACCGTACCCACGCGGTGTTCGCCCTGGTCGCTCTCGGCTCCCCGGCCGCCGCCCTGCCGCCGCCGATCCGATTCCCGGGTCTGGACCCCGACCGCCTCTACACGGTCCGCCCGATCGGTGTCCCGCCGCGCGTGGTGCAGGACGCCCCGCCCGCCTGGCTGGCCGCCGGCGCGGTCACCCTGTCCGGTCGTGTCCTGGCGCAGGTGGGCCTGCCCGCCCCGCTGCTCACCCCCGAACAGGCCCTGCTGCTCGAAATCACCACCGGCTAGCTGCCAGCCCCCAGCGCTGTATCGGGTGGACCGTCACCGCGCTGGGGGCCGGACGGGGTCAGGCGCCGCCGAAGCGTTCGGTGCGGATGAGTTTCGGGTCGTGGCCGAGAGCGACCAGGATGTCGGCGGCCGTCTCGACGAACGTGTTCGGGCCGCAGACGAAGCAGTCCGGCGCGAAGTCGGCCGGCCACCCGTAGCTGTTGATCGTCGCCACGTCGATGCGTTTCGGGGGAACGGGCCAGCCCTCCGGCGTCTCTCGGGTGTAGACGAAACGCACGTCCAGGCCCGGATCCGAAACGGCCCGCCGGCGCAGCTCGTCGGCGTAGAGGGCGTCCGCCGGCGTCCGCACCGAATAGATCAGCCGGAACGGCTGGCGGCCACCGGCGAGCCCACGCGCCCGGATCATCGCCATCAGCGGCACCATCCCGGACCCGCCGGCCACCAGCACCACCGGCGCGGTCGCTTCGGGACGCCAGACGAACCAGCCGCCGATCGGCCCGCGCACCTCGATCTGGTCACCGGCTTCGACCACATCCGTCAGGTACGGCGACACCTCACCGTCTTCGAGACGCTGCACCGAGATCTCGACCGTCCCACGATCGGAGGCCGTTTCGTCATCGGAGGCCGTTCGGGCGGCGGCGGGGGACCAGGCGGAGGCGATCGAATAGCTGCGCTGGGCCTGGTAGCCGTCCTCGGCGGTGAGCCGGATGTCGACATGCTGACCGGCGAGGTGACCAGGCCAGTCCGGAATGTCCAGGACCAGGGTGCGCGCCGTCGGCGTCTCCCAGCGGGCCTCCGTGACGGTCGCGGCCCGCCAGATCACTTTACGGTTCTTCACCTCAGTCGCCGTGATACCGCTGCTCGCGCCACGGGTCGCCGTACATGTGGTAGCCACCGGCCTCCCAGAAGCCGGGCTCGTCCTCGTGCATCATCCGCAGCCCGTCCACCCACTTCGCCGACTTCCAGAAGTAGAGGTGCGGGATCAGCAGCCGGGCCGGGCCGCCGTGCTCGGGGTGCAGTGGCTCGCCGTCGTACTCATAGGCGATCCAGGCCCGCCCGTCGAGCAGATCTTCCAGCGGGATGTTGGTGGTGTAGCCGCCGTAGCTGTGCGCCATCACGTAGTCGCCGGCGATCTCCACGTCTTCGAAGAGCGTGTCGAGGGAGACGCCTTTCCAGCCGGTGCCGAGCTTGGACCACTTGGTCACGCAGTGGATGTCGACCGTGATCTCCTCGGCCGGCAGGGCGGTGAACTCCGCCCAGTTCCACGTGTGCTTCTCGCCGGTCTCGGTGATGATCGAGAACTGCCAGCGGTCGAGGGGGATCTTGGGCGTCGGGCCGGCGGACAGGACCGGGAAGTCGTGTGCCAGATACTGGCCGGGCGGCAGGTCGGGCGACGGCTCGCGCCGCCGCCCGCCGAAACCCCGGGAGATGATGCTCATGGGGTACGAGTAAACCTCACGAGCATCCCCTCGGACGTCAGGCCTTGACCGTGCCGCTGGTCACGCCCTCGATCGTCGTCGTCGAGGCCAGCACCACCCGGTAGGAGCCGCTGCGGACCAGGCCGGTGATCTTGCGGTTGCCGGTGGCGGTGTAGGTCCTCGCGGTCGTCCACTTGCCCTTGACCAGGCGCTGCAGGGTCATCTTCTGTCCGGCGGCTCCGGTGACCTTGACGGTGATCGCGCCCTTGCCCGTCCTCGTGGCCTTGACCACGGCCTGAACCGTGTAGGAGGTCTCGGCCGACACCTCGTCCATGGTGTCCGACCCGGGGACGGTCAACCGCACGTCGAACGCGCCGGTCGCGGTGTGCCTCAACGCGTACTCGCCGTCGTCGCCGGTCGTCCCGGACTCGCAGTCCCAGTCTCCGCCGCCGACCGAGACGCACGCCTCGACCTCCTGCCCGGCGAGCGGTTCCTCGCCGTCGGTGATCGTGAAGGGGGTGCTGGTCCTCGTTCCGTACGCGACATGGCGTTCGGAGTAGCCGACGGCGATCTCCGGAAGCACCCGCTCCTCGCCACCGTCATCGTCACCGCCGTCGCCGTCGCCGTCGCCGTCGCCGTCGCCGTCGCCGTCACCGTCACCGCCGTCGCCGTCACCGCCGTCGCCGTCACCGCCGTCACCGGCCAGGAAGTCGATCGCGGCGGCCGCGTCGATCCGCCCGTTGCCGTAGTCGGCGTCGAAACCGGCCCTGCCGAGGTCCACGGACGAGCTCTCCAGCGCCTCCTCGATGCCGTCCGGGGTGATGTCCGGCTGGTACGCCGCCAGCAGCGCGGCCACCGCGGCGACGTGCGGCGCCGCCATCGACGTGCCGTTCAGGGCGGCGTAGCCGTCGCCGTCCTCGGTCAGATCGGCCGGATAGGTGCTCACGACGCCGCTGCCGGGCGCGGCCACGTCCACGTAGTCGCCCCGGTTGGAGTACCCGGCGACCCGGTCGGACTCGTCGGTCGCGGCGACCGCGATGACCCCGTCGTAGGCGGCCGGGTAGCTGGTCGGGCTGCCCTCCTCCCGCTCGTTGCCGGCCGCCGCGACGATGGTGACGCCGTTGTCGCGGGCGTACTCGACGGCCGCCTCCTCAGCGGCGGTGGGCGTGCTCGCACCGAGCGACATGTTGATGATCTGGGCTCCGTTGTCGACCGCCCACACGATGCCTTCCGCGGTGTCCGAGCTGTACCCGGTGCCGTCGGCGTCGAGCACCTTGACCGGCAGGACCTTCGCGTCCGGGGCGATGCCCGCGATGCCCTCGTCGTTGCCGGCGAGCGCGGCGACGGTGCCGGCCACGTGGGTGCCGTGCCCGTTGCCGTCGGAGTCGCCGCCCTCGACGTCGTCGATCGCGTCGTACCCGATGAGGACGTTGCCGTCGAGGTCGGGGTGGGTGCCGTCCACGCCGGTGTCGATCACCGCGACCACCACGCCGTCGCCGGTGCTCTGCTGCCAGGCGTCCGGCACGCTGATCTTGTCGAGGTCCCACTGGTACTCGCGGTACGTGTCGTCGCCGGACGGCGCCTCGAGGGCGTGCATCGGGCGGTCGATCTCGACGCCGACGGTGCCGGCGGCCTTCCGGGCGGAGGTGATGATCCGGGCGGCGCCGGTCCGGTCGGTGGCCTCACGGACCCGGAAGACGGGGCGGCCGGTGGCGTCCAGGCTGGTCGTCACGATGCGGACCGGGCTCTGCGCCGAGATCGCGGCGGGGAGGGCGACGCCGTACGAGACCGGGCTGAACGCCTGGCTCCCGGTGGGCAGCGCGAAGGCGCCGAGGGCGGCGGCGGTGACCGCCGCGATTCCACGCCCGAGAAGGTTCCGCCGCATGTGTTTCCACCCCTTCGATGGGGCCGACCATCCGTGGCCGGCCCGTGTCGATAAAGGTGGCGATCAAGGAGTGCGTTCCAGGCTCGGGCGGGGTGCGGTTCGGGTGCGTAGGATCGGATTCATGCCGTTGACGGGTGAGTACGCCCCCAGCACTTCGGACTGGGCGCGCAAGCAGGCAGAGAAATACGAGGCCACCGGCGGTGCCGAGGCCAACGAGATCATGGGAAAGCCGATCATCGTGATGACGAGCATCGGCGCGAAGAGCGGGTTGCTGCGCAAGACCCCGTTGATGCGGGTCGAGCACGGCGGTGAGTACGCGGTCGTCGGTTCGCTCGGCGGCGCCCCGAACAACCCGGTCTGGGTCTACAACCTGCGGAAGAACCCGCGGGTCGAGCTCCAGGACGGCGACGTCAAGCGGGACTACATCGCCCGGGAACTCTCCGGCGAGGAGCGCGAGGTGTGGTGGGACCGGGCGGCCGCCGCCTTCCCGCAGTACATCGAGTACACGAAGAAGACCGACCGTCTCATCCCGGTCTTCCTCCTGAGCCCGGCCTGATCCGCTAGGGAGGGTGCGGGATTCGCACCCTCCCTAGCGGAGCTTCTTGTCCGAGGAGAGCGGGCCGTGTGACTCCAGGAGCACCGGCGCGCCCAGGAAGGTGGAGATCGCGGCGGACCAGTCGTCGGGGCGGTACGACGCCGCGGGGCGGGCCTCCCGCAACCGCGCGCCGAGCCGTTCCTGATGGGCCAGATCGCGCGGCGGGCCCGGATCGATCCGCTCCCAGATCTCCCCGCCGACGTCATAGGCCGTGCAGATCCGCAGGCCCGGGCAGCGGTCCGGGACGTCCAGGTGGGTGACCGCCAGGGCGTCGACACCGCCGGCCACCTCGACGGCGTACCGGTGGGCTACCGCGTCGAAGTGCCCCGTCCGGAACGCGCCCTGCCACGGGTCCCGGCCGTTGTGCGCCTCCGGGAGATCGAGCAACGGGTCCTCGGTGACGAACGGGCCGGCGCCGTGCCTGGTGGTGTAGGTGCGGACCACCCCGAGCCGCTGGAAGTCGGCACACATCGCGGTGACGTTGTCGAACGTCGTGGTGGACCAGGTCGTGTACGGGTGCCAGCCGCGCCACTCGTCGAGCAGCACACCCTGAGCGCCCTCGAACACGCACGGCCCCTGCGCCAGGAGCCGCTCCGTGTGGGAGGAGCCGACGATCCGCACCGCCTCGCCGAAGGCGGTGAACGCGTCGACCACATCGTCCAGCGGGACGTCGCGGTCGCCGTAGAACGAGCGGACCGCCGCGAGCCGGCGCCGTAGCCGCGCGGGGGAGCGCACGTCACTCGCCCGGGGAGCGTCGGCGTGCTCGAGCGCGTACGACATCGTCTCTCCGACGCCCATGCCGCACGAACCGTGCCGTGCGGACCCGCGCTCCGTCTCGCGGCGCCGGTTCGCGGCGCGATGCCACGGAGTGGCGAGAAGGGCATCACCGTCCACCGTGAGCAGGTGAAACGGGTTCCCCAGCGCGGCCGCCTCGCCCGCCAGAGCGAGCGGGTCGACCACCATGAACCGGGTGAGGTGGGTCGGCACGCCGCGCAGCGTGCCCGACCCGAACTGGGCGAACGTGTGGTGCCGCCCGGCTTCGGTCACCACGTTGTGCGCGGCCTGGGCGCCTCCGTTGAAACGCAGGACAGCCCGGGGCTCCCGCGAAGCGCAGAGGAAGTCGACCACCGTGCCCTTGCCTGCGTCGCCGTAACCGAGGTCGACGACCGCCACATGCTCGTTCACAACCGCTGGTTTCCGCCCGGACCTCCGGCGATCTCGAACGCGCCGCCGCGGACCACGGAGGTCCGCTGCAACGGCGCCAGCGCCCGCCCGACCGAGCCACCGGCCCGCGAACCCACGTCCGTCAGATCGGAGATGCCCTCGTCCAGGTCGATCGCGTCCTCGCCGAGCCCGACCGTCAGCGCGATCGTCTCGCAGACCGCGTCCAGGTCGTCGAGCTCCAGGACGTTCTGACCGAGCAGCTTGCGCCAGCGGCCCAGGATCTCCCGGTCGCCGCTGTGGTGCGCCGCCGTCGGCAGGATGTAGTAGACGTCGTACTTGCGCTTGAGCTCGGTCAGGATGTCCTCGGTCGCGATCGGCTCGCTCAGGTCGTCGCCGATGACGGCCTTCACCTCGCGCGGCTTCACCCGGGGGTAGGGCAGCTCGTCGCCGATGATGAACAGGTAACCGCGCCGCCCCCGGTTCACCATCGAGTCCAGCAGCGTGTGCCGGGCCATGAAATAGAGCGCCAGCTCGTACGACTCGTGTTTCTGGCCTCCGCCGCCGCCCTCCAGGACGACCTTCGCCAGCACGTCGTCCATCCGGTTGTCCGACTCGAACTGCCCGACCTGCAGCGGCGCCCGGTCACAGGTGGCGTCGCCGATCGCCCCGAACATGATCTGCGGGTCGACCGCGTAGTTCTTCCGGGTCAGCAGGCCCAGGAGCTGCGGCAGCTTGGTCTGCAGCACCCGCGGCACGTTGCCCATCGAGCCGGTCACGTCGAACAGCACCGCGATCGGCGTGCTGAACGGGTGCTCGTCGCTGTCGCGGCTCTCCCGCATGAAGACCCCGGCCGGGTCCAGGTCCGGGTGAACCGTGCGGGCGCCACCGTCGCTGTACGCGAACGCGCTCGACCCGCTCGCCGCCCGGTAGTTGGCGGCCGCCGTGTAGACGTCGGTGGACCAGTGTCCGCTTCCCATGTTGTCCTCCTACGGAACGAACGGCCGGAACTTACGGGGGCCGTAGAGCTGGTGGATGAGGTCGTCGAACTCGCCCAGCAGTGCCCAGGCGTCCTGCGGCCGCATCCGCGGCGCGTCATAGGTGCAGCCGGCGGCGAACCGCCGCAGCGAAGCCGGGATCCGCGGCCCGATCAGCCGCGTCATCAGCCTCGTCGCCATGTAGATGTCGGTGGCGGGACCAGCGCTCCGGTCGTGCAGCACCTCCGGCGGGTAGAAGTCTCTCCTCGCCTTCACTATCGCCGCCGGTCGATGTCCCGCATAGCTTCCGTCGGGTTGTTGCCGTCCCAGCCCCGCGTAGCACCAGTCGACGAGGACCAGACCGTGCTCCTGCGGATGGATCAGCACGTGCTCCGGCAGGACAGCGCCGTGCACGACTCCGGCCCGGTGCGCCCAGCCGAGCGCGGTCAGCAGACGCCGCCACATCCAGGCCACGTCCCGGGGATCCAGGTCCCGGTCGATCTCGGCCAGACTGATCATGCCGTGCTGGCGCTCCAGGACGTTGACCCGGCGACGCCGACGCCGGTCGTCCTCGTGGACGAAGGTCTCGATCAGGCGCGGCGCATAGGGCCGGAACCTCGGGTCGCCGTCGAGCCACAGCCGGCGCAGCGCCTTCGCCTCGGCCTCCATCAGGTCGTTGTCGGCCGGCTGCCGTGGGACCTTGATCAGCGCGGACCCGTCGGCGAACAGCTCGGCGAGATCCCCTTTCGCGAAGACCCGGCCCATCCGGTACGCGCGCCGGCGTCCCTGAACGACCGGCTCGGCTCGCGCCTCACCCCTCGCGCCGCCCGCGGCCTCGCCCGTCGCGGCGGTTCCCGCCTCGCTGCGGGCCTTGTACAAGGCGGAGAGCTTCGCGAAGGCGTCCGTCGCGGTCGCCCGCCGCGCCGCGCTCACGGCATCCGGGTGGACCGCTTTGGCCCATTTCCGGTACGCCGGACCGCCGGCTGCTCCTCCCGCAAGATCTTGGAAGTCGTGGGCCGCGAAGATCCGGCCGACCGCTTCCTCGAACGTGATCGTGGTGGTCATCTCACCCGGTCCTCCCTGGTCGGCCGGAGCAGTGCCGGGTGCAGCAGCCGGGCGTCGCCGGCCCGGTACAGCTTCGGTTTCGGCCCGCCCCGCTCACCGCCCCGCGCGGTCGTCTCCCCGGTGCTCTCCACGAACCCCGGAACCGACAGCACCTTCCGGTGAAAGTTGCCGGCGTGCAGTTCCTCGCCCCACACCGCGGTGTAGACCTGCCGCAGCTCACCGATGGTGAACTCCGGCCCGGTGAACGCGGTGGCGAGAGGGGTGTACTCCAGCTTCGCCCGGGCCCGCTCCAGCCCGTCGGCCAGCACCTGGTCGTGGTCGAACGCCAGATCCTTCGCCTCGTCGACCGGCACCCAGTAGGCCCGTGCCGCGTCGCTGCCGGCCGTCGGCTCGGGCAGGCTCGGCGCGAACGCGAGGTAGGCGACCGAGACGACCCGCATCCGGGGGTCGCGGCCCGGGTCGCCGTAGGTGCCGAGCTGCTCCAGATGCACCCGGTCGAGCTCGCTGCCCGCCTCGTGCCCGCCGGCCGTGTCTTCTTCGGCACTGCTGCCGCCGGGCGTCAGGCCGGTCTCCTCGGCCAGTTCCCGCAGCGCCGCCTGGTCGAGCGTCTCCTCCCGGACGAACCCGCCGGGAAGCGCCCGCCGCCCGGCGAAGGGCTGCGCCCCGCGCTCGACCAGCAGAACGCAGAGCCGGCCGTCGCGGATGGTCAGCGCCACCACGTCCACGGTCACCGCGACCGCCGGGTACTTCCGGGGGTCGTACCCCTCGAGGAAGCTCGCCTCATCCATCCGTCAAGTCCTTCTCTGTGCGAGTTTTTCTCACTCCGAGTATTACTCGATCTGAGAGCAACCTAGCGCCCACGGGTGCCGCCGTCAAGGGCCGGGCGGCGGAAGATCGCTGGGGTGCGCCAACGACAAGATCGGCATCAAGGTGCTCGGGACCCTCCGGAGCGCATCCGCGACACCGGAATGCCCGAGTGGCCTCTTCGGCTGATCATTGGCGACGCGAAACCGCCGCCCTGCTTTCGCGGGGCGGCGGTCTCGATGCGGAATCGGTCAGGCGTGCTGGTAGGTGAGGCAGTCCGCCTTGTCGGCGGAGGCGCCCACGGTGATGGCCGGAGCCTGACACTCCAGCTCCTTGTTGTACTTGCAGTCGGCCCGTTTGCAGGCGCCCACCTGGGCGGTCGCGATGCCCATCCCACCCGAGAGCCCGGCGCCGGCGAACGTGTCGCAGGCCGAGTTGCTCTCACTGATGGTGATGGCGAACGCGGTGCACCCGTCGTGGTTGTAGCCACAGTCCGTGACCGTGCAGGTCTGGACGCGGGGCATGTTCATCATCTGAGTCACGACGGTTCTCCTTCGGTCAGCGGCTAAGTCTGTCCGCTATTAACGTAGCCATTTCCCGGGGGTACCGCATCTTATCCGCATGATATTTCTGTGGCATAAGAATTGTTAGGCAAGGCTTCCTTTTATCAATTTAGGCAAGCCAAACCTGAGAAAATTTCCGGCGGTGCCGGTCGGCCCTCGGCCGGAGGCGAGCGCTCAGGAGGCCGCAGCGTAGTCGCAGGAGCGTCTTTCGTCTGACATATGAGGATGTTTCTGACTTTACCCTGCCGAACTACCCGTAATCGTTACGCTTCCCGCGAGATGGCCCGTCGTCTTCGAAGCGTGCGGGCCCGCCTATCCCAGAGACGTGGTTCTTGGAACCCGTAGGAGGACCTCGCATGCGCAAGTCCCGTAACAAAACCGGCTACCGGCCGCTCCGCGCCGGTGTCGCCGTGGCGGCGACGGCCGCCGTGGTGGTGGCCGGACTCTCGACACCGGCCTACGCGGCAGACGTACCAACCACGGTCAACGTGAAGCAGTTCCCCACTCAGGGCGGCATTCCGGTAACGGTCACTGCAACCGATGCCAACAACTTCTACGCCACGTCAAAGACGGGTTCGGGCTTCACCGGCCGACTCGTTGGAGGCTCCAGCCCGTCGTGCGGTAGCGCGGCGGCAACCCCGGGCGCCAACGTGAAAGACGTCGGAACCATCACCCGGATCGATGACGATTCGGCCAGTTTCGTGTCGCCGGCCCTCACCGGAGGAACGGGTCCCTGGATCTTCTGTGGCTACAACAACACCGTCGACGTGGCGGTCTCGACGCCTGCCCTTATCGGGACCCCCTTCGCGAGGATGAGTGCCATCACGGGTTCCACCGCGGGTGGTGACACCCTGACGCTCACCGCGCCGGAGGACACTTTCACAGGCACCTCATATGCTGCCGAGTTCAACAACGCGGCTACCGGTTGTCCGGCGACCTATGCCACTCCGGCTACCACCACCATCATCGCGACTACGGCGACCAAGGTCACAGGGACCACGAACCAAGTCAACGTACGGGTCCCCACGACCATCACCGCGCATACGGCATATTTCGTCTGCGTCTACAACGGGACGCTGGTGGGCAGCACACTGGTCGCTCGGGGTGACACTCCCTACAGCGGCTACGTCACCACGACCACCGCCACCGTGACCGCCTTGCCGACCGCGACGCTGACCCCGGCAAGCGGCACGACCGGAGGCCTCAACGCGATCACGCTCGCTGTGCCGGCCGGGACCATCGACACCGTCACTGACACTCCGAAGGTTCTCTTCACGCGCAGCGCTTGCGGGGCCCTGTATCCCTCCGTCGCGCCGAACACCCTGGCGGAGCCGTATCTTGGTGCCACCACGATGATCTCGAGCAGCAAGGTGGCGGTCACCGTGCCTGCCCGAGTTCTGACCAATGGCACCGACGCGACTACGCAGTGGAACGCCTGCCTCTACAAGAGCGACAACATCTCCACGGGTGCCCTGCTGGCGCGTCCGGCCACCTACACTGTCGCCCCGACCTTGGCTGCGGGGAGTGCGGTTGTTAATGCCAACTCTGGGCCTGCCCAGGGCGGAACCAAGGTCCTGGTCAACGGGTTGGGTGCCGGCAGCCTCCAGGGCATCCCGACGGGTGTCCCCGCCGGTGATGCGGTCACCGCGACACTCGGCGGCGTCCCGCTCACCGATATTCAGGTGCAGAGCTCGACCAGCTTCACCGGCGTCACGAGCAGGCGCGCGCCAGGCGTCGTCGACCTCGTCGTGACGACCGCCGCCGGCTCAGCGACCAAGGCGAGTGCCTTCACCTACAGATACGGGATCAGCGTGACCCCGAACACCGCGAAGGCCGGAACCACGCCGGTATTGGACATCACCGGCGCCGGATTCAAAGCCATCACCACGTGGGCGAACGTGGCGGATGATACGGCCGCTACCGGTAATGGTTACGTGCTTCTCGCTAATAACGCTTACGCTTCCCAGGACTGGGGCACGGTTACCGGCGCATTTAAAGACAACACGGGAGAGCCGACTGCCGCATGCAACAACGTTCTTCCTATCGGAGACACGGAGATCATTTGCACTCTGGATCTGAACACGACGATTGATGTCGACGTTACCGATAAAACCCAAACCACGGGCTCAAGTCCCACGCCGGCAGGCACTTATAGCATCGTGGTCCTGAATAAGGGGACCACTATTGCCGCTAGCGACGTTTCGATCATCTCCAGCGGTGCTACCTTCACGGTTGCCCCGTTCTAGTAGCTAGAATCGTCGCGGGTGGTGCGTCCCGCCTGATCCGGACGATGAATGACCCGAGGCCCTGACGGCCTCGGGTCATTCGGCTATCCGGCCTCGAAAGCCGGCGAAGCATCGTCATCCCATGGCGCGCCACTTCTTCTCGAGGGCGCGAACGGCCTTCTCACGGGAGGGGTTGCCTCCCGGGTCGACCACGATCGCGACCACGCTCTTCTTCGGGGTGGTCCGCCAGCACATCAAGAGGTTGGGCCGCTTCCTGGGGGCTGGATTGGTGGAGAACTTGAAGGTCTGCGAACAGGGGACGTTCCGGTATTTCGTCACCCCACCCGCGACGCCCGCGAGTTCCTGCTGACCGGTCAGATCCGAGCGGGCGGTCAACAGGCGAAGGATTCCGCCCTCCTTCAGGGAGCCCTTGGTCGTTCTCTGGAAATCCGCATCGGGAGGGATGGCCTTCTGCGGCAGTGCGGGCATCCTCTTGACGCCGTCCTCCGCCATCTTTCGGCGGGCCTCTTTGATGCCCTCCACCACCTTCTCCGGAAGCGGGGAGCCCGAGGCGTCCACGGTGGGGACCGCCGAGGGCGATCCGGGCGTGGGCGCCCCCCCCCCCCCCCCCCCGGGGGGGGGGGGGGGGGGGGGGGGGGGGGGGGGCCCCACCCCCCCCCCCACGC
>NZ_JASCTH010000015.1:116186-239005 GCF_030009775.1 Actinoplanes sandaracinus | reverse complement strand
CCCCGGGGGGGCCCGCCCGGGGCCTACCGGGGCGTCCCCCCCCGCGCCGGCCCGGCGGGGGGGGCGACGGCGCTTTCGCTGGCGAGAGGCTCGACCACCCGGACATCCTGGGCGGTGATCTCCGCGGTTCCGGTCGACTTGTCCGCCATGATCGCGGAGGTGATCACGTAGGCTCCGCCGCCGAGCGCGGCGGCCAGGCCGGCCACCCCGGCCACGACCTGCGTGCGGCGCCGGCCCGGACGACGTGCGGCAGGTGGCGGTGCCGAAGTGTCGTCACCGGGCTGTTCGTCATCACGAGTGGTCATTTCCGCTGTTCCTCTATTTCTCGACTACGCACCCCTTCTGGGGTCCCGATCTCATCGTCCCAATGTTGTGGGGGTGGATGGGCGGAACGTGTGATCCGTAGCTGAGAGTTCCTTGAGTGGCGCGGCGGATGCTCCCGATTCCGGCGAGAAACAGTGAGACCCGATCCGAAGATCGGGCCTCACTGTTTCCTCTACTGCTCTAATGCGGATTTCGATGAGCGGCTACCTGTGGTGTGATGCCTCAGGCCTCGTTCGGGAAGTTGAACATGCTGAACGCGTTGAGAGGGCTCGTGTAGGGCGACGGAGTCGCGTTCGGCAGGGTGATCGTCACCGGGCAGGTGCCCGCGTAGGTGCCCACACCGAGGCCCGGGCTGAGGTTGGATACGTCCGGAGTGGTGACGACCAGCGCGGTTCCACCTGTGTTGTGTGCCGTCGCGGTCGCCTCCTTGCCGCAGAAGAACACCTTGACGTCGGTGCCGGCGGTCAGCGTCTTGTCCAGGCCGGAAGCGGTGACGGTGACCGTGGTGCCGCCGTTCGGCTTGCCGAAGGTCGGGCTGATGGCCGTGATGTAGGGGCCGGCGACCACGTCGATCGTCCCGGTCGCCGCAGCGAGGAAGGTCTTGCTCACACCGTTCTGCGTGATGACGAGGTTGTCGTTGTCGACACTCATCCCGGTCGTGGTCTTGAATGTGAGGTAGTTACCGAGTTCGGTACCCGTCGTTCCCGACGCTCCGATCACCGTGTCGGTGACATTGGCCGAGGTGAGCTGGGTGCCGGCCGTCAGGCCGCCGCCGCCGGCGAACACCTTGACCTCGGTGCCGTCCTTGCCGCCTAGGTTGACCTTGAGGGCGGCGGCTGTCCGGGGGTCGAAGGCGAAAGCGGGGTCGGCATACACCCGGACGGTCTGGCCGCCGGTCGAGAGGAACCGCTTCTTACGCTGCGCAATGGGAAGATCGGCGCTGTACTCGGTGACGACCGGCATGAACACGCCGGGGTCAGGTGCTTTGATGGCCGGCGGCGCAACGAAGGTCAGAGCGTCGACCTTGGTCAGCGTGTCAAGGTTGGTGAACTCGATCACGATGCTCTCAGGCCCGCTGGAGACGTCGCAACCAGCGCTGGGGAGGGTCGGGGTTTTGATGGAGATCGTCGTTGCGCTGGTGACGACGTAGTTCGTCAAGTCCTGGCAGTTGGTGTCGACGTCATGGAGGGTGATGTCCTTGACGTTGTCCTCGGACAGCGCGGGCACGGCGGCGCCGGAGACGGTCAGGTTGATGACGCCCTTGGCAGTGTCGGCGGGCAGTTTCGCGTTCGTCGGGGCGGTGATCGTGATGGTGCCCGTGATGGGGCCGGCCTGAGCTTCAAGGGGGGCCAACGTCGAACCCACCAGAGTTGACACTAGGACGGCGGCGCCGGCGGCGAAAAGGGTGCGGGGACGCTGCCGCGGCTGGACGTGAGACATAGAGCAAGAGTCCTCTCGGGAGCTGTACGGCCCACCGTTTCGGTGCCGCACTTTGCCTCTTTTTCGGACTCAAAGTAGCACCGTGTCATGCGTTGATTCGTGGAATCGAGATTCGTATGTGAATGGAATTCGGACCGCTATTCTAGGCGCTTGGAAATCGTGATTCTCGAGTATTGGTGAAGAGGAATGACGGGGTCCGGGAAGGCGCGGTGTCAGCGGCCGAGCCTGCTCCAGTGCTCGTCGAGTATGCGAACCGTCTCGCCGGGGGACGGCTTCTCGTCCCGCCGGGCGAAGGCCAAGGCGACCACGCTGCGGTCGGCGGACGTGCGCCAGCACAGCAGCATCGTGGGCTGCTCCCGGGCGGGCTTCTCCAGGTGGAACCGGAACTTCCGGGTGCAGGACGCGTCACCGACGGGGCTGCCGTCATCGCCTTTGAAACGCAGTTGCCCTGTGCCGGTCAGGTCGTGATCGGCGGACATGATCTGCACCGTCGCGTTCGACGATTTCGCCGTGACGATGTTGACCGGTGCTTCGGCCGCCGTCACCTGCCGATCATTCTTCCTGGTTTCCGGGCGCTTCTCTCGGGCCTTCTCATCGTCGGTCTTGTGGGCGGAGCCGGCGGCTCGCGCTTCCCGGCGAGCCGATTCCGAGGGCTCGGCGGGGGAGGGAAGTTCCGAGGGCGTGGAGGCCGGTGAGGTCGGTGAGCTGTCGGCCGGCGGCATGTCGGGGGACGACGCGGTGGTGGGGGCCGGTGAGGTGAGAGCCGTGGCTTCCCGCTGGGTGTGGTCGCCGCCGAGCAGTGCGCCGGTGATCAGATAGCTGACGGCGCCGAGGGTCAGAGCCGCTCCCGCCACGCCGGCGATCAGTCCTGTTCGGCGCCGGTGCGGCAGCGGTCCGGCCGGGTGGGTGCGGCCGGCGGGAACCGGGTCACGCTCTTCGCCTACGGGCATCTCCATGGTCCTCCGAAGTCGGCCGCGCCTTCGCGGTCATGTTCTGGCTCTCGGCCCAGGATCCCAACCCGGAGGACAGAACGGGCGTGAATCAGCCGGTGCCTTGTGGTGAGGTGGTCGACGGCTGCCGTGACCGGCGTAGCGGAGCGCCAACTATCCGAAAGCGAAGACTGGCTCGGGTTCCCTGAATAGGCTGGTCGCGACCGATTTAAGGGGATAGTTGTGCATTCTTATCGCATTGCCGCGGCGTTGGGGCTCGCCGGCTCCCTGGCTCTCGGAGCCGTCCCGGCGCAAGCCGCTCCCGCGCCCACCCCACGGGACGTCGCGTTCGTGCACGCGGCCCACCAGGGGAACCTCGCCGAAATCGCCGCCGGGCAGGTCGCCTGGAAGAAGACGACGGATCCCGTGGTGAAGAACCTGGCCGCCACGTTCATGCGTAACCACATCCACATGGACGCCAAGCTCTATCTGACCGCGCGGGACCTCGGGATCCGCCTGCCCAACTCGCCGACCGCCGCGCAGCAGGCACTCACCGAACGGTATGCGGCGGCGGCAGCGGAGACCTTCGACGACTACTACATCTCCACTCAGCTGACCGCCCATCGGCACGCTCACAAGCTGATCAAGGAGCAACTCGCGGGCGGCGCCGACCCGGCGGTGAAGGATCTGGCGGAGCAGGCCGTCCCGATCATCGCCGAGCACCGGAAGCTGCTGCGCGAGGCGGCGGCGCAGACGGGCGGGGAGTAGCCGGCGATGAGACTCTCCCGGGCCTGCCTGGCCTCCGCCGCCGTGTCCGCCCTGGCGCTGGCCGCTTTCATCGCTCCGGCGAGCGCCGCGCCCGTTCCGATGACCCTGAGCGTCAGCGCCGGTCCCACTGGTGGGGGGAACACGGTCGTCGGGACGCTCGCCGCGAACCCGACCACCCCGAGTCCCATCGCCGCGGGCACGACGCCCACGGTGCAGTTCCAGTTCATCGGCACCGGCGCGACCACCTGCAGTACCCGGGCGAAGGACGTCACCCAGATCGCCGCCACCGGCACCACGACGACAGCCGGCGTGCTCACCGTCGATCCCGCCCATGTGCGGCGCATCTCGAGCACGAAGATCACCTTCAAGGTGCCGTCCGCCTCCTATCCGGCGAGCAGCATCAACGCGACGGGGCTGGTTCTGGCCGGCAGTCAGATCACCGCCAAGTGGAACGTCTGCGTCTACGACAGCGACTCCACCACCACGAGCGTCCTGCTGACCTCCTCGCCGTACACCGTCGTGTTGCGGCCCACGATCACGTCCGTCGTGCCGACCAGCAGCCCGGCCGGCGGTGGCCAGACGATCACGGTCAACGGCACCGGTTTCACCGTGGTCTCGACGCCGCTGACCGCGACGATCGACGGCGCGGCTCTCACCAACATCAAGGTGGGCGCCAACGGCACCAGTTTCACCGCGACCACCGGACCCCGGGCCGCCGGCACCAACCTCGCCCTGACGGTCACCGCGCCGGGCGGCACGGTGAGCAGCCTCGACCCGGACAACAACATCGCCACCAGCGACACGCCGATTCCGTTCGACTACAGCAACGGCATCAAGATCTCGCCGAATACGGGCGCGGTCGGCGACTCGGTCACCGTCGACGTGCTCGGTGCGGGATTCTCGGCGCTCCAGTTCGACCCGGCGGCGCCGGCGACGAACAGCAGCGCGCACGTGTTCCTGGTCGACGGCGCCTATACACCCAACCTCAACCGCGGCGTGGCCGAGTGCCGTGACGTGGTGGTCGTGAGCGACACCGAACTGGTGTGCACCCTGAACCTGGCGGCGGACCGGTTGAGCCCGACCACGAGCCTGCCCGTCGGAGGCTCGGCGATCGTCGAGGGCGCCTACATCCTCACCGTCGTCGCCGACGGTGGCACCGCGGCCTTCGGCTCGGCCAACCCGACAATCGTCAGCAGCGGCGCCACGTTCACGGTGGCGCCCTACTGACGTACCGAAGCAGGATGAGAACCATCGGCCCGGCGTCGCCAAGACGCCGGGCCGGTGCGCGTGCCGTGGCGTTGCGGCGGCATCCGCCGGCAGTCCGCTACCCGGCTGCAACCTTGAAGATCCGAGTCGCAACCACCGAAAACATCAGCGGCGCCGGAGGGCCGCCGATCCTCGAACCCGACCGCAACGGGAGGGACTTCGAGGATGAAGGTTCAGCTGCTCCGATACGCCGCCGGCGCTGTGGCGGCGGGCGCGCTCGCGGCCGTGGGCGTCTACGCGCTGCCGACCGGCACCGCCGGCTGGCAGCCGGTCACCTACGGCTTGACGCAGAGCCCGGAGGAACTGCTCCCGGCGACCGTGAGCCAGGCGCGGCCGGCGAAGGTGGTCAGCACCACGATCGACGCCGACGGCCGGCCGGTCGTCACCGTTACGGAGGCGACCGACAAGGCGTCGGCCACCGAGCTGGTCAGGCGGGCGCAGACCGCGGACGGCGCGGTCAGCGTCGAGATGGACGCTCCGGTGTACGCGCTGGGCGTACCCTCAGGATCTGATCCTTATCGGTCGCAGCAGTGGGATTTCAGCAAGATGCGGGTGGCCGACGCCTGGCAGCGGTCGACCGGCGGCGGCGTGACCGTCGCGGTGATCGACACCGGGGTCGACTCGGCGCACCCGGACCTGGCGGCGAACGTGCTCAGGGGCTATGACGCGATCGCGAACAAGGTGGGTCCCGGCACGGACGGCAACGGGCACGGCACCCACGTGGCCGGCACGATCGCGGCGGTCACCGGCAACAACGTGGGGGTCTCCGCGGTCGCGCCGGACGTCAAGATCCTGCCGATCAAGGTGCTGGACGCGAACGGCGGCGGCAACATGTCGGACACCGCCGAGGGGATCGTCTGGGCCGCCGACAACGGCGCACAGGTGATCAACATGTCGCTGGGCGGGACGACCAAGGTCGCGGCGGTGAGCAACGCGATCGCGTATGCCCGGAGCAAGGGCGTCACCGTGGTCGCGGCGGCGGGCAACTCGCGTACGTCCGGAAGCCCGGTCTCGTATCCCGCCGCCGACGTCGGGGTGATCGCGGTGGCGGCGACCGACTCCGCCGACAGGTTCGGCTCCTACTCCAACGCCGGCAGCTACGTCGACGTGGCCGCGCCCGGCAGCGGGATCATCAGCACCTATCCGACCGCGCTGGGCCGGGGGGCGTACGCCTCCCTGAGCGGCACCTCGATGGCGGCGCCGCACGTCGCGGCGGTCGCCGCGCTGCTCGAGGGATACCAGCGGGCGCTGACGCCGGATCAGATCGAGGCCGCCCTGGAGAGGTCGTCCGTCGATCTCGGCGCCCGGGGCTTCGACAACGACTACGGGTACGGGCGGATCGACGCCGCGGCCGCGCTCGCCGCGGTCACCCCGGCCACGACAGCGCCGACCACCCCGCCCACGACCGCGCCGACGACCCCGGCCACGACCGCGCCGACGACAGCTCCTCCCACCACCGTTCCGCCGACGGCGAGTCCGACCGTGAGCCCGACGACCAGCCCCACGACCAGCCCGACGACCAGCCCGACGATCAGCCCCACCACGAGCCCGACAGCGACCCCGACCAGCACCGCCACCGCCAAGCCGAAGATCAGCCCGCTGATCACCTCGAACGTGGCGAGCCGGGAGGTGGCCTACGGCGCCGGCACGGCGACCACGTTCACCGTCCGGGTGTCGGGCAGCGCCTGGGCGAACAAGCCCGTGTCGCTCTGCCTCGCCGCAACCGGGGCGGGCGCTGGGTTCTCCTGCACCGACACGAGGACCAGCATCAGCGGAACCGTCCTGGTGTCGCGCCCCGCCACGGCCGGCTTCCGGGTCTACGTCACGATGGCCGAGACGGACACGACCCTGGCCGCGACGTCGCCGGTCACCACGTTCACCGTCCGGGCGCAGGTGAGCGCGAGCCTGGCCGCCCGGGGCGTCATGACGGTGGCCATCACCGGCGTCGCCGGGCAGCGGGTCGAGATCCAGCAGTACTCGTCGCTCACCCGCGCGTGGCACACCGTGGGCGGCTACCACGCGGTCGCCAAGATGACGGTGACCGGTCTGGCCGGCGGGCAGAAGTACCGGGTCGTGGTGCCGGACACCGCCGCGGTCCTCGGGGCCACCAGCGTCACGGTGTCCGCCTGAGAAACCTGCTCCCTCGCGGCAACGGTCCGACAACGGCTCCGACAACCCACGTCAGCGAATCTTCTTCTCGTAGCCAAAACGGGGGAGACGTTGTTGATGAAGGTTCAGATCCGTAAGTACGCGTTCGGTGCCGTTGCCGCGGGCGCGCTCGCCGCTGTCGGTGTTTTCGCACTTCCGAACGGCTCGACGGACTGGACGCCGGTCACCTACGGACTGACCGCGTCGGCGGAGCAGATCGTTCCGGCGACCGTGTCCGAGGCGCGGCCGGCCCGGGTCGTGTCCACCACGCTGGACGCCGAGGGCCGGCCGGTCGTCACCGTCAAGGAGGCGACCGACAAGGCCACCGCGGTCAAGCTGGTCGAACAGGCGCAGAACGCGGACAACGCCGTCGGCGTCGAGATGGACGTTCCGGTGTACGCCCTGGGCATCCCCACCGGCTCCGACCCGTACCGAGCGCAGATGTGGGGCTTCGGCAAGATCCGCACGGTGGACGCCTGGCAGAGGTCGACCGGCGCCGGCGTGACCGTCGCGGTGATCGACAGCGGCGTGGACGCGACGCACCCCGACCTGGCGGGCAACGTGATCAGCGGCTACGACGCGATCACCGACCGGGCCGGCTCCACCAGCGACCGGCACGGCCACGGCACCCACGTGGCCGGCACCATCGCTGCGGTCACCGGCAACGGCGTGGGCATCTCCGGCGTCGCGCCGGACGTCAAGATCATGCCGATCAAGACCCTCTCCGACAACGGCAGCGGCAACATGAGCGACACCGCCGAGGGCATCATCTGGGCCGCCGACAACGGCGCCAAGGTGATCAACATGTCTCTCGGCGCGACGCAGCAGGTCCAGGCGGTCACCAATGCCATCTCGTACGCCCGGAGCAAGGGCGTCACGGTCATCGCGGCGGTCGGCAACGCCCGTGCGCAGGGCAGCCCGACCTCGTACCCGGCCGCGGACCCCGGCGTCATCGGTGTGGCCGCGACCGACTCGAACGACCGGTACGGCAGCTACTCGAACGCCGGCAACTACGTCGACGTCGCCGCGCCGGGCAGCAACATCGTCAGCACCTACCCGTCGGCGCTGGGCTCGTCGTACAAGACGATGAACGGCACCTCGATGGCGGCGCCGCACGTCGCCGCGGTCGCCGCGCTGCTCAAGAGCTACCAGGGCGCGCTCACGCCGGACCAGATCGAGGTCGCCCTGGAGAAGTCCTCGGTCGACCTGGGCGCCGCCGGCTTCGACATCGAC
The DNA here is from genome assembly GCF_030009775.1 of Actinoplanes sandaracinus. GTDB lineage: Bacteria > Actinomycetota > Actinomycetes > Mycobacteriales > Micromonosporaceae > Actinoplanes > Actinoplanes sandaracinus. Next base: position 230,897 of record NZ_JASCTH010000015.1, on the reverse strand, counting down.
TACGGTCACGGCCGCATCGACGCGGTCGCCGCGCTGAACGCGGTCGCCCCGGCCACCACGGCCCCGACCACCCCGCCGACCACGGCTCCCACCACGGCTCCGACCAAGGCGCCGACGACCGCCCCCACGGCCGGCGTGCCCACCACGGCTCCGACCACTGCCCCGACGACCGCGCCGACCACGTCGAGCCCCGCGCCCGCCGCGCCGTCACCGGGCCAGACCACCGCCCCGGTCAAGGTCACGCCGGTGATCACCGCCAACGTCACCTCGGCCGAGGCGATCTACGGAACGGTCACCAGCACCACGTTCACCGTCCAGGCCGCCGGGCAGGTGTGGGCGAACAAGCCGATGCAGATCTGCGTGACCGAGGCCGGCGCCGCGCAGCAGTGCACCGACACCGTCACCGGTGCCACCGGCAACGTGCGGGTGGACCGCGCCGCCAAGGCGTCCTACCAGCTCGTCCTGAAGGCCACGGCCACCCCGGCGAGCGAGGCCGCGACCTCGGCGACGGTCAGCTACAAGGTGCGTGCGGCGGTCACCGTCGTCCGTGCGGCCTACGGCCAGCTCTCGGTCACCCTCACCGGAGCGGCCGGCCAGACCACCGAGATCCAGCAGCAGGTCAGCGGCGTCTGGCGGACCGTCGGCACCTACGCGGCGCCGTCCTCGCCGGCCAAGATCATGGTGACCGGCCTGCGGACCGGCCAGACCTACCGCGTGGTGGTTCCGGCCAGCACCGCGATCGCCGGTGTCAGCAGCGCCCCGATCGTCGCCTGACCCTCGCTTGACGACAGCCGCGGCGGGACCCTCGAGGTCCCGCCGCGGTTTCCGTCCGTCTGGCTGTCAGTTCAGTCTGGCCCATTCGCGGGTGATGACCTCGACGCTCTCGGCCGTCAGGGAATCGTCCTCCGAGGCCGACGCCACCGTGATCACGCTGCGGGACGCCGATGTCCGCCAGCACAACAGGGTCGCCGGGGCCGCCGACGGGACGTCTGCTTCGTGCCGGATCTCGCTCGTGCACCGCACCCCGTCCCCGGCCGGCTCGCCGTCGTCGGCGGCCAGGGTCAACGGCCGCTCACCGGACATGTCCCGCCGGGCGCTCATGATCCGGATCGAGCCGTCGCCCAGGATCTCCGTCCGCTCGGTGACCCGCGCGCCCCCGCCCAGACCGAGACGCTCCCGCAGCCCACCAGCCGCGGCCGAGGCGAGAACCTGGCCCGGGTCAGGGCTCGCCTCACGGCTCACCGCCACCGAGGGCGCCGGGCTGCGCTCCACGGGCGCGGCCTGCTTCATGATCTTCGGCGTACGGGTGACCGGCGGTTCCGTCTCCTCCGGTGTGGACTCGCCCGTCACCGGCGCCGTTCGCGGCGCCAGGGCGGCCGGCTCGGGAAGACTCGGCTGCTGCTCGTTCATGAGCTGGGTGACCAGGAAACCGGCGCCGGCCAGCACCGCGACAGCGCCGGCGACACCCACCGCGGCCTGTTTGCGGCGCTGCGCCGAACGCTGCGGATTCGCCGCGGTCGAGGAGGCGTACAGGCCGCCCTCGGATGCCGGATGATCGTGCTCGTCGTAGGCCATGTCACCGTCCTCAGGGTCTCAGGGTCTCAGGGTCTCCGGGTCGCGCGTCGCGGGCGGGTCGTCTCGCCTCATGCTCCCAAAGAACGGTACATATCGGGCGGAATTCCCTTTCATCGACGAGAACGGCACTGTCGGGATCGCGTCACCGCCGCCGCCTGCCGCGCGGGTGGCGACCGACCGTGAGCGGTCCGGAACGACCGGTGCCGATGCCTCGGCCGGGCGTCACCCGGACAAGCGAGCGAGGCCCCAGGGCGGTTGACCGTCGCGCGATGCGCGCGCAATGTGTGGAGCACGCGGGTGCGACGGCGGGCGGACCCGGCAGCCGTCCATCATGCCCGCACCAGGGAAGGAGCGGCCTCGTGCGGCACCGTGCGCAGCGGAACCGGCTCAGATCCGGAGCTCCGGGCCCGCCGGCCCGGCCGGGGGCTCCGCCCCGGGTGGTGTCCCGGCGATGACCGGGTTCGAGGACCACGCGGAACACACCCCCGACCGGCCGTCCTGGGACTGTCGTTCGTGCGGCCGGCCCTGGCCGTGCGACCCGGCCCGGGAGCGGCTGGTGCGGGAGCACGGCCGGGTGGAACTGGCGGTGCTGATGTGGGACCAGCTTGAGGAGGCGGCCCGGGAGATGCCCCACACGCCCGCCTCCGAGCTCTTCGACCGTTTCCTCCGCTGGACGGACTGACCCGCCTCCCGGCGGGCATGCCGGCCTTTCGCGGGACCGGACGGGTCAGCGGATGGCCGCGACCGCGGCGTCCATGCCGCCGCGCCAGATCAGGCCCGCCTCCCGGAAACCGGCCGCACGCAACGTCTCGACGTGCCAGGACGCGGGCGGAGTCCACTCCTGACTGTGCCGGTCGGACGGGTAGATCCGCTCCCGTTCGGCGGCCTTCGGTGCCAGGCACTCGTCGGCGGCGGCCAGAGCCCACCACTGCGCCCAGGAGGTGGCGGCGCCGGTCGCGTACCGGGCCTCACGTTCCGCCTCGGCATGATCATGAAGTTTGCGGGAGAGCTCCGGCAGGCCCTCCTCCTCCATGCGGTCGGCGTTCGCGAAGACGCCGCCGGGCCGCAGCACCTCACGGACCTCCGCGTAGAGCGCGCTCACCCGCTCGACCGGCAGCCAGTGCAGCGCGGTCGCGGTCAGCACCGCGTCGAACGGCTCCGGCGGCAGTTTGGCCCGCCAGCCGGGGTCGCCGAGATCGGCGTCGACGATCGTCGCGCGGTCCCGCAGCGAGGACTCCGCGATGGTCAGCAGCACCGGGTCCTGGTCCAGCACGGTGACCTGGGCGCCGGGGAAACGGGCCAGTGTGCGCAGCGAGATGGCCCCGGTGCCGCCGGCCAGGTCGAGCAGCCGGGGCGGCTCGCCGCCGGTGACCGCGGCGACGGCGGTCAGCATCGCCGCGAACCGCTCCTCCCGGTCCGGCATGAACGCCTGCTGCTGTCGGTCCCAGCTCTCCTGCCACGTCAGGGAGTTCTTCAGGTAAGCACTCATGTCGACTACGGTAGTTACATCCGAGCGGTATGCAAGCCCTCCTCCGAACCGGTCCCACAGGCCCCGGTTCCGTCGACCGGGACGGGCCACGGCGATCGGGCAGGTCAGGCGCCGGAGCCCTGATCGGCGCTGCGTTCGGCGAAGGCGCGCAGATCACGGCGCTCGATCGCCGCGGCCATCAGATCGGGGAACGCGTCCGGAGTGCAGGCGAACGCGGGCACACCGAGCGCCGCGAGCGCTGCCGCGTTCTCGTGGTCGAAGGCGGGCGCGCCCTCGTCGGAGAGCGCGAGCAGCGCCACGACCTGCACCCCCGCGGCCGTCATCTCCGCGACCCGGCGCAGCATCTCCTCCCGGGCCCCGCCCTCGTACAGATCGCTGATCAGCACGAAGATGCTGTCCCGCGGCCTGGTGATCAGCTGCTGGGAGTAGGCGATCGCCCGGTTGATGTCCGTCCCGCCGCCGAGCTGGGTGCCGAACAGCACCTCCACCGGATCGGCGAGCTGATCGGTCAGGTCCACGACCGCGGTGTCGAAGACGACCAGCGACGTGCGCAGCGACCGCATCGACGCCAGCACCGCGGCGAACACCCCGGAGAACACCACCGAGGCGGCCATCGAGCCGGACTGGTCGACGCAGAGCACCACGTCCCGCTGGATCGCGGTGCTGCGCCGGCCGTACCCGACCAGCCGCTCCGGGATCACCGTCCGGTGTTCCGGCACGTAGTGCTTGAGGTTCGCGCGAATGGTCCGGTCCCAGTCGATGTCGGCGTGCCGGGGCCGGCTGATCCGGGCGGCCCGGTTCAGCGCGCCACTCACCGCCGCCCTGGTCTGCTGCGCGATCCGCCGCTCCAACTCGTCGACGACGGTCCGCACCACCTGCCGTGCCGCCTCCCGGGCGGTGTCCGGCATGACCCGGTTCAGGGAGAGCAGCGTGCCGACCAGATGCACGTCGGGTTCCACCGCGGCGAGCATCTCGGGCTCCAGCAGCAGGCGGGTCAGATCGAGCCGCTCGATGGCGTCGGCCTGCATCACCTGGACCACCGTGCTCGGGAAGTACTCCCGGATGTCGCCGAGCCAGCGCGCCACCTTCGGCGCCGAACCGCCCAGCCCGGCGGACCGCCCGGCCGGCCGCTCGTCCGGCGGCCCGGCGTCGTAGAGCGCGGCCAGCGCGGCGTCCATCGCCCCGTCCCGCCCCTCGGCCTGACCGAGCGCCTCGGCGGCCTCGCCGCCGAGGACCAGGCGCCACCGCCGCAGCCGCTCCCGCGTTGCCTCGTTCTCGCTGGTCACAATGCCTCCGACTCGAATCTCACCGGTGAGTTCACGGGACTGCTTGCACGGGACTGCTTTCATGGGACGGTTTTCACGGGACCGTCTTTACGGGACCGTCTTCACGGGACTGCTTTCCCGGATCGCTTTCATAGGGCGGCCGAGCAGGGCGCTCAACGTCGGCAGCGGAGCGGAGGCCCGGTCCACGTCGATCGCGGTGCTGGACCCGGCCGCGTCCGCCCGGCCCCCGGCCACCCGCTCGCCGATGGCCCGCCGCTCCCCGGCGTCGAAGCCGCCGAACGTGCGTCGCAGCAGCGGCAGCACGTTGTCGAACGCGTCCGCCGGGATGTCCGCCAGCCAGTCGTCCACCAGCGACAACAGCGCCTCGTCATGCACGAGCAGCAGCCCGCCGCCGGACAGGAAGCCCTCCACCCAGGCCGCCGCGTGCGCCGGGGGCGTGCCGACGGTCAGCGGCAGCCGGAGCCGCCGGCGAACCTCGGCGCCGTCCAGCCGGCCGGCGTCCAGCAGCAACCGCGTCAGCCGACCGGCGGGAAGACCGTGCAGACCGGAACGCGACGCCAGCGACTCGATCGTGCCGAGCCAGCGCTCCCGCGATGACTCGTCGGCGAGCAGGCCGACGGCCTGGTGCACGCCGTCCATGCCGTCCCGCAGGTGCCGCGCCGCCTCGTCGGAGAGCGAGCCGGCGGCGGACGGCAGGGCCGCGCAGACCCGGCTCAGCAGACTCGCGGTCACCGTCGCCAGCCCGGCGACGTCGGTCCGGCGCACATCGCCGTACCGCAGCGTGCGGGCCAGCGCGGGAATCGCCGCCATCAGGTGATGCACGTCGGCGTCGAGCGCGCCACGGGTGTCCAGGGCGGCGAGCACCGGTGGGTAGGCCTCGGCCAGGTCGGCGAGCAGGCAGACCTCCACCAGTGCGGTGACCTCGGCCAGGGTGCCGGCGTCCTGGGCGCGGCGGGTCACCCGGGCGGCCGCGGCGGACACCACGGTCGTGCCCCACATGCCGCCCTCGACCAGGCGGACCGCGAACTCGGGCTGCCACGCCAGCCGCCACTGCTCACGGAACGTGCCGGTGCCGCGCTGGGTGGCGGCCCGCTCACCCCACGGCACGCCGAGAACGCCGAGGCGATGCAGCAGGCGGCTGCGCCGCAGGTCGTTCTCCTGCCGCAGGTCCAGGTCGAGAGCGCGTTCCCCGGCCTCCGGCCGGAGCCGCAACGAGCGCTGCTGGACGGCCAGATCCCGGGCCAGCGGCACGGCCGGCATGTCGTCCGGCACCGCGCCGAGACGCTCCCCGACGACCAGGCGACGGGCGATCAACTCGGACCGCAGCGGCTCGCCGTCACACATCACCGCCTCGGCGGCCTCGGTCACCTCGGCCAGCCCGGCGAGCGGGCGGCCGCGCAGCGTCGCCAGGGACTCGGCGAGGCGCACGGCCTCGATCACATGCGCCGACGACGTGGGTACGCCCTCCGCGCGCAACACCCCGGCCGCGTCGACCAGCCACCGCGCCACCACGTCGTCGACCGACGTGAACAGGTGGTGGTACCAGCCGGGGGACCGCACCCCGGCCCCGTACCCGGACCAGGACGCCAGCCGCCCATATGTCCACGGCACCCAGGTGAACGCCACCTTCCCCTTACGCCGGCCCCTGAGCAGCGCGGTGTCGTCCTTCACCGGCACTTTCCGGGTCAGCGCCGGCACGTGCCAGGCTCCACAGACCACGGCGATCTCCTCGTGCCGCCGCCGCTCCTCCCGCAGCACGGTCCGCATGTACGCCTCGCGCAGCAGGTCGTCGGGGTCCTCCGGCGCGGTTTCCCGGATCGCCGTCATCGCCTCGGCGATCGCCTCGAACACCGGCGCCCCGCGATGCTCGACGACGTCCTCCCACCATCGCTCCGGATCGTCGTATCCGGCCGCCGCGGCCAGTTCTCCGATCGGGTCCACCGGCCGCACCGGGCGAGGCGCCCCGCCGCCCGCCTCGCCCCCGCCCGCCTCGGCCCCACCCAGGTCATCCGCGACGGGTGATGCGACGGCCGGGCCGGCGGCCGGCTCCGGGGCGACGCGGTATGCGTACGGAAGGTCGAAGAAGCGGACCCGCACCCCGTGCTCGACCGCCCACCGGATCGCCTGCCACTCCGGGGAGAAGACCGCGAACGGCCAGAACGCGGCCCGCCCCGGATCGTCCACCGCATAGCCGAGCAGCGCGACCGGCGGTTCCAGGCCACCGTCCGCCACCCACCGAACCAACTCGTCGGCCTCCGGCGGCCCCTCGACGAGCAGCACCTCCGGCGGATGGGCGGCCAGCGCGCGCACCACCGCCCGCGCCGAACCGGGCCCGTGATGCCGGACCCCGTAGATCCGCTCAGGCATCGCGCGCGGCCCGGTAGAAGTCGAGCCACCCGGACCGCTCCCGCACCACCGTCTCCAGGTATTCCCGCCAGACGACCCCGTCGGAGACCGGGTCCTTGATGACCGCGCCGGCGATGCCCGAGGCCACGTCGGCGGGGTGCAGCGTGCCGTCACCGAAGTGGGCGGCCAGCGCCATCCCGTTCGTGATCACCGAGATGGCCTCGGCGGTGGAGAGGGTCCCGGTCGGCGACTTCAGCTTGGTCCGCCTGTCCTCGGTCATCCCGGACCGCAGCTCCCGGAAGATCGTCACCACCCGGCGGATCTCCTCCAGCGCCGCCGGCACCTCGGGCAGTTCCAGGGCCCGGCCGAGCTGGGCCACCCGCCGCGCGACGATCTCCACCTCGTCGTCGGCGCTGGCCGGCATCGGCAGCACCACCGTGTTGAACCGGCGGCGCAGGGCGCTGGACAGCTCGTTGACCCCGCGGTCCCGGTCGTTGGCGGTGGCGATCAGGTTGAATCCGCGCACCGCCTGCACCTCGGTGCCGAGCTCGGGCACCGGCAGGGTCTTCTCGGACAGGATGGTGATCAGGGCGTCCTGCACGTCGGACGGCACCCGGGTCAGCTCCTCCAGCCGGGCGATCGCACCGGTGCGCATGGCGCGCATGATCGGGCTCGGCACCAGGGCGGCGGCGGTCGGGCCCTCGGCGAGCAGACGGGCGTAGTTCCAGCCGTACCGGATGGCCTCCTCGGCGGTGCCGGCGGTGCCCTGCACCAGCAGCGTCGAGTCGCCGGAGACGGCCGCCGCCAGGTGTTCGGACACCCATGTCTTCGCGGTGCCGGGGACGCCGAGCAGCAGCAGCGCCCGGTCGGTGGCGAGCGTGGAGACGGCCACCTCCATGAGGCGGCGGGGGCCCACATACTTCGGGGTGATCTTCGCGCCGTCGCCGAGCAGATAGGTGACGACGGCCTGCGGCGACAGTTTCCAGCCCGGCGGGCGGGGCCGGTCGTCGGCGGCGGCGAGCAGGGCCAGCTCCTCGGCGTACTGGTCCTCGGCGTGCGGTCGCAGAGCGGTCGCTGAACTCTCCTCGACGTGACGAGGCCGGGACTGCGTGTCGCTGGCCGACGGCATCGCACCGTCGGGCTCGGTGCCGGGCTGAAAAGCGTTCAACGGAGCTCCTGAAGCATCTCGTGTCGGAAGGTGAGGGTGCGGGCCAGCTCGGTCACCGGCCGCACCCTGGTCGGGTCGACGATCTGATCGAGCCGGGCGGCGAGGCGCCCGGCCAGGTCGGCATAGTCCGGCGGCATCGCGAGGCCGGCCGCCCGGCAGAGTTCGCCGAGCTGCCAGGTGTGCCGGTCGGTACGCGCACGCTGCTCCACCGACTCCAGGACGGCGACCGACAGACCGTCCGGCCACGGCCCCGGATGCAGTGCCAGCAGCCGCTGGGCGGAGCCGTCCTCGGAGCGCAGCGCCTCGGCGGCGAGCCGGGCCAGCCGGTCCGGTGGCAGCACCAGGTGCAGGTCCCACCGGACCGCCTCGCGCAGGATGCCGCTGTCGACGGCGAGCAACGCCGACGCCCATGACGCGTCCCGCTGCAGAACCGCCGCCTTGGCCCAGCCGTGCAGCAGGGGGTTCGCCCAGTCGTGGCCGCGGGCCGCGGCGAGCCAGCCGGCCGGGTCGAGGCCGGTCCACGTGTCGAGCGGTGTGCCGGCGACGACCTCTTCCAGCAGCCAGGCGCCCACCCCGATGCCGCGGATCGGTGTGGCGCCGACGCCGTCGCGGCGCAGGTCCCGGTCGAGTTCGGTGGGCGGTTCGACGGTCAGCCGGCCGGAGCCGTCGAGGCGGACCGCGGCGTGCGCCCGGGTCGCCATCCGCCGGCCGAGCTCGGCGCCGGGCAGGTGGCGCAGCAGGTCGAGGGCGACCTCACGGACTTCCTTGCGGCGGTCGTCGAGGGCGCGCTCCAGCAGCGGTTCGTCCTGCGGTGACAGGCCGGCGCCGAACGTGCCGAGGAACCGGGCACGGGTCTCCGAGGACTCCTCGGCCCAGGTGCTCTCCAGCAGCTCACGTGCGGCACCGGGGTCGGTGTGCCGCAGCGCGGCCAGGTGGCCGAGGCGTTCGGCGGTGCTCGCGGTCGCCCAGTCACCGGCGAGGGCGGGCGCCGCCTCGGTGAGCAGCCAGCGCCAGTCGGCGCGCTGCCCGGCGAGCCAGGCGCCGCGCCGGCCGGCCACCCGGGCCAGCTCGGGCCGGACCGAGGTGTTGCGGCGTCCGGCGTCCAGCAGACCGGGAAGGATCGCCGGGGGGACGATGCCGCCCCGGGCCGCCGCCGCGGTCAGCCACTGAGCCAGCAGTTCCTGCTCGTGGTGGCCGCCGCCGGGCGCGCCGCCGTCGAGTATCCGGGCCAGCCGCGCCGAGGCGGCTGCCGGCAGCGGGCCGTCGGTCTCGGCGGGCGCCGCCGGCAGCGGTTCATGCCCGGTTGCCGGCTCCACCCCGGCCCGTCGGCAGGTCAGCGCGACAGCCGCCGCCTCCAGCAACGCCGCAGCCGGCGACTCGACCGCTTCCCCGGGAACGAAAGCCGCGCCGGCCGCGGGCACCGGAGCGGCGGCAGGGTTGGTGGGAGCGGGAGTCGCGGCAGGCGTGGGCCCGGGAGCGGCGGCAGGGTCAGCGGCAAGGACCGCGGCGGGCCGGGACGCCGCCCCGGCATCGGACCCCAGATCAATGCTCAACGAACCGACCCGCACCGACCGCCCGGCCCACGGCCGCCGCCCGGTCCCGACCAGTGCCGCCGTCAACAGCTCCGGCGGGAGCTCGGCTTCGCGGCGCGACCCGGGATCGGGCGCCGGCGGCCCGGCCGGCATGAACGCCCCGTCCACCCAGGCGGCCAGCGGCCGCAACCCGTTCGGCGACCACTCCGCCGCGACCGTCGCGGGCGTCGCCCCGGCCGCCGCGAGCAGCCACCACGGCTCCCGATGGCCCGGGGCCAGTGGCAGCGCGGAGCCCTCGGCGTCCACCAGGTGGCCGCCGGCCGCGGGAGTCACGTCAGACAGGAGCATCGGAGCGTCGAACCGCCAGGGCTCAGCGGCCAGAAGTGCGGCCGACCGCGAGAGAGCGGCCCGGATGGTCCCGGCGCCGGCGGGCGAGCCGAACGGCGAAGCCGCGGAGGTCTGGTCGGCGACGAGCGCCCGCAGCGGGGCCGCGCCCGGATAGAAGCAGAGAGCGCCGCGGAACTCGGTGCCCGGCACGGGGTCGGGCGGCAGCGGCTGGCCGGGCGCGGCGAACGACAGGAGCAGCGCGAACCGCCCGCTGCCGGAGCCGTGCAACCAGGTCCGCCGGCTGGTCAGAGCGCCGTCGTCGGACTCCACCTGGCCGAGGACCTGCCATCGGTCGGTCACCTGGGGGCCGGCCAAGACCTCCTCGGTCGTGGTCGGGAAGCCGATGCGGGACCGGACGGTGGCCGCCAGCGCCGGATCGAGCGTGTCGAGCCGGGAGTGGCCGGAGACGAGCAGCCGCAGCAGGGCCAGCTCGCCGAGGAGCCGGTCGGCCCAGTGGGGGCCGATGCCCGCGACGCCGCCGAGCCGTCGCACCGCCCCGGCCACCCCGGGCGCCTGTGCGTCGACCAGCCGGGCCGCCATCGCCTCGAACGCCTGTGGCCCGGACCGCCCGGCGGCGGCCAGCCCCTGCTCGATCTGGTCGTCGAGCCAGCGCCGCAACTCGGCCATGCCGCCGGCGACCCGGTCGGCGCGGCCCTGGGCCCGTTTCGCCGCGGCCACCGGGTCGGGCACCGAGGCCCTGGCCTTGGCCCGGGCGGCACGGGAGGTCTGCCAGCCGGTGGCGAACGGTGGCGCCGGATGGTCGCCGGCCCCGGAGGAGGACCAGTGCAGCAGCAGGCCGAGCACGTGCTTGCAGGGAATCTTGCGACTGGGGCAGGAGCATGTGAACGCCGGCCCGGCCAGATCGGCGGCGACCTGATAGCCCCGGCAGAGTCCCCAGAGGACGTCGCCGGTCAGGCCGGTGGCGGTGAACTGGCCGGTGACGCCGCGCGCGTTGCGCAGCGAGCCGGGGTCGGGCGCGAGCGCCTCGACCTGAGCGGTGGACCATCGTTCAACGGGCACGTCAAAGACCCTAGGCCCGGGGTACGACGTTTTCCGCCCCCCGCGAGCGGCACAATGGAGGCATGCGGGTGATCGTGTTCGGCGCCACCGGGATGGTCGGCCAGGGCGTCCTGCGCGAGTGCCTGCTCGCTCCGGACGTGACCGGCGTGCTGGTGGTGACCCGCGGCCCGACCGGTGTCCAGCACCCGAAACTGCGCGAGGTGACGCTCGCCGACTTCACCGATCTCACCCCGGTCGAGGGCGACCTCGGCGGTTACGACGCCTGCTTCTACTGTCTGGGCGTGTCATCGGTGGGGATGGACGAGGCGGCCTACACCCGCGTGTCCTACGACTTCCCGCTCGCCGCGGCCCGCGCCCTGGCCCCGCTCAACCCGGACGTGACCTTCGTCTACGTCTCCGGCGAGGGCACCGACGCGCACAGCCGGCTGATGTGGTCGCGGGTCAAGGCCCGCACCGAGCGCGAGGTCATGGACCTCTTCCGCAACGGTTACGCGTTCCGCCCCGGCTTCATCCAGCCGACTCACGGGGTCCGCTCGAAGACCGGCTGGCACAACACCGCTTACACGCTGCTCGCGCCGCTGGTCCCGATGATCCGCCGGGTCGCGCCGCGCTTCGTCACCACCACCGGCGAGGTGGGCCGGGCCATGCTGCGGGCGGCCCGCACCGGTTTTCCGAGCCGGGTGGTCACCACGGCCGACATGCGATGACTGGCCCCACAACACCGCGCCGAACGCGATGGCCATGCCGGCCAGCTGCACCGGCGTCAGCGCCTGGCCGAGAGCGGCCCAGCCGGCCACCGTCGCGGTGAGCGGGGCGAGCAGGCTGAGCAGCGACACCCGGGTGGCCGGCAGCAGTTCCAGCCCGCGGAACCAGAGCGTGTAGGCCAGGGCCGTCCCGATCAGCGACAGGTAGGCGTACCCCGCGAGGTTTGTCATGGACAGTGCGGGCGGCGGGCCCTCCGCCAGGAGGGTGACCGGGACCAGCAGCAGACCTCCCGCCGTGAGCTGCCAGCCGGTGGCGGTGAGCAGCGAGACCGCGGGACGCCCCCAGCGTTTGGTGAGCACCAGGCCGACCGCCATGGTGCCGGCGCCGGCGAGGCCGGCGACAACCCCGACCGGGTCGAGGTGGGCGGCGCTGGTCAGCACGGCGAGGGCTACGCCCGTCGCGCCGATCAACCCCGCCAGCACGGTACGCAGAGAGACGCGCTCCGCCAGCAGGAGCACGCTGAGCCCGGCGACCAGCAGCGGCTGCACCGCCCCGAGCACGGCCGCCATGCCGCCCGGCAGCCGGTAGGCGGTCACGAAGAGCAGCGCGAAGAAGATCCCGATGTTGAGCGCCCCGAGCACCGCGGACTTCCACCACCAGGCGCCGCGGGGCAGCTCCCGGGTGATCGCGAGCAGGGCCAGCCCGGCGGGCAGCGCCCGCAGCAGCCCGCTGAGCAGCGGGCGCCCGGGTGGCAGGAACTCGGTCGTCACCGCATAGGTCGTTCCCCACAGCATCGGGGTGATCGCCGTGATCAGCAGGACCCGCATCGGCGCCATCTCCCTCGACATCAAGTATCTCGACGCAAAGATAAACTTGTTCGAGAAGCTTGTCATCAAGAGAATGGGGAACGTGACCGACGACATCGACCGGATCCTCGGCCAGTGGGCCCGCGAGCGTCCCGACCTCGACACCGAGGCGATGGGCGTCTTCGGCCGCATCTTCCGCCTGTCGAAACTGGCCGGCGACGCCACCGAGCGCGCCTACGCGCGGTTCGGCATCGCCCGGGCCGAGTTCGACGTCCTCGCCACGCTCCGCCGGTCCGGCGACCCGTTCCAGCTCTCGCCGGGCGCCCTCGCCGCGTCGATGATGCTCAGCACCGGCGGCACCACCGCCCGCCTCGACCGCCTGGAGCGAGCCGGTCTCGTCGCCCGCTCCCCGGACCCCCACGACCGGCGCGGCATCCTGGTCCGCCTCACCCCGCAGGGTCACGCCCTCGCCGACGAGGCGGTGACCGCCGGCCTCGCCGAACAGCAGCGCCTGCTGTCCCACCTTCCGCCGGAGCGGGCGGCCCAGCTCACCACCCTGTTACGAGACCTCCTGAACGGGCTTTGAGTGCCATCTCCTGGCCGGGGTCTTCGGGGCGAACGCCACCGGCAAGAGCAACGTGCTCCGGGCGATGCATGACATGCGCCTGCATGTCATCCAGTCCCTCCGGTTCGGCAACCCCACCGGCGGTGTCACCCGGCGGCCCTACCTGCTGGATCCGTCCACACGGTCCGCACCGTCCCGCTTCGAGATCGACATCGTCCTCAACGGCGTCCGCCATGAGTACGGATTCGTCCTGGACGACACGCGGATCGTGGAGGAGTGGGCGTACCGCCATCCACGCGGTCGTCCCGCGCTGCTGTTTCATCGTCGCGGCGATGTTGTCGATCTGGGCTCGGTGGAACGGGCCAAGGGCCGGGCCATCGTCGAGTTGCTGCGCCCGAATGCGCTGTTCCTGTCCACCGCTGCCTCGGCGAACCATGCCGCGCTCCTGCCGCTCTACGCGTGGTTCGAGCGGAACCTGTTGATCGCCGAGGCAGGCAGCCGTCAATTCCGGCAGGCCCTGACCGCACAGCTTCTGGACGATCCCGCCTCGCGTGACCGAGTCCTCGCGTTCCTGAAGGCGGCGGGCCTCGGCGTCACCGGTGCCCAGCAGATCGAGCCGGATCCGGTCACGCGGGAACGGATGCAACGGGCCGTACGCATCATCCTCGGTCAGGAGGAAGAGTCCGAGCAGACCGCCGACAGCGCCGGCGTCGCGTCGTTCGGGTGATGCTCACCCATCGCGGAGCCGATGCGGATGTCGCCATGAGCGTTGACGACGAATCGCGGGGGACACTGGTCTGGTTCGGATTGGCAGGCCCGGTACTCACCGCGCTCGCGGAGGGTTCCGTGCTGCTCGCCCATGAACTGGACGCCAGTCTTCACCCGGCCCTGGTCGTCGAACTGGTCCGGCTCTTCCAGGACCCCGCCACCAATCCCGCCCGCGCGCAGCTGATCTTCAATTCGCACGACGCTGCTCTGCTCGGTGAACCGGGCACCGTCTCTCCCCTTGGCCGGGACCAGGTGTGGTTCACGGAGAAACGGGACGACGGCGGTTCCCGCCTCTACGGATTGGCCGATCTGGCGCCGCGCAAGGAGGAGGCGATCGGTCGTCGATACCTGGCCGGACGGTACGGTGCGGTGCCCATCCTGTCGCGGCAGCAATTCGCCGACGCGGTGCGCCCCGCGACCGCCGAGCACAGCCGGTGAGGTGCTCGGGACCACCTGTCCGGCACGTGACCGCCAAAGCTCAGCGGCGCGAGATCCTCGCCTTCGTCGAAGGCCGCGAGACGGAGGAACGCTATCTGACCTACTGGGGCGAGGCGGCATCGAGACCGCGTCCTGGTCACGATCGATCCGTTTCGCGACGGGCCCCTTCAACTGGTCGAGCACGCGGTGGCCGCGAAGAAGCGCGACGAACGCGACGCCAAACGGGGCCGGTGGACCTGATTCGCGGAACCTGAAGTCACCCGGCACGGTGGGCGGCGGGGACGGTTTCGGCCGGTGACGGCGGGGGCGGGGGAGTGCCGTCGCCGAAGGGGCGGCCGCCCAGCCGCTCGCGGCCGTGCGGCGTCAGCCAGCCGCTGAGGTCCGGGCCCACCGGGACGACGCCGGTCGGGTTGATGTCGCGGTGCACCTCGTAGTAGTGCCGTTTGATGTGCACGAAGTCGATCGTGTCGCCGAATCCGGGCGTCTGGAAGAGGTCGCGCGCATAGGCCCACAGCACCGGCATCTCGTTGAGTTTCTGCCGGTTGCACTTGAAATGGCCGTGATAGACGGCGTCGAACCGGGCGAGCGTCGTGAACAGCCGCACGTCGGCCTCGGTAATCGTGTCGCCGACCAGGTAACGCTGTCCCTCCAGCCGTGCGGAGAGCCAGTCGAGGCGGTTGAACAAACGCTCGAACGCCTTCTCGTAGGCCTCCTGTGAGCCGGCGAAACCAGCCCGGTAGACGCCGTTGTTCACGTCTTTGAAGACGACCTCGTTGACGTCGTCGATCTCGCCCCGCAGGGTCTCCGGATACAGCTGCGGCGCCCCGGGCCGGTGAAATCGCGTCCACTCCAGCGACAGATCGATGGTGATCTGCGGGAAGTCGTTGGTGACGACCTTTCCGGTGGGCACGTCGACGAGGGCGGGAACGGTGATCCCCTTGTCGTAGTCGGGAAAGCGGGCCAGGAAGGCCTCCTGGAGCCGTTCGATTCCCAGCACCGGATCGCGACCCTCCGGGTCCAGGTCGAAGGACCAGCTCCGTTCGTCGTGCGTCGGCCCGGCGATGCCCATCGACAGGGCGTCCTCCAGCCCGAGGAGCCGCCGCACGATGATCGACCGGTTCGCCCACGGGCACGCCCGGCTGACCACCAGCCGATATCGCCCGGCCTCGACCGGGAAGCCGTCCCGCCCGTCCGCGGTGATCCGGGTGGCGATGTACCGCTGGTCGCGGGTGAACTCCCCCGCCGGATTCACGTAGGTCATGCGGTCAATCCTTCCCCGCTTCGGGTCCGCCTCACCTCAAAACCTGAAACCGCTTCTCCGGTACGCCGTGGGCCGCCCCACCGAAATCCACGCCTCCCGTGGCGGTCCCCGCGAGGCCCGGCCCGCTCACGGCCGCGGCGCGCCCACCGGGCTGCTGCGCGGAGACGGCCCGGGGCGCGCGGCGAAGGTACGGCTGGGCTGAGACGGCGCGGGGTGTGTGGCGACCGCACGGGCGGGGGCTAAGACGGCGGGGGTGACGGCGCGGGCGCGGTCACGGCTCGGGCGCGGGGACGGCGCCAGGTGGGCGAGGCATCCCCCCGTGTTCGACGCCTCGCCCGGCACGTGGCGGTCAGATGCGCGTGTGGACTCGCGGGTGACCGCGCCCGCGGGCCTGGCGCTTTCGCCTTTATAGCACGCGACGAAAGCGCTTCCAGAGCGTTCGTGGGAGCGCGCCCGGCCGCCGCCGGCCGCTGCTCGCCACCCGAGAACCGTCGATGTCCGGCGAACCGGTGGGACACGCACGGGTCACCCGGTCGAGTTGGGTGGCGCTCTTACGTTCTCCGAACATCACCGGGCGCGGCACGGCGGCATGATGGGGCGGTGACGGACGCGCCGGGCAGGGGACTGGTCCTCGTGGTCGAGGACGAACGGCCGATCGCCGACCTGGTCCGCCTCTATCTGAGCCGGGAGGGCTTCGGCGTGCAGGTCGAGCACGACGGGACGGCCGGGCTGGCCGCCGCCCGCCGGCTGCGCCCGGTCGCGTGCATCCTCGACATCGCGCTGCCGGGCCTTCCCGGCACCGAGATCTGCCGCCTCCTGCGCGCCGACGGCGACTGGACCCCGGTGGTCTTCCTGACCGCCCGCGACGACGAGGTCGACCGGATCCTCGGGCTGGAGCTGGGCGGCGACGATTACGTGACGAAGCCGTTCAGTCCCCGCGAGCTGGTGACGCGGGTCAAGGCGCTGCTGCGCCGGGCCGCGGTCTCCGCCGAACCCGATCGGGCCCGCGTCCTCGGTCCTCTGGCTCTCGATCCCGGGCGCCGGGCCGTCACCCTGGACGGGCGCCCGCTGACCCTGACGGCCACCGAGTTCGACCTGCTCGCGCATCTGCTGGGCCGTCCGGGCCGGGTCTTCACCCGGGAGGAGCTGCTGGCCGCGGTCTGGGGCTACGCCTCGCACGCCGGCACCCGCACCGTCGACGTGCACGTGGCACAGGTGCGGGCCAAGCTCGGGGCGGCGGCCTCGCTGATCCGCACCGTCCGCGGCGTCGGATACACCGCCGATGCGTGACTTCTTCCGTACGCTGACCGGCCGCACCGTCCTGGTGACCGCCGCGACCGCCGTGGTCGCCGTGATCGTGACCGCCCTGGTGGCGGTCCCGTTCGCGATCCGTTCGGTGAACACCCAGATCCGGGCCGAGCTGGTGGACAAGACCGTTCTCGCGGTCGAGCTGCTCACCGATGAGCGGCCGGCGGCGCGGGCCCGGATCGCCGAGCGGCTGCGCGCCGAGGACGTGGAGATCTACCTGATCAGGAACGGCCGCGTGGACCGTGCCGGGCTTCCGCCACGGGTCGTGCGGCAGGTGATCGCGGGGGAGACGGTCGATCTTCGGGCCCAGGTCGGCGGCCGTCGGTCGTTCGTCGCCGGCCGCCCGCTGCCCGGCGTCTCCAGCGGCGTCGTGCTGACCAGGAAGGAGGCGACCGGCACCGCGATGCGCGTCCTCAGCGGTGTCTGGATCGCCCTGCTCGCCGGCCTGTCCGGCGGCATCCTGGCCGGCGCCCTGCTGGCCCGTTTCGTGGCTGGGCCGATCAGGTTGGCCGCGGCCGCCGCCGGCCGTCTCTCCGCCGGGGACCGGTCGGTGCGGATCGCCCGGCACGGCCCCGCCGAGGCGGTCCGGCTCGCCGACTCGTTCAACGAGCTGGCGACGGCCCTGCAGACCAGCGAAGGCCGCGAGCGGGACTTCCTGCTGTCGGTCTCGCACGAGTTGCGTACGCCGTTGGCCACCATCCGCGGCTACGCCGAGGCCCTCGCCGACCGGGTGATCACCGACGGCGACGTGGCCCCGGCCGGCTCGACCATGCTCGCCGAGGCGCAACGTCTGGACCGGCTGATCTCCGACCTGCTGGTGCTCTCCCGCCTGGAGGCCGCCGACCTGCCGCTCGACGTCACCGAGGTGGACCTGGCCGAGCTCGTCCGGGAGGCGGGCCGGGCGTGGGAGGCCCGGTGCGCCGCCGACGGCCCGGCCCTGTCGGTGGAGGCGCCGGACGACCCGGTGACCGTGCACACCGACCCGGGCCGCATCCGTCAGGTGCTCGACGGTCTCTGCGAGAACGCGCTGCGGGTGGTTCCGGCCGGTGCGCCACTGGTCCTGGCGGTCCGGGCCGGCGAGGAGAGCGGGATCCTGCAGGTGCGCGACGGCGGCCCCGGATTCACCGACGACGACCTGGCCGTCGCGTTCGAGCGGGGCGAGCTGAACCGGCGCTATCGCGGCGTGCGCAAGGTCGGCAGTGGTCTCGGCCTGGCTCTCGCCGCCCGGCTGGTGACCCGGCTCGGCGGCCGGATCAGCGCCGCCCACGCGCCCGAGGGCGGCGCGATGTTCACCGTCGAGCTTCCTTACCGAACTCGAACATCGGCCTGACCCGGCTCGATCGCCGCGGGCTCAGGATCGCTCGTATGACTCGTACACCGAAGGCTCTGATCCTGTCCCTCGCTCTGGCTCTGGCCGTGACCGGATGCGGCGCCGCACCGGCCGGCGACGTCGCCGCGGAGGCCGTGGCCCTGGAGAGCGTCGCTCTGGAGGCCGTGGGCTACACCACGGCCGACACCGGCGAAGAGGCCGCCGGCACCGGCGCGGAGACGGCCGCCAGGCCGCGCCTGGTGCGCAAGCTGCTGCGAAAGAACACGCTGCACGGTGAGGTGGTGGTGCGTGGCCGCGACGGAGTGGACCGCACCGTGGTCGTGCAGCGTGGCGAGGTGACCGCCGCGGACGCCTCGGGGTTCACCGTCAAATCGTCCGACGGCTTCGAGCTGACCTGGGCGTACGGCGAGAAGTCGCGTGTCGTCCAGGACCGCGAGAAGGCCGAACGGAGCGCCGTGAAGATCGGCGTGAAGGTCGGCGCCGGCGGGGTCCGCGAGGGTACGGCCGTCACGGCCCGCCTGGTCGTCGTCGGCTGAGGCTACTGAAGAAAACCGCCGAACGGTGACAGCAGCAACTTGCCGAGGCCGGTGGCGGTGTTGTCGAGCCGCCGCCGTTCCTTGTCGAGCGCGATCATGTCGTGCCGGATCGCCCAGATCTTCTGCGCGTTGCGCCAGGCGACATTGCGGGTGTACTCCACCATCTCGCCCTGCCACCAGTCGTCCAGGTCGCCGTTCATCGTGTCGATGAGCAGCTGCCAACGGTCCAGGTAACCCCGGCGCAGACCCGGGATCTCCTCGGCGAAGATGTCGTTGACCTGCAGGTAGTCGTGGTGCTGGTCGCTGCCGTCGACCGGGTCGCTGCCCAGGTGGTCGAACGTGGTGACCAGGGCGAACGGCAGATCGAAGTTGATGTGCGCGTTCACCCCCGCGACCGCCGAGGGGAGGGCGCGCGCGTCCGGGCCGGGGACCCGGCAGAACAGGCCGGCCCACACGCCCGGGCACGCCGGACTCGCCTCGGTCCAGTACCGCAGAGCGTCGAAGTAGCGCGCCGCGAACTCGACGTCGAGGCGCGCCAGGAACGCCGGGTCCTTGAACTTGCCGGCGTAGAGACGCTCCAGCACGTTCTCGGTGATGGTCAGATAGAGCTTGTTGAAGTCGGCCAGCGGGTTGCCGTGCAGCAGAGGCGGCACGCGACACAGGGCATCCTGGAGCTTTGCCAGCTGGTCGACAACACCGGGCACGTCGTCGGGGTGCCGTTGCAGGATGTCGGACATCTCCTGCTGAACGGGGCCCCAGATGGGCTGGGTCATCGGATCCTCCGTCGGTGATGCAAATACTGCGGAGGGCCCTCAGCACCGCCCGGCGAAACAGGTCGCCGGGCGGTGCTCCCCCGTGAAAGCCACACTTCCACCGGGGCTCCGCGACCGGATCGGTAGAACGACGTATTCCGCGTACGTATGTAACGGCGGAATAACGATCGCCTGGTCACGCCGCTGTCAGGTACACGCGGCTGGCCTGTACGCGACTGCGTACCTGGAGCTTGTCGAAGATATGTCCTAAATGAACGCCGACGGTGCGCTCGCTGATGAACAGCAACTCACCGATCTCCCGGTTCGTCAGACCCTCGGCGACGGCCGCCAGCACCTCGCGCTCCCGGCCGGTCAGCGCGGACAGCTCGTCCGCCGTCCGGTCCGGCGCGACCATCGGCACCGTCTGCGCGTCGTCGGCCAGCGCGACCCGGAACCGCTGGGCCACCCCCACGATCTCGTTGGCGAACGGGCGGGCGCCCATGGCGGTCGCCGTCGCGTACGCCTGGCGGAGCCCGTTGATCGCGGCGGCCCGGCGGACCTTGCGCTGCAGGGAGGCCTCGGCGTGCCGGAGGCGCGCATAGGCCGCCGGGTACGGCTGCTGGCGCCGGTCCCAGATCGAGGCCGCCCGCGCCCACGGCTCGGGATCGTGGCGGTCCTCGACCCGGCTCAGCTCCGCGGTGCACAGGTCCAGGTAGCCGTCGACCACCGCCCGGACCGCGGGCGGCGCGTCCACCACTCCCTTGACCAGGCGGTCCATCACCATCCGCAGGCGGCGGATCGCGCCCGGGTCGACCGGCTGGCCGGCCACGTGCGCCTCCGCCTCGGCGCGCAGGCCGTGCCAGGCCAGCACCCCGAGCAGAACCAGGTCGTCGGAACGGGTCTCGGTCACGCCCCGCTGCACCGCCGCCCGGGCGTCGGCGTGCTCGCCCTGCCACATCGCCAGGCCGGCCCGCAGCGTCAGCATCGGCAGCACGTGCCGGGCGCCGCCACCGGCCAGCAGGGTCGCCACCGCGTCCAGGTCACGGCGGGCGTTGTCGACCTCGCCGAAACCCACCCACAGGCGGCAGCGGGCCAGCAGCAGCTCCACCGCGTCGGCGCCGGACGGGCGGTTGCGCATCGCGGTGTCGAGCACCTGATCGGCCTCGGCCCACTGACCGATCCGGAACAGGCCGTTCGCCGCGATGGCCAGCAGCCGGGTCTGATAGGTGCGGCCGACACCCAGCGAGGCGAGCCGGTCGGCGCCGCGGCGGGCCACCAGCACGCCTTCCTCGATGCTGTTCAGCGGGCCGGTCAGCAGCTCGGCCAGGTGCAGGTAGGCGACGCCCAGGTCGTCCGGGTGGCCGGACCGCTCGGCGATCTCCACGGCGTGCCGGATGACGGCCAGGCCGGCGTCCGGGTCCTCGCGGAAGGCGGCGCTGAAACCCAGCGCGGCGCTGGCCCGGACCAGGTCGGTGGTCGCCCCGTTCACCGCGGCCAGTTCCAGGGCCTCGCGGGCGTGCTGGTTGGCGTCGGCGTACCGGCCCAGGTGCAGCAGCAGCTCGGCCAGGTAGGCGGCCGCCGAGGCGCGCCGCCGCGGGGTGCAGTCGGGCGCCTCCAGGGCGCGCTGGTACTCCACCTCGGCGGTCGCCGAGCGGCCGGCCGCCGCCAGGTAACGGGCCCGGCGCAGATGCACGTCGGACTGGCCGGGCGCGTCCGGCCGGCCGGCCAGCTCCTCCAGCCGGGCCAGCGCCAGCAGATGCTCACCGCACTGGTGGGCCGACTCGGCGGCGTGGCCCAGCAGCTCGGTGCGGCGCGGGTCGGTCTCGGTGGACAGTTGCAGCGCGATCGTCCAGTACCGGTGGGCCTCGGCGAAGCCGTACATCCGCTCGGCGGCGCGGGCCGCGGCCACCACCGGGGCCAGCGCGCGGTCCGGTTCGCCGGCCCGCTGCCAGTGGAAGGCCAGGCGGGCGTTGTCCGGCTCGCCGTCGGCCGACTCCAGGGCCTCCGCGTACCGGCGGTGCAGGGAGGCGGCCTCGGCCGGCAGCACCTCCTGTTCCAAGACCTCGGCGACCAGGCGGTGCCGCAGCTTGTAACCGTCGCGGTCGCTGGCCACGAAACGGTGGGTGACGGCCGCCCGGACCGCCTCGATCAGCTGCTCCTCGGGCAGCGGCACGACCCGGCCCAGCACGGCGTGCTCGACCGGCTCCACACCGGCCGCGATGGCGTGCACCACGGTGTGCGCGTTCGGTGGCAGCTCGTCCACCCGGGACAGGAAGATCTCGCGCAGCGTGTCGGAGAGCTCGACCCGGCCGTCGCGCAGGTCACGGGCCAGTTCCTCGGCCACGAACGGGTTGCCGCCACTGCGCTTGAAGACCCGGTCGGCGTCTTCCAGGGCCACGGTCTTGCCGACGATGGCCGCCACCAGCTCGCGCGTCTGGTCCTGGTTGAGCGGGGCCAGGTCGACGACCCGCACCGAGCGCAGCCGGCGCAGCTCGGCCAGGACCCGGCGCAGCGGGTGGGTGCCGTGCAGGGCCTCCGCCCGGATCGCGGCGAGCACCGAGACCCGCACGTCACCCAGGCCGGCGAGCAGATAGAGCAGGAGCTGGCGGGTGCTGCGGTCGGCCCACTGCAGGTCGTCGAGGACGAGCAGGAGCTGCTGGTCCCCGGCGATGGCGCGCAGGTCGCGCGACACCCGCTCGAGCAGGGCGCCGGCATCGTCGGCTGCCGCGGCCGGGGCGCCGCCGTCCTGGCGGCGCAACGCCTGGAGCACCGGGTGCAGTGGCGATGCGTCACCGATGTCGAGGCACGTGCCGAACAGCACTGAGAAGCCCGTTCCGCGCAGGGCGTCGGCGGTCTCACGCAGCAGCCGGCTCTTGCCGACGCCGCTCTCCCCGGTCACGAACACCGCGGCCGTTCCACCGGGGCCGACGTTGCGCAGGTTGGACTGTATGTCGGTCAGCGTGCCGGTGCGCCCGACAAGCGGCCCGTCGTCCCCCTGTCTGGCCATGCCCGGCAGCCTAATCCGTATCGGCCTATGGGGTTGTCGGCGGTTCGGACTGTTCTGCGTCACAAAAACGACGGAATTCGATGCGCCCAGAGATACGTCGTTCTGCGGATCCGCGGCTGCGCCAGTGCTGGCACCGTACTCCCGGTCAACGCAGTGATCTGGGGGAGCGTGAGACATGACCGCTGTCACGAGTGCCGTCCAGGAGCGGCGTCAGACCGTAACCGTGCTGTTCATCGACATCGTCGGCTTCACCACGATGGTGGACCGGCTGGACTGTGCGGAGGTTCGCGCGCTGCAGAAGGACTACTTCTCGGCCGTCGCCGAGGTGGTCCGGGAGCACGGCGGCATCGTCGAGAAGTACGTCGGCGATGCGGTGATGGCGGTGTTCGGCGCCGCGGAGAACGGGTTCGGCCCCCAGGCCGCCGCCGCCGCGGTGCAGGCGGGCCTGTCGGTCCAGGAGGCGTTGAGGGGGCGGCTCCTGGCCGGCAGGTTCGGAGTCCGGACCCGCGTGGGGCTGGCCACCGGGGAGGTGATCGTGGACCCGATGGCGGCGTTCGACGGCGGTTACGCGATGATCAGTGGCAGCGTGGTGAGCACGGCCGCACGGCTCCAGGCCTACGCGCCGCACGGCACCGTGGTGGTCTGCTCGGCCACCCGCGAGGTGACCGACGCGCTCATCGCTTACCAGGAACTGCCGCCGGTGTCGGTTCCGGGCAAGTCCTACCCGCTGGACCTCTGGCGGGCACTGCAGCCGCAGGCCGCGCCGCTGGCGACTGTGTCTTAGACTACTTTTTCGGGCAGATTATCCCGATTTTGGATACGGCATGGTCTAGACCTGCCTCGCCTGGGGCAGAAGTGTCGGAGGGGCCGGGTAGGCTCGCGCCGTCCTTGACCACCATGGCCGATCGGGAGATGCCGCCTCGTGACCGCACAGCCAGAGACCTTGTATGGGGCTGACGACCTCACGCACCTGGAAGGGCTGGACGCTGTCCGGAAACGCCCAGGCATGTACATCGGGTCCACGGACAGCCGGGGCATCAACCACCTGGCCAACGAGATCATCGACAACTGCACGGACGAGGGCGTCGGTGGCCACGCCACCCGCATCGCCATCACCCTGCACAGCGACGGCTCGGTCCAGGTCGACGACGACGGCCGGGGCATCCCGACCGACGTGCACGCCAAGTCCGGCATCAGCGGTGTCGAGCTGGTGCTGACCCGGCTGCACGCCGGCGGCAAGTTCGGCGGCTCCGGCTACAAGACCTCCGGCGGCCTGCACGGTGTCGGCGCGTCCGCGGTCAACGCCCTGTCGCTGCGTTTCGACGTCACCGTCAAGCGTGACGGCAAGGTCCACGAGATCTCGTTCCAGCGTGGCGTGCCCGGCGTCTTCGACGGCTCCGGTCCGGACGCGCCGTTCACCCCCCAGCCCGGCCTGCGGGTCGCCCGGCGGATGAAGCGCGGCGAGCCCACCGGCACCGCCATCCGGTACTGGTACGACGCCCGCTACTTCGAGACCGGCGCCCGGCTCGACGTCGACGCCGTCCGGACCAAGCTGCGCAACACCGCCTTCCTGGTCCCCGGCGTGCAGTACTCGCTCTTCGACGCGACCGCCGAGGAGCCGGCCACCGAGCAGTTCCACTACCCCAACGGCCTCACCGACATGGTGGAGTTCCTCACCCCGGCCTCGGACAAGCCGGTCTCCGGCGTCCTGATGGTCACCGGCGAGGGCACCTACAAGGAGAACGCCGCCGACGCCAACGGCGTCATGCAGTCCAACGTCGTCCGGCACGCCCAGATCGAGGTCGCCTTCCGCTGGGGCACCGGTTACGAGCGCACCGTCGAGTGCTTCACCAACACCATCCGCAACATGCACGGCGGCACCCACCGCAAGGGATTCGAGCGCGCTCTGGTCCGGGCGCTGACCGAGGCCATCCGCAACGCCCGCGGCCTGCTCAAGCCCAAGGAGGAGCCGCCCGTCCTGGACGACCTCCTGGAGGGCATGACCGCGGTCATCCACGTCCGGGTGCCGGAGCCGCAGTTCACCTCGCAGACCAAGGACGAGCTGTCCACCGCCGGGGTCGCCCGCGTGATGCAGACGCTCGTCGAGACCTACCTGAAAGAGTGGGTCGACGGCCGCCGCACCAAGACCGAGGCCCGCACCGTCCTGCAGAAAGTGGTGGACGCGGCCCGCGTCCGCCTCACCCAGAAACAGCAGAAGGACGCGGCCCGCCGCAAGACCGCCCTGGAGGGCGCGTCGATGCCGGCCAAACTGGTCGACTGCCGGGCCATCGGCATCGACCGTTCCGAGCTGTTCATCGTCGAGGGTGACTCCGCGCTCGGCACCGCCCGGATGGCCCGCTCCTCCGAATACCAGGCGCTCCTGCCGATCCGCGGCAAGATCCTCAACGTGCAGAAGGCGAGCCTCCAGCAGGTCCTCGACAACGCCGAGTGCTCGGCGATCGTCCAGGTCCTCGGCGCCGGCTCGGGCCGCACCTTCGACATCGGCTCGATGCGGTACGGCCGCGTCATGATCATGGCGGACGCCGACGTCGACGGCTCGCACATCCGGACGCTGCTGATCACCCTCTTCGCGAAGTACATGCGGCCGGTGATCGAGCACGGCCGCCTCTTCGCCGCCATGCCCCCGCTCCACAAGGTGGTCGTCAAGGGCCGCAACGCCGAGACCCTCTACACCTACACCCAGCAGGAGATGGAGAACACCGTCTCCCGTCTCGAGCGTGGTGGCCGGCAGGTGCAGAAACCGGTGCCCCGATTCAAGGGCCTCGGCGAGATGGACGCCGACGAGCTGTGGGACACCACGATGAACCCGGCCGAGCGGACCGTCCGGCGGATCACCATCGAGGATGCCGAAAAAGCCGAGGCCACCCTCGAACTGCTCATGGGTGAGCGGGTCGAACCCCGGAAGAACTGGTTGATCGAGGCCGCCGGCCGGATCGACCAAGAGACGATCGACGCCTGAGAGGTCCGCTACCAATGGCACGCCGAAAATCCGAGAAGCGCGTCGACCTTTCCGCTTTCGACCAGGCCGGCGCCCGGGTCATCGACAACCCGCTCACCACCGAGGTGGAGGACTCCTACCTGGAGTACGCCTACTCGGTGATCCACTCACGGGCGCTGCCGGACGCCCGCGACGGGCTCAAGCCGGTTCACCGACGGATCCTCTGGTCGATGTCCGAGCAGAACCAGCGGCCGGACCGCCCCTACGTGAAGTCGGCCCGCGTGGTCGGCGACGTGATGGGTAAGTACCACCCGCACGGTGACGTCGCGATCTATGACGCCCTGGTCCGGCTCGCCCAGGACTTCTCCCTCAACACCCCGCTCATCGACGGGCACGGCAACTTCGGCTCCCCCGACGACGGCCCGGCCGCCGCCCGGTACACCGAAGCCCGCATGTCCCGCGAGGCGATGCTGCTGGTCGGCGAGCTGGGTGAGGGCACGGTCGACTTCAAGCCCACCTATGACGGCTCCGAACAGGAGCCCAAGGTGCTGCCCGCGGCCTTCCCCAACCTGCTGGTCAACGGCACGTCCGGCATCGCGGTCGGCATGGCGACCAACATGATCCCGCACAACCTGGGCGAGGTCGTCGCCGCCGCCCGGCATCTGATCAAGAAGCCGGAGGCCGGCCTCGACGAGCTGATGCGCTTCGTGCCCGGCCCCGACCTGCCGACCGGCGGGCAGCTGCTCGGCCTCGACGAGGTCCGCCGGGCCTACGAGACCGGCCGTGGCGTGGTCCGCGTCCGGGCCCGCGCCGAGACCGGCCTGCTGGAGGGCGGTCGCGGCCGGCAGGCGATCACGGTCACCGAGCTGCCCTACGGCGTCGGCGCCGAGAAGATCATCGAGGCGATCACCGACGAGGTGAAGGGCAAGGTGATCACCTCCGGCCCGCGGCGCGGCCAGCGCCAGGCGGCCCGTCTGGTGGGCATCGCCGACGTCAAGGACCTCACCGACCGCGAGCACGGCACCCGCCTCGTCATCGAGTGCAAGGTCGGCGTCAACCCGCAGGCCCTGCTCGCCGACCTCTACCGCCTCACCCCGCTGGAGAGCTCGTTCGGCATCAACAATCTGGTGCTGGTCGAGGGGCAGCCGCGCACCCTCGGGCTCAAGGCGCTGCTCGAGGTCTTCGTGCAGCACCGCTACGAGGTGGTCACCCGGCGCACGACGTACCGGCGGACCAAGCGCGAGGACCGGCTGCACCTGGTCGACGGCCTGCTCATCGCCCTCATCGACATCGACCGCGTGGTCGCGCTGATCCGCGCCAGCGACGACGCGGCCGCCGCCAAGGCCGGCCTGATGAGTGAATTCGGGCTCTCCGACATCCAGGCCACCTACATCCTCGACACCCCGCTGCGGCGGCTCACCCGGTTCGACCGGATCGAGCTGGAAGCCGAGCAGGACAGGCTGCGCGGCGAGATCGCCGAACTGAGCCGCATCCTCGACGACGAGAACGTCCTCAAGAAGGTCGTCTCCGACGAGCTGGCCGCGGTCGCCAAGGACTTCGGCGCGGCCCGCCGCACCACGCTCATCGACGGTGACCTCAAAGAGGTCCTAGCCGCGTCGGTGCCGGCCGGCCCGCTCGAGGTCGCCGACGACCCCTGCCAGGTCATCCTCTCGGCCAGTGGGCTGATCGCCCGGACCGCGGCCGAGAGCGAGGAGTCCACCGAGGCGCGCAAGCGCAGCGGCCGGGGCAAACACGACGCCGTCCGCGCGGTCATCCACTCCACCGCCCGCGGGCGCATCCTGCTGATCACCAACCGTGGGCGGGCGTTCAAGACCGACGTCCTGACGCTGCCGGTGCTGCCCGAGCAGTCCGGCACGGTGTCGCTGCGCGGCGGCATGTCCGCGTCCGAGGTGGTGCCGCTGCACAAGGGCGAGACCGTGGTCGGCATGGCGCCGCTCACCCCGGGCGACTCACCGGGCATCGCGATGGGCACCCGGATGGGCATCATCAAGGTGTGCGCGCCGGAGTGGCCGGTGCGGTCCGACGAGTTCGAGGTGATCACCCTCAAGGAGGGTGACGAGGTGCTCCAGGCGACCTGGCTCACCGACGGCTCCGAGTCGCTGGTCTTCGTCACCTCCGACGCGAACCTGCTGCGGTTCCCCGCCAAGCTGGTGCGGCCGCAGGGCCTCAAGGGCGGTGGCATGGCCGGTGTCAACCTCGCCGCCGACGCCGAGGTGATCTCGTTCAACGCGGTCCTCACCTCCGACCACGAGCACGGCGAGCCGATGGTGGTGACCTCCACCGGCACCCAGGTGAAGGTCTCGCCGTTCGCCTCCTACCCGGCCAAGGGCCGGGCCACCGGCGGCGTCCGCGTGCAGCGATTCCTCCGGGGGGAGACGCGCCTGGAGATCGCCTGGGTCGGTCCCCGCCCGGTGGGGGCCAGCAGCACCGGCGACCCGGTCGAGCTCCCCGAGCCGGACGCGCGCCGCGACGGTTCCGGCAACGCGGTCATCATGGGCCCCCAGCTCATCGGCCACCTGATCGAGCGCGACTGACGTCTCCGGCGAGGCCGTACCCCGGTGCGGCCTCGCCGGAACCACCTCAGGGTGTGGTGACGGTGTGCTCCCGGGCTTGGTGACGGTCCCACGAGCTCAGGCGCCGGCCGGCCAGCACCAGCAGGCCGAGCGCGGCGATGGCGATCATGCCGCCGCCGACATGGTCGAGGACGGTTCGAGGCCCGGATTCGGGCTCCATGACCATGCCCAGCCAGGCGTAGGTGCCGACTGCGCCGCCGACGAGCGCGAGCCGATGGACGGGCCCCCAGCCGGTGCCGCGTGACCACCTCCGCACCAGGGCGGAGAAGGCGGCGAGCAGGAACAGGCACCCGGCCACCTCGGTCCATCCGGGCAGCGACTCGGTGAGCATGAACAGGCTGGAGGCGACCAGCGACGAGGCGCCGGCGATCCACGGACGAGGGGCCGCGCCCCGGTCGGCGGCCGCCACGGGGTCCCGGACCAGGAAGGCCGCGGCGATCAGTCCCGCGATGACCACGGCCGTGCCGGTCAACTGTGGCACCGAGGCGATGAACTTGGTCTCGGTGTAGACCATGCGACACAGCACGGCCGAGCCGGCGACGAACACGACGGCGGTGACGGCCGTGCCGATGGCGCCGAGCCACGGTGTGGTCCGCCGGTGCGGGACGAGAGCCTCGACGATCGTGATGGGGATGTAGATGCTCCACACCGCGTGCATGGCGACCACGATGATCGTCAGCCAGGCGTCCACACCCAGCGCGGTGATGACGGTGTCGCTGGACTCGGCCTGACCGGCGAAGTAGGAGTGGTTGAACAGCATCTGGTCGACCAGTCCCTCTTCGAACAGCGCGTAGGCGACACCGAGTGTCAGCATCGCCACGGATCCGCGGCCGAATCGGCGGGCGATCTCGCGCAGGAGCAGGGCGCCGGCGCCGTACAGCGTCGCGAGGATGGGGAGCAGGGCGAGCTCGGAGAACTTCTGGTTGCCGAGCAGGTACTCGCCGAACAGGGGAGCGAGGAAGAACAATCCGATCGCCGGAGCGATCCGGCGCAGGGTCTTCCCCCGCCGCCCGGGTCGCGGGAGCGATGCCGACCGGTCTCTGGCGGTTTCGGTCATGGCTCGACGCTATGAACCGGCTCGGATGCGCGCGTCAGCCCACGGTAGATGTCGCGCCGGTCCCAGGTAGATGTTTGTCGATACCAAAGTCGACGGCATCGGAGGGGGGCGCCGACTTTCGGCCCGCGCTGCCGGGGCGGGATCACCAGGTGGGGCGGATCCGGCCGGGTGTGGCGAGCCGGGCCAGGGCGGCGCGGAGTCCTGCCAGCTCGGCCGGGGTCAGCGACTCGGCCCACGGCCGGAGAGTCTGTTCGGCGGCGGCGTCGGCGGCCCGGGTGCAGGCCTCGCCCTGTGGGGTGAGGACCAGGAGCCGGGCGCGGGCGTCGGTGGGGTGCGGGCGGCGCTCCACATAGCCCTTCTGGACGAGCTCGTCGGCCATCTGGCTGGCCGCCTGCTTGGTGATCTCCAGGTGTTCGGCGAGCTCGGTCACGGTGGCGCCGGCGCCGGAGAGCCGGGCGAAGGCGTAACCGTGTGCGGGCCGCAGGCCGGTGAAACCGCTGGCCCGCACCCCGGCGTCGATGCCGTCGACCAGCGCGCGGGCCGCGCTGAGCAGGAGCACCGGAAGGTCTTGGAGATCTCGTCGCACCGAATGAGTTTGACATAGAGGTCAAGTTGGTTGACTATTTGGTCAAGCAGCTTGACTAATTCTGGAGGAGACATGCCGATCTATCGCAGCGCTGACGCCACCGAGCACCGGATGCACGGGACGGTCTTTCGCGCCTTCGCCTCACCGTCGACCGGCAGCGCCGAGCTGTGTGCCTGGCGGATCGAGGTCGCTGCCGGCACGGCCGGCGTGCCGCACCGGGTGGGCCGCGACGAGGTGCTGATGATCTCGTCGGGCAGCCTGTCGGTCAGCCTCGACGGGGTCGTGGACCGAGTCGAGGCGGGCGACGTGCTGCTCGTGCCGTCGGGAACCGAGTTCCGGGTGGACAACGACGGGCCGGCGCCCGCGGAGGCCTGGGTGACCACGAGCGCCGGGTTCGCGGCCGTCCTGCCCGACGGCACCACCCTCACCCCGCCCTGGGCGAGCTGACCCGCCCAGCGGCGGTCAGGCGGGCGGTCAGGCCGCCGGGCGGAGGCCGGCCACGGCCTTCAGCTCCGCGTCGGTGAGGGGGCCGCGGGCCTCGGCGGCGAGGCACTCGGCGAGTTCGGTGCGGTTCTTGACGCCCAGCACGACGGTGGCGACGCCGGGGACGCTGAGGGCGTAACGGTGCGCCAGCGCCGCCGGGGACTCGCCGAGCTCCGCGGCCAGGTCGCGGAAGGGCCGGGCGCGGGCGAAGTCGATCGCCGCGGGATGCGTGGGCGGGACCTGGCGATCGAGGGCGCTGGTCAGCGACCCGGCGGCGACGACGCGGATACCGATCACCGCGACGCCGGCGTCTCCGGCGGCGCGGATCAGGGCGGCGTTGTCCGGGCGCACCGTGTCGCCGTGGATCCACAGGTCACCGCTCTGATCGAGGGCGTTCACGACGATCTGGGCAGCGTCGGGGCGCGGCGACGCGGAGAGGGCGTCCGTAAGCGGGACCGGGTCGCCGACGGCGGTGACGCCCCAGGCGCGGATCCGGCCCTCGCCGCGCAGGCTCTCGAAGGTCGGCACGATCTCGTCGCGGTAGCCGGCCGGGTCGACGGTGCCCGGCAGTGTCTGCCCCGCCCGGCGGAACTGGGTGTGCAGCAGGAACACGTCGAGGTGGTCGCGGCCCAGGCGGCGGAGGCTGTCGTGCAGGCTGCGGCGGATGCGGGCGGCGAAGTCGCGCCCGTCGTCGTCGGGCAGCTGCACCTTGCTGGTGATCATCACGTCGGGGGCGGGGCGGAGGCGCAGGGCCTCGGCGACGGCGTACTCCGATTCGAAACCGGTGCCGTAACTGGGCGCCAGGTCGAGCATGGTGACGCCGGAGTCGAGGGCGGCGTGGACGGTCGCGACCGCCTCGCTCCGGTCGGTGCCGCCCCACACCCCGGCGATGCCACCGCCACCGAGAGTGAGTGCGCTGACGTGTCCCAGCGAGCCGAAGTTCCGCAGTTCCATTATGGTCCTCCATCGTCGGCATCGGTCACCCCGACCGTAGAACCTGGAGCGCGCTCCCGATCAAGCGCGACCCCGGAACTCCTCGGCGCGTAGTCGCCGCTCCGGTGTCCACCAGGTGAATAATCCGTGCTTCCACGCGCTGGAACGTCGACGATGGCGTGGCGGGAGGGAGAGCGGTGGATGTCGTGACGCAGTGGGTGAGCACCGAGTGGACCAAGCGCTCCCGAGGCGGCCAGGGCGCCGCGCTCCGCAACGCGGTGCCCGTGCAATTTCGTCTCCCGGCCCGCCGGACCGGCCTGGTGCACGAGATATACGTCGCGGAGAGTAACGACTTCGTTCCCGTTGAGTCGATCGACATCATCCCGCCGGACCGCGAGCCGGGTTTCACCCGGTCCGGTCTGCGGCTGGTCCGCGCTGACAGGGGTGTGCGCGTCGAGTTGCTCCTGGCCCGCCACGGCGCCCCCGGCCGGACCCGCCGCCCACCGGCGGTGTGGCTGGGCCCGGGCCAGTGGCTGCGCTGGCAGGTGAACTATCGGATGTCGTGGCCGCTGATCGAAGGCGGCCGGTGGGAGTACCGCCAGGACACCCTCAACATCGCGGTGGGCCCGGCCGATCCGGAGCTGTTCTTCGGCGAGCCCACACGCCACGTCGATGAACGCGGTTTCCTGCGGTGACGCGGCCGCCTTACTTGCTCGGCTCGGGCACGTCGGGCACGTCGCAGGTGATCTTCGGGTTGACGCCCATCCAGTTGAGCGGGCCGGCGACGGTGGTGACGATGACCGTGCCCGCTTCCGCGCAACTGGCGTCCTTGCTGTCGGAGAAGTAGCCACGCTCGTACGCGGCGATGACGCCGAGCACGAGCCAGATGACGACAATGACCGCACCGATACGCATGAGAGCCTCCATAACCGGGATGAGCGGCAGATACCCCGGTGGAGGCGATCACTAAACGGGCCGGCGGGCCTGCAGGGTGTAGGTGTGCGGAAGGCGCGAAGGTTTCTCGGTGAGCTGCCACTCCTTGTTGTCGATCTGGCGCATCCGGCCGGGCAGCGCCTCCCACGGCACGCTCTGGTGCTCCTCGAGCCCGGTCAGAGTCAGGCCGGCTTCCAGGACGGCGGTGACGATCTCGCCGAGGCCGTGGTTCCACTCGTGCGTCACGGTGTGCTTGAACTCGTGGCCGGTCTCCACATAGGTGCCGGGCTCGTCGTAGATCTGCGGCTCGACGTGCTCGAAGTAGGGCTCGGTGAGAGCGAGCACCCCGTCGGTCCGGTAGTAGTCGAGAGCCCACAGCACCGGGTGCCCCTCCCGGATGAACAGCCGTCCACCCGGGGCGAGCAGCGATGCGACGGTCCGCGCCCACCGTTTGACGTCGGGCAGCCAGCCGAGGGCGCCGATCCCGGTGAAGACGAGGTCGAACTCGCCGTCCAGAACGGAACGGGCGGAATAGACGTCACTCTGGACGTAGTCGATCGACGCGCCGGCGCGGGCGGCGAGGGACCGGGCCTGCTCCAGGGACGCGCCGGAGAAGTCCAGCCCGGTCATGGTCGCCCCGAGCCGGCTCAGCGAGAGGGTGTCGGTGCCGATGTGGCACTGCAGGTGCACGCCGCGCAGCCCGGCCACGTCGCCGAGCCGCGGTAGGTCGAAACGGACCACGTCGCTCAGGTAGGACGGGTCGTCGACGAACTTCTGCACCTGGTAGCCGGGCGACGCCGCGTGGGGCGCCGCCCGTTCGTCCCAGTTGGCCCGGTTGATTTCGAGGTAGTCGGTCATGGCGCGGACAGTATGCGATTCGAGAACCAGAGCGCACTGCGTTTAGGCGTACGCCGCTGGGTCTCGTAATCGACATGCACCAGGCCGAAGCGTTTCGCGTACCCCTCGGCCCATTCGAAGTTGTCCATCAGCGACCAGGCGAAGTACCCGCGCACGTCCGCGCCCTGAGCGCGGGCGGCGGCGACCGCGTCGACGTGAGCGGCGAGGTACGCCGTCCGGTCCACGTCGTCGACGAACCCGCCGGCGTCGGGCCGGTCCGGGAAGACCGCCCCGTTCTCGGTGACCACCAGCGGGAACCCGTAGTCCCGGTGCAGCCGCAGCAGCAGCGTGGTGAACCGGTCCGGGGTGATCGGCCAGCCCAGGTCGGTCTGCGGCGCGTCCGGCTTGATCTCCCGCACCACCGGCCGCCCGTCCGCGTCCACCGTGTTGCCGTCGAGGTCGCGCCCGGCGAAGTCCTGCCCGAAGTAGAAGTTGACCCCGAGAAGGTCGATCGGCGTCCGCGAGATGATCTCCAGGTCGCTGTCGCGGACCGGCAGCTGGTGGCCGCGGGCCGCGAGGTCCTCGACGACGTCCGCCGGGTAGCGCCCGTGACGGAGCGGGTCGAGGAAGATCCGGGCGACGTTGCCGTCGGCCCGCCAGGCCGCCGCCATGTCCAGCGGATCGTCCGAGGCGGGGGTGGCGGTGCCGATGTTGAGCGGGATGCAGACGGTGTTGTCCGGCGTCTTGATCGCGTTGGCCACCAGTCCGTGCCCGAGCAGCAGGTGGTGGGTGGCGGCGACGGCCGCGCCGGTGTCCTTGCGCCCCGGCGCGAACACGCCGTACTCGTAGCCGAGATAGGCCACGCACCACGGCTCGTTGACGGTTCCCCAGTTGCGGACCCGGTCACCGAGAGCGGAGACGACGAGTTGCGAGTAGTCGGCGAACCGGTAGGCGGTGTCCCGGTTCGGCCAGCCGCCGGCGTCCTCCAGCTCCTGCGGCAGGTCCCAGTGGTAGAGCGTCAGCCACGGCTCGATGCCGTCGGCCAGCAACTCGTCCACCAGTCGGTCGTAGAACGCCAGGCCTTTCGGGTTGGCCGGACCGCGCCCGCCGGGCTGCACCCGCGTCCAGGAGGTCGAGAACCGGTAGGCGTTCACGCCGAGGCTCTTGATCAGCCGCACATCCGACGGCATCCGGTGGTAGTGGTCGCAGGCCACGTCGCCGGTCTCGCCGACGACCCGCCGGGCGAACGTGTCCCAGATCGACGGGGTTCGCCCGTCCTCGGCGGCCGCGCCCTCGATCTGATAGGCCGAGGTGGCCACGCCCCAGGTGAAGTCCATCAGCCCACCGGCTGCTCGGTCGGATGCAGCCAGCACGCGACGGTCCGGGCCGAGCCGTCCGGGGTGCCCGGCCGGCCGAGCACCGGGATGTTCCCGGCGCACGGATCGAACGCCTTCGGGCACCGCGGGTGGAACGAGCAGCCGGTCGGCATGCCCTTCAGGTCGGGCGGCGACCCGGGGATGCCGGTCAGCTCACGGCGCGGCCCGCGCAGGGCCGGAAAGGACCCCAGCAGACCCTTCGAGTACGGGTGGAGCGCGTCCCGATAGATGGAGCCGGCCGGGGCCTCCTCGACGATCCGCCCGCCGTACATGATCGCGATCCGGTTGGAGAACTCCACCAGCAGCGACAGGTCGTGGGTGATGAAGATGACCGAGAAGCCGAGCCGTTCGCGCAGTTCGATGAGCTGGCCGAGGATCTGCCGCTGCATCACCACGTCGAGGGCGGTGGTCGGCTCGTCCATGATGACGACCTGTGGCTGCAGGATCAGCGCCATGCCGATCATCACGCGCTGCCGCATGCCGCCGGAGAGCTGGTGGGGGTAGGCGTCCATCCGGTCCGGTGAGATGCCGACCAGCTTGAGCATCTCCCGGGCCCGGGCGTTGCGGCTGTGCTCGCTCATCGTCGGCTCGTGCGCCCGGAGCACGTCGGTGAGCTGGGTGGAGATCTTGTGTACCGGGTTGAGGGAGTTCATCGCGCCCTGGAACACGATCGCCGTCTCGGCCCACCGGAAGGACCGCAGCTCCCGGTCGCTGAGCCCGAGGACGTCGTAGGGGTCGCCCTTCTCCGGGTGGTAGACGACCTGGCCGCCGGTGATGACGCCGGGCGGGGCGAGCAGCCGGGTCAGCCCGTAGGCGAGGGTGGACTTGCCGGAGCCGCTCTCACCGGCGAGGCCGAGCACCTCGCCGCGGTGGAGGGTCAGGTTGACGTCTCGGACCGCGCGGACGGCCTGCTCGCCGAGGCCGTACTCGACGTTCAGGTTGCGGATCTCCAGGACCGGCTGGGTCATGGTGCGACCTCCTTGCGTACGACCGGCGTCGCGCCGTGCGGGTCGACGCCCGGGACCGGCCGGGCGCGGGTGTGCGGTTCGGGCGAGTTGCTGAGCACGGGGGTGAAGCCGATACGCATCCGTACCGTCCGCCCTGACGTGGTCTTGATCCTGGTCTTGCCGGCGCTGCGTAGCCGCGGGCTGACGAACTCGTCGATCCCGAAGTTGATCAGGGAGAGCGCGGTGCCGAGGAGCGCGATCGCCAGGCCGGCCGGCACGAACCACCACCAGGCCGACTGCGCCAGCGCCTGCTGGCCCTGCGCCCAGAACAGGATCGTGCCCCAGTTCCAGGTGGTGTTCGAGGTGACGCCGATGAAGGCCAGGGTGATCTCGGAGAGCACCGCGAAGATGACCGTGCCGACGAAGCCGGAGGCGATCACCGCGGTCAGGTTGGGCAGCAGTTCGAAGCCGATCACCCGCCAGGTCCGTTCGCCACTGGCACGGGACGCCTCGACGAAGTCACGCCGGCGCAGCGACAGGGTCTGCGCGCGCAGCACCCGGGCGTTCCAGGACCACGAGGTCAGGCCGATCACCAGCGCGATCAGCCAGTCCTCGGCGTTCTCCAGGGTGGACGTGATGATGATGATCAGAGGCAGCGCGGGGATCACCAGGAAGACGTTGGAGAGCGCGGAGAGGCCCTCGTCGGTCTTGCCGCCGACATATCCGGCGGTGACCCCGATGAGCACCGAGAGCACGGTCGCCACGATGCCGGCGAAGAAGCCGACGAACATGACGCTGCGGGTGCCCACCAGCAACTGGCTGAAGACATCCTGGCCCAGGTGGGTGGTGCCCATCCAGTGGTCGGCCGACGGTGGCTGGACGAGGTTGCCGCCGCGTGCGCCCGGATCGTACGGCGCGATCCACGGCCCGATGATCGCCAGCAGTACGTAGACGCCCAGGATCACCAGT
Organism: Actinoplanes sandaracinus; assembly: GCF_030009775.1. Taxonomy (GTDB): domain Bacteria; phylum Actinomycetota; class Actinomycetes; order Mycobacteriales; family Micromonosporaceae; genus Actinoplanes; species Actinoplanes sandaracinus. The sequence goes on along the minus strand of NZ_JASCTH010000015.1, from coordinate 194,944 downwards.
CCGGTGGTGGCCTTGCGGTTGGAGACGAACCGGAACCGCTGCCGTTTCGCCTTGGCGGGTCTGCCGGTCTCGGGCTGGGCCATCGACCCCTGGCCGGGGATGACCTGCTCGATGCTCGAGGTGGGGATCGTCATAGGTCAGCCCTCCTTGCGGGTGCGCGGGTCGAGGAGCAGGTAGGCGATGTCCGCCAGCAGGTTCGCCACCAGCACCGAGATCGTGATGATCAGGAAGACGCCCTGCATGAGTGGGTAGTCGGAGGCGCCCAGCGCCTGGAACAGCGCGAAGCCGACGCCCGGGTAGGAGAAGACGATCTCCACCAGCAGCGTGCCGCCGACGATGAACCCCAGCGAGAGCGCGAAGCCGGAGACGTTGGGCAGCAGCGCGTTGCGTGCCGCGTAGCTCAACGCCACCCGCCGGTCGGACAGGCCCTTGGCGTGCGCGACGGTGATGTAGTCCTCGGACGACACGGTCACCATCATGTTGCGCATGCTGAGGATCCAGCCGCTGACCGACGAGATCAGGATGGTCAGCGCGGGCAGCAGGCTGTGCTGGATCGCGCTCGGGACGAAGTACTGGTCCCAGGCCGGCACCAGGCCGCTGTCGAAGCCGCCGGAGGACGGGAAGAAGCTGTCCGGGCCGGTCAGCAGGTAGATCGCGATGATGCCGAGCCAGAAGTAGGGCACCGATGAGAGGAACGTCGTCACCGGCAGCAGGCCGTCGGTCCACGAGCCGCGCCGCCAGCCGGCCAGCACGCCCAGCCCGGTGCCGAGGAAGAAGCTGATCACCGTGGTGATGCCGACCAGCAGCAGCGTCCACGGGAGGCTCTCGCTGATGATCTCCGAGACCGGGGTGGGGAAGAACGTGAACGACAGCCCCAGATCGCCGCTGAGCAGCTGCTTCCAGTAGCTGACGTACTCGTCCCAGATGCCGGCTTCCTTGTCCAGGCCGAACAGCACGTAGAGCGACTCGATCGCCTTGCTGCTCAGCTGGCCCTGGTACTTGGTGACCAGCGCCTGCACCGGGTCGCCCGGGATCATCCGGGGGATGAAGAAGTTCAGCGTGATCGCGGCCCACGCGGTGAACAGGTAGAACGCGAGGCGCTGGAGGAAGTACTTCACGAGGCCACCCCCGCGGCGGAGCCGGGCCGCTCGGCGGCGACCGTGGCCTCGTCGTACAGCCAGCAGGCGGCCCAGTGGCCGGGCGCGTCGCCGATGGTGAGGCGGACCGGCAGGTCGGTGGTGCAGCGCGGCATCGCCATCGGGCATCTCGGGTGGAAGCGGCACCCACTCGGCGGGTGGATCAGGCTCGGCGGCTCGCCGTTGCCGCGGTCCTCCTCCGCGACGTCGACGTCGCCGGTGAGCCGGTCCGGGTCCGGGGCGGAGTCGATCAGAAGCCGGGTGTACGGGTGGGCCGGCGACTGGGTGACGGTCTCGCTGTCGCCGCCCTCCACCATGCGCCCGGCGTACATCACCATGGTCTCGTCGGCGAAGTAGCGGGCCGAGGCGATGTCGTGGGTGATGTAGAGGATCGCCAGGTTGAGGCGGTTCTTGAGGTCGCGCAACAGGTTCAGCACACCGAGCCGGATGGAGACGTCGAGCATGGACACCGGCTCGTCGGCGAGCAGCGCCTCGGGCTCGGCGCCGAGCGCCCGGGCGATCGCGACGCGTTGCCGCTGGCCGCCGGAGAGCTCGTGCGGGAACTTGTCCAGGTACCGCTCCGGCGGGGTGAGCGAGACGCGCTCCAACAGCGCGTGCAGAGCCTGCTCCAGGTCGGCGGCGGTCTTCCCGGCGTTGTCGTGGATCTTGAGGGCCCGGGTCAGGTGGTATCTGATGGTGTGCACGGGGTTCAGCGAGGCGAACGGATCCTGGAAGATCATCTGAACTCGCGAGCAGTACCTCCGGAACGCCGCGCCCGACGTGACCTTCGTCGACACGCCGTGCAGCCGGATGTCGCCATCGGTACGGGGATAGAGCTGGGCGAGCAGCCGGGCCACGGTGGACTTGCCCGAGCCGGACTCGCCGACCAGAGCCACCACCTGGCCACGGCGGAGCATGAGGGACACGTCATCGACGGCGTGAACCGCGTCGTGCCGTGAGGAGAAGAGGTCGCGCAGCCGGCGGCGGACGGGGAAGTGCTTGGTCAGGCCGATCGCCTCGAGCACCACCTCGTCGGCCGGCGCCTTGGCTTCCGGGATCGACGTCATGCCGGTGTCCTTTGAACAGCACAGTTCTCGTGCACGGGGAAGTGGGCGCCCCGGAGGTTCCTCGGGGCGCCCACGAGGCGATCAGGAGTTGGCGGGCTGCAGCTTCAGGACGACCATCAGCGAGGCGGCCTGCGTGGGCTGCGCGGGCGCGTACGAGTCCGCGTCCGTGGGCCAGCCGATCCAGTTCTTGGTGCTGTACGCGGCGCCGACGTTGTCCGAGCCGATCGGCAGCATCGGAGCCTGCTCCACGAAGATCTTCTGGATCGTGGCGAGGGCGGTCTTGCGGGCCGTCTCGTCGGTGGCGTTCGAGTACGCCTTCAGCGCCGCGGTCGCCTCCGGGCTCTGGAAGCGGCCGAAGTTGCCCTGCTGCGCGGGGGTGCCGAGCGGCTTGTAGAGGTCGCCGTCCATCACCGTCTGGTAGATGTCGAACGGCGTCGAGCCACCGTTGGTCCACCGCACCGAGCCCTCGAAGTCGCCCTTCTGCACGTTGGCGTCCCAGACGGTCTGGTTCGGCTTCTCCACCGTCGCGGCGATGCCGATCTCAGCCAGGTTGCTCTTGATGATCTCCAGCGTGGTCTGGTAGTCGGACCACGGCGCCGGGTCGGAGAGCTTGATGGTGACCGGCTGGCCGCTCTTGTCCTTGAGGGTGGTGCCCTCCAGCTGGTAGCCGGACTCGGTCAGCAGCTTCTTGGCGCCCTCGACGTCGACCGTGAAGGTCTTGCCCTTGTACTCGTCGGCGATGTAAGCGTCACCCGCGCCCTCCGGCAGGCCCGTGACGCTCTTGATCTCCGGGTGGAAGTAGCCGGCCTCGGCCTGGACGAAGATGTCGTTCCGGTTGATCACCATGTTCATCGCGCGGCGCAGGGCCGGGTCGTCGAACGGCTTCTTCGTGGTGTTGAGGTAGAGGCCGTGGATGCCCAGCACGCCCGGCGCCCACACCTTGTAGTGCTCCGGGTCCTTGGAGACGAAGGTCTGCTGGTAGTTCGGGATGAAGACGAAGCTCCACTCGGACTGCCCGCTGGCCAGGGCGGTGGCCTGCGCGTTGTTGTCGGCGTAGGAGGTGTAGCGCAGCTCCTTCACCTTCGGCGCGGTGCCCCAGTAACCGCTCTCACGGGCGCCGAGGATCGCCGCCTGCTGGCTGAACGACTTCAGGGTGTACGGGCCACTGCCGACTGGGTCCTTGATCGGGTCGGCGGCCGGGTCCGCGATCTTCTCCCAGACGTGCTTCGGCACGATCGGGGTCTGCCCGATGACCTTGTGGTGCGTGGTGAACTGGGAGGACGTGAAGGTCATCTTGACCTTGTTGCCCTCGGCGGTGATCTGGTCGTACGGAATGGCGAAGAGGTTGAGCGCCTCGTTGCTCTTGATCAGGTTGTGGGTGAACACCACGTCCTCGGCCGTCAGCGGCTTGCCGTCGGACCAGGTGGCGCCGTCGCGGATGACCAGGTCCACCGTCTTGTAGTCGGCGGACCAGGTGATCGAGCTGGCCAGCCACGGGGTCAGCGGGTCGGACGGCTTGGTGTTGTTCCACTGGCCGAGGGGCTCGTAGAGCATCCACCGGTAGCCGAGCGAGGCGGCGGCCGAGGTCTGGACGAACGGGTTGTTGCTCTCGGTGACCGTGCCGTTCGGCATGCCGATCGACAGGAATCCGGCCTGCTTGCTGTTCTCGGCGTTCCGGTTGGCGTTCGGCGAGTCGCTGCTGCAGGCTGTGAGCCCGCCGCTGGCGAGTACGCCGGCCAGGGCGACCGCGAAAAGCCTTCTTCTCTGCATCGAGATACTCCTCGGGAAAGTCATGGCGGGTGAAGGGGTGAGAGGGGTGAGGGCTGCCCGGAGGCGTGCGGCATCGCGCGGCCGGCGTGGGGCCGGTCACGGGTGCCATCGAGTTCCGGCCGTGGGCGGCCGGTGAACGGTGCGAACCTGCTGGAGTGGCGGAGAGGTCTAGGACTCGCGGACGGTGAAGGTCGCCGGGATGATCGTCGGCCGGTTCGGCAGCGGCGTGCCCTCGAAGTGGGCGAGCAGCGTGCGGGCCGCCGCCTCGCCCATCTCGCGCATGGGCTGGTGGACCGTGGTGAGCGGCGGCTGGGTGTGCGCCGCCATCGGGATGTCGTCGAAGCCGACGACCGAGACGTCCTCCGGGATGCGCCGGCCGGCCTCCAGGAGCGCCTGCATGGCGCCGGCCGCGGAGATGTCGTTGTGGCAGAAGACGGCGTCGAACTCGACACCGTTCGCGATGGCCTGCTGGATCGCGTCGGCGCCGCGCTCGAAGGTGAAGTCGCCGAGCAGGATCCGGTCCTCGGTGACCGGGTGGCCGGCGTCGGCGTAGGCCGCGGTGAACCCGTCGCGGCGCTGCTGGGTGCAGCCGAACCGGGATGGGCCGGTGATCATGAGGGGCCGCTGGCGCCCGACCTGGAGAAGGTGCCGGGCGGCCGAGCCCGCGCCGCTGTGGTTGGTCGTGCCGACGCTGGGAATCTGCCCGGACATCTGGTCGCGGTCGTCGATCAGCACCATCGGCAGGCCCCGGGCGTGCAGGGTGGCGATGTAGTCGAGGGTTCCCTCCGGCTCGATCACCAGCAGTCCGTCGAAGGACTTGGACGCCACCTGCGCGGTGAACTGGCGCATCGAGTCGGCGCCGCGGTTGCAGGTGAACAGGAGCAGGCCGTACTCCTCCGCTTCGAGGACGTCGACCGCGCCCTGCACCACCTCGCCCATCCACGGCCAGGTCAGTGAGGGGACGAGCATGGCCACCACCCGCGTCCGCCCCCGGGCCAGGTTGACCGCCCGCGAGCTGGGGACGTAACCGAGTTCCTCGATGACCGCCCGGACCCGCGCGGCCGTCGACTCGTCCAGCTCACCCTTGCCGTTGAGAACCCGGGACACAGTGGTCTTGCTGACCTGGGCCCGGGCCGCCACGTCGGCGATGGTGATAGGCACGCTCGCTCCTAGGTGTTGCCAGTGGTGTTGCCTTTGGGTTTCGGAACCGGTTTCGGGACCGGTTTCGGCAGTCAACCGCAGTGAGGGCGGTCACGTCAACGTGCCGAGCGACCTATTTCGATTTCAAGACGGTAACCGCGTTGGTGAATCCACCTTTATCAGTAACCATCGCTAGATTCGGGAGAACCACCCCGAGCGGGGCGTCGATCACCAGATCCGCATAAGGTTCGCCGCGGGTCACGCCTCGGTTCACGATCGCCACCCGGATCCCGTCCCGGACCGCCCGCAGCACGAACCGGCGACCCGACATGACGGTCAGCGACGACCCCAGAACGAGCAGCGTCCGCGCGCCCGCGACCAGCGAGAACGCCCGCGACACCCGGTCCGGCGGCACGGTCTCGCCGAAATAGACCACGTCCGGCTTGAGGACCCCGCCGCAGGACCGGCAGTCGACCACCCGGAATCCGTCCACCTCGGCGTCGTCGAGCTCCACGTCGCCGTCCGGGTTCACGCCCGCGGCCACCGCCGCGAAGCCCGGGTTCGCCGCGGTCAGCCGCTCCTCCAGGTCGGCGCGCCCGGACAGCTCACCGCAACCGAGGCAGACGACCCGGGCCAGATTGCCGTGCAGCTCGATCACGTCCCGCGCGCCGGCCGCCTGGTGCAGCCCGTCCACGTTCTGCGTGATCACCCCGGCCAGCAGGCCCCGCTCCTGGAGGCGGGTCACCGCCCGGTGCCCGTCGTTGGCGCGGGCCCCGCCGATGGTCCGCCAGCCCAGATGGCTGCGCGCCCAGTAGCGGCGCCGGGCCAGCGGGTCGCCGGTGAAGGTCTGGTAGGTCATCGGCGAGCCACGCCGGGCCGTCCCGGAAGGACCCCGGTAGTCCGGGATCCCCGAGTCGGTCGAGAGGCCCGCGCCACTGAGCACGGCCACGCCGCCCTCGGCGACCCACGCGTCCAGCAGCGCCAGCTGCTCCACCACCTGAAGGTCCATACCCACAATGGTCCCTCCCTCGGGTGACCGTGCGAGCACCCCGTAAGGGTGGCGGTGACGCGTTCCACCGGTGCGCGTGCAGGGGCATGCGAGTAGGTTGACAAATGTGATCACGGTCTCGCAGCCGGCCGCTCGTCCCTGGGACGGGCAGCGGATTCTGCGTTTCCTCACCGGACTGGCGATGCTGGCCCTCGCGGTCACCCTGCGCCTGCCCGCACCGGCGATTCCCGTCGCCACGGCGGCTCCCGCCGCGCCGGCCGTCGTGGCGACGGTGGCCGAGGTCGCGGCCCCCGATCCGGAGACCTACGAAGCGGACCGGGTCGAGTCCGAGCCCGCTCCGATCGCCGTCGCCGACGCCGCGACGGTGACGTTCACCACCCGTATCCCCCGTGGCGAGATGCCGGGGGCCACCGGCTCCCGCGCGCCCCCGGCCCTCTGACGGGTCCACCCGGACCCGTCGCCGCCGGCTGTCGACCGACCTAACTGGGGGTGCTCCATGGAATCCGTCCTGCAAGCCTTTCTGAGCGCGGTGCCGCAGGCCACCGCGATCTGGCTCACCATCCTGCTCGCCCTGGCCGTCGCGGTCGCCGCCGCGGCCGTGCCCCGCGGCGTCCACGCGCCCGAACCGGCCACCGAGGAGAACCGGTTCGCCGCACTACTGGAGGCCGAGGCGGCCGAGGCGGCCGAGGCGGCCGCCCGCCGCCGCGCCGAGTGGCTGGCCGCCCAGCAGGCGGTCGACGAGACCTGGGCGGCCTACGAGCAGGCGTCCGAGACGACCCGCCGGATGGCCGCCACCACCGCGTTCCCACTGATGAGCCGCCGCCGCAAGCCGGGCGACAACATCGACCGGCAGCGCTACCTGCATCGGGCCGCCACCGAACTGTGCCGGACCCAGGACCTGTCGATCGCCCAGCTCAACGACGTGTTCGCACACCGCGGCTGGAACCCCCGGCTGCACCCGGTGCAGCAGGAGGCGGCCCTCTACAACGCCGTCCGCGAGCACCGCTTCGAGGCGTACCGGCAGGCCGTCGAGACCGAACGCGCCGCCTGGCGCGGCGCCGAGGCCGCCGCCGAGACGCTGCGCGGTCTGCGTGCCGACGCGGCCGCCGCCCGCCTGCGCGGCCCCGAGGCGGAACAGGCCGACCAGCGGCGGACCGAGCAGTGGACACCCACGGAACTGCCCGCCGCCGCCTGACGTCCACCCCGGAGCCGCGCACCGTTCCCAGCGGACTGTGACAGCCGCCGGGTAACGTGGCCGGGCGGGGCGGCGGCGGTGATCGGCGAGGAGGCGATGGTGACGATAACTCCGGCGGGTGGATCCTCGCCTGTGGTCCGGGTGCACCGGGCCGCCCTGATCGAGGACGCCGTCCACGAGATGGTCGAGCGCCGCCTGCGCGTGCGCGGCTGGAAGCCGTACATCACCGCGTACACCGGTTACGGCGCTCCCGGCTGGGCCCGGGTGATGGCCCGCGTGCTGCTGGCCCGTCCCGGCACCGTCAGCAGGCGCCGGGAGAAGGTCCGCGGCTGGCGCAGCTTCACCACCACCCCGGTGAGCAGCGCCCTGGTCCGCATCGAACTCGGCGACACCGTCACCGAGGCACGGACCGACCGCAGCGGCTACCTCGACGTCAAGGTCAAGGGTGACCTCGATCCCGGCTGGGGCTGCGCCCGGCTCTCCACCGAGGGCACCGTCCCCATCGAGGCGCCGATCCGGGTGATCGATCCGGCGGTCAAGTTCGGCGTCGTCTCCGACATCGACGACACGGTCATGGTGACCACCCTGCCGCGTCCCCTGCTCGCCGCCTGGAACACGTTCGTCCTCGACGAGCACGCGCGCGCCGCCGTCCCCGGCATGGCCGTGCTCTACGAGCGGCTGGCCAACGCGAACCCCGGCTCGCCCGTGGTCTACCTCTCCACCGGCGCGTGGAACGTGGCGCCCACCCTGACCCGGTTCCTCAGCCGCCACCTCTACCCGGCCGGACCGATCCTGCTCACCGACTGGGGTCCCACCCCGGACCGCTGGTTCCGCAGCGGCCAGGAGCACAAGCGCAAGTCGCTGCGCCGTCTCGCCGAGGAGTTCCCGGACGTCCGCTGGCTGCTCATCGGCGACGACGGCCAGCACGACCAGGAGATCTACTCCGAGTTCGCCCGCGAGCACCCGGAGAACGTGGCCGCCGTGGCGATCCGCCGGCTGTCTCCGACCCAGGCCGTGCTGGCCGGCGCGATCCCCGGCCCGTCGGAGACCGCCGAGGTCGTGCCGTCCGGCGGCAAGACCTGGTTCTCGGCCCCCGACGGCGCCGGGCTCTGGTCGCTGCTGCGCGACACCCACCTGGTGCCGAAAAGCCAGAAGAGCCACTGATCGCGGAAGCCAGTGATCAGGCGGGGTCCTCCAGCTCAGGTTTGGTGGCCGCCTCGGCCAGCCGCTCGTGCAACCGGCCCCGGATCTCGTCCGGTGTGTACGCCCGGCGCTTCCGCTCAGCGCGTGCGATCACCGCACCCGTCGCCGCGACTCCCGCCAGCCCCGCCAGTCCCGCTATCTTCCACCAACGCATCAGCCGAGAATAGACATGTGGGAGCAGAACTCAGCCTTGATGAGGCCATCGACCTGACCCGTACGGGCGACATCTGGATCTTTCGCGGCCGTTCGGGCCCGGACCGGGCCATCCAGACCCTGACCAACAGCCCGGTGAACCACGTCGGCATGTCCCTGGTGATCGAGGACATGCCACCGCTGATGTGGCACGCCGAGCTCGGCAGATCGTTGCCGGACATGTGGTCCGGGGGATTCCAGCGCGGCGTCCAGCTGCACGATCTGCGTGACGCAGTCACGGTGTGGGCCCGGCGGTACGGCCAGCGCGGCTGGCTGCGGCAACTCGACCCCGGCGTGACCCGGGTGATGGAGGACAAGGCGCTGAAGACCGTCGCCCGCCTGGACGGCACCCCGTTCCCGTCGACCTCGCACCTGGCCCTCCGGTGGGCGCGCGGCCGGGTGCCGCAGATCCGGCTGCCCTGGCAGGACCGGCGACCCAGCGACGCGACCCTGGAGAAGGCGTACTGCGCCGAAGTGGTCGCGGTCACCTACGAGGACATGGGGTTGCTGCCGCGCGGGCGCAAGGCCAACTGGTACGACCCGGGCCGCTTCTGGAGCGGCGACGAACTGGAACTCTGCGCCGGATTCACCCTGGGGGAGGAGATCGCGGTCCGCGTGCCCGAAGCCTGACCCGCCGCGAGCGGCGCAGAATGACCCCATGGGTACGCGTGCGCCCGCACCGTCCGGATCGAACTCGACCTCTACGCCGTCCCGGCCGGCTGACCGGCGCTCCGAACGGGGCGCCGGCAGGCCGAACGCCGAAGGTGGGGCGGAAAGCAGTTCGGCCGCCGCGTGAGCGACGGCCGAACTTTGACTGAGCTGAAACGGTGGTCCGGTCAGCGACCGGTGCGCCGGCCGCCACCCCGGGACGAGAACGCTGCCGCTCCGCCACCGGCCGAGGTGGGACGCTGCTGGGGCGTACCCGATCGGTGGTCCGAACCGGATGCACGGGTCTGCCCGGAACCGGCCGCCCGTGCCGGGCCGCGCTGGGCCCGGCCTGTCCCGCGGGCCTGACCCGTGCCGGCCGCCCGTTCGCCGCCGCGTTCCTGGCCGGCGCCTCGCGGCTTGCCCGCACCCTGGTCGCCGACGTTGTTCTGGCGTGTGCCGCGCCCCTGGCCGCCCTGGGAACCGGTGGCGGAGGAACCCGGCGAGGCGCCGGTGCCGGCGCCGCGGCGGGGCCGGCGTGAGCGAGCCCGTGAGTTGTCCTCCGCCGGTGAGTCCGCGGATTCGTTCCGGCGGGCGGGACCCGCCTGACGGCTCTCCGGCGCCGCGGGCGCCGGGGTGACGAAGACGCGCTCGCCCGGTGCCAGCTCGGCGAGCAGGGTGTCGCCCGGCCGGGTACGGGTGGTGACCGGCCGGATGCCCGCCTTGCGCGTCAGGTCGCGCACGTCGGCCTGCTGCTCGTCGGACATCAGCGTGATGACCGTGCCGCGGTTGCCGGCCCGCGCGGTCCGGCCGGACCGGTGCAGGTAGGCCTTGTGCTCGACCGGCGGGTCGGCGTGGATGACCAGGCTCACGTCGTCGACGTGAATGCCCCGGGCCGCGATGTCGGTGGCGACCAGGGTGCCCGCGGTGCCGTCGGAGAACGCCGACAGGTTGCGGTTGCGGGCGTTCTGCGCCAGGTTGCCGTGCAACTCGACGGCCGGGACCCCGGCCGCGTTCAGCTGCCGGGTGAGCACCTTGGCGCGCCGCTTGGTGCGGGTGAACACCACCGTGCGCCCGGGCGCCGACAGCAGCTCGACCAGGATGTTGAGCCGGTCGTCGTCGCGGACGTGCAGCACGTGGTGGTCCATCTCGACCGGTGCCTGGGCAGCCGAGTCGACGTGGTGCGTGACCGGCTTGCGCATGAATTTCTGCACCAGCACGTCCACCCCGTTGTCCAGGGTGGCCGAGAAGAGCAGCCGCTGGCCGCCGGCCGGGGTCTGCGACATCAGCCGCCGCACCACCGGAAGGAAGCCGAGGTCGGCCATGTGGTCGGCCTCGTCGAGCACGGTCACCTCGACCGCGTCGAGTGAGGCGTGCCCGCTGCGGATGTGGTCGTCGAGCCGGCCCGGACAGGCCACCAGCACGTCGACGCCCGCTTTCAGGGCCTTGATCTGCGGGTTCGGCCCGACGCCGCCGAACACCACGAGAGTGCGCAGCCCGGCCGCGTCAGCGAGCGGGCGCAGCGTCGCCTCGATCTGGGTGGCCAGCTCGCGGGTGGGCGCGAGGATCAGCGCCCGCGGGCGGCCGGGCCGTGTCGGGGTCTTGGAGGTGGCCAGGCGGGCCACCAGAGGGATCACGAACGCATACGTCTTGCCCGATCCGGTGCGCCCCCGTCCCAGAACGTCGCGGCCGGCCAGTGTGTCGGGCAGGGTGGCCGCCTGGATGGGGAACGGGGTGGTGATCCCGAGCCGCGTGAGTGCCGTGTTGAGGACGGCGGGCACGCCGAGCTCGGTGAAGGTCGTCATAAAAATGGAAACTCCGGATGGTCGACTGCTGATCACTGTAGCTCGGCACACTCTGCAACCGCCTCGCACCTCGAGGCGAACCTCGTGGCACTCAGCACCATTCATCTTTTCCTCAGCGCCGGAGATCCCCCCACCGGCCGGTACCTGAGGAGACCTCTGATGAGCGGTGAGACACCGGCCATCGAGCGGCGTGGCGAGGACATCGTCCGGGCGAACATGCCGCTCGTCGGGCACCTGGTCCGGGAAATGCTCGCTCGCGTTCCCGCGCACGTCAACCGAGATGACCTTCTGTCGGCAGGTTACGCCGCCCTGGTGGCCGCCGCTCGCGGCTTCGACCCGGAGCGCGGCGTGCCCTTCCCGCGGTTCGCGGCGGCCAGGGTACGCGGCGCGCTGCTGGACGAGTTGCGCGGTCTGGACTGGGCCAGCCGGTCGGTACGGCAGCGGGCCCGGCGTACCGACGCCGCCCGGCAGGAGCTGACGGCCGAACTGGGCCGCACCCCGACCGTGCAGGAGGTGGCCGACAAGCTCGGCTGCACCGTGGAGGACATCGAGCACGGTGAGGGCGATGTGCACCGCGCCACCGTCTTCAGCCTCCAGGGGTTCGCGACGACGACGGCCGACGACATCGTCACCGAGCCGGGCGCCGGCCCGGAGGAGATGCTGCTGCGCCGGGAACGGTTCGGCTACCTGCGGCACGCCGTCGACGCGCTGCCGGAACGGCTGCGGGTGGTGGTGTCCGGTTACTTCTTCGAGGAGCGCCCGATGGCCCAGATCGCCGCCGACCTCGGCGTCAGCGAGTCCCGGGTGTCGCAGTTGCGGGCGGAGGCGCTGGTCCTGCTCCGGGACGGGCTGAACACCCACCTCGACCCGGCGCTGGCGGCGGAGAACCCGCCGAAGGAGGGCTGCGTGGCCCGTCGGCGTGCCGCGTACTACGACAAGATCGCGAATCGGGGCACCCTGCGGTCCCGGCTCGCCATGACCAGCCTGGACGGCTTGCCGGTAGCGGTCGGCTAAAAGGACTTCACCGGTGGTGCGGGGCCCGCCGCGGTTCGTGGCGGGCCCCGAAAAACTCATGCGTTGGCGCAGGTGCCGGCCTTCTTCTGGGCGGCGATCGCCTTCTCGGCGCCCATCTTGTAGAGGGCGAGGCCCTCCTTGGCCGGCTCCAGCTTCCAGGCGTCCTGCTCGTAGACCATGACGTACGACTGGGCCGCGACCAGCTGCTTCGCGATCACGATGGCCTTGTCGGTGCCCTCCATCCGGGCGCTGGTGAGCTGGATCGCCAGCCCCTTGCGCGAGCAGGCGGTGTTCAGCTTGACGTAGTCGTCCTTGCTGATCGACTGCTTGCCGGCCGAGGTGTACATCTCCCACGCGCCGGCGAAGTCGCCCCCGCTGAACCGGTCGAACACCGTCTGCGCGGCGTTCTTCGCGCCTTCCAGGGTCTTCTGCTCAGGTCCTCCGGCGGCGGCCGCGGCGGCGGTGTCGCCGGCGGGTTCCTTGCTCTCCTCGGAGCAGGCGGCGGAGAAGGTGAGGGTGGCAACCGCGGCGAGGGCCAGGGCGCCGAGACGTCGGTACGGGAGGTGGTTGTCCATGTCCCGGTTAATGTCTCGCGGCCGCTACGCGTAACGGGCCCGGCGTGTCGTTGACGGGTTCCGGACACTTGTGCCCCGGACCGTAACCCGTCGGGCCTCGGCTATTCTGGTCGTTTGCCGATCGCTTCGCGGCTAATACAGAATGTATTCACGGAAACACGGAATGTATCCCCAGAGGCACCGAAGGTCTTCCCAGAAACACAGAAGGCAACCATAAGAATGGCTGCCGGACGCCGGAATGATAGCACGAAAAGGGGCGACTTTGTCAAGCTCGAACGCCGACGTCGATTCCGAGCAGGCGTACTTGACCGCGCTCTACCAGAGACTGGATCAATTGCGTGAGCAGGCCGACAACCGGTTACGCGGGATCCTGCTGGAGGCGGGCGGCACCCCGCAGGGCCGGACCCAGCGGGAGGCCACCCGCGCCCACTATGCCGAGCAACTGGCACAGTTCAATTCCGTCGAGAACGGCCTCCTGTTCGGGCGCCTCGATTTCTCGACGGCCCCGCATCCCCGCTACATCGGCCGGATCGGGCTCTTCGCCGAGGACCGCGACCGGGACCCCCTTCTGGTGGACTGGCGCGCCCCGGCCGCCCGGTCGTTCTATCTCGCCACCGCGGTCAACCCCGACGGTGTCCGGCGGCGGCGGCACCTGCGCACGCGCGGGCGCGTGCTGACCGGCATCGACGACGAGGTCCTCGATATCTCCGCCGGCGACGGCACCGGCCGCGAGGACGTGACGGGTGAGGCGGCGCTGCTCTCCGCGCTGACCGCGAACCGGACCGGCCGGATGCGCGACATCGTCGAGACCATCCAGGCCGAGCAGGACGAGGTGATCCGCTCCGGGCTGCCGGGTGTGCTGGTCGTGCAGGGCGGGCCGGGCACGGGCAAGACCGCGGTCGCCCTGCACCGGGCGGCGTACCTGCTCTACACCTATCGCGAGCAGCTCACCCGCACCGGTGTGCTGATCCTCGGGCCGAACACCACCTTCCTGCGCTACATCTCCCAGGTGCTGCCGTCACTGGCCGAGACCGGTGTGCTGCTGGCCACCCTCGGCGACATGTTCCCCGGGGTCCGCGCCCGCGCCGTCGAGCCGCCGGCCACCGCCGCTCTCAAGGGCTCGCTGCACATGCTGGACGTGCTGGACAACGCGGTCGCCGACCGGCAGACCGTGCCGGACGAGTTCGTCGAGGTCGACCACGACGGCTACCCGCTGCGCATCGACCGCGCCGTGCTGGAGGACGCCCGCTCCGCGGCCCGCCGCTCGGAGCGTCCGCACAACGTGGCCCGGCAGATCTTCGTCACCGAGGCCATCCACCAGCTCTCTCGGCAGATCGCCGAGCGGATCGGCGCCGACCCGCTCGGCGGCGAGAACCTGCTCTCCGAGGCCGACCTCGCCGAGACCCGCCGGGAACTGCGCGAGGACGTCGACGTGCAGGCCGCGCTCTTCGAGTTCTGGCCGGTGCTCACCCCGCGCCAGGTGCTGCGTGACCTGCTCAGCGACGCCGACCGCCTGGAGTCGGCCGGCTGCACACCGGAGGAACGCGCGCTGCTGCTGCGCGACCGGTCGGCCGGCTGGACGCCGGCCGACGTGCCGCTGCTCGACGAGCTCGCCGAACTCCTCGGCATCGACGACACCCTCAAGGTGCGCGAGCAGCAGCGTCAGAGAAGGGCCGCCATCGAGTACGCCGAAGGCGTCCTGGAGATCGTCGAGGGTTCCCGGTCGCTCGACTTCGAGGACGAGGGCGCTGAGAAGGACGAGATCCTGTCCGCGCTCGACGTCGTCGACGCCGGCGCGTTCGTCGAGCGGCACGAGGTGATCGACACCCGGACCGCGGCCGAGCGGGCGGCGGCCGACCGCACCTGGGTGTTCGGGCACGTGATCGTCGACGAGGCGCAGGAGCTCTCGCCGATGGCCTGGCGGCTGCTCATGCGACGGTGCCCGAGCCGGTCGATGACCGCGGTCGGCGACGTCGCCCAGACCTCCGAGCTGGCCGGCACCACCACCTGGGAGCAGGTCTTCGAGCCGTACGTGGCGCAGCGCTGGCGACTGGTCGAACTGAGCGTCAACTACCGGACCCCGTCCGAGGTGATGGCGGTCGCGGCCGACGTGCTCGCCGCCGTCGACCCCGCGCTGCGGCCGCCCCGGTCGGTCCGTTCGGCGGGTGTGTCGCCGTGGGCGCGGCGGGTGGCGCCGGCCGCTCTCGCCGTCGAGCTGATCGCGGACGTCCGCAAGGAGGCCGCCCTCAGCGAGGAGGGCCGCCTCGGCATTCTGGTGCCGGAGAGTCTGGAGGCCTCGCTCGGCGCCGAGCTGGTCGCCTCGGTTCCCGGCGCGGCCGTGGGGGAGCAGCCCGACCTGCTCAACCACGTCGTCCTGATGACCGTTCGGCAGGCCAAGGGCCTCGAGTTCGACTCGGTGCTGGTGGTCGCCCCGGACGAGATCATCGCCGAGTCGCCGCGCGGCCTGTCCGACCTCTACGTCGCCGTCACCCGTGCCACCCGCCGTCTCGGCATCCTGCACACCACCGACCTGCCCAAGGTGCTGTCCTCCCTGGCCTGACCCCGCTCACCCGCGTGCCGGCCGGGCGCGCTCCGTGGGCATGACGATGGGCTCGGCGTCGAGAAGACGCCGAG
Organism: Actinoplanes sandaracinus; assembly: GCF_030009775.1. GTDB lineage: Bacteria > Actinomycetota > Actinomycetes > Mycobacteriales > Micromonosporaceae > Actinoplanes > Actinoplanes sandaracinus. Next base: position 179,559 of record NZ_JASCTH010000015.1, on the reverse strand, counting down.
CCCATGTTCATGAAGGTGTCAGGCGACCTGCTGGACCGGCTTGAAGCCACGGCCGATCGCGGTGTGACCGTGGGCGTTGGTCATCGCCAGACGGCTCTGCATGGTGGTGTTGCTGGCGATGTTGGCGTAGTAGGAGGCGCGGCGGCGGGCCGTGATGCTCTCCGGGTTGTCCGGGACCGGCGCCATCTCCGGGTTGAGGTGGGTGTTGAGGCCGTCGCGCAGCAGCGACAGGGCCTCGGCGCGCAGCTGCGACACGCGCGACTCGGTGACACCCAGGTCGGCGGCGATGTCCGCCATCGGGCGCTCCTGGAGGAAGTACTCGTTGACGACGGTCTGCAGGCGCTCCGGCAGCGAGCCGATGGCGTGGTGCAGGTAGCCGATCTGCTCGCGGCGCAGCAGCATCTCCTCCGGGCCCGGGTCGCGCTCGGTGACCAGGTCGTCGGCGCTGCTGGTGGTGAAGCCCTGCAGCGAGAGCACGGTGGCGCGCTGCACGTCGGTGTCGGTCTGGTGCAGCTCGGTGGTGGTGGTGCCGAGCGCCTGCGCCAGCTCCTCCGGCGACGGCTGACGGCCCAGCGTGGTGGTGAGCTGCTGGCGGGTCACGTCGGTGTTACGGGCCTTGGACCGCACCGAGCGGGTCGCCCAGTCCAGGGCGCGCAGCTCGTCGAGCAGGCCGCCGCGGATCCGGGTGCCGGCGAAGCGGTTGAAGGGGACGCCGCGGGCCGGGTCCCAGCTGCGGGCGGCGGTGACCAGGGCGTGCAGGCCGGCGCTGGTCAGGTCGTCGCGGTGGATGTGGTTGGGGATACGGCTGAGCATGTCCCGCACCAGGTGGCCGACCAGCGGCATGTGCGTGCGGATCAGTTCCTCCTGCTCCGCGACGGAGAGCACGGGCGTGGCGGAAGCGGTGTCGGCGATCATGTCGGCAGCGGTCGTCACGGTGCTGGTCATTTTTGTTTCCCCCGGTTGCTCGTCGGCGCCCCTGGCTGGGTGGCACCGGCTGACAAGAGAAACTTTCAACCTCGGAGGGTGCACGTTCCGGTCACGGACAGTTGCGTACCGGTTGCATCGGATCGCTGTACCTCGCGATGGCCTTCCATCGGCGCGCGAGGCGGCTGGTTGAGGCTTCTGCCGGAGGTGGGGCAAGGTGTCGGCATGGATCTGAGCGACACGGGTGCGGCCGTCACCCTCATCTCCGGCCTCGTGGTCTTGACCGGGGTGATCGGTGTGCTCGTGCCGGTGCTTCCCGGACTGCTGCTCACCTGGGTGGGAGTGTTGATCTGGGCGATCCTCGGCGACGGCTCCGGGGGCGCGCGGCTGACCGTCGCGGTGGTCGCCACGGTGATCGCCGGCGCCGGGTTGGTGATCAAATTCCTGTGGCCCGGCAAGAAGCTCAAGGACACCGGTGTGCCGGCCCGCGCCGTGATGGCCGGCGGCGTGCTGGGCCTGGTCGGCTTCTTCGTGGTGCCGTTCGTCGGCCTCGTGCTGGGCTTCGTGCTCGGCGTGTGGCTGGTCGAGCTCAACCGCCTGGGTTCGGAGCGCGCCTGGCCGTCGACCCGCTCCGCGATCGCCGCGGTCGGCCTGTCACTGCTGGTGGAGTTGGCCTCGGCGCTGCTGATCGCGGTGGTCTGGCTCTTCGGCCTGGCCTTCGCCTAACCGGCCCGGGCTTCACCGGGCCTGGAATCGCCGCGGGTCTCGCCGGCTTCGCGGGTCAGGCGGCGCCGGCGTCGCTGGGTGAGCAGCAGCAGGAGCGGGACGGCGGTCAGCGTGGCCGCCACCGACACCGCCGCGACCACGGTGAACCCGGTCGGCCCGGACGGGTGTGCGGCGCCGGCTGCCTCGGCGGCCTGGCCGTCCCCGCTCGCCGCGGGGCTCGCGGAAACCGCCGCCGACGCGGCGGCCACCTCCTCCGGGGTGACCAGATGTCCCACCGAGGAACCGGACGGCAGAGCGAAACCCCAGTCCAGCAGTGCGGCGCCCTGTTCCCAGCCGCGCAGCGGACGCGCCTCGGCCCCGAGCAGGGTGGCCACCAGAGTCCGCCCGTTGCGGGTGGCGGCGCCCACGTAACTGTGCCGGGCCAGGGTCGTGAACCCGGTCTTGCCGCCGAGCGCCCCCGGGTAGTTGTAGATCAGTTTGTTCTCGTTCTGGAACTGGAAACCGCCCACCTTCGGTTTCGTCTGGGCGGGCATCTTCGCGATCCGCGTCAGCACGTACCTGCGGAAATCGTCGCTGGCGAAACACACCCGGGCGATCAGCGCGAGATCGTACGCGCTGGTGAATTGTCCTTGGCCGTCCAATCCGGACGGAGTCACCGCATGGGTCTGGCGGGCGCCGATCTCGGCCGCCTTGGCGTTCATGGCCGCGACGGTCCGGGCCTGCCCGTCGTCGCCGCCACCACCGGCCAGCCGGGCGAGGGCGTTGGCGGCGTCGTTGCCGGAGTTGAGCATCAGACCGAGCCAGAGCGTCGAGATCTGGTAGGTGCCGCCGACCACCAGGCCGACCGCTGAACTGCCCGGCTCGATGTTCAGATCGCCCCGGGTGACGGTCATCTTCTGGGCCGGGTCGAGCTGATTGATCGCGGTCGCGGCCAGGAGCATCTTCTGCACGCTGGCCGGGGTCTGGTGCACGTGCGGGCCGCACGCGCCGAGCACCTGGCCGGAACCGAGGTCGGCGACCAGCCAGGTGGTCGCGGTGAGCGCGGGCGGCGGCGGGCTGCCCTCGGGAACGACCAGGCCGTGCGTGGCGAGGGCCGGACCGCCGACCGCCATGTCATCGGCGACCTCGGCCGGCGGGGTGGGCCGGGGCGGCATGCTCGGCAACGCCACTTTGGGCTTGGGGCAGGGGATCTCGGGGGCGACGGCGCTCTTCGCCGGTCCGGCGCCGTGCGTGAGGCCGGCCTTGTTCGCGGAAGCGGCGGCGGGAGCGGGCACGGTCAGCAGGGCGGCGGTAAGCGCGGCGGTCACCGCGGCCACGACGGCTTTCACGGCCAGCGATCTCCGGCGGCCAGCCGCCGGTCCAGCAGGGTCTGCAACGGAATCGTCTCCCCGTCGCCCCCGCCCGCGCCGACGATCAGGCGCGCCAGACTCGGCGACAGGTCGGCGCCGACGAACCGGGCCCGCAACGACGGGGCGACGGTCAGGACGTAGTACTCCCCGTCCTCGCCGACGGCCACCGAGCGGTCGGATTTCAGGTACCACCCGCGGACGTGTGTCTGGTACGTCGACCGGCCGTCCAGGCTGCGGGCGGTCAGCGCGTGCGGCCGCAGCCCACGCTCGCCGGCCTGGTGGACGAACTCGTCGAGCAGCGCCTCGGCGCGGCGCGCCTCCGCGGTCCGGTCCGCTTCCAGGGCGGCGGCGCGGACGGCGACGGCCCGCCGCTGCTCCTCGCGCCAGGAAGCCTGCTCCTCCTGCATGGCGCCGACCCTAACGTGGGACCCCCGGCGACGGCCAACCGGGCTTTCGGCGGATTCGGCGCCCATTCCCGGCCCCATTCCGATAACTGGTGGGAAAGAATTGCCGGATCGCGGTCAGGAGTTGCGCGGTGGACCTGTCGCGCGCCAGACTGGGCGCGGTTGAATTATTCTTCTCGGGAGTCGTTATGGCGCGGCAGGTAATCACCACCCTGATCGACGATCTGGACGGCAACAAGGCGGATCGGACGGTCGAGTTCAGTCTCGACGGCGTCGGCTACACGATCGACCTTTCCGAGGCCAATGCCGGAAAGCTGCGTAAGGCGCTGGACCCGTTCATCAGTGCGGGCACGCGCCTGGGTCGCACCACGTCGGGGCGTATCCCGTCGCGTGGCGCCGCTCCGGTGCGCACCGCCGGTTCGCGTGACGAGAACCGGCTGGTCCGCGAGTGGGCGATCAGCAACGGGCACAAAATCTCCGAGCGGGGCCGCATTCCGCAGGAGGTCAGCAACGCCTACCGGGCGGCACACGGCCGCTGATTCCGCGACGGTTGTCGCCGTGCCGGTGCTACACCGGCACGGCGCGTGACCGCGTCCCGTGCTGCACCCGTACCGGCGATAACGGGTGGTAAACGGACGGCCGGTGGGTCACGGGAGAAATCGCCCCCGATCACGGCCGCCGGAATTGCTTTTCGGGCTCAGTCGCGACGCAGGCGGGGCAGCTCGGCCGCCACCGCGTCCAGCACCTTCTCGTCGCCCGCGTACCAGCTCGATTCCCGCGGCCAGTGCGTGATCACATCAGTGAATCCGAGTTCGCGGGCCCGGCCGACCGCGTCGGTGAAGGCATCCACGCTGCTCATCGAGTAGATCGGCGACGAGTCCAGATTCAGGTATCGGTCGATCGTGTCCAGTGGGCGCCCGGCGGCTTCCAGCGTCGCCACGAAGCGGTCCCGGATCACGGCCACCTCCCGCCACCACTGTTCGGGGCTGTCCGCCTGCGGCCCGGTGGTGACCCAGCCGTCGCCGTACCCCACGGCGAGCCGCAGCGTCCGGGGACCGTTGGCGGCGACCACGAACGGCGGCCGTGGCTGCTGCACGGCGCCGGGGGTGCTGCGGGCGTCGACCGCCGAGAACCAGGCGCCGGACCAGGTGGTCTCGGGCTTGCGCAGGATGGTGTCGAACAGTTCCAGGAACTCGGCGAACCGGTCCACCCGGGCGCGCGGGGTGAGTTCCGCGACGCCGAGGACAGCTGAGTCGAATCCGGTGCCGCCGGCGCCGAGGCCGAGCATGAGCCGCCCGCCGGAGATGTCGTCGAGTGCGGTCGTCTCCCTGGCGAAGTGCACCGGATGCCGGAAGTTCGGCGAGGCGACATACGTCCCGAGGCGGATCCGCGAGGTGACCATGGCGGCCGCGGTCAGGGTCGGCACCGCGTCGAACCACGGGCCGGTCACGAGGTCGCGCCAGCCCAGGTGGTCGTACGTCCAGGCGTGGTCGAAGCCGTACTCCTCGGCGAGTCTCCAGCGCCGGCTCGCGGTTGCCCAGGGTTGGTCGGGGAGGATCACGACGCCGATACGCACCGGCGAAGCCTACGTCAGGCGGTCTGCCGGTCGACCTCGGACGGCGGATCCGCGGCGGCGGCCTCGAACGCCTGCAGCGCGCGGAGCAGATCCTGCCGGGCGGCGGGCGGCATCCGCTCCAGCACCTCGGCGAGCGCGGCCCGGCGGCGTTCGCGCAGGTCGGTGAGGAGCCGGCGGGCCGCCGAGGTGAGCACCAGCCGCACCTCACGGCGGTCGCGGGGGTCGGCGACCCGGCGCAGCAGACCGGTCGCCTCCAGCCGGTCGCAGAGGCGGCTGGCCGACGACGGCACCACGTCCAGCGCCTCGGCCAGCCGGCTCATGTTGGTGTGCCGGTTGCTCGCGATGATGGCCAGGACCCGAAGCTGAGCGGGCGGGACCGTGGGCTGCTGGGCCAGCCGGGCCTGCTCGACGACAGCCACCAGCGACTCCACCGCCGACTCGACAGCCGCGGCGATCTCGGTGGCACGATCCATCTCGTTTCCCCGTCGTCGCAGAACTCGGCGGACCCGTGAACCTACACGGTTACCCCGCCGCACGCCCCCGCAAACATGGTCAACGGCGCCAGTCCAGGCAGACCATGACCGCGTCGTCTTCGGGATCGGCCCCGCGGTGGTACTCGTGCAGGCTTCGCATCACGGTACCGACCGCCTCGGTGGCGGGCTGCAACCGTGTCCGGCGCAGCGCGCTGACCAGGGCGGATTCGCCGAAACTGGGGAGCCCGCCGGGAGCGGCCGCATGCACGCCGTCACTGACGACCAGCATCCGGTCGCCGGGTTCGAGCCGGAACCGCTGTTTCTCGTAGTGCGCCTCCCCGAACATGCCGAGCGGCAGCTGCTGTTCCAGGGGCACTGGCTCGACGCCGCCGGCACGGGCGATGAGGCAGTGCGGCGAACCGGCGTCGACCGCGGCCACGCCTCCGCCCACCAGGTCGATCTCCAGGAGCAGCGTGGCGGTGTGCGCGGCGCCGCCGTACCGGGAGTGGATCGCGTCGGAGGCGAGTTCGGCCTGCTCGACGATGTCCGCGCCACAGCGGCGGGCGTTGCGCATGGCGTTGACGGCCAGTGAGGTCAGCAGGGCGGACTCCGTGCCGTCGCCGTGGCCGTTGAGCACGGTCACGGTCAGCAGGTCGCCGCTGAGCGCCCAGTCGAAGTGGTCGCCGCGGACGTCGTACGCCGGCTCCAACTGCCCCGCGACCAGGAACCGGTCGTCACCGAGCGACCGGCCCGGCAGCAGGTCCCACTGCAGTTCGGCCGCCATGGTCATCCGGGAGCGGCGCTGGGCCCGCCGATAGCGGTCGGTGGCCGTCCCGGCCGCGCGCAGCGCGGTGGCGAGGTCGTCGCTGTCGGCGGCGAGCCGTTCGGTGAGGTCGTCGCCGGGCGGCTCGGGCAGCTCCACGCGGAGCACGCCGACCCGCTCGCCCCAGCAGTTCAGCGGCAGGTGCAGCCGGACCGGGCCGGCCGGGGAGTGATCGGCGCCGGGCCGCTGGCTGCCGAAGCAGCGCATGGCGGACGCCTCGGCGGACGGCTCGTCCGATCCCAGCAGCGGGCGGAGACGAGTGCCGGTCAGGTCGGGCACCAGCACCTCGACCGTGCCGGCGGAGTACTGCCCGCGCAGGTGTTCGGCGGCGACCTCGGGCAGCCGGTCGGGAGGCGCGGCCCGCAGCAGCGAGCCGAGAGACGCCGGTTGGTCAGACATTCCGGACTCCTCTCACCGGCGACGTGAACCGGGCGACGACGACAGGGCGGCACGGCCAGCAGAATGGCCGCGACCGATCATTTGTAATACGGCAAGTAAGTGGCGCCGGGCCCACCCGCACGGGCGACCGCGCGACGGCCTCAGGCGAAGGACTTCTCGAAGTGGATCAGGCTGCCACTGCGCGGGCTGGAGTGCATGCGCACGTTCTCGCCCAGCGCCCTGATCAGGAGCAGCCCGCGCCCACGCTCGCTAGTGGGCTCCGGGATGGTCTCGTTGTCCAGGTCGAAGCCGGCGCCGTGGTCCACCACGTCGATGGCGCAGTGGTCCTCGCCGACGTCCAGCCGAACCTCGAAGTTCTCCACCCCAGTGGCGTGCGTGACCACGTTGGCGCACGCCTCGGTAAGGGCGATCTCCAGATCGGCGCCGGCCTGACGGTCCACCCGCAGGGTCGTCAGAGCGCAACGCAACAGCCTGCGCACGGCGGGAACGCTGTCCACCTCGCGGGGAAGGTTGAGCCGAACCGACATGCGCATGCCGCTTTCTGTGCCCGATCCACCGGCCGGCTAACCGTGGGCGGGTGATCCGCTCCCCGTTTCGTGTTATCCAGGTGGGCCGCGCACGTCTCCCTTCACGGCGCGCCGACGGGCGGGCAGCGAGGAGTGCGAGAGAGATGGTGGGACAACCCGACACCGGGACCGTGGCGGCCGCCCGCGCCGGAGACCCGGCGGCGGTCGACCGGCTGGTGGCCGGATACCTGCCGCTCGTCTACACCATCGTGGGCCGGGCACTGGAGGGTCACGCCGACGTCGACGACGTGGTCCAGGACGTCATGCTGCGGGTGCTGCGCAACCTCGGCGAGCTCCGCGATCCCGCGGCCTTCCGCTCTTGGCTGGTCGCGATCACCGTGCGCCAGGTGCGGGAACGCTTTCGCGGACGGCCGCCGGCCGTCCCCCTCGACCCCGACCTGCGCGATCCCGGCGCCGACTTCACCGATCTGGCGATCACCCGCCTGGAACTCTCCGGCCAGCGCCGGGAGACCGCCGAGGCGACCCGCTGGCTCGACGAGGACAATCGGGAACTCCTCGCGCTCTGGTGGCTGGAGGCCTCCGGCGAACTCACCCGTGACGAGATCGTCGAGGCCACCGGTGTCGGCCGCCAGCACGCGGCGGTCCGCGTCCAGCGGATGAAGGGTCAGCTCGAAACGGCCCGCGTGGTGGTCCGGGCGCTGCGCCCGCCACACTGCCCCGACCTCGCCGGGGTGCTCACCGGGTGGGACGGGCGTCCCGGACCGCTCTGGCGCAAGCGCATCGCCAGGCACACCCGCGACTGCCGGGACTGTGCGCCCGCCTGGCAGGACCTCGTCGCGGCCGAGCGGCTCCTCGCCGGCATGGCGCTGGTGCCACTTCCCCCGCATCTCGGTCTTTCCACCATCAACACCCTTTCCGGTACGGCCACACCTTCCACCACCGCAGCGCAGGCCGTCCCGGCGAAACTCGCGGCGAAGGCCGGTGTCCCCCTGACGTGGAAGGCGCTCGCCGGCGTGCTCGCCGCGGCGGCGGTCGCCGGGGCCGGGGTGGCCGTCCAGGCGTACCGGGAACCGGCGGAGCCGATCGCGCCCGCCGCCGTCGTCGCACCGCAAGCCCCGCCGGTCTCCCCGCCCCCGGCGGTGCCGTCCGCGCCCGCCTCCGCCGTGCCCTCGCCCTCCCGGTCCGCGTCGCCGTCCGCCACCCGGAACCCAGCCGCCACCCGGAAACCGTCCGCGGCCCCGGTCTCGGTGAAGAAGGGCGCCGGGGTGTGGAGGTTCGCCGGCGCGGAGGCGGCGCTCAAGGACGTCGGCGCCGGCTGGTACTACGACTGGGCGCCCAGCGACGACGAGGTGCCCGGCCCGGCCGGGGTCGAGTTCGTGCCGATGATCTGGGGCGCCGCCGACGTCACCGACGCCACCCTCAAGCGGGCCGCGGCCGAAGGCGACGTGCTGCTCGGCTTCAACGAGCCGGACCTGCCCGAGCAGTCGAACATGACCGTCGAAGCCGCGCTCGCCGCCTGGCCACGCCTCCAGGCGACCGGGATGAGGCTGGTCAGTCCGGCCGTCGCCGTCGGCGCGGACACCCCCGGCGGCTGGCTCGACCGCTTCATGACCGGCGCGGCCGGCGCAGGGCTGCGGGTCGACGCGATAGCCCTGCACTGGTACGGCTCCGACTTCAGCGCCGCCGCCGTGAACCAGTTCCTCGGCTATGTCGACGCCGTCCACGAGCGTTACGGCAAACCGGTCTGGGTCACCGAGTTCGGCTTGATCGACTTCGGTGGGTCGCCGAGATACCCGAACGACGCGCAGAAGGTCCGGTTCATCCAGGGGGCCGCCGCGGGGCTGGAGAAACGTTCGTACGTCGAGCGGTATGCCTGGTTCGGGCTGCCCGCCGTGGGCGACAGCGTGGACTTCGGCCTCTACCTCGACGGTGACAGCCCCACGGAAGCCGGCAAGGCCTACCGCGGTATCTGATCGCCCCGCTTCGCTGCGCGCCAGAACCCCGGCCGTGGGTCCACAGGGGAGACTGCCGTGCTTCGGGACACGAAGACTAACCCCGGAGAACGGGACCACCCGGGGTTAGTCTTCGTTCATGATTCGGTTCGGGTACAAGGCGTCGGCGGAGCAGTTCGCGCCGGCTGAACTGCTCAAGTACGGCATCCTGGCGGAGGAGGTGGGCTTCGACTCGGTCTTCGTCAGCGACCACCTGCAGCCGTGGCGGCACGACGGCGGCCACGCCCCGGCGGCCCTGCCCTGGCTGGGGGCGCTCGCGGCGCGTACCGAGAAGGTGCTGATCGGCACCAGCGTGCTGACGCCGACCTTCCGTTACCACCCGGCCGTGGTCGCGCAGGCGTTCGCCACGCTCGGTTGCCTGGCGCCGGGGCGCGCGATCCTCGGGGTCGGCTCCGGTGAGTCGCTGAACGAGGTGCCGCTCGGCCTCGAGTGGCCCGACGGCAAGGAGCGGTTCGCCCGGCTCAAGGAGGCGGTCCTGCTGATCAAGCAGTTGTGGGCCGAGGACCGGGTGACGCACGAGGGGCAGTTCTACAAGACCGAGAACGCCACCATCTATGACAAGCCGTCCACTCCCGTGCCGATCTACATCGGTGCCTCCGGGCCGGCCGCGACCCGGCTCGCCGGGCGGATCGCCGACGGGTTCATCACGACCAGCGGCAAGGGCAGCGCCCTCTACACCGACACGCTGCTGCCGGCCGTGACCGAGGGCGCCGAGAAGGCCGGCCGCAAGGTCGACGACCTGGACCTGCTGATCGAGGTCAAGGTGTCCTTCGACGACGACCTCGACAAGGCCCGCAACGACACTCGGTACTGGGGAGCGCTCGCGCTCTCCCCGGAGGAGAAGACCGGCGTCGAGGACCCGATCGAGATGCAGCGCCTCGCCGACGACCTGCCGGTGGAGCGCACCGCCTCGCGGTGGATCGTCTCCTCCGACCCGCAGGAGCACGCCGCCAAGGTCGCGGAATACCTCGACATGGGCTTCAAGCACCTGGTCTTCCACGCGCCCGGCCCCGACCAGGAGCGCTTCCTGCGCCTCTACTCGGAGCAGATCCTGCCGCAGTTGCGTTCCCGCTCCTGACCCCGCGCGCCGGGCTCAGGGCTGGTCAGGGCGGGGGACCGGGCGCAGCTGACCGCGGCTGCCGTCTGAGCCGCCGCCCTCGCCGTTGATCACACGCAGGTTGGGCCGGCCCTGCGAGCGCGGACGGCCGTCGCCGTGGTCGTCCCGCCAGCGGCGCCGGTTCACCACGCCACCCAGCAGGCGGTCGTTGCCCTGGCGGCCGTGGGGGACGGCCTGGCCGCGCCCGCCGGTGACCGGCGGGCGGCCCTGCGCGCCGGGGACCGCCGGGCGGCCGGAGCCGGTGATCCAGCGATCAGAGGCGGAGTCGGTGCGGCGGCGGTCCGGGCCGCGGCGTTCCGTGCCACGGCGGTCGGGGAAGCCGAGGCCGGGGCTGTTCGGATGGTCGAAGCCCCCGGAACCCGCATGGTTCAGGGCGAGCGCCTGGTTCGGGGCGGGCCACCGGCGTGGGCCCTGTTCATAGGCGGCGTGCCGGTCCGGCAGCGTCGTCCGGGCGGGGTTGACGCCCGGCAGGTTGATCCGGGTGCGGCCGAGCGTCCCGTCGACGTGACTCCCCGCGCTGCGCGGGGAGCCGGGCTCGGGGAGGCCCGCTGCCGGCCCGCCGCCGGTCAGGATCACGATGCTGTCCGTCGCGGCGGCCCGGGTGTTCCGGCGGCGGGCCAGATACTCCCTGGTCAACGCGTGCATGCCGGTCATCAGCGGACTGCTGCCGGCGCCCGGGAGAGCGGTGACGGGCACCTCGGCGACGCGCAGCCCGGCAGCCCGGGACCGCACGATCAGCAGTGGCTCGCCGTCCCGGCCGTCGCCGCGGGCCGTCGAGGTCCCGGCGACCCTGGGCAAGCCGAGCCGGTCGGCGCGGTCTCGCCGGAAGGCCCGGAACCCCGATCCGGGATCGGCGGGGCGGCAGCCGAACAGGACGTTCATGAACCAGAGCAGGATCAGGTCGCCGTACCGCGCCCGGCGCTCCGAACGGTCGGTATCAGGGAACGCGCCGGTCGCGGACGACGGGCCGGTTTCGGGCGGGGCCGGGCGGTAGCGGACCCCCTCGGCGACGTCGGCGCCGGTGCGGAGCGCCTCGGTGAGGCGGGGGAGTTCGGCCGGGTCGCAGGAGCCGTCGCCGGGCAGTGTGACCACCACGTCCCCGGTCGCCGCGGCGACTCCGCAGGCGACCGCGTTGCCGACGCCGTGCCGGGTCTGCCGGATCACCCGGGCGGCTCGCGGCAGGGCCGGCATGGCCTCCGCGCCCGGCGCGACGACCACGATCACCTCGTGGACCGGAGGCAGGCCGGCGAACAGCGGCGACAGCCGCTCACCGGAGGGGACCGGAATCACCACGCTCACGGACGGTGACGGCGGATGGTCTCCGGGGTGGCTCGGCACTGACATCTAGGACGGCTCCCGGCTCGGCGGCGTGGCTGTGCCCGAAGCTACCGGCCCGCAACCGGCCTGCACCCTGGCCTATCGGTTGATGGTGATCATTCGCGCGGACCGAACCCTGGCCGAACCGGCCGCGACCACTCGTGCGGGTCGCGGGGCCGTCACCGAACGTACATTAACGGGGTAGGGTGATCGATGTGAGCATCGAGGCGGTCGTGTTCGACCTGGACGGCGTCATCATCGACACCGAGGAGGTGTGGGAGGAGGTCCGGCGGGGCTATGTCGCCGAGTTCGGCCGGGAGTTCCGGCCCGACTCCCAGGACCGGATGATGGGCATGAGCACGCCGGAGTGGTCGGCGCACCTGGCCGATGAGGTGGGCGTGCCGCGGACCGCTGAGGAGGTCGCCGCGGACGTGCTCGGCCGGATGGCCGGCCGTTACCGGACGGCCCTCCCGTTGATCCCCGGGTCGGTGGAGACGGTCCGTGCTCTCGGCGCCCGGTACCGCCTGGCTCTGGCCAGTTCGTCGGCGCGGATCCTGATCGACCAGGTGCTGGCGACCGCGGGCCTGACGGACGCCTTCGAGGTCACCCTCTCCACCGAGGAGGTGCCACGCGGCAAGCCCGCGCCCGACGTCTATCTGACGGCGGTCGCCAAGCTGGGCCTCACCCCGGAGGTCTGTGCCGCGGTCGAGGACTCCAGCAACGGTCTGCGTTCGGCGGCCGCGGCCGGTCTCACCGTGATCGCCGTCCCGCACGGTGTCTACCCGCCGGCCGAGGACGCCCTGGCTGGGGCGCGTCTGGTGGTGCAGGCAGTCACTGACGTCACGCCGGAGGCGATCGCCAACCTGTGAGGTTGGTGTGAAAGTTATTCGTTAGGGGTACGACGCGGGCCACACTCATGGAGGTGGCCCGTGGCGGGACTGCGGCTCGACGTGGGGTTCGTCGACTATCTGATTCTGGCGATCTATTTCGTCACCGTGCTGGGCGTCGGGTTCGCGGCCCGGCGGGCGATCAAATCCAGCGCCGACTTCTTCCTCTCCGGCCGGTCGATGCCCGCGTGGGTGACCGGTCTGGCCTTCATCTCGGCCAACCTGGGCGCCCTGGAGATCGTCGGCATGGCCGCGAACGGCGCCCAGTACGGCCTGATGACCCTGCACTACTACTGGATCGGCGCGGTGCCGGCCATGGTCTTCCTCGGCATCGTGATGATGCCGTTCTACTACGGCTCCAAGGTGCGCAGCGTCCCCGAGTTCCTGAGGCTGCGTTTCAACCGGCCCACCCACCTGTTCAACGCGGCGAGCTTCGCGGTGGCGCAGGTGCTGATCGCCGGCGTCAACCTGTACGCCCTGGCCCTGATCCTGCAGGCCCTGCTCGGCTGGCCGCTCTGGATGTCGATCGTGATTGGCGCCGCGATCGTGCTGGCCTACATCACCCTGGGCGGGCTGTCCTCGGCGATCTACAACGAGGTGCTCCAGTTCTTCGTGATCATCGCCGGCCTGTTGCCGATCACCATCATCGGCCTGGTCAAGGTCGGTGGCATCGACGGCCTGTTCGAGAAGGTGCGCCAGACTCCGCTCGGTGATCCCGGACTGCACACCTGGGCGGGCACCGGCGGCACCGAGAACCCGCTGGGCGCGAGTTGGATCGGCATCGTCTTCGGGCTCGGTTTCGTGTTGTCGTTCGGCTACTGGACGACGAACTTCGCCGAGGTGCAGCGGGCACTGAGCGCCAAGGACATGAGCGCGGCCCGGCGTACCCCGATCATCGGCGCCTTCCCGAAGCTGATGATCCCCGCCGTGACCGTGATCCCGGGTCTGATCGCCCTGGTCACCGTCCAGGGCCTGGGCACCGGGGAGGCGACCTACAACAATGCGATCCCGCTGCTGATGCGCGACCTGCTGCCGAACGGCGTCCTGGGGGTCGCGGTGACCGGTCTGGTGGCGTCGTTCATGGCCGGTATGGCGGCGAACGTGAGTGGCTTCAACACCGTCTTCACCTACGACATTTGGCAGACCTACGTCCGCAAGGACCGCAGCGACGACTACTACCTGCGGGTGGGCCGGATCGCGACGGTCGCCGGCATCGTGGTCGGTATCGGTACGGCGTTCATCGCGGCCGGTTTCGACAACATCATGAACTACATCCAGGCCTTGTTCTCCCTGTTCAACGCCCCGCTGTTCGCCACGTTCATCGTCGGCATGTTCTGGAAGCGGATGTCCGCCTGGGCCGGTTTCTGGTCGCTGCTGCTGGGCTTCCTGGCCGCGTTCGCGCTCTACATCCTGCACCTGACCGAGGTGCTGAAGTTCAACTCCGACCTGGAGCAGAGCTTCTGGGGCGCCGGGCTCGCCTTCGTGACCGCGGTGGTGGTGGCTCTGCTGATCACGCCGTTCACTCCGGGCAAGAGCGACGACGAACTGCGTGGCCTGGTGTACGGGTCGGGCGACGCCCTGGCCGCCGACAACGTGTGGTGGCGCAACCCGGTGGTGCTCGGTGTGATCGCCGTGGCGTTGGCCATCGCCCTGTACATCCCCGTCTGGTAAGGAGGCCGGATCCATGGCGGAACGCAAACTGGCGCGGCTGTTCGACGTACGGCGGGTGATCGGTGGCCTGTTCGTGGTCTACGGCCTGATCGTCACCCTGATCGGCGTCTTCGACGGCCCGTCCGAACTGGAGAAGGCGCAGGGCGTACGAATCAATCTCTGGATGGGTCTCGGCATGCTCGCTCTGGGGCTGCTGATGCTGCTCTGGCTGCGGTTGAACCCGCCGCCGGAGCCGGGGGAGGAACCCGCCGGGGAGGCGGACCGGGAGGTTTGATGTCCGGGAGGGTGTGCCCTGGTTGCGGTCGGGTTGTCCAGCCAGGATTCATCAAGCCGGGCCTCCGGGCGACGATTACCGGGACATGCAACCTCTCTCCTCCATCAGCGGACTCTCCGAGTCCGGTCGCCGGCCGATCGGCTGGCAGGTCCAACTCCGCGTCGACTACGTCGTCAACCAGGTGATGCAGACGCATCGCGGCAAGCCCGAGGACCAGGTCAAGCAGGCCATCCACGACCAGCTCCGGGTCTATGGCGTGGTCCCCAACAAACGCCAGGTGTCGCAGTACGCGACCGCCATCTCGGCGCTGCCTCAACTGCCGACGAGAGGCTGAGCCGTCAGCGCGCCGGGAAGCGCAGAATCCGGTCGTCTCCGTCGCGCGTGTCGCCGCGGCCGTCGGTGTTCGAGGTGGTCAGCCACAGCGAACCGTCCGGCGCCACGGCGACCGTGCGGAGCCGCCCGTATCTCCCGGTGAACTCCGCCCTGGCCGTCCCCCCGCCGAGCGGCACCGTCCACAGTCGTTCGCCTTTCAGGCCGGCGACGTAGAGGGTGCCGCCGGCTACGGCCGCCCCGCTCGGGGAGGCGTCGTCAGTGCCCCACTGCACCATCGGGTCGGTGTATTTCCCGTTGCCGGCCCGTCCTTCGACCTCGGGCCACCCGTAGTTCTTCCCCGCCTCGATCAGGTTGACCTCGTCCCACCGGTCCTGCCCGAACTCGATGCCGTACATCCGGCCCTGCGCGTCCCAGGCCAGGCCCTGCACGTTGCGGTGGCCGAGGCTCCACACCGGCGATCCCGGCCACGGGTTGCCCGGCGCCGGGTCGCCGTCCGGGGTGAGCCGCAGGATCTTGCCGCCCGGATCGTTCCGGTCCTGTGACCGTGGTTTCTCGCTCGCGTCCCCGGTGCCCACGTAGAGCATGCCGTCAGGGCCGAACGCGATCCGCCCCCCGTTGTGCCTGGACCCCCGCGGAATCCCGTCGAAGATCACTTCCGGGCTGCCGCCGGAGAGCTTGAACCGGACGATCCGGTTGTCGCCGGCCGCGGTGAAGTAGGCGTACACCCAGTCGTCGCGCACGGCCAGGCCGAGCAGGCCGCCCTCGCCGCCGGCCGCGACACCGGGCACCCGGTACACCTCGCGCGGCTCGCTCCCTCGCGTGACCCGCAGGACGCGGGCGCTGTTGCGTTCGGCCACCAGCGCGCTGCCGTCGGGCTGGAAGGCGAGGCCCCACGGGACCGTGAGGCCGGTGGCGACGGTTTCCGGGGCGCCCAGGTCGGGGGTTCCGGTAGGCGCCGCGGTGGCGGCCGAGGCCGCCGGGGGTGTGGAGACCGAGGGCACGGGCGCGACCGTGGGAGGCGCCGCGTCCCCGTTGGCGGAACAGCCGGCGGTGAGCACGGCCGCTCCGGCCGCGGCGAGGGCGAAACGGCGGATGGTCATCGCTCAACCGTGCCACGATCCGTCCCAAGCTGCCGAACTGTGCCCAATACGTGCTAAATGCTGTCGTTTGCCGGAATTGGCGGGCCGGGTCGATCAAGATGGTGCCGTGCGGGTCTTCGGAGCTTCAGGGCGGTCGGTCACGGCCGCGATTCTCACCCTCACAACCCTTCTCGGGTACGCGCCGCAGCCCGCCCGTGCCGACCGGGCCCTGGGTGTGCCGCCCCGGACGCTCCGGTACGCCGGCGCCGTCGGCCCGATCGACTGGCAGCCCTGTCCCGAGGACGAGAAGGTGCAGTGCGGGGCGATGCTCGTGCCGGTCGACTGGACCGTGCCGCTGGGCCCGCAGATCGAGCTGAACCTGGCCCGCCGTCCCGCCACCGACCCGGCCACCCGGATCGGCACGCTGATGGTCAACCCCGGCGGTCCCGGTGTGTCGGCGATGAACCTCGCCCTCGATCACGAATTCTTCGGGCCCGCGGTGCTGCGCCGCTTCGACGTCGTCGGCATCGACCCCCGTGGCGTCGGCCGCAGCGCTCCGATCCTCTGCAGCCAGGACCTGGTCGACGCAAAACCGCCGCCGCTGTTCGCCACCGAGACGGAGTTCCGGCAGGCCGAGGACTACAACCGGCGGCTGGCCGCGGACTGCGCCGGCCGCAGCGGGCCGGTCTACGAGTACGCCGACACGATCAGTGTGGTTCGCGACATGGAGGCGGTCCGGCTCGCTCTCGGCGAGGAGCGGATCAGCTTCTTCGGCGCCTCCTACGGCACCCTGATCGGCCAGCTCTACGCCGAGCGCTACCCGGATCGGCTGCGCGGCCTGGTCCTGGACAGCGTGATGGACCACAGTGCCGGGGTGGACGCCTTCCTGTCCCAGACCGCGGAGGCCGTGCAGGCGGCGTTCGACCAGTTCGTCGCCTGGTGTGGCCGCGACGCCAAGTGTGTGCTGCGCGGGCGTGACGTCCGGCAGATCTGGTCGACGCTGATGGAACGGGCCGGCGCCGGGAAGCTGATCGATCCGTACGACCCGCCGAGCCGGATCGGCGCCTGGGACCTGATCTCGGCGGCGTTCAGTGCCTTCTACGACCCGCAGTGGTACTCGTTCGCCCACTACCTCAAGGAGGCGTACGAGCCGGCGCCCACCCCGCTGGCCCGCCGGGCCGTCCCGCGGCTGGAGGACCTCACCCCGCACAGCTTTCCCGCGGTCATCTGCCAGGACTGGGCGCTGCCGGTGAACGGCTTCACCGGATACCGCGACCGGCTGCGGGCCCTGGCGACCCGGGCCCCGCAGATGCGGGTCTCGCCGCTGGCGCTGACAGCGGTCTCCGGCTGCATCGGGCGGCCGGCGGCCCCGGTCAACCCGCAGCGCCCGATCGCGCGGGCGGCCGGGCCGGTGCTCGTGGTCAACGCCCGCTACGACCCGGCCACCGCGTACCCGTGGGCGCAGCAGGTGGCCCGGCAACTCGGCCCGTCCGCCCGGCTGCTCACCTATCAGGGCTGGGGGCACGTCGCCTACAGCCACAGTGACTGTGTGAGCGCGGCGGTCGACCGGTACCTCACCGACCTGGCTCTGCCGGCCGCGGGCGCGACCTGCCCCGCGATCGAGCCGAAACCCTTCGGCGTCGGCTGATCCGTGCGGCGCCGGGCGGGCCGGCGCTCGCTCCGGGGAAAGGTTTCATTGCGCATCCGGCCGCGCGCCGGTAGGCAGATATGGACGACCGAGAATGTCCAACCTGGAGGACTGATGCGGCTCCTGCCCGCGCTGACAGCGCTGTCACTGACCACCCTCGGACTCGTGGTCACGTCCCCACCCGCGCTGGCCGGCGGCCGGCACGCCACGCCCGGCCCGACCGCCACCGGTTACGGCGGCGCTGTCGCCACCGTCGACGCCGACGCCACCGCCATCGGCCTGGAAGTGCTCAAACGCGGCGGGAACGCGGTGGACGCCGCCGTCGCCGCCGCGGCCGCGCTCGGTGTCACCGAGCCGTTCTCGGCCGGCATCGGCGGTGGCGGTTTCTTCGTCCACTACGACGCCCGCACCCGGCGCGTCTCCACCATCGACGGGCGGGAGACGGCGCCGGCGGCCGCCACCGACAGGTACTTCATCGATCCCGCGGACGGGCTGCCGTACGACTTCACCGAAGCCCGGGTCAGCGGCCTCTCCGCCGGCGTGCCCGGCACCGTCGCCACCTGGGAGGCGGCGCTCGACCGGTGGGGCACCCGGTCACTGGCCGCCTCCCTGCTGCCCGCCGCGCGGCTCGCCGAGCGCGGCTTCGGAGTCGACGCCACATTCCGTCAGCAGGTCGCCGACAACGCCGCGGCGTTCGGCCAGTTCGAGTCGAGCCGGGCGCTCTACCTGCCGGGCGGGGCGCCGCCGGCGGTCGGCACGATCCAGCGCAACCCGGACCTGGCGGCCACCTACCGGCTGATCGCCAAGAAAGGCCCCGGGGTCTTCTACCGCGGAGCCGTCGCCGACGACATCGTCGAGACGATCCAGCATCCGCCGCTCGCCGACGACCCGGCCGGCGCCTGGGCGTACCCGATCCGGCCCGGCGTGCTCACCAAGGCCGACCTGGCCGCCTACCGGCTGCGGTTCCCCGAGCCGACCCGGTCCGACTACCGCGGCCTGACCGTGTACGGCATGTCCACCCCGTCCAGCGGCGGCACCGCGGTCGGCGAGGCGCTGAACATCATCGAGGCGGGGCTGCCCACCTCGGCGACCACCACCGACAAGCTGCATTACTACCTGGAGGCGTCGGCGCTGGCCTTCGCCGACCGGAATCGGTACGTCGGGGCGTACACCGATCCCAAGGTCCTCAAGAAGTTGATCTCCGATCGCTGGGCGGCGCAGCGCGCCTGCGTGATCGACCGCACGAAAGCCCTGGTGAAGCCGGTGGCGCCGGGCGACCTGAACGGCGCGGGATGCGCCACGGCCGCCGCCGGAGCCGAGGTCGAGCAGGGGCAGAGCACCACCAACCTGACCGTCGCCGACCGGTGGGGCAACATCGTCGAGTACACCTTCACCATCGAGGCGACCGGCGGCAACACCATGGTCGTGCCGGGTCGCGGCTTCATCCTCAACAACGAGCTGACCGACTTCAACTTCGCGCCGACCCAGGGCGCCGCGCCCGACCCCAACCTGCCCGGGCCGGGCAAGCGGCCGCGCAGCTCGATGTCGCCGACGATCGTGCTGAAGGACGGCAAGCCGTTCCTGGCGCTCGGCTCGCCCGGCGGCGCGACCATCATCACCACCGTGCTCCAGGTGCTGCTCAACCGCGTCGACCTCGGCATGACCCTGCCCGAGGCGATGGCCGCGCCGCGCGCCTCGCAGCGCAACAGCGCCGGGATCCAGGCGGAGCCCGCGTTCCGGGCGCGGTACGGTCCGCAGCTCACCCCGCTGGGCCACACGTTCGCGGCCGACGTCGCCGAACTCGGCGCGGCGACCGCGATCGAGTTCACCCGCGGTGGCGGGTTCATCGCCGCGTCCGAGCCGTCCCGGCGCGGCGGGGGCGTCGCCGCAGTGGTGCGTCCCACGCGCTGACAACCTGCGAACTCCCCGGTCGATCGGCCATCATGTTCCTCTTCGACCGGGGAGGACCCATGAGCTTCGAAAGTCACCCGCCGCACGAGGCCAACCTGGAGACCTTCTCCCTGGCCACCCGCCGGGTGATCCGTTTCAGCGTGGCCTTCCTGGCCCTCTCGGTGCTCGTGGCGCTGCTCGTGGTGGCCGGCGTCAGCGCGCTGCGCAGCGGGGCGGTCGATCCGATGGCGCCCGGCACCCAGGCCTCCTTCCTGGTCACCAGCCTGGTCGTCAACCTCGTCACGTGGGTCTGCGTGATCGGCCTGCTGATCTCCACGATCGTGTGGATCGTCAGCGCGCACCGGGTGTCGCCGACCGGTCCCGGCGCCGCCGGCTACGGCGGGCTGTTCGTGACCCTGCTGTTGATCACCCTGAGCTACGTCCTGCCGATCGCCGACCTGGCCGGCGCGGGACTGCGTCTCGGCGGGTGGGTCGCGCTGATCTTCGGCGTGGTGGGCGCCCGCGCCCGGATCCGCCGCGAGACCGGCCGCTCCGACCTGGGTGGCCGCCACCGGTCGATCGTGACCGGTGACGACTGGGACGCCTCCCGATGGGACCCCGAGGTGCATCGCGACATCGAACGACGGGGCCGCCCCACCGATTGAGCCCTGCTGATCGCGGCCGTCGTCGTCGCGTGGGCCGGTCTCGTCGTCGGGCTCGCCACGGGCGGCCCTGGTGGTCGGCGTCCTGATCACCCGGGTGCGGCTCAGTGAACCTCGAGCGGAATCCGGACCAGCACCGTGGTGCCCGCGTCCCCGCCGGTCAGTTCGATGCTGCCGTGATGCTTCTCCACCACGGCGCGGCTCAGGGTCAGGCCCAGACCGCTGCCCGGGATCATCCGGTCGTTGGCTCGCGCGATCCGGAAATGGCCGGTGAACATCTGCTCCCGCTCGGCCCGCGGCACATCACCGGCGGCGTCCGAGACGGCGAGCTCCGCGGCCCTGCCGGTGCTGCGCAACGACACCCCCACGTGCCCGCCGTCCGGGCTGTACCGGACCGCGCTGCCCAGCAGGTTCTCCACGATGTGCCGCAGCCGGTCCCGGTCGCCGGGCACGATCAGCTCACCCGGCAGATCGGTGTCGATCACCACCGGGGCGCCGTCGATCGCGGCCCGCGCCCGGTCCACCACCTCCCGGACGACGGCGGCGAGATCCATCGGGGTACGCCGTACGTCCGCGTGCCCGGCATCCAGCGCCGACAGTTCCAGCAACTCGTTGATGATCTCCCGGAGCTGAAAGGAGTTCCGCTCGATCACCGCGATCAACCGTGGCCCGTCCCGCACCAGGGTCGCCTCGTCCGCCTCCCGTAACAGCTCGGTGTAGGCGCTGATCGAGGTCAGCGGGGTGCGCAACTCGTGCCCGATCAGCGCCAGGTACTCGTTCTTGCTCCTGGTCAGCTGCCGCTGCAGGTCCTCCACCCGGAGCCGCTCCACGCACTGCCCGATATGGGCGGCGATCCCCGACATCAGGGCGACCAGTTCGTCCTCCGGGTCCTCCACCGCGTCGGCGAACACTGTCAGCACCCCGATCGGCCCCGACCCGTCATGCACCGGGATCGCCAGGGCGGTGTGCAGCCGGTCCGCCGAGGTGTCCGGGGAGATCAGGCTCTGCGGCCGGCCCACGTCCCGGATCCAGAGCGGCTTGTCCACCTGCCAGGCCCGGCCGGCCAGACCCTGCCCGTACGCCAGCCGCACCGGCACCGGAATCCCCGTCGGCCAGCCCGGCGCGCTCCACCGTGCGACCGCCCGGATCGTGCCGTCGTCGACCATCCACAGTTCGGCGTGCACCCAGTCCAGGGTCGCGACCACCGCCTCCAGCACGCGCGGCCCGGCCGCCTCGATGCTCGGCGCCTCCGCCAGCGCCGTGGTCACCGCCAGCTCGCAGCTCCGGAACCGTTCGGCCCGCCGCTGCCGGGTCACGTCCTGCACCGCCTGCACCGCGCCGACCACCCGGCCGTCGAGCCCGTGGATCGGCTGCGCGTCCATCAGGAAGAACCGGGTCCGCCGGCTGCGGCCCTGCGCCGCGATCGGGACGTCACGCACCGCCTCGCCGCGCAGCGCCCGGAACAGTCCCAGCTCATCGCGGCGCATCGGCTGTCCCGAGGCGTCGGCCAACCCGGTCACGTCCTCCACCGGGGAGTCGCCCCAGAGCCGGCGCATCCGCTCGTTGACGAAGACCACCCGGCCGTCCGCGTCGCACGCCGAGACCCCGTCGTGCAGGCTGTCCAGCACCGCGTCGAGGAACCGGTGCTGCTGCTCCAGTTCGTACCGGGCCATCTGCTCGCCGATCAGCAGGGTCGCCACCTCGGCGGCCTCGGCCACCGCCGCGACCTGCCCGGGCGTCCACTCCCGCGGCCGGTGGTCATAGGCGCAGCACACCCCGATCACCAGGCCCATCCGGTCGTGCACCGGATAGCCCAGGTAGGCGCCGCTCCGCGCTCGCCGGGCCTCCTCCGGTATCCGCTCGTCCTGCCGCACGTCGCGGACCGTCAGCGCGTCACCGGTGCGCACCACGAAGCCGCCCAGCGAGTCGTCGAGGCCGGTGTGGGTCGCCTCGTCCTCGTCGGAGGAGGGTCCCCAGCCACCGTAGAGCCGCAACCGTTCGCCCTCGACGAACCGGATGCAGGCGCTCGGCGCGCCCGCGGCCCGTGCCGTCAGCGCCGCCAGTTGGTCGGCGGAGCCGCTGGTCAGGACGCCGCGGTGGAGTTCCGCTCCCGGGTAAAGCGTCGCTGGGAAGAAACCGGCCGATGCTCCGTCGGCGGCCGCCGGCGAGAATGGATGCTCGTCGACGGCCGTCCCCCCGTGAGGCACGGCCGCGCGCGCGTGGGCTGCGGCTTCCGCCGCGTGCGCCCTTCCGGACTGCCCGGCACCGCCGGGGTCATCTCGCCGCATGGCCGACCTCCACGCTTCAGCCTAGAGGGGCTAATAGGTTAAAAGCGGCAAATCATCGGCTCATGGTGACAGTTATTGGCCGCCGGCACCTTGTCACGGCGCGTCAGCTCCGGGCAGTGGCGCCGGTCGGCTCAGCTCCGCGCGTGCCGCAGATGGGCTCAGCTCCGCGCGTACCGCAAATCGGTTATGGGCCGGCCCGCGGCGGACCCGCGCCGTTCGAACTTCGTCTCCGGCCGGCCGTGCGGCGCGGCCGGAAGCGGCCGCAGCCCGGGGTCGGCGTCCAGGGTCTCCGCCATGGCCACCGCGTACTCCGGCCAGTCGGTGGCGCAGTGCAGCACCCCACCCGGGCGCAGTCTCTCCCGCAGCAGGGCGACGTTTCCCGGCCGGATCAGCCGCCGCTTGTGATGCCGGGCCTTCGGCCACGGGTCCGGAAAGAACACGTGCACCGCGTCGAGGGCGCCCGGCGCGATCCGGTGCACCAGCTCCATCGCGTCACCGCGGGCCACCCGCAGGTTGCCGAGCTCCAACTCCCCGGCGAGGGCCAGCAGGTTCCCGATCCCCGGCGTGTGCACCTCGACCCCGAGATAGCCCCGCCCCGGGTCGGCCGCCGCCATCGCCGCGGTGGCGTCTCCCATCCCGAAACCGATCTCCAGCACCACCGGCACCGGCCCGCCGAACAGCTCCGCCAGATCCAGCGGCGTTCGATCGCCATCGGTCACGGTCAACCCCAGCCGCGGCCACAACGCGGCATGCGCGTCGGCGTGGCGGCTGCTCATCCGCCCACGCCGCGGATGGAATGTGCGAATCGGCCTGGCTTCGGCGGTCCCGGTCTCACTCATGGCGCGCCAACCATAGAACCCCTCCGGCCCGGCGGCGAAATCCCGGTCCGCACCGTCGCCTTCGCGAGCGGTCTCCATCACACCCTTCGCACGTACGCCCGAAGCACCGCCCCGTTCCCAGGTGTCCCTCCGGCCGGGGCTCCGGGCCGGTCCGCGTGGTCGGGGGTGTCCGTCCACGGGGCGCACGGTGGCCGGGGCTACCGGCTGGCAGGCCGGGAGCGCCGTCGGTGAATGCGTCGAGGCGGCACCCCGGTTCGAGTGCTTCCCACTCTCTCGCCCGTTGTTGACCTGCTGGCCGTACGAAAGCGCTGTCTCACGTCCGGTTCGAGCGCGGATTCGTACGGCCAGCAGATCAACTCACTCGAGAAGTCGGTGGCCGCGGGTCGCTGTCGTGTTCACCTCGTTGCCCACGCACTCCCCGTGGTTGTCCGGCCGGGGGAGTGCCGGTCCGTCCTGCCTGGTTCTTCGGCTCGGAGTGCAGGTTCGTTCCGCGTGGATTGCCGGCTGCTTCGGCGCGGTTCTCTTCGGTCGGCGCGCGGCCGGGATGCGGCAGGCCGGCCGGGGTCAGCGGGGGAGCGGCTGGACGCTGGGCTGGGAACCCGAGCGGAGCAGGGTGCGTGTCCCGGTCGCCAGGCCCAGGACGGCCAGCCAGGAACCACCCTTGTTCTGGCTGGTGATCACGGCGCGTCCGGCGTCGACGTAGGAGAGTTCGCGGTCGAGGGCGCCGCCGACGGTCCGCTTCGTACCGCTGACGGTGTCGTATTCCACCAGGTGGACCGGCTTGGTCTCGGCGGGTGTCTCGCCCTCCTGGTAGGCGGTCCAGGACAGCTTCGCGCCGTCCGACCGCCAGCTCGGCACCACCGCGAAGCCGCTGTTCTGCGAACCGCCGCCACCGTACGACGCGACCGTCTTCTCCTCGCCGGTCGCCACCGTCCCGATGCTCAGGCAGGCGTCGTACGTCGACTCGCAGTCGCCACCCCGGAACGCCACCCGCGTCCCGTCGGGCGACCAGGCCACCGCATCATCGGTGCGGAGCCGGTCGTTCAGTGATCCGGTGGCCGGGCTGTCCGTCGCCGCTTCCTCGGGCAGGTCCTCCTCCCGGCAGCTGGAGGGGAACAACACCTCCGGCTTGGCGCCGGCCGTCGTCGCCGCGATCCGGTACACGCCGGGCCCGCCGGTGCAGGACATCGACGCGAAGGCGATCCACTTGCCGTCGGGCGACCAGGACGGGCCGGCCGCGGTCCGGGTGGCGAGCTGGCGCTGCCCGGTGCCGTCCGCCTTCATGGCCCAGAGCTGTCCCTTCTTCAGGAACGCGAGTTGCTGCCCGTTCGGCGACCAGCGTGGCCGGGCATGTCCGCCCCCGGTGGTCAGGCGCTGCTCCGTGGCACCCTTGCTGACGTAGACGTCACCGCCCCGGACATATGCCACCAGGCTGGGCAGGCTCTGCGCCGCCGCCTCGGCCGCCGCCGCTTCCGCCGATGCCGGCGGGACCAGTGAACCGCCCAGGCCTACCGCCGCCGCCAATGCCACGCTGCCCGCCACCCGACCGGAAATCCTCATGGCCGAACGCCCCCCGTTGTTCCCGCCCACCGCCTACATCTGAAGTCATCGTCGCAACCGACCCATGCCTAAGCCGTAACCGCGCCGAAACCCGGAAAAATCTTGCCGTTCCGGGTATGTCACTTCACCCGAACGGTTCCGCAAGCGCTCAGCCCACCCGAATCCGACGGTCAAACACGCGGATCACCGGGTTCAACGCCCGATTCGCTCGAACCGCCGGCCCCGGTGTGACCGGCGGCCCCAGGTTGAGGTGCCACCCCGGTTTGAGCGGCCGACCCGGTTTGTGTCAGTTTCCGCGGTCCTCTGTACGAAGCCCCGGGGTTGACCGGGTGCCGTGCACGGGAGTGTGAACTTCCGCTGGCCTGGGTTCGTGTGCACTACGGTCGATTTGCTCCGTACTCCTGTGCACGGCAGTGAGGGTCTGGGCATGGTCGATGAGCCAGCGTTACTCGAACGGGGTGTGCTGACCGCACCCATGGAGGCCTGGAACCTGGCGGTGCGCAGAGCCGAGGTGATCGGCCGGCTGGCCGCCGGGAGGACGGTCGGGCACGCCGCCGCGGATTCGGCCGCGGCGGAACTCGGGGTGCCGCGACGGCAGGTGTACGCGATGCTGGCCCGCTGGCGGACCGGTTCCGGTCTGGCATCCGATCTGATTTCGGGCCGGTCCAGCGGCGGCCGGGGCCGCGAGTTGCTGCCGGAGCCGGTCGAGACGGTGATGCGCGAGGTGCTGCGTAGTAAGTACGTGTCCCGGCAGCGCAGGTCACTGGCGGCGGTCTACCGCGAGGTCGTCCGCCGGTGCCGCGCCCAGGGGTTGCGGGTGCCGTCGCGGGGCACCCTCACTCGCCGTGCGACGCGGCTGGATCCGGTGGCCACCACGACCGCACGGCAGGGCCCGGACGCCGCGCGGGCTTTGCAGGAGGCCGGTGGGGAGCCGCCGCCGGCGACCGCGATCCTGCAGCAGGTGCAGATGGATCACACCCCGGTGGACCTGATCGTGGTCGACGACCGGCACCGGCTGCCGATCGGCCGGCCGTACCCCAAACCGACACCAGCGCGGACGACAGTCGCAAGATCGAAGTAGCGCCGTCGGCGGTCAGGTCTGGTCCGGCCGCGCGGGGTCGTCCCGCCAGCGTTGTCCGATGGACTGCATCAGCGCCGGGTACACGACGAGGTGGCGGAACGGTGCGATCGCGGCCATGTAGATCGTCCCGAAGAGCCCGTTCGGCTTCACCAGCACCGCCATCTGGCCGCGGTGGCCGCCGGCACCGTCCGGGACCCAACTCAGGTGCAGCACCGCGTGCACGGTCCGGTTGGCCAACTCCGCGGCCCACTCGTCGTCGGTCAGGTAGACCGGGGTGAAGGAGAGGGCTTCGAACCCCGGCCCGGCCGGCGCGTCGCGCAGGTCGGCCGGCAGCCGGTCGCGCAGCGTCGGCACCCGGGTGCCGACTCCGGAGTCCGGGCCGTCCCAGCCGAGGAGTGTCCCGAGCCGCCAGCGGGTCGCGAAGAGTGCGCGGGCGGCCGGGGACCGGGTGGTCGACCTGTCGCGCATGGCGGTCTGCCGTACCAGCCGCGGGAAGTCGTCGGGGCCGCCCGGTGTCGGCAACGCCCACACGTCCTCCAGGCGGAAGTCGTGGGCGATCTCGTGGATCCGCCAGGACCTAGAGGTGTGCGCGGTCTGCGGGATCCTCATGACGTCGCCAGTGCGACGGTCGCCCGGTCGTCGCGGCGGGCGGCGAGGAGCGCGAGAATCCCGAGGGCCAGGGCCAGCCAGAACGGGGAGGTGGGCAGAAGCACCAGCGACGGCACGGCGAACCCGAGGGTCCACCAGCCCACCAGGGCGGGGATGCGGCCGGTCCGGCGGATCACCCAGTGGGTGAGGTGCCCGACGTTGAACAAGACGACACCGGTGGCGAGGAACCAGAAGGTCACCGCGCGGTCCGTGTTCCCGTCGATGGCGTTGACAAAGCCGTCGTCGACGATCCCGGCGAGCGGGTTCGGATCCAGGGACGCGGGCAGTACGAAGAGCCCGAAGAGTGTGTGCCCGCAGGCGAGCCCCATGATCAGTCGGGGGACCCAGCGAGTCAGGGTCGAGGCGTTGGTCATGCCTGGATCGTGCCCGCGCCGGGGAGAGCGGCGCGTCGCTCGGGGGTCGTCGGCGTCCGCTACCGCAGCCGGATTTTTCGGGTCTCAGGTCATCCTCGAGGATGACGGCTGTTCCGGCGGATGGCCGGGGCGGATCAGGCGCCGCTCGTACGCCCAGATCACCGCCTGGACCCGGCCGCGGAGCCCCAGTTTCGCCAGCACCCGCCCGACATGGGTCTTGACGGTGGCCTCGGACAGGTACAGCCGGCCAGCGATCTCCGTGTTGGACTCCCCGCGCGCCATCGCCAGCAGCACCTCCCGCTCCCGTCCAGTCAGCGGGGCGAGCGGGTCGGGGCCGAGCTCGGGTACCGGCAGGTCGGCCAGCATGTGGTCGACCAGGCGCCGGGTGGTCGGCGGGGCAAGCACCGCGTCGCCTCGGTACACGGTGCGGATCGCCGCGCACAGTTCCCCGGCGAGGGCGTCCTTGAGCAGGAACCCGCTCGCTCCGGCGCGTAGGGCGGCGAACGCGTACTCGTCCAGGTCGAACGTCGTCAGCACTAGCACCTTCGGTGCCGCCGGCCTGGCGGTCAACCGCTGGGTGGCCTCCACCCCGTCCAGTACGGGCATCCGGATGTCCATCAGAACCACGTCCGCGGTGCTTCCGGCCAACCGGTCAAGGGCCTGTGCGCCGTCACCGGCCTCGCCGGCGACGACCATGTCCTCCTGCGCCTCGACCACCATCGCCAGGCCGGCCCGGATCAGGGCCTGGTCGTCCACGATGAAGACCCGGATCATCGCTGCTGCCCGTTCGCCCCGTCGGCGGCCGCGATATACGCCGTGGGTAACACCGCGCGTACCTCGAAGCCGCCGCCGGGCTTCGGGCCGGCGGTGAGCTTGCCGTCGAGAACCGCGACCCGTTCCCGCATGCCGATCAGCCCATGCCCGGCAGTGTTGCCGGGTGTCGTCGCGCCGCGCCCGTCGTCACCGACGGTCACGATCAGCTCGTGGGCACTCCAGGTCAGGCGCAGGTCGGCGCAGGCGCTGGACCCGGCGTGGCGCAGCGTATTCGTCAGGCTCTCCTGCACCAGCCGGTACGCCGTCAGCTCGGTGGCCGACCCGACCGGTCTCGGTGTCCCGTCGTCGGTGCGGCGCACGGTCAGGCCCGCGGCCCGGACCTGGTCCAGCAACTGCGGCAGGTCGGCGAGGGTGGGCTGCGGCCCCGAGCCGGTCGACCCTGGGCCCTCGGCCCGCAGCACGCCTAGCAGCCGCCGCATGTCGGCCAGTGCGAGCCGGCCGGTCGTGGCGATCGTGCCCAGTGCGATGGCCGCGCGCTCCGGCGACTTCGCCGCGACCAGCTCCCCGCCCTGGGCCTGGGTCACGATCACGGCCAGTGAGTGGGCCACGATGTCGTGCATCTCCCGGGCGATGCGTGCGCGCTCCTGGATGACGGTGACCCGGGCCCGCCCCTCCCGGTCCGCCTCGGCCCGCCGCGCCCGCTCCTCCAGCAGGTCGAAGTACGCGAGCCGGACCTGTCGCAGCCGGGCCAGGCCCCACGAGGCGAGCACCACCACCAGGAGCACCCCCAGCAGGAACGCCCAGGCCGCCGGGCCGCCCGGCGTCGTGGCCGTGTCGGACGGGAAGACCCGGACCGCCCGCACCATCAGCAGAACCGACCCGGTAACACCCACGGCCACCCCAAGCCCGCGGCACCAGGGCGGACCGTAGGCGCAGAGCGAGTACAGCACGACCGGGAACGCGGCGGCCGAGGCCAGAAATGCCGAGTCGTACCGGTACGCGGACAGCGGCGCCAGCGTCTGAACCGCCAGCGCGGCGCTGACCACGGTGAACGAGACGACCGGACGGACCCGGCGCACGAACAGCGCGGCGTGCACCGCCAGCAGGCTGGCGCACAGCATCACCCACCACCCGGGCGGGACCGACGGCGCGATCATCATCACCGACGTCGGCAGCAGGAGTGCCGAGAGGACCGCCGCGAGCAGCGCGTCCGCCAGCCACGGATGCTCCCGGGCCCAGGTGTACACCTGCTCGGGCGACGTCCCGTTCCGCAGGCTCACCACGGCGCAAGCCTAAACGGCCCCGCGCAATGCGCTGGGGCGGGATCTCGCAGTACAAACACTGGCGATCTCGCCCCACTCCCACCCACGCGTGCAGAGGACTACGGGCATCCGTGCACATGACTTCGGACATTGACAGTTTGAGCGGCTGGCCAGATTTCGGCGGCTGACCCGGTTGCGGCCGCCGACCCGGCTTCAACTGCCGGCCTGGTTCGGTGGCAGGTGCGGCTTGAACGGCCTACCGACACACTGCGCCGGGACGGTCACGCGGGCGCCGGCAACGCGTTCCACCCCTGCTGCGAGTGTCAGCCCATGGGCGGACGTCGGCCGAAGCCGATCACGGCCGACTGTCCTGAGCTGCGGTGATGACCGACTCTGAGTCGGCCATCATGATCAGCCGAAGGACAGGCCAACCCGCCTCTGGTCCGGGAACGTCCCATGATCGCCGCTGCCCTCGCCGTTATGGATCTGCTAGCCGTGAGAATGCGCGGACAAAACGGACGCGAGACAGCGCTTTCGAACGGCCAGCAGATCAACTCGCGAGGGTAGGCCACGGGCGAGGTAGCTGCCGCGCTACACCGTTGTCGGGGCACTCCCGGCAGGAGCGCCTTGGCCAGTGGACGCCGATGGTTTCGCGCCGACCTTGTCGATGGGCTCCCGCCCGGCGGCCCGGTCACCGATGCCCGCCGGGTGAGCCGTTGCCGCGGACGTTTGGTTGCGCGCCGCGTCGGCGGCCTCCGCCGGGTGGGTGGCCTCCGCCGGATGGGTGGCGTCCGCCGGGTTGGCCGGGCGGACTGGAGTAGTGATGGGAAGCGGCGCTGTGTCCCTGGCGGTGTCGCCGGCGCCCAGGTACAGGGCTGCGACCGCACCCAGCAGCAGCCCACCGCCGACGACGGTGGTCAGACCGAGCGGCTCGTCGATCAGCAGCACCGCGAGCAGCGCCGCGGTGAGGGGTTCGAGCAGGGTGACCACCACGGCGACGCTGCCGGAGATGCGGCGGAGCCCGGTGTAGAACAGCGCGTACGCCAGAGCGGTGGTGACCGCGCCCGCGTAGATCAGCAGCGCCACCGGAGCCGCCTCCGGGGTGAAGGCCAGGCCCTCGGCGGCCGCCAGAGGCAGCAGCGTGATCGCGCCGATGACGCACGACAGGGTGGTGAGGGTGAGCGGCTCCACCCCCTGGGCGGTGTGCCGGCTGATCCCGGTAGACGCGGCGTAGACGATGCCCGACCCGATGGCGGCGAGGAGCCCGAGACCGGCGGCGGTGGTCGCGCCGGGTTCGACGGTCGCCCCGGCGATCAGGATCAGCCCGGCGATCGCCGCGGCCGAAGCCGCGAGGGTGGCGGTTCCCGGCCGCTGCCGGGTGCGGAAGGTCTCCCAGGCGCTCAGCAACACCGGCGCGATGCCCAGGCTGACTACGGTCGCGATACTGACTCCGCCCAGCCGGACGGCCACGAAGTAGAGCGCCTGGTAGACGGCGAGCCCGACGCCCGCCGTGGTCACCGCGACGGGTGCGGCACGGAACGCCGCCCAGATCCGGCGCCGGGCCGGAAGGCCGATGAGCAGCAGAACCACCGCGGCAACGGCCAGCCGGTAGAACCCGATGGCCAGGGCGCCGAGCCCGGTGCGCTCGGCGACGACCTGAACGATGACGCCGGTGGTGCCCCACAGGATTCCGGCGGCGGACACCTGAAGAAGACTCAGCCGGGCACCGGTCGCGGCGGAGGAGAAGGCAGACGAGAAGAACGATGTGAACACGTGCGCTCCGAAAGGAAGTGAGTCGTCAACGAGCGGCGACGGAGCGCAAGGCGAAACCGCCGATCAAGCAGGGCTCGATCGGCGAGGCGGCGCTCCGGTCAGGAGCGCGGGGGCGGTAGAACGCCGGGGAACGGACTCACGCCAGGCAGCTTAGCGGCTCCTCGAACCCGCCGATCCCAGCCGCGACACGAGTCACAACGTCAACAGCCCCGCCGCCGCCCACCCCAGCGCGACCGATTCGGAAGGCGCCAAGCCGCAGGCGGTGGTGTCACGTGGCGGGTCAGCGGCAGGTGGCGGGGCGGCGGCAGGTGGCCGGGCACGCTGGGGTGGGTTGGCGTGCCCGGCCGTGGTGCCGGGGAAGGTCGGATGTGAGGAAGGTCAGGCGGCCGTAGCGGTGGAGGTCGTGGTCGCGGTGGCCGCCCACATGGCGGTGAAGGCGGCGGCCTCGCCGGCGAGCCAGCTCTCGACGTCACCCGGCCGCGCCGCCGGGTCGATGCGATGAGTGACACCGCGGCGCAGGTCGACCAGGACCGGCTCGGCGTTGGGCAGGATCTGGTCCATGTGGCGGGCCATCAGGTGGAGCATCGCGGTCGCCGACTCCGGGCTCGGCGGCTCCTCGTCGAAGTGCAGGCGGACGGCTTCGCGGCGGCCGTCCTCGTAGCGTAGGCCGAAGTGTGGGTTGATCTTCACGGCCAGTGGGCCGACCGTGGCGATGGCGTCGCGGGTCTGCGCGAGGTTGACCTTCTCGGGGTCGCCGAGCGAGGCCAGATAGGTGCGGGCGCCGGCGCGCAACGCTCCGTACAGCGGCTTCCAGCGGTCTTTCACCACATCGACCACGCCGCCGAGGTAGCTGCCGCCGGTGCGGAAAGCGATGTCCGCCTTCAGTGCCTTCACCAACTGGCCGTGCGGGTTGAAACCGCTTCGCCGCTCCCGCTGGCGGCGCAGCCCGCCGACGAAGGTGGCCTTGGCGGGGCCGGTGCGGGAGACATAGCGGGTGAAGCCGAGCATCGTCGCATACGGAGGGATCACGGGCACGGGGGTGGTGGTCGAGATCGTGGTCAACGTCGTCTCCTCACTCATGCTGCGAAAGGCGCACAGGACCGAAATCCTGGCGAAGATCCGCAGCTCAGGTCCCCTCTTTCGTACATACATTCTAATCGACGGGTACGACATTCCCAACGCGACGGACGCCCCTCCTGCTGTCCGGTTCGACCGGCTGTCCGGCGTGTGGAGTGCTGGTCCCGATCGGGCCGGCCCGCCCGTCGCTGTACGGCGCCCGCCATGTGTCCCGGCACTGAATCGGCGGGGCCGCGGCTGTCGACGCCGGCGGGTAGCGTCGCGACGTGGACGACACCGCTGAGACGAGACGGATCGCTACGGCGTACGTCGACGCTTTGGAAGAGCGCGACTGGGACCGGCTCGCCACGCTGCTCGCCGAGGACGTGGTCTATGAGATGCCGCAGACCCGGGAGCGGATCCGGGGCCGGGACACGTACGTCCGGTTCAATGTGGAATACCCGGGTGACTGGCATCTGCGGGTGCGCCGGGTGGTCGCCGACGGCCGTCACGCCGCCCTCCGGCTGGACGTGCGGGTCGGTGACGACGGACAGGACGCGTGCGTCTGGCTGGAGGTGGGCGATCAGGGCCGGATCGCCCGGATCACCGACTACTGGCCGGAGGCGTACGAGCCACCCGCGGGCCGCGAGCACCTCGTGGAGCGCTGGTGACCGGCGCGGGTGAGGCCGCGGCCGCCCGTCCGCGAGGTCCGGCGGAGGCTGTACCGGGACGGCCCGGCGTGGACGCGCACCGATGAGGGGACGCACGCCGGTGAAGGGACACGGCGGTGAAACGGGCGCACGGCGGGCCGTGGATCTCGATTGAGCGGATGATGTGGCGATGGCACTGATCCGGTGTGACTTCTACTCCGAGGCGCTCGAGATGGGCACCTCGATGACGGTGATCCTGCCCGGCGGAGACGCCGCCGACCCGCCGCCGGTGCTCTACCTGCTGCACGGGCTGACCGACGACCACACCGCGTGGACCAGGTTCAGCTCCGTGGAGCGTTACGCGGAAGAGCTCGGACTCGCGGTGGTCATGCCGTCCGCGGACCGCAGTTTCTACGCCAACGAGGCGTACGGGATGCGGTTCTGGGACTTCCTGTCGGCGGAACTCCCGGAGCGGGTCGCCCAGTTCTTCCGGGTCTCGCCGCATCGGGAGGACACCTTCGTCGCCGGGCTGTCGATGGGTGGCTACGGGGCGATCAAGTGGGCGCTGCGGGAGCCGGAGCGGTTCGCCGCCGCCGCGACGTTGTCCGGGGCGCTCGATCTGGCGTACATCTATGAACATGATCGAAGGCCGCACATCCGCGCCCTGGTGGCCCGGGTCTTCGCCGACCGGATCGTCGCCGGCGGTGACGAGGACCTGATGCACCTGGTCCGCGTCGCGGACCCGGCGGCGCTGCCGCGGCTGATGCTGCGCTGCGGCGCCGACGATCACCTGGTGGCGCAGAACCGCCGTTTCGTGGCCGCCTGCACGACCGCGCGCATCGATCTCGACGCCGCGTTCGAGCCGGGCGAGCACACCTGGGAGTACTGGGAGCGGCAGCTTCCCGGCATGCTCGCGTGGCTGCTCAAGCGATGAGGGCGGCGCCTCGCGGCGGGGTCAGTTGTCGTCGCGGCCCTGCTCGGCCAGGAAACGCTCCAGCTCGGCGCCGAGCTCCTCGGCGGTGGGCAGTGGCGAGTCCGTGCCGGCGAGCAGGTTGCCCTGGCGGCCGCGCACGAAAGCGTCGTACTGAGCCTCCAGGGAGGTGACCAGGCGGGAGGCCTGCTCGTCGTCGGAGACCTGCTTGTCCACCTCGTCGCGGACCAGTTTCGCCGACTCGCGCAGCCCGCCGGTGGGCAGCGCCAGGCCGGTGCTCGCGGACACCGAGTCGAGCAGAACCTCGGCCGCGGCCGGGTAACCGGTCTGGGCCAGGTAGTGCGGGACGTGCGCGGCATAGCCGAGGGCGTCGTGCCCGGACCGGCCGAGCCGGAACTCCAGGAGATTGCCGACGCTGGCCGGCACCTGAACCCGCTGGAGCCACGACTCGTGCTCGCCGAGCAGCCGTTTCTCGGTGGCGTGCGCGGTGACGCCGACCGGGCGGGTGTGCGGCACGGCCATCGGGATCGCGTTGAGGCCGACGGTGACGCTGACGCCGAGCTGGTCGATCAGGGCGGTCACCGCGGCGATGAAACGCTCCCACTGCAGGTCCGGTTCGGGGCCGGCGAGCAGCAGGAACGGGCTGCCGAGCTGGTCTTTCACCAGGTGCAGGGCGAGGCTCGGCTCCTCGTAGCTCTCGAAGTGGTCGGCCTCGAAGATCATCGGAGGACGGCGGGAGCGGTAGTCGAGGAGCTGGTCCAGGTCGAACCTGGCGACGACCTCGCTCTCCAGGTGCTCCAGCAGATGCTCGCGGGCCAACTGGATCGCTGTCCCCGCGTCGACGAAACCGGTCAGCGCCTGGATGAGCACCGGGCCGTCCAGAGCCGGCAGGTCACCGGTCACCTCATAGAGCCCGTGTGGGTCGAGCACGCTGTGAACCTCCTCGAAGAGCCTCACCCGCTGACGCGGGCTTGTCCGTGCCAACAGCCGGCCGGCGGCTTTATTCCGGCACGTTTCCATAATCGCGCACCGGGGACTGGTTACGGGGTCGCCGGGAATCCGTGCTGTGACGGTGGACACGCCGTACTGCTCGTGGACGTGCGCCCACCCGCCACAATGAAAGCGGATCCACTTCCTCGCCTCCTCGGAGTGATCTTTGAATCAACAGCAGGAAACAGAGACCCCCGCCCCTCCCGGCACGCTGTGGGCCCGGATGAAAGCCGACCCGCAGTACGCCCCTGAGCACCTCGCTCTCGAAGCGGTCCGCCGCCTCGGGCCGGAAGCCGCCGCCTGGCGTGCCCGGATGAGCGAGGAACGCCCTGAGAGCGGCCCCGACGAACTGGCCGCGCTCGCCGTCAAACGCTTCACCAACATGGCCCGGGTCTCCGGCGCGGTCTCCGGCGCGGCGGGCCTGCCCGGCGCGGTTCTCGACGTCGGGGTCCTCGCCTGGACCCAGGCCCGCATGGTGCTGCACATCGCGGCCGCGCACGGAGCCGACCCGGTCGACCCCGACCGCGCCACCGAGATCCTGGTGCTCCAGCGGGTGCACCGGCTCGCCGAGACCGCCCGGACGGCTCTCGGAGTCGCCGCCGGCCGGGAACGGGCCTCCCGGATCTTCACCGGCGACTCCGGGCGGCCGCTCGCGAGCGTGCTGTTCCGGCTCGGTGTGAAGCTGGCGCAGATGGCGGGCGTGCGGGCCGCGAAGCGCCTGTTCGCCAAGATGATCCCGGGCGCCGGCGTGATCCTCGGCACCTGGGTCAATTCGGCGGCCACCAAGGACCTGGCCCAGCGTGCCCAGGAGCACTACCGGAACGCCTAAGGATCTGCTCCGGCGACCCGAACCACCAGTCGTGCTGGGATATCGGAAGTCCGCCGTGGCCCTGTCCGCCGTCGTGCTGCCGCTGCTGCTGGCAGGCTGTTCCTCCTCGTCCGGCTCGGTCCGGGAGGAGACGGTCGACGCGGGCCGGAGCTGGATCGTGGTCGACGAGGGGGCGGCCACCCCCTCGCCGACGACCACGTTCGGCACGGCGTCACCGACTCCGGAGACCACGTTGCCGCCGCTGCCCACCGGCTCCTCCCCGACGGGCATGCCCGCCACCACCTGCACGCCGATGCAGCGCATCACGGCCATCAACGGGCTGGCGGTGGAGCCGGGCAGCACCAGCGCGGTGGTGACCTGGTACCACCCGGGCGGCGACAACATCGTCGACTACCGGGTCACCGCGATCAGCCAGGACCTCGTCGTCGGGGCGCAGAAGGAGATCGGCTGGACCCGCAGCGCCCCCGACAAGTGCGGTGACGTCAGCGCCACCGTCACCGGACTGGACCCGCAGACGCCGTACGTCTTCTCGGTCGACGTGGTGATGACCCGGTCGAACCCCAGCCTGGACGGCATCTACACCGAGACGATCGCGCGGTCCGGGGTGGTCAGCACCACGTAGGGGACCGCCCCGGCGACTCTCTAAGCTTCCCGGCATGGAGACGATCGTCGACACAGTCGTGCTGGTGGCGATCTCCGTCGTCGGTGCGGCCCTGGCCCGCAGGCTCGGTTTCGTGGCGCCGCTGGTGCTGCTCCTCGCCGGCCTCGGCCTGTCCTACGTGCCCGGGTTCCCCGAGGCCCACCTGGAGCACGAGCTCGTGCTGATCGGGATCCTGCCGCCGCTGCTCTACGTGGCCGCGCTGCAGACCTCGGTGCCGGCGTTCCGGCTCGCGCTGCGGCCCATCCTGCTCCTGGCGGTGGGCCTGGTGGTGCTGACCGCGCTGGTGGTGGGCTTTCTCGTACATCTGCTGCTGCCCGCTGTGCCGTTGTCGGCGTGCGTCGCGCTCGGCGCGATCGTCGCGCCGCCGGACGCCGTCTCCGCGACGGCGATCGCCCGCCGGGTGGGCCTGCCCCGGCGCGTCGTCACCATCCTCGAGGGCGAGAGCCTGCTCAACGACGCGACCGCGCTGGTCATGGTCCGGGTCGCGATCGGCGCGCTGACCGGGACCGCGATCGGTTTCTGGGAGATCAGCAAGGACGTGGTGGTGACCGCCGGCGGTGGCCTGGCGATCGGGCTGGCGTTCGCGGCCGCGCTGGCCTGGCTGCACCGGAAGATCGAGGACCCGCTGCTGGACGACGCGGTGGCGCTGCTCACCCCGTTCGTCGTCGTGATCGTCGCGGAGAAGCTGCACACGTCCAGCGTCGTGGCCGTCGTCGTCGCCGGCCTCTACCTCGGCCACCGCATCCCCTATCTGCTGTCGGCCACCTCCCGGCTGCAGATGGAGGCGGTCTGGCGGCTGATCATCTTCCTGCTGGAAGGCGTGGTCTTCCTGCTGGTCGGCCTGCAGTTGCGCACCGTCGTGGGCGACATCGAGACCGACATGGCGACCACGCTGCGGGTCACCGGGGTGGTCTTCGCGGCCCTGCTGATCGTCCGGTTCGCCTGGATGTACCCGGCGACCTACCTGGCCCGGCTGATCCCGAGCATCCGCAATCGGGAGACCCGGCCGCCGGTGGCCGTGCCCACGGTGATCGCCTGGGCCGGGATGCGCGGCGTGGTGACCCTGGCCGCCGCCCAGATCCTGCCCATGCCCGGTGAGGACAACGCCCCCGACTACCCGCGTGACCTGTTCGTCTTCGTCGCGTTCGCGGTCATCGTGCTGACCCTGCTGGTGCAGGGCACCACCCTGCCGTGGCTGGCCCGCCGCCTGAAGGTGCGGGAAGACAGCAGCGCACAGGACGCCCTGGCCGAGGCCGGGGTGCAGCACGCGGCGGGCCGGGCCGCGCTGGAGGCGCTCGACGAGCACGCCGACGGAGCGCCCGACTCGGTGGTGGACCGGCTGCGCGGTCTGGTGGAGAGCCGCGGCAACAACGCCTGGGAACGGCTCGGCAGCCAGGACCAGGAAACCCCGTCGGCGGCGTACGGCCGGCTCCGGCGCGAGATGATCAAAGCCGAACGGCACGTCTTCAAGATCGCCCGGAACGAGGGGCGCATCCCCGAGGAGGTCCTGGTGCGCGCCCAGCGCGAACTCGACCTCGAAGAGTCCCAGCTGCAACGGAGTGACGATTGACCTGCCAGCATCTCCAGGAGACGACCGAGCCCGCGCCGCTGAGCGCGTACGAGGACGGTTGCCCGCAGTGCGCGGCCGCCGGCTTCCGCAGCTGGGTGCACCTGCGCCTCTGCCTGTCCTGCGGGCTGGTGGCGTGCTGTGACTCGTCGCCGCGGCGGCACATGACCGCGCACCACGCCGCCGACGGACACCCGGTGATGCGCTCGTTCGAGCCCGGGGAGTCCTGGCGCTGGTGCTACGAGGACGAGCAGCTGGGATGAGGATTCTCATGGTCGGGGCCGGGGCGACCGGCGGCTACTTCGGCGGCCGCCTCGCCCAGGCCGGCCGGGACGTGACCTTCCTGGTCCGGCCGGGCCGTGCGCGGCGTCTCGCCGAGCGCGGCCTGCGCATCAAGAGCCCCGGCGGCGAGACCGTCCTCACCCCGCGGCTGATCACCGAGGTCGACGGCGTCTACGACCTGATCCTGATCGCGGTCAAGAGCTACTCGCTGCACCAGGCGCTCTCCGATCTCGCGCCCGCGGCCGGCCGGGACGCCGTGATCGTGCCGCTGCTCAACGGCATGCGGCACATCGGCGAGCTGATCCAGCGGTTCGGCGCCGACCGGGCCTGGGGTGGCGTCTGCATGATCCACGGCACGCTCGACGAGGACGGCGACGTCGTCCAGATGAGCGGGCTGCACCGGCTCTCCTACGGTCCGCTCGGCGACTCCTCCTGGTCCGCCTCCTCCGGCCAGGATGAGGACGGGCGGCTGGCGGCGGTCACCGAGGCGCTGAGCGGCGCCGGATTCGACTCCCGGCCGTCCACCACGATCGTTCAGGAACTCTGGGACAAATGGGTCATGCTGGCCACCCTCGGGGCTGCCACCACCCTGTTGCGCGGCTCGATCGGCGCGATCCACAAGGCGCCCGGCGGGCCGGAGTTCCTGCACGCGATCGCCGCCGAGGCGTCCGCGGTCGCGGCCGCCGCCGGCCACCCGATCCAGGGCAGGGCCGCGGCGATGCTGGAGGCCACCATCGCCACGACCGAGCCGACCACCTCGTCGATGTACCGCGACCTCATCCAGGGCCTGCCGGTCGAGGGCGACGCGATCGTCGGCGACATGGTCGCCGAGGCCGCGAAACATCAGGTCCCGGCGCCGTTGCTGTCCGCCGCGCACACCGGGTTGTCGGTCTATTCGTCAACCCTCTGAGTCTGTACGGCCAGCACAGGCGCCGTGGCATCCGCGCGAGGTCCGCTCCGCGCCGGCCCGCAGCGCGACTCACGCGCAAGTCCCGGGACACGCGAGGTCGCGGCCGGCACGACGTGGTCGCGCGGCTCCTACCCACCCAGTCGCGGCCGTAGCGAGTCCCCACTGGTTCTGACCTTGCCGGTGTGGGCGAGCACGTGTTCGGCCTCACGGGAGACGCGGCCGGCGTCCGAGTCGAGGACCCGTCCGTAGACGGCGGCGGTCTGCCCGGCGATGGCCGGCCAGTTGAAGTCAGCGCGGACCCGCTCGTGGGCCCGCAACGCCAGGGCACGGGCGTAGTCACGGTCGGCCAAGACCACGCCGACCGCCCCGGCCAGCGCCCGGGGGTCACCGGAGGCGAACTTGACCCCGGTCACGCCGTGTTCGACGATCTCGGCCAGACCGCCGGTGTCGGCGACGGCGACCGGGGTGCCGGCGGCCGCGGCCTCCAGGGCGACCATCCCGAACGGCTCGTAGATGCTCGGCACCACGTAGCAGTCCGAGGCGCCCATCAGCGCGGTCAGTTCGTGGCCGCCGAGGAAACCGGCGAACGTCACCCCCGACCCGGCGGCGTCGGCGGCGAGGACTTCCAGTTCTTCCCGGTACGGGCCGTCGCCCGCGATCACCACGCGCAGCCCCGGATGGTGTTCCCGGAGCACCGGCACGGCGGCGAGCAGGTGCTGAACGCCCTTCTCGTAGACGAGCCGGCCGGCGTAACTGATCAACGGGCCGTCCCCGGCGTAGCGGGCGCGGGCGGCGGCGACCGCGCGGGGCCGGGCCCGCCAGCGCAACGCGTCGACGCCGTTGCGGACCACGTCGGTACGGCCGGCGGGCACCTCGAAGAGCCGGCCGACCTCGCGTTTCATGTAGTCGGAGCAGACGATCACGCGTACCGACTCGGTGGTCAGCCAGCGTTCGACGTCGTCGATGGTGCGGTTGTGGGCGGCCGGCAGCCAGCCCTGGTGGCGGCCGGACTCGGTGGCGTGGACGGTGGCCACCAGCGGCACGTCCAGGTGGTCGCGCAGGGTGACCGCGGTGTGCGCGACCAGCCAGTCGTGGGCGTGCACCACGTCGAAGCCGCCGGTGCGGGCGGCGCGCAGGGCGGCTCGGGTGAGCGTGTGGTTGAAGGCGACCGCCCAGGCCAGCAGGTTGCCGTCGGCCACCTCGAAGGCGGGCGGGTCGTCGGGGGCGCGGACCACCCGGACACCCTCGGTGTATTCCTCCAGGAGCGCGCCGGGGGTGTGCCGGGTGACCACGGTGACCTCGTGCCCGGCCTGGACCAGGCTGGTGGCCAGGGCGTGCACGTGCCGGCCCAGCCCGCCCACGAGCAGCGGCGGATATTCCCAGCTCAACATGAGGATCCGGGTCACCGGCCGGCTCCCGTCGCCCTCGCGGGGCATCCCGGCCGCCGTCCGGTGCGGGGCCCGGCGGCGGGCTGCCGTTCGGTGCGGGGCCCGGCGGCGGGCTGCCGTTCGGTGCGGGACCCGGCGGCAGGCTGCCGTTCGGTGCGGTCGGTCACGGCATGTACCTCTGTTTGATTCGCAGGACCTCGGCGACCGAGCGGGCCGAGAACGGGACGCCGGTCGCCCGGTGCGGGGCGTCGCCCTCGGCGGTCTCGCTGATCGAACCGGCGCCCCACTCGCTCAGGTGCGCGTCCAGGGCGGTGAGCAGGCCTTCCACGGGCAGTCCGACGGCGGCGCGGGCATCCGCGTACGGGCCGATCAGCCAGGTCCACACCGTGCCCTGGTGATGGGCCATGTCGAGGGCGCCGGGCTGGTGGGACTGGTAGCCGTACTCGCCGGGGGCCAGGGTGCGCGGGCCGAGCGGGGTGAGTAGGGCTTCACCGGCGGCACGGACGGCAGCACCGCCGTGGCCGCGCATCGGCGCGTGCGGCAGGGACCAGGCGAGCAGTTGGTGGGGCCGCAGTGACGGGTCGTCGTGGTGGGCGCCGGCGCCGAGCGGATAGGTGGTGGCGGGGCCTTCGATCACGTCGTAGAGCCAGCCCTCGGGCGCGGGGAAGCGGGCCACGAACGAGGCGCGGGCCAGGGTGTGCCGGGCGCGCGGCTCGGCGTCGTCACGGCCGGCCTCGGCGAGCAGGTCACACATCGCGGCCAGGGCGTTCACCCAGAGCGCGTTGATCTCCACGGGCTTGCCGATCCGCGGCGCCTCGCTCCAGTCCGAGGCGCCGGCGGAGGGCTGGCCCGGGCCACCGGTAGATGGCTGGTCCGGGGCGCCGGGGAAGGGCTGGCCCGGGCCACCGGTAGATGGCTGGTCCGGGGCGCCGGGGAAGGGCTGGTCCGGGGCGCCGGCAGAGGGCTGGTCCGGGACGCCGGGGGAAGTCACCGCCGAGCCGGCGCCGGGCGGGGCGGAGAGGCGCAGCAGGCCGTCGGCCGGATCCACCGCGAGCGGCCCGGCGCCGCCGAGGTGGTGGCGCAGCAGGCGGCCCAGCGGCGCGGCCAGTTTGGCGGCCAGAGCGCCGTCACCGGTCCGCGACACGTGCCGGTCCACCGCGTGAACCAGCCACAAAGGCGCGTCCAGCGGGTCGTGCCGGAGCCATGGCGCGGGCGGGGTGCGCAAGTCCCGGGCGGCCGCGCGGGTCCGCGCGATCAGCAGCTCCCGGCCCTCGTCGACCCGGCCGGTGTCCAGGAACAGCCCTTCGTAGGCGGCCATCGTGTCGCCCGCCCAGCGGCCCTGCCCGGGATAGCCGGCCACGACGTCGGGTCCGTCGGCGGCCCGGACGATGAACTTGTCGGCGGCGAGGACGAGCGTTTCCGCGTACCCCTCGGCTTTGGAAAGGGTGACCAGGCGATGGGCGCGCTCGCGCTCGGCGGCGATGACCACCGGCGGCGGTGGCGGGATCTGGTCGATCCGGCCGGCCCAGGCGGAGATCTCCAGCGTGCCGCCGGGGCCCGCCTGCCGGCAGAAGGTTCCGGCGTGCCAGAGGTCCTCGACGGCGTCGTCGGTGCGCACGTCGAGGTGCCAGGAGCCGGCGGGCTGCCAGCCGGGGCCGTGGAGGCGGTAGGCGCCGTCGATGATCACCCCGCCGGCGGCCTGTTCGGCGATCAGGCCGGGGCCGGTGGCGCGGCGTGTGGTGTGCGAGGTCCGCCAGGTGCACATCGCGGCGACGGCGAGGCCGATCGGGCCGGGCGCGCTGACCACCCGGTACACGACGGCGAGCGACGGGTGGCCGTGGCGCATGGCCAACTCCCGCTCGATGACCACGTCGCCGATCCGCCACCGCCAGCGGGGGAGGCCCTGCTGGAGGGTGAAGGTCTCCAGGTGCCGGTGCCCGGACGGCTCGATGGCGCCGGATGCCCAGACATGGGTGTAAAGCGGGACTTTGGATCCGGAGGGCAACGTGACGGTGAGGTCGAGTGTGGCCAATCCCACATGGTCGAGGACGGTCAGCAGCGCGTGCTCGCGGCGCGTACGCAGGTTGCTGACGGTGCCGCTCGCATAGCCGCCGAGCCCATCGGTGACCAGCCATTCCCGTCCTCGGCCCGCGTCATGGGCGAGCGAACCGCAGATCTGCGGCCCAAAGATGATCGGATCACTCCGCGGCACGGTGCCTCAAATGCTCAATCTCGGGCCGGCTAAACCCCCGGACGGGGAGATATCAGCGGCTAACCGGACAGTCGGGCCGACGTTAGCAGTGAAGTCCGAGAGAATTACCGCTGACGCGGCCGGGCAGGATTAGCCGGTCCCACGGACGGGCATAGCAAGCCTCCGCCGGCCGCGATCACAGGGACGGCCGAGGGGCAGGAGCACGGTTATGCAGGTCTGGCCTGGTCACCGGTACCCACTGGGTGCCACCTACGACGGGACGGGCACGAATTTCGCGATCTTCTCCGAGGTCGCCGAGGCGGTCGAGTTGTGTCTGTTCGACCCCTCCGGCAACGAGCGGAAAGTGCTGTTGCACGAGCAGGACGCGTTCGTCTGGCACGCGTACCTGCCGGGTGTGGAGCCGGGGCAGCGATACGGCTACCGGGTCTACGGGCCCTACGAGCCCCATCGCGGCTTGCGGTGCAACCCGCACAAGCTCCTGCTCGACCCGTACGCGCGAGCGGTCGACGGTGACATCGACTGGCACCCGTCGCTGTACGCGTACGACTTCAACAACCCGGATCAGATGTCGGAGCTGGACTCGGGCCCGTACATGCCCAAGGGCGTGGTGGTGAACCCGTACTTCGACTGG
The DNA here is from genome assembly GCF_030009775.1 of Actinoplanes sandaracinus. GTDB lineage: Bacteria > Actinomycetota > Actinomycetes > Mycobacteriales > Micromonosporaceae > Actinoplanes > Actinoplanes sandaracinus. The sequence goes on along the minus strand of NZ_JASCTH010000015.1, from coordinate 136,762 downwards.
GGTAACGACCGGCGCCCGGACATCCCGTACCACCACTCGGTGATCTACGAGACGCACGTCAAGGGGCTCACCCAGCGGCACCCGGAGATCCCACGGGACATGCGCGGCACCTACTCCGCGATCGGCCACCCGGCGACCATCGAGCACCTGAAGAGCCTCGGTGTGACCGCGGTCGAGTTGATGCCGGTCCACCAATTCGTGCACGACAACCGGCTGCACGACCTGGGGCTGCGCAACTACTGGGGTTACAACACGCTGAGCTTCTTCGCGCCGTACCACGGGTATTCGGCGATGGGCTCGCTCGGCCAGCAGACCCAGGAGTTCCGGGGCATGGTCAAGGCGCTGCACGCGGCCGGCATGGAGGTCATCCTCGACGTGGTCTACAACCACACCGCCGAGGGCAACCACCTGGGCCCGACGCTGAGCCTCAAGGGCATCGACAACCGGACGTACTACCGCCTCGTCGACGACCAGCCGCAGTTCTACATGGATTACACCGGCACGGGTAACAGCCTGAACGTGCGCAGCCCGCAGTCCCTCCAGCTGATCATGGACTCGTTGCGGTACTGGGTGACCGAGATGCACGTCGACGGGTTCCGCTTCGACCTGGCGTCCACGCTGGCCCGCGAGTTCTACGACGTGGACCGGCTGTCGACGTTCTTCGAGGTGGTGCAGCAGGACCCGGTGGTCGGCCAGGTGAAGCTGATCGCCGAGCCGTGGGACGTCGGGCCGGGCGGTTACCAGGTCGGCAACTTCCCGCCGAACTGGACCGAGTGGAACGGGAAGTACCGCGACACGGTCCGTGACTTCTGGCGCGGTGAGCCGGCCACCCTGGCCGAGTTCGCGTCCCGGATCACCGGCTCGGCCGACCTCTACCAGGACGACGGGCGCAAGCCGTTCCACTCGATCAACTTCGTGACGGCGCACGACGGGTTCACGCTCAACGACCTGGTGTCCTACAACGACAAGCACAACGAGGCCAACGGCGAGGAGAACCGGGACGGCGAGAGTCACAACCGGTCCTGGAACTGCGGCATCGAGGGCCCCACCGAGGACGAGAACGTGCTGGCGCTGCGGGCCCGGCAGCGCCGCAACTTCCTGGCCACGCTGATGCTCAGCCAGGGCGTGCCGATGATCTCGCACGGTGACGAGCTGGGCCGTACCCAGCAGGGCAACAACAACGCGTACTGCCAGGACGACGAGATCAGCTGGATCGACTGGGAGAACGCCGACGAGCAACTGCTCGAATTCGCCCGCAAGCTGACCGCGTTCCGGCACCGGCACCAGGTCTTCCAGCGCCGCCGCTTCTTCACCGGCCTGCCGGTGACCGCCCGCGGTGGCGGCGACCCGCTGCCCGACCTGGAGTGGTTCACCCCGGACGGCCGGCAGATGGCCGGCGACGACTGGGGCAACGACTTCGGCCGGGCGGTCGCGCTCTTCGTCAACGGCGAGGGCATCCGTGAGCGCGGCCAGTACGGCCAGCGCCATGTGGACAGCTCGTTCCTGCTGTTCTTCAACGCGCACGACGCGCCGCTGGAGTTCACCACGCCTCCCACGGAGTACGGGGAGAAGTGGGAGAAGGTCATCGAAACCGCCGATCCCAACCCTGATCATCCGTCCGTCGTCGAGGCCGGACACACGATCATCGTGCCGGATCGATCCCTCATCGTGCTCGACAGGACGGTGTGATGCCCCAGCCCAACCGCCCCAGTGGCACCTACCGCGTTCAGGTCCGCCCCGACTTCCCGTTGACGGCCGCCGCCGAGATCGCCGACTACCTGGCCGATCTCGGGGCCGGTCACCTCTACTCGGCGCCGCTGCTGACCGCGGGTCCCGGCTCGGAGCACGGCTATGACGTGGCCGACCACTCGCGGGTCGGCCCGGAGATCGGTGGGGCCGAAGGGCTGGCCGCGCTCGACCGCGCCCTCAAGGCCGCCGGTCTGGGTCTGGTCGTCGACATCGTCCCGAACCACGCCGGCGTAGCCGTGCCGGCGGCGAACCCGACCTGGTGGGACGTTCTGAAGAACGGCCAGAAGTCCGAGTTCGCGGGCTTCTACGACATCGACTGGTCGCGCGGGCGGGTGCTGCTGCCGGTCCTGGCCGACTCCCCGGACGCGCTCGACGACCTGCGCGTCGAGGACGGTGAGCTGCGTTACCACGACAAGCGGTACCCGATCGCCGACGGCACCGGCGACGGCAGCCCCCGCGAGGTGCACGACCGGCAGCACTACGAGCTGGCCGACTGGACCCGTGGGGACCGCGAGATCAACTACCGGCGGTTCTTCGCCATCACCGATCTGGCCGGGCTGCGGGTCGAGGACCCGGACGTCTTCGCCGCCACCCACGCCGAGATCCTCCGCTGGTACAACGAGGGCCTGGTGCAGGGCATCCGGGTCGACCACCCGGACGGGCTGCGCGACCCCGGCGGGTACTTCGACCGGCTGCATGACGCCGCCCCGGACGCCTGGATCGTGGTCGAGAAGATCCTGGAGCCGGGCGAGAAGCTGCCGCCCTGGCCGGTCGCCGGCACCACCGGGTACGACGCGATGGCCGAGGTCAACGGGGTTTTCGTGGACCCCGGCACGGAAGCCTTCTTCGACACCCTCGACCACCACCTGACCGGCGCCACGACCTCGTGGCAGGACCTCGTCCACGCCGCCAAGCATGACGTCGCCACCAAGGTGCTGGCCGCCGAGCTGGGGCGGCTCGCGCGGCTCGCACCCGACATCGAGGACGCGGCTCAGGGCCTCGCCGAACTCGCCGCCTGCTTCCCGGTCTACCGCTCCTACCTGCCCGCGGGCAGCCGCCACCTGGCGGTGGCCCGCTCCGAGGCGGGTCGCCGCCGCCCGCATCTGATCCCGGTCCTGGACCAGCTCACCGCTCGGCTGCGCAACCCCGCCGACGAGCTGTCCATCCGCTTCCAGCAGTTCACCGGCGCGGTGATGGCCAAGGGCGTGGAGGACAACGCGTTCTACCGGTGGACCCGGTTCGTGGCCCGCAACGAGGTGGGCAACGACCCGGCCAAGTTCGGCGTCACCGTGGACGAGTTCCACGACTTCGCCGAGCAGCGGCTCGCCGAGTGGCCGGACACCATGACCTCGCTCTCCACCCACGACACCAAACGCGGCGAGGACGTGCGGGCCCGCCTGGCGGTCCTGGCCGAGGTGCCCGGCGACTGGACCGAGGTGGTGCGCCGGTGGGTCCGGTTCGCCCCGCTCCCGGACCCGGCGCTGGCCCATCTCATCTGGCAGGTCGCGGTCGGCGCGTGGCCGATCTCCCGAGAGCGACTGCAGGCGTACGCCGTGAAAGCGGCCCGGGAAGCCGGAACGGGAACGTCGTGGCTGAAACCGGACTCCGGGTTCGAGACCGCTCTGCGGCAGATGGTCGACAAGATCTACGACGACCCGGCCGTGCACCGTGAGGTCGCCGACTTCGCCGCGTCGATCACCCCGCCCGGCTGGTCCAACTCGCTCGGCCAGAAACTGGTGCAGCTCGCCATGCCCGGCGTGCCGGACGTCTACCAGGGCACCGAGCTGTGGGACCACTCGCTGGTCGACCCGGACAACCGCCGCCCGGTCGACTTCGGCGCGCGCCGTGAGCTGCTCGGCCGCCTCGACGACGGCTGGCTGCCCCCGGTCGACGAGACCGGCGCGGCCAAGCTGCTCGTCACCAGCCGGGTGCTGCGGCTGCGCCGGGAGCGTCCGGAACTGTTCGCCGGCTACCGCCCGGTCTTCGCCGACGGGCGGGTTCCCGAGCACGTGCTCGCCTTCGACCGCGGCGGGGTGGTGGCGGTCGCCACCCGGCTGCCGGTCGGATTGTCACGGCACGGCGGCTGGGGGGACACCACGCTGTCACTGGACGGACACAGCTGGACGGAAGTGTTCACCAATACCAGCTACGGCGGGAACCGCCTGTCGGTCGCTGAGCTGCTGCACACCTACCCCGTCGCTCTCCTGGTGAAAGAATGACTCTCTTCTCGGTCTGGGCGCCGGAAAAGCCCGTGCGTGTCGTCGTCGCCGGCCAGGAACACGAGATGGAGTCCGCCGAGGACGGCTGGTGGCGTCTCGACGTGCCGTCCGCCGACGCCGGCACCGACTACGCGTTCCTCCTGCCCGACGCGGACAACCCGCTGCCCGACCCGCGCTCGCCCTGGCAGCCGCGGGGTGTGCACGGGCCGAGCCGGGTCTACGACCACTCCGCCTTCGCCTGGACCGACGGGTCGTGGACCGGTCGGCAACTGCCCGGCTCGGTGCTCTACGAGCTGCACATCGGCACGTTCACCCCGGCCGGGACCTTCGACGCCGCGATCGAGCGGCTGGACCACCTCGTCGACCTCGGCGTCGACATGGTGGAACTGCTGCCGGTCAACGCGTTCAACGGCACCTACAACTGGGGTTACGACGGGGTCTGCTGGTTCGCGCCGCACGAGGCGTACGGCGGCCCCGACGGCCTCAAACGCTTCGTCGACGCCGCGCACGCCAAGGGCCTCGGCGTGGTCCTCGACGTGGTCTACAACCACTTCGGGCCGAGCGGGGCGTACGCGCCGATGTTCGCCCCCTACCTCGGCGGCGGCAGCAACGCCTGGGGCAGCTCGGTCAACCTCGACGGCCCCGGCTCCGACCAGGTGCGCCGCTACATCATCGACAGCGTGCTGATGTGGCTGCGCGACTACCACGTCGACGGCCTGCGGCTGGACGCCGTGCACGCCCTGCACGACGAAGGCGCCGTGCACCTGCTGGAACAGATGGCTGTCGAGGTCGAGAGCCTCTCCACCGAACTGCGCCGGCCACTGTCGCTGATCGCCGAGTCCGACCTCAACGACGCCAAGCTGATCACCCCGCGCGAGGGCGGCGGTTACGGCCTGCACGCCCAGTGGGACGACGACGTCCACCACGCCCTGCACACCCTGCTCACCGGCGAACGCCAGGGCTACTACGGCGACTTCGGCTCGCTCGACGTCCTGCGGACGGTGCTGGAGGGCGCCTTCTTCCACGCCGGCACCTGGTCGTCCTTCCGTGGCCGGCGGCACGGCCGCCCGGTCGACCGGCAGCGCACCCCCGGCCACCGGTTCGTCGCCTTTCTGCAGAACCACGACCAGATCGGCAACCGGGCGATCGGTGACCGGCTCACCGCGACCCTCTCGCCCGGTCTGCTCAAGGTCGCCGCCACGCTGCTGCTGACCTCGCCGTTCACCCCGATGCTCTTCATGGGCGAGGAGTGGGCGGCCAGCAGCCCCTGGCAGTACTTCACCTCTCACCCCGAGCCCGACCTGGCCGCGGCCGTGCAGAACGGGCGCCGCAAAGAGTTCGCCTCGCACGGCTGGGACGAGGCCGAGGTGCCCGACCCACAGGACCCGGCGACCTTCGAGCGTTCCAAACTCGACTGGTCAGAGCTGGGGAAACCCGGCCACGCGGAGATGCTGGACCTCTACCGCAAGCTGATCAGGCTGCGCCGGAGCACGCCCGGGCTCACCGACCCGTGGCTGCACCAGGTCGAGGTGTGGCACGGCGACCAGCACGTGGTCATCCGGCGCGGTCCGTGTGTGGTCGCCGCGAACCTGGCCGGGACGCCGCAGACGGTCAGCGTGCGGGCTCTGCCGCGCGCGGTCCTGCTGGCCACCTCGCCCGGCGTCATCGTCGAACGCGACCGGCTGGTGCTGCCTCCGGAGAGCGCGGCGGTGGTCTCGGTCCGCTGACCGGCTCTCGTCCGCCATCATGTGATCGTGAGCGTGCGGAAATCGCGAAAGAAGAAGAAGTCACACTCCTCGTGGCTGGATGCGTGCACCCCCAACTGCGACTGTGACATTCCGGGCTGCGACTGCTTCTCGCTGAGCGCCATGGTGCGGTTGATGGCGGTGCTCACCCGTACGCCCGCTCGGAAAGGCCGCGCCGAGCGGGCCGTGACCGGCGCGATCCGCGGCTATCGGGTGATCTCGCCGCGGTTGCCCACCAGGTGCCGTTACACGCCCACCTGCAGCGCCTATGCCCTGATCGCGATCGAGCGGCACGGCCTGCGGGCCGGGCTGTGGCTGACCGCCGCCCGCCTGGCCCGGTGCCGGCCGGGTGTCCCGTTCGGGACCGGGGATCCCGTTCCCTGAGATTGTCGTGCACCATGACTCGTCTGGGACGGAAGGACGGGTCGATGGGCGACACCACCAACGGCGGCGAGCCGGCTGAGAAGCCGCCGCCGCCACCGGCGCCGTGGCGGCTGCCGCGGCAACTGGCTCCGGAGCTGATCCGGCTGCTGCTGCGCACTCCACCGCCGCCGCCGGAGCCGGGCCGGCCCGAGCCGACCGCCGAGGAGATCGCGTCGGCGAACATCACCCAGCAGGAGGTGATCGAGGAGGTCATCTCCGAGGTCGAGCGGGAGATCGTCGGCGACCGGGAGTACCGGTTCAAGGTCTGGCGGCTCGCCGGGCTCGGGCTGCTCATCGTGCTGACCATCGCGGTCACGCTGGGACGGCTCCTCGTCGGCGGGCCGCCGTCGGTGGCCGAGTTGCGGGCTCAGGCCAAGGTCGACACCTGGACCACGCTGAACATCGGCGTCAAGGACGACCAGTACGGCACCGCCTACCGCCACCCGAGCGGGATCTGGTCCGGCTTCGACATCGAGATCGCCTACATGATCGCCGAGGACCTCGGTTTCCGCCGCGACGACGTGCGCTTCTTCGGTCTGGAGAGCGAGGACCGGGCGCGGATGCAGGCCACCGACGCCGAGGGCAAACGGGTGCCGGTTCAATTGGTGATCGCCAGTTACAGCATCACCAAGGAGCGGAAGGCGGACGGGGTGAAGTTCTCCCAGCCCTACCTCTACACCGAGCAGTCGGTGATCACGCTCAAGGGCCACCAGCCCGTCGTCGCCCTCAAGGATCTCAAGGACAAGCGGGTCTGCACCCTCTCCACCTCCACCAGCCAGACCGCTCTGGACGAGGCCGAGGCGGTGGTGACCCAGAAGAACCGGGTGCGGGAATGCTTCGAGGCGCTCGACAAGGGCGAGGTCGAGGCGGTCAGCACCGACGCCGCCATCCTGGCCGGCTGGAAGCACGAGTTCCCGGCCAAGTACGAGCACTGGGACCTCGGCCTGGAGTCCAACGAACGCTGGGGCGTCAACGTGGGCGACAACCCGGCCCTGGAGACGCTGGTCAACCTCACCCTCTACCGTTCCTGGGCCGACCCCGAGGACGACCGCTGGGAGACGGCGTACGAGGACAACCTCCAGATAGAGACCGACCCGGAGAAGAAGACCCCGATCGCGGTCGGCGAGCAGCCCCGGGTGGAGCGGCCGGAAGTGCGCCGGCTGCCGTGGGAAGACCCACTGGGATGATGGAGATCCAGACCGGAATGGTCTCCAAAGAACGGGTGCTGCCGCGGCAGAGCTATCGCGCCGAGATGAACTGGCTGCTCGCCGTGCTGCCCGGGTTCCCGCTGCTGCTGCTCGTGCTGCGGCTGTGGTACCTGAGCCGCCAGGACCTGCCCACCATGCTGCTGCTCGTGCAGTACATCAACCCGCTCGGCATGGTCGGCGCGCTGTTCATCACGCTGAGCTGGACCGTGCCCGCCGGCATCCTGCTGGTCCGGGTGCTCGGCGGCATCCTGCTGGTCAGCGTTCCGGGGCGGACCGGCACCTCGTTCCTGGCCGTCGCCGCGCTGCGGATGCCCGGCTGGGTGGTGGTGATCGCGGCCGGCATCGCCGCCTTCACCTGGCAACTGCGGATGCTGCCGTTGCTGATGATGATGGTCGTGGCGATCCTCGGGCTGACCGCGGTACAGGGCCAGCCGGGGGAGCCGTGGCTGATGCGGTGGATCACGCTCGGCGTACCGGTGCTCACCGCCCTTCTGGTGTGGATCTTCGTGTGGTCTGCGGTGATCGAGGCCGTGCGTGCCGGCGAACACGTGACGGCCGTGCTCCTCGCCGCGCCTCCACTGTTCGGCCCGGTGCTGACCGGCCCGGTCCCGGAACGCTGGGCCCGGATCGCCACCCACTGGCCGGCCGTCATGGTCGCCTTCGCCATGCCGTTCATGGTCGGGATCGCCTTCCTCCGCGCCCCCGTCCTGCCGGACACCGCGATCGAGGTCGCCACCTCCGGGGCGGAGGCTCAGGGTGAAGCCGTCCGCGTCGTCCGGGGACAGCTCATCTCCGTCGACGACACCTCCACGACGATGCTCCAGACCACCGGCGAAGTGGTCTTCATCTCCAACGGCGAGGTGAAGTCCAAGACGCTCTGCCCGCGGGCGGCCGACGCGCAGCGTAGCGGCATCACCGTCCACGGCTGGGCCGTCGAGGCCCCGGCACTGGAGTGGATCGCACCGACACGGACCGTGACGGAAATCGATCCGCGATGCCTCGGACGGCCCCTCAAACGGCTCTCCACCGGGGAGTGAGCGCATTTTCCGCAACGACATGTGCGACATGCCGCCCACCACCTGCAGACAGGTTGGCGCCGACCTGGCAGGCTGCACGCCATGACCTTGCACCTCCGGTGGGCGGCCGTCACCGACCAAGGACACGTCCGGAGCAACAACGAGGACTGTCACTACGCCGGTGATCAACTTCTCGTCGTCGCGGACGGCATGGGCGGCATGGCCGCCGGCGATCTGGCCAGCCGGATCGCCATCGACGCCATGGTCGCGCTCGACACGCCGATCGACACCGAGTACCAGATGGACGCACTGCACCGCGCACTCGAACTCGCCAACGGCCGGATCGCCGAACAGGTGGCCGCCGACCCCTCACTCCAGGGCATGGGCACCACGCTGACGGCGGTGCTCTTCAACGGCGAGCGGGCGGCGATGGCCCACGTCGGCGACTCCCGGGCCTACCTGCTCCGCGCCGGCCGCCTCAACCAGCTCACCAAGGACGACACGTACGTCCAGATGCTCGTCGACCAGGGCCTGATCAAGCCGGAGGAAGCGGCCGCCCACCCGCGGCGGGCCGTCGTCACCCGGGTCCTCCAGGGGGAGCCGGTCACTCCCGCCTACGTGATCGTCGAACCGCAGCGCGGCGACCGCTGGCTGCTCTGCAGCGACGGCCTCACCGGCGTGGTGCCCGACTCTATCCTCGAAGAAGAGCTGCGCACCATTGCGGACCCCAAGTCCAGCGCGGAGAGGCTCATCGATCTCGCCCTGCGCGGCGGCGGGCCGGACAACATCACCGTGATCGTCGCCGACGTGACCGCGGGGGACTGAGCGGGTACTTTACTCCGGCCGCGACGCCTCGCGGCCCGGATTCTGGTGGTGATCACGACGGCGCGACTGATCGGCACGCTGGCGCTCACGCTGGGTGTGGTCGCCTTCGGCGAACTCGTCCTGAGCACCCCCCGCCTCTACACCGACACGGCCCAGCTGCTGGCCGGCCTTGCCGCGGCAGCCGTCTGCCTGGCCGTGGGACGCCGCCGTGGCGGCCTCCCACGGCGCTGGCGGCTGCTCGCCGGCAGCGGCCTGCTCGTCTGGTCCCTCAACCGCCTCTGGTGGGTGGTGCAGGATCTGGCCGGCCATCTTCCCGTGCGGGCCGGCGTCGACCCGCCACAGGCGTTCACCGACCTCAGCCTCTTCGTGCTGCCCGCCTGCATGCTCGTCGGACTGCTCGGCGCCGTGCGCACCCGGCCCCTGCCGGTGCCCACCTCACCCGTGCGCGACCAACTCGCCCTTCTCATCGACAGCGTGCTCATCACCGGGTCGGTCTTCGCCCTCACCTGGTCGGTGCTGCCCGGCGTGCCATCGCTGGGCGATCGCACCCTTCTCTACCTGGTCGTCGACCTCGTCCTGTTCACCATGGTGGTGCTCCTGCTCACCACCCGCCCCGACTCACCGGCCGGGCGGCGGCCGCTGCGGCTCGTCGGATCGGCGCTGCTGTCGTTCGGGGTCGCCGACACCGTCCGGCTGCTCGGCAGCGGGCCGCTGTGGCTCGAAGGCCTGGGGCACCTGCTCGGGCCGGCGTTCATCGCGATGGCAGCGCTCAGCCCGGTCCGACCCGTCCCGCAACGGCCCGACCCCGAGCTGCTGGAGCGGGACTGGTTCCGGTTGCTGCTCCCGTACGGTCCGGTCGTCGTCACCGGGGTGGTGCTCGTCGTGCGTATCGTCGCCGAGGGCTCACTCACCCCGTTCGAGGCCTACCTCGGATGGCTCGGCCTGGCCCTCGTCGTCACCCGGCAGATGCTCACCATCATCGACAACACGGTCCTCTTCGACCGGGTCGCCACCGCGCAGCGCCGCCTCCACCACCAGGCCTACCACGATCCGCTGACCGGCCTGGCGAACCGGGCCCTCTTCCGGGAGCGGCTCGTCCACGCGATCGACGCCCACCAGAAACGCGGCACGCCGGTGGCCGTGCTCTTCGCCGACCTCGACGACTTCAAACTGATCAACGACACCTTCGGGCACGCCATCGGAGACCGCGTCCTCCAGGCCGTCGGCGAGCGGATGCGAGCCGGGGTGCGCTCCCAGGACCTGGTGGCCCGGCTCGGCGGCGACGAGTTCGCCATCGTGCTGGACCAGGGCGCGGCCCCGGTTCCGGCACCACGGCGCCGGGCACCTTGGCGCCGCCGCGGTGACGGCGGGGTGCGGCAGCGGCGATATGTGCTTTCCGCAGCCGGGGTACGGGTCTCCGAAGCCGCCTACACCAGCGGCGCCACCGAGGCTTCCTCATCCGGCCCATCGCCGACCGCGTCGCCTGACCCAACCTTGGGATTGCCTGTTTCGGGGTTGGGGCCGCTGGCTGGCGCGTCGCCTGACCCGGGCCTTGGGTTGCCGGCTTCCGTTTCGCCTGACTCAGGCCCGGGGTCATCGGTTTCGGCCTCGCCTGTTTCGGGCTTGGGGCCGCTGGCTGCCGCTTCGCCTGTCTCGGGCGCGGGGTCGCCGGTTTCCGGCTCGCCTGTTTCGGGCCTGGGGTCGCCGCTTTCCGGTTCGCCTGCCGTGGGTGCGGTGTCGGCCTCCACACCGCTCTCCTCTCCCACCCTTCCCGCTCCCTCCCCTTCTCCAGACGTCTCGGCTCCTTCTCCAGACGTCTCGGCTCCTTCTCCGGATGTCTCGTCGGATTCGTGGGCCGCCGAGGCGGAGGCGGTCGGACAGCGGGTCCTGGCGATGCTGCGTGAGCCCTATGTGATCGACGGCCGCTCGGTCGGCGTCGGCGCCAGCATCGGCCTGGTCACCGCCGAGCCGGGTGACCGCCTCTCCGCCGACCTGCTGCTGCGCCGCGCCGACGCCGCCATGTACGCGGTGAAACGCCGCGGCAAGGGCGAACTGATCCGCTACACCGGTCCGCGCGACTCCGGCCCCAACGCCGACCTGCCGCACCTCCTGGCGGGCGCGCTGTCCGGCGGCAGCCCCGCGGCCGCCGGCTTCGACGTCCACTACCAGCCGATCGTCCGGCTCAGCGACGGGGCGACGGTCGCCGTGGAAGCCCTGGCCCGGTGGACCGATCCGGTGGCCGGCCCTGTGCACCCCGACGTCTTCGTCACCATGGCCGAACGCACCGGTCTGGTCGCGGCCATCGACGACTTCGTCCTGGACCGCGCCTGCGCCGACGCCGCCACGCTGGCGGAGCTCTACGGCCGGCCGATCGACGTGCACGTCAACGTCTCCGCCGGGCGCCTGGCCGGCCAGGGGGTCGAAGACTCGGTCCGGGCCGCCCTGCACCGGTACGACCTGGAGCCCGCAAGACTCATCATCGAGATCACCGAGACATTGCGCATCCCCGACCTGCCCTGCGCGGCCGCCCTGGTCGAGCGGTTGCGATCCCTCGGCGTACGGGTGGCGCTCGACGACTTCGGCAGCGGCTACAACGCGCTGGCGCAGTTGCACGCCATCCCGGTCGACATCGTGAAGCTCGACTCCACCCTGACCGACGTGGACGCCTCACCGGACCGTGCCGGAGCCCTGTGCCGGTCGGTGCTGGCCATCTGCGCCGAACTCGGCATCACCGTAGTCGCGGAGGGCCTGGAGACCGAGGATCGCGCCAGTGCGATGGCCGCCCTCGGCTGCCCGCTCGGCCAGGGTTACCTCTACGGCGCGCCGACCCCGCTGTCCGGTCCGGGCCAGTTGCCCAGCGACTGAGCCCGGCCGACCGGTACCGCCACCGCCGGGTCATCCGGGCTCCTCCCTACATGCGACCCGCGCGCAGCCCAGCCCCGATCTCCCAGCCCCGCCGCGTGCCCGCTGCTCGAACGCAGCTCCCCGGCCTGCTCGTGTCTCGGTCTGCTCGTGTCTCGGTCTGCTCGCGTCTCGGGCCTATCCGCGTCCTGGGCTTCTGGCGTCCGGGCCTGTTTTGCGCCCCGGCCTGCCGCGCGCGGGTTGCCCACGCCCCGGGTCACGTCTCGGTTTGCCTGTGTCCTGCGATGCCCGCGCCGCGCGGAAACGGGCTGGCTGCCTGTGGGGGCCGCGGTTGCAGCGGGCTCATCTCAACCCGGGGTTGGGTCCGGGGCCTGCCGCCCTCCGCTTCCGTTGTCGTCAGCCCATCGCCCAAGCGGCTCCAGAAGGCCGGGGTTTGCGTTGTGTAGCCCGTGCGGGCCCATCCCCTCCGTGAAACCTGACACCCGCTGCGGGTGTATCCCACACCTACAGCGGGTGTTGAGTTTTTCGCGGGTGTTGGTTCGGTGGAAGCGGGGGTTCAGCGGGAGTGGGGGTTCAGCGGGAGTGGGGCGTTCGGTGGGAGCGGGGTGCAGCGGGAACGGGGCTTCGGCGGGCGGGGCGGTTTAGCGGGAGCGGGGGTTGAGGCGGCGGGTGGGCTGGGCGGTGGTCGGGTCCTCCGGCCAGGGATGCCGTGGGTAGCGGCCGCGCATCTCGGCACGCACCTGCGGGTAGCCCTGTACCCAGAACGAACCGAGATCGCGGGTCACCGCCACCGGCCGCCCGGCGGGCGACAGTAGGTGCAACAGGACCGGAACCCGGCCGTCGGCCAGACGTGGCGCCTCCTTCCAGCCGAAGGCCTCCTGCACCTTCACCGCGAGCACCGGCGCCTCCGGGTCGCTGTAGTCGACTCGCACCTGCGACCCGCTCGGCACCGGCAGCCGCTCCGGTGCGATCTCGTCCAGCCGCCCGGCCACTGACCACGGCACCAGGCGTCGTAGTCCCGTGGCCACGTCCAGCTTGGCGAGGTCGGCCCGCCGTCGTGCCGAACCGAGATCCAGCCAGTCGTCCGGGCTCTCCAGCAGAGCCGCGTCGGAAACGTCCGGCCATGGTTCGCCGATCGCCGCCCACGCGAAGGCCAGCCGGCGCCGCAGGTCCTCGGCGTTCCGGCTCCATGTGAGCAGGCCGAGCCCTTCCTGGCGCAGGCCGGTGACCAACGCCGCTCGGAGCAGCACCGGATCCGGGTCGGCCAGCCGAGACGACACCAGCGTGATCGCGCCGAGCCGCTGCACCCGCCGGGCCACCACGTCGCCGTCGTTCCAACCGATCTCGGTGGCGTCGCCGAGCAACGGCGCGGCGACCTCGCGTGCCGTCTCCTCGTCGAGCGGGGCGGCGCTGCGGATCCGGGCCACCCGCGCTCCGGCGGGCCGGTCGGCGCTTGCCACAGCGAGCCATGATGCCCCGGCGAGCGAACTTCCGGCGGGCAGTTCGGCCGCGGTGCCGCCGGCCATCAGGTAGGACCGGCCGCCCGGTTCCCGAACCCGCGCCACCCGCTCCGGATAGGCCAGCCCGATCACCAGCCCTGCCGCCAGGTCATCCGCCAGCCGCACTCCCGCTGGCGGCCCCTCCTGCTGCGGAATTCCTGCGGTGTGGGTGTCGGTTGGCCGTGTTCCTGTTGGTTGCGCTTCGTGTCGGCGGGTTTCTGGGGTGTGGGTGTCGGCTGGCTGTGTTCCTGTTGGTTGCGCTTCGTGTCGGCGGGTTTCTGGGGTGTGGGTGTCGGCTGGCCGTGTTCCTGTTGGTTGCGCTTCGTGTCGGCGGGTTTTTGGAGTGTGGGTGTCGGCTGGCCGCGTTCTCGCTGGCTGCGCTTCGTGCCGCCGGGCGGGGCGGTCAGTGGGTGTGGGTGGGGATGTGGGTGGGGGGTCGCCGGCGCGGTCGACGGCGCGGGTGAGGCGACGGACCTCGGCCCGCCAGCCGGAGTCGTTGCTGTTGCGGGCGTTGCGCCACACCGTAACCACGTCGTCGGTCGCGGTGCGGTCGTCGTCGAGGACCGCGACGATCTCGGCGGCCCGCGCCACCCCCAGCGTGGCCGCGCCGTCGAGCAGGGCGCGGGCCAGCCGGGGGTGCAGGCCGGCGCCGGCCAGGGCGCGGCCCCGGGAGGTGACCCGGCCGTCGGTGTCGATCGCGCCGAGGTCGTGCAGGGTCGCTGTCGCGACGCTGAGCGCTCCGGCCGGTGGCTGGTCGGGCAGGGCGAGGCCGTGCCCGCCGGGATGGCCCCACAGCGCCAGGTCGAGTGCGAAACCGGTGAGGTCGGCGGCCGCGATCTCCGGTGACGGCTGGGCGGGCAGCCGGTCATGCAGGGCCGGTGACCAGCAGCGGTAGACCCGTCCGGGCGCCTCACGGCCGGCCCGGCCGGCCCGTTGCTCGGCGCTCGACCGGGACACTGGCACCGTGGCCAGGGCACCCAGGCCGCGGGCGTGGTCCATCCTGGGCACCCGGCTGAGCCCGGCGTCGACGACAGCGCGGACCCCCGGGACCGTGAGGCTGCTCTCGGCGACGGCGGTGGCCAGCACCACCCGGCGGTGCGGGCCGGCGCGCAGGGCGGCGTCCTGTGCCGCTCCGGCCTGACGGCCGTGCAGGGTGACCACGTCGACGCCGGATCCGCCGAGACGACCGGCGACCGTCTCGATCTCGCGGGCGCCGGGCAGGAAGACCAGCACGTCACCGTCGCCCTCGGTGAGGGCCCGCCGGGTCGTCGCGGCCACGTGGTCGAGCAGGCGCGGGTCCACCCGGAGGCCGTGCGGCGGGGTGATCGTGCCGGCCGGTGGCGCCCAGATCACCTCGACCGGGTGGGTGCGGGCGTGCGCGGTGAGGACCGGCGCCGGGTGGCCCGGCTCGCCGAGGACCGCGGCGAGCCGCTCGGAGTCGGCTGTCGCGGAGGTCGCGAGCAACCGCAACTCGGGGCGCAGCGCGGCCCGGACCTCGACCAGGAAGGCGAGTGCCAGGTCGGAGTCGAGATGACGCTCGTGACACTCGTCGAGAATCACGGTGGTGGCTCCGGCCAGCTCGGGGTCGCCCTGCAGACGGCGGACCAGCAGACCGGTGGTCACCACCTCGACCAGCGTCTCCCGGGAGACCTGACGCTCGCCGCGCACGGCGAAGCCGACCCGCCGGCCGACCGGCTCGCCGAGCAGCGTGGCCATCCGCCGGGCGGCGGCGCGGGCGGCGACACGGCGTGGCTCGGCCACGATCACCCGGTGACCCGGTGCGGCGAGCGCCAGCGGGACCAGGGTGGTCTTGCCGGTGCCCGGTGGCGCGACCAGGACCGCCGCCCCGGCGTCGGCCAGAGTGGCGGCCACCTCGGCCAGGACGGGACGGACCGGGAGGTCGGGCAGGGAACCGGCGGGGATGAGCACGCGCCAAGTCTGGCCCATACCCCCGACATTCTCGTCGCCGCCCACAGCGGGCCAGGTCACCGGATGATCACGGGGAGATCGCGGGCGGATCGCGGTCCTCACCAGCGGTGAAACGGCGTTGTGGACAACCGTCCGAGAGATAACGGCTGGTCGCGGGCGTTGTCCACAGGCCTGGCGGAGGGCGAGATTTCCGGCGTGCTTTCGTGGCAGGGTGGCGTGACGAGCGAGCCTTGTTAATTCTTCGGGCCGCCCGTGCGTGTCGCGTACGAGGCCTGCTTGACTGGGCGCCATTGACGAGGGGGTGACCGATGGGTGTGGTGGAGACCTTCAACGCTCTCCCCGCGAAGCAACTGGAGGAGCGGTTGCTCGCCTGCTGCGCGGCGCCGGCCTGGGGCGCGGTGATCGCCGCCGGGCGGCCCTATGCCGACCGTTCCGCGATCCTCGCCGCCGCTGACGCCGCGGGCCGTGAGCTGAGCTGGCCCGAGGTGCTTCAGGGCCTGTCCGCGCATCCACGGATCGGCGAGCGGGCCGCCGGGGAGTCCACGGAGGCCGCCTGGTCGCGTGCCGAGCAGTCGGCGGCGGCGCAGAGCGCGGACGAGGTGACGAAGGCCGAGTTGGTCGCCGCCAACAAGGCGTATGAGGACCGGTTCGGTCACGTCTTCCTGATCTTCGCGAGCGGCCGGACCCAGTCCGAGATCCTGGCCGCCGCACGTGAGCGGCTGGGCAACGACGAGGCGGCCGAGCGGGCCGTCGTGACCGGTGAGCTGCGCAAGATCGCGCTGCTCCGGCTGGAGCGGGTGCTCGATGCCCTCTGACGGCGTGGCGGCCGAGTTCCATGCGCGGATCTCGACGCACATCCTGGACACGGTGACCGGTGACCCGGCCAGGGATGTCTACGTGCGGCTGGAGCGCCGCGACGCGGACGGCTGGGCCACGATCGCCGAGGGTCGCACCGACGACGACGGCCGGCTGCGCTACGAGGTGGCGCTGCACGAGTGGCAGGCCGGCGGTTACCGCCTCTTCTTCTACGTGGAGCCCTATTTGGGTGGCGACTGTTTCTTCCCGGAGATCACGATCGCCTTCCACGTCCACGATCCGAACCGTCATTACCACGTGCCGCTGCTGCTGAGCCGGTACGGCTACACCACCTATCGAGGGAGCTGACGACCGTGGGGATCGTGCTCGGACCGAACCGCTACGGCAAGGCGGAGACCCGTCTGGTGCGGGTGCACCGAGACGGTGACACGCACGGTCTGGTGGACTTCAACGTCAGTGTCGCCCTCTCCGGCGAGCTGACCGCGACCCACCTGACCGGCGACAACTCCGGTGTCCTGCCGACCGACACGATGAAGAACACGGTGTACGCGTTCGCCAAGGAACACGGCGTCGGCGAGCCGGAGGCGTTCGCCCTGCTCCTGGCCCGGCATTTCGTCGGCAGCCAGCCGCAGGTGCACGGGGCGAAGGTGTCGGTCGAGTCGTTCGCCTGGGACAGGCTGGGGCCGCACTCGTTCCGGAAACGGGCCGACCACGTGCGTACCACTGTGGTGTCCGTGACCGAGGAGGCGACGCAGGTGGTCTCCGGTGTCACCGGCCTGGTGCTGCTGAACTCGACGGATTCCGAGTTCCACGGCTTCGTGCAGGACGGTTACACGACCCTGCCACCGGTGACCGACCGGATCCTGGCGACGGCGGTTGATGCCCGCTGGCGGCACGCCGGTGACGACACCGACTGGGCGAAGTCGTTCGAGGGGGCGCTGGAAGCGCTGATCTCGGCGTTCACCGGTACTTACAGCTACTCGTTGCAGCAGACGCTCTACGCGATGGGCGCTCAGGTGCTCCAGAGCCGTCCGGAGGTGGCCGAGGTGCGGCTGGCGCTGCCGAACAAGCATCACTATCTCGCCGACCTGTCGCCGTTCGGGCTGGAGAACCCGAACGAGGTGTTCATCGCCGGCGACCGGCCGTACGGACTGATCGAAGGCACTGTGGCGCGCGACGACGCGCCCCCGGCGAGCGCGGAGTGGTGGCTGTGATGATCATCGAGAACGTTACCGTCGCGACGGTCGACGCGGCCGGCACCGAGTACCCCAACGGTCACGTGGTGGTCGGCGACGACGGCCGGATCCTCGCGGTCGGACCCGGCCGGTCGGACCGGGAAGGCCCCCGGCGAGACGGCGCCGGCTGCCTGGTCACCCCCGGCCTGGTGAACACGCATCACCACCTCTACCAGTGGGCGACCCGCGGCCTCGCGCTGGACGAGACCCTGTTCGGCTGGCTGACCACGCTCTACCCGATCTGGGGCCGGCTGGACGCGGAGATCGTCGGGGCGGCCGCCGGCGCGGGCCTGGGCTGGCTGGCGCTCTCCGGTTGCACCACGTCGATGGATCACCACTACGTCTTTCCGCGGGACGGCGGCGACGTGCTGGCGGCGGAGATCGAGGCGGCGCGGTCGATCGGCCTGCGGTTCCACCCGACCCGCGGTTCGATGGACCTGAGCCGTAAGGACGGCGGCCTGCCGCCGGACCACGTCGTCGAGGACACCGACGAGGCCCTGGCCGCCACCGAGGCGGCCATCGACCGCTGGCACGACCCGTCACCTGACGCGATGCTGCAGATCGCGGTGGCGCCCTGCTCGCCGTTCTCGGTCACCACCCGACTGATGGAGGAGGCGGCGGTGCTGGCCCGGCGCAAGGGGGTCCGGCTGCACACCCACCTCGCCGAGACCGACGACGAGGAGGAGTTCTGCCTCAAGCAGTTCGGCTGCACCCCGGTGGAGTACGCGGAACGCGTCGGCTGGCTCGGCGACGACGTCTGGCTGGCCCACGGCGTGCACCTGGACGACTCGGCGATCGCCAGACTCGGCGCCACCGGCACGGGTGTCGCGCACTGCCCGAGTTCGAACGCCCGTCTCGGCGCCGGTTCGGCCCGGGTCCGAGAGTTGCTCGACCACGGCGTACCGGTGGGGCTCGGGGTTGACGGCGCCGCCTCCCAGGAGGTCTCGCATCTCGGCGCCGAGATGCGGCAGGCGCTCTACACCGCGCGGCTGCGCGGGGGCCCGAAAGCGATGGGCGCCCGGGAGGCGCTGCGCCTGGGCACCATGGGCGGGGCCCGCTGCCTGGGCCGGCAGGACGATCTCGGCTCGATCGAGGTGGGCAAGCTGGCCGATCTGGTGTTGTGGAAACTCGACGGGCTGGGCCACGAGGGCATCGATGACAAGGTCGCGGCTCTGGTCTTCGGCCCTCCGGCCCGGGTCGATCTCGCGCTGGTCGGCGGCCGCCCGGTGGTCGAGCGGGGCGAGCTCGTCAACGCCGACGCCGACACCCTGACCGCTGAGGCCCGCCGGGCACACCGTCGTCTCCTGGACGTTTCTTAGAGAAGAACACCACAGGATCCGGGTAGTGGTGGACCGGAGGAGAGCATGAATAATGCTCGATTACGGTACGGGGGAGTAACCACACTGAGAGGAATCGTCAACGATGACCGAGATCCTGTCCGACGAGGCCGTGGCGTTCGTCGCTGACCTGAACCGGCGCTTCCGGCCTCGCCGTAACGAGCTCCTCCAGGCGCGCGCCGCGCGCCGTGCGGAGATCGCGGCCGGCGCCACCCTGGGCTTCCTGGCGGAGACGGCGGACATTCGTGCCGCCGAGTGGTCCGCCCCGCCCGCGCCGGCGGACCTTCAGGACCGGCGGGTCGAGATCACCGGCCCGACCGAGCGGAAGATGACGATCAACGCGCTGAACTCGGGCGCCAAGGTGTGGCTGGCCGACCTGGAGGACGCGAACACACCGCACTGGTCGAACGTCGTCGACGGCCAGCAGAACCTCTACGACGCGATCCGGCGCACCATCACCCTGGAGACCGAGAAGAAGACGTACGAGCTGAACGGCGGCCCGTACCCGACCATCGTGATGCGGCCCCGTGGCTGGCACCTCGATGAGCGGCACCTCCCGGTCGACGGCGAGCCGGCCGTCGGCGCCCTGGTCGACTTCGGGCTGTACTTCTTCCACAACGCGAAGGAACTGCTCGAACGCGGCTCCGGCCCGTACTTCTACCTGCCGAAGATGGAGTCGCACAAAGAGGCGGCCCTCTGGAACGACGTGTTCACCCACGCGCAGGAAGCCCTCGGTATTCCGGTCGGCACCATCCGCGCCACCGTGCTGATCGAGACCATTCCGGCCGCGTTCGAGATGGAGGAGATCCTGCACGCGCTGCGGCCGCACATCTCCGGGCTCAACGCCGGCCGCTGGGACTACCTGTTCAGCATCATCAAGTACTTCCGCGACAACCCGAACATGATCCTGCCGGACCGGGCGGCCGTGACGATGACGGCGCCGTTCATGCGGGCGTACTCCGAACTGCTCGTCTCCACCTGCCACAAGCGTGGCGCGTTCGCGATGGGCGGGATGGCCGCGTTCATTCCGAGCCGCCGCGACCCGGCGGTCAACGAGGTGGCCCTGACCAAGGTCCGTGAGGACAAGGAGCGTGAGGCCGGCGACGGTTTCGACGGTTCCTGGGTGGCTCACCCCGACCTGGTGCCGGTCTGTGCGGAGATCTTCGGCCGGGTGCTCGGCGACAAGCCGAACCAGCTCGCCAAGAAGCGGCCGGACGTCGCGGTGGACGCTGCCGACCTGCTCGACGTGGCTGGCACCGGCGGCGCGGTCACCCGGGCCGGCCTGCACAACAACGTCAATGTGGCCCTGCAGTACCTGGAGGCGTGGCTGCGTGGCAACGGCGCGGTCGCGATCCACAACCTGATGGAGGACGCCGCCACCGCCGAGATCTCCCGGTCCCAGGTGTGGCAGTGGATCCACAACGGGGTGAAGCTCGAGGACGGCACGCCGATCACCGCCGAACTGGTCGGGCAGATCGAGGACGAGGAACTCGCGAAGATCCGCGAGACGGTCGGCGACGCCGCCTGGACCGCCGGCCGTTATGACGACGCGCGCAAGCTGTTCGAG
This sequence comes from Actinoplanes sandaracinus, assembly GCF_030009775.1. Lineage (GTDB taxonomy): Bacteria > Actinomycetota > Actinomycetes > Mycobacteriales > Micromonosporaceae > Actinoplanes > Actinoplanes sandaracinus. The sequence goes on along the minus strand of NZ_JASCTH010000015.1, from coordinate 116,332 downwards.
CGGGTGGCCCTCGCCGACGACTTCGCCGACTTCCTCACCACCGCCGCTTACGACTCCATCGACTGACCGATCGGCGGGGGGGGGGGGGCCCCCCCCCCCCCCCCCCGCCGCCAGACGAGGCGCGCGGTGGGGGGGGGGGGGACCCG
>NZ_JASCTH010000015.1:26404-116176 GCF_030009775.1 Actinoplanes sandaracinus | reverse complement strand
CCCCCCCCCCCCCCTACACCACCACACTCCGTGCCGTTGGGGCGGGCCGGGCCCCGGCCCCGCCCGCGCCGAGCATCGACGAAAGGCCGGCTTTGCGTCTGAGCGAGCACGACTACGACGAGATCGACGCGAGCCTCGCCGCGCACGACGCGTTCCTGCGGGCCCGTTACCCGGGCGAACGCGCCGGGCGGCAGCCGGTGCACACCGTCTACGTGCCGGCCGACCGGCTGGATGACTTCCGCGACTGGGGTGACATCGCCCTGCGCGCGATGGACGACCATGAGTTCCCCTGGCCCGATCCCACGGTCCGCGACAAGCTGGTCCGCGAGCCGATCGAGGACCTGCGCGTCGACTTCGAGGACGGCTACGGCGTCCGCGACGACGATCAGGAGGACGCGGCCGTCCGCAAGGCCGTCGCGATCCTCGCCGGCGGCCCGAAACCGCCGTTCCTCGGCATCCGGATCAAGTCGCTGGAAGCGGCCACCCGGCGTCGCTCGCTGCGCACGCTGGACCTCTTCCTCGACACCTATCAAGATCTCTTCACCATCACGCTGCCCAAGGTCAGCGGTTCCGGCCAGGTCGAGGCCATGGTCACCCTCTGCGAGAAACTCGAGCGGTCGTACGGATTGAGCGCCGGCGCCCTGACCTTCGAGATCCAGGTCGAGCTGCCCTCGGCGGTGCTCGCCGCCGACGGGACCGCGACCGTGGCCCGGCTGATCACCGCGGCCGAGGGCCGGTGCGCCGGCCTGCACTACGGCACCTACGACTACAGCGCGGCCGCCGGTGTCGCGGCCGCCTACCAGTCGATGGAGCATCCGGCCGCCGACTACGCGAAGGCGGTCATGCAGGCCGCCGCCGCGCAGACCGGGGTGCGCCTCTCCGACGGCTCGACCAACATCCTCCCGGTCGGTGGCACCGGTCAGGTGCACGCCGCCTGGGAACTGCACCGCCGCCTGGTCCGCCGCTCCCTGGAACGCGGCTACTACCAGGGCTGGGACCTGCATCCGGCCCAGCTTCCCACCCGGTACGCGGCCACCTACGAGTTCTTCCGTGACGGCCGCGACGCCGCCGTCACGCGCCTGCGCCGCTATCTGGACCGCCAGGACAGCGGGATCGCCGATGAGCCGGCCACCGCCCGCGCTCTCGCCGGCTATCTGCTGCGCGGCCTCGACTGCGGCGCCCTCGAGGACGCGGGCTTCCCGAGGAGCGAATTGACCGCCCTGATCTGACAGCCGGACCGATGGGCGCGCCGGGAGATGTGAGACTGAACGGCGCGTGCGGCGGGCGGGGATGTCAGGGGAGGCCGGAAATGGGATACGACACCGATTTCGTGGGGCAGGTGACCGTCGATCCGCCACTGAACCCGTATGAGGTGGAGTACCTCGACCGGTTCGCCGAGACGCGGCACGAGTCCCGGCAGCAGGGGCCGTACGCGGTCAACGGGAACGGCCTCGCGGTGGAGGAGATGTACGGCGGGAAGGAACCGCCGCCGGGCCTTCCGGGGTACTGGTGCGCATGGGTGCCGACGGCCGCCGGCGACGCGCTGATCTGGAACGGCGCCGAGAAGTTCTACGACGCGGAGATCTGGCTCGCCTATCTGATCGACACGTTCCTCAAACCGGGCGCGGTGATCTCGGGGGAGCCGGCCGACCCGGTGCCGGGACGGTTCTTCCCGTCCGTCTTCGAGCGCTTCGGCTGTGATCACGTGCTCAACGGAGTGATCACCGCCGAGGGCGACGAAGAGGACGACGTGTGGCGGATCGAGGTGCGGGACAACGTCGTGCACGTCGTCCGGAGGGTGGACGGGCCGTGGCACGCGGACACCGACCCGCTCGCTGCTGACCCCTCGACGAGCGCCCGGCAGGCCGAGCTCGCCGTCCGTACCCGGCGCAACCACGTCTTCGTGGTCGGCGGTGACGGCGAGTTCCGCGATCTCGGCCCGGCCGCGGAGGCGGGATTCACGCCCATCGACCCGGTGCGGTGAAGCCGGGTCAGACCATCGGGAACATCGAGACGATCATGAGCGCGCCCAGGGTCAGCCATGTGGCGAACTGCTCCTGGCCGCGGTTTCCGGCGCGCACGGCGTGGTAGAGCAGCGTCGCCATGCACCCGGCGAGCCCGGCGCCGGCGAGAACGGAGGCCGTGCCGGGCCGGGCGAGCCACTCGGGGGCCAGGCTGATCAGGGAGGCCGGGTCGATGGCCGCGAGGCCACCGAAGGCCAGCACGGCGACAGCCAGGACGATCACGATGAGGCCGAGCAGCAGGTTGCCGGGGGCTTCGTCCACCTGGACGACAGCATCGTCGGGCTTCTGGTTCGTCACGCCGGTTGCCTTCCGTGAACCCGGCGATGACATCGGACCGCCGGTGATGACGTCAGACCATAGCGGGTCGGTGGAAGACGATCGTGAGGCGGTGCGAGGCCGTCGCGGACCGATGCGCTGCGAACACGACCCGGTGCAGGACCGTCAGGGGCCGGCGCGCGGCGTCAGCGGCCCCGAGCAAGGACCGTCCGTGGGGCCGGCCGGCGACGGCGGCGGCGGTCCTGGCACAACGGGATCGAACCTTTGACGGCCGGCGCGAGTACTACAGGGTGTCACCACGCGGAGCGCGGGAGGAACCCAGTGGGAAACCGGCTGTCGGAGTGCACCACCGCGACCGATGCGCCCGAGCACGTCTGTGAGCGGCCGTCCTGGCAGTGCCGGGTCTGCGGGCGCCCGTGGCCGTGTGAGCCGGCGCGCGCCTCCCTGTCGGACGGCGCCGACCGGGTCCTGCTGACCATCTACATGTGGGGTCATCTGGATCGGGCCATGACCGAGCTGCCTCCAGGCCCGCCCATGGAGATGTTCGACCGGTTCCTGCGCTGGACCGATGTGGAGCTTCTTTAAAGGTCGCGACGGCGTGCCGGCGGAGGCCGCGACGGCGTCATGAGGGAAGCCCGCGACGGCGTGCCGACGGAGGCCGCGACGGCGTCATGAGGGAAGCCCGCGACGGCGTGCCGACGGAGGCCGCGACGGCGTCATGAGGGAAGCCCGCGACGGCGTGCCGACGGAGGCCGCGACGGCGTCACGACGGCGTGCCGGGGGAAAGCCGTGCCGGTGTCACGACAGATCAGGACTGGGCGGCCGGGACGATCTGGTCGCGCAGCCATGACGGGTCGGGATTGACGTGCCCATGCCCGCCGATCACCACGGTCGGCACGGTCTCGTCACCGCCGGTGATCTCGCGGACGGCCGCCGCGGCGGCCGGGTCCTGCCAGATGTCGACCCAGCGGAGCCGGGCCGCGTCCGCGCCGAGCCGCACCCGCAACCGCAGGCAGAAGACACAACCGGGCCGCCAGTACACGATCGGCCGGTCGTCGGCCGTGGAATCGGGAGCCGTGGTGGTGGCCAGGTCGGCATCGGCAGGGGACGACCGGGGGAAGGCGAGCGGTGACAACACGAAGCCGAGCCCGAGGAACAAGGCAAGTAGCAGAGCGGCGCTGCCCGGCGCGCCGTCGCTGATTTTGGTTGCGGCGACCAGCACCCCGCACAGGGCTGTCAGGATCGCCGCGCTCCACCGTCGCAACATGGAGCGGGACGGTACTCCGCTACCGCGCGTGACGGCATCCCCGCCCGGGCGGATGAGCAGTCCGTGAAACAAAGCGCCGATAGGGTCTCCTCATGGCTGATCTTGTAGTGCGCTCGCGGCGCGTGACGACGCCGGATGGCGAGGGGCCGGCGGCGGTCCTGGTCGAGGGCGGGAAGATCACGGCGGTGCTGGCCTACGACGCCGTGGCGCCGGCCGCCGAGGACGTCGATCTCGGTGACACCGCGCTGCTGCCGGGGCTGGTGGACACGCATGTGCACGTCAACGAGCCGGGCCGGACCGAGTGGGAGGGTTTCGCCACGGCGACCCGGGCGGCGGCGGCCGGCGGCGTCACCACGATCATCGACATGCCGCTGAACAGCCTCCCGCCGACCGTGACCATGGAGGCTCTGAAGATCAAGCGGGCCGCCGCGAACGGGCAGTGTCACGTCGACGTGGGTTTCTGGGGCGGCGCGATCCCGGGCAACGCCGCCGACCTGCCCGCCCTGCACAACGGCGGGGTGTTCGGTTTCAAGGCGTTCCTGGCCGACTCCGGGGTGCCCGAGTTCCCGCCGGTCGACGCGGGTCAGCTGGCCGCGGCGATGGAGGCGGCCGACGCGCTGTTCGTGATCCACGCCGAGGACCCGGATCATCTTCGCGATGCGGCGAGCTCGGCCGCGTACGCCGACTTCCTGGCCTCCCGCCCGCAGGACGCCGAGCACGCCGCTGTCGCCACCGCGATCGCGGTGGCCCGCGCCGCGGGCCGCCGCGTGCACATCCTGCACCTCTCCGCCGCTTCCGCGCTGCCGCTGATCGCCCGGGCCAGAGCGGACGGGGTACGGGTGACGGCGGAAACCTGCCCGCACTATCTGACCCTGGACGCGGCCGCGATCCCGGACGGCGCCACCGAGTTCAAGTGCTGCCCGCCGATCCGGGACACGGCGAACGCCGACAAGCTGTGGGAGGCTCTGGCCGACGGTCTGATCACCTGCGTGGTGAGCGATCACTCGCCGTGCACGCCCGACCTGAAACGCCAGGACACCGGGGATTTCGCGGCTGCCTGGGGCGGTATCGCCTCGGTGCAACTGGGTCTTCCGGTGATCTGGACCGCGGCCCGGGACCGGGGGCATACCCTCGCGGACGTGGTGAAGTGGATGGCGCTCCGGCCCGCCGATCTGGTGGGATTGCGGAACAAGGGCCGGATCACGGTCGGCGCCGACGCCGATCTGGTGGCGTTCGAGCCGGACGAGGAGTTCGTGGTCGACGCGCACGCACTGCATCATCGGAACCCGGTCACGCCGTACGCGGGAAAGAGGTTGCACGGTGTGGTCCGCACGACCTGGTTGCGCGGGCGCCGGGTGACCGGCGACGACGCCGGCGGAATCTTCTTGACCAGGCACAGTTCTTGAACAGACACAGTTCAGCAAGGGAGAATTGATGGATTTCAGCGCAATGCCCGATTTGGCGTCGCGGGCCTTCGGCGGGGGAGTCGTGCACTTCAACGACGAGTTCTTCGCCGCCGCCGACCACCTGGTCCTGCCGGAGCCGCCCGGGCACGCGCCGAAGACCTTCGACCACAAGGGACAGGTCTACGACGGCTGGGAGACCCGCCGCCGCCGCGATTCCGGCCACGATTTCGCGGTGATCCGCCTCGGAGCGCCCGGCATCATCCACGGCGTCGACATCGACACGGCCTACTTCACCGGCAACTTCCCGCCGTACGCCTCGGTCGAGGCCGTTGAACTGCCGGGCTATCCCGGCCCGGCCGAACTGGCCGCCGCCGAGTGGATCGAGGTGCTGCCGAAGTCGCCGTTGAAGGGTGACGGCCGCAACCTGTACCCGGTGGAGGAGCGCCGCCGTTTCACGCACGTGCGGCTCAACATCTTCCCGGACGGCGGGGTGGCCCGGCTGCGGGTGCACGGCGAGGTGGTGCCCGACCTCGACTTGCTGCCGAAGGTGTTCGACGTGGCCGCCGCCGAGTACGGCGCCACCGTCGTCGACTGCAGCAACATGTTCTACGGTCACCCGCAGCGGATGCTGATGCCCGGTCTGGCCCGCAACATGGGCGACGGCTGGGAGACGTCGCGCCGCCGCGACGACGCCAACGACTGGGTGCTGGTGAAACTGGCGGCCCCGGCCGTGCTGCGCTTCGCCGATCTGGACACCAGCCACTTCAAGGGCAACGCGCCGGGCTGGGCCTCGCTGACCGGTTTCGACCGTGATGGGGTCTCCTTCAAACTGCTGCAGCGGGTGGCGTTGCGCCCGGACACCCCGCACCGGTTCTCGCTGGCCAAGGCGCCCGAGGTGACCCAGGTGCGGCTGGACATCTATCCGGACGGCGGCATGGCCCGGCTGCGGTTGCTCGGGCGGGCCGACCGTGAGTTCCTCCGGGAGCGGATGGGCCGGTGAGCCGGGACGTCTCATTGGTGCTGGCCGATCCGGCGGGCCGGCTGCTCGGGGCGTTGCCGCCGTTCACCGTCGAGACGCCCTGGTGGCAGGAGGTCGCCGAGGTGGTGGCCGGCGCCGGCATCGACGTCACCGTGTTGCGGCTGCTGCACGGCGACCGGCCGGCGCCACCCGGCGGGCACGTCACCTACCTGGCGGTGACCAGCGCGACCCCGGCCGGCCTGATACCGGTCGAGGCCGCCCTGGAACGGCACCCGCGCCGGGCCCCGTACGCCGAGTTCGGCGGCCCGGAGGCGTCGCTGGCGTGGGCGGCCGGGGCGCTCGACCGGATCGGCCTGTCCGGGACGACCGCCCGCCAGCAGCGCACCTGGAACCTGTCGGCGATCTGGCGGTTCGACGACCCGGCCGGGACGCCGGTGGCCTGGCTGAAACAGGTGCCGCCGTTCTTCGCCCACGAGGCGGCGGTGCTGCGGTCGGTCGACGCGGTGTCGCCGGGGCTGGTGCCCTACCCGATGGCGGTGGGGGAGCAGGGCCGGATGCTGCTGGCGCACGTGCCCGGTGAGGACCGGTACGGCGCCGGCCCCGCCCTGTGCGCCGACGTGGTGAACGCGTTCCACCCGGTGCAGAGACACTTCGCCGGCCGGGTGGAAGAGCTGCGCGCCGCCGGTGTGCCCGACCTCTCGCTCGACGGAATCCTCCGGGTCGCCGAGCCGCATCTGGGCGTCATCCCCGGCCTCGCGAAGCTGCTCGACGACCTTCCCCGGCGGCTCGCCGAGGTGGAGGGATGCGGCCTGCCGGACACCCTGGTGCACGGCGACCTGCACCCCGGCAACGTCCGCACCGGCGACGACGGATCGCTGACCATCGTGGACTGGGCCGACTCGGCGATCGGCAATCCGGCCTTCGACGCGCTGCGACTCTGCGACGACGCCGGGGTACTGGCCGGGTGGGCCGCCCTCTGGCCGGACGGTGACGCCCTGCGCGCCGTGGAGTTGCTGCGCCCGGTGGCGGCGCTGCGCGCGGCGGTCGTCTACGCCGGATTCCTGGAGAAGATCGAGCCGGCCGAGTGGCCGTACCACGCCGACGACGTTCCGGCCGCCCTGCGCGAGGCGGCCGGATCGGGTTCGGTCTCGTGACTCACGCGGCCTGGTAGTGGGACCGAACCGCGATCCGCGGTGACGTCGGATCGCGGGTTCGGCCGGCCCGGGAGATATCCACGAGTCTCACCGTATGGGCGGCACGTTACGTACCGTGTCTCTCATGGAAGATGCCCGCCGGCGATATCTCGATCTGATCCGGCACGACGGCGCGGACCTCTCGCCCGAACTGGCCGGAGCGTTCGCGACGGTGCCGCGTGAGGTCTTCGTCCCGGACGGGTTCCATCGCCGTGACGGCCGGCGGGTCCTGCCCGCCGATCGCGACTTCCTGCGCACCGTCTACAGCAATGACGTGCTGGTCACCAAGATGAAGGGCGACGTCCCGATCAGCTCGTCCAGCCAGCCGTCGCTGATGGCCATCATGATCGACGCCCTGGAGGTGCGGCCTGGCCTGCGCATCCTGGAGATCGGCGCGGGGACCGGTTACAACGCGGCGCTCCTCGCCACTCTGGGCGCGGTCGTCACGACGATCGACGTCCAGGCCGACGTCGCGGCACGGGCGCGCTCCGCGCTGGCCCGGGCGGGCATTCCGGGGGTACGGGTGGAGATCGCCGACGGCTACACCGGTGGCCCACCCGAGCGGTACGACCGGATCATCGTGACCGTGGGCGTCGCCGGGATCTCCCCACACTGGCTGGACCGGCTCGAACCGGACGGCCGGATCATCGTCCCGGTCGCGCACGCCGGCATCCATCCGGTCCTGGACGTCCGCTCGGAGCCTCTGGCGGCGAGTGTGGTCTGCTCGGCCGGATTCATGAGCGCCGCCGGTCCGCTCGGCGCCCGCCACCCGCGCAGTCACCCGCCCGCCGCCGTCGGTCTGGAGGGTCTCACCGAGACGTCCCCGGCCCGCTGGAGACCCGCGCTGGACCCGTCCGACTACCGCGGCCTCTGGTATGCCGCCGGGACCTGGCACCGCCGGGTCACCCACGCGTCGATTCCCGGCCGGGAGCAGAGCTATCTGGCGGTGCTCGACGAGACCGGCGCGTCCGGCGCGGTGGTGCTGGCCGACGGGGCGATTTTCGCGTCCGGCGCGTCGGCGGAGCGGTACACGGCGGTCGGCATCGCCCTGGCCGACCGCTGGTGGGCGCTGGGCCGCCCGCCGATGGACGCCTGGCGGGTGCAACTGGCCCTGGCCGGCGACCCGGACGCCCCGATCTGGGCCCCGGCCCGCTGGTCGCTCGCCCCAGCGCGCGCCTGACCCAGCGCGCGCCTGACCCCGGCAGGTGTCTGGATCGGCGGGCGTCTGAGTCAGCGGGCGCGCAGGAAGGTCAGCACCGCCAGGACCCGCCGGTTCGTGTCGTCGGTCGGAGGCAGGCCCAGCTTGGCCAGGATGTTGCCGACGTGCTTGCCGACCGCGGGCTCGCTGATGAACAGGGCCCCGGCGATCGACGAATTGGACCGGCCCTCGGCGATCAGGCTCAGCACCTCGCGTTCCCGGCCGGAGAGCCCGGCGAGCGGGTCCTGCGGGCGGCTGATCAGGCGGCGGACCACGTCGGGGTCGACGACCGTGCCGCCGGCGATCACGGTGCGCAACGCCGCCACGAACTCGGCGATGTCGGCCACCCGGTCCTTGAGCAGATATCCGACGCCGTCGCCGGTGCCGATCAGGTCGGCGGCGTACTCCTGCTGCACATACTGGCTGAGCACGACGACCGGGAGGCCGGGCCGGTCGCGGCGTAGCCGGACCGCCGCGCGGAGGCCCTCGTCCGAAAAGGACGGCGGCATCTTGATGTCGGTGATCACCAGTTCGGGTTCGTGCTCCTTGACCGCGGCCTCCAGCGCGGCGGCGTCACCGACCGCGGCGACCACCTCGAACCCGAACCGGACCAGCACCCCCACCAGGCCCTCGCGGAGCAGGACGCCGTCTTCGGCGAGGACGACGCGGGTCATAGTTCCACCCGCAGCAGGGTGGGGCCGCCGGCCGGGCTGGCCAGCAGTAGTTTCCCGCCGACCGCGCCCACCCGGTCGGCCAGCCCGGTCAGCCCGCTGCCCCGGCGCGGGTCGGCGCCGCCCAGGCCGTCGTCGAGGATCTCCAGCGCGATCCCGTCGCCAGCCCGGGTCAGGCGGACCTGGACCGAGGTGGCGTGGGCGTGCTTGGCGACGTTGGTCAGGGCCTCCGCCGCCACGAAGTAGGCGGTCGTCTCGATCCGTTCCGGCAGCCGGTCCAGTTCCGCCGCGTCCACCGACACCGGCACCGGCGACGTGGCGGCCAGTTCCCGGAGCGCGGCCGGCAGCCCGAGGTCGGTCAGCACCTGTGGCCGGATGCCGTGCACCAGATCGCGCAGCACCACCATCAGCTCCTTGGCCTGGTCGTGGGCCTGATGGAGCGGGGCGGCCGCGGGGGAGTCGTCCGGCACGTCCAGCCGGGCCATCCCCAGGTGCAGGGTGAGGCTGGTGAGCCGGTGCTGGGCGCCGTCGTGCAGGTCTCGTTCGATCCGCCGCCGTTCGGCGTCGAACGCGTCGGCCAGCCGGGCCCGCGACTGCGCCACCTCGGTCAACTGGTCTCGCAGCCCGTCGCCGCCACCGAGCAGCCGCCGGGCCAGCACGCCGTGCGCCGCCGCGACGAGACCAGCCAGGTAGAGCAGCACCGGGAAGAGCACGATGCCGAGCAGGGTGAACGGGATCGACTGTGGCCCGCCGTCGATCCGGTAACCGCCGAAGTCCCACTCCGCCAGCCACGGGCTCGCCAGCAGCGTGAGCTCCAGAACGGTCAGCACCGCGCCGGCGAAGTAGAGCAGCGGGGCCAGGACCGCGAGCAGGATCGCGTAGAGGACGGCCCGCCAGGTGGACTCCTCGCGGAACCGCTGGGCCAGCCAGACGACGGGGCTCGCGGCGAACCGGTGCGGCGCCGGGATCGGCCGAGAGTCGATCAGGCGCAGCCGGGCCCGCTCCAGCGTGGCCAGTGGCAGCGCCACCAGCGGGCCGCCGCCGATCAGCATCGCCGCGCCGACGGCCATCAGGAACACGATGCTGAGATCAGGCGTGCGCCCGGCGAGGACCTCGCGCCCGGCGACCAGCCACGGGGTCACCAGCAGCCAGAAGCCGAAGGAGACCGGCGCCGCGATCAGCGCGGTGGTCCCCACGAACAGAGCCGACCGCCACGGCCACCCGCTGAGCAGGTAACTGCGGTCTCTAAGGGCGGTGATAAGCACCGGCTCACGGTAGCCAGCGGAATCCGCTCCGCCCCAGCCGTTCAGGGCCACCATCGAGGTATGGCCAGGTATACCTTTGGCGGATGAGAGCGGCCTACGACGAGATCGCGGACTGGTACGAGACCGAGTTTCTGCCCACCACCACACCCGGCGACCCGCTCGGCATCCGGCGGGCGATCACCGAGCAACTCGGACCGGGACCGGGCCGGTGCCTGGAGATCGGCTGCGGCACCGGCGTCCATGCGGCTCAGATCCGCGACCTGGGCTGGACCCCGTTCGGCGTCGACCTCTCCGCGGGCATGCTGCGTCACACCGGTGGCCGGCTGCCGGTCACCCGCGCGGACGCGACCCGGCTGCCGTTCCGGGACGCCTCACTGGACGCCGCGATCACGGTGATGGCCCACACCGACATGCCCGGCTATCCCGCCGTGCTGCGGGAGGTCGCACGGATCCTCCGTCCGGGCGGGCGGTTCGTTCATATCGGGGTGCATCCGGCCTTCTGCGGCGGCTTCGCCGACCGCGGCGATCCGGCCGCCGTGGTCATCCGCGCCGGCTACCTCGACGGTCACTGGACCAAGACGTCATGGACCGCCAATGGAGTACGCGACAAGGTCGGCGCCAGCCACTGGCCTCTTCCTGAGCTGCTGAACGCGTTCCTCGAAGCCGGGCTGGAGTTCCAGGGGTTCGGCGAGGGCGGTTCGCCGGTCCCCACGGTCCTCTCGGTCAGGACATCATCAGCATCGCGGCAGTGCCCAGCAGCACCAGTAACAGGACCGCGATGAGCAGGCCCTTCTCAGCGGACTCGGTGGCCTCGGTTACCGTTGTGGTGGTCAGGGGCTCGCTGCTCATGGGCTCTGTTCCTCCGCGGGTCGGGGGGCGCCGCTCCGGGTGCGGGTGGCGGGCGGGAGGCTTACGGTGAGGGCGTCGTCGACCTCGGAGGGGTTGCAGTGCCGCCGCACGATTGGCTTCTGACCGCAGACGAACGCGGCAACCCGGACACCTCCATACCCATATGGAACACCGGAAACACGGTCGAGCCTCTTATTCACGGGCAAAGTTACTTCGATCGGCTGGTGCCCGAAGTCGAGGCGCTGGAGCCCGGTGATCACCTGTTCTTCACCGATTGGCGTGGCGACCCCGACGAGCGGATCAGCGAGGACGGGCGCACCGTCGCCGAGGTCTTCGCCGGCGCCGCCAAGCGCGGAGTCATCGTCAAAGGTCTGCTCTGGCGTTCGCACCTCGACAGACTCGCCTACAGCGAGGAGGAGAACCGCACCCTCAGCGACGACATCGAGGCGGCCGGTGGCGAGGTGCTGCTCGACCAGCGGGTCCGGCGGGGCGGCTCACACCACCAGAAACTCGTGGTGCTGCGGCATCCGGGCCGGCCGGAACGCGACATCGCCTTCGCCGGCGGCATCGACCTCTGCCACAGCCGGCGTGACGACGCACGGCACCACGGCGACCCGCAGGCGGTGCGGATGGCCGCGGCGTACGGGCCCAACCCGCCCTGGCACGATGTGCAACTGGCGCTACGCGGCCCGGTCGTCGGCACGCTCGACCTGTCGTTCCGCGAGCGGTGGAACGACCCCAGCCCGCTCGACCAGCACGGCCCCGTCTCCACGGTCACCGACATGCTCCGCCACGAGGACATGCACGCCGACCGGCTCCCGCCGCAGCCGCCGGACCCGCCCGAGTGCGGCCCGCACACCGTCCAGGTGCTGCGCACCTATCCCGCGATGCGGCCGGCCTACCGGTTCGCGCGACTCGGCGAGCGCAGCGTGGCCCGCGGCTACACCAAGGCGATCAAGCGGGCCCGCCGGCTGATCTACCTGGAGGACCAGTACCTGTGGTCCAAGGAGGTCGCCCACCTCTTCGCCGAGGCCATGCGGGAGAACCCGGAACTGCACCTGATCGCGGTGGTGCCCCGGCACCCCGACGTCGACGGCGCGTTCGCGCTGCCGCCCAACCAGGTCGGCCGCGCACAGGCCCTGGACCTGTGCCGGCAGGCCGCGGCCGACCGGGTGCACGTCTTCGACCTGGAGAACCACGCCGGCACGCCGATCTACGTACACGCCAAGATCTGTGTCATCGATGACGTCTGGTGCAGCACCGGCAGCGACAACTTCAACCGTCGCTCGTGGACCCACGACAGTGAGCTCTCGTGCGCGCTCCTCGACGACACCCGCGACGACCGCGAACCGCTCGACCCGGCCGGGCTCGGCGACGGCGCCCGCCGTTACCCCCGCGCCTTGCGGCTCGCCCTGATGCGCGAGCACCTGGACCGGGCCGACGGCGACGACGCCGACCTGCTCGACCCGGCGTCGGCGATCGAGACGATGACGGCGGCCGCCGACCGGCTGCGCGACTGGCGCGACAACGGCCGCAAGGGCCCACGCCCGCCCGGCCGGCTGATCCCGCACGAGCCCGAGAAGCTCCCGTGGTACCAGCGGTTGTGGGCGCTTCCGGCGTACCGCCTGATCTATGACCCGGACGGCCGTCCCTGGCGGGAGCGGCGCGCCGGGACCTGGTGACGGCTCAGAGGACCCACTCGTCCTCGCGGATGATCTCGACGGTGCCTTTCGGGCCGGTGCCGGTGACCGTGATGCCCTCGCCGCCGATCACCACATCGGTGTGCACCGCCGACGTGTTCAGGCCGAGCCGCTCCCGCTCTCGGCGGTCATCCCCGCCCCGCCCGGCACCGCGAACGGGAAACTAGACCCCCACGCCACGTGACAGCCGGCGTTCTCGTCGAAGAGCGTGTTGTGGAAGACGATGCCGGCCCGGGCGATCCGGCTGTCCGAGTCGACGAGCGACACCTCGCCCAGCGAGCGGGCGCCCGGATCGGTCGCCAGTTGCGCCTCCACGGCATCGGCGCCGGCGTCCGCCGACACCGCGACGATCCGCCCGCCGGAGAACTCCAGCCGCAGCCCGAGGACCATGCGGCCGTTCAGCGCCAGCGGTCTCGTCACCCGGATCACCCCGTCGGCCCGCTGCCGGTCGGGGCTGGTGAACACCTCCTCGGTCGGGATGTTCGGCATGTAGGGAATGCCGGCCGCGTCGATCAGGCCGCCGCCGGTCCAGCGGCAGCCCGGGATCAGCCCGACCGTCAGATCGGTGCCGCCACCGTGGTAGCGCACCGACGTCAGCTCACACGCGTCGAGCCGTGCCGCACGCTCGGCCAGGACCGCCGCCCGTCGCTGCCACGCGGCGGCCGGGTCGTCGGCGTCCAGCCGCATCGCGGTCGCCACCGCCCCCCACAGCCGCTCCGTGTCGGGTTCGCCGAAGACCTGGCGGGCCCAGCCCGGGTTCGGCGCGCCCACCACGGTCCAGCGGAGCTTGCCGAGCACGCTCTCCCGCATCGCCCGGGCCTCCTCGACCGGAAACGCCGCGGCGCGGACCGGGTCGGCGCCGTCGAGGATGTGCGGGTTCGCGTCGCCGAGCAGGGCGATCGACGCGACACCCTGCTCCGACCACTCCCGGATGCGCTGCAACGCCCAGCCACGGCTCGCGGACAGCGACTCTCCAGTGGCGTGGTCGACGGCGGAGCGGCGCATCGGGCCGTCCGTCCAGAGTGGCTCGACCCAGGCGGCCCCGGCGGCGTACGCGGCCTCCACGACCGCCCGGGCGATCTCCAGGTGGGCGGTGTCCGTACGAAGGATGACTCCCTGCCCGGGCTGGAGATTGATCCCCGCCCGGACCACGACGTCGGCGAATCGCTCGATCCGGTCCATGCCGGTCAGCGTAGTTAGTCAGTCGGCGGGTGATGCTCTCACGCCTTGGTGAGTCTGGCGAAGACGCGGCCGATCACGGCCAGTTCCTCGTCGTCGAGATGATCGATGAAGCTCTCCCGAACGGTCTCCAGATGCGCCGGCGCCGCCGCGCGCAACGCCGACAGCCCCTCGCCGGTGAGCACGGCCTCCTGGCCGCGCCCGTCGTCGGGGCAGCTCTCCTTGCGCACCAGACCCCGTTTGACCATGGAGCTGATCTGGTACGTGATGCGGCTCGGCGACAGCACCAGGCGGCTGGCCAACTCGCCCATCCGGATCCGGTGATCGGGCGCGTCGGCGAGCGCCACCAGCACGTGGTAGTCGTTCATGCTCAGCCCGGTCGCGGCGCGCAACTCGTCCTCGAGGCGGGTGTGCAGCGCCCACGAGCTCTCGATGAAGGTGCGCCAGTGCGCCAGTTGCGTCCCGGTCAGCGGCTCGGCCATGCCACGAACCGTACTCCTTGAAATCTGAAACTTCGATCTGAACGACCTGGGGTACGGCTACCGCGCGATGTGGTCTCCGCCTGATGATCCCGTGTCGCGCGGTGGCGGAGCGCCGGGCGTGGGCCGCCGGTGAGAGGGTGCACCGGTGAAGATCCGTCAAGCCACCGCCGACGACGCCGACGAGCTGATCCGCCTGCGCGCGGTCATGCTGCGTACCTTCAGCACGGAGAACTGGAACGACGACTGGCACGCCTCCGCCCGGGAGACTCTGTGCCGGCGTCTGGGCGCCGTGGAACCCACGCTCGCCGCTTTCGTCGCCGAGGCCCCGGAGGGCTCCGGCCTCGCCGCCTGTGCGGTCGGGGCCATCGAGGAGCGCCTCGGCAACCCGTCCAACCCCGACGGGAGGGTCGGCTATGTCTTCAACGTCTCCACCGAGCCGGCTCTGCGCCGCCGCGGATACTCCCGGGCCTGCATGGAGGCCCTCCTGCAGTGGTTCCGTGACCAGGGGGTTCGTGCCGTCGACCTGAGAGCCTCGCCGGACGGCGAATCCCTCTACGCGTCTCTCGGCTTCGTTCGCACGTCCGAGCCCGGAATGCGCCTGCGGCTCTAGGCCGGGGCCGGGACACGGGTGGAGTTCGGGCGCGAGCGGCGCCCGAACTCCACCCGGCCGGGGTCAGGCGGCGGGGGTGTTCAGGGAGCGGGCGAGGTCGTCGCGGAGGGCGTCGAAGTCGACTCCGCGCTCGGCGAGGATGAGCGCGGCCAGGCCCCGCCCCTCACGCAGGATGCCGAGCATGATGTGTTCGGGCGCGATGAAGTTGTGCTTGAGCCGCAGCGCCTCGCGCAGGGAGAGTTCCAGCACCTTCTTGTTGCGCGAGGAGAACGGGACGTGTCCGCCGGCCGAGGCGAGCCGGCCGAAGATCCCCTTCTTCTTCGGCGCGGGCCGGGGCAGGTGCAGCGCCCCGGCTCCGAAGTTCTCCTCGATCGCGGCCCGGACGGCGTCGAGGTCGATGCCGATCGACTTGAGGGCCGCGGCGTCCTCGGCGTCCCGGTCGACGACGGCCGCCGTCTCGCTCCGGTCGCCGACGTGCTGGATGATCGCCTCGCGGACGTAAGCCCGGTCGACGCCGACGCTCCGCAGGGTCGCGGTGACCGGGCCGTTCTCGTCGCTGACCAGCGCGAGCAGCGTGTGCTCGGTGCCGATGCTCTGGTGCCCCAGCTCGCGGGCCTGGGCCTGGGCGCCCATGACGACGGCGCGGGCGGCCTTGGTGAATCGCTCGAACATGTCAGTCTCCCCGTGGATCCGGCATCGGCAGCAGGCGCGCGTGCTTCTTGTGCACGCCCTGGCGGGTCACCTCGAGCGCGTCGGCGATCTCCTGCCAGGACCAGCCCTTGGCGCGGGCGTTCGCCACCTGGAGGCGCTCCAGGCCCTCCAGGAGTCGGCGCAGTGCCACCACCGCCCGAAGCCCGACCCGCGGGTCGGCGCTGCCGGCGGCGGCGGCGAGGTCGGTCGCTTCTGTCATGCCGTCAACTTACGTTGACATCACGGGAGTGTCAACCCGGGTTGACGAGAATGGGGGGCCCCGCGGGGGGGGGGGGGGGGGGGGGGGGTGTTTCACCCGGGGTGGACGATATGGCGGGCCCCGTCGCGGGGCCGGCCTTCGGTGCGGGACGACTCAGGCGCCCCGCCCGGTCTTCTCCTGCAGTTCGTCGATCTTCTTGGAGGCGTCCGCCTTGGACAGGTTCTCCGGAACCTCCTCGTGCGCCTCGGCGGCCAGAGTGTTGAGGTACGACTCCTGCGCCCCGGTCGCGGGCTGATCCCCGGTGGTCCAGTCGTCGGGGTCCTTGATGGTGTTGCCGGCGTCCGTCCGGTCGGTCATGACACCCGTCCTTCCCGTCGTGATCTCGAACGTCTGTGCCACTACCCGCTGACGGTCACCGGCATGCGGCACTGCTCCGATCGAGTGGCGCCGGCGGCGTCACGCGTACCGCGAGAAGGGTGGGAACGCGGAGAGGCCGGCCCCGAAGGGTCGGCCTCTTCCATGTGATGCGTTTCGGTCTTCGAATGTCAGTCCCAGGCGGGCAGGGTGCTGCCCAGGGAGACGGTCAGCTCGACCGGGTGGTAGACCGGTGCGGCGATCGAGAAGCGTGCGCCGAACGGGTCCTGCAGTTCGGCGAACGCGGTCATGCCCACGGCGCACGGTTGGGTGACGATCGTGCCGCCGAGGCGTTCGCAGTGGTCCGCCACGGCTTCGATGTCCTCGACCTGGAAGGCGACGCGCCACCACGCGCCCCGGTAGCCCGGCGCGATGCCGGCGACGGCGTCGTGGGCCTGGTTGAGCCACTCGCCGGAGCCGAACTCGTGGCGCAGCAGCCAGCCGAACGCCGAGCCGTAGAAGCGGGCCGCGCCGTCCGGGTCGTCAGTGATCAATTCCGGCCAGGACATGGTGCCTGGTTCACCACCGGCCTGCGCGCCGGCGAAGTCGTAACCCTGCCAGAGTCCGATGATCGCGCCGGACGGGTCGGCGACGATCGCGCGCCGGCCGCCGTGCGCCTCAGCCGGATGGCTCAGGCAGTGGCCGCCGGAGAGCGCGACGTGCTCGAGCGACTCCTCCATGTCGGGCGTGCTCAGGTGAGTGAGCCAGCCGTCCGGCCGGTCGAGCCGGCTGCGGGTGAGACCAGCGACGGCATGCCCCCCAAGCTTGAACCGATCACCCGCCGACTCCCAGCCGAACAACTCTCCGTAGAACTGTGCCGCGCGTGCGGGGTCCGCACTCGCCAGTTCCACCCAGCAAGGTGTCAAGGGTGCATAGCCTCTGATCCGCATGAGCCGCTCCGTTGTGGACATCCCCAGTTAATCCAGCACTCTACGGCACTGATAACGCTTCGTCACCACCGGCCGGTTCATTGTCCGGTTTAGAGCAGTATTAAGTTACCGTGTGTAGGCGTGTGAGTGATCCAGGTGACGCATTACCGGAGTTGCGGCGACACCGTGGAGCACTACGGACACGACGACGACGAATGCGGCGGTCGCCCAGACGAGATCCGTGCCGGGGAAATCGGCATGTGTGACTGCATACGCTACGTAATAGAACGAGCCGATGCCACGAATACCGAACGTGGCGATCACCCAGTGTTCCGACGTGCGTCCCGGCGCTCCACGCAACGCCACGAACGCGGCCAGCGGACGGATCAAGAAGATCAGCGTCAGGCCGGCCAGAGCGGCCTGCCAGGTGAGCGGCATCAGCAGGCCGCCGACCACCGCCCCACCGAGCAGAAGCAGCAACAGTACGGTCAACAGCCGCTCGGTCTGCTCGGCGAAATCGTGCAGCACCTGGTGGTACTCGTGTGACCGCTCCGCCGCCCGGATCGTCCGTGCCGCCACGAACACCGCCAGGAAGCCGTAGCCCCCGGCGACCTCGACCAGCCCGTACGCCAGAAAGGTCGCCGCCAGCGCCAGAAATCCCTCAGAATGCCGGGAGAGCCGCAGCGAGTCCCGTTTCGCGCGGAAGAACAGCTTCCCCAGCAACCGGCCGATCACGATGCCGCCGACCAGGCCGACGACACCCTTGTAGAGGACGTCCTTCAACACCCACTCGCCGAACCAGCCGGCCGGATCGAGCCCGTGCGCGGCGATCGCGATCGCCGCGTAGACGAACGGGAACGCCAGCCCGTCGTTCAGCCCCGCCTCGGAGGTCAGCGCGAACCGCACCTCGTCCTCCGAATCCTCGGAGTCGGTCGGCTCGCCCACCTGCACGTCCGAGGCGAGCACCGGATCGGTCGGCGCCATCGCCGCGCCCAGCAGCAGCGCCGACGCAGGCACGAGACCCACCCACCACCAGCCCAGCAGCGCCACCGCCGCGATCGTCAGCGGCATCGCGACGATCAGCAGGCGGCCGGTCGACGCCCAGCGGCGGCGGCCGAACGGGCGGTCGATCTTCAGCCCGGCGCCCATCAGCGCGACGATCACACCCACCTCGGTGAGGTGTTCGGTCAGCTCCGGAAACGCCTTCGGGTCGGCGTCGGGCAGCCCCAGCGGCAGGCCGAAGACGATCATCCCCAGCGCCAGGAAAGTCATCGGCATGGACAGCGGGCGGCGCTCCAGCAGGCGGGGCAGGATGCCCGCGAGCAGGGCGCCCACACCGACGAGGGCATACACCAGATCAGACAGCTCCATGCGGTGCGGTCAGCCGAGCCGGGTGATCGCGGAACCCGTCACGCCGTCCAGGACAGCGGCCGAGCTCGACCTGACAGCCTCCCAGCGCGGGACGACGTGCGGACAGGTGGTGCCGACCGGGTCGCGGCCGACGTCGAAGAGGGCTCCAGAGCGCATGATCGGTCAACTACCCGCGGCGCCGACCTCTCGAACCAGCAGCATCTCGAACCAGACCGTCGACCCACGAACCGTCGGATCGGTGCCCCACGAATCGCTCAACTCCTCGATCAGGCCGAGTCCGCGGCCCCGGCTCGCCAGGGTGTCGGCATGCGCCCGGATCACGCTGCCCCGCGTGCCGGTGTCGGCCACCGACACGAGCAGCCGTTCCGCGTTCAGGTCGATGTGCACCTGGGCCGGAGTGCCCGCGTGCAGCAACGCGTTGGTCGTCAGCTCGCTCGTGCACAGGATCGCCGCGCCGATCACCTGATCCGGCACCGCCCACTCCCGCAACCGGGTCGTCATCCACTGCCGCACCCGGCTCGGCCCGGTCGGCTCCGCCGCCACCTGCATCGTCGCCGACCGGCTCATCGCCAGCGCGTGCTCCACCGCCAACACCGCCACGTCGTCGTCGGTGGTGCCCGGTACCGCCGCGGTGGCCAGCGAACACAGGTTGCGCGGATCACCGCTCGGCGACGCGGCCGCGGCCGCGATCAGCGCGTCCAGCCCGTCACTGAGCGGAAGGCCACGACGCTCCACCACGCCGTCGCTGAACATCAGGATCGAATCGCCCGGCTCCAGCCGCACCGCGCCGGTCTGCCAGCGCCCGCCCAGACCCAGCGGGGCGCCCGGCGGAACCTTCGCCAACTCGGCGGTGGCCGACGCGCCGCCCCGCCCGGCCCGGCGCAGCACCGGCGGCGGATGACCCGCACTGGCCAGCGTGATCGAGCCGTCCGACGGGTCCAGAACCCCGTAGACGACGGTCACGAAGATCTCCTCGTTGCGCGACTCCGCGCCCAGCGAGCCGACCAGCCTGTCCAGCCCGGCCAGCACACTCGGCGGCGACGGATCCGTCAGCGCCATCGCCCGCAACGCCGCCCGGACCTGGCCCATCACCGCGGCGGCCCGCACATCGTGGCCGGCCACGTCGCCCAGCACCATCGCCAGCCGGCCGTCGAGCAGATGGAACGCGTCATAGAAGTCGCCGCCGGCCGCGTTACCGTCGACACCCACGTCATAGCGGGCCGCGATGCGGAACGTGTCGAGCTCGGGGAGATGCTCGGGAAGCATGCTGCGCTGGAGCAACTGCGCCGTACCGTGCTGGGCCTCGAATCGCCGGGCCCGCTCCGCGGCCTGCGCCACCAGCTCGGCCGCGGCCATCAGCAGCGCCCGCTCCGCGGGCAGCCAGACATGCGGGCGACGGAAACCCACGGTCAGCGCACCGCGCAGCGACGGCGTGCGCAGAGGAAGAGCGGCCAGCGAACGGACCCGCCGCTCGTGGCGGTCGCTCGCGACCGCGGCCAGCGGCTCGCCGTCGGCGACGAACGTCGCCCGCCCGGTCTCCGCCGCGGCCACCGCGGGCGCCGCCGGGTCGGCGACGATGCGCCGCCAGACCGGCGGCAGACGCTCGTCCACCTCGTCGAGCATCTCGCCACGGATGCGGCGGACGAAACGGTAGGCGCCGCCGTCGTCCACCGCGAAGACACAATGATCAAGATCGAAAGACGCCATCGCGTACGCCAGGACGACGCGCGTGACATCGTCGATGGTGAGCGCGCCGGCCAGCCGTGCGGTCAACTCGCCGAGGCTCTGCAGCCGGTGGATCACGTGCGTGGTCTCCGCGGCCACCGTCAGCACCCCGGCCACCGCGCCCCGCGACGTGCGGATCACCGAGTGGCCCCGGGTGTAGAAAGCGGGCTCGGTATGACCCGGCGCGAACTGCACCTGGCTCTCCGGCTCGAGGATCGCCCGGCCGCCGCGGTGCACCTGCTGGATGACGTCGCCCAGGCCCGGCTGCTCCCACGCCACGCCGAACGCCTGCGCCGCCGGACGGCCCAGCGCGACCGGATGCAACCCGCCCAGCACCTCGGCATAGGCGTCGTTGTAGACGACCACGAAATCGTCACCGACGGTGAGCAGCATCGGCACCGGGGAGGCGAGCACCAGCTCGACCGCGGCCCGGAGCGCCGGGTCCCACCCGGTGATCGGGCCCATCGAGGTGGCCGACCAGTCGAGGGCGTGCACCAGCGCCGCGCAGCTCAGGCCGGTGTGCGGTGTTCCGGCTGCCTGCACGGGCAGCGTGGTGATCGAAGACGGGTGGAGACCCCCCGCCCCGTACCCTCCCGAGCCGACCATGCGGAAAGCCTATCCCGAGTGGTCCGTTTGTACGATGGCCCACCGGCCGACCGTCCGATTATTGACCATTGTCTGGCATGGGCAGGCCCTCGATGCCGAAAATCCTTCGCGTTCGGAGTCGGCACTCGGGCTCACCCAGGGTGAGTGGCTGACCGGGAAAGCGACCCGGGCAGTCCGGTTTCCCTCCGTGGCCCGTCCGAACCCGGCGGCTCCCGGCCCCGTGGCTCCCGGTTCTGCGACCCTCGGAGGAGCCGTCGCGGATCCGGTGCGGTGATCGCGATGGGCCCGGTCGAGGCGGGATCCGCCGGCGGCGTACCCCTCGGGATGCTCGGTCTTTCGTTCATGCCCGAACCGGTGATCCACCGACCGGGGTCACCCTGCTCCCGAGTGTCGCTTTTCGCGGGTGGGTCGCGTTCCCGACATCCGCGGCGGCCGACATCCCTCGCAGATGCCCCGCGAACCGCGGACACGGGCAGTCGGCAGCGCCGCCCGGCTCCTCTCGCCGCCCACCGGCATCCGCCTTCCGCAGGAGCGTGGCCTGCGAGAACGGGCACGCACCGCCCTGACCCGGCTTCTGTGGCCGACCGAGGGCGTGCACTCTCCAGTCCCGGCCGACGGTGGCCGGTGGCAGCGGTGACCCGCGAGATTGTCAGAGGTGCCTGGTACTCCGGAGTCCTATGGTTCGCAAAGGGCGGCGTGACGGCCGGCCGCGCGGAATCAGGGAGGACGGATGACCGGAGACGGGCTGAGCCGTGGCCTGAGCGACATGTGGCGGTCGGTGGTGCTGTTCCTGCCCTCGGCACTGGTGTTCCTCGCGATCGTGATCGCCGGCTATCTGCTGGCCCGCCTGGCGCGTGTGCTCACCGCCAAGACCCTGCGCCGGGTCGGCTTCGACCGGGCCGTGCAGCGCGGCCCCGCCGGCCGCCTGCTCAAACCGGGCGCGCCCAGCGCCACCGACGTCTGCGCCCGCCTGGCGTTCTTCGTGGTGCTGCTGTTCGCCCTGCAGCTGGCCTTCGGCCTCTGGGGGCCCAATCCGGCCGGTGACCTCATCAACGCGCTCATCTCGTGGTTGCCGCAGGTCTTCGTCGCGATCGTGATCGTGGTGGTCACCGCCGCCATCGCCGGCGCCGCCCACGACCTCATCTCGGCCGTCCTGGGTGGTCTCGGCTACGCCCGCGTCCTCGCCAAGGCGGCCGCCGCGGTGATCGTCACGCTCGGCGTGATCGCCGGACTCGACCAGATCGGCATCGCCACCTCGGTCACCCGGCCTCTCCTCATCGCCATCCTCGCCACGGTCGCCGGAGTCATCATCGTCGGTGTCGGCGGCGGCCTCATCCGCCCCATGCAGCAACGGTGGGAGGGCTGGCTCGACCGGGCCGCCACCGAGTCGGCGGTGATCCGTTCGCAGGCCCGCGCCTACGCGGAGGAGCGTGCCCGCCAGACCGCTGAGGAAGGGGCCCGCCAGGCCTCCGGCGACACCGCCCACGACAGCGGCGGCCATCGACCGGCCGCCGCGGCCGCTCCACCGGGCGTGTTCGGGCCGAGCTCCACCAGCCCGGCAGATGAACCAGGTTCGGCGGGCGTGCCCCGGCCGGCAGGCCCGGGCGGTCCCGACGGCGCGAGCCGCTCGCCGCATGCGCCAGGCCCGGTCGGTGTGGGCGGTTCAGCAGGCGCAACGTTCTCGGGGAGCGCACCGGCCCCACCGAATGCGCCTGCTCCAGCCGGGGCGGGTCGCTCGCCTGGTGCGACCGATGCGCCGGGTTCGGCGGGTTCGTCGAATGCGTCCGGCCGGGCGCGTCCGGCCGGTTCGGAGTCTGCCGTTCACTCGGGGAAGGCGGCTGGGCCGTCGCAAGGGGCTGACGTCTCGCCGGGACGAGCATTCACGGAGGCGGCGTGGCCCACGGCGAAAGCGCCGGGTGCGGGTGAGCCACACGCTGACGAGAGGCGTGAAGTGGCGGACTTCGGTCGTGCCGGGTCACCTCAGGATTCGGACGGGGTGCGCCACTCGTCACCAGATCGTCATGCGCCCGCCGCCGTGGCCGGTGTGGCCGAATCCGGGAACGCGGGGACCATCGCGGAGGCCCGCCCCGGAGTCGCCGCGGATGCCGACCAGGGGATCGCCGCGGAGCGCCGTCCCGGGGTCGCCGCAAACATTCGCCAGGGGGAGGCCGGGGACGTTCGCCCCGGTACCGCTGCCGACGGCGGCCTCGGTATCGCTGCCGAAACCACCCACGGAGAGCCTCGGGCCTCCTCGGCGGACGACCATGCGTCGGACCTCGGGGCCCAGGCTCGACTCGCCACGGGTGCTTCCCGGTCGGCTGCGAAGGATCCGCGGACTGACCAGGACAGCTCGGCATCCTTGGGCCGTCCCGGTGGCGGTGCCGCCACCTGGGATCCGGAGGACGACGACGGGGCATGGGAGACGCGCTGGGCGGAGGAGGAACGCCGAGCCCGCGAACACGACGGCGACGAAACCCAGTTCATCGTCACTTCGGGGGCCGGAGCCGTCGATGATCGGCCCCATCTGATTCCGGGGTTCGACCGCTACGACGAGCGGGCCTCCGGGCCACGTGCCGACTACGACGAAGATGACACGATCTTCGTGCACACCGCCACCGCTGAGGCCACCGTCCTCACTCCCGGTGTGCGGCCCACGCCGTCGCTGGTTGCGCGCCCGCCCGAAGACGGCGAGAAGACCGTTCCCCATCCCGTGCCGGGCTCGGCCGCCGACTCGGAGAGCGTGCCCACGCAGTCGCTGGAGTCCGTGCCGACCCGGCTCCTGGGCGCCCCGGTGGAGCACATCGATCAAGATTCCGTGCGCACGCAGCTCCTCGACTCGGAGACCACGGTCATCACCCGAGGCGCGGACCCTGACGAGGAGACGACCGTCATCCGAGGTCTCGGCACGGACACGACCGCTGTGCTCGACCACGGCGAGACGACCGTTGTGGTTGACGACGGCGACACGACTGCCGGCGACGGCGACATGACGGTTGTGGTGGGGGACGGCGACACGACGGCTGTGGTCGACCACGGCGAGACGACTGCTGTGATTGATGACGGCGAGCGTACGCAGATCGTGTCGCTACCGAATGTTGTCGACGCTCAGCGCACCCAGGATCGTCCGGCGTCGGACCCCCTCCGTCAGGAGTCGGCCTTGCCGCAACCGGCGGCAGGTCAGAGCACTTCTACCCAGCCCAGGCCGTCCGGCGGGGATCAGACGGTGGAGAACGTGGCCGGGTCGGCCCGCGACGCCGCTCCATCGAGGTCAGGCACCACCGTCGATGCCGATGATCGAACCGTGGAAAGCAAGGCAGTCCCATCCGGCGGCGACGGCGATCCGACGGTGAGGAATGTCGTCGGCCGCGACGGTGGCGGCGACGGCGATCGGACGGTGGGAAACGTCGCGGGTTCCGACGGTGACGGCGACCGGACGGTGGAGAACCCGGCCGTGCCCGCGGCCGGAGAGGGCCGGATCGCGGAGGATCGAGCGACCGGGGACCGGGCGGCCGGATCCGGCAACGAGAAGCCGACGACTCAGACACCGCCGAGTGCCGGTCGGTCATCGGGCACTTAGACGGGTGGCGCCTGGACGACGAAGGGCCGGCACCGGAGAGTCCGGCGCCGGCCCCAGGGGGTCGGGATGCGGTGTGGTGTGGCCGAAGTGCCTGGCCGGGGGTTCAGGCTGTAGCGGTCGGCGGTGTCCGGTCGCGGCTCCGTTGCCGCATGATCGGGAATCACAGAGGTTCCGCCTGAGTGCGTGGGCGCGAATCCGCCGAAATGCGGCGAGGCTGCTCCCGCGATCAGACCATCAGGTCAGGCGGGCCGGCGGGGCGCCGGGACGGTCAGCGCGGGGCCGGCAGGGTGCGGGCCAGCACGCAGACGGCGAGCAGGCGGCGGAGGACCCAGTCGTTCTCGGACCAGTCGATCGAGCCCTCAGGGGCGGTCCAGCCGTGCTGGAAAGCGGCGTCGCGGACGCCCTCCGCGTAAGCGGCGAGCAGGATCGCGGTCAACGGGCGGGTGTCGGCGTTGAGGCTGTCCCGGATACCGGCGGTGTGCTGGTCGATCACCGACATGAGGCCGGGGTTCTCCTGGGCAGCGGCGAGGCCACTCACGCCGACAGCAGCGGTGAGGTCGGCGAGCGACGTGTGGGCGGACCGCTGAGCGGCACGGGCGGCGGCGTTGCTGAACAGGCCATTCATGAGGAGAACGTTAGGTAGCCCAGGGTGGCCGACGGTTCCATCGGGGTTGCGGGCCGGTTGAACTCGCCGGTGACGGGAAATTGCCTCGTGCGCCGGCGAGCGAGGGCGCGTGCGAGAAGGGGATTCCAGTGACGGCGGCAGGACAGAGGGCGAACAATCCGGCCTGGCAGCAGATCGGCGGGCACCGGGGACGCGGTGCCGGGCCTCGAGCGGGAGGCCGGGCCGATCCCGGATCGGCCGATGCCGTGACCCCCGACGGAGGTGGTGCGGGGGCCGGCTCCGCGGATGAGAGACCGGCCGGTGCGGACGACGGCACCGACGCGGGAAGCCGGACCGCTGGACACAGTGCCGGCCGTGGAGACGCTGAGCGGGCCATCCAGCAGGGAAACGCCGGGCAGGACTCCAACTGCGGGACCGCCGAGCCGGGCGTCGAAGCAGCGAACGCGGGGCGTGGCCTCGGCCGGGAGGAGTCCGGGGCGGGTGCGGGTCGGGCGAGTGCGGGGCGTGGCCCCGGTCGGGAGAACGCGGGTGCGGGTCTGGCGGACGCGGGCCCGGGCGTCAGCCTCGATGACACTGGCCAGGGCGTCAGTTGCGGAAACGCCGAGCATGGCGCCAAGGTCGTGGGCTCCGGGCATGAGCCTGACCGGGCGGACGACGGGCCGGATGCGGCGCACCAGCGGCCGGACGGGCTCGACGACGTCACCGTGCAAGCGCTGGGCAAGCTGAGCGAGGCGCTGGAGACGGTGGAGCGGGTGCGGGGGCATCTCTACTCCGCGCACCAACTGGTCGGGACCGCGGACTTCGCCCTGGACGAGGCCGTTTCGCTGTTCATGCAGGCGGGGCACACGGAGATGGCGGAGCGGATTCAGCGGGAGCTGATCGGACGCAACGTCATTCCGGGTCACTGGACGTTCCAGATCGTCGAGGAGTTCGACGACGGGTACTACACCGAGTTCCGGGATGTGGAACGGGATGCCCGGGAGCGGCTCGCCGGGGGACGGCGGCATCTCTACGAGGCGGAACTCAAGGAACGCCGGCGGACACATGGCCGCCGGGGTCACGAGGCGCTGCCGCTCGACCCGGAACGACGGTGTGGTGGGGCCCGGGCCGCTGGGGAGCCGCGGCCTTATCGGGTGGCGGGGGAGGGGTAAGGGTTACTCCGCGAATTCGACCGGTTCCGGACGGCGACGCTCGGCGTCGTCGGCGATGATCACAGTGGCCACCACCAGGGCTACTACCACGGCGAAGAACCAGGAAGCGTCATCGACCACTTTCGCTGCCAGGGGAGCCTGGAAGGCGGCGAGCAGGAAGCCCAGCCAGGCGAAGCGGCGTTGACGCTCAGAGAGGAAACCAGTAGATCGCACCCGGAAAGTCTGGCGCGATACGGGCGTATCGCCGTCACCCGTTCGGCCGATTCTCCGTTGTCCGATGGTGCCCACCGAGTTGCGTCTCCGTCGCTCAATAGTCGTCGCCGCCGGGCTGTCGGCGCTGGTCGCCGCGGGGGTGGCGGTGACCCGGGTGGCGCCGGAGCTCTCCCTGCCCCGTTCGCCGGGTCAACCGACGGCCGCCGCGCCGGGCGAGCGCGTGGTAGTCGGGCCGCTACAGAACCGCAGCGGGGCCTGGCTCACCGTCGGTGACGCGGCGGCGCGGGTACGGCTCCGTTTCGCCCCGCTGCCGGGTCTGCTCTACCGGATCAGCACCGCCTCGGACGCTGGTGTCGCCCCGGTGGTGACCAGCCGTGGGGGCCGGGTCGTGGTGCGCCTCAAAGGCACCGGCAGCCCGGGGTTGGACGAGCTCCGGATCGTGCTGAACCAGAACGTCCGATGGGACCTCCGGTTGCCGAAGGGAGCCGGTGAGCAGCAACTCAACCTGCGGGACGGCCGGGTGACGCGGCTCGACGTCGGTTCCGCGGGCCTGGCCGAGGTGTGGCTGCCGGAACCGGACGGCACGGTGCCCGTCACCTTCACCGGTGGGATCGGCACCGCGATGCTGTCGTTGCGGGACGGGGCGCCGGTCCAGGTGCGGTTCGCCGAAGGCGCCGGTTCGGTGGCGGCGCCCTGGACCACGAACAACGGCACGGCGGCGGGAACCGTCCTGCGGGAGCCGGGTTTCCGGCGATCCCGGGACCGGTATGTGATCCGCGCCGAGGGCGGCCTCGGCGCTCTCGTCATCCGCCGATCCCCGAAACCCGACGCCGAGAAGCCCCGCGCGCCGAAACCCGACGCCGAGAAGCCTGACCCCGGAAGCCCTGACATCGGAAGCCCCGATCCCGGAGGGCCTGACAGCGGGAGTCCTGACATCGGGAATCCCGGCAGGGGGAGGCCCGGCAGGGAAAGGGCCGCCGCCCCGAAGAACGATCGCCCGAAGGCCGATCCCCCACGGGCCGACCCGCAGAAGGCCGACTCACAGAAGGCCGGCGCGGGAAAGAAGACCGACGCGCAAAAGAACGCGGGGCCGGGAAAGAAGGTGGGCCCCCTGAAGAGCGAGTCCCCGAAAGGCGGTGCCGGAGAACCAGCGCCCGCCAAGAGCCGGGAGCCCACGGCCCCCGATGGTCCCCGGCCCCCGGCCCGGACTGGGCCGGGCGTAGCCGGTGACCCCGCAGCAGCCCGGAAGCCGGGGGTCCGCCCGGTGCCGGGCGGACCGGGCCGTGGTAGCCCCGGGACTGTTCGTAGCCGTACAAAATAGGGTTAATGGGGTCCGGTCGGCCCTGTCGTGCTCGGGCGCTGATCCGCCGTGGGCGGCTCCTGGCCGGAGTCGTTGTCGGTGAGATCGTTCTGGCCGTCGATGTCCGATGTGGCCATCGCCTTGTTCAGTTCGCTGAGCGGAAGCCGCTCCTCGTCGCGCCACGCTTCATCGCTGGGAGAATCCGTCATACCGGACCGATACCCGGCAGAGGCCGGGGAAAACGCACCGGACGGCCCGCGGGAGAACGACCGCCCGGGAACGCGGCAGCCCGCCGGGAATGCGGAAACGGCCGCCCGAAGGCGGCCGTTCGCAGAGCCGGGTGATCAGGCGCCGGGCCGGTCCACCTGGCCGCGCCAGGCGCCGGTCTCGATGCCGCCGCGGCTCTCGATGAACTCCTTGAACCGGTGCATGTCGCCCTTGACCTTGCGGTCGATGATGCCGAGCTTGTCGCCGGCCGTCTCGACGATGCCCTGCGGGTCGAAGTCCATCTGGACGGTGACCCGGGTGTGGGTGTCGTCGATGCGGTGGAACGTGACCACGCCGGCCTGCTTCTCGCCGCCGGTCGCGTGCCAGGCCACCCGCTCGTCGGGCAACTGCTCGGTGATCTCGGCGTCGAACTCGCGCTTGACGCCGGCGATCTCGGTCTTCCAGTGCGTGTGGGTGTCGTCGAGCTGCCGGATCTCGCTGACACCCTCCATGAACCGGGGGAACTCTTCGAACTGGGTCCACTGGTTGTAGGCGGTGCGAACCGGGACGTTGACGTCAACAAACTCGGTGACCGTGCTCACGCATTTCTCCCTTCACTTGCTCCCCGGCGTGCGATGTTCCTCAGCACGCCCGGGCGACGTTCTGGAGTGCCTCGCCTCAAGGGGTGCCCGGGTCGTCCGGGGCTAAACGCGGGGCCAGCGGTGTTTCCGGATCCCGGTCGCCGGCCTGGCGCAGCCGGCCGCGCTGAACCTCGGCGTTGACCTCGACACCGAGCAGGAGGGCGATGTTGGAGAGGTAGACCCAGATCAGGAACGCCATGATCGCGCCGAGGCTGCCGTAGGTGCGGTCGTAGGAGCCGAAGTTGGCGACGTACAGCCCGAAACCGAAGGAGACCACGGCCCACACGACGAGCGAGACCGCGCCGCCCACGGTGAGCCAGCGGAACCGGGGCTGCTGGACGTTCGGGGCGATCCAGAACAGCAGCGACAGCAGCATGATCGCGATGGCGACGAGAACCGGCCAGCGGCCCACCGACCAGATCCAGCGGGCGGTCTCGCCGGCGCCGAGGGCGTCACCGACCGCGTCGACCAGCGGACCGCTGATCACCAGTCCGGCGCCGGCGACGGCCAGCAGCACCAGTGCCACCGTGGCCAGCGCGATCTCCAGCCACTGGAGCGTCCACCAGCGGCGGCCCTCGCGGACGCTGTAGATGCGGTTCGAGGCGCGGGTGAAGACACCCACGAAGCCGGAGGCCGACCAGATGGCCAGTGCCAGGCCGAAGCCGAACAGCACCTTGGCCGAGTCCTGGCGGACCAGCAGCGCGTCGACGACCGCGAGCAGGCTCTCGTTGCCGACGACCGAGCCGAGCCCGAGATCACGCAGAATCCCGACGGTCGTGTCGATCACGGTGGTGCCGTCGGTGACCAGGTTGATCAGCGAGACGATCACGACGAGGGACGGGATGAACGCGGTGACGGCCTGGTACGTCAGCGCCGCCGCATAGTCGGAACAGTCGTCGTCCCAGTAGCCGACGATGCTGCGCCACAGCACCCCGCGCCAGGTACGCCACCTCAACTGCCGGATCTTGGCCGGCACCGCCCCGACGGTCATGCCCGCCAGTGCCCGTCCCCGGTTTGCGGCAAACGTCAGTGGGTAGCGTCGCGATGTGGACACCGTGGACGCCATCGTCGTCGGGGCCGGTCACAACGGCCTGGTCGCGGCGAACAAGCTCGCCGACCAAGGATGGACCGTCCGGGTGCTGGAGGCCACCCCGCATCCCGGCGGGGCGGTGCGCTCCGGCGCAATCACTGCCCCGGGCTACCTGTCCGACCTGTTCAGCGCCTTCTACCCGCTGGGGTACGCCTCCCCGGTGATGAAGTCGCTGGACCTCGATCTGCGGTGGGCGCACGCGCCGGACGTGTTCACCCACCTGATGCCGGACGGGCGGGCCGCGACCGTCAGCCGCGACCTGGACCGGACCGCGGAGTCGATGGAGCAGTTCGCGCCGGGCGACGGCGACCGCTGGCGCACCGCGTACGCGGAATGGCGTTCCGTCTCCGACCGGATGCTGGACACCCTGTTCACCCCGTTCCCTCCGGTGCGTCACGGGCTCGGCCTGGTGCGGGAACTGCGGGTGGCCGGTGCGCTGCGCCTGTCCCGCCGCCTGGTGCTGTCAGTGCGCGAGCTGGGCTCGGAGATGTTCGACGGCGAGGGCGCGGCCCTGGCGCTGGCCGGCTGCGCACTGCACACCGATCTGTCACCGGAGGAGGCCGGCGGTGGCGTCTACGGATGGCTGCTGGCCATGCTCGGCCAGGAGGTCGGCTGGCCGGCGCCGGTCGGAGGCGCCCAGGAGATCACCTCGGCGCTGGTCAGGCGGCTGGAGTCGAAAGGCGGCGAGATCGTCTACCGGGCTCCGGTGACCCGGGTTCTGGTGGCCCGGGGGCGGGCGATGGGCGTGCGGACCGCGGACGGCCGGGACTGGCGTGCCCGGCGGGCGGTGATCGCCGACGTTCCGGCGCCCGCGCTCTTCCTCGACCTGGTCGGCGAGCGGTGGCTGCCGTCGCGGCTGGTCGAGGACCTTCAGCACTTCCGCTGGGACGGGGCGACCGTGAAGGTCGACTGGGCTCTGCGGACGCCGGTGCCGTGGCGCAACCCGGCGGCGTCCCGCGCCGGCACCGTGCACTTCGGCGCCGACCTCAACGGGCTCACCCGATACTCCGCCCACCTGGCCTCGGACGAGGTTCCCGAGAACCCGTTCCTGCTGTTCGGGCAGATGACCACGACCGACCCGACGCGGTCGCCGGCCGGGACCGAGTCGGTGTGGGCGTACACCCATCTGCCGCACCGCCCGTCCTGGCACGCCGACGAGATCGCCGCGCACGTGGAGCGGATGGAGTCGGTCGTCGAGGAGTACGCGCCCGGCTTCCGCGGCGAGGTGGTGGGGCGGCACGTGTTCGCCCCGGGTGACATGGAGCGGGAGAACCCGTCCCTGGTCGGCGGTGCGCTGGGCGGCGGCACCGCGGCCGCGTTCCAGCAGCTCTTCCTGCGCCCGATCCCCGGGATCGGGCGGCCGGACACCCCGGTGGACCGGCTCTATCTGGGCAGCGCGTCGGCCCATCCGGGCGGTGGCGTGCACGGGGCGCCGGGGGCCAACGCGGCACGGGCCGCGCTGGCCCGTGACCGCGGGCTGACCGGTGACCTCTACCGCGCCGTGATCAACGGCGCGAACCGGGCGATCTACCCCTGACGTTCGGCGATGTCCGCGAGCCGGCGCAGCGTCTCCACGTTGCGCCGGTGCAGCACCAGGTCGTTGAGTTTGTTGCGGAGCAGCAGCAGCGGGCCGTCGGTGAACTGCTCCTCGATCACCACCCGGGTCGAGCCGTTGTCGAGCGGGGTGAGCCGGATGTCGACCTCGGCCGCGCCCAGCGGCCACAACCCGGCTTTCAGCTTCAGGTGCCGGCCGGGCGCGCAGACTAGAACGGTCGACGAATCGTGCAGCGACACCGGCCAGGGCCCGGCCTTGTGGTGCAGTTTCGAGCCTGGCGCCGGCCAGTCCTTCTCGACGTCGCGGATGTGTACGGTGCCGACCACCCAGTCGCTGTAGCTCCAGCCGTCGGCGAGGACGGCGAAGACCCGGTCGGGTGGTGCCTGAACGGTTCTGGACACGATAGCCACGGGGGTCGGTTTACCCTGCTCACGAGCTCTGTAACGAGCGGGCCATGTTTACGCCCTGAGCTGTCGGGCATTGGCTCCGCGTATCCCACACCCGGCTTGCTGGAGGAGACCCCGTGCACATTGCGATGATCTCCGAACACGCCAGTCCTCTCGGCGTCGGCGAGCAGGACGCGCATCTCGCGGACCTGTCGGCCGCTCTCGCCGAGCAGGGACATGACGTGCGCGTCTACACCCGCCGCGAGGACCCGGACGTCGCCGAGGTGGTCGTCACCCCGAGCGGCGTGCACGTGGTCCATGTCGTCGCCGGCCCGGCCCGGCCGCTCCCACCCGACCTTCTGCTTCCGCACATGGGCGAGTTCGCCCGGGCGCTCGGCGAGCAGTGGCGTCACGGCTGGGTTCCGGACGTGGCGCACGCCCACTTCTGGACCAGCGGCCTGGCGGCGGTCACCGCCGCCAAGCAGATCGGCATCCCGGTCGTGCAGTCGTTCCACGAACTCGGCGAGGTCGGGGAGGCCGCGTACGGCCCGTCCCGGTCGGGTTACGAGCGGGCCCTCGGCCGGGCGGTGGACCGGGTCGTCGCACAGACCCAGGAAGAGGTGCAGGGCCTCGTTCGCATCGGGGTTCCACGGGCCCGGCTCATCGTCGTCCCGTCCGGCGTCGACAGTGAACGGTTCAGCCCGGACGGCCCGGCCGTTCAGCGCGACCCGGACCGCTTCCGCATCCTGTCCGTCGGCAAGCTGGTCGAGCGCAAGGGGTTCGGCGACGTCATCCAGGCCATGCGGTACGTCCCCGACGCCGAAGTGGTGGTGATCGGCGGACCGTCGCCGGAGCAGCTCCCCGCCGACCCGGGCGCACGGCTGCTGCGGTCGATGGCCGAGCAGTTCAAGGTCGCCGACCGGTTCCGGCTGGTCGGGTCGGTGCCGCACCGCGACATGCCGAGCTGGTACCGCTCCGCCGACCTGCTGGTCGCCACACCGTGGGAGGAACAGTCCGCCCTCGAAGCGATGGCCTGCGGCGTGCCGATCGTGGGGCAGGCCAGCGGCGCGCTGACCGAGACGGTGGTCGACGGCCTGACCGGCGACCTCGTCCCGGCCCGGGACCCGCGGGCGCTCGGCGGTGCGCTGCGCCGGCTGGTCAACGACAAGGTGCGCCGGTTCACCTACGCCACCGCGGCGCTGGACCGGGCCCGGCAGGCGTACTCGTGGAAGCGGGTGGCCGCGCAGATCGGCTCGGTCTACACGGGCCTGCGCCGTACTCCGGCCCCGGTGGCGGAGGACGTGGCGTAGGCAGGCATCCACCGATCGGTGGACCGCCACGGTCGCCCGCTGTTCGATTCGGGCAGCGGGTCCGGCGGGCGACGATCGACGCATGCCAGTCATCGAGGTCGAACACCTAGCGAAGAGGTACGGCGGAACCGTCGCCGTCAAGGACGTCTCGTTCGCCGTCGAGCCCGGTGAGATCTTCGGGATCCTCGGGCCGAACGGCGCCGGCAAGACCACCACCGTCGAGTGCATCTCCGGGCTGCGGACCGCCGACTCCGGCGCCATCACCGTCCTCGGCCGTCCCGCCGGCGACCCCACGCTGCGGGCGCGCATCGGGGTGCAGCTGCAGGAGAGCGAACTCCAGGACAAGCTCACGGTCCGTGAGGCGCTGGAGCTGTACAGCGCCTTCTACCCGGACCCGGCCGACTGGCGGAGACTCGCCGACGACCTGGGTCTGACCCCCAAACTCAAGGCCCGGTACGGCAAGCTCTCCGGCGGCCAGAAGCAGCGCCTCTCGATCGCGCTCGCCCTGCTCGGCAACCCGGAGATCGCCATCCTGGACGAGCTGACCACCGGCCTCGACCCGCAGGCCCGCCGGGACACCTGGGACCTGATCTCCGGCATCCGCGACCGCGGGGTCACCCTGCTGCTGGTCACCCACTTCATGGAGGAGGCCGAGCGCCTCTGCGACCGGGTCGCGGTGATCGACAAGGGCGAGGTCGTCGCCCTGGACACCCCGGCCGGCCTGGTCCAGCGGGCCGGCGACGAACAGCGGATCAGCTTCCGGCCGTCCACCCCGATCGACGACGAGCTGCTCACCGTCCTGCCCGAGGTGCGCGAGCTGCGCCGCCAGGGTCAGCGGATCGAGATCGTCGGCAACGGCAACCTGCTGCACGCGGTCGTCTCCGTGCTGGCCCGCAACGGCATCATCGCCGCGGAGCTGACCATGGAGCAGGCCACCCTCGACGACGCCTTCGTCCACCTGACCCGCGGGGAGTGAACCAGATGTCCGTCTTCACCAAGCTGACCCTGTCCGAGATGCGGATCTCCCTGCGTGACCCGCTCTACGCCTTCTTCACGCTCCTCTTCCCGGTCCTGCTGCTGGTGATCCTCGGCAACGTGCCGACGATGCAGGAGGCGCCGCCGGAACTCGGCGGTCTCCGGGTCATCGACCTGTACGCCGGGCTCTCGCTCGGTCTCGCCATCGGCATCATCGGATTGCAGGGCCTGCCGTCGGTGCTCGCGACCTACCGCGAGCGCGGGATCCTGCGACGGCTCGCCACCACCCCGGTGCACCCCGGGACTCTGCTCGGCGCGCAACTGACGATGAACCTGGTCATCGTGCTGCTCTGCACGATTCTGGTGTACACAGTGGCCATCGTGGGATTCGGCGTGCCGTTCCCGAAGTCCCCGCTGACCTTCCTGCTCGCCGTCCTGCTCAACTGCGCCGGGGCGTTCTCCCTCGGTCTGCTGCTGTCCGCCGTGGCGTCGAACGGGAAGACCGCCAACGCGATCGGCACCTTCCTCTTCTTCCCGCTGATGTTCTTCGCCGGGCTGTGGGCGCCGCGCGAACTGATGCCCGAGGTGCTGCGGCGGATCGGCGACTTCACCCCACTGGCCGCGGGCCAGGATCTGATCACCGACAGCCTTCTGGGACAGTCGCCGGGTCTGCTCTCGATTACCGTGCTGGTGGGATATCTGGTCATCTGCGGCGCCGCCGCGGTGAAGCTCTTCCGCTGGGAGTGAGTGAGATGGGTGTGCCTGCGGCGACGGAGGGTCCGGCCACGGCCCGGGAGCCCTGGCTCACCTGGCTCTCCTACGGGACGCTGGCCAGCGCGCTGCTCGTCGTCGTGATCGCCCGTGACGTCGACGACCTGCCCCGGGAGGACCTCCCCACGATCCTGGCGGTCACCTGCGTGACCGCCCTCTGGATCGCCTGGTGGGTCGACATGCACCCGTCCTGGCAGGAGCGCCGCGGCCTGATGCTGATCTTCCTGGCCGGGCTGCTCGCCCTCAATCTCCTGCTCGTCCTGTGCAGCCCGCTCTTCGGCATCTTCACCTGGACCGGCTACATCTTCGCCGGCTACGCGGTGCGCGGCAGGTGGCCGATGGTCGCGGTGCTCCCGGTCGCCGCCATCAACGCCCTCTCGCAGGTCGGCGGGCGGAACACCTTCGTCAACGACGAGGACGGGCCCGTGATCTACCTGGCCGTCCTGTTCTGCAACCTGCTGATCGCGGGGATCATGACCTTCGTGGCCCTCCGGACCGAGGCGGACTCGAACCTCCGCTCCCGCCGGATGGACCGGCTCGCCGAGGCCAACGCGAAACTCGCCGCCGCCCTCCAGGAGAACGCCGGGCTGCACGCCCAACTGCTGGT
Source organism: Actinoplanes sandaracinus (assembly GCF_030009775.1). GTDB lineage: Bacteria > Actinomycetota > Actinomycetes > Mycobacteriales > Micromonosporaceae > Actinoplanes > Actinoplanes sandaracinus. The sequence continues at coordinate 80,774 of NZ_JASCTH010000015.1, read as the reverse complement.
CCAGGCCCACGAGGCCGGCGTCCTGCACGAGCGGCAGCGGATGGCCGGCGAGATCCACGACGTCCTCGCGCAGGGCCTCACCGGCATCGTCACCCAGCTGGAAGCGGCCGAGGGCCACTCCGCCGAACGGGACCGGCACCTCGCCACCGCGAAACGCCTCGCCCGGGAGAGCCTCAGCGAGGCCCGGCGCTCGGTGCAGGCGCTGCGCCCGCAGACCCTGGAGGCGGGCCGCCTCTCCGACGCACTCGACGAGGTCGTCCGCGGCTGGACCGACATGCACGGCGTCCGGGCCGACCTCACCGTCACCGGCATGGCACGGCCGATGCTCCCCGAGATCGAGACCACGCTGCTGCGGACCGCCCAGGAGGCCCTCGCCAACGTGGCCAAGCACGCCGCCGCCGGTAGGGTCGGGCTGACTCTGTCCTACATGGATGACGTGGTCACCCTCGACGTCCGCGACGACGGCGCCGGCTTCGATCCGGACGCCCCGCGCGAGCTCACCGACGAGGGCGGCTTCGGCCTGCGAGCGATGCGGGAACGCCTCAACCGCATCGCCGGAACCCTGGAGGTCGAGTCGGAACCGGGCGCCGGCACCGCGATCTCCGCGTGCGTGCCCGCCATCGCGATCGGGGGAGCGGCATGAGCGGACAGCAGGTGATCAAACTGGTCATCGTCGATGATCATCCGGTGGTCCGGGACGGCCTGCGCGGCATGTTCGCCGGCGACGACCGGTTCACCGTCCTCGGCGAAGCCGGCGACGGCCGCGAAGCCCTCGCCGTCACCGACGCGGTCAGCCCCGACGTGGTCCTGATGGACCTGCGCATGCCGGTCATGGACGGCGTCACCACCATCCGCGAGCTCAAGGCGCGCGGCGCCGCGGCCCGCGTGCTCGTCCTCACCACCTACGACACCGACAGTGACGTACTCCCCGCGATCAAGGCCGGCGCCACCGGCTACCTCCTCAAGGACACCCCGCGCGAGGAACTCTTCCGCGCCGTCCTCGCCGCCCACCGCGGCGAATCCGTCCTCTCCCCGGCCGTCGCCGGCCGCCTCATCGGCCAGCTCCGCTCACCCGCCAAGGAACCGCTCAGCCAGCGTGAACTCGAAGTCCTCACCCTCACCGCCCGCGGCTGCGGCAACCGCGAGACCGCGCGGCGCCTCTTCATCAGCGAAGCGACGGTCAAGACGCACCTGCTGCACGCCTACGCCAAACTCGGGGTCCGCGACCGCGCCGCGGCCGTCGCCACCGCCATCGAGCGAGGCCTCATCCGCCGCGACTGATCACTCACCGTCATCCCGGCATCGAACCAACCCTCATCTCGTACGGCCAGCCCGCCCAACAACCGCAACGACGACCGTCCCGCCCCACCCCGCGCCACGGCGGCCACTCCGGACCACGGCGCGCCACCCGGGCACACCCGCTGCCCGCCCCACCCCCGATGGCCTCCACCCCACCCCATCCCGCTCTCAGCCGCCCACGTTGCGGCGGCAGCTCCCAGCCGAGCCGTAGCTGCGCGGTCTTTGGGCTCGCCCGTGGCGTGGCCGGCCGACGGCTGGGTAGCGACCGGCCGGCCAAGCCGTAGGTGTGGTGTCTTTGGGATTGTTGGTTGGGTGGCTGGGCGACGGCTGGGTGGTGGCCTGCCGGGCGAGCCGTAGCCGTGGGGCCTTTGGGGTTGCTCGTTACGTGGCTGGGCTACGGCTCGCTGCGAGGTCAGCCCGCGGTCGCTTTTCGGGGCTCGCCGCGGTAGGTGCCGAACTGCCAGAGGTTTCCTTCAGGGTCACGGACAGTGAAGTCGTGGGAGCCGTAGTCGGTGGTGAACGGCGCCCGGACGATCTCGGCTCCGGCGGCGACCGCGCGGGCATACAGGCCGTCGATGTCGTCGGCCACCACGTAGGCGCCGAACGTTCCCGGGGTCAGTTTCCATGGATTGTCCGGGTCGTCGCGTTCCGAGCCGAGCATGATCCCGCCGCCGAGCGGCCAGCTGAGCTGGGCGTGCTCGACCACGTCACCCTTGCCGTGGACGATGGTCTCCTCGAACCCGAACGCGTCGACGAGGAAGCGGATCAGGGCGCGGGCGTCGTTGGCCCGCAACGTCGGCCACACCTGCGGTGCCGGTGCGTGAAGGTCAGTCATACCCCCATCGTCGCGACCATCCCGAGGTCTGGGCTTGGACGAAACCGAACTCGTCACCGCTCTGCGGGAGGTCGAGCGTGGTCTCGGCGCTATGCCAGAGACAACTGAATTGTCTGTCCGGCGCCAGGTGGTCGAGCGGCGCCGTCGTGGGGCTGTGTGGGGCACGAGCGGACGTTCTGCCTGGTCGCGGGGTCGCGCAGCGCGGTCGCGGTGTCGTGCTGGGGACGAGCGGACTGTCTGCCGGGCTCCGGGCCGGCCCAGCGTTGCCTGTGGAATCGAGGCCGGCTATCGATGCGGGGCCGGATCGGGAGCCGGTGCCCCGGGCGGTTCGTCTAGGGCCGGCAGTGTGTCGATCAGGTCGAACTCGTCGGCCAGCCAGCTCGACGGGGCACACCCGGCGAACGACTGGAAGTCGCGGACCAGGTGTGACTGATCGGCATAGCCGTGGACGGCGGCCACGTCGGCGAGCCGTACGCCGGGCCGGATCGAACGCCGGGCCCGGTCGAAGCGGGCGATCCGGGCAGCCTCCTTGGGCCGGATCCCGATCTCGGCGCGGAACCGGTCGGTCAGGTAACGGCCGCTCCACCCGACCTCCCCGGCGACCTGCTTGATCGAGACACCCTGGGTGAGGAGCCGGAAGGCCCGCGTGACCTGCTCGGGCCCGGCGGCATCCCGCACCCGGCGGGTCAGCGCCCCATCGAGGGCGGCGAACCGGCCCGGCCAGTCCGAGGCGGCGGACAGACGCTCCCGGACCTCGCCGACGAACTGTTCACCGAAGATCGCGGTGGCGTCCACGTCCAGGTTGGCGAGTTCGGCGGCCGGCAACCCGAGTAGAGCCCGGCAGCCGAGCGGATGCACCGACACCTGCACCCCGGATTGTCTGCCGTCGTGGGCGATCAGTGCGGGCGCCAGATGCAGCCCGCCAAGCAGCGACGAGTAGGAGCCGGGCGGCTGCCGCGGGTCGGGATGGGCGGCGATCACCAGCGGGTCGTCGAGTGTGAAGATCAGCGTGAGATAGGGCGACGGCAGCCCTCGGTGTACGGCCGAGGCAAGCCCCCGCAGCCGATATCCCGAGTAGAGCGCCACGTAAGGGCGCAGCGCCGCTCCTGGCCGGGCCTGCGCGTACTCGTCCATGATTCGAGTCTGCACCCCGGCGAGCGCCCGCGCGCCCCCAGCCGCTCCCGCAGCCGGGGTGCCCCGAGTCGCCCGGCAACCCCGGCGTTGCGGATGAACCTGGGGCGGCGGTGCGTTCCGTGAGGCGATCCCGGGTGGCGCGCGGGTGGGTGGGTCTGCGCAGCGTCATGCAGGGGCAGCGCGGGGCAGCGAGGAGCGCGGGCCGGGCTCAGGAACGCGCGGTGCGATCACGGCAGGATTGAGAGGCACGCCGCGCCGGGAACGCCCCGGATTCCGGCCGGCCAGGTGCGGTGCGAGGATCGTGGCATGGCGCGCGCTGTGGTGATCGGGGCTGGAATCGGTGGACTGGCGGCCGGGGTCGCACTGCGACGCCGGGGCTGGGACGTGACGGTCCTCGAGCGGGCCCCCGCCCTGGAACCGGTCGGTGCCGGCTTGGCCGTCGCCCCGAACGCGCTGCGGGTGCTGGATGCGCTCGGCGTCGGCGAGCGGCTGCGCAAACTGGCAGCCTTGCAGGGCGCCGCCGGCATTCAGCGCCCGGACGGCGGCTGGATCTCGCGCACCGACGCGTCGCAGGCGGCGCGACGATACGGCGAGCCGGTGATCATCGTGCATCGCGCGACGCTGGTGGAGGCCCTCGTCGAGGCGCTGGAGCCGGGCACGCTCCGGCTCGGCCTGCCGGCCGAGGACGTCGATGCCGACGCCGGGCGGGTGGTCACCGCTGACGGGACGCTCACCGCCGATCTGGTGGTCGCCGCCGACGGGCTTCATTCCCCGGTACGGTCCACACTGTTCCCGCGACACCCCGGCCCGGTCTACACCGGAGTGACGAGCTGGCGCATCGTCGTGGCGCACCCCGGCGGGACAGTGTTTCCGGCCGAGACCTGGGGTTCCGGAAAGGTGTTCGGGGTCGCGGTGCTCGGCGACGGCCGGGTCTACTGCTACGCCACGGCGCCCGCCGCGGCCGGCGCCCGGGCCGGCGACGAGAAGGCGGAGATGCTGCGCCTGTTCGGCGGCTGGCACGAGCCGATCCCGTCGCTGATCATGTCCGCTGACGAGGTGGTCCGCACTGACATCCGCTGTCTGGACGAGCCGCTTCCCCGGTACCACTCCGGGAAGGTGGCGCTGCTCGGCGACGCGGCGCACGCCATGACCCCGAACCTGGGCCAGGGCGCCTGCCAGGCCTTGGAGGACGCGCTGGTTCTGGCACTTCACGCCGATGACCTGCCGCGTTACACGGCCGAGCGCCTACCGCGTACCACCGAGGTCGCCCGCGCCTCACGCAGAGTGGGCCGCGTCTCGGGCCTGAACAACCCGCTCGCCGAGCGCCTCCGCAACGCGGCCATGTCCGTGGTCGGCAAGCTCGGCCCCGACATGGTCATGCGCCAGATGGACCCGGTCCTCGGGTGGCGCCCACCCACCGTGTGAACCGCGAGCGTCTGAAGTCCCGCACTGTCTGAATCCCGAGCGTCTGAAGCTTCGCACCGTGTGGATCGCGCGCGTCTGAAGCTTCGCACTGTGTGGACTTCGAGCGTCTGAAGTCCTGCACCGTGTGGACCGCGAGCGTCTGAAGTCCTGCACCGTGTGGACCGCGAGCGTCTTAAGGCAGGCTGAGCCCTGGATTCCGCAGGTTGGGGGTTGGGGTGTGCGAGCTGAGGCGTGCCGACGCCCGGATCTCACGCGCTTTCGGTTGGCAGTGAGCGTGTGGAGTCGAGGTGACGTGTGCACCCGAACCCCACACGCTCGCTGTGATCAGCGGGCCAGGGCCTTGGCGAGGTCGTCGCGGAAGGTGCGCTCGCTCTCGGTGACCGCCTCGCCGCCGATGCCGAGGACGCCGCCGGTCGAGGCCGCGCCCACCACCTCGTCGGCGATCTCCACGAGCCAGTGCTTGTACGTCTCGGCGTCGGCGGGGGAAGCCTTCGCGGCCAGCAGCGCGGCCACCTCGGCGGCCCGGGCCACCACGTCCGCGGCATACCCGGCGGGGTCGCCCGGCTGGATCACCGGCGGTTCCTCGCCGATCTCCGGGTCGCCGGCCTCGGCGACCGCAGCCGTGGCGACGGCCGCGACCAGCGGGCTCGCCGACGAGCGGGCGTCGGAGATGCGGTCCAGCCCGGCCGCGCTCTCGGCGCGCGTCTTGCGGGCGCTGTCGGGGCTGGCGGCGCTCGCCGCGGTGAGTACCGACTGCGGCAGGCCGGTCAGCAGCCCCCACTCGGCGTCGGTGAATCCCAGGTCGGCGTAGAGCGGTTGATCCGTCACGCGGTTGTCCCTTTCAATCGAGAGCCGGCGGCCTGTCGAGGGGCGGAGGCCCGTCGATGACCGACAGCATTCTTACTTACCCCTTTCGGCCGTTGTTGCACCCTGTGACGATCACATCCATGTCACGCCGGCTGTTCTGTTTCGGACTGTTCGTGGCCTGGGCCGTTCATGACGTGGAGGAGGTGGCGACCGCGAGCTGGTGGTCGGCGCGTACCACGCCGCGGCTGCTGGCGGACGGCTGGCCACCCGGCCTGGTCGAGGTCGTCGGTTCGACGACGCCGCGCTTCGCGCTGGCGGCGGCCCTGGTCGGTGTCGCGGTCCTGAGCGCGGCCCTCTCCGGGGTACGCAGCGACGGCCACGCGGCATTCTTCCGAGCGGCCGTCCTGGTCTTCGGCTGGCACGGCCTGGTCCATGTGGCCCAGGCCGTCCTCCTACGCGACTACGTTCCCGGCCTGGTCACCGCGCTCCTGCTGGTGATCCCCTATGCCTTCTGGCACGGCCGCCGCCTGCGCCCCGACCCCGTCCCTGGCAAGACCATCGCGGTGGTCGCGGGGTTCGCCGTCGCGCTCACAGCCGCCGCGCAGGCCGTCGCCCGCCTCCTGCTGCCCTGACGATCCCGCCCGCGCGCCCAGGCCGACCCATTCGCAATCCCGCCCGTTCATTGGGACCCGACCCGCTCCCGAGCCGACCCGTTCCCGAGCCGACCCGTTCCCGAGCCGACCCGTTCCCGAGCTGACCCGTTCCCGAGCTGACCTGTTCCCGAGCTGACCTGTTCGGGAGGTGACCTGTTCCCGAGCTGACCTGTTCGGGAGGTGGCCTGTTCGGGAGGTGGCCTGTTCGGGAGGTGGCCTGTTCGGGAGGTGGCCTGTTCGGGAGGTGGCCTGTTCGGGAGGTGGCCTGTTCGGGAGGTGGCCTGTTCGGGAGGTGGCCTGTTCGCGAGGTGGCCTGTTCGCGAGGTGGCCTGTTCCGGAACTGATCCGTTCGGGGGCGTGCTGACCTCTTCGGGCACCCACCCGCTCGGCGCGAGCCCATATGTTGGCGTGTTCCGACACTCGCTCAGTCATGGCTCCGGCCGACCCCAGCGTTGACCTCAGCCCGCCTGCGGCATGTCACCTGTGAAAACCCGACACCCGCTGCGTATGTAGCCCACACCCGCAGCGGGTGTCATGTTTTCGCGCCCACCTAGTCTCCGGAGCGTCGGCCGGCACCCAAGTGCGGGAGCGGTGGCTGGCTGGCACCTATGTTGGGGGAGCGGTGGCTGGCTGGCACCTATGTTGGGGAGCGGCGGCGGGTCAGCTCGGCAGCCTGGAGGGGCAACCTCCCGCGGGAACGCGGTGAGTGCCCAGGTTCGGGTGCCGGCCGCTCGGCCGGCGGACGTGCGGGCCCGGAGTGGGCGGTCCCGGGCGTGCGGGCCCCGGAGTGGGCGGTCCCGGGCGGGTGGTCCCGGCGGGCGGTCCCGGGCGGATGGTCCCGGGTGGGTGGTCCCGGCGGGCGGTCCCGGGCGGATGGTCCCGGGTGGGTGGTCCCGGCGGGCGGTCCCGGGCGGATGGTCCCGGTTGGGTGGTTCCCGGGCGGGTGGTCCCAGCGGGCGGTCGCGGGCGGGCGGTCTGGGAGTGGGCGGTCGCTCAACAACGTCGATTACGCCCTCTGGGATCGTGACGATCCACGCGGCCGGGAGTTGCTGGAGGAGAGTCCGGCCGTCGCCCTGGCCGCCGGCGAGGACGATCACGCCTGCCGTGCCTACACCAACCTGGCCTGGCACCTGTTCAACGAGTGGCGGCTGCGTGAGGCCGGTGAGCTGCTGGACGCGGGGATGGCGTTCGCCGAGCGTAGCGAGGTGCTGGGGTTCCTGCGTTACCTGTACATCACCCGCTCGATGGTGCACCTGCAGCTCCGCGAGTGGGTGGAGGTCGAGCGGCACGCCCGCTGGGAGGACGGCGCGCCGGCGGAGGACGGCGCGCCGGCGATGATGCGTACCCCCGCGCTCGTCGTCCTGGGTCTGGTGCGGGTCCGCCGCGGCCTGCCCGGCGGCGACGAGCTGATCGAGGAGGCGTGGGAGATCGCCCGGGGCATCGGCGAGGCGCAGCGGGTCGGCCCGGCGGGCGCGGCGATGGCGGAGGCAGCCTGGCTGCGCGGCGACCCGTCGGCCGCCGCCCCGCTCACGCCGGCCTTCCGGCGGCCGCTGGCCGCCGAGGGCGGGCGCCGGCTGGGCGCCTTCGGCTACTGGCTGCACCGGCTGGGCGCGGACGTCCCGGTCTTCGCGCCATTCGCCGCCCTCACGGCCGGTCAACCCTGGGACGCGGTCGTACGGTGGGCGAAGGCCGGAAGCCGCTACGAGCTGGCTCCCGCCCTCCGTCACAGGACCGTGCCGGAGAATCTGCTCGAAGCGGTCCGCATCCTCGACGCCCTGGACGCCGCCCCGCTCGCCCGCCGGGTCCGGCCCCGGCTTCGTGAGCTGAGTGTGTCGCGGATCCCGCGTGGCCCGAAACCGGCGACCCGCGACAACCCGGCCGGGTTGACCGGCCATCAGGCCGAGGTGCTGCGCCTGCTCGCCGAGGGCCTGAGCAACCCGGAGATCGCCGCGCGCCTGGTCCTGTCGGTCCGCACGGTCGACACGCATGTGGCCGCCGTGCTGACCAAGCTGGCGGCCCGTTCCCGGCGAGACGCATGTGGCCGCCGTGCTGACCAAGCTGGCGGCCCGTTCCCGGCGAGACGCATGTGGCCGCCGTGCTGACCAAGCTGGCGGCCCGTTCCCGGCGGGGGGCGGTCGCGTGGGCCCGGGAACTGGGGCTGCTGCCGGCTCGCGATCGCGGCTGACAGAATCGTGGGGTGCGAGAGGTGGTCGACGGGGTCTTCGAGCTCCGCCTGGGATATGTCAACGTGCATCTGGTCGTCACCGACGACGGGCTGGTGCTGGTCGACACCGGCCTGCCCGGCCGGTCGCCGCTGATCGAGCGGGCTCTGAAGGGCATTCGCCGGTCACTGGGCGAGGTGACCACGATCCTGGTCACCCACCACCATCCCGACCATGTCGGCAACCTCGCCGACCTGCGTGCGCGCACCGGCGCCCGGGTGATCGCGCACGCCGCCGACGCTCCGTGGATCACCGGGCACGTGCCGCCCGCGGAGCCGGTGGGCCTGCTCGCCAGGCTGGCCGGCCGGGTGATCGGCAAGGTCGAGCCGACGAAGATCGACCAGTTGATCACCGCGGACGGTTCGGAGCCGCTGCCCGGTTTCACCGCCCTGCACACTCCGGGGCACACCCGTGGTCACGTCTCCTACCTGCTGGACCGTTCCGGCGGCATCCTCTTCGCCGGTGACGCCGCCGCCAGCCGTGGGGGGAAGGTGACCGGCCCGCCCCGCCCGGTCACCGCCGATCCGGTGCGGGCCGGACAGAGTCTGGCCCGTCTCGCCGAGCTGGAGTTCGATCATGCGGTGTTCGGTCATGGCCGGGCCGTCTCCGGGTTGGCGGTGGAGGCGTTCCGCAAGGCCGTGGCGGGCTGACCGCGTGGCGCGTCGCAAAGCGCTGCGCCGGCCCGGCGTGGAGGCGCTTCCGGAAGCGGGCGCGTGACCTATGCTGTGACATTGATTACCTGCGATGGCAGTGCGAGCGTGGGAGTCATTCGTGCCGAAACCCGGGCCCGGGCTACGCCTCCTCGACGTCGCACGCCATGCCGGCGTCTCACTGGCCACCGCGTCCCGCGCCCTCGCCGGCCGCGAAGGGGTCAGCCAGGAGGTCGCGAACCGGGTCCGCCAGGTGGCCGACGACCTCGGCTATGTCGCCAACCCGTTCGCCCGCACCCTCGCCGGCGGCGCCAGCCCCACCGTCGGGCTGATCGTGCACCAGATCGACGACCCGTACTTCTCCGAGATCGCCGGCGGCGTGATCCAGCTCGCCGACGAGCGGAGACTGCTCGTGCAGATCTGCCACTCCGGCCGCGACCCCGGCCACGAGTTGCGCCAGATCCGCCACCTGATCGCCCAGCGCGCCGGCGTCATCATCATCGCCGGCTCCGGGTTCGGCGACCCGGGCGTCGAAGCCGAGACCCGGACGGTCCTCGCCGGCTACCAGCGCGGCGGTGGCCGGGTCGCGGTGATCGGCCGGCACGCTCTCGACGCCGACGCGGTCCTGCCCGACAACGTGGCCGGCGGTCACGCCCTCGGCTCCCACCTGGCCGAACTCGGCCACCGCCGGATCGCCGTGGCCGCCGGGGCCGCCGTGCTCAACACGGTGGCCGACCGGCTGGCCGGGGTGGCCGCCGCTCTCCGCAGGCACGGCCTGTCCCCGGACGACGTGCCGGTCGTGCACGCCGACTTCGTCCGCGAGGGCGGACGTCTCGCCGCCGACCGGATCCTCCGCGACCACCCGGACACCACCGCGATCATCGCGCTGAACGACGCGATGGCCATGGGTGTGCTCGCCACACTGCGCGAACGCGGCATCGGCGTGCCGTCCCGGATGTCGGTCGCCGGCTTCGACGACGTCTCGGTGGCGGCCGACCTCGCCCCCAGCCTCACCACCGTCCGCCTGCCGATGACCGACATGGGCCGGACGGCCCTGGAACTCGCCCTGAAATCAGCCGGCAGCCGCCCGCGCCGCCGTCCCACCGGCCACCGGCTCATCGTCCGCGACTCCACCGGCCTCGTCCCGTCCGGGGCCCGCCTCGCCGGAGAGGGCGTCGAGTGACTGGGTGGCCGGTTTTGATCAGTTCTGCTGGTTGATATAGGTGGGGTGGTCGATGAGGAACGCCGCCACCCGGTCCTCGGTGACCGCCTTGAAGAACTCGTCGACGCCGGGCAGGAACCGTTCGCCTTTGTACTCGCCCTCGTAGACGCCCTCGCCCGGCAACTTGACCGTGATCATGTCGTCGACGTTCAGCTCTCTCATCTCGACGGCCCAGTCCACGATGGAGTGGCCACCGCCGGCGAAGGTCAGCGAGTCGCCGGCCGCGGCCATGATGGGCAGCAGTTTCGACGGGTCGGTGACCACGTCCCGGCTCAGCGCCTGCTTCGCCATCGCTTTGATGAACTGCTGCTGGTGCCGTTGCCGGTCGTAGTCGGTCATGTCGTCGCCGTAGCGCTGCCGGACGTAGTCGAGGGCCTCCCACGCCTTCAGCTGCACCGGCGCGTCGCTCTTCTTGTAGATCTTCTGCGGCCCGGTGTACGGCCGGGCGCAGCGGTGATGCCCCTGGCACGCGGGTATCCGGTCACGGGGGCTGCCGTCGGCCTTGAGGTGTTCGGACTTCACGTCCATGTCGATGACCATCTCGACGCCGCCCATCGCCTCGACGATCTTCTTGAAACCGCCGAAGTTGACGATCGCGCCGGCGTCGAACTTCTTGATGCCCGTGACATTGCCGACAGTCTTGGCCAGCAGCTGGAAACCCTGAGCCGGGCTGTACTTGTTGTCACCGAGCCGGCTGCCCCACGACATCGCAGCGTTGATCTTGTCGCGTCCCGCGCCGGTGCCCGACTTGTCGAACGCCGGGATGTTCACCCGCAGATCCCGCGGCATGGAGAAGAGATAGGCGCTGTGCCGGTCCCGCGGGATGTGCGCCACCACGATCGAGTCGGCGAGGGGTGCCGTCTGGTCGTCCCGCGGATCGATCCCGACCAGCAGGATGTTCACCGGCCCGTTGATGTCGGACTTCACCGGTGCGGCCTCGGCGGCCTCCGCTGGCTTCGGCTCGATGGGGTCGAGCAGACTCTCGTCGGTGACCGAGTCGGCGTACTTGGCCATCAGCGCCCGCCCGGTCACGAGGCTGCCGCCGCCGAGCAGCAGGAGAACGGCGCCGAAGGCGACGCAGAGCCGTGCCCACAACGGGGCTCGGCGTTTCGCAGACTTGGTGGTCACCCTGGTCCCATCCCCCGATAGCGGCAACGAGCGGATGATGGCACAGCCGCGCAACGCAACGGGACCGGTCGATCGGTCGCAGTGTCCGCAGCAGGGTACCGGGTCGCTCACACGGCTTCCAGCAATTGTTGCCCGACAACCATGGGAAGCGCGAGCCGACCATGGCTCGGACGTGCGCGGGCTCACGTTGCCGGCGCGGCCCGGGCCACGTTCAGGGGCGACGGTGCCGTTGGCGACCAGCAGGCCTGGGTAGAGTGAAGCGAAGTTAGATCGCATCAAGCTTTGGAGGGTCGATGTTCGTAGGACGGCGTACTGAACTCGACCTGCTCGTCAATCACCTCGCTCGCATCCGGCGCACCGGTGAGGGCCGCTCTATCGCCATCCGCGGACGGCGGCAGGTCGGCAAGTCGCGGCTGGTGCAGGAACTGTGCGACCGGGTCGATCTGCCGTACTGCTTCTACACCGCCGTCAAGGGCGCATCGAGCATCGAGGCGGTCGGCTACTTTCTCGGTGCCTTGCGCGACTCATCGCTGCTCGACTCCGGCGGTCGTGATCTTCTGCCGTCCCAGTCACCGGCCGGTGGCTGGGGAGACATGCTGCGTGTCCTGGCCGGGGTGCTGCCCGATACGCCAAGCATCGTCGTTCTCGATGAACTGCCCTGGATCTCCGAGCAGGATGCGACTTTCGACGGGCATCTGCAGGTTGCCTGGGACCGGCTCCTCTCCCGCAAGCCGGTGCTGCTGTTGCTGCTCGGCAGCGATATGCACATGATGCGGCGGTTCACGGAGTACGACCGGCCCTTCTACGGCCGGGCCACGAACCTGCTCCTCGGACCGTTCAATCTCGCCGAGACCGCCGTCGTGACCGGTCTGAGCGGCGCAGACGCGATCGACGCGCACCTGATCACCGGTGGGTTGCCCGGCATCGCCCTAGAGTGGTCGCCGGGCACTCCATCGACTGATTTCCTGCGTCAGGAGATCGCCCACAAGACGTCAGCGTTGTTCACCGTTCCCGAGCAGTCCCTGGCATCGGAGTTCCCCGCCCCGGACACCGCCCGGCGCATCCTGGAAGCAGTCGGCGGCGCGGGCAGCCGTACCTTCAGCAACATCGCCGCGGCAGCCGGCGACCGCGGCGGCCCGGTCAGCTCCGGCACCCTGTCCCCGCTGCTGCACCGGCTCGTCGAGGAGAAACAGATCCTCGCCGTCGACAAGCCACTGTCCACCAAGCCCAGCAAACTGGCCCAGTACCGGATCGCCGACAGCAACCTGCGCCTATACCTGGCCATCCTGCGCGACGTGCATCAGCTGGTCCTGCGCGACCGGACAGCCGCCGCCCACGCGGTCCTCGAGGCGCGATGGTCCACCTGGCGAGGCAACGCGGTCGAGCCGATCATCCGCGACGCGCTCGCCCTCGCCGCCGGCGCCGGTCAGTTGCCCTGGACCGACACATGGGAAGTCGGCGGCTGGTGGAACCGCCAGTCCAACCCCGAGATCGATCTGGTCGGCGCCGACCGAGCCCCGATCGCCTCCCGGATCGCGTTCGCCGGTTCCATCAAGTGGCAGGACGGCCCGTTCACCCGGCACCATCTCGACGAACTGCGCCGCGATGCCCCGATGATCCCGGGTTTTCAGCCCGGGGCCAGTGGCCTGGTGGTGGTCAGCCGCTCGGGAGCCGACCTCCCGGACGGGGCCGCGGATCTGATCTGGGGGCCCGACGACATCGTTCAGGCCTGGTCCGTCTGACGCGCACCGTCGGACTGGACGGCGCGTCGGTCACTCGCTGACCAGCAGCTTCTGCTCCACCACTACCGGAACGGACAAGGTCTTGTAGCCGACGGTGTCGAACAGGACGGTCATCCGCTCCTCCTCGTAGTTCATCACCATGCCGGTGCCCCACTCGCCGTGGCGGACCTGGCTGTGCACCGCGAAGGGGCCGTCCGACTCGGCGGCGGCGACCTCCGCGGCGCTGCCGTCGGAGCAGTTGTCGCAGTGCCGGCAGCCCTTCTTGATGTCCTCGCCGAAGTAGGCGAGCAGTGTCTCGGTGCGGCACTGCCGGGACTGGGCGAAGCCACGCATCATGTCGGTACGGGACCGGATGACCGCCTGCTGCCGTTCGTACTCCTCGACGGCGGCCTCGGCCGCGACGGCCGGGAGCGGCGCGCGGGCCGGGACCGTCAGCTTGTGGCCGGCGCCGGCCCGCACCGCGCCCACCTGTTCCAGCAGGTTGAGGTACTGGCCGATCTTGCGGGGGCCGAGTCCGGTGGCCTTCTGCAGCGCCGTCTTCGTGGCCGGGCCCTTGTGCAGTTCACCGGCCAGTTCCCGCAGTTCCTCGGCCGACGGCGAGCCGCCCTGGAAGAAACGCTGGATGGCCTCGTCCTCGGATCGCCAGAGCAGCAGCGCGCGAGCCGGCTCGCCGTCGCGCCCGGCCCGGCCGATCTCCTGGAAGTAGCTGTCCGGGGAGTCGGGCAGGGCGACGTGCGCCACCCAGCGGATGTTCGGTTTGTCGATGCCCATGCCGAACGCCGAGGTCGCCACCATGATGTCGACCTTGTCGTTCTGGAAGTCGACGTGCCGTTGCTCGCGCAGCCCGGCGGCCATCCCACCGTGGTAGTACTCGGCCGGGTAGCCGGACTCCCTGAGCCGTTCGGCGAGCTCCTCGGCGGCCCGCCGGGTGGCGACGTAGATGATGCCGGGCCGCCGCTCCTCGTCGAGCATCGTGGTCAGCTTGCGCCACCGGTAGTTGTCGTCGGGGCAGTACGCGACCTCGAGGAACAGGTTGCGCCGGTCCAGCCCGGACACGTGGATCTCGGGTTTGTTCAGGCGCAGCCGGGCGATGATGTCCTCGCGGACCGGCGGTGACGCGGTGGCGGTGAGCGCCAGGATCGGCGGGCGGCCGATCTGCTTGATCATGTCGCCGAGGGCCAGGTAGTCCGGGCGGAAGTCGTGACCCCAGGCGGAGATGCAGTGCGCCTCGTCGACGGCGACCAGCCCGGGCTTGAGGGCGCGCACCTCGGCCAGCCGCTCCGGGTCGCTGAGCTGCTCGGGCGTGATGAAGAGGAACTCGGCCTCGCCCTTGCGGATCGCCTCGATGGCATCGCGCTGCTGGGCCGGGGTCTCGGCGGAGCTGACCCGGACCGCCCGCAGTTTCGGGTCGCCGTGCTCGTTGAGGGCCGCGATCTGGTCCTGCTGGAGGGCGAGCAACGGCGAGATCACCACGGTCGGGCCGGGCAGCAGCACGGCCGGGATCTGGTAGATCGCCGATTTCCCGGCGCCGGTCGGCAGCACCACGAGGGTGTCGCGGCGGCGCAGCACGGCACGCATCGGCTTGAACTGGCCGGGGCGCAGCGACGACCAGCCGAAGTGCTTCCGCGCGATCTTGCGAAGGCGCGGCCCGTAGACGGGGATGTTCAGTTTCATGCGATCTTCGGGAGGATCTCGCGGGCGTACAGGTCGAAGAGACCCTGGTAGTGCGGGCCGGTGTTGGCCACGTAGATCTCCTCGAAGCCGGCGTCGGCGTACTTGCGGATCATCTCCAGGTGCTTCTCCGGGTCGTTGCCGCAGACGAAGGCCTCGGCGACCATCTCCTCGGTGACGAGCTGCGACGCCTGCTCGAAATGCTTGGGTGAGGGCAGCACCTGGGAGAGCTCGCCGGGCACGCCGGCGTTGGGCCATTTCTGGTACGCGATCCGCGCGCCCTCCTGGGCGGTGTCGGCGAAGGCCGCCTTGAACCCGGCCTGTGTCACCTTGCCGGCGCCGCCGGACTCCCGGAACGTGCGGACCATGTCGGCGTCCGGGGCCACGTTGACGTAGCCGTCGCCGATGCGGCCGGCCAGGGCCGTCGACTTGGGGCCGAACCCGGAGATCAGGATCTCGACCGGTTTCTCCGGCAGGGTGTAGATGCGGGCGTTCTCGACGGTGTAGTGCTTGCCGTGGTGCGAGTAGTTGTCGCCGGTCCAGAGGCCGCGCATGATCGCGACGGCCTCCTCGAGCATCTCCAGGCGCACCTCCTCCTCGGGCCAGGCGTCGCCGAAGATGTGCTCGTTGAGGGCCTCGCCGGTGCCGACGCCGAGCCGGAAGCGGCCGCCGGTGAGCACCGCGCTGGTAGCGGCGGCCTGGGCGATCACGGCCGGATGGATGCGCACGGTCGGGCAGGTCACCGCCGTCGTGATGTCCAGGCCGGTGGCCTGGCTGAGCGCGCCGATCATGGACCAGACGAAAGCGCTCTGGCCCTGGGCGTCGACCCACGGGTGGTAGTGGTCGGAGATCCAGAGGCCGCGGAAACCGGCTCGCTCCGCGCCTTTCGCCTGCTCGATGAGCTCGGCAGGCGAGTACTCCTCGCTCGACAGGAAGTATCCGATTCGCATGGCCCGCCCGGTACCCCTATTTGCCTCCGAACATGCGGCGGATCGCCCAGAGCAGGAACAGAACGGCGAGGGCTATGCCGAGCAGGCGGACGGCGTGCACCTCGGACCAGTCGACCCCGGTCGCGGCGAGTGGAGTGAGCACGTGCACATCCTATCGGCGTGACGACCACTGCTAATAGAAAGGTTTGTTGACTAAACTCTGCGAGTGGTGTGAACATAGGTCCCCGTACGGGGAGACGAACGCATCGGAGGTACGGGGGCTCATGTCCATTCACGGCGAATTGCCGGAACTGGCTGCTGCGGTGCTGCAACCGGGCTTCGTCGGCACCACCGCACCGGACTGGGTCCGCCGGTGGCTCGGTTCCGGCCTGGGGGGCGTCGCGCTCTTCGCCCGCAATGTGGAGTCGCCCTCGCAGGTGGCCGCACTCACCGCACAGCTGCGCGCCGAGAACCCCGATGTGATCGTGGCCATCGACGAGGAGGCCGGTGACGTCACCCGGTTCGAGTCGCGGCACGGCAGCTCCCGGCCGGGCAACCTGGCCCTGGGAGCGATCGACGACCCGGAACTCACCGAGACGGTCGCCCGCGATCTGGGCCGGGAGCTGGCCGACGCCGGCATCACCCTGGACTACGCCCCGGACGCGGACGTCAACAGCAACGCCGCAAACCCGGTCATCGGGGTACGGGCCTTCGGCGCCGAGCCCCGGCTGGTCGCCCGGCACACCTCAGCCTTCATCCGCGGGCTCCAGGAGTCCGGGGTGGCCGCCTGCGCCAAGCACTTCCCGGGTCACGGCGACACCAACGTCGACTCGCACCACGACGTGCCGGTGATCGACCGGACCCGGGCGGAGCTGGCGGAGACAGAGCTGGTCCCGTTCCGGGCGGCCATCGCGGCCGGCGCCAAGTCGGTGATGACCGGTCACCTGCTCGTCCCGGCGTACGACCCGGAGCTTCCGGCCACCCTCAGCCCGCGCATCCTGACCGGCCTGCTCCGCGAGGAGCTGGGCTTCGACGGCCTGATCGTCACCGACGGCATCGAGATGCAGGGTGTCCGCCGCCGGTACGGCCTGGAGGGCGCGACCGTCCGGGCGCTCGCCGCCGGGGTGGACGCGATCTGCGTGGGCGGCGACCACGCCGACGAGCGGACGGCGATCCGCCTGCGGGACGCGATCGTCGCCGCCGTCCGCTCCGGCGAGCTGCCCGAACAGCGGCTGCGCGACGCCGTCCAGCGGGTCCGGCGACTGGCCTCGTGGACCACCCGGGCGCAGATCGCCACCGGCGCCCGGGCCGTCGCCGACGCCGCGGCCGGCAACGAGCTCGCGGTCCTCGGCTCGACGGTCGGGTTCGCGGCCGCCCGCCGGGCGGTGAAGGTGACCGTCACCGGCAGTGGCCCGGTCCTCCCGGTGACCGGGGCGCCGCACGTGGTCGAGTTCGCGCCGCCGCGCAACATCGCGATCGGCAGCGAGACCCCGTGGGGTGTCGGCGAGCCGCTCGCCGGGCTGCTGCCCGGCACCACCGCGGTCCGGTTCACCGCCGGCGACCTGGAGCCGCTGGCCGACCCGGCCGCGCCGGTGCTGGCCGGAGCCGGGGACCGGCCGCTCGTGCTGGTGGTCCGCGACGTGCACCGCCACCCGTGGATCGAGCGGACCCTGCACCGCGTGCTGGACGTGCGCCCGGACGCGATCGTGGTCGAGATGGGCATCCCGGTCACCGTGGTCGGCGGCGTGCACATCGCCACCCACGGGGCCACCCGCGCGCTGGGCCGGGCCGCCGCCGAGCTCATCGCCGGCGTGAAGGTCTCCGAGCCGGCGCCGCAGCCGGTCGCCGCCTGATCCGCCCGCGGCCCGCGCACCACGAGATCCGATGAGGGCGGGGCGCCGGGGGTTGCTCGTACCCCGTACCGTGAAAGGGTGTTGATCTCTATGCCGCGCCGCCGCATCGCCGCCGTTCTCGCCTCGGCCGTCCTCGGCCTCGCGCTGCTCACCGGGTGTGGTGACGACGTGAGCTGCGGGCTCGACCAGTGCACCGTGACCATCCAGCGTGAGACCAACGCGAGCGTGGAGGTGCTCGGTGTGGAGGCGAAGTTCGTCTCCGCCGACGAGAACACCGTCACCCTCGACATCGCCGGCGAGAAGATCGCGCTGACCAAGGGCCAGCAGGCAGTCGACGTCGGTGGTCTGATGGTCACCCTGACCAGCGTGACGCCGGAGGCCGTGCAGGTCGAAGTGTCCCGATAACCAGGCACGTTTGGCGATCGAGGCCCCCGGTCACATTGAGGGCATGACAGCAGCCTCGAACGTCAAGAACACCGCGTCACGGGCCGCCGAGAGCAAGCCCCTGGAGCTTCTGGCCCGGGGCGGCTTCATCGGGTACGGCATCATCCACCTGCTCTTCGCCTGGATCGCGCTGCAGGTCGCCTTCAGCGGGTCCGGGCAGGACAGCGACCAGTCCGGCGCCCTCCAGACCATCGCCAAGCAGCCGTTCGGCAAGACGCTGCTGATCATCATCGCGGTCGGCCTCATCGCCATGGCGATCTGGCAGGCGTTCGAGGCGGCGATCGGCGAGAGCGGGCCGCGGGACCGCCGGGCCATGGCCGAGCGGGCCCTCTCCGTCGCCCGCACCCTGCTGTACGGCTACCTCGCGTGGAACGCGATCAAGGTGGTCAAGGACGCCGGCGCCTCGATGGGCGACAGCAACGCCAGCGGCGCCTCCGGCCTGCTGGCCTCTAGCGGCGGCCGTTCGCTGGTCGGCCTGATCGGCCTCGTGGTGCTCGGCATCGGCGTCGGCATGGCCTACTACGGTTACCAGAAGAAGTTCGTGCGGCACCTCAACACCCAGCAGATGCCGGCCGGCACCAGCCAGACGATCATCCGGCTCGGCCGGGCCGGTTACACCGCCAAGGGTGTCGCCTACGCGATCGCCGGCGCCCTGGTCGTGGTCGCCGCCGTCAACTACGACGCGAGCAAGGCCCGTGGCCTCGACTCCGCGCTGAAGACCCTGGCCGCCTCCTCCTGGGGCGTGTGGCTGCTGGCGCTGATCGCCGCCGGCATCGCCGCGTTCGGCGTCTACTGCTTCGCCCAGGCCAAGTACCGCAAGATCTGACACTGGACCGGCCCCCGGCGGCGGATGTGAGCTATCTCCGACATCCGCCGCTGCCGGTGTTCCTCCCCTTCGCGCGGGCAAAGCTGGACGCCGGCCGTGACACCGCTCGTGGGAAGGAATCCAAGTGTCCAGCGTTGTGACCGCCCTCCTCGCCGTAGCCGGCGCGGCGGGCGTGGCGATCGTGTTCGTCGAGATCGTGCACTGGCTCGTCAAACGGCTCGGGCGAAGATCGACGCTCGCCGCCGATCTGGCGAGGACCATGCACCGGCCGTTCCAGGCCACCGTCATCCTCCTCGCCGTGCAGCAGGCGGTCCGGATCTGGGCCGGTGACTTCCCCGGCCGCCCCGGCGTGGTGCACGTGCTGGTCCTGCTCTGCATCGCGGCGGCCGCCTGGCTGGTCGGCGCGACGCTGCTGGTGCTGGAGGACATGGCACTGGCCAAGTGGCGCACCGACATGCCGGACAACCTGAAGACCCGGCGCATCAAGACCCAGGTGGTGATGCTTCGCCGGGTCACGGTCGCCGCCATCGTGGTGCTCACCATCGGCGTCATGCTGATGACCTTCCCGGACATCCGCGCCCTCGGCGCCAGCGTGCTCGCCTCGGCCGGCGTGATCAGCGTGGTCGCGGCCCTGGCCGCGCAGAGCACCCTGGGCAACGTGTTCGCCGGCCTCCAGCTCGCCTTCAGCGACGCGATCCGGGTCGACGACGTGGTCGTCGTGGAGCAGGAGTGGGGCCGGATCGAGGAGATCACCCTCACCTATGTGGTGGTGCAGATCTGGGACGACCGGCGGCTGATCCTGCCGACGTCCTACTTCACCACCAAGCCGTTCCAGAACTGGACCCGGACCGGCTCGGCGGTGCTGGGCACGGCCGACATCGACGTGGACTGGTCGACGCCGGTCGAGCCGTTGCGGGCCGAGCTGCAACGCGTCTGCGAGAGCTCCGACCTGTGGAACGAGCGGGTCTGCGTGCTCCAGGTGACCGGGGCGACCGACGGCCAGATCCGGCTGCGGGCCCTGGTCAGCGCCGACGACGCGGCGGCGCTCTGGGACCTGCGGTGTCTCGTCCGGGAGCGGCTGGTCGCCTGGATCTGGCAGCACCAGCGGGCCGCGGTGCCGCGGATGCGGGCCGAGGTGGAGTCGGTGGCGTCAGGACCGGTCCTTGCGGACGGCCACATCGGCCCCGGCCCGTCGTCCGACGCGGCCCGTGTGTTCAGCGGGGGCACCGACGGCGACGCCCGCGGGGTGGTGTTCGGCGGGCCGGTTCCGGCCCCGGCCGACAGCCCGGACAGCGCCGCCAGGCCGTGAGAGGCCGCTCGCCGGCGGGCGGGGCGGTTCCGTTCGGCAGCGAGGGCGACGGCGAGGATTGAGCCGGGTGTGATCAGGGCATACACCGGTCACACGGAAAGGGGGACACGATGGCCGATGTCTTGAACGGCGTTCCCGCCCGGCCACTCGCCGAGAAGTCGACAGCCGAACTGGTGCAGCGTGCCAGCGAGCAGCTCAGCCGCCTCGTGCGTGACGAACTCACGCTCGCCAAGGCCGAACTCGCCGAGAAGGGCAAGCGTGCCGGCATCGGCGCGGGCCTGTTCGGCGGCGCGGGCGTGCTGGCGATGTACGGGGTGGGCGCCGCGATCGCGACAGGGGTCATCGCACTGGATCTGGTCCTCCCACTCTGGCTGGCCGCTCTGATCGTCACCGTCGTGCTCTTCGCGATCGCCGGTGTGCTGGCGCTGCTCGGCAAGAAGCAGGTGACCCGGGCCGTCCCGCCGGAGCCCTCGGCCGCGATCGCGAGCGTCAAGGCCGATGTCGATGAAGTGAAGCACGCGGTCAAGGAGCGTAGCCGGGCATGAGTGACAAGAACGGGAACGCCGCGAAACCGGACCTGGTGACACTGCGGGAGGAGATCCGGCAGACCCGCGCCGATCTGGGTGAGACGGTGCAGGTGCTGGCCTCCCGGGCCGACGTGAAGGCGCGCGCCCGCGAGCAGGTCGAGGAGACCAAGCAGCGGGTGCTGACGCGGGCCGCGGCGATGACCGGGCGGGTGCGTGAGGCGGCGCTGGGCGCTGGCGGGCGGGTCCGTGAGACTCCGCCGCGTGAGCTGGCATATCAGGCCGGTTCCCGGGTACGAGCCAATCCGTTGCCGGCCGTGCTGGTCGTCGCGGGTCTGGTGGCCGTGGCCGGCGTCATTCTGATCATCCGAGGGAGGCGTTGATGGCGGGCAAGTTGGCGAAACTGACCCTGAAGCCGGTGAATGTGGCGCTGGGGTTCGCCGCCGGTGCGGTCGCGGGTCTCCTCTTCAAGGAGGCGTGGAAGTTGGTCGCGGGGGACGACGACGCCCCCGACGCCGGCGACCCGGACCGGGGCTGGGGCGAGATCCTCGCCGCCGCAGCGTTGCAGGGCGCGATCTTCGCGCTCGTGAAGGCTGCCGTCCATCGTGGTGGCGCCATCACCACCAAGAAACTGACGGGCACCTGGCCCGACTAGATCAACCTGCGCATAGACGAGGGTCTTGGCGGTCCCCCGCTTCGTTCCGGTGTTCGAACCGGCGAAGTGGGGGACCTTTTCCATATCGGTCACCCATTATTGGATTCCTGCGAAGGGCAGCTTTACGGCCCGATTTTCGGGTACAGTGTGGCCAGTTTTTGCGTACGTGGTAGCTGCTTCCGCTTGACTCGCGTGACGCCGGCCCCACCCCGGGAGGGCGGCAGGTGTCCTGTGAGCCCGGTGGATGGGGTGTCCTCTGAAAGGCCGCCTCACGGCGCCGCTGCTCGAAAACGGTCATCGGCCCCGCGCTGCCGCGGTTGGGCGGGCCGGCATTTTCAGAAGGAGAGTTCAGCATGGCGCAAGGCACCGTGAAGTGGTTCAACGCAGACAAGGGCTTCGGCTTCATCACCGTCGACGGCGGGGGTGCTGACGTGTTCGTCCACTTCTCGGCCATCCAGACGAGCGGTTACCGCACTCTGGAGGAGAACCAGCGGGTGGAGTTCGAGATCGCCCAGGGCCAGAAGGGCCCGCAGGCGGAGCAGGTTCGCCCGCTCTGAGACTAGTGAGACTCGTTCACGACGGTGGAGACCTTGTCCTTCACCTGCACGGGGAGTCCCGCTCCATGTGAGTCGTGAGCAGATCTCAAACCTGCCGGTCGTGAGACCGGTTCGCCGGCCGCCTGGCGGAGGCCGGCCCGACCGTGGCCCCGCACCCTCATCGAGGTTGCGGGGCCTCTTTCGTGCCCATCACCCAGCCCTGTGCCCGTTGCCGGACGGGTGCGGTCAGTGCTGGCCGCTGGACCGCCGGCGCATGCCGAGGATCACCAGGACCAGCCCGACGGCTATCAGGACACCGCCGACCACGACCCAGACGGTCTGCCCGCTCATCAGACCGTCGCCGAGGTAGTCGAGACCCTGCAGCGTCCACACCCCACCGAGAACGATCGCCAGAAGACCGAGGGACATGGTGAGCCAGCCCTTCAACCGCGGCGGCTCTGTTTCATTGTTCACCATTTGCCGTGCACCTGTGGGCGAATCAACTCATCGTAGACCGCGGTGATCATTTCCTGGGTTTCCGGCGATAGCGGCGCAAGGTCTGCCGAGGCCGCGTTCGCCCGAGCCTGTTCCGGGTTGCGCGCACCCGGGATCACCACGGTGAGGCCGTGCTGGTCGATGATCCAGCGGAGGGCGAACTGCGCCATCGTGGCGCCGGCCGGCACCAGCGGGCGCAGCCGGCCGACCGCTTCCAGGCCGACCTGGAAGTCCACTCCGGAGAACGTCTCGCCGACGTCGAACGACTCGCCGTGGCGGTTGTAGTTGCGGTGGTCGTCGGCGGCGAACGTGGTGTTCGCGTCATAGCGCCCGGAGAGCAGGCCACTCGCCAGCGGGACCCGGGCGATGATGCCGACTCCGGCCTCGGCGGCGGCCGGCAGCACCCGCTCCAGCGGCTTGTGGCGGAACGCGTTCAGGATGATCTGCACGCTGGCCACACCGGGGCGGGCGATCGCCGTCAGCGCCTCCTCGGCGGTCTCGACGCTCACGCCGTACGCCCCGATCCGCTTCTCCTCCACCAGGGTGTCGAGGGCGTCGAAGACGGCGTCGGAGCTGAACACCGGGGTCGGCGGGCAGTGCAGCTGCACCAGGTCGAGCGTCTCCACGCCGAGGTTGGCGCGGGAGCGGTCGGTCCAGGCGCGGAAGTTGTCCAGGTGATAGTTGCCCGGCTCCTGGGGGAGCCGGCGGCCCATCTTGGTGAAGACGGTCAGGCCCGGGTGGTCCTTGAGGAACGACCCGATGATCTGTTCACTGCGGCCGTCGCCGTAGACGTCGGCGGTGTCGATGAAGGTCACGCCGGAGTCGACGGCCGCCTGCAGCGTCGCGTGCGCGTCGGACTCGCTGACCTGGCCCCAGTCGGCGCCGAGCTGCCAGGCGCCGAGGCCGACCACGCCGACGGACCGTCCCAGCTTGGGGAAGCTTCGATTTTCCACTCCGTGACACTACCGTCAGGCTGGTACTGTCAAACAAAACGTACGTACGGTTTGAGGGGGAAGTCATGTGGGATCCCGCTGTCTACCGCCGCTTCGGCGCCGAACGCTCCCGGCCCTTCTTCGACCTGGTCCGCCAGGTCGGCGCGGACGATCCCCGGACTGTGGTCGACCTGGGCTGCGGGCCGGGGGAGCTGACCCGAACCCTTGCCGAGCGCTGGCCGGAGGCCCGCGTCGTCGGGATCGACTCGTCACCCGAGATGATCGAGAAGGCCACGGCCGAGCCGGGCCCGGTCGAGTTCCGGACCGGCGACATCGCCGACTGGCGTCCCACACCGGACGTCGACGTCGTGGTCACCAACGCCGCGCTCCAATGGGTGCCGGGGCACCAGCGGATGCTGACCGAGTGGGTGCGTGAGCTGCCGGCCGGGGCCTGGCTCGCGATGCAGGTGCCCGGCAACTTCGACAGCCCCGGCCACCGCGCCGTGTGGGAGATGGCGTCCGGCGGTCTCCGCGACGACCCGGTGGACGACGCGGCGACCTACGCCGAGTCGCTGACCGCGGCCGGCGCGACCGTGGACGCCTGGGAGACCACCTATCTGCACCTGCTGCCGGTCGGGGAGGAGCACCCGGTGCTGCGGTGGATGGAGGGCACCGCCCTGCGCCCGGTCCGCGCCGCCATGGGCGACGCCGAGTGGGTCACCTTCCGGGCCGCGCTCGCCGAACGGATCGCCGTCGAGTATCCGGAGCGGCACGGCGTCGTCGCCTTCCCCTTCCGCCGTATCTTCGTGGTGGCTTCTATCTAGGGGGAACTACCTGTGACCGACCTGACGTCGTTCATCGCCGGCCTGCCCAAGGCCGAGCTGCACGTCCACCACGTCGGCTCGGCGTCGCCACGGATCGTCGCCGAGCTGGCCGCCCGGCACCAGGGCAGCTCGCCGGTGCCGGCCGACCCGTCGCTGCTCGCCGACTACTTCGAGTTCCGGGACTTCGCCCACTTCGTCGAGATCTACCTGAGCGTGGTCGACCTGATCCGTGACGACGAGGACGTCCGTCTGCTCACCTACGAGATCGGGCGGGAACTCGGGCGGCAGAACGTCCGGTACGCGGAACTGACCGTCACGCCGTACTCCAGCGTGCGGCGAGGCATCCCGGCCAAGGCGTTCTGCGAGGCGATCGAGGACGCCCGGCAGAGCGCCGCCCGCGATTTCGGGGTGCAGCTGCGCTGGTGCTTCGACATCCCCGGCGAGGCCGGACTGGCCGCGGCCGAGGAGACGCTGCGGATCGCCCTCGGCGAACGGCCCGAAGGACTGGTCAGTTTCGGTCTGGGCGGGCCGGAGATCGGGGTGCCGCGGCCGCAGTTCAAGCCGTACTTCGACCAGGCCCGGGCGGCCGGGCTGCACAGCGTTCCGCACGCGGGGGAGACCACCGGACCGGAGACGATCTGGGACGCTCTGCGTGAACTGGGCGCCGAGCGCATCGGCCACGGCATCGCCGCCGCCCAGGACGAGCGGCTGATGGCGCACCTGGCGGAGCACGCGATCCCCCTCGAGGTCTGCCCGACCTCGAACCTGCGCACCCGGGCGGTCGCCAGCCTCGACGAGCACCCGCTCGCCACCCTGGTCGCGGCCGGCGTGCCGGTCAGCATCAACTCCGACGACCCGCCGATGTTCGGCACCAGCCTGGAGCAGGAGTACGCGGCGGCGGCCCGGCTGCTGAACCTGGACACGGCCGGAGTCGCCGACCTGGCCCGCGCCGCCGTCCGGCACAGCTTCCTGCCCGCCGACGGCCGGACCGCGCTGCTCGCCGAGATCGACGCCTACGCGACGGCTCAGGGGTAGAGCGGGTCCTGCCAGCAGGCCACCATCGTCAGGGTGCCGATGGTCAGGATCGTCAGCCAGCGAACCAGCCTGCGCCGGGTGAACCGGGCCGGATTCTCGTCCGGCTCGGTCTCCGGCCTTCTCAATACATCAGGCATCAGCTTTCCTCCCGTCAGTCCGGCACTGCTGTCCAGCTCTGGTGCCGCTGCTCGGTGTCCTCCTGCAGTACCAGCACGCGCTGCGTGCCGAAGCGCTGGGCGCCCACACCGATCACCAGGTCACCGGTGGTGGCGCGGATGGTGAAGCCGTAGGCGGAGGCGCGCAGCGTCCACCGGGCTCCCGCCCCCGACTGGCAGTCGCCCTGCACCAGCGGAGACCCGGCGACCGGGTTGCCGCCGAGGGGGACCGCGCACCGGTTGCTCGCCTTGGAGACCAGCGAGTAGCTGCCGTTGCCGGCCGGCACCAACTGCCACTGCTGCTGGGTGCCGCCGTCGTCGCTGCCCAGGGTGACCGGGGTGCCGTCGGCGGACCGGGCCGCGTACAGGTCGGCCGCGCCGCCGGTCAGCGAGTTCGTCAGCACGAACCACGAGTTCTGCGCCGGGCGGGCCGCCGGAGCGGTCTCCGCGGCGCCCTTGGCGTGGTAGCGGAGCTTGCGGTTGCGGATCTCCACCACATACTTCGCGTCCGGCTTCAGGCCGATCAGGCGAGCCCGGGTGGCGCGCGTGGTGGCCACCGGCTTACCGTCCACCGACACCTCGTAGTCGACGTCGGGGCCGGCGGCGCTCCAGGTCAGCCGGACCGAGCCGCTGGTCGCCTCGCGGATCTCCAGCACGGCCTGCACGCCGTTGTTGGTGACCCCGGGCGGGGTGGCGGCGCCGTCGGCCTGGTCGCCGGTGCCGGGCGGCGGTGTGGCGGTCGGCCCGGACTGGTGCGCCACCGGGGTCACGACCACCACGGGCGGCTCCACCGGGGCGGTGGGCTCCGGGGCCGGTGAGGCCGGGCCGGCGCTCGCCGAGACGCTGGGGCTCGGGTTGGCGGTCGCCGGGCCGCTGGGACGGGGAGACGGCGAACTGGCCGCCGGGGCGGGTGTGGACGGGCTGGCCTGCGGCGGGCCGGCCGGCGTGTCCTGGCTCGGCACCACGGCGCCCGGCACGTCCGGAACGTCGTCGCCGCCGTCACTGCGTAGCAGGAACTCGCTGAGCGCCACGTTCCAGTGTTTGTCCAGGTAGCTCAGGGGTTTCGGGTTGGTGCTGAAGTAGTCGTCGTGCCCGCAGTCGAGCCGGATCTCGTTCCTCTTCGGGCAGGCGTTCTTCACCGGCTTGCCGGTCCGGTCCTCGCCGCAGAGCAGGTCGTACTCGTCGGTGCAGCTACCCGCGCCGGTGGCGTTCGGCGAATCGGTGAGCGTCGCGCCGAGCGAGTGGGTCAACTGGTGGGCGGCCATCGCGGCGCTCCAGCAACCGGAGTCGACCCGGGCGTAGGACGGGCCGCCGTTGTTGCGGTTGCCGCGGCCGGGTCGGGTGTCGTTCACGTAGGTGGAGATGCCGCAGTAGAGGGTCGTGTCGGCGAACATCAGGTACTTGCGGTCGGTGCGGTTGTAGCCCAGGCCGCGCAGCGCGTCGATGGTCGCCGCGAACGAACGCAGCGAACCGTCGGGCAGTTGCACCTCGACCACGTCGGCACGGCACTCGGGCGTCGTCACATACCGGATGTGGCGTGAGCCCCCGGTCTCGGCGGCGCTCGCGTCGAAGATCGCGTCCACCCCGGCGGCCCAGGTGCGGAACGAGTTCAGGTACTTGGCGTACCGGCTGGGCGCGGCACCCTCGTGCAGGTAGAGAAGCTGCACCCGCTTGCCGGTCCGCCCGTCGCCGGCGCAGGCCACGTTGCCCGGGCCGAGGATGAAGTCGGCCTGGCCGGGGGCCGCGTCCGGCACCAGCGCGGGGGCGTCCGCGGTGATCGCGCTGCCACCCTGGTCGCGGGCGATCTCGGCGTCGCCGGGGACCGCTCCGGTCTCCCGCCGCACCACGGTCATCTCGGGACCGCCCGCGGTCACCGGGGCGACGGCACGGCGGACGGCCAGACCGTCCGGCGCCGGGTCGGGGCCGTGCGTGCAGGTCTCCTCGAAGACGAGGTAGGCGCCGGCGCAGACCGAATCGGACGCGGCCAGCTTCAGGCCGCTGTAGACCAGCCCCTTCTCGGGGGCGTCGGTCGGCAGCGCGGTCAGGGCGAAGTCATCGTCGGAGGGGCCGGAGCTGATCACGCTCGGGCCCACCACGCCGCCGACCCCGAGCAGGGCCAGGCCGAGGGCTACCGGAAGGAGCCGGAAGGTGGCGGAACGTGTTCGTGGCGGTGCTGGGGTGCCCGCGGCGCGGCGTCGCCCTGGTGGCGACCCGCGGAACGTCGGCCGGCGATGCGCGGACACGGCGTCTCCTTGTCGAGCTGGGTGGCGGTGGGAGGGGTCCATGGGGTGACCGCCTCCCACCGCGGGGTGGCCTTCCGGGTCGCGGCGATGGGGACGCGCTGCGGGTTGCGATCCGGGAAGCCGGATGGGATCGGAGGGAACACTGCCAGGTCGGGCCCGCCAAAGGAATGTTCCTAAAGAAGATATAAGCCTGGGCTGCGCCGTCCGGGGGACCTGTCGATGGAAGCCCTTGCTCATTCCCGTCCTCGTTGCCAGGGTCGTCGTGGCTGATCCCGTTCGCGTGCCGGCCGGCCCCGGCCGACCAGCCCGAATCTGCTCGGTTGTTTCGGTGTCGCGTCGGCGTCGGCCAGCAGCATCACGATGCTCGCCCCGCCCATCGCGGCCCGGTCGATGCTGACCGACCCGCCGGTGGCCTGCGCCACCCGCCGGGCGATGTCCAGCCCGAGGCCGGTGGAGCCCTGCTGGCTCTGCCCGCGCCGCAGCGCGCGCTCCGGGTCTCCGATACCGGGGCCGGCGTCGTCCACCCGCAGCGCCACCCACCCGTCCCGCCGGGACAGCCCGACCTCGAAGGCGGCGCCCTGCGGGGTGTACCGGAACACGTTGCCCAGCACCGCGTCCAGTGCGGCGGCCAGCTCGGCGCGGGCCACCGGCACGGGGATGCGCAGGTGCGCGCCGACCACGCGGTACTGCCGGTCCTGGTCGCCGGCGAGCGCCGACCAGAACATCATCCGTTCCCGGACCACCTCGCTGGCGTCGCAGAGGCCGTCCTCCGGGGTGGCGGCGACCCGGTCCGCGACGGCCTGCCGGGTGGTGTTGATCAGATGGTTGACCTCGTCCTCCAGGGTCCCGATCGCCTGCCGGATGCGCCGGATCCCGCGACGGCGGTCCACCTCGGCCGCGGAGAGGTCGAGGATCTGGGTGTCGTCGGGGTCGAGCGCCTCGGCGTCCAGGCGCAGCGCGGTCAGCGGTGTCCGCAGCCGGTGCGACAGGTCGGCGACCAGCTCACGCTCGTCGGTCCGGGAGGTTACCAAGCGGTCGGCCATCCGGTTGAAGGCGTAGCCGGCCTCGGCCAGCTCACGCGGGCCGGACGGCGTGATGCGGACCTCCAGGTCCCCACCACCGACCGCGAGAGCCGCGTCGACCAGGTGCCGGGCCGACGAGACGGCGCCGCGAGCCAGCCGGTCCACGACCACCACCGCGCCGCCGACCAGCACCACCGCCAGCCCGAGCAACAGCCACCAGTCGCGGGCGGTGTCGCGGTCCAGTGCCGCGTCGGGCACGAACGACTCGATCACCAGGGTCCGGTCACCGGCGGTGACCGGCTGCAGCCGGACCACCCCACCGTCGACGTCCTCGATCGTGGGCTCGGGCGCGACCGCGGCACGGTCGATCAGCCCGGCGTCCGCGCGGCCGCCGGCCGTGGCCGCCAGTCCCGGCGTGTGGACCACCGGGACGCCACCGGCTGCCGCGACCGCGGCGGCGATGCCCTTGCCGTCGGCGCCGGCCACGATGGCGCCGGCCACCGTCGAGGTGCGCTGAGCGGCCTCGTCGAGCGCGGCGTCGCGGTGGTCGGCGCGCAGTTCCCAGCCGAGTGGAAGGAGGAAGACGAGCGCGGCGACGGCGGTGGTGGCGGCGGTGGTGTACGCCAGCCGCAACCTCAGTCCGGTGCCACCAACCGGAATCCGACCCCCCGCACGGTGCGCAGGAAGCGGGGCTTCGCCGCGGACTCGCCCAGTTTCCGCCGAAGCCAGTACAAATGCACGTCGATGGTCTGGTCCTCGCCGACCGATGGCTGTCGCCATACCTCCTCCAACAGCTCACGACGGGAAACCACTCGGCCCGGACGGGCGGCGAGGTAGGCCAGCAGGTCGAACTCCTTGCGCGTCAGCGCCAGCGGCTGGTCGCCGAGGGTGGCGCTGCGCTCGCCGACGTCCACCCGGAGCTCGCCCACCTCGTGGACGGCCGGCTGCGCGGCCCGGCTGGCCCGGCCGACGCGGCGCAGCACGGTGGCTATTCGCGCGTCGAGGTGGGCGCCGGTGAACGGCTTGACCATGTAGTCGTCGGCGCCGGCCCGCAGCAGCCGCACGACGGTCTGCTCGTCGTCACGCGCGGTGGCGATGATGATCGGCACGTCGGTGATGCCGCGGAGCATCCGCAGCGCGTCCGAACCGTCCAGGTCGGGCAGCCCGAGGTCGAGCACGACAAGGTCGGGCGTCTCGGCGGCGACCCGCCGCAGAGCTTCCAGGGCGGTGCCGACGGCGTGCACGGCGTGCCCCCGGTCGGCGAGCGAACGGAGCATGGCGCCGCGCACGACATGGTCGTCTTCGACGAGCAATACCGTGGCCATGCGAAGACCGTAGCGTCCCCGGCAAGGCAAAACCTAAAGGGTGATCGAGCGAGACTCTTTGATGACGCTCAGTGATGGAATACGATCCGAAGTACCGATGTCATTCACCCTTTTCCCCGGTACGCGGCTCGTCCTGGCACGCGAGAGCCTCGCCGGCCTCAGCGTCGGCGACGCCCTCGGCGCGCAGTACTTCGTGCCCGGCAACCACCCCTCCGACCTGCTCGACGCCCGGGTCCCCGACCCGCCCTGGGAGTGGACCGACGACACCGAGCAGGCCTGCTGCCTGGTCGCCATCCTCGCCGGCAGCGCTGACCTGTCCGACCAGCAGTTCGACCGCGACCGGTTCGCCGAGCTGCTCGCCGAGCGGTTCGAGCCCTACCGCGGTTACGGCCCCGGCGCGGTCGTCATGCTCCGCCAGATCCGCGAGGGCCTGCCCTGGCCGATTGCCGCGGCCGCCGCCTTCAACGGCCAGGGCTCCTGCGGCAACGGCGCGGCCATGCGTGCCGCGCCGCTGGGCGCCTGGCACGCCGACTCCCTCGTCCATGCGGCCTCCGCGGGGGCACGCGCGGCCGAGGTCACCCACGCGCACCCGGAGGGGATCGCCGGTGGGGTGGCGGTGACCGTGGCCGCCGCGGTGGCCGCCGCCGCCCGGCTCAACGGCCACCGGCCGGACCGTGGGCAGCTGCTGCGGGCGACGGCCGGGCACACGCCGGCCGGGGTGGTCCACGACGGCCTGATCGAGGCGGCCGGGCTGACCCGGATCACCGTGGCCGAGGCGGCGGAGCGGCTCGGCTCGGGCGGGCAGGCGACGGCACAGGACACCGTGCCGTTCGCGCTCTGGGTGGCCGATCGGTTCCTGGACGACTACCCCGCGGCCGTGGCGGCGTGCGTGGCCGCCGGCGGGGACGTGGACACCACCGCGGCGATCGCCGGGGGAGTCGTGGCGGCGTACACCGGCCTCGACGGCATCCCACCGGGCTGGCTCGCCGCCCGGGAACCCCTGCCCGGCTGGGTCGCCGCCCGCGACGGCGAGTGAACCCCGCCGTGGTGGGCGGCGAGTGAACCCCGCGCGCCGCCGGAAGACCGCCCAAACCCGGCGGATAGCATCGTTGACGGCCTGGACGACCCGGGTCGTCACCCGCATGAATGGAGATCACCGTGTCTGCACCCCGTATACCCGCTGTGGCCGACCCACTAGTCGTCCCGGCCGGGACTACGGCGGCCGACGCGGTGGCCGCCGCGGGGCTCCCCGCGCATGGGCCGAAGGCGATCGTCGTGGTCCGCGAGGCCGACGGCCGCCTGCGTGACCTGGACTGGACGCCTGCCGCCGACGCCGAGGTCACCCCGGTCGCGATCGACTCGCCGGACGGCCTCGACGTGCTGCGCCACTCGGCCGCGCACGTGCTCGCGCAGGCCGTGCAGGACGTCTTCCCCGAGGCGAAGCTCGGCATCGGCCCGCCGATCCGGGACGGCTTCTACTACGACTTCGACGTCGAGAAGCCGTTCCAGCCGGAGGACCTGACGAAGCTCGAGAAGCGGATGCAGGAGATCGTCAAGGCCGGTCAGACGTTCCGCCGCCGCGAGTACGGCTCGCTCGAGGAGGCGAAGGCGGAGCTGGCGAACGAGCCGTTCAAGCTGGAACTGGTCGACATCAAGGGCGACGTGGACTCCGAGGCCGCGGCGGTCGGCGCCGGCGAGCTGACCCACTACGACAACCTCGACAAGGACGGCAACCGGGTCTGGGGCGACCTGTGCCGCGGTCCGCACCTGCCGTCGACCCGGCTCATCCCGGCCTTCAAGCTGATGCGATCGGCTGCCGCCTACTGGCGGGGCAGTGAGAAGAACCCGCAGCTGCAGCGGGTCTACGGGACGGCGTGGCCGTCGCGGGACGAGCTCAAGGCGTACCTCACCCGGCTTGCCGAGGCCGAGCGCCGGGACCACCGCAAGCTCGGCGCCGAGCTGGACCTCTTCTCCTTCCCGGACGAGATCGGATCCGGTCTCGTGGTCTTCCACCCGAAGGGTGGCGTGATCAAGCGGGAGATGGAGGACTACGTCCGGGCCCGCCACATCGAGGAGGGCTTCCAGTACGTCAGCAGCCCGCACATCACCAAGGAAGGCCTCTTCCACACCTCCGGGCACCTGCCGTACTACAAGGACACGATGTTCCCCCCGATGGAGCTGGAGGGGGCGAACTACTACCTCAAGGCGATGAACTGCCCGATGCACAACCTGATCTTCAGGTCGCGCGGGCGGTCCTACCGTGACCTGCCGATGCGCCTGTTCGAGTTCGGCACCGTCTACCGCTACGAAAAGTCCGGTGTGGTGCACGGCCTGACCCGGGTGCGCGGCCTGACCCAGGACGACTCGCACTCCTACGTGACCGCGGAGCAGGCGCCGGGCGAGATCAAGCACCTGCTGAACTTCGTTCGCTCGCTGCTGGACGACTTCGGCCTGGACGACTACTACCTGGAGCTGTCGACCCGCGACCCGAAGAGCGACAAGTTCATCGGCTCGGACGAGCAGTGGGAGAAGGCCACCAAGGTCCTCGAGGACGTGGCCCGGGAGTCCGGTCTCGACCTGGTGCTCGACCCGGGTGGCGCGGCGTTCTACGGCCCGAAGATCAGCGTTCAGGCGAAGGACGCGATCGGCCGGACCTGGCAGATGTCGACCATCCAGTACGACTTCAACCAGCCGGCCGGGTTCGGCCTGGAGTACCAGGCCGCCGACGGCAGCCGGCAGGAGCCGGTGATGATCCACTCGGCGAAGTTCGGCTCGATCGAGCGGTTCTTCGGCGTGCTGGTCGAGCACTACGCGGGCGCGTTCCCGGCCTGGCTGGCGCCGGTGCAGGTGGTCGGCATCCCGATCCGTGACGACCACGCCCCGTACCTGGAGGAGTTCGTGGTGCGCCTTCGCAAGGAGGGCATCCGGGCCGAGGTGGACCACTCCACCGAGCGCATGCAGAAGAAGATCCGCACCGCGCAGCAGCAGAAGATCCCGTTCATGGCGATCGCCGGCGACGACGACGTCAACGGCGCAACCGTGTCGTTCCGCTACCGGGACGGCTCGCAGCGCAACGGTGTGTCGATCGACGAGGCCGTCGCGCACGTCGTCGAGGTGGTTCGCTCCCGAATCAATACCGGGCCTTCCGCCGCCTGATCCTCAACTCTCGATCCCGCCACCCGACTGGGACGCGGAGCAGCCGCCGCGGGCGGCGGGATCGGGAGGACTTCATGCGGTTCCGCACACCACCGGTGGCGTTGGCCGGGTACGGTCTGGCCGCTACCTGGTTCGTGCTGCAGCTGAGCGGCAGGGCCACGCGTGTCCGCGAGGCCGCCCGCGTCGAGGCGGGCATGCGGGCGCTGCGTGAGTCGATGGACCGTGAGCACGTGCTCAGCGACCTGGGCACGGCGTTGCTGCGTACCACGGTGGCGGCCGAGGTGCACCGGCTCGCCGCCGACGCCGCGGTGACCCTGCTGGCCGGTCTGCCGAGCGCGCGTACGGCGATCGTCACGGCCACGCCGGACGGCGAGACCTGGACCGTGGTGCACGCGTCCGGCGCCGGGGCGGAGGCCCTCCTGGGCGCCGAGGTGCCCGGGTCGGTGGTGCCGGCCGCGCTGCTCTCCCGGCTGGCCCGGGGCGAGATCGTCACCGCGCCCGGCTGGACCGGGCTGGGCGTCGCCGGCCTGGACGCCTACGAGAGCCGGCCGATCATGCTGCTGCCGCTGCTCAACGGCGACCGGTTCTTCGGGGTGCTGAGCGTGGGCACCGACGAGGAACTGCCGGCCGACGTGCTGAAGGGGCTGCACACGCTGCGGACCCAGGTGTCGCTGGCGCTGGACAGCGTGGCGCTGACCGCCGAGCTGACCATGCGGGCCATGCACGACATGCTGACCGGGCTGGGCAACCGGGCTCTGCTGCGGGACCGGCTGACCGGGGCGCTGGCGCGGTCCCGGCGCACCGCGAAGCCGGTGGGTGTGCTGCTGCTCGACCTCAACGGGTTCAAAACGGTCAACGACACGCACGGCCACGACGCCGGCGACCAGCTGCTGAAGGTGGTGGCGGAGCGGCTGAAGACGTGCGTGCGCACCGAGGACACGGTGGCCCGGCTGGGCGGTGACGAGTTCGTGGTGGTGACCGAGGATTTGCGGGACCCGGCGGACGCGGTGACGATCGCGGAGCGGATCATCGCGGCCCTGAACGAGCCGGTCCTGGTGAACGGGCACGCGCTGAACACTCCGGCGAGCATCGGGATCGCCCTGTCCGAGCCCGGGGACCGCCCCGATGACGTGCTGCGCTGCGCCGACGCCGCGATGTACACGGCCAAGCGCCGTGGCGGCGGGCGTTACCACCTGCACGGAACCGTCACGCTCTGAAGAGACGGCTGTCACTTCCGCATAGGATGAGATCGTGGACGAACGGGTGGGTGCGGGTGAACCGGACGGCCTGGAGCGGCTCTGGACGCCGCACCGGATGACCTACATCTCCGGGGAGGACCGGCCCGAGGGCGGTTACGAGAAGCCGTCCGGCTGCCCGTTCTGCCTGGCGCCCGGCCGGCCGGAGGCGGAGTCGCTGATGGTGGCGCGGGGTGAGCTGGTGTTCGCGGTGCTCAACCTCTACCCCTACAACCCCGGGCATCTGATGGTCTGCCCCTACCGGCACGTCGCCGACTACACCGATCTCACCGAGCCGGAGACGGCCGAGGTGGCGGCGTTCACCCGCACCGCGATGCGGGTGATGCGCTCGGTCAGCAACCCGCACGGGTTCAACCTGGGCATGAACCAGGGCTCGGTGGCCGGCGCGGGCATCGCCGCCCATCTGCACCAGCACATCGTGCCGCGGTGGGGTGGCGACGCGAACTTCATGCCCGTGATCGGCATGACGAAAGTGCTGCCGCAGTTGCTCTTCGACACCCGGGACATGCTGGTCAAGGCCTGGCCCGCCGCCTAGCGCACGGACCCCGGCGTGCCGCCCGCCCTCGGAGCGGATGATCGGCGGGGTCCGGGCGCCGATGCGCGAGGCGGTGACGTGATCACCGTCTGAGCCGGCTCCGGCCGGCGCCCGGAACGGGCGTCACCGAGCGGTCGTGTGCTCCTTGCGGACGGTCTCGGCCAGGTGCGGTGGCATCGGCTCGTGCCGGGCGTACCGGCGGGTGAACGTGCCGGTGCCCGAGGTGATCGCGCGCAGCTCCACCACGTACCGGACCAGTTCGGCGGCGGGAACCTCGGCGCGCACCAGGCTGGGCTCGCCCTCACCGCCGGACTCGCTGCCCAGCGGGCGGCCGCGGCGGCCGGAGAGGTCGCTCATGACCGCGCCGACATAGGCCTCCGGCACCCGCACCACGACCTCGTCCACCGGCTCCAGCAGCGTGATCTGGCCGCTCTCCGCGGCGGCGCGCAGCGCCAGCGCCCCGGCGGTCTGAAAGGCCGCGTCCGACGAGTCGACGCTGTGCGCCTTGCCGTCGTAGAGGGTCACCTTGAGATCCACCACCGGGTACCCGGCCGCGAGACCCTTCTCCAGTTGGGCCCGGACACCCTTCTCCACCGACGGGATGTAGTTGTGCGGCACCGCGCCACCGACCACCTTGTCCACGAACACGAAGCCCTCACCGCGGGGCAGCGGCTCCACCTCCAGGTCGCAGACGGCGTACTGGCCGTGGCCGCCGGACTGCTTGACGTGCCGGCCGTGGCCCTTCGCCCCGGTGCCGAACGTCTCCCGCAGCGACACCTTGACCGGTTCGGTGTCCAGCTCGACGCCGCCGGAGCGGAGCCGGTCCAGCACCACGTCGGCGTGCGACTCGCCCATCGTCCAGAGCACCAGCTGGTGGGTCTCCGGGTTGCGCTCCAGGCGCAGGGTCGGGTCGCCGGCGACCAGCCGGCCCAGGTTCTTGGCGAGGGCGTCCTCGTCGGAGCGCGTCTTGGCCACCACCGCGATCGGCAGCAGCGGCTCGGGCATCGTCCACGGCGCCATCAGCAGCGGATTGTCCTTACCGGACAGTGTGTCGCCGGTCTCCGCGCTGCCGGACTTGGTGATCGCGCAGATGTCGCCGGCGATCGCCTGCGGGATCTCCCGCAACTGGGCGCCGAGCGGGGAGTAGACGTGCGCGACCCGCTCGTCGGCGTCGTGGTCGGGGTGGCCGCGATCGGACATGCCGTGTCCGGAGACGTGCAGCGTCTGGTCCGGCCGAAGGGTGCCGGAGAAGACCCGGACCAGGGACACCCGGCCGACGTGCCGATCGATCGTGGTGCGGACCACCTCGGCCACGAGTGGGCCGTCCGGGTCGCAGACGATGGGGGAGCGGGGCGAGCCGTCCACGCCGGTGACCACCGGCAGGTCGTGCTCCAGCGGTGACGGGAAGCCGCTGGCCATCAGTTCGAGCAGCGCGTCCAGGCCGACGCCGGTGTGCGAGCAGACCGGGACGACGGGGTAGAAGTTGCCCCGCGCGACGGCCTTCTCCAGGTCCGGGATGAGCGCGTCGGTACTGATCAGCTCACCGCCGATGTAGCGGTCCATGAGGGTCTCGTCCTCGCTCTCCGCGATGATCCCCTCGATGAGCGTGTTCCGGTCGTCGGCGATCGGGTTGAGATGCTCCCGCTCGGCCTCGCGGGCCACCGGCGGGTACCCGCCCGAGTAGTCCAGCACGCGCAGGGTGACCAGCCCGAGCAGCCCGGCGACCCCGTGGCCGTCGTCGGCGAGCATCGGCTGGAAGACCGGCAGCACGTTGTCGCCGAACGCGTCCTGGCAGTCGCCGAGGGCCTGCTCGTAGTCGGCGCGCGGATGGTCCAGACGGGTGATCGCCACGGCGCGCGGCATGCCGACCGCGGCGCACTCCTCCCAGAGGGCGACGGTGGAGTCGTCCACCCCGTCGACCGCCGAGACCACGAAGAGGGCGGCGTCCGCCGCGCGCAGGCCGGCCCGCAGTTCCCCGACGAAGTCGGCGTAGCCGGGGGTGTCCAACAGGTTGATCTTCACCCCGTCGTGCATGAGTGGGGCACAGGCGAGGGCCACCGAGCGCTGCTGCCGGATCGCCGCCGGATCATGGTCGGTCACCGTGGTGCCGTCCGTCACACCGCCCGCGCGCGGGATCGTGCCCGTGGCCGCGAGCAGCGCCTCGGCCAACGTCGTCTTCCCGGAACCGGCGTGGCCGACCAGCACCACGTTGCGAAC
Organism: Actinoplanes sandaracinus; assembly: GCF_030009775.1. Lineage (GTDB taxonomy): Bacteria > Actinomycetota > Actinomycetes > Mycobacteriales > Micromonosporaceae > Actinoplanes > Actinoplanes sandaracinus. Next base: position 43,715 of record NZ_JASCTH010000015.1, on the reverse strand, counting down.
TCTGCCGGGGTCGGTCACCACCGGCGCACCAGCGCCGGCAAGCCCCTTCTCCGAAGTCTTCTGCGCCATGCCGAGCGCTCCCGTCGTTTCCCGTTTGTTCCGCTGTTGTTCTATGAATCCCACACCCGGGCCAGTCGTGGTCGCAAGAACCTTTGGCCCGGTTTTACTTCGGTTCTCCGCCGGGGGCCGGCACGGCCTCGGAAAGGCGCCGGATGGTGACGATACGGCCAAGCCGGGGGTCGGGCCGTACCACCGCTGGTCGTGCGCCGTTATGGTGGGACGGCCATGGCAAAGATCGTTCAAACAACGGCTCGTGCTGTCGTCGCGTACGGCATCGACCCGCTCGCCCGTTTCCTGCTCCGGATCGGCGTCTCGCCCAACGCGGTCACTGTCGCCGGCACCGTCGGTGTGCTGATCGGGTCGTATTTCGGTGCGCGGGGCCACCTGTTCTGGGGCACCGTGATCGTAACCGCCTTCGCGCTCACCGATGCGCTCGACGGCACAATGGCCAGGATGCGCGGAGGCACCGGCAAGTTCGGGGCACTCCTCGACTCGTCCATGGACCGGATCGCCGACGGCGCCGTCTTCGGGGCCGTCGTCTATTACATGGCGACCGAGGGCAACCCGTACAACGGCGTGGTCGCCGCCCTGCTCAGCCTCGTCTTCGGGCAGGTCGTGTCCTACGTGAAGGCCCGCGCCGAGAGCCTCGGCCTGAACGCCGACGTCGGCATCGCGGAGCGTCTGGAACGGCTGCTCATCGTCGGGGCCGGCGGGCTGCTCGGCGCGGCCGGCCAGGACTGGGGCCTGCCGGCGGCGCTGTGGGTGCTCGCCGTCCTCTCCGTCATCACCGCCTTCCAGCGCCTGATCCACGCCGGGCGGACCGAGCCGAAGGCGCCGGCCGCGTGAAGGACCGGCTGATCGAGATCGGCTACGCGGCCGGGTGGCGGGCGGTGCGCGCGCTGCCGCTGCCGGTGGCCCGGGCACTGTTCCAGGCGGCGGCCGACCGGGCGTACCGGAGCAACGGGCGGGGCACCCAGCGGCTGCGCGACAACCTGCGCCACGTCGCCGGCGACGACATGCCGGACACGCTGGTGCGGGACGGCCTCCGGTCGTACGCCCGCTACTGGATGGAGGCGTTCCGGCTTCCGTCGCAGACCCGCGAGCAGTTCCTGGACGGCTTCTTCATGGTTCCGGAGAGCTACCAGCAGCTGAAGCAGGCGGTCGCCGACGGCGACGGCGTGGTCCTCGCGCTGCCGCACGCGGGGAACTGGGATGTCGCCGGCGCCTGGGTGACCGCGCACGGCTGGCCGCTGATCACGGTGGCCGAGCGGCTCAAGCCGGAGGCCGTGTTCGAGCAGTTCGTGGCGTACCGGGAGAAGCTCGGTATGAAGATCCTCCCGCTCACCGGCGGTGAGCGCCCGCCGCTCGACGTGCTCACCGAACACCTGCGCAAGGGGTGGGTGGTGCCGCTGCTCGGCGACCGCGATCTGTCCCGCTCCGGCGTGGAGGTGACGTTCTTCGACGGGAAGACCCGCATGCCCGCCGGGCCGGCGATCCTCGCCATCCGCAGCGGCGCGCCGCTCTTCGCGGTCGACCTGTGGTTCGACGAGAAACGCACCGTGGCGCGGATGCGCAGGATCATCCCGCCGGTGGACGGGCCGCTCGACGAGCGCGTCAAGAAGACGACGCAGCAGCTCGCCGACGCTTACGCGGCCGGCATCGCCGAGCACCCGCAGGACTGGCACATGCTCCAGAAGCTCTGGCTCTAGGAGGCGCTGTGCGGATCGGGATCGTCTCGCCCTACTCGTTCGACGTCCCGGGCGGCGTGCAGAACCACATCATGGACCTGTCGGAGGCGCTGCTCGAACTCGGCCACGAGGTGAGCGTGCTCGCGCCCGCCGACGACGACGCCGGCCTGCCGGAATACGTCGTGCCCGCCGGGCGGGCGGTGCCGTTGCCCTACAACGGCTCGGTCGCCCGGATCTCCTTCGGCCCGGTCTCCACCGCCCGGGTCCGCCGTTGGCTGCGGCGGGGTGAGTTCGACGTGCTGCACGTGCACGAGCCGTTCACCCCCAGCCTGACCTTCCTGGCGGTGCTCTCCGCGCGTGGGCCGGTGGTCGCCACCTTCCACACCGCGATGACCCGCTCCCGGGCGCTGTCGGCCGCACAGAACTTCCTGCAACCGGCGATGGAGAAGATCACCGCCCGGATCGCGGTCAGCGAACTCGCCCGGAAGGTCCAGGTCGAGCACCTCGGCGGCGGCGCGGTCGAGATCCCCAACGGCGTCGCGGTCCGCAAGTTCGCCTCGGCCGTGCCCTTGCCCGGATGGCCCGGCGACGGCGGCGCGATCGGTTTCCTCGGCCGCTTCACCGAGCCCCGCAAGGGCTTCCCCCTGCTGCGTACGGCGTTCGTGTCCCTCGCTCGCGAACGCCCCGGGCTGCGCATGCTCGTCGCCGGGCCGGGAGACCGTGACGAGCTCTACGACGACATCCCGAAGGAACTCCACGACCGGGTGGAGTTCCTGGGCCTGGTCTCCGAGGCCGACAAGGCGCGCATGTTGCGCAGCGTCGACGTCTACGTGGCCCCGAACACCGGCGGCGAGAGCTTCGGCATGATCCTCACCGAGGCGATGGCCGCCGGCGCCGCGATCGCCGCCAGCGACCTCGACGCGTTCCGCCGGGTGCTCGACGGCGGCCGCGCCGGAGCCCTCTTCCCCAACGGTGACCAGGCCGCACTGACCCGGCTGCTAGGTGAGCTGCTGGACGACCCGGCCCGCCGGACCGACCTGTCATCGTGCGCCCGGGCGGCCGTCGGCGCGTTCGACTGGCCGAGTGTGGCCAACCGGGTGCTCGAGGTCTACGCGACCGCGATCGAGGCCACCGACGGGCGCGTCTTCGACGACGAGTGGTCCTGACCACGCCGGGGCATGCGGCGCTCCGACACATTCCGGCACTACGATGCCCCGCATGTGGTGGGTGGTGGGAGTCGTCGTGCTGGCCGCGATCTTCTCGGCGTACCTCGGCTGGACCGCCCAGAGGGTGGAGCGTCTGCACACGCGGGCGCGGTCGGCCGAGCGCGCCCTGGACGCGCATCTGCTGCGCCGTGCCGCGGCCGCCGCGGTCGTCGCCGAGCGACGCGAGTCGGTGGAGCTCTATTCCGCGGCCAGGCTGGCTCTCGACGCCGAACCCGGCGAACGCGAGACCGCCGAGAACGACCTCACGCGGCAGCTGCAGGCGGTGACCCTCGACCCGGCCGATCCGGCGGTGCGCACGCTGGCCGCGACCAGCCGGCGGGTGGTCCTGGCCCGGCAGGTGCACACCGATCTGGTCCGCGACGCCCTGAGCGCCCGTCGCCGCGTCTTCGTCCGGCTGTTCCGGCTGGCCCGGCGCTATCCCCGGCCCCAGTACTTCGACATCGTCGAGCCGTCGCTGCCGGCTCTCCCCCTGGCCCGGGCGGTCCCCACCCCGGCCTCGCCGGCCGAGGGCGCCCTGCCGGCCCAGGCCGTCTGACCTTCGCGGCCGGTTGACGGCACGCCGGTCACCGCGTGGCAGCCCGGCCGTCGCGGCTTCGGCCGTGAGCGGGCCGGGCCTCGCGGGGGAGGCCCGGGACTCCTCCGGTGCGGTCGGGGGCGGTGTGGCCGTACCGCCGCGGGGTGGTCCGCCCGGAGAGCGCACCGGGACCGGGAAGCGGAGAAGGGCCCCGCGCGATGCGGAGCCCTTCTCGGGAAAGCGTTACCGGCAGGTCACCAGCCGCGCTCGGACAGACGGTGCGGGACCGGCTCGTCGTCGACGTTGATGCCGACCATGGCCTCGCCGAGACCGCGGGAGACCTTGGCGATCACGTCGGGGTCGTCGTGGAAGGTGGTGGCCTTGACGATCGCGGCGGCGCGCTGGGCCGGGTTGCCCGACTTGAAGATGCCGGAGCCGACGAAGACGCCCTCGGCGCCGAGCTGCATCATCATCGCGGCGTCTGCCGGGGTGGCGATGCCGCCGGCGGTGAAGAGGACCACCGGGAGCTTGCCGGCCTCGGCGACCTCCTTGACCAGCTCGTACGGCGCCTGCAGCTCCTTCGCGGCGACGTAGAGCTCGTCCTCGGGCAGCGTCTGCAGGCGGCGGAGCTCGGCGCGGATCTTGCGCATGTGAGTGGTGGCGTTGGAGACGTCGCCGGTGCCGGCCTCGCCCTTGGAGCGGATCATGGCCGCGCCCTCGGTGATGCGGCGCAGCGCCTCGCCCAGGTTGGTGGCGCCGCAGACGAACGGCACGGTGAACTGCCACTTGTCGATGTGGTTGGCGAAGTCGGCAGGGGACAGCACCTCGGACTCGTCGACGTAGTCGACGCCGAGCGACTGCAGCACCTGGGCCTCGACGAAGTGGCCGATCCGGGCCTTGGCCATCACCGGGATGGAGACCGTGTTGATGATGTTCTCGATCATGTCGGGGTCGGACATCCGGGAGATGCCGCCCTGCGCCCGGATGTCGGCCGGGACGCGCTCCAGTGCCATGACCGCGACGGCGCCCGCGTCCTCGGCGATCTTCGCCTGCTCGGCGTTGACCACGTCCATGATCACGCCGCCCTTGAGCATCTCCGCCATGCCGCGCTTGACGCGGGCGGTTCCGACGGCGGGCTGGTTCTCAGACATGGTTTTCGGCTCCTCGTGCGGGTTATCTGGTGAACGGGATCCTACGAAGCGGTGATACGCGCTCCGATAGCCAATCGGCTCCCCGGTGGCCTGCTTTACCTCCGGGCCAGGAGAAATGCCCGGGCCGGGTGGCGAAGGTCATCAAGTGCGGGCCGTTTCCGCGGCGCGACACGCCGACCCTAGAGTTGGGGTTGTGAACATCGGAGTGCTGGCCCTGCAGGGCGACGTGCGTGAACACCTTTCCGCGCTGGCCGAGTCGGACGTGCTGGCCCGCCCGGTCCGCCGTCCCGAGGAACTCGCCGACGTCGACGGCCTGGTGATCCCCGGCGGGGAGTCGACCGCGATCAGCAACCTGGCGGTCTCGTTCGGGCTGCTCGACCCGATCCGCAAGCGGATCGCCGACGGCATGCCGGTGTACGGCTCCTGCGCCGGCATGATCATGCTGGCCTCGAACGTCCTGGACGGGCGGCCCGACCAGGAGTCCTTCCAGGGCATCGACATGACCGTGCGGCGCAACGCGTTCGGCCGCCAGGTCCACTCGTTCGAGGCCGAGGTGGCGATCGACGACATCGAGGGTGGCCCGTTCCACGCCGTCTTCATCCGCGCGCCGTGGGTCGAGGAGGTCGGCGGCGACGTGCGGGTGCTGGGGCGCGTGGCCGAAGGCGCCGCCGCCGGTAGGATTGTGGCCGTTCGGCAGGGGAACCTGCTCGCCACGGCTTTCCACCCGGAGCTCACCGGCGACCTTCGTGTCCATCGGTACTTCGTCGAGATGGTCCGCCAGGCTCTTTGATCTAAGCGGAGGTTACGCATGTCCGGCCACTCCAAGTGGGCGACGACCAAGCACAAGAAGGCCGTCATCGACGCCAAGCGCGGCAAGATGTTCGCCAAGCTGATCAAGAACATCGAGGTCGCGGCCCGGACCGGCGGTGGTGACGTCTCGGGTAACCCCACGCTCTACGACGCCATCCAGAAGGCGAAGAAGTCGTCGGTCCCGAACGACAACATCAACAACGCGGTCAAGCGGGGCTCCGGTCTCGAAGCCGGCGGCGCCGACTGGCAGACGATCATGTATGAGGGCTACGGCCCCAACGGGGTCGCCATCCTGATCGAGTGCCTCACCGACAACCGGAACCGGGCGGCCACCGAGGTGCGCACCCGGCTCACCCGCAACCACGGCACGTTCGCCGACGCGGGCTCCGTGTCGTACCTCTTCAACCGCAAGGGCGTGATCATCGTCCCGAAGGCCGGGCTCAGCGAGGACGATCTGATGCTCGCCGTGCTCGACGCGGGCGCCGAGGAGATCAACGACCTGGGCGACTCGTTCGAGGTGGTCAGCGAGCCGACCGACCTGGTCGCGGTGCGGACGGCGCTGCAGGGCGCCGGCATCGACTACGACTCGGCGGAGTCGTCGCTGGTGCCGACGATGACGGTGCCGATCGACGAGGAGGCGGCCCGCAAGGTGTTCAAGCTGATCGACGCTCTCGAGGACTGCGACGACGTGCAGAACATCTTCTCCAACGCCGACATCTCCGACGAGGTAATGGCCGCTATTGACGCATGACTTGATGTCATGGAGCTAGTAGGGTGAGGGGGTGCTTGCGTTCATGACGGAGTTCCGCCTGCCGCGGATTGAAGACCTGGATGTCGATGATCTCGCCCTCTTGCCCAAGGAGTATCGCTACGAACTGCACGAGGGAAACCTCGTCATCATGACGCCATCGACCTTCTGGCATAAGTTGATGGCGCGGCGGCTCGTGCAGATGCTGTGCGCGGCCGGTCTTGAGGCATTCCAGGACACTGGGGTGCGAGGGGACCGGCCGCGAGATCTCCGCCTCCCTGACGTGGGTGTCGTCAAGGAGCTCCCACCCGAGCTCGCGGACTTCTCCAATCTGCGCGGCTCGGCCTTCCAGACGGTCATCGAGATCGTGTCGGAAGGATCGGAGAACGGCGAATACACCGACAAGGCGCTCTGGTATGCGGAACGCCGGATCCCGGAATATTGGATCGTCGAGCGGACCCCGGAGCGTTCGCACGACGACGGCGGGGTGCTCCTGCATCGCCTGGAGTTGACCGGCAACGGTCCCGTCTACCGGCTGGAGCGCTCGGCTCGCCTCTCCGAGCTGGAGATCGAGTTCCGGGCCAGGTCCTAGGTCGGTGGGCTGCCGCCACTCAGCCAGGACATGTACTGGATGATGCCGCCGACCAGCAGGGTGCTGCCGATCGCGTAACGGGCCACCCGGCGCCACTGCCATTGCAAGTACGCGTGGACCCACGCGATCTCCGCGTCGGCCAGCGCGTCCAGGTCGGCTCTGGCCGTACCCGGAAGGATCGCGGCTTTGCGCAGCGCCAGGCTTCCGCCGACGGTGACCGGCGGGACCACCGGTCGCGGAGGCCGCAGCACGCGGACCTCCACCTCGTAGACCTGGTCCTCCCGCCATTGCCCGGTGCGCGCGGCGAGGCGCTGCCGCATGTAACTCCCGGCCCGACCCCGCCAGCGCAGGCGCCGCCAGTGCCCGGCCAGATCGACGAGGATCTCGCGATAGATCTCGTCGGCCACCGTCGATCCGCCGACCAGCCGTGACGACTCGGCGCGCAACGAGGAGGCGTGGGCGGTGACGAAGGCGATGAAGTCCGGTGGCGGCTCGTCGTCCATCGGCGGGATGAGGTGCATGGCTGAACCTCCTCGACCCATCGTCGAGGCGTGTCGGGGGAGGGCGCAAGCGGAGGGCGTACTAGGGTGTCGAACACACGTACGCGAGGGGAGACAGTTGGTGCGCGTGCTCGGCATCGATCCGGGGCTGACGAGATGCGGCGTCGGCGTCGTCGAAGGAATGCCGGGGCGGCCGGGGAAGCTGATCGGCTACACCGTGGTCCGCAGCGAACCCGACGAGGACATCTCGCAGCGCCTGCTGCACCTGGACCGTTCGCTCGCCGAGCTGGTCGCCGCGTACCAACCGGAGAGCGTCGCCGTCGAGCGCGTCTTCTCGCAGCACAACGCGCGGACCGTGATGGGCACCGCACAGGCGAGCGCGGTCGCGATCCTGGCCGGGGCGCGGGCCGGTCTGCCGGTGCAGACCTACACCCCGAGCGAGGTCAAGGCGGCCGTCACCGGCTCCGGCACCGCCGACAAGGCACAGGTCACCGCCATGGTGACCAAGTTGCTGAAACTCGACGCGCCGCCGAAACCGGCCGACGCGGCCGACGCGATCGCCATCGCCATCTGCCACATCTGGCGTGGGGGCACCCGCGCGAGGATCCAAGCCGCGGCGCTCGCCGCCGCCCGCAGGAGCAGCCGATGATCGCCAGCGTGCGCGGTGTGGTCACCGCGATCCTTCCGGACAGTGCCGTGGTCGAGGTCGGTGGCGTCGGCATGCGGGTCTTCTGCACGCCCGGCACGCTCGCCGGGCTGCGCACCGGCGCGGAGGCCCGGCTCGCGACCACGCTCATCGTCCGCGAGGACTCGCTCACCCTCTTCGGCTTCGCCGACGACGGCGAACGGCAGCTCTTCGACCTGCTGCTGACGGCCAACGGCGTCGGCCCCCGGATCGCGCAGGCGGTGCTCGCGGTGCATCAACCCGATGCGGTACGCCGTGCTCTGGCCGGCGCGGACGTCGCGGCGCTGACGAAGGTGCCGGGCATCGGCAAGCGCGGCGCCGAGAAGATGATCGTCGAGCTCAAGGACAAGATCGGCCCGATCGGGTTCGGTGACACCGGCTCCGCCGGGATGCTCGCCGGGGCGTGGCAGGAGCAGGTCCGTCAGGGCGTGCTCGCGCTCGGCTGGACGGCGTCGCAGGCCGATCAGGCGGTGGCTGCGGTCGGCGAGACGATCGACGGCGAGGCGCCGCCGGTTCCGGTGCTGCTGCGCCAGGCGATCCGGCTGCTGGGCAAGAGCCGATGAGCGAGGAACTCGTCTCTCCGGACGCTTTCGACGAGGACCTGGACGCCGAGGCCAGCGTCCGGCCTCGCCGGCTGGCCGACTTCATCGCCCAGCACCGGGTCCGCGACCAGCTCGAACTGCTGCTCAAGGCCTCCATGGGCCGGGGCACCCCGCCCGACCACATCCTGCTGTCCGGGCCGCCCGGTCTCGGCAAGACGACCCTGGCGAACATCGTGGCGGCGGAGCTGGGCACCGGCATCCGGACCACCAGCGGCCCGGTGATCGAGCGTTCCGGCGATCTGGCCGCGATCCTGACCGGCCTCGCGCCGGGTGACGTGCTGTTCATCGACGAGATCCACCGCATCGCGAAACCGGCCGAGGAACTGCTCTACAGCGCCATGGAGGACTTCCGGGTCGACGTGGTGGTCGGCAAGGGGCCGGGCGCGACCGCGATCCCGCTGGATGTGGAACCCTTCACGCTGGTCGGTGCCACGACGCGGGCGGGTCTGCTGTCCGGGCCGATGCGTGACCGTTTCGGGTTCGTCGCGCACCTCGACTTCTATTCGCACGCCGACCTGGACACGCTGCTGCACCGGTCGGCCCGGATCCTGGGTGTGAAGATCACGCCGGAGGGGTCCGCGGAGATCGCGCGCCGCTCCCGCGGCACGCCGCGTATCGCCAACCGGCTGCTGCGCCGGGTCCGTGACTTCGCCGAGGTGCGCGCCGACGGCGTGGTCACCGAGGCGGTGTCCAAAGCGGCCCTCCAGGTGTACGACGTGGACGAGCTCGGCCTGGACCGGCTGGACCGGGCCGTGCTGCGGGCCCTGATCGACTCGTTCAAGGGCGGCCCGGTCGGCCTGTCCACCCTCGCCGTGGCGGTGGGTGAGCAGTCCGACACGGTCGAGGAGGTGTGCGAGCCGTTCCTGGTGCGGGCCGGTCTGCTGGCACGGACCCCGCGGGGCCGGGTGGCGACCGAGGCCGGCTGGGCGCATCTGGGGCGGACACCGCCGACAGACGGGCGGGGCGGCGTGTTCCAAGGTGACCTGTTCGCCCGAGACGCGTGAATATTGCTCGTGATGTGAACGTGACGTGTGCCGCATTCGTTATCTCCAGGTTGACCCATTAGACTCGCCGCCGTTCCATCCGGATTTGCATATCGCCGCGGCGCCCGCCCACCCGTTGCGCCGGCGGCTGACGGAAGGCCCTTTTTCGTGCTTGAGGCAAGCTACGCACAAGCCGCCGGTGGCGGCGGTGACCTCTCGTTTTTCCTGATCATCGCGCTGCTCTTCGGTGTCATGTACTTCCTCATGATCCGCCCACAGCAGAAGCGTCGTCGTGAGGCGATGCAAATGCAGAACTCACTCGGACCGGGCGACGAGATCGTCACGATCGGCGGCCTCCACGGCACCGTCGTCAGCGTGGCCGACGATCAGGTGCTCCTGGAGATCTCGCCCGGCGTCGAGGTGCGCTTCGCGCGTCCCGCGATCGCCCGGGTCGTTCAGAAGACCGGCGAGGTCATCCCGGAGCCCGACGTGGACGCGCCCGCCGCGGACGCGGAGGAGCCGGAGAGCCCCGCCACCGAGACTCGTAAGCAGGACTGATCCTCGAAATCCCGAACGCACCGGCCCGCGCATGAGTTATTCGGGTCGGTGCGTCAGCCCGCCGTTCGACAGTCGACGGCCGGTCACAGACAGATAGCGCCGCGCGGGCGCGCGGCCGAAAGCACAGGGAGACCAACAGCCGTGGCACGACCACCACAGGGACAGATGCATCCTGGACGCCAACTCGGCGTGCTCGGTCTGGTCTTCGTCGTCCTTTATCTGCTCGTCTTCTTCGGCGCCGGCGCCGAGGGCGGCTGGAAGCAGCGCCTGGAACCGAAGCTGGGCCTCGACCTGATCGGTGGCACGCAGGCCACCTACATCGCCTCCCAGCTCGGCGGCCCGCCGGCCCCGGAGGCCATGGAGCGGGCCCGCGAGATCATCGAGAGCCGGGTCAACGCTCTCGGCGTCTCCGAGGCCGAGGTGGTCATCCAGGGCCAGAACACCATCGTCGTCTCGCTGGCCGGCAAGGCCGAGGAGCAGCTGAAAGGCCTGGAGCAGGCCGCGAACATGCGGTTCCGTCTGCTCGTCGGAGTCACCGGCGACGTGGCGGCCGCCGCGCTGAACCCGCAGAGCCCGGCGCCGAGCCCCTCAGCCAGCGGCGCGGCGCCGTCCGGTTCGGCGGCTCCGGCCGTCGTCGGTTCGAAGGGCGCGAGCGCTCCCGCCGCTCCGGCCGCCTCCGCGTCGGCGCCGACCGGTGGCCAGGGTGGCGGCGCCCCCGCGCCGAGCCCCAGCGTCTCCGCGTCGGTCGCTCCGTCGGCGTCAGCCCCGGCCCCGTCCGCGTCGGCCTCCGCCGCGGCTCCGGCCCCGGTGACGGCGAAGATCGAGGAGCAGCGCGCGGCGGTCGCGAAGAAGGTCGGGGCCGCCTGGGCCGCCGCCGAGAAGCTGACCGCTCCGGTGGACCTCTCCACGGACCCCGAGGCCGGCCTGCCGTTCAAGGCGTTCGCCTCGCTGAGCGGTGTCGAGGTGAACGCGCTCGACCCGAAGATGCAGTTCAACGTCCCGACGATCAGCTGTGCCCAGCTGGAGGCGCGGCCGAACGGCGCGATCGACGCCATCGACAGCCAGGTGGTCGCCTGTGAGCGGGGCGCCAAGGTGCTGCTGGACAAGGCCGAGGTGGTCGGCGACGACATCAGCAACGCCGCGCAGCAGCTCGACACCACCACGAACCAGTGGGTCGTCTCGCTCGAATTCAAGAGCGAGGGCCAGACAAAGTGGGCCGCGCTGACCCGCAAGGCGTTCGAGGCGGGCCCCAACGAGCCCTGCTTCATCGCGGTCAGCTCGCTCTACCAGAACGCCGATCACTGCGCGGTCGCCGTGGTCCTGGACAAGACGATCGTCTCCGCCCCGCAGATCCAGGCCGTGCTCACCGGCCAGTCGCAGATCACCGGTGACTTCAACGCGGCCAGCGCCAAGGAACTCGCCGACCAGCTCAACTTCGGCGCCATCCCGGTGACCTTCCAGGCCGGCCCGGCCCAGACCATCACCGCGACCGTCGGTGGCCAGCAGCTCGAAGCGGGTCTGCTCGCCGCCGCGATCGGCCTCGCGCTGGTGGCGGTGTACTCGTTCTTCTACTACCGCATGCTCGGTCTGGTGATCTTCCTGAGCCTGGGCCTGTCCGCCCTGCTCACCTTCGGCGCCCTGGTCTTCCTGGGCCGTTCGATCGGCTTCACCCTGACCCTGGCCGGCATCGTCGGTTTCATCGTCTCACTGGGTGTCGCGGCGGACTCGTTCGTCATCTATTTCGAGCGGCTCAAGGACGAGATCCACGAGGGCCGGAGCCCGCGCAGCGCGGTTCCGCGGGCGTGGCACCGGGCCCGGCGCACGATCATCTCGGCGAACGCCATCACGATCTTGTGTGCCGTGGTTCTCTACATCGTGTCGATCGGCCAGGTGCAGGGTCTCGCCTTCGCGCTCGGTCTCTCGACCGTGCTCGACCTGGTCGTGGTGTTCCTCTTCCGGCACCCGATCATGACGCTGCTCGCCAGCCGTAAGGCGTTCCTGTCGCCCAGGGTCAGCGGCCTCGGCCGTGCTCTGCGCCGCAGCCAGACCGAGGAGTCCGTCTCCTCGCGCGTGAAGGAGGCCTGACATGGCCGGATCCGGTTTCGTCAACCGCCTGTACCAGGGCGAGGCGAACATCAACATCATCGGCCGCCGCAAGATGTGGTTCACCGTCGCGGCCGTGCTCGTGCTGATCGCCCTCGGCAGCTTCGGGATCAACCGTTTCCACCTCGGCATCGAGTTCGCCGGCGGCAGTGAGTTCTCCGTCCCGTCGCAGGTCGCCGGGAAGACCTTCACCCAGGACCGGGTCCAGGAGGCGGTGCGCGCCGCGGTCCAGTCGGTCGAGCCGGAGGCGCAGGTCAACGCCGCCCAGCAGGTCGGCTCCGGCGCGGAGGCCAACTTCAAGGTCCGCTCGGCGGCGCTGTCCGCGCCGGACATGCAGGAGGCCAAGGCGACCCTCGCCGGTGACCTCGGCATCGAAGTCACCCAGATCAGCGACCAGCAGGTCTCCTCGGCCTGGGGCGGCGCGGTCATCGACAAGGCGATCCTCGGCCTGGTGATCTTCCTGGTGCTGGTTACGGCGTACCTGGTGGTCCGGTTCGAGTGGCGGATGGCGGTGGCGGCACTCGCCTCCCTCATGTTCGACCTGGTCTTCACGGCGGGCGTCTACTCGCTGCTCAAGTTCGAGCTCACGCCGTACACGGTGATCGGCTTCCTGACGATCCTCGGCTATTCGCTCTATGACGTGGTCGTGGTCTTCGACAAGGTGCAGGAGAACACCCGCGGCATCACTGCGGGCAGCACCCGGACGTACGCGGAGGCGACCAACCTCGCGGTGAACCAGACCCTGATGCGCTCGCTCAACACCGGTCTGGTGGCGCTGCTGCCGGTCGGCGGCGTGCTCTTCATCGGCGCCGGCCTGCTCGGCGCGGGCACCCTGAAGGACCTGGGCCTGGTGCTCTTCGTGGGTATGGGCGTCGGTGTGGTCTCGTCGATCGTCTTCGCCGCGCCGGTGCTGAGCTACCTGAAGGACCAGGAGCCGCGGATCAAGGTGCACAACGCCCGGGTGCTGGCCCGGCGGGCACAGCGGCCGGACGAGGCGCCGGGGCGTGGCGAGCGCAACCGCGCCGCGAACGTCACCGCCGCGGACGACGTGCCGGCGTTCGCCGGTGGCACCACGCCGCGGCCGGGCGCCCGCCCGGTGGCCAAGCGCGGCGGCGGAGCCGGCAACCGGCCCGGCGGCAAGCGTCGCTGAGTCCTCTCCGAGCACCGGCGGCCCGCCACCCCCATCGGGGTGGCGGGCCGCCGCTCGTTGGGACCGCTGTCGCGGTGCCGGTGGGACGGCCGGGCGCATCCTCTAGGCTGTCCGCCGTGAGTAGCGAGAACCCCTCGGTGACCGGCGACAGCGGGCCGGAACTGGCAGCCCTGGTCGCCGGAGGCACCGTCGATGTGCAGGACTTTCCGAAACCGGGCATCGTCTTCAAGGATCTGATGCCGTTCTTCGGTGACGGCCCGGCGTTCAAGCGGGTGATCGACGGCATCGTCACCCATTACGGGCCGGGCTCGTTCGACGTGGTGGCGGGCGTCGAGGCGCGCGGGTTCGTGCTGGCGGCCGCGATCGCGTACGCGACCGGCGTCGGCGTGGTCCCGGTCCGTAAGGCCGGCAAGCTGCCGCGACCGGCCTTCTCCGCGACGTACGCGCTGGAGTACGGCGAGGCCACCCTGGAGGTGCACGAGGGTGCTTTCGTGCCCGGACAGCGTGTCCTGGTGGTCGACGACGTGCTGGCGACCGGTGGCACCGCCGGCGCGACGATGGATCTGGTCGAGCAGGCGGGCGGCGTGGTGTCCGGCTTCACCGTGCTGATGGAGCTGGGCTTCCTGAAGGGCCGGGAACGGCTCGGCCCGCGCACGGTACACGCGCTATTGACCGTTTGATCCGTCTTCGATGTTCTTCGCCCGGCCGGGCCTGCTTATTCGTAGGTTCGGCCGGGGTATTCGGTGAGGCGGTGCGGGTAGGATGGGCGTTCCAAGGTGACCAACCCTGGCTCAGATGGTCCTAACTTAGATGGACAACTCCGGCCTGGTCAGGCCGGAGTTCCCGGCGAAGGTGTGAGGAGCTCGGTGTCCAGCGACGTCGCCCCTCCGGCGGAGGGCACGGTGCAACCGACCCAGAACTCGGGCGATGATATGCCCGGCGACCCCGAGACCACCCAGCCTCTCGCGCCCGCGGATGAGCCGGGCAGCAGCTTCGGCCTCGCCAGCGCGCCCACCGGGCGCCGGGTGCGGGCCCGGCTCGCCCGCTTCAACGCCCCATGGCAGAGCACGCAGGTCAGCGAGGTCCTCGAGCCGCTGATCGCCACGCACCGGGCCAGCCATCCCAAGGCCGACGCGCGGGCGCTGCAGAAGGCGTTCGACGTCGCGGCCCGCTGGCACTCCGGGCAGTACCGCAAGTCCGGCGACCCCTACATCACGCACCCGCTCGCGGTGGCGACGATCCTGGCCAACCTGGGCATGGACACCACGACGCTGGTGGCCGCCCTGCTGCACGACACGATCGAGGACACCGACTACTCGCTGGAGAGCATGCGCAACGACTTCGGCGCCGAGGTGGCGCTGCTGGTCGACGGCGTGACGAAACTCGATCGGGTCAAACTCGGTGACGCGGCGAAAGCCGAGACCATCCGCAAGATGGTCGTGGCCATGGCCAAGGACCCGCGGGTGCTGGTCATCAAGCTGGCCGACCGGCTGCACAACATGCGCACCCTGACCTTCCTGCCCCGCGCCAAGCAGGAGCAGAAGGCCAAGGAGACGCTGGAGATCCTGGCCCCGCTGGCCCACCGCCTCGGTATGAACACGATCAAGTGGGAGCTGGAGGACCTGGCTTTCGGCACCCTCTTCCCCAAGCGGTTCGAGGAGATCAACCGCCTGATCGGGGAGCACCAGCCGCAGCGTGAGGCGCTGCTGCGCCAGGTGACCAACCGGGTCAGCCTCGACCTCAAGTCGGCGAAGATCAAGGCTGAGACGACCGGCCGCCCCAAGCACCTCTACTCGATCTATCAGAAGATGATCGTCCGGGGCCGCGACTTCAACGACATCTATGACCTGGTCGGCGTCCGCATCCTGGTCGACACGGTCCGCGACTGCTATGCCGCGCTGGGCGTCATCCACGCGAACTGGCAGCCGGTGCCGGGCCGGTTCAAGGACTACATCGCGATGCCGAAGTTCAACATGTACCAGTCGTTGCACACGACGGTCATCGGCCCGACCGGCAAGCCGGTCGAGATGCAGATCCGCACGTTCGCGATGCACCGCACCGCCGAGTTCGGCATCGCCGCGCACTGGAAGTACAAGGAGCAGAAGGGCGCGACGATCGTCGGCCCGCCGGCGCACATCGACGAGATGACCTGGCTGCGGCAGCTCCTCGACTGGCAGCGTGAGGCGAGTGACCCGTCCGAGTTCCTCGACGCGTTGCGGTTCGACCTCTCCAGCCAGGAGGTCTACGTCTTCACGCCCAAGGGCGACGTGATCCCGCTGCCGACCGGCTCGACGCCGGTGGACTTCGCCTACGCGGTGCACACCGAGGTCGGGCACAAGTGCATCGGCGCGCGGGTCAACGGCAAGCTGGTGCCGCTGGAGTCACCGCTCTCCAACGGCGACGTGATCGAGATCTTCACCTCCAAGTCGGCGACGGCCGGTCCCACGCAGGACTGGCTCGGCTTCGTGAAGAGCCCTCGCGCCCGGACGAAGATCAGGCAGTACTTCAACAAGGAGCGCCGCGAGGAGGCGATCGAGGACGGCAAGGAGGCGATCGTCAAGGCCATGCGCAAGCAGGGTCTGCCTCTGCAGCGCATGCTGACCAGCGAAAACCTCATGACGATCGCCCGCGACCTGCACCTGGCCGACGTGGCCTCGCTCTATGCCGCGGTCGGGGAGAACGCCGTCTCCGCGCAGTCGGTCGTGCAGAAACTGGTCGCCGGGTTCGGCGGCGAGGAGGGCGCGGTCGAGGACATCGCCGAGACCGCCGTCGCGACCCGGCCGCCGCGCAACCGCAGCCAGGCGCAGGACCCGGGTGTCGTGGTGAAGGGCGTCTCGGACGTCTGGGTGAAACTGGCCCGTTGTTGCACTCCGGTGCCCGGTGACGCGGTCTTCGGGTTCGTCACCCGCTCCGGCGGTGTGAGTGTGCACCGGGACGACTGCGCCAACGCGCAGGACCTGCGCGACCAGAGCGAGCGGATGGTCGAGGTCAGCTGGAAGCCGACGTCGGCGTCCACGTTCCTGGTGGCGATCCAGGTGGAGGCGCTCGACCGGCACAAACTGCTGGCCGACGTGACCCGGGTGCTGTCGGAGGAGCGGGTCAACATCCTCTCCGCGACGGTCACCACCACCCGTGACCGGGTGGCGGTCAGCCGGTTCACCTTCGAGATGGCCGACCCGAAACACCTCGGCCACCTGGTCGCCGCGGTCCGCAAGGTGGATGGGGTGTTCGACGCCTACCGGGTGACCTCGGGGGCCTGACCAGAGCCCGTCCCGTCAATATTGATCAATATAGAAGATCGTGATACGTGCCTCCCCGTCCGATTGATCTTCAGCGGGGAGAACTCAATTGCGCAAATTCACCAGTACCGCAGCGGCTTCCATCATCGCCATGGGTGCCGCCGTTTTCGGCGCTTCGTCGCCCGCGATGGCGCAGAGCCCCGGCGGCTGTAACAACGCCACCGTCCTCGGCTTCAACATCGACTAGTGCATCAGTGGTCGCGGCTACACCGCCTACCCTGACTACTACCTTCAGCGGAAGCCGAGTTCCATCCCGGCCGGCGGTGAACTGATCGCGTTCTTCTACAAGCCTGGTGGCCGCCAGCAGGTCAACAAGACCAACTGCTCTGTCGGGACGGGCCACAAGGGTCCGTGGGCGAGGTCCGTTTCGATCGGCCCGGGCCTGTGCTACGGCCTGCGTGTGGTTGTTCAGACCGACAGGAGCATCGGTCACGTGGACAGCAAGCAGCTCTGCTACTGATTTCCGAGTAGTCACCAGCCGCTCGAACGCGGTTGCTGAAATGAATTCGTGGTGCGCGGAGACTTTGGTTTCCGCGCACCATCATTGTTTGCGGGCTCTGGCGGGCGCAATGCGATGTGGCCGGGGGGGGGGGGTGGGGGGGGGGCCGCCCCCCGAACCAAACAGCGGGGGGTGGACCAGCC
>NZ_JASCTH010000015.1:0-26394 GCF_030009775.1 Actinoplanes sandaracinus | reverse complement strand
GGGGGCGGGGGGGGCCACTGGCTTGGGGGCGGGGCCCGGGTTTGCCGGCGGCCCCGGCCACATGACGTCACGTGCTGATGTTCACCCAGGGATCACGCTGCGGCGAGCGTCAGGTCCTTGATGTTGATCTCGGTCTTGGGGTGGCCGTCGCCGGGCTGGTTGGCGTCGTCGGTGCCGCCCTGCGCGACCTTCTTCACGATGTCGAGACCCGAGGTGATGGAGCCGAGAATCGTGTACTGCGGGGGCAGCGCTTCGGCCGGAATGTCTTCGTAGACCAGGAAGAACTGGCTGCCGGTGGTGCCCGGGTCTCGCATCTTGGCCATGGCGAGCGTGCCGGCGGGGTACAGCGAGCCCTGAGCCGTCGTCGGCAGGTTCTCCTCGCCGAACTTGAAGTTGGGGCCGCCGGTGCCGTCAGTCGGACGGTAGCCGTCGCCGGTCGCGGTCGGGTCGCCGCACTGGAGCACCTTGATGCCCTCGGTGGTGAGCCGGTGGCACTTGGTGTTGTCCCAGAAGTTCTTGGACGCCAGGTACTCGAAGGCGGCGGCGGTGCACGGGGACTTGCTCTTGTCCACCGCGGCGACGATCTTGCCGAGGCTGGTGTCCATGGTCAGCGTGGCCTTGCCCGTGTTGGGCGCGAACTCCGGCGGCAGCCCGCCGGTGTCCTTGACCAGGGAGCCGCCGGGGGTGGCCTCCTCCGGGGTCCAGGTGCACGCCGCGGTGCCGGCCGGCGCCGGCTTGGCGCTGGCGGGCGTGCTCGCCGCGGTGCTGGCCCCGGGCGCGGCCGCCTCGGTGCTGTCGTCGTCCTTCATCGCCTGGACGACGAAGAACGCGACGCCGGCGATGACCACGATCGCGAGTGCCGAACCGATGATCGCCTGCCGCTGGCGGCGCTTACGGGCGGCTGTCGCGCGTTCGCTCATCTCCTTCTCGAGGCGGGCCCGCGCCGCTGCGCGCTGCCGGTCCTTGATCGACGACACGGTCTCCTCCATGCTGCTGTCTCTGCCTTCAGTAGTCACGACTGCGCCCCGTTGGCGGGAGCGGCACTGGCGGCGGCGGCCGAGGGAGCCGCGCTGGCGGCGGCCGTGCCTACGGTCAGGGTCTTGATAGTGATCTTGTCCTTCGGCTTGATCTTGTCGCCGGCTTCGTTCTCGACCGTCGGGATCTTGGCGATCGCGGCGAGTGTGTCGAGGCCGCCGGTGACCTGGCCGATGATCGAGTACTGCGGGTCGGCGGGTGCGAAGTCCTGGTGGAAGATCAGGAACTGGCTGCCGTTGACGCCTTTCGGGTCACCGAGCAGGGCGACGGTGCCCTTCGGGTAGACCACGGTGGGGGCGGTGCTCGCGCTCGGCGACGGCTGCACGGGCTTGGCCGGCTGGTTCTCGTCGTAGTAGCTGTACGTCGGCCCGCCCTGGCCCGTGCCGCTCGGGTCACCGCAGCGCAGCGCGCCCTCGGTGGTGAGCTCGTGGCACTCGGTGTTGTCGAAGAAGTTCTTGCCCGCGAGGTACGAGAAGCTGGCGGCGGCACACGGTGAACTCGCCACGTCGAGGCTCACCACGATCGGCTCGCCCTTGTCGGTGGTGATCGTCATGGCCTCGACGCCGCTCTGCGGAATGTCCTTGGTGGGCGGTGTGCCGGCCTCCTTGAGAGCGGGGTTGCCGGCCACGCCTCGCGGAGTCCACAGACAGGTGTCGATGGCGGCGGTGTCGACGGGGTTGTCGCTGTCGAAGGCGCCACCGATCCAGGCGCCGCCGGCGACGACGAGAAGGACGGCGGCGGTCGTGCCGACGCCCGCGTAGATGCGGCGGCGACGGCGCTCTCGGTCGGCACGGCGGGCCTGCTGCCGCTCGTATTTGGCCCGCGCGAGCTTGCGCTGCCGGTCCCTGCTGGAAGCCACCGAACGCTGTCCTTCCCTATGCATGTCAAGGGGTGCGGCACGCCACACGCCCGCAAGAGTGTACGGGTACCTCCTGAGAAAGTGGCGTGCGCCCGTCCGGCTAGGCTCGTTAAGATTCGCTTCCGATCGGCGAGAGGTTGTCACTGTGCTCGTCACCGGCTTCCCGGCCCAGGCCTTCGGCACCAACTGCTATGTGGTGGCCGCCGGTCCGGGAGAGCAGTGCCTGATCGTCGATCCGGGCATCGGCGTGCTCGACCGGCTCGAGGAGACGCTCGCCAAGCACCGCCTGTCACCGGCGGCGGTGCTGCTCACCCACGGTCACCTGGACCACACCTTCTCGGTGGCGCCGGTCTGTGGCGCGCGTGGCATCACGGCTTACGTGCACCCCGGCGACCTGGAGATGCTCGCCGACCCGGCCAAGGGCCTGAGCGCCGACATGACGGCGATGTTCGGCGGACGCCTGCCCTACACCGCGCCCGACGACGTCGCGGAGCTGACCGACGGCGCGGTCCTCACCATCGCCGGCATCGAGGTCACCGTCGATCACGCGCCCGGCCATACCGGCGGGTCGGTGCTGTTCCGCCTGCCGGGCGAGGGTTCCTCCTGGGACGCTGAGGAACTCTGTCTCTCCGGGGACGTGCTCTTCGCGGGCTCGATCGGGCGCACCGACCTGCCGGGTGGCAGCACCCCGACGATGATGGCCAGTCTGCGGGACAAGATCCTGCCGCTGGCCGACGACACCGTCGTGCTGCCCGGCCACGGACCGGCCACCACCATCGGCCGCGAGCGCGCGTCGAACCCGTACCTGCGGGATCTGACCGCCGCGCCCGGCCGCTTCCTGTAGAGAGAGATCAACAGTGCCTATTTCCGGCTTTCCCGAGTGGCTGCCGCCGCAGCGCATCATCGAGCAGCGGTTCCTCGACAAGATCCGGTCCACCTTCGAGCTGTACGGGTACGCCCCGCTGGAGACACGCGCGGTCGAGCCGCTGGACATCCTGCTCAGCAAGGGCGAGACGTCTAAGGAGGTCTACCTGCTGCACCGCCTGCAGGAGGACGAGAACGCCAAGCGGGAGGACCAGCTCGGCCTGCACTTCGACCTGACCGTCCCGTTCGCGCGCTACGTGGTGGAGAACAACGGGAAACTCCAGTTCCCGTTCAAGCGCTACCAGATCCAGAAGGTGTGGCGCGGTGAGCGCCCGCAGGAGGGCCGTTACCGCGAGTTCCTGCAGGCCGACATCGACGTGATCAACCGGGACACCCTGCCGTTCCACTTCGACACCGAGATGCCGCTGGTCATCGGTGACGTGTTCCGCTCGCTGCCCATCCCGGAGGCGGTGATCCTGGTCAACAACCGCAAGGTCTGCGAGGGCTTCTACCGCGGGCTCGGCCTCGCGGACACGGCGCAGGTTCTGCGGGTGGTCGACAAGCTCGACAAGATCGGCCCGGAGAAGGTCGCCGCGGCTCTGGTGGAGACCGCGGGGGCCACCGACGCCCAGGCCGCCGCCTGTCTGGCTCTCGCGGAGATCTCGGCCACCGACGGCTCGTTCGTGGACCGTGTCCGGGCCCTCGGGGTCACCGACCCGCTGCTCGACGAAGGACTGAACGAGTTGCTCCAGGTGGTCGAGACGGCCAATGAGCACAACCCGGGCCTGGTCCGTGCGGAGCTGAAGATCGCCCGTGGCCTGGACTACTACACCGGCACGGTCTACGAGACCCAGTTGAAGGGCTACGAGCGGTTCGGGTCGATCACCTCGGGCGGCCGCTACGACAACCTGGCCTCGGCCGGCAACACCCGCTTCCCCGGTGTCGGCATCTCCATCGGGGTGTCGCGCCTGCTGGGCCTGCTCTTCGGCCAGGACGCGCTGACCGTCTCCCGCTCCGTGCCGACGTGTGTCGTGGTCGCCGTGCCCAGCGACGACAAGCGCGCCGAGTGCGACCGGATCGCGTCGGCCCTGCGCAGGCGGGGGATCCCGGCCGAGGTGGCGCCCACGGCGGCGAAATTCGGCAAGCAGATCCAGTTCGCCGACCGGCGCGGGATCCCGTACGTCTGGTTCCCCGGTGAGCCGGACACGGTCAAGGACATCCGCTCCGGGGAGCAGATCGAGGCGGACGCGGACTCCTGGCAGCCGCCGGCCGCCGACCTGCACCCGGACGTGTCGGCGCGCTGACCCTGCGAGAGGCTGGTCCGGCGGCTACCGTGAGCGGATGCCGCTGGACCAGACCGCGCTGCTGATCGAGCTGGAGCCCGTCGTGGCCGCCAACCTCGACCGGCACCTGGCGCTCGCCAAGGAGTGGTTCCCGCACGAGTACGTGCCGTGGAGCGAGGGCCGCACCTTCGACGGCCTCCTGGGCGGCGAACAGTGGCGCCACGACGACTCGAAACTGCCGGACGTGGCGCGCACGGCGCTGATCGTCAACCTGCTCACCGAGGACAACCTGCCCTCCTACCACCACGAGATCGCCACGCTCTTCGGGCGGGACGGCGCGTGGGGCACCTGGGTGCACCGGTGGACCGCGGAGGAGGGCCGGCACGGCATCGCGATCCGTGACTACCTGACCGTCACCCGCGGTGTGGACCCGGTCGAGCTGGAACGCGCCCGGATGGACCACATGCAGGCCGGCTATGTGAACGTCAACGGCCACGAGGTGCTGCACTCGATCGCCTACGTCGCCTTCCAGGAGCTGGCCACCCGGATCTCGCACCGCAACACCGGCCGGGCCACCGGCGACCCGATCGCCGAGCAGTTGCTGGCCCGGGTCGCGGCCGACGAGAACCTGCACATGGTCTTCTACCGCAATCTGCTGGCGGCGGCCTTCGATCTGGCCCCGGACCAGGCGATGCGGGCGGTCGCGAACGTGACGGCGGACTTCCAGATGCCGGGCGCGAACATCGAGGGGTTCGGCCGGAGGGCGCTCTCCATCGCGCTGGCGGGTATCTACGACCTGCGCCAGCACCGGGACGAGGTGCTCCAGCCGGTGCTGCGCCAGTGGAACGTCTGGGACCGTACCGACCTGCGGGGTGACGGTGAGCGGGCGCGGGAGGAACTCGCCGCGCAGATGGACGAGCTGGAGACACAGGCGGCGCGGTTCGAGGAGAAGCGGGAAGCCAGGAGAAGGCGGCTCGGGGAAAGCTGAGCCGCCTTCTGATTAGCCGGATGTTTCGGATTTGTTCCGATTAACCTCATCAGTGTGGAAGGAAGCAGCCGCCTTCTGATCATGGGTGGGGCCGCCGGTCCCGCCTTGTTGAGTCGTTTCGTGGAACTCGCCGGAGCGGCCACCGCCCGCATCGTGGTCATCGCGACGGCCAGCGAGTCGCCGGAGACGACCGGGGCCGCGTACGCCGAAAGATTCCGGGAACTCGGCGCCGGCTCCGTCCGCGCCCTCCGCCTGTCCTCCCGGGCCGAGGCGAACGCGCCGGAGAGCGAAGCCGTGCTGCGCGACGCCACCGGCATCTTCTTCACCGGCGGCGACCAGGAACGGATCACCGGCATCCTGGGTGGCACCGCCACCGACACTCTGCTGCACGGGCTGATCGCCGGGGGACCCGTGGTGCTGGCCGGGACCAGCGCGGGAGCGGCGATGATGTCCGGCACCATGATCACCGGCGGGGACGGTCCGGGCGTGACCGCGGACAGCGTACGCACCGGCCCGGGACTGGAGTTCCTGCCGTGCGTGCTGATCGACCAGCATTTCGCCGAGCGGGGGCGGCTCAACCGGCTGCTCAGCGCGGTTGCCCGTTACCCGCACGAGCTGGGCGTGGGCATCGACGAGGACACCGCCATCCTGACCGGAGGCGACAGTTTCGAGGTTCTCGGCAGCGGGGCGGTGACGGTGGTCGACGCCGGCGCCGCGACCGACATCCGGGTCCCGCCGTCCGGGCCGATCGCGCTCGCCGGGGCCCGTATCCACGTGCTGCCGGCCGGCTGCACCTTTCACCTCCCGGGCCGCCGACCCGTCACCGGCCCGCAGTCGGAAGAACGGGAACGAGCCGCATGAAGATCGAGTGCCTGCGCCGCCTGCGTGGCCCCAATGTCTATCTCTCCCGTCCGGCGGTGGTGGCCCGGCTGTGCCTGGAGGACCTCGCCGGAGTGGAGACCAGTGACGTCACCGGTTTCACCGAGCGCCTGCTGCGGGCCATGCCGGGCCTGTCCGAGCACCACTGCGCCGCGGGCGCGCCCGGCGGGTTCGTCAGCCGGCTGCGCAACGGCACCTACTTCGGCCACGTCACCGAGCATGTGTGCATCGAGCTGTCGCAGCTCATCGGGCGCGACGTCAGTTTCGGCCGGACGGTCGGCACCGGGCAGGCCGGCGCCTATGACGTGATCACGGAGTGCCCGGTCGACGAGTCCCCGGAGTCGCGGGTGCCCGGCGAACTGGTGCGGGCGGCGATCGGCCTGGTGTGTGAGGTGCACGGCGGATCCGTCCCGTCCGCCCGGGTGCTCGCGGAGCGCCTCGCCGGCCTGGCCGCCCTGGCCGAACGCGAGGCCACCGGCCCCAGCACCCGGTCGATCATCGCGGCCGCCCGGCGGCGCGGCATCCCGGTCGAACGGTTCGACGACCTCAGCCTGGTCCGCCTCGGCTGGGGCCACCGGCGGAGGCTCGCCTGGGCCGCCATGACCGACCGGACCAGCGCGGTCGGCGTCGACATCGCCGGCGACAAGCACGTCACCCGGCGGCTGCTCGACTCCGCCGGCATCCCGGTCCCCGCCGGAGGCGCGGCCGCCGCCGCCGCCGAGGCGGTCCAGCTGCTCCGCGAACTGGGCGCGCCGGTGGTGGTGAAACCTCGGCACGGCCGGCAGGGCCGCGACGTCGCCCTGCACCTGGCTACTCCCGGTGAGGTCTCGCGGGCCTTCGCCGCCACGGGCGGCGAGGCGGTCGTCGAACGACAGCTCGACGGCCGTGACTACCGGGTGCTGGTCGTCGCCGGTGAGGTGGTGGCGGCGGCCGAACGGATCGCCGCGCACGTCGTCGGGGACGGCCGGGCCACGGTCGCCGAACTGGTCGAACAGGCCAACGCCGACCCTCGACGGGGACTCGGGCATTCCCGGGCGCTCACCCGGATCGTCCTGGACGACGCCGCCGAACGGGTGTTGCGCCGCCAGGGGCACTCTCCCGGGGCGGTTCTCGCCGACGGTGAGGTGGTGTGGCTGCGCGACACCGCGAACCTCTCCACCGGCGGCACCAGCCGTGACGTGACCGACCAGGTGCACACCGACGTGACCCGGCTGTGCCAGCGGGTCGCCGCGCTGGTCGGGCTGGACATCGCCGGCATCGACCTGCGGCTGCCCGACATCGGGGCCCCGCTGGCGCCCGGTGACGAGCCGGTGACCTCCGGGGTGATCGAGGTCAACGCCGTACCCGGCCTGCGTATGCACCTCACGCCGGTGCACGGCCGGCCCCGCGACGTCGGCGACGCGATCGTCCGGGCGATGTTCCCGGGCGGCTCGGACGGACGGATCCCGGCCGTGGCGGTGACCGGCACCAACGGCAAGACCACGGTGACCCGCCTGATCGCCCACCTGCTCAGCGGCAGCGGCATGCGTGCCGGGATGACCACCACCGACGGGGTCGTCATCGACGGCCGGACGATCCAGGTCGCGGACGCCACCGGCCCGCGGTCGGCGCAGATGGTGCTCGGCGACCCGCACGTCGAGGTGGCGGTGCTGGAGACCGCCCGGGGCGGCCTGCTGCGGCGCGGACTCGGGTACGACTGGTCCGATGTCGGTGTGATCACCAACATCACCGCGGACCACCTGGGCCAGGACGGGCTGGAGTCGATCGAGGATCTGGCGCACGTCAAGGCGGTGGTGGCCGAGCGGGTCCGGGACGGCGGGACGCTGGTCCTCAACGCCGACGACCCGTGGGTGCGCAGCCTGGTCGACCGGCCCCGGGTGCGGGCCGACCGCAAGCGGCTCGTCTGGTTCGGGCTGGACGGGACGAACCCGGTCCTGAGCGAGCACCTGGCCCGGGGCGGGGCGGCGTACGTGCTGCACGACGGCTGGCTGGTGCAGGCGACCGGGGCCCGGCGTACCCCGCTGCTGCGGCTGGCCGACGTGCCGGGCGCGTACGGGGGAGCGGCCCTGCACGTGGCCGCCAACACGCTCGCCGCGATCGCGGCCGCCCGCGCTCTCGGCGCCCGCCCGGAGAGTCTGGCCGACCGGCTCGGCGAGTTCGATCCGAGTGTGGAGAATCCGGGCCGGGGCACCCTGTTCCGGATCGGCGACGTCTCCGTGTTCGTCGACTACGCGCACAACCCGGCGGCCCTGGCCGCCACGTTGCGCACCCTGCACCGGCTCTGGGGCGCGGAGCGTTGTGTGGCCGCGGTGACTCTGCCCGGCGACCGCCGCGACGATCTGCTGGCCGCCTCGGCGCAGGTGCTGGCGGACGGGGTGACCCGGGTGGTGCTCTACGAGGACTCCGATCCGCGGGGCCGGATGTCCGGCGAGGTCTCCGCGCTGGTCGAGCGAGAGATGCGGGCTCGGCGCCGGCAATCGACCGTGGTGCGGGCGGACGGCTACCGCGACGCCGTCGCCGGGGCCGTGCGGCTCGCGGCGCCCGGTGAGGTGGTGCTGGTGATCTACGAGAAGTGGGCGCCGATGCGGGCCTGGCTGGCCGAGTTGGGCGCGGTGCCGGCCGGTGGGGCGCCGGTGGTCGCGAGCTTCGCCGGGTGGCCGTCGACGGCGCCGGGTGCGACCCGGCAGGTGGCGCGGAGGCTGACCGGCAGCCCGGCACGAGGATGACATAGTTGACAGATCATGGACACGATTGATCTCTCTCTGTAGCGATGCATTGACTGATCGTGATGCCGTCCATCGTGGACTCACTCATTCGGTGGAGACCGTAAGTTCCGACGAAGCGGGCATTCGGGGGGCGTTGTCGTGGCGCTATGTGCTCCGCCGGTGGCGGACAGCGCTCAGCGTCCCTCTCGCGAGTGGCTCACCAGTGCCAACGCACGGTAACGACCCGCAGGTAGATCGCATGGTGGTGAGTCGAACTGCCGACCGATAGGGACTAACATCCTCGCCGTCGATGGGGGATGCTCGGAGTCCGAAGATGGGCCCGACTCGCCCGGCGTCGGGCGGCATGGCGGTGCGGTCCGGCGTTTCCTCGAAGCGCGCATGTGGGGGCACATGAGCACGACGGACCTGCCCGGTTCGGGACTGCTCGCCGGTCGGTACCGACTGGTCGAGCGTCTCGGCGCCGGCGGGATGTCAGTGGTCTGGCGGGGGTTCGACGAAGTCCTCGGGCGGCAGGTCGCGGTCAAGGTCCTGCCGCCGTCGACGAGCGCCGATCCCTCCTTCCGGCGCCGGTTGCGTGCGGAGGCGCAGGCCGCGGCGCGGCTGACGCACCCGCACATCACCAACGTGTACGACTACGGCGAGGCCACCACCGCCGACGGCGAGCCCGTGCCCTACGTCGTGATGGAACTCGTCGACGGCGAGTCCCTGGCCGCCGTCCTGGCCCGCGTCCGCACGCTGCCGTGGCCCACCGCGGTGCGCCTCAGCGCCGAGGTCGCGGCCGCGCTGGCCTCCGCCCACTCCCGGGGCATCGTGCACCGCGACGTCACCCCCGCCAACGTGATGCTCACTCCGGCCGGGGCCAAGGTGGTCGACTTCGGCATCTCGGCCCTGATCGGGGAGAACGACACCGACCCCGACGGCAGCCTGATGGGCACCCCGGCCTACCTGGCACCGGAGCGGCTGGAGGGCGGCCAGGTCAGCCCGGCCACCGACGTGTACGCGGTCGGCCTGCTGATCTACCGCATGCTGATCGGCCAGCTCCCGTGGGACGTCGGCACCACCACCGCCCTGCTGCGCGCCCACCAGTACGTGGAGCCCGAACCGCTGCCACCGGTGGAGGGTCTGCCGGCCTCCGTCGAGGCGCTGATCGGCCGGTGCCTGGAGAAGCGCCCGGCCGACCGGCCGTCGAGCGCCGAGCTGGCGAGCGTGCTGGCCGGCATCTCGGCCGGGGCGCCGCTGATCACCTCCGGCTTCGACGCGGACTGGGAGGACGGCGAGGACACCTTCATCCTGCCGTCGGGCTACCCGTACTCGGGCTTCGGCCCGGCCGCCGCCGCGGCGGCTCTCGGGGCGGACGAGAAGTCCACCCGGCGCCCGGAGACGCCGACCGACCCCGAAACGGTGCACCCGGTCGCCGCCCCGGCCGTGACGGCCCCGCCGCCGTCGCCCCCGGCGACCGCGCCGCCCGCCGGCCCTCCGCTGCGTCCTGGCGCGGGCGGACCTCCGGCTGCCCCGCCGGCCGGCCGGCCGGCGAACCGGAACCGCGTGCGGACACGCCGGATCGTGGTGATCGCCGCGACGATCGGCGTGCTCAGCGCGCTCACCTACGGCTGGACGGCGATGGGCCAGCAGCGCGGCGCCGACCCGGCCGCCAAGACCACGACGGGCCCCACGGTCGTCCCGGCGTCCGGCCAGTGTGTGGTCAGCTATGCGGTCTGGTCCGACACCGGTGACGATTTCAAGGCTCAGGTGACGCTCGCCAACCGTGCCGACCTCCCGGTTGACGAGTGGAACCTGTGGTTCCTGATGAACGGCGACCAGGTGCTCTCCGGCAACGGCAAACTCGCCCTGACCCAGGACGACCGGGCGGTCCGGGTCTCCTCGACCACCCGGATCAACCCGCAGCGCACCACGACCCTGCAGATCACCGGGCGTTACACGGAGAGCAACGCGGCCCCGATGGCCTTCAAACTCAACGGCCAGACCTGCGAGACGTACGTCTCCACCGAGCCCGGTGAGCTGCCCCGCCCGGTCGAGCACCTCTCCGACGGTCAGGTCCGCCTCGGCGCCCCGGCCACGTCGCCGGGCATCTCGATCGGTCCCGGCGGGACCGTGTACATCACGCCGACGCCGACCCCGACTCGGGCCGGTCCGTCCAGCGCCAGGCCGAACCCGGGGACCAGCACGTCGAAGACGTCGACCCCGCCCGGCAACGGTGGCCCGACCATTTCGATCGATCCGTCCCTGCCGCCGTCGGTCGGCCCGCCGTCGGTGAACCCGGGTGTCGGCGAGACGACGCCGACGACGATCAACTCCCCGCCACCGCCCCAGCCGGTGGACTGCGACGTGGACTTCGACGTCTGTCCGTCCGCCGACGGTGGCTGAAAGGAGAACGCTGTCCATCCGTCCAGCCCGGAAAAGCACAGGTCGAAGACCCGATGATCGCGTTACGGTGAACTCAGACCGACAGGCGCTTCTGCTTCGATCCGGGCGTCCGGATTGCGGCACTTTGGCACGGCGTGGCTGCCGGCCCGTGTGACACCCGAGTGGATGATGGGCGAGAGCCCGGGTACATCGTGGTGTCAGCCGAGTTCAAGCAGGTCGTCGACATCGGGGAGTTCGACAAATGAACAGCACAGCAGTGAAGGACCTCGCCGCCGAGGCACTCTTCGTCTCCTACCTCCAGCCGTCCGAGAGCCCTAACCGGTCGGCCGTGGAGGAGGCGATCACGGCGATGATCCTGCGGTACGGCAGTGACGGTTGCGCAGCCGGGGTGGCCGAGGAGTTCGGTGATCACCCGGAGGTGGCGGTGCGCCGGATGGAGTGGGTGCAGGAAGAGTTGATCGACGTGCTGCGGATGCGCGCACCGGCTCTGCGCTGACGTTCCTCCCGGAGTTGGTGAACCCGGCCGTAATTACGGCCGGGTTCCGTGTTTGAACTCGCTTCGGTCCGCTTTAGTCCTCCCGGGCCTGAGGTTTTTCATGAAAAAACTCCACAAAAGCAACTGAGTTCGGCCGCCGCTGCACCCGACGGCGCTCACTGTTCTTCTCGTAAGCCGGTTTCACCAGCCGGTTCGTACCAGCGAGGAGGACTACGTGACCACCACGACCGAACTCCCCGCCGCCATCGGCACGACCCATGACGCGCCTTCCGGGCGCGACATCGAGGACCTGATCCGCGAGAACATGCCGATGGTTGGCCACCTGGTCCGGGAATTGCTCAACCGGGTGCCCGGGCATGTCCACGCAGACGATCTCTCGTCAGCCGGTTTCGCGGCTCTGCTCGGCGCGGCGCGCTCCTTCGACGTCACCCGCGGCATCCCCTTCCACCGCTTCGCCGCAGTCCGGATCCGCGGCGCCCTGCTCGATGAACTTCGCGGCCAGGACTGGGCCAGCCGGTCCGTGCGGGCCCGGGCCCGGCGTGCGGCCACCGCCCGCCAGGAACTGACCGCCGCGCTCGGCCGTACGCCCAGTGACGCCGAAGTGGCCGAGATGCTCGGCGTCGGCGTCTCCGAGCTGGCCAGCGTCGAGGACGACGTGCAGAAGGCCTCCCTGCTCAGCCTCCAGGGCTTCCCCACCGGGGCCGCCGAGGAGATGGTGCCGGAGCTGTCCGAAGGGCCCGAGGACCTGCTGCTGAAGCGGGAGCGCCTCGGCTATCTGCACCAGGCCATTCAGGCCCTGCCGGAACGGCTGCGCCAGGTCGTGCAGGAGTCGTTCCTGCAGGAGCAGCCGCTCAGCGAGGTCGCGGCCCGGCTCGGAGTCACCGAGTCGCGCATCTCGCAACTGCGGACTGAGGCGCTACGGCTGCTGCGGGAGGGCTTGAACAGCTCACTGGCGCCGGAACTGCTCACCGTGGCGGCGGGCGGCCCGCGGACCAGGAAGGGTTGTCTGCAGCGCCGGCGCACCGAGTACTTCGCGAAGGTCGCCCAGCAGGGCAGCCTGCACACCCGGCTGGCGCTGACCGACGCTCACGGGGTGCCGATAGCAGTGGCGGCCTGACCCCGGATCGGGGACCGTGTCGCCCGGCTCCTTCCGAAAGTCAGACACCCCCAGCGGGTGTCTGACTTTCGGCAGCCCATCACCGCCCGTCAGCTCCTCACCCGGAGGCCGGAGTGAGGAGGGGAACGGGGCGGGACCGTCGGCACAGTGGGCCGAGGGCGGCGGCTACCGCCCGGATGTCGTCGCCGACGGCCGTGGCGAGCATCCCCGGCCCGGCCAGCGGCATCACCGCGGCGTCCGGCCCGGCGATTCCCGGCCGGGGCAGGTCCGCGCCGACGGCCACCAGCGTTCCCACGGCCCGGCCACCGCCGAGCACCGCGGCGCCGTCCCAGCCCGGCGCGCCCGGCCCGACGGCCAGCTCGTGCCGGTAGAGGGTGACCCCCGCGTACCGGATCATGGTGTCCGCGAGGACCGCGCCGGACGTCTCCTCGTGCCGCCCGCAGACCAGGTCGTCACGCCAGAGCAGCGAGCCGCCGTCGGCCACGTCCACCCGGGTCACCACCACGTGGTCACAGCCGGCGGCGGCGATCAGCGGTTCCGGCAGCCAGCGCAGCACGCCGCCGGTGGCGACCGAGGCGGTGACCGTCAGCACCGACGGCGGGGCCGGCCGTCCGGGCAGGGCCAGCGACGCCGCCACGCTGAGCATCTCCAGCCGGGCGCCCGGCCCGACCTCGATGTCCAGCCGCAACTCGTCACCGCGGAGCGGCCCGGCCGCCCCGCCGACGAGATGAACCGTCACCCAGCCGTCGACGAGTGGCCCGGTCCGCCGCAGCAGCAGTGGCGACTCGCCGCGCAGCACCGCCAGCCGAGTGCCTCCCCGCCCGTCCGCCTCGGCGACGACGCGTGCCTCCGCCCGCACCTCAGACCCGGGCCGCGACCAGGCCGCGGATCCAGTCGGCCACCGGCGTGGCCCGCCTGTCCTCGGCCAGCGACAGGAAGACGGTGGGCAGCTCGTGCCGTCGGGCCTTCGCGTCCCGGTCCATCACCGACAGGTCCGCGCCGACCAGCGGCGCCAGGTCCGTCTTGTTGATCACGAGAAGGTCGGCGGTCGTCACACCGGGACCGCCCTTACGCGGCACCTTGTCACCGCCGGCCACGTCGACCACGAAGATCTGCTGGTCGATCAGTCCCTTGCTGAACGTGGCGGTCAGGTTGTCGCCGCCGCTCTCCACCAGGACCAGGTCCAGCGGGCCCAGCGTCGCCTCGAGATCCTCGACCGCGTCCAGGTTGGCGGAGATGTCGTCGCGGATCGCGGTGTGCGGGCAGCAGCCGGTCTCCACGGCGCGGACCCGCTCCGCGGGCAGCACCCCGTTGCGCAGCAGGAAGTCCGCGTCCTCGGTGGTGTAGATGTCGTTGGTCACGACCGCGAGGCGCAGTTCCCCGCCGAGCGCCCGGCACAGGGCGGCGACCAGCGCGGTCTTGCCCGACCCGACCGGTCCGCCGATGCCGATGCGCAGCGCGCGGGGGCCTTCGCCCAGCGGCGTGTGCGGGTCGACACCCGCCTCCGGGTGGGTGTGCGGGACCTCATCAGGGCCGTGCTCATGCGCTTCAGGGTGCTGGGCCTCAGGGCGCTGGGCCTCAGGGCGCTGGGCCTCGGGATGTTGGGCTTCAGGGCGCTGCGCTTCAGGACGGGGCGGTTCAGGACGGGGCGGTTCAGGACGGGGCGGTTCAGAATGCTGCGGTTCAGGATGCAAAGAGACGCACCTCCCAGGTGGCGTGGTGCTCGGCGCCGATGTCGAGCAGGGGCGCGCCCACGGCCGGCAGGTCGTCGACCGGGTCGCCGGATCGTTCCGCGGCCACTGCCGCGATCCGGTCACATTCAGGAGCGAGCCGCGCCAGCAGCGCGTGCACCGCGTACGGATCGAGGCCGAGCAACCGGACCGCCGCGCTCGCCGAGCCGGTGATCATGCTGTGCGCCGCCGCGACCGCGGCCTCGGCAGGCGTCAGCCCGGCGGCGGCGGCCAGAGCGCCGAGCGCGATCGGCTGATGGGGGTCCCTGGCGATCGGGGCGATCGGCCACATCGCGCGCCCGGCCCGCAACAGGGCGCGGCCCTGCGCCCGCGAGGCCTTCCGCAGCGCGGGCGAGGGCGTCCGGGCGTCCAGCCCACCATCGAGATCAACCCATTGGCGGGTACGCCTGCAAGCGGCCGCCGCGAACGCCGCCGACACGAGCCCACTCGTGGCCAGCTTGCCCCGCAGGAACCCGGCCAGCCCGTCGACGTCCCGGACCCGGCCGGCTGCGATCTGTGGTTCCAGCCCACCGGAGTGCGCGTGCCCGCCGGACGGCAGCCGTCCATCCGCGAGCAGCAACAACGTAGCCAGGCTCACCCCACCACCTCCACCCACGCCACCTTCCTCAGCACCCGCCCCGCCTTCCCGGGCACCCACGCCGCCTTCCCCACCACTCGCCCCGCCGCCCTCCCCACCATCCGCGATCTTGTGGAGTTGCGTGGCAACGGTGCGCCGTGATTCCGCAAGGTCGCCGGGTGGGGGTAGCGCCGCGAGTCTGCGATTTTGTGGAGTGGTGGGGGAGCGGTGTGGCGTGGATCCACGGGGTTGCCTGGTGGGGGTGGCGTCGCCAGTTCTGCGATCTTGTGGAGTTGCGTGGCAACGGTGCGCCGTGATTCCGCAAGGTCGCCGGGTGGGGGTAGCGCCGCGCGTTCTGCGATCTTGTGGAGTGGTGTCGCCCCGCTCTCACACAACTCCACAAGATCGCGGAGTGGGAGTGGGAGTGGGAGTGGGAGTGGGAGTGGGAGTGGGAGTGGGAGTGGGAGTGGCGGGGTGGGGGCATGTCAGAAGAGGAAGTAGCGCTGGGCCATCGGCAGCACGTCGACCGGGTCGGGCTCGATCACCTGGCCGTCGATGCGCACCTCGAACGTGTCGGCCTTGACCTCGATCCGGGGCATGGCGTCGTTCAGCGGCATGCCGGCCTTGCCCACCGACCGGGTGGCGGCGACCGGCACCAGCGCCCGTTTCACCCCGATCCGGTCGCTGAGCAGAGCGTCGATGGCGGCCGGTGCGACGAACGCGAGCGACGTCTGGGCCGGCACCACGCCGTAGGAGCCGAACATCGGCCGGGGCAGCATCGGCTGTGGCGTCGGGATCGAGGCGTTCGCGTCGCCCATCTGCGCGGCGGCGATCATGCCGCCCTTGAGGACGAGTGACGGCCGTACCCCGAAGAAGGCCGGGTCCCAGAGGACCAGGTCGGCCAGCTTGCCCGGCTCGACCGAGCCGACCTGCTCGGCCATGCCGTGCGCGACCGCCGGGCAGATGGTGTATTTCGCGACGTAGCGCTTGGCGCGGTTGTTGTCGGCGGCGCCGTCGCCGGGCAGCGCGCCGACGCGGGCCTTCATCACGTGCGCGGTCTGCCAGGTCCGGGTGACGACCTCGCCGACCCGGCCCATCGCCTGCGAGTCCGAGCCGATCATCGAGATCGCGCCCAGGTCGTGCAGGTAGTCCTCGGCCGCCATGGTGGACGGCCGGATCCGGCTCTCCGCGAACGCCAGGTCCTCCGGCACCGCCGAGTTGAGATGGTGGCAGACCATCAGCATGTCGAGGTGCTCACTGAGGGTGTTGCGGGTGTACGGCCGGGTCGGGTTCGTCGACGACGGCAGGATGTTCGGCTGCGACGCGACCGTGATGATGTCCGGAGCGTGCCCGCCACCGGCGCCCTCGGTGTGATAGGCGTGGATCGACCGCCCGGCAATGGCCCGCAGCGTCTCCTCGACGAACCCGGCCTCGTTCAGGGTGTCGGTGTGGATCGCCACCTGAACGCCGGACGCGTCGGCCACGCTCAGGCAGGCGTCGATCGCCGCCGGTGTGGTGCCCCAGTCCTCGTGCAGCTTGAAGCCGCCGGCGCCGCCGCGCAGCTGCTCCCACATCGACTCGGCGGACATCGTGTTGCCCTTGCCGAGCAGCAGCACGTTGATCGGCCAGGTGTCGAGCGACTCCAGCATCCGCGCCAGGTGCCAGGCGTTCGGGGTGACCGTGGTGGCCTTGGTGCCCTCGGCCGGGCCGGTGCCGCCACCGATGATCGTGGTGATGCCGGAGGCGAGCGCGGTGTCCAGGATCGTCGGGCTGATCAGGTGCACGTGGCTGTCGATCGCGCCGGCCGTGAGAATCTTGCCGTTGCCGGCGATGATCTCGGTGCCGGCGCCGATCACCAGGCCGGGGTGCACGCCGTCCATGGTGTCCGGGTTGCCGGCCTTGCCGATGGCGACGATCCGGCCGTCACGGATGCCGACGTCGCCCTTGACGACGCCCCAGTGGTCGAGCACGACCACGCCGGTGATGACGGTGTCGGGGGTGCCCTCGGCGCGGGTGGCGCGGGACTGGCCCATCGACTCGCGGATCACCTTGCCGCCTCCGAAGACGACCTCGTCGCCGGGAACCGGGCCGGCGCTGCGGTCCTCCTCGATCTCGATCAGCAGGTTGGTGTCGGCGAGCCGGATCCGGTCGCCCTTGGTCGGGCCGTAGAGCGCCGCGTAGCGGGCACGTTCCAGAGCGCTCACGCCGATGCTCCGCTTCGCCCCGCGTGCTTGATGGTTCGCTCGCCGCGCCTGCTCATCGAGGGCTCCCGTTGTGCTCGCCCTCACCGGTGTCCTCGTCGAGGGAGCCGGCGGGCTCGATGTCGGTGGGGTCGTGCCGGGGCGGCGGCGGGGCCTCGTCGAGTGGGCCGCCGGCCAGGCCGCGCAGGCCGGGCACGATGCGCCGGCCGGTGAACGCCACGAGGGTGATGTCACGCGGGATGCCGGGTTCGAAACGGACCGACGTGCCGGCCGGGATGGCCGGCCGGTGGCCCCAGGCGGCCTCGCGGTCGAACTCCAGGGCCGCGTTGGACTCCGCGAAGTGGAAGTGTGAGCCGACCTGGACCGGCCGGTCGCCGGTGTTGCGCACGGTCACCGCGACGGTGGGGCGGCCGGGGTTGATCTCGATGTCGCCGTCGCCGAACAGGATCTCTCCCGGCCTGAGCCGGTCGCTCCGCTCGCTCACGAGATCGGCCCGTGCACGGTGACGAGCTTGGTGCCGTCCGGGAACGTGGCCTCGACCTGGACCTCGGCCAGCATCTCGGGCACTCCTTCCAGGACGTCGCCGCGGGTCAGCACCCGGCGGCCGGAGTCCATCAGCTCGGCGACGGTGCGGCCGTCGCGCGCCCCCTCCAGGAGGAAGGCGGTGATGATGGCCGTGGCCTCCGGATAGTTGAGGCGCAGGCCCCGTTCCTGGCGACGCCGGGCGACGTCGGCCGCCACGTGGATGAGCAAGCGTTCCTGCTCGTGCTGACTGAGGAACAAAGGGAACCTCCTGATCGCGCCACGGAATGCTCGCAGGTGGAAGTTTCGGACGTGTAACCCATGAGTGATCAAAACACGGAACGGCCACGCCATCGGTTGGTTCAGAACCGTGGCGCGGCCGTTTCCGCCGTGTTTCCCTCAGCGGCTTCGCCGCGGGTCTACTTCGGCAGCTTCGCCGACAGCAGCGGGACCAGCATCGAGGCGTACGCCGTGGTGATGTGGTCGTCGTCGCGCCACACCAACAGGTTGCCGACCACGGACGGGCAGGAACCCCCGGCGCAGAACCATGGGACCGGGTCGATCACCTGGACGCCGGCGGCCTTCGCGGCCCGGTCGACGAGCGCCTGCCGCCCCGGCAGCGCGATCGACCGGGCGGCCGGCGCGACGCACCGGGAGATCTCGTGCGAGTGCTCGGCCAGGCACTCCGGGACGTCGTGCCCGGGCCAGGGGGTGTCCCGGATCATCGCCAGCTTCGTCCGAGGGCTCCTGATCTCGCGGAACGTGGCCGCCCAGCCGTCCGCCCAGCGCGGGTCGACCAACTCCGCCGGGGCGGTGAGCCGGTCGCCGTCGTCGTTCAGCAGGGGGTTGCCGTCGCTGCCACTGGACGACACCACGACGAGGTACGGCCTCGCCTGCCCGATCTCGGCGAGCACCTGCCCACGCCAGAGCGGGCACTCGGTGTAGCCGCGTTTGAGGGCGGCGCTGAACGTGCGTACCGAGGCCGCATGGCAGGCGCTCTTGGTGCGGACCATGAGTCGCCAGCCGCGGGCCTTGGCGATCGCGTCCATCGCCGGATACCAGTGGGCGGCGTGCGAGTCGCCGAGCAGGTAGACGGTCCGCTCGCCGTTCGGGTCGCCGAACACGCAGGGACCCGGGGCGGCGGTCGCCAGGTATTCGAGGTGGCAGCCGGC
Organism: Actinoplanes sandaracinus; assembly: GCF_030009775.1. Taxonomy (GTDB): domain Bacteria; phylum Actinomycetota; class Actinomycetes; order Mycobacteriales; family Micromonosporaceae; genus Actinoplanes; species Actinoplanes sandaracinus. The sequence continues at coordinate 7,560 of NZ_JASCTH010000015.1, read as the reverse complement.
CGTGTAGTGGTCCGGCTTGTCCGTGCGCGCGGTCTGCACCTTCGGTGTGACGTTGGCCGGCAGTTTTGCGGTGTTGGTCGAGGTGTTGATGATTCGTTGGAGTTCGGTTTCGGGGTTGTTTGCGGTGGCCACGGCTGTGGCGGTGTCGATGGCTGGGTGGCCTTTGGCGAGTTGGGGGGGTTTGATGGCGCCGGTTTGGGCGGTGAGGGCGGCGAGGCAGGACAGGGCGAGGCCGGTGGCGAGGCCTCGGCGGGCTTTGGTTTTGACCCATTGGTGGTTGCGGGTGGGGTTTTCGATCAGGTGGTAGGTGGCGATGGCGAGGAGTAGGGAGCCGGTGGCGAGTCCCAGGTTGAGGGGGATGGTGGGTTCGATGTCGAGGATGTGCGGCGTGATCGTCAGAACGGGCCAGTGCCAGAGGTACCAGCTGTAGGAGTATCTGCCGATCTGTTGGAAGGGCAGGGTTTTCAGCAGGATGGTGGCGCCGTGGCGGGGTTTGGGGGTGCCGCCGGCGATGAGGGCTGCGGTGCCGAGGACGGGTAGGAGGGCGGCGGTTCCGGGGAAGGGGGTGTGTTCGGTGTAGAGGAGTGCGGCGGTGAGGATGGCGGCCAGCCCGGTCCAGGTGAGGGTGGCGGCGAGGGGGTGGGGGAGTTTGGTGAGTGGGGTGGCGGCGACGGCGATGAGGGCGCCGGTGGCGAGTTCCCAGGTGCGGGTGTGGGTGCCGAAGTAGGCCCAGGGTGCGGAGGTTGCGGTTTGCAGGATGCTGATGGTGAGTGATGCGGTGGTGATGGTGGTGAGGGTGATGATGATGGGGGTGCGGCGTTTGCCGGTGGTGAGGGCGAGGGTGAGTAGGAGGAGGGGCCAGGCGAGGTAGAACTGTTCTTCTACGGCGAGTGACCAGAAGTGTTGTAGTGGGGAGGGTGGGGTGTCGGCGTTGAGGTATTGGACGCCTTCGTTGGCGAGTCGCCAGTTGATGCCGTAGAAGGTGGCGTGGATGGCGTCGAGGGAGATGGTGGTGAAGCGGGTGGCGGGCATCCAGAGCCAGGCCGCGGTGATGGTGGTGACTAGGACGAGGGTGGAGGCGGGCAGGAGTCGGGTGGCGCGGCGGGCGTAGAAGGTGGTCAGGTGGATGCGGCCGGTGGTGTCGAGTTCTTTGAGGAGCAGGGTGGTGATGAGGAATCCGGAGATGACGAAGAACACGTCGACGCCGATGTAGCCGCCGGCGATGCCGGTGAGGCCGGCGTGGGAGAGCACGACCAGAGTCACCGCGATCGCGCGCATACCCTCGATGTCAGGCCGGAATCCGAGGTGGGAGCGCGGGGGCGCCGACACTGACGGGGTCTGAGCGGTGGGGCGCAGGGAGTCAAGGGAGACCGGCATGTCCTACCTAGCTATGAAAAAACCGGCCCCGGTTGAGGGCCGAACCTACTTGCGATAACGCACGCCTCCCATAGCCGGTGCGTCCGAATCGCATAGTGAGGTCTTCTCACACCCTGGCGGCGACTCCGTCGATCAATAGCTCCACCGCCAGCGCGAACCCCGCGTCGTCCGCCTGGCCGCTTCCGATCAGCCGCCCCATCGTGCCGTTGGCCTCGGTGTGCAGCAGTCCGCCGACCAGGACCGCCAGAACCGCGCCGGTGCGCTCGACCTCGGTCTCGGGGAGTCCGGCGCCGCGCAGCACGGAGCAGAGGGTCTGCCACATCGGGCCGTCGCGCTGGATGAAGTCGTCACCCGAGAAGGCGTACCGGATCAGGTTGCGGTGCGCGAGGCTCAGTGACCGGAACTCGTACGCCAGTTGCCGCAGTTGCTCCTGCCACGGTCCACTACCGACGGTCACGTGCCGCGCCCCGTCGGTGACCAGCCGGGTGACGCCGTCGAGCAGCGCGGCCTTGTTCTCCACGTGGTGGTAGATCGACATTGGATTGACGCCGAGATCGGCGGCGAGTTTGCGCATGCTGAGGCCGTGGACGCCGTCGCTGTCCACGATCCTCAGTGCGGCCTGGAGGATCGCGTCCCTCGTTAGACGTTGATCACTCGGCCTTGTCGTTCCAGCCATACGCCGTATGGTAGCGCCATACACCGTATGGCTTAGGAGGAACCCCCGTGAGCGCCGCGATCCCCATCCCCCGCGGACTGCCGATTGTCGGTAATGGACTGCAGGTCCCGGTGGAAGGCACCCATCGGTTCTTCGCCGACCTGGCCGCCCGGCACCCTGGTGGACTCTTCAAGCTGAACCTGGCCGGCCGGCACGTCGTGTTCGTCTACGACCCCGATCTGGTCGCCGAGGTCTGCGACGAGACCCGCTTCTACAAGCCGATCGACCCGCCGCTCGCGCACGTCCGCGACTTCGCCGGCGACGGCCTCTTCACCGCACGTGAGGAGGAGGATGTGTGGGGCCAGGCGCACCGCATCCTGCTGCCCGCGTTCAGTCAGCGGTCGATGAAGGCGTACTTCCCGCAGATGCTGGAGATCGCCACCAACCTGACGACCGCGTGGTCGAGCCGGCCCGAGGTCGACGTCACCGACGACATGACCCGGCTCGCCCTCGACACCATCACGCTCGCCGGTTTCGGGCAGCAGTTCCGCTCCTTCGAGGCTGCCGAACTGCACCCGTTCCTGCAGGCCATGGGCAGCGCCCTGACCGAGGCGATGAACCGGACCCGGCAACTGCCGATGGTCACCGGGCTGAAGAAGAAGGCCGACGCCGCCTACCGGGCGGACATCGCGGTCATGCAGGACACCGTCGACGAGGTGGTCCGCACCCGCCGGGCCGCGGGCGTTTCCGACACCCGCGACCTGCTCGGCCTCATGCTCGACGCCGCCGACCCGGTCACCGGCGGCAAGCTCTCCGACGAGAACATCCGCAACCAGGTCCTCACCTTCCTGATCGCCGGGCACGAGACCACCAGCGGCACCCTCTCCTTCGCCCTGCACCACCTGATGCGCAACCCGCACGTGCTGGCCCAGGCCTACGCCGAGGTCGACCGGATCCTGCCGGGCGACACCGTGCCCACCTACGAGCTGATCATGAAGCTCGACGTGATCCCACGGATCCTCGACGAGACGCTGCGCCTGCACTCGCCGATCACCGCCATCGGCCTGGCCTCCCGGGAGGCCACCACCCTCGGCGGGATCTACGAGATCCCGGCACACCAGAAGATCGCGGTCGTCCTCAAGCCGCTGCACACCCACCCGTCGGCCTGGTCCGATCCGGAGGCCTTCGACATCGACCGCTGGCTGCCGGACGCCAAGGCCGGTCATCACCCGCACGCCTACAAGCCGTTCGGCAACGGCGAACGGGCCTGCATCGGCCGCCAGTTCGCGCTCACCGAGGCCCGCCTCGCGCTCGCCATGATCCTCCAGCGCTTCGCGCTCGCCGACCCGCAGGGCCATGAGCTGCACATCAAGCAGACCCTGACGATCAAGCCCGAGGGCTTCCGGCTGCGGCTCCGCTCGCGGCAGGCACACGAGCGGATCGCCACGGTTCCTGACTCGCCGGAGAGCACGGCGTCCGCGGCGGCCGACGTCCAGGCTTCGGGGGTACGGATGAGAGTCGCGTACGGCTCCAACCTGGGCACCTCCGAGGACCTCGCCCAGCAGATCGCCGACCGCGCCCGGCGGTCCGGCTTCGACGTGACCGTGCAGACCCTCGACGAGCTCGCCACCGACCTGCCCGGCGAGGGACTGCTGACGGTTGTCACGTCCAGCTACAACGGCAAGGCGCCCGACAACGCGCAGGCCTTCGACGACCTGGAGATTCCGGCCGGCGCCCTGGACAACGTGCGGTACGCGGTCCTCGGTAACGGCAACACCCAGTGGGCGACGTACCAGGCGTACCCCCGCCGGGTCTTCGAGAAGTTGGCGGCCGCCGGAGCCCAGCCGCTGGTGGAGCGCGGTGAGACCGACGCCTCCGCGGACTTCGACTCGATGGCGTCCGCCTGGCTGGACGGGCTGTGGACCGCCCTGGCCACCGAATTCGGCGCCGCCGCGCCGGCCGGGGCCGCCGGGCCGCGCTACCGCGTGGAAGTGCTCGGCGAGGACCAGGTCCGGCCGGCCGTGGTGTCCAACCAGGCCCACCCGGTCATGATCATGAAGGTGGACGAGCTGGTCGGCGACCCGGCCGGGCTGTGGGACTTCAGCCGGGAGGCGCCCCGGCCGGGTGTCAAGGCGATCACCGTTCAACTGCCCGACTCCGTCTCGTACGAGGCCGGCGACCATCTCGCCGTCTACGCCAAGAACGACCCCGAACTGGTCGAGTGGGCGCTGCACACCCTGCGGGTCTCCCGCGACCTGGTGATCCGTATCGGCCAGGACTCCGAGCGGCCGACCGGACTGCCGATCGGGGTGCCGGTCACCGCCGGGCTGCTGCTCACCGACTTCGTCGAACTGCAGGAGCCGGCCACTCGCGGGCAGATCGAAGCCCTCGCCGAGCACACCCAGTGCCCGTGGACCACCCGGCAGCTGGCGGCCTGGACCTCGGACACCACCGAAGCGCGTGCGGCGTACGCCGACGAGATCCTCGCGAAGCGCGTGTCCGTGCTCAGCCTGCTCGAACGGTTCCCGGCGATCGAGCTGCCGTTCGGGGCGTTCCTCGAACTGGTCGGCACGATCAAGCCGCGCTTCTACTCCATCTCGTCGTCGCCGGCGGTCGACCCGTCACTGGTCACGATCACCGTCGGACTCGTGGACGGGCCGTCCCGCAGCGGAAACGGGCGCTACCGCGGCATGTGCTCCCAGTACCTGGCCCGCCTGGGACCCGGCGACATCTTCTACGGGCACATCCGGGTGCCGGCGCCGCCGTTCCGCCCGCCGGTCGACCCTGCCACCCCGATGATCCTCATCGGACCGGGCACCGGCTTCGCGCCACTGCGCGGGTTCCTCCAGGAACGGGCGCTGCTCTCCGCGAGCGGGCCGGTCAAGCTGTTCTACGGCTGCCGCCACCCGGAACACGACTGGCTCTACCGGCCGGAGATGGAACAGTGGGCCGCGGACGGCGTGACCGACCTGCACCTGGCGTTCTCGGCGGTGCCGTCACACCCGCACCGGTTCGTCCAGGAAGCCCTCGCCGAACAGGGCGACGCGGTGTGGGAACTGCTCGAACAAGGGGCGCACATCTACCTGTGCGGTGACGGGGCGCGGATGGCCCCGGCGGTGCGCGACGAGCTGTACGCGATCTTCCGCCGGCACACCGGGGCGACCGCCGACGAGGCCGAGGCGTGGCTGCGGTCGCTGGAGGCGGACGGCCGCTATCAGCAGGACGTCTTCGCCTGACCTCGTCCACAGGCGAGTTCCGTGCTACTCCGGCGCCGGGTGGAGATCACCCGGCGCCGGGGCCGTTGGTGAGTCATGGTTCCCGCCGCGCCTCTTGCGTGGGGCGGGGGCTTCTCGCCCGTACCCCCCTTGATTCTGGGTCTTGTTGTTCTCCGCCCTTTTCACGCGGCCTCGTCTCCCGGGATTCGCTCGCGGCGGGTGTGCGCCGCCTCGTCTCCCGGGATTCGCTCGCGGCAGGTGTCAGAGCGGGAGGCGTGCGCCGAGAACCGGGGCCAGCATTGCGGAGTATTTCGTGGTGATGTGGCTGTTGTCCCGCCAGGTCATGACATTGCCGACCATGGAGGGGCAGACGTCGGCGCAGAACCACGGCCGGGTCTCGATCACCGTGACACCCTGCGCGCGGGCCTGCTGCGACACCAGAGCCTGACGCGGAGGGAAGGCGAACGACTCGTCGGCCGGGCGGGCGCACCGGGAGACGCGGTTCGAATGCGTCGCCAGGCAATCCGGGGTGTCCCGGCCCGGCCACGGGGTGTCCTCGATCATCACCAGGTTCGTCTTCGGGCTCTTGAGCGCACGGAACGTGGCCACCCAGCCGGCCGCCCACAGGTTGTCCCGCTCCTGTTCCGTGCCCTCGTCGATCCGGTTGCCGGCGGTGTCCAGCAGGCCACCGTTGTTGTTGCCGTTCGAGGCCAGCACCACCAACCGCGGGCGGGTCTGCTTGATCTCGGCGAGCACGCCGTCACGCCACTCGCCGCACTCGTCGTACGGCCGCTTGAAGGCAACCAGGAACGTGCGGACCAGCGGCGCCTGACAGGCGCTCTTGGTGCGGACCATGAGTCGCCAGCCGCGTGCCTTGGCGATCGCGTCCATCGCCGGGAACCAGTGGGCGGCGTGCGAGTCGCCGAACAGGTACACCGTCTCCTTGCCGTTCGGGTCGCCGAACAGGCAGTCGCCGGGAGCGGTGACGTCCTCGAAGTCGAGGTGGCACTTGGTGGCGTAGTACTTCGGCACGTCGTTGCGGGCTCGCTGGACCTTCGGCGTGACGTTGGCCGGCAGTTTTGCGGTGTTGGTCGAGGTGTTGATGATTCGTTGGAGTTCGGTTTCGGGGTTGTTTGCGGTGGCCACGGCTGTGGCGGTGTCGATGGCTGGGTGGCCTTTGGCGAGTTGGGGGGGTTTGATGGCGCCGGTTTGGGCGGTGAGGGCGGCGAGGCAGGACAGGGCGAGGCCGGTGGCGAGGCCTCGGCGGGCTTTGGTTTTGACCCATTGGTGGTTGCGGGTGGGGTTTTCGATCAGGTGGTAGGTGGCGATGGCGAGGAGTAGGGAGCCGGTGGCGAGTCCCAGGTTGAGGGGGATGGTGGGTTCGATGTCGAGGATGTGCGGCGTGATCGTCAGAACGGGCCAGTGCCAGAGGTACCAGCTGTAGGAGTATCTGCCGATCTGTTGGAAGGGCAGGGTTTTCAGCAGGATGGTGGCGCCGTGGCGGGGTTTGGGGGTGCCGCCGGCGATGAGGGCTGCGGTGCCGAGGACGGGTAGGAGGGCGGCGGTTCCGGGGAAGGGGGTGTGTTCGGTGTAGAGGAGTGCGGCGGTGAGGATGGCGGCCAGCCCGGTCCAGGTGAGGGTGGCGGCGAGGGGGTGGGGGAGTTTGGTGAGTGGGGTGGCGGCGACGGCGATGAGGGCGCCGGTGGCGAGTTCCCAGGTGCGGGTGTGGGTGCCGAAGTAGGCCCAGGGTGCGGAGGTTGCGGTTTGCAGGATGCTGATGGTGAGTGATGCGGTGGTGATGGTGGTGAGGGTGATGATGATGGGGGTGCGGCGTTTGCCGGTGGTGAGGGCGAGGGTGAGTAGGAGGAGGGGCCAGGCGAGGTAGAACTGTTCTTCTACGGCGAGTGACCAGAAGTGTTGTAGTGGGGAGGGTGGGGTGTCGGCGTTGAGGTATTGGACGCCTTCGTTGGCGAGTCGCCAGTTGATGCCGTAGAAGGTGGCGTGGATGGCGTCGAGGGAGATGGTGGTGAAGCGGGTGGCGGGCATCCAGAGCCAGGCCGCGGTGATGGTGGTGACTAGGACGAGGGTGGAGGCGGGCAGGAGTCGGGTGGCGCGGCGGGCGTAGAAGGTGGTCAGGTGGATGCGGCCGGTGGTGTCGAGTTCTTTGAGGAGCAGGGTGGTGATGAGGAATCCGGAGATGACGAAGAACACGTCGACGCCGATGTAGCCGCCGGCGATGCCGGTGAGGCCGGCGTGGGAGAGCACGACCAGAGTCACCGCGATCGCGCGCATACCCTCGATGTCAGGCCGGAA
>NZ_JASCTH010000014.1:8342-269571 GCF_030009775.1 Actinoplanes sandaracinus | reverse complement strand
AGGCCGCGCAGCAGCCGGTTGTGGGCGCGGTTGTCGATGGCAAGGGGTTTGCCGTCGGCCGGTTGCTTGATCGGGGTTTTGATGCCGTGGCCTGCGCTTTCGTAGCCGGAGTCGGCCAGGGCGGGCAGGTCGAGCTCGGCGGCGGGCCAGTTCAGCGCGGCGGTGACGCCGGGTTCGCGGGCGCAGTTGGTGTCGTGCAAGTGCCCGGGCATCGCCGCGGAGGTCCAGATCGGCAGGCCGTGCGGGCGCATGACGGCTTGGATGTTCGCGCCGAAGTCACGGTGCTTTCCGGAATACCGGGCGTCGATGGTCTCGCCCTGGACCGGTTTCAGGGCGGTGTGCAGGTCGGTTGCCTGGGCGGCGAGTACGGCGACGCCTTCGTCGCGGTAGCGGTACGCGGTGGCCCGAGAGACACCGAATCCGGCGCCCAGCAGGGTCAGATCTTCGGCTTTGCGGAACCAGATGAGTACGAGAAGTGCTTGGTAGAAGCAGGTCAAGGCACGGGTGTCACGCCGGGTTCCCCGGGTTCGGCGTTCAGCGGCGAGCAGCCGGCCGAGGTACTGCACGAGTTCCCTGGGGACGTCGATCATGGCAGATATGCGATCACGCGGAGTCCTCGCCGTGTAGGTGATCTTGTGGTGAGAACTCCCTACCGAGGGCTCCGCGCCCCTTTCCAGCACCGTCCGATCTCGCCGCCTTCGCCCGTGTCGCACCAATCAACACATTCGCGTCGCTGAGATCAGCTCACTGCGCCTGACCCATTTCTAATGCAAATACCAACCCAAACCTTGGTGAGATCACCTCACTCGACGCCGCAAGTTGTTGCGCGCAGAGATTCATTGACATCTGTCAGTGGTTCGCCTTTGAATGGTAGCCAATTGGCGCGCGCTACAGCTAGTCCAACCGAAAGGACAGGTCAGTGTCTGAGAGTCGTAAGGTCGCAGCGACGCTAATCGCCGGCGCCACGCTGGGTTTGGGGATCCTGATGTCCCCGTCCGGCGCGCAGGCCGCACCGGCGGGCGCCGGCGCGGCAGCCGTCACCTGCCCAGCCACGGTCGCCCAGTTCGTGGTGATCGCCTCGCCGCGCGCAGTCGCCAAGTACCTGGACAGCACGTTGGTCCGCACCTCGGTTGTCAGTGGCAAGCTCCAGTGCCACTTCATCGGCACGTCGTACGCCGCGGTGCCTGGCCGGCCGCCGGTCACCACGCCGAACGTCGCGTGGTCCAGGCCGGCCAGCGTGTTCTGAACGACGGTTGAATAGTCGGACGTGGGTGGTGCACCACCCACGTCCAACTATTCATTTCGTCCCGCTGGCGGGACGGATACTCATCGTCGACAGCGACAGGTGCGATTCCCGTCATCGGAGCGCCGGTTGGCGCGGGCGATGTTGGTCTCGCCGTTGATGCGGTGCCAGCCGATCGCGGTGTTACGCCGGGTTGCTATCGCGCGCGTACTCAGCGGCATGTGAGTGAACTGATCTTGGATCTGACGGCAGCACCGCAGGGAAGTTCTTACCCCTACTACGATATTCGCTGGTTGCGATCGGTCCACGTCCATAGGCGGGCTCGCCAGAGTGCCGGTGACCGAGTCATGCCCTTGACATGGAACGCCGCTACTGCCACCACACCTTGAATCCGCCGATATTCCCAAGGTCCCGTCGGTGGGTTGCTTGATCGGGGTTTTGATGCCGTGGCCTGCGCTTTCGTAGCCGGAGTCGGCCAGGGCGGGCAGGTCGAGCTCGGCGGCGGACCAGTTCAGCGCGGCGGTGACGCCGAGTTCGCGGGCGCAGTTGGTGTCGTGCAAGTGCCCGGGCATCGCCGCGGAGGTCCAGATCGGCAGGCCGTCCGGGCGCATGACGGCTTGGATGTTCGCGCCGAAGTCACGGTGCTTTCCGGAATACCGGGCGTCGATGGTCTCGCCCTGGACCGAGAGGGTGGTCTCGGTCAGTCGGTCGCCGTCGAACAGCTTGCCGTCGAGGATGACGTACCTGGGAACGACGATCATGGCACGATATGCGATCACGCGGATTCCTCACCATATAGGTGATCTTGTGGTGAGAACTACCTACCGAGGGCTCCGCGCCCCTTTCCGGCACCGTCCGATCTCGCCGCCTTCGCCCGTGTCGCACCAATCAACACATTCGCGTCGCTGAGATCAGCTCAGTGGCGGTAAACGGCTGGTCGGCGCCCTTCCCGTACGCGCTACTGAGCCCACTTCCACTCAGGACAGCCGTAGCCCGTCTCGCAGACCCGGAACTCGGTGATGATGGTTCCCGCCGTCTGATTGCCGCAGCCGCCGGCAGAGACGTTGGCGTCGCCCTTCGTCAGGGTGCCGCCCCCGGCCGCCGCAGGCTGGACACCGATCTGGTGATCGCGGTGGTTCAGGCGCTACATCCCGACACCGGCTATGTGACGCGGTGGCGGCAGGCGCTGCGCGTGATCGGCGGGGAGATCGATGCGGTGTCCCAGGTCCGGGTGCGGGACAGCCTGCCGCCGGATCTGGGCGGCTTCACCGGCCGCACCGGCGAACTCGACCGCCCAGGGTGAGGGTGCGGTGGTGATCTCCACGATCGAGGGGATGGCCGGCGTCGGCAAGACCCGTCTCGCCGTCCACGCCGGATACCTGCTTCACCAGCGGCAGCCGTTCGAGCGGGTCTTCTTCGTCGACCTGCGCGGGTTCGATCCCGACCCGGCACAGCCGCCGGCCGACCCGGCCGCGGTCCTGGACGGGTTCCTGCGCCTGCTCGGGATGCCCGGCCACCAGATCCCGCACGATCTCGACGCGCGCCGCCGCCTGGCCGATCTGCTCGCTGCGACCCACCTGTGCGTGGACGCCTTCACTCCCGACGAGGCACGGGCATTCCTGGCCGGGGCCGTACCCGGGATTCCGGTCGGCTCGGATCCGCGCGCCACGGCTCGCATCGCCCGGCGCTGCCGCTACCTGCCTCTGGCTCTGGGCCTGGTCGCCGGGCACATCCGCGGCACACCGGGCTGGACGCTGACCGATCACGCCGACCGGCTCGACGAACGCCACCACGACCGGCGCCTGGACACCGGCGTCGAACTCGCCCCCGCCCTGTCCCACCAGCGACTACCCGCCGACCGGCGGCGACTGCTGCGGCTGCTCGCCCTGCACCCCGGCCAGGACTTCGACGCGTACGCCGCCGCGGCCATGGCCGATGCGGACCTGGACACCACCCGGGCCGGCCTGGTCCTGCTGCGCGATGACCACTTGCTCCAGGAGGCCACACCCGGCCGGTTCACCTTCCACGACCTCACTCGTGCCTACGCCGCCATCCGGGCCGCCGATGAGGAGCCCCCGCCCGCCCGTCGTGCCGCGCTGACCCGTCTCTTCGATCACTACCTCGCGACAGCCGCGGCGGCCATGCACACCCTGCACCCGGCCGAATCGCTCCTCCGGCCGCAGATCCTCCCACCGGGAACCCCCGCCCCGGGCCTGACCGGCCCCGACAGCGCGCGAGAGTGGTTGGACACGGCACGGCCCACCCTGGTAGCGGTCGCTGTCCACGCCGCCACCCGTGGCCGGCCGGCCCACACCACCCTGCTCTCGCGCATCTTGCAGCGCTATCTGGCCGCCGGTGGCCACAACACCGACGCGGTGACGGTGCACGATCACGGCTACCGCGCAGCGCGTCAGAACGGCGACCCGGTCGGGCAGGCCCATGCCCTGATCGACATCGGCTTCACCTACGGGCGGCTCGGCCGGTACGGGTCCGCCGCCGAGTCCATGCAGCGGGCCGTCGACCTGTTCCGGCACACCGGCCGGGGCCGCGCGCGCGACGACTTCGGCGATGTCGGCGAGCCACCGGGCCGTAACGAGACGGCTGTCGACCGCAGCGCGCGAGCCTTGACCCGGTCCCGGCAGGTGGACGACCGCGTCGGCGAGGCGTACGCGCTGGAAGGCCTGGGTCTCGTGCATCTGGAGCTGGGGTGGCACGAGTCGGCCGCCGATCATCTGCGGAGAGCCCTGACGCCCTCTACACCGATCTCGGCCGGCCCGAGGCCTACCACGTCCGGGCGCACCTCACCGCTGTGGACCCCGCCGTGCCCGACCCGCGAACGGTAGGGTCCCCGGGCCCGGACCTTCTTCCACCGAACTGAGGGCAGCGGCGCGAACGCTCAGGCGGTGGAGGTCGCTGCCGAATGACACCACGGGTCAGGAGGGGCCATGGACGTCCCAGGTTTCAGCGCGAGCGAGGTATCCGCCGCGGTGACGGAACTCGAGGACACGTACGTCTTCGACACCGTCACCATGCGTGCCCACGCCGCCGAGCTGGAGCGGCGCGCGTACGAGCTGGACGAGCCTCTCCTGGCGGCCCGTGCGAGGCTCTGCCTGGGGCATCTGTGTCTGCGCGCCGGTGAGGTGGCTGATGCCGACCGCATCATCCGGCAGGTGAACCGGTGGGCCACGGAGCACGGGGATCGGCAACTGCTGGCCCGGTCCCATTCGTTGTGGGCCAGCGTGCACCGGCACAGCGGCGACGACGCCGCCGCGCTGGACCACATGGTGATCGCGGTGGAGTTGCTCGACGCGCACTGCAGTCCGTACCTGCAGATCTGGGCCCGCGTGAAGCTGGCTGACGCGCTCGGCCAGCTCGGGTCGATGGACGCCGCCCGCGAACGCTACGCCGACGCCGAGCAGTTGGCGGAGCGGCTCGGCCAGGAACGGGTGCACGTCGGCGTCCTCAACAACTGGGCGTGGACGGAGTGCGACACCGGAAACCCGGGCGAGGCGGGCGCCGTCGTCGCGCGGATGCTGGACTGCGCGACGCGGTACGGCTTCGCACTCGAACCCGCGGACATGGACACCGTCGCCGCCGTGCAGATCGCCAACGGGGCGTACGCCCAGGCCGAAGAGCTCCTCCTGATCTGCATCGAACGGCATCGGCGGGATGACGACTACGAGGAGGCCGATGCGCTGCCGGAGTATCTGCTGTCTCTCGCCCGGGCCCGGCGCGGACGCGGAACCCTGGACCCGGCTCAGCACGCCTTGGACGAATGCCGTGACCTCTGCGCCGCCCGGGGGCTGAACGCCCTCCTCGCTCGCGTGCATGCCGAACAGGCGGAGATCCATGCGGCTCGTGGCGAGTTCGCCGAGGCCTTCATGGAGCATCGAGCCTATGTGGCCGCTGTGATGAACGCGCATTCCGAGCAGCGTGAGGCGAGCGCACGCACCCGCTTGGCTCTGCTGGAGACAGCCGAGGCCCGCCGGGAAGCCGCCGACTTCCGTGCACAGGCCCGCCACGACGCGCTGACCGGCGTCTACAACCGGCGTTTCGTCGACGAGGTGCTTCCCGTGCTGGCCGCCGACGGCACGCTCTGCGCGGTGGCGCTGCTGGACATCGATCACTTCAAGCGTCTCAACGACGAACTCTCGCACGCGACGGGTGACCGCGTCCTGGTCACGGTCGCGGAGATACTCCACGCCGCGGTCTCGCGGCTGGGGCCGGACGCTTTCGTCGCCCGGATAGGCGGCGAGGAGTTCCTGATAGCGCTTCCGCGCCGGTCGGCCGCGGAGGCCGCGACCATCGCCGACACCGTTCGCGGGGCCGTGCGGGCTCATCCGTGGGTGGACCTGACCCGTGGCCTCCCGGTCACCGTCAGCATCGGCGTGGCGGGAACCGACGAGGGTGGCGACGCGCCGTCGGCGCTGCTGTCCCGGGCGGATGCGCGGTTGTACGAGGCCAAACGCGGAGGCCGCGATCGGGTCGCCTCGTGAACGTGTGACCGGTCTCCTAACTGGGAGGCCTCGATCAGTGCGAATACGTCACATCCGACAATAATGTACGAAGTAAGAAGGATCATTATTGAAGTGGCATGATCCGAAGCATGGGCGATGAGGTCCTGTACCGCAGCGACCACACTGAGGTCGTCCGCCAGACCGGGCGCGATGACCACGCCAGCGTGATCGGTAAGCGAACCACCGGCGCGGGAACGGTGCGCCGTATCGAGCACGAGCGGGACGTGTTGCGGCATCTCGCCGGCCTCCGCGGAGTGCCCCGGCTCGCGGCTCGCCAGTCCCGGCAGGTGCTGGTGCTCGAGGACGACGGCGCCCGGCCCGCGCCCGCCGGCCCGCTGCCCGTGCCGCGCCTCATCGAGGTGGCCCGCACGGTCACCGACACGGTGGCCGCCATGCACCGGGCCGGTGTCCTGCACCGGGACATCACGCCGGCCAACCTGATCTGGCCCGATGCCGGTCCGCCGATCCTGATCGACTACGACCTCGCGGTGATCGGCCCGGCCCGGCATCGCGGCGGCGAACAGCCCAAGGATCCGGTCGGCACGCTCGGCTATCTCGCGCCGGAGCAGACCGGCCGGATCCGGCTGGCCGTGGACGAGCGCTCCGACCTGTACGGACTGGGCGCCACCCTCTACGCGCTCGCCACCGGGAGCCCGCCGTTCGCGGGTGACGATCCGCTCGAACTGATCCGCGCCACCCTGGTCGAGACGCCGGTCTTCCCCACCGACCGGAATCCCCAGCTACCGCCACGGCTCGCCGAGATCCTCATGCGCCTGCTGGAGAAGGATCCCGACCGGCGGTATCAGAGTGCCGACGGGCTGGCCCACGACCTGGCCCGGCTCGCGGCCGGATCAGCCGACCAGTGGACCCTGGGCGAACGTGACTTCCCGGCCTTCCTCGCCGCGCCGGCCCGGCTGGTCGGCCGTGACCAGGAGATCCGCCGGCTGACCGCCGCGCTGGAGCAGGCGCCGGCCGGTGGTCCCGCGCTGCTGGTCACGGGCCCGCCCGGGATCGGCAAGAGCGCCCTGATCCAGGCCCTGCGACCGATGATCACCGCGCGCGACGGGTGGTTCGTCGCCGGCAAGTACGACCAGTTCCGCACCGGCACGCACACGGGCGGAATCGTCCGGGCGGTACGCGGCCTGACGCGGCTCCTGCTCGCCGAGCCGGAGCCGGGCATGACGGCCGACCGCGAGCGCATGGCGGCGGCGCTCGGGCCCAATGCCGCGATGGTGGCCGCCGCGGTGCCGGAGATGGCGGCGTTCCTCGGACCGGGCATGGCGGCCGGACCGATCGACGCGACGGCCGGCCACGCACGGCTCAGCGCCGCGACCGTCGCCATGCTGCGGGCCGTCGCCGCGCACCACCCGACGGTGTTCGTGCTGGACGACCTGCAGTGGGCGAGCAGCGCCTCGCTGCGGGTGGTGGACAGCATCGTCAGCGCCGGCCCGATGCCCGGCCTGCTCCTCGTCGGCATCTACCGGGACGAGGAGGTCGACGCCACGCACCCGCTGTCGGCGCTCGCCGCGCACTGGGAGCGCGACGGCGGGGCCGGTCCACCCGTACACCTCGGTGGTCTCACCGGTGACGGCCTGGCCGATCTGATCGGCGCCATCCTGCGCATGCCGCCGGAGGCGGTGACCGAACTCGCCGATCTGATCAGCGAGGGCAGCGGCGGCAATCCCTACGAAACGGTCGAGCTCCTCAACGCGCTGCGCACCGAAGGGCTGCTGACGCTGGCCGAGAACGGCTGGCAGTGGGACCGCGGCGCCGTACACGCCTTCGTCGCACGGCATCGTGTCCCGCAACTGCTCGCGGCCCGGCTGGAGCAGCAGCCGGAGGAGAGCCGGCGGCTGATGACCGCGCTGGCCTGTCTCGGCGGCGACGTCCGGCCTGCGTTGCTCGCCGCGGCGACCGCGCTACCGGAGCCGGATCTCGTGTACCGGCTGGCCCCCGCGGTGGCCGAGGGCCTGGTCGCCGTGGATCCGGCGGTGACCGCCATCCGATTCCGGCACGACCTCATCCATCGGGCCGCCCACCAGGACATGGCCGCCGCGGAGCGGGAGCAGCTTCAGCTGGCCATGGCCCGCCGCCTCGCCGACCGCCAGGAGAGCCGGCAGGAGGCGGCTGAGCAGTACCTCGCGGTCACCGGACTGGTCACGACGCCGGAGGAGCGGCGGATCGCCGCGGATCTGCTGCACACGGCCGGCCGGCGGACCGTCCAGATGGCGAACTATCCGGTGGCCGAGGAACTGCTCGCCGCCGCGCAGGCGCTGCTGGCCGCGGCGGCGAGCGGCCCGGACGCGGCGACTCGCGACGCCGTCGCCGTGGACCGGCACTCCGCGCTGTACTGCTCCGGCCGCCTCGACGAGGCCGACCAGGTCTATCGGGACCTGGTCGACGGCTCGCCCGAGCTGCTCACCCTGGCCACCGCCACGGCGATCCAGATCAACAGCCTCACCCAGCGTGGGCTCAACCGACCCGCCGTCGATCTCGGCCTCGACGTGTTGCACCGGTTCGGCGTCGAACTGCCGCGTGACCTGACCACCGAGATCGCCGGGGCGGTCACGGAGCTCTACACCTGGGCGGAGCGTCTGCCGTCGGTGCCCACGGAGACGACGGACCCGGGCATCATCGCCACCGCTCGCCTGGTCCACCGGCTGCTTCCCCCCGCTTTCCAGCTCGACCCGCTGCTGCACGCCTGGGTGGTGATCCAGGGCTGGCGGCTGTGGGCCCGGCACGGCGTGTGCCCGCCCCTGGTCGGCACGATGGGCTCCGCCGTCTGCGTGACCATCGACCAGCGCGACGACTACCGCACCGGCTACCTGCTCGCCCGGCACGTCGTGGCCGTCGGCCGGGAATGCGGCTATCAGGCGGACACGGCGGTCGCCCAGTTCATGTACCTCTGTCTGGCCGCGCACTGGTTCGAGCCGCTGGAGGAGATCGCCGAGACCGTCCAGCAGGTGCACGAGGATCTGCTGGCGGCCGGCGACGTACAGGTGGCGAGTCTGTTGTCCACGCGGCTGCTGGCTCTCCTGCTGGAGAGCGCCGACTCGCTGGAGGTGTGTGCCGACGAGATTCCGTCGGCGTTGTCCTTCGCCGAGCGGACCGGCAGCCGGTACTCCGGGCTCGCCATGATCGGATACCGGCAGCTGCTGCGCGCTCTGCGCGGGCAGACCTCCGGGCCCGGGAGGTTCGCCGCGCCGGACTTCGACGAGGACGCCTATCTGGGCGAGATCTCCCGCTCCGAGCCCGTGCTGGCGACCTACCACACCGTTCGGGGCCTGGCCGCGCTGATCTTCGACGACGCCGAGACACTCGACGCGCACTCGGCCGCGGCGATGGCGCACGTCCGGGGAGCCCGCGGGTACTACGTGACCGCGCACGCCCGGCTGTTGCGGTGTCTCAGCCTCACCGGTCGGATCCGCGCCGACGGCCGGGCCGCCGCCGAGGTCCTCGCCGAACTGGCCGGCGCCCGGGACTGGCTCGCCCGGCGGGCCGCCGACGCGCCGCGCAACTTCGGGCCACTGCTCCACCTCGTCGACGCGGAGCGGGCCTGGGCGCTCGGCGACCCGGCCGCCGCGGCCAGAGACTTCGACGCCGGCTTGCAGGAAGTGGTCGGACGGCCGTGGCACCAGGCCCTGCTCGCCGAGCGAGCCGGGCTCTTTCATCTGAGCCAGGGCTTGACGTACACGGCACACAGCCTGTTGGCCGAGGCTCGCGACACCTATCTCCGGTGGGGCGCCACCGGCAAGGTGTCCCGGATCGAGGCCAGCCACCCGTTCCTGCGGGCCACCACGTCGGCCGGGACGTGCGCCGGTACGGAGGCCTGCGCCGGCCGGGTCGACCTGCTGGCGATCCTGCGCGCCTCTCAGGCGCTGAGCAGGCAGACGACCGTGTCCGGGTTGCAGGCCGCGGTCGGCGAGGTGCTCAGCGCGATGACCGGGGCGACCGACGTACGCCTCGCGTTCCGGCACCGGGATGACGAGCACTGGTACGTCTCGGCGATCACGGGCGGCGAATCCCGGCACACCGGCGTCACCGCGCCGGTGACGGACCCCGAGGCCGGGCCGGCCGATGTGGACCCGGACCGCCCGGATGAGGACCGCCTGCCGATGTCGGCCCTGCGGTACGCGCTGCGGACCCGGGAGCCGCTGCTCGTCGCGGACGCGATCCACGACGACCGGTTCAGCCGTGACCCGTACCTCGCCGGGCTGGAAGCCTGCTCGCTGCTGGTCGTGCCGATTCCCAGCGGGAGCGCCGCCGACTCGGTTCTGGTGCTGGAGAACCACCGCCAGTCGGGCGTCTTCTCCACCGAACGCCTGGAGACGGTGCGGCACATCGCCGGGCAACTCGCCGTCTCCTTGGACAACGCGTTGCTCTACGACTCGATGGAGAGCACCGTGCGAGCGCGCACGGCGGATCTCGCCGCGACCAACCGCGAACTCTCGGCCGCGAACCGGCTCAAGGCCGACCTCATCGGCATGCTCGGCCACGAGATCAACAACCCGCTCGCGATGATTCTCGGGTACGTCGACCTGGCGCTCACCGACGAGATGCCCGATCCGATCCGGGATCTGGTCATGAAGATCCACCGCAACGCGCAGCGCCTCAACACCATCGTCCACGAGGTTCTCGCGCTGGTCAGCATCGATGCCGGCCGGCTGAACGCCACGCCGCGCCCGGTCAGCGTGGCCGACCACATCCAGGCGGCGCTGGCCGCGACGGCTACCACCGGGGTGGCGGTGTCATGCCCTCCGGACCTGATCGCGGCGGTGCAACCAGGACACCTCGATCAGATTCTCACCAACCTGGTGAGCAACGCGACCAAGTACGGCGGCGGCGCCACGGCGATCATCGCGCGGGCGGACACCGTCGTGGAGACGAGCGCGGGCGCCGAGACCGACGGCGGGCCGCCCGAGGCCGGCGCCGATCGGCCGGACGACGGCGTGGGTGGGATCACGCCGGTCGTGACGGTCGAGGTGCGCGACGAGGGCACCGGGGTCCCGCCCGAATTCCGCGACCGGCTCTTCGACCGCTTCGCCAGGGCGGAACCGACGGCGGGCACGGTGGCCGGCACCGGGCTCGGCCTCTACATCGTCCGGGAACTGGCCCGGGCGAACGGCGGCGACGTCCAATACCGCTCGGCGCCGCTACGCGGGTCGATTTTCGTGCTCACGCTGCCGGCGCCCAGTGCCACGCCCGCGCCGGCGCACCGGGAACCGGCCTCCGCGCAGCGTTGACCGCCCCGCCGGCCCGATCCTGTTACCTTCGCTCGCCGGCACTCGTCACAGGTACGACGACAAACACGAAGGGTCGTCGCACCACACGAGTGAATCGGGAACAGGATGCTGACCACCATCATGTACGTGACGATCTACGTCACTGATCAGGACCGCGCGCTGGGGTTCTACACCGAGGGGCTCGGCCTGGAGAAGCGGATCGACTTCCCGGGACCGGACGGACGTTTCCTCACCGTCGGCGTTCCCGGCAGCCCGGTGCAGATCATCCTGTGGTCTCATGCGGCGGCCGCCGGACAGCCGGGCGACGTGGGCGAGCCGGCCGCACCCGGGCCGCTGATCCTCGAATCCGACGACCTGCGAAGGGATTTCGAGATCCTGCGCGAGCGCGGCGTCGTCTTCGAGCAGCCCGGACCCGAGGACTATCCGTTCGGGGTCCGCGTCGAAGCGGTGGACCCGGACGGCAACCGGATCTCGCTCCGTCAGCCGCGAAAGCCGTGACCGCCCACCCGAACGTGAGGCTGACCGTCGACACCCCCGGCGGCCTGGTCGTCACCCTCGGCGCGACCAGGGTCGCCGCCGGGGCCGGCATGTTCTCCGGCGAGGCCGCCCGCCACCGGTCCGTGCTGGTCAACGGCGTCCCCGGCCACATGTCCTGGCGCCTCGACGGAACACCGCTGTCCGTCATCGCCGTCACCGTCACCGGAGGCCGGATCACCGGCATCCACATCGTCGTCGACCCGGCCAAACTCGCCACGATCGACCTGCCCGCCCCGCCCTGAGCCGGTGTCGCCGAACGCGTCCTGCCCTTCTCCCGGTCCACCAGCCGCGCGGCATCACCCCGTGGGGGTATCGGCACCAGCAGCGACCGGGCCGGTCGGCCGCACGCGCTGACCCGGCCGGGCCCGGCACCGGAACTGCTCCCGGCGGGCGGCGCAACTCCCGGCGGACGCTACCGATCTCACGCTGGTCGGCATTGTCGAGAGCTCGGGAGTCGTTGATGGCCGTATCCGGCGCCGTAGCACTGCTCGCGAGTGTGGTGGCGGTGATCGGGCTGGCGAGCGCCACCGGCGCCGCCGACGCGCTCGGGTCCGAGCCGTCGGCGGCCCCGGCGGCCGAGGTCGCGACGGCCCCGGCCGAGGCCGGCACGCCGTTCATCAAGGTCGTCACCGCGCAGCCGGCCCGGCCGGAAACGACGCGACATCCGGCGGCGCGGTCTCCCGGCGCCACGCCGGCGGCCGCGACATCGCCGAGCACGCCGTGCGCCACCGGGCGGTGGCAGCACGATATCGAGCGGGACCTGGACAGCCTGGGCGGTTACGGGGCGGTGACCGTGGACGGCCGGCAATCGCCGGGTGACTGCGCCACCATCCGGGCCTTCCAGCACCGGTTCGGGATCCGGCCGGCCGGTGGGCAGGCGGATGCGACGACCGCCGACGTGGCTCGCCGGATCACCGCGAGCTCGACACCCGAGCGCCGGAGCGCCTGTGGCGCCGCCGCGCAGGTCACCGCCTGTGTCGACCTGACCCTGCAGACGGTGTGGGTGATGCGGGGCTCGGATGTGGTGGCGGGGCCGACCGTCATCCGGTCCGGGTTCCGTGGCCACGCCACTCCGGCCGGCACCTACCGGATCAACAAGCGGGCGCAACGGGAGTGGTCGGACCCGTACGCGGTGTGGCTGCCGTACTGGCAGCGTTTCGTCGGCGGGATCGGTTTCCACGAGACGACGACCTACCTGCACGACGCGCGGCGCGGTTCCCACGGCTGCGTCAACCTGCTGCACGACGACGCCGTCGCGATGTTCGACCTGCTCGACATGGGCGCCACGGTGCGGACCTTCGGCCGCCGGCCGGGCACCTGATCGCCCTCGGCGTGCCGGCAGCGGCTCGTGCCGCCGCAACCGCCGGCCGGAGCGGCGAGGCCGAGATGACCGGTGGTGAACGGCCGGTCCGGCGCACGAACGGTGCGCACCGAGCCCGTGGGGTGCCGATCCAACGGCGTCCGGTGGCGCGCTAGCGTGGAGCGGTGAACGCCGCAGCCACTGCTCCCACCGGGTTCATCACCCGGTGGGTGCTGCTGGTCTGCACACTGGTCGGGCTCGCCGCCATGCACACCATCGGGCACACCGGCCCGACCGGCGGCATGCACCCGGCTGCCGCTTCCACCGCCACGGTCATGGTCGGCGTGCCGGGCGCCGTCGCCGCGGTGAGCGCCGCGGCGCCGTGTCTCGACGGTCACTGCGACGGGCACGGCTCGATGGACCCCTTCAGTGTCTGCATGGCGGTCCTGCAGGGTCTGGCCGTCGCGGTGCTGCTCGCGGTGCTGCTGCTGACCGTGCTCGGTGGCCACGGTCGCCCGCATGCCGCGGCGCGACCGGCCGCCGGAGCGCCACGGGCGCCACCGGCCCGCAGGACGGGTTTGACGATCGCCGAGATTTCGGTGCTGCGTATATAGGTCACCGCGTCACCCGTACGGCCGCATGCGGCCGTACGGGAAACGGTGCACGCCTTCGTCATTCCCCTGAATCCTGTGAAAGGCCTCTGTGATGATGCGTTCTTCTGTGCTGCCCTCGTCCGGGCCGCGCCGTGGCCTGCTGGCCGGCGCCGCCGTCACCACCGCCCTGCTGCTGTCCGCGTGTGGCGGCGGCGATCACGACACCCCTGCCGGCGGCGGCATGAACCACGGCGCTCCCACCGCGTCGGCCGCGGCGTCGCCGGGTGCGGCCTTCAACGAGGCCGATGTGATGTTCGCCCAGATGATGATCCCGCACCACGAGGAAGCGGTGGAGATGGCGGCCATGGCCGACGGCGCCGCCGGCACCCAGGTCAAGGACCTGGCCGCCAAGATCAAGAAAGCTCAGCAGCCGGAGATCGACACCATGACCGGCTGGCTCACCACCTGGGGCAAGGCGCCGATGCCCGACATGAGCGGCGGCATGGACCACGGCGCCATGCCCGGCGCCATGTCGGAATCCGACATGGCCGCCCTGCACGACGCCAAGGGCGCCGCGTTCGACAAGCAGTTCCTCACCATGATGATCAAGCACCACGAGGGCGCCGTCGAGATGGCTCAGGATCAGGTGGCCAAGGGGTCGAACCCGCAGGTCAAGGCCCTCGCCGCGAAGATCGTCACGGATCAGGAGGCGGAGATCGCGACGATGAGGGAGATGCTGGCCGGCCTGTGAGCCGACGGCTGCGGCCGGGCGCCGGGCGGCGCCCGGCCGCAGCCGGAGCATCGTGGCCGGGCGGTTCGGGTGTGGCGGCCATCGCGCATTGGTTGATACCCCAGGGGGGTATGGGTATAGTCGGTGGCGTGAGAGCGGCGCCCGGCCGCTCGCCCGTTCGTGAAGGAGACCGTCATGGCGACCCGGACCACCTACACCGTGACCGGCATGACCTGCTCGCACTGCGTCAACTCGGTCGACACCGAGATCCGGCAGATTCCCGGCGTGACCGATGTCCAGGTCGACCTGGCCTCCGGCGGTGTCACGGTCACCAGTGATCAGCCCCTCGACGAGACCGCGGTCGCCGCGGCCGTCGACGAGGCCGGATACGAGCTAGCGAGGTAGTCATGAACACCCCCACCAAGCTGGGAGTCTTCGGCCTGGGGCTGGCGGTCGTCTTCACCGCCGCCCTCGGTTTGGGCCGCACCGTCGGCCCCACCCCGGCGCCCGCCGGTGCTCCCGCCCACGATCAGCACAACGAGCCCGCCGCGCCGGGCAACGCCGTTGTCGCGGTGCCGGCCGGGTTGCAGGTCACCCAGGACGGCTACCGGCTCCTGCCGGTCACCACCGCACTGGCTGTCGGCGCGCCTCAGCCGTTCCGGTTCCGCATCCTCGGACCCGACGACAAGCCGGTCACCGACTACACCACCAGCCACGACAAGGACCTGCACCTGATCGTGGTCCGCCGTGACCTGTCCGGCTTCCAGCACGTCCATCCGAGTCTCGCGGCTGACGGGACCTGGTCGATCCCCCTCGCCGTCGCCGCGCCGGGTCAATACCGCGTGTTCGCCGACTTCCAGCCCGCCGGGCGCACCGACGGGCTGACCCTCGGCGCCGACGTCCCGGCCGCCGGCGACTATCAACCTCGCCCGCTACCGGCGGCCCAGCGCTCCACCACCGTCGACGGCTACACCGTCACCCTGGCCGGTGACCTCGTTCCGGGCGGTTCGTCGCAGCTCAGGCTGTCGGTGAGCAAGGACGGCGCACCGGTCACCGACCTGCAGCCCTACCTCGGCGCCTACGGACACCTCGTCGCCCTGCGCGACGCCGACCTGGCCTACCTGCACGTACACCCCGACGGCGAACCCGGCGACGGCAAGACGGCAGCCGGACCCGACATCGTCTTCCACACCGACGTCCCCTCGGCCGGCAGTTACCGGCTCTATCTGGACTTCCAGCACAACGGCACCGTGCGCACCGCCGAGTTCACCGCGACCGCCGGCGCCGCGCCGCAGGCCGGCGCGGCCGCCGGCACACCGGCTCCGGCCGCTCCCTCGGCGGCGCCGAGCGCGTCCGGGCACGGCGCCGACGGTCACACCCACGGTTAGGGAGAAGCATCATGGCGATCACGCGGCCGCTGCCGGTGGCCCCGAATCAGATCGAGTTGTCGATCGGCGGCATGACCTGCTCCTCCTGCGCGTCGCGGATCGAGAAGAAGCTCAACCGCATGGAGGGCGTCACCGCCACCGTCAACTACGCCACCGAGAAGGCATACGTCACCTACGACGACGCGATCACCCCGGACGCGCTGATCGCCACCGTCGAGAAGACCGGCTACACCGCGGCTCTCCCGCCGCCACCGGTGTCCGCCGACGACCCGGCCGCTCCGGCCGAGCCCGCCGACGACCTGCGGGCGTTGCGGACCCGGCTGTTCACCGCGATCGCGCTCAGTGTCCCGGTCATCGTGCTCGCGATGGTTCCGGCCTGGCAGTTCACCTATTGGCAGTGGGCGTCACTGACGCTCGCCGCGCCGGTCGTCGTCTACGGCGGGCTGCCGTTCCACAAGGCGGCCTGGACCAACCTGCGGCACGGCGCCGCGACCATGGACACCCTGGTCTCGCTCGGCACCCTGGCCGCGTTCGGCTGGTCGCTGTGGGCGCTGTTCCTCGGCACCGCCGGCGAGCCGGGGATGACGCACCCGTTCAGCCTCGCCATCGGCGGCACCGACGGGATGGACGCCGTCTACCTGGAGGCCGCCGCCGGGGTGACCATGTTTTTGCTGGCCGGCCGCTACTTCGAGGCCCGCTCCAAGCGGCGTGCCGGCGCCGCGCTGCGCGCTCTGCTGGAGATGGGCGCCAAGGACGTCACCGTGCTGCGCGGCGGCGCCGAGGTCCGGATCCCGGTCGGGCAGCTGGCCGAAGGCGACCGGTTCCTGGTCCGGCCGGGGGAGAAGATCGCCACCGACGGCGTCATCGAGGACGGCACCTCGGCCGTCGACGCGAGCATGCTCACCGGCGAGTCCGTGCCGGTGGAGGTCGGCCCCGGCGACACCGTGGTCGGCGCCACCGTCAACGCGGGCGGCCGGCTGATCGTGCGGGCCACCCGCGTCGGCGCCGACACCCAGCTGGCGCAGATGGCCAAACTCGTCGAGCAGGCACAGAACGGCAAGGCCGCCGCCCAGCGTCTGGCCGACCGGATCTCCGGGGTGTTCGTGCCGATCGTCATCGCCCTCGCCGTGGCGACGCTGGGCTGGTGGGTCGGCACCGGCAGCGGCTGGACGCCCGCGTTCACCGCCGCCGTCGCCGTGCTGATCATCGCCTGCCCGTGCGCACTGGGTCTGGCCACGCCGACCGCGCTGCTGGTCGGCACCGGCCGTGGCGCCCAGCTCGGCATCTTGATCAAGGGCCCGGAGGTCCTGGAATCGACCCGCCGCGTGGACACGATCGTGCTGGACAAGACCGGCACCGTCACCACCGGCCGGATGACCCTCGCCGCTGCCGTCGCCGCCGACGGCCAGGAGCCCGATGAGCTGCTCCGGCTGGCCGCCGCGGTCGAGGCCGCCTCCGAGCACCCGATCGCCCAGGCCATCGCCCGTGCCGGCGCCGATCGAGGCCCGT
The DNA here is from genome assembly GCF_030009775.1 of Actinoplanes sandaracinus. Taxonomy (GTDB): domain Bacteria; phylum Actinomycetota; class Actinomycetes; order Mycobacteriales; family Micromonosporaceae; genus Actinoplanes; species Actinoplanes sandaracinus. The sequence continues at coordinate 252,511 of NZ_JASCTH010000014.1, read as the reverse complement.
TGCCCGCGGTGACCGGCTTCAAGAACCTGGAAGGGCTCGGCGTCACCGGCACCGTCGACGACCACGACGTGCTCGTCGGCCGGCCACAGTTGCTGCGCGAGCACGGCTACACACTGACCGCCGACATCGAGCGGGCGTTGAAGGCCGCGCGGGAGTCGGGACAGACCGCCGTGGTCGCCGGCTGGGACGGCCTCGCCCGCGGGATCCTCGCCGTCTCCGACGCGGTCAAACCCACCAGCCGAGAGGCGATCACGGCCCTGCGCGGTCTCGGCCTGACTCCGGTGCTGCTCACCGGCGACAACGAGAACGTCGCCCGGGCCGTCGCCGCCGAGGTCGGCATCGACGAGGTGATCGCCGATGTCCTGCCCGCCGGCAAGGTCGACGTCGTCAAACGACTGCAGGAGCAAGGCAAGGTCGTCGCCATGGCCGGCGACGGCGTCAACGACGCCGCCGCTCTCGCACAGGCCGACCTGGGCCTGGCCATGGGCACCGGCACGGACGTCGCCATCGAAGCGTCCGATCTGACGCTGGTCAGTGGTGATCTGCGCGCCGCCGTCGACGCCATCCGGTTGTCGCGGCGCACCCTGCGCATCATCAAGAGCAACCTGTTCTGGGCCTTCGCCTACAACGTCGCGGCGCTGCCCCTGGCGGCCGCGGGGCTGCTCAACCCGATGATCGCCGGCGCCGCGATGGCGTTCAGTTCGGTGTTCGTCGTCGGCAACAGCCTGCGGTTGCGTCGCTTCACCAGCATCGCCACGCGGTAACCCGGCGGACGTCTTCCCCGCTGCCCTGCCCGCCGGCCCGCGGGCGGGGCAGTGCCGCGTGGGTGGGACCCGGGGGTGACCGGGCGCTAGGCCTTGACGAGGCGGGCTATCGCCGCGGTCGCTTCCTTGATCTTCGCGTCGGCGTTGCCGTCGGCGGCCGCCTGCATCACACAGTGCCGCAGATGGTCCTCCAGCAGACCCACCGCGACCGCCTGCAACGCCTTGGTCGCCGCCGAGATCTGCGTGAGCACGTCGATGCAGTAGGTGTCCTCGTCCACCATCCGCTGCAGACCGCGGACCTGACCCTCGACTCGTTTGAGCCGCGCCATCAGCGCCTGCTTCTCGGCGGAGTACCCGTGGGGCCCGGTCGGCGTCGCCTCGCTCATGCCGCCAAGGTACCCCACACCGGTATCCAGCGGCCTCGACGGCGAGGCATGCGAAGGATCACCCGGACGGCGTGGGGAACCAGACGCGGAACGTCAGCGGGGCATGACCGAACCGGTCGTGCCCCGCTGACGTGATGATCCGGGCAGCCGTCAGACCAGACGCTTGACGACGTAGTTGCGGCTCCAGATCTTGTGCTTCGTGACCGTCTTGCCGGTACGCGGCGACGACCACATCTTGCCCCCACCGGCGTAGATTCCGGCGTGGGTGCCGTACGACCCGGACCGGATGATGATGAGGTCGCCGGGCCTGGCCTTTGCCTTGCTGACGGACTTGCCGTACCGCTGCTGCAGATTCGCCTTGTGCGGCAGCTTCTTGCCCGTCGCCTTCTTGTAGACGTACAGGGTGTACCCGGAGCAGTCGAAACGCTTGGGTCCTACGGCGCCGTACTTGTACCGCTTGCCCTTGTGCTTGGCCGCTTCGGCGACGACGCGCGTGCCGGCCGCCTGTGCTTTCGCGGCGGCGGTGGCGGTCGTGACCATTGCCGGACGACCGGCGGACACGCTGATCTGCGGCAGCGCCAGGGCCGGGGAGACGGCTGCCGCCGCCGGAGCGGCGGAGGCTGCTTGCGGTGCGCCGAGGCCGCCGGCGAACAGCCCGAGGCCGACGGACAGGGCGATGCTGCCGGTGCCCAGTTTGCGCAGGCCACGGCTCGAGATGCTTTCGTGCACGGTGAAGGAATCCCTCCGGCACGCCTGCGAGGTTAGCTGTCGGGTTCGGGCGGGAAGGATTGCCCGGCCGCTTGCAGCGGCTTCACCCCAAGGTCCGCCAGCGGGCCGCTAGGACGCGTCCTGCCGGTCGTGGACCAGAAATGGTTCCCCCGTCCCTGCCCCCGTCTGCCTCATGAATGGATCGTGCGTGTTCGTGTCGTCGGACCGGGGCAGGGCTCGGCGTGGTCCGGATCGTCACGAGCGGTGAGCGTGTGCTCGCCACACACCTTTGATAGCCGACATTCCGGGGTGATCGCCGGGCCGTTGAGATGACGCTGGGTAATCGAGGCGGGAGGCCGTGTCCGGTTTGGAAGGGCGCCGCGAAGAATTCCGTAACTGATCGCAGGGGGTCGACTACTTTGCGGCGATATTCGCCTGTGAAGCAGAACACACGAAAAGCCGTTTTCGTGACGAGTGGACTGTGGGCAGTGCGGTGCGTTCCACCGGTTGCGCGCCACCCGGTCGGCGGCCGGGTGCGAGCCGATCAGTGTGCGTCCATCGTCCGAACCCCCGAGCCGCACCGCCGCCACCGCGGGCCGACGGATGTGGGAAGTCCGGCGGAGGTCCCGCCCGAAGGCGGGCCGGGTCCACTCGTATGTGGGACGTCGCCTCCCTGGCCGGGGCGGTGACGTGTGATTAGCATGAGCCGGGAGTGAGCCGAGCGGCGGAGGGTGCGGCAGACCCTCACCGGCGCCGGCCACGGCGCTGCTCCAAACCCCGGCGGCGGTTTCGATGGTTCGCAGGCGCGTCCGTTCGTGGAGCGGTCATGGATCCGTCAAGGTCACCGGCCAGACCGGCTGTTCAGATTCGACAGGTCGACGGCGTGGGTGTCGATGATCCCGCCGTCCCCGGCGGACGGCTTGGCGGCGAACGTCTTCTGGTCGCCGACTTCCACGCCCTGGACATGCGGCGGTTGCGTTCCACTGTGCGGGACCGGAGCCGTCGGGCCGGTCTGGCCGGCCCGGAGTTGGCGCAGTTCGTGCTGGCGGTGCACGAAGGGTGCGCGAACGCCGTGCTGCACGGCGGAGGACGAGGCCGGCTGGTCCTGTGGCGGCGAGCGGACCTGCTGTGCTGCAGAATCACCGACGCGGGTCCGGGCATGCCCCCGGGCTGGCGGCTGGAGGGCCACCGGCGGTGCGACTCAGTGCTGGCGCCACGCGGACTGTGGTTGATCAACCAGGTGTGCGACCACGTGGAACTCGCCAGCGACCGCGGCGGCACCCGCCTGCTTCTCAGGTTCCGGATACCGGTCCCGGCCGGTGGGTAGGGACCCGGATGGGCGGCCTCCGCGGACCGATTCTCCGGGTGATGATCCATCCCGGGGGCGTGTGCGAGCTCGGCCGGTGAGACCGAGCGCAGGTGCCGGGGTCTGACGTGGCGGACGTAGAGTTGGAGAACCCAGGTGATCTGGTAGGCCTCACAAGCTCCAGACCGCGGTGCGCAAACCAGCGGACGGAGCCGGCCATGAACGCTACCCAGACAGCATCCTCAGGCGATCGAGATCAGCTGATCGCCCGGGCGTTCGTGGAGCTCGCGGCGGCCGCCGGCGAGGGTGGCCACGCGGTGGACGTGGCGCACACGTTGGCGCGGTGGAGTCTGCGGCTGCTGGACGTCAGTGGCGCCGGAGTGATGCTGCCCGACCAGCGCGGGGTGCTGACATCGATGGCGGTGTCGTCCGAGGCCGTTCGTGCGCTGGAACACGAGGAACTGGCCGCGGGCCGCGGCCCGTGCGTGGAGTCGCACCGTCAAGCCCGCGAGCTGGTGTTCGCTGACGTCGACATCGCCGACGAGCGGTGGCCGGGCTTCGGGCCGTCAGCGCGCGCCGGCGGGATCCGCGCGGTCCACGCCTTCCCGATGCTCGCCGGCGAGAAGGCGGTCGGGGTGCTGAACCTGTTCCGGCCGAGCACGGGTGGGCTGGCCGGCCCGGACTCCCACCTGGCCCGGTCGATGGCGGCCGCGGCCGGCGACACCGTGTGCCGGCTCCGGCGCCAGGCCCGGGCCGAGATCCGGATGGGCGAGTTGACCACGGCGCTGGCCGAGGCCGCCAGCGTCGAACGCGCCAAGGGCATGCTCGCGGTCCGGCTGCACCTCGACCCGGACACCGTGTCGGCGGTGCTGCGCCACACCGCACGCGCACGAAGGCTGCGGGTGGGTCAGCTCGCCGAGGCGGTGCTCGCGGGCACCGGAACGGTCGACTTTCCGTTGGTGGTGGACCCGCCGGACGCCGACGATGGTTCGTGAACGGTGTGCGGCGACCCCGGGGGCGGTGACCGTCGGCGGGGCGGTGTGCCGGTGTCGCACTAGCATGGTTGCGGGAGACGACAGCCGGCCGGGCGTTCTCGACCGAGCGCCGCGCCGGGCTCCCGCTCGCCGCGATCGAGCGACCGCACCGGAGAGGGAGCGGCGATGACGGATGACGCCACCCCGGCAGGTCAGAGCGCGGATCACCTCAGCACCGCATTCCTGGAGATCATCACTGCGGGTGCCCAGTGCGACGACTCCCTCGAACCGGTACGCGCGCTGTTGCGGTCCACCCGGCGGCTTCTCCGCGCTGACGGCGCCGGCGTGTTCCTGGCCGACACCGAGGATCGGCTACGGGTGGTCGCGGTGACCTCGGCGGCGGTGGGCCGTCTCGAAGCCACCGAACTGGCGTGCGGACGCGGTCCCTGCGTGGAGTCGCACCGGCGGGCCGTGCCGGTCGCCTACCCCGACGCGGAAGTCGCCGACCCGCGCTGGCCCGGCCTGGGACCGGCGATCCGCGCCACCGGCGCCCGCGCGGTGCACGCCATCCCGATGCTCGGCGGTCGCCGCCGCCCCATCGGCGTGCTCCATCTCTTCCACATCGAGCCCGGTCTGCTGGACGAGAAGACCATCACCATGGCCGGCGCCCTGGCCGGCGCCGCCGCCCACACGGTGGGCCACCGCGACGCGCTGCGCTGCAGCCGGTTACGCATCAAGCACCTGGAAACCGCACTGGCGAGCCGGGTGATCATCGAACAGGCCAAGGGCATGCTGGCCGTCCGCTGGCGGATCAGTCCGGACGCCGCGTTCGCGCGTCTACGTCAACTGGCCCGCGACACCAACCAGAACCTGCACGAACTGGCCGGTGACATCGTCGCGGGAACCTTCCAGCCGGCCGCCGGGGTCGACGGCCCGGAACCCGGGCAAGACCCATGACGACACCCGACGGCCGCTCACAGCAGCTGCTACGTCAACTGGTGTCCGCTCTCCGTGCTCGCGGTGGCATCACCGCCCTGGCCACCTCCTGCCACCAACAGCTACCCGACCTCGACGGCGTCACCGTCAGCATCTACGCCGGTTCACAAGGCTGGCTGCTGCTCAGCGACAGCGGTCCGCACGCCGACCAGTTGGAAGACCTTCAGAACCGGCTCGATCAGGGGCCACGCCTCGACGCCGTCACCCACGGCGAACCGGTTGTCGCCGCCGACCTGACCGCCCCGGTCGCCTGCCGGCGCTGGCCCGCCTTCACCGCCTGGGCGCTCGCCCACGGCATCCGCGCGGTGTTCACCTTCACCGTCGTGCACGACGCCAGCCCGATCGGGGTCCTCACCCTCTACCGCGGCACCGCCGGACCGCTCACCGCCCAAGCCGTCGAACACGGCGCCCGTTACGCGCTCGCCGCCGCGGTTCTGCTGCTCGACACCATGACGGTCAACCGCGCCGGCGATCTCCACATGACCATGCCGGCGGGTGCCGCCGCCGTACAACAAGCCGTCGGCATGGTCATGGCGCACACCGGCGCCGACGCCGACACCGCCCTGCACCTCCTGCGCGCTCACGCCGACAAGCACGCGCGGCCCATGCACGAGGTCGTCAGTGACACCCTCGCGGGCCGGCTGACCTTCCGCCCCGACCCCCCTGACTCATCGGCCGGGTAGCGCCCGGCGGATCAGCGGAGCAGGGCGGCGGCGTCGTCCACATCGGCCCCGTCGACCGCGGCGGACGAGCCGAACAGCGAGACGGCCTGATAGTACGTCCAGGCCAGGCTGTGACAGGCCGGGCGGGCGGCCGGCGCGGAGGTCGCGCACTCGCGCCTGAGATCGGCGTAGAAGGCCGAGTCGACCAGGGCCTTGCCGGTGGCGAACGCGTTCACCGCCTTGTAGTTGCGGTAGCCGAAATCGTGCCGGTGGCAGGGCAGTCTGAAGTCGAAACCCAGCGGGCGGTCCGGGCTCGCCGAACAGAGATCGGTGTTCCAGTCGAAGCCGTACGCCGACCAGGCCGGCCGGTTCTGGCGGGCGGCGTTCCAGCGGTGGTAGGACGCCGCGGTGCTCTGGGTGAAGGACGAGATGACCGCGAGCTTCTCCGAGGCGGACACGGCGTACGCGGGAGTGGCCGCACCGAGGACGACGGCGACCGTGAGAGCCGTGGTGGCCAGGGCACGGGCCGGTCTGATCCGGGCGGGCAAGGGGTGAGCGGCAGGTGGTGACGCGGACATCCGGTGCTCCTTCGAACGGTCCGTCTCGCCGGCGAACGCCTGGGCCGCCACCCGGTGACCGAACGGCCACTCGGTCGGAAGCCCTCGCCCGGCCGTGAGTGTGAGCGCCGGTCGACGGTTTGCCGGCCCCCGCGCGAACAGGCGCTACCCAGCGATCAACGCGCCGGCGGCCGGATGGTGATTCGTCCGGCGGCGACGCCGTCGATGCGGATGATCTTCTTGCAGGCTGGGACGGGGCGAGGCGTCGCGCCAGAGGGAGACCGGGACCACAGCAATTGGCGTTTTCCCAGGTCAGGACCCCGCGTAAGGGTGCCCTAAGTCTGGATTGACCGATTTAGTGACTGGGGTCGCATTGATCTCAACCTAGGTTGAGGTTTTAGAGTCGCTTCGGCCTGCCGTCGATCATGGGTAGCCGTAACCGAAGCGCGAGATAGGAAGCGACATGAACCGCCCTCTGCGGGTTGCCGTCATCGGAGCCGGACCGGCTGGTATCTACGCGGCCGACCACCTCATCAAAGCATCGGAGACGGTCACCGTCGACATCTTCGACAAGCTGCCCACACCGTACGGGCTGATCCGTTACGGCGTGGCGCCCGACCACCCCCGGATCAAGGAGATCGTCAACGCGCTCTACCGGGTCCTGGACAATCCGCGGATCCGGTTCATCGGCAACGTCTCCTACGGTGTCGACGTCAAGCCGGAGGAGTTCAGCCGCTTCTACGACGCCACGGTCATCTCGACCGGCGCCGAGAAGGACCGGGCTCTGGACATCCCGGGCATCGATCTGCAGGGCAGCTTCGGCGGCGCGGACTTCGCCTCCTGGTTCAACGGCCACCCGGACGTGCCGCGCGACTGGCCGCTGGAGGCCAAGGAGGTCGCCGTCATCGGCGCCGGCAACGTGGCCATCGACGTGGCCCGGATCCTCGCGAAGACCGCCGACGAGCTGCTGGTCACCGAGATCCCGGACAACGTCTACCAGGCGCTCAAGCGCAGCCCGGTCACCGACGTGCACCTGTTCTCCCGCCGCGGCCCGGGGCAGGTCAAGTTCACCCCGCAGGAGCTGCGCGAGCTCGACCACTCGCCGAACGTCGAGGTGATCGTCCACCCCGAGGGCATCGAGTTCGACGAGGCCAGCCTCGAAGCGATGCGGAAGACCCGGCACGTCAAGATGTGCGTCGACATCCTGCAGAACTGGGCCGTCCGCGACCCGCGGGACCGGCCGCGCCGCCTGCACCTGTACTTCCTCCAGGCGCCGGTCGAGGTGCTCGGTTCCGACGGCAAGGTCGTCGGCCTGCGCACCGAGACCCAGGAGCTGACCGGCGACGGCTGGGTCCGCGGCACCGGCGAGTTCACCGACTGGCCGGTGCAGGCCGTCTACCGGGCCGTCGGCTACCTCAGCACCGCGCTGCCGGACCTGCCGTTCGACACCCGGACCGGCACCGTCCCGCACGTCGCCGGCCGGGTCATGGACCTGGACGGCGAGCACGTCCCCGGCACCTACGTGGCCGGCTGGATCAAGCGCGGCCCGGTCGGCCTGATCGGCCACACCAAGGGCTGCTCCGGCGAGACGATCACCAGTCTGCTGGAGGACCAGAGCGAGGGCCGACTGCCGGTCGCGCCCGAGGGCGACCCGGACGCCGTGATCACCTACCTGGAACAGCGCGGCCTGCCGATCACCACCTGGGCCGGCTGGCAGATCCTGGACGCCCACGAGATCGCCCTAGGCGAGCCACACGGCCGCAAGCGCATCAAGGTGGTAGACCGCAACGAAATGACAGCCATCTCTCGCAGTTAAACCCCAAACGCGATCTTGTGGAGTTGCGCCGCACTATTTCCGGGCAACTCCACAAGATCGCGGCGGTTGGGGGTGAGCAGTGACTACAAGCCTGCGTCAGCCAGCGCGCGGTCTACCGGGACTGGGCGTCCCAAGTAGAAGCCCTGGCCCAGGGGCACGCCACAGGCGGCCAGCGCATCCCGCTGAGGCGCCGACTCGATGCCCTGGGCGATCACCGTGCACCCGTTCTCGCGGGCGAACTCGACCAGCGACCGGATCGAGGCGCGGCGGGCGCCCTCGTTCTCGATCCCGGCGAGCGCGTCGCGTCCCAGCTTCAGGAAGGCCGGCTTGAGGAGCTCCATCCGGGCCAGGCTGTCGTACCCCGCCCCGGCGTCGTCGACCGCGATCCGCACGCCGTCCGGCAGGGCCGACAGGTCGGCCGGTGCCGCGTCGTCGACCTCCAGGACGATCGGACGGGTGCTCTCGGCCAGCAGCTGCTCCAGCTCGCGTGACCGCCGCAGCAGGCCGGCGGAGACGTTCACCGACAGCCAGGTGCCCTCCGGCAGCGAGGCCGCCGAGGCCATCGCGGCCCGGACCAGCGCCGCGTCGAGGTCGATGTGCCGGCCCTGCTCCTGCGCGTCGGCCAGACCCCGCTCCGGGGTGCTGCCGTCGGCGAACCGGGTCAGCGCCTCATAACCGACCACCTCGCCGGAGCCCAGCTCGAAGATCGGCTGGAAGACGGTGAAGAAGGTGTACTCCTCGAACGAGCTGGACGGCGCCTGCGGGCCGCGGGCGCCCCGGCGGCTGGCGGCCGCCGCCTGCGACGACCGGACCGCGACCATGCCGGGCGAGTTGCCCTCGGCGCCGTAGTGCAGCACCGAGGCCCAGTCGCCGATCGCGCCGGCCGGGGCCATCGCCCGGGACTCCGCGTGACCGGACGGGGACGCCTGCCGCGGCGCGACCGCGCCACGCGACTGCTGCTTGGGCTGCACCGGGCGGTACAGCCAGCCCTTCAAGTGGGTGAACAGGTCGACGAGGGTGTTGCCGAGGCCGACGAAGGCGATCATCGCGTACGAGGCGAGGACCAGGTTGACGGCGGCGAAGACCAGGTTCGCCCACTGTCCGAGCTGGATGTCCCGGACCACGGTGTACGCGCAGAGCGCGATCAGCAGCAGCGGGGCGAGCAGGTAGGTGGTCGCCGCGGTCGTCCGGTCGCGCACCTTCGGCGTACGTTTGAACGCGCTCTTCTCGCCGGTGAGCAGCTGGAGGAGCGAGGCGAAGCTGCCGGAGAGGTTGACCGGCAGCAGGATCAGGTTGAAACCGTAGATCCGCAGGATGTCGATCCGCTTGTACCCGACGTACTTCAGGTCGGCGGCCATCATCATGAAGTACGGCACCGACACCATCAGCAGCACCGGGTTGAGCAGGTCGGCGTTGAACGGGTACGCCAGCATGACCACCAGACACACCGAGCTCCAGAAGATGGAGGCCATGTAGTTCACCCGGAGGAACAGCTCACCGAAGCGGTTCTTCTGCCCACGCGCCGCCTTGGCCCGGAACTGGTCCTTGAGGCGGGACAGGATGAGCAGGCCGCCGTTGGCCCAGCGCTGACGCTGGATGGCGAGCGAGCCGAAGTCCGGCGGGGTGGCGCTGTACGCCAGCCGCTCCGGGTAGTTGTACAGCGTCCAGCCGTGCACCCCGAGGTCGATGGTGGACTCGGTGTCCTCGATGACCGTGCGGTCCTGGATGTAGCGGCGGATCTCCCAGTCACCCTCGTAGGCGACCTCGCAGATGTCGTCCAGTGCCTTCTTGCGCAGCACCGCGTTGGCGCCGACCCAGAACGTCGCACCGTAGTGGGTCATGCCCTGGTGCACGATGTGCTGGATGTCCGTGGTGGCGCCGGAGATCCGCTCCAGCCGGGTCGCCGCGCCCGGGAACGCGCTGTACGGCGTCTGCGACACCGCGCACTGGGAATAGGCGCCCTGCTCCATCAGATGGACCAGCCGCAGGCAGTACTCCGGCAGCAGCACGCTGTCGGCGTCCAGGGTGAGCACGTAGTCCGGGTTCGGGATGGTCAGCTCGGCCCGGCCGGCCCCGGCGGCGACCAGCGCGGTCCCCATCGGGGTGCTGACCTCCTGGTAGCTGCCGCCCATCAGCCCGATGTAGCTGTTGAGGTTCATCGCCTTGTTCGGCTCGCCGGACAGCGAGACGTACCGCTTGCGCTCGAAGCCGGTCATCGTCACGTCGAAGACGGCGAGCAGGCGCCGGTACAGCTGCACCAGCCGGTCGACGGGCAGCACCGCCTCCTCCGCGGCGCCCCGCTCCAGAGCCTCGGCGATGGTGCCGAGATCACCGGCGAGACGGTTCACCACGTGCTCGACGAAGAAGACGTCGGTGTGGTCGACCACCTCCTGCCGGTGGCCCAGGCCGTAGAGCCAGCCCACCGCGGACTGGTACTCGGCGGCCAGATCGCGCATGTCGCCGACGGTCGCGACCCGGGTGGGACGCTCGGCGACGGCCTGCTCGAAGGTGTCGTAGGCGGCCTGTGCCCGGTTGAACGGCACGGCCAGCTCGGCCTCGATCCGGCCGGGCAGCGCCCGCGCGCTCAGCAGCATGTCCCGCGCGGCCCGCGTCTTGGGCTGCTGCGGGTCGTCGATGAGCAGCACCACCCGCAGGCCCGGGTACTCCTGGAGCGCCGCCGACAGCAGGGTGGTGCGAATGACCCGCTCGTCCTCCTGGTACGACGGCACCAGCACCGTCACCGACGGGGTCGGCCCGGCCAGGAACGGGTCCAGGGCGATCCGCGGGGCGCGGTGGTGTGCCCGGCTGCGGTAGAAGAAGCCGATCCGGGTGATCAGGTAGGCCATCGCCGAGCCCATCAGCGCGGTGACCACCACCATGTAGGCGATGGCCTCGGCCACCAGCCGCGCGCTGCTCGCCTTGCCGACGATGAACTGCTCGAACACCGTGTAGGCGATGTAGCCGGCCCAGACCGCGATGGTCAGGACGATCGCGAGCCGGCCGCGGGCGATGCGGCCCTCGGAGACGGGCGGCGGAACGATCGGCTGGGGAGCTGACCGGCGGTCGGCACCCCATTGGCGCGGGGCGTCCGGCCGGTGTTGCTCCACCGGGTTGCGCTGCATTCGGTTGCCTCTCACTGGGGGTGCGACATGGGGTGCGACGCCGGGTCTGGCGTGATCCGCCGCCATTCGTCGACGCCACCATCGGCGGGTCCGGCGGGTCGCTTGAAGGTTTCTGGCCGGTTGCCTTCAGCGGTCGCGTGGCCTGCCGATTCCTCTGCTCGAAGGACCCCACCCGAACGAGAGGGCCAGCATGCTCACCGACCGCACCACCCCGCTCCTAGTGCGGCCGGAGCCGGAAGATCCACTCGCGGATCCGGACTGGCGTGAGCCCGACGTTCCGGTCCAGAGACTCTCCTGGCTCAGGCTCGGCTTCCTGATCCTCGTCGTGGCCGGGCTCGGCGCCGGTGGCGCCGCCGCGGTGGTGCACTACCGGGAGACGGCCGGCCCGACCGCGAAGTCGTGGGCGGTGCCGTATGTCGACGTCACTCTCACCCCCACCTTCGAGTTCCAGGACCCGGCGGTGAACCCGGCCAACGACGTGGCCCTCGCCTTCGTGGTCGCCGACCCCTCCGACGGCTGCGCGCCGAGCTGGGGCGGGGCGTACACCCCGGACGAGGCGGCCGCCTCCCTGGAGCTGGACCGCCGGATCGAGCAGCTCCGGGCGGCCGGCGGCGACGTCATGCTCAGCGTCGGCGGGCTGATCAACACCGAACTCGCGGTGGCCTGCACCGACGAGGTGCGGCTCACCGACGCGTACCGCCAGCTGGTGCGCCGTTACCAACTGGACACCCTGGACCTCGACATCGAGGGCACGGCCGTCGCCGACAAGGCGTCCCTGCAGCGCCGGGCCGCAGCGCTCAAGACGCTGCAGGCCGAGCGGAAAGCGGCGGGCGGCACCCTGGACGTCTGGCTGACGCTGCCGGTGGCACCGAACGGCCTCACCGCCGACGGCGTCAACGCGGTCCGGACCACCCTGGAGGGCGGTGTCTCGCTGCGCGGCGTCAACGTCATGACCATGGACTACGGCAACGCGGGCACCGAGCCCGACATGCTGGAACTGGCCGAGAGCGCGCTGGAGGCCACCCACAAGCAGCTGTCCGATCTGTACCTCCAACTCGGCGTGCAGCTCACCTCGCCCGAGGTGTGGGCGCGCATCGGCGCCACCCCGATGATCGGGCAGAACGACATCGACGCCGAGCGGTTCACCGTCGACGACGCACGGGGCCTCGCCACCTTCGCCGTCGACAAGGGCCTCGGCCGGGTGTCGATGTGGTCGCTGAACCGGGACGCGCCGTGCACCGGCACCTTCACCAACGTGGTCGTCCACTCGAACACCTGCAGTGGCGTCTCACAGGAGAAGCTGGCCTTCTCCAAGATGTTCATCGACCTGCCCGGCGGCACGGTCGGCGACTCCGGCCGCGAGGCGGTGACCATCCCGGCGCAGTCCGGAGTCACCGACGACCCGGCGAAGAGCCCCTACCCGGTGTGGCGTCTCAGCGCCCAGTACGTGCGCGGCTACAAGGTCGTCTGGCACGGCGTGGTCTACGAGTCGAAGTGGGCCAACCAGGGCATGGACCCGTCGGCGGCCAGCGACTCGGCCACCCCCAGCCCATGGTCGGTGATCGGCCCGGTGACCGCGACCGATGTCGCGCCGTCCCCGAGCCCGACGGTGACCGGGGTGACCGCCGAGTGGAGCCCGGAGACGGTCTACGCCCGCGGCCAGAAGGTGCTGTTCAACGGCCTGCCGTACGAGGCCCGCTGGTCGAGCACCGGCGACGCCCCGTCGACGGAGTACCCGATCAGCCCCGACGACCCGTGGAAGCCGCTGTTCGTCGTCCCGGGTGAGCCCGTCACCGGCTGAGAGCACGCTCGAAAGGTCCCCGGCCTGGTGGCCGGGGACCTTTCTCACTTCAGGCGCCGGCGCACGTCCTCGGCGGTGCTGGGGCCGGGCTTCCAGGCCGCCACCCAGGGCGTGTCGGCGGGCGGGGAGATCACACCGTCCTCCAGGAACGCGTAACGGCCGGCGAGGACCCGCTCCGCGGCCCGCACATCCAGGCTGTCGGTGTTGTCCCACAGGGCGGCGAACCGTTCCTCGGCCCGCAGCCGGGCCTGCCGGCAGAAGAGATCGGCCAGCTCACGGCCCTCCGGGCGGTCGTCGCGTTCGGCGTGGGCACGCACGCACACCGCCGACATCGCGAACAGCTCCGCGCCGATGTCCACGATCCGGCCCAGGAAGGCCTGCTTGCGCTCCAGCTTTCCCTGCCAGCGCGACATCCCGTAGAACGTGGACCGGGCCAGCTTGCGGGACGTGCGTTCCACGTACCGCAGATGGGCCGCCAGCGGGCCGAACTCCGCGTACCCCGCGGGATGGTGACCGGTGCCCACCGCGAGGGTGGGCAGCCAGCGGGCGTAGAACGCGCCGGCCCGCGCCCCGGCGCGGGCCTTTCGGGAGAGATCGGCCTCCGGGTCGATGATGTCGCCGGCGACCGACAGGTGCGCGTCGACCGCCTCCCGGGCGATGAGCAGGTGCATGATCTCGGTGGAGCCCTCGAAGATCCGGTTGATCCGCAGGTCGCGGAGGATCTGCTCGGCCTCGGACGGGCGCTCGCCGCGAGCGGCCAGCGACTCGGCCGTCTCGTAACCGCGGCCGCCCCGGATCTGGATCAGCTCGTCGGCCACCTGCCAGGCGATCTCGCTGGCGAACAGCTTGACCAGCGCGGCCTCGATCCGGATGTCGTTGCGCTGGTCGTCGGCGATCAGGCAGCACAGGTCCAGCATGGACTCCATCGCGTACGACGAGGCGGCGATGAAGGCGATCTTCTTGGCCACCGCCTCGTGCTCGCCGACCGGACGGCCCCACTGGACCCGGTCGGCCGACCACTCGCGGGCGATCGCCACCGCCCGCTTGCCCGCGCCGACACACATCGCGGGCAGCGAGAGCCGGCCGGTGTTGAGCGTGGTCAGCGCGATCCGCAGGCCCTTGCCGAGGTCGCCGATGACGTTCTCGGCCGGCACGAACACGTCGTGGAAACGGGTCACGCTGTTCTCCAGGCCGCGCAGGCCGAGGAACGCGTTGCGCCGCTCCACCGTGATGCCGGGGGCGTCGCCCTCCACCACGAAGGCGGTGATGCCCTTCCCCGGGACCTTGGCCATCACCACGAGCAGGGTGGCGATCGTGCCGTTGGTGGCCCACAACTTCACCCCGTTGAGGCGGTAACCGCCGTCGACCGGCTCGGCCACCGTGCCCAGCCGGGCCGGGTCGGAGCCGACGTCCGGCTCGGTGAGCAGGAACGCGGACACCTCGCCGGCGGCCAGCCGGGGCAGGAACGCCTTCTTCTGCGCGGGCGTGCCGAACATCTTCAGCGGCTGCGGCACGCCGATCGACTGGTGCGCCGACAACAGGGCGGCGAGCGCGGCGTTGACCGAACCGGTCATCGTCAGCGCCTGGCAGTAGTGCAGGTGGGAGAGCCCGAGTCCGCCGTACTCCTCGTCGATCTTCATGCCGAAGGCGCCGATGTCGGCGAGGCCGCGGAAGACCTCGTCGGGGATGCGCGCCTCACGTTCGATGCGGGCGCCGTCCACCTCGGAGCGCAGGTACGCCTCGAGGCGGTCCAGGAACTCCGGCCGGGCCTGAGCCGCCGGGCGTGGATGGATCAGGTCGAGCCGGAACCGTCCGAGGAACAGTTCCTTCCCGAAGCTGGGCTGCCGCCACTCGGACTCTCGAGCGGCCTCAGCGGTCTGCCGTGCCTGTTTTTCCGAGACGTTCGCGCTCATGGGCGTTCCCTCCTTGAGGCCACGCTACGCACTCGCGTTACCGTGCGGTAGCCGTGAGTGCGCCACCGGGGCGCGCCCGGCACTCTAAGAACATGCTAAGAAGGGGGCCGCGGGCTCCCGGCGGACCCGATCGTTTTGGTGACGTTTGCAGCGATTGTGGAAATTCGTGTCCCGGGAACCGTCAGAACTCTCATGGCGGATTCCTAGGAAACGCTTCTAGGGTCGATGAATGCAGAGTCTGGCGGTCGTGCCGTGATGACGGTGCTCCGCCCGGACGAGGCCGGCCCGCCCGAGCCCGTTCCGGCGGAGCCGAAGACCCGGTGGAACACCGCTGAGCTGCGCCGCAGAGTGCTGATAGGCGCGATCGTGGTGTGGGCCGTGGCGATCACCGCGCTGGTGGCCGTGCGCGGCGGCGGAAGCGGCCAGACGCCCGCCGTGGCCGCCCCGTCGGCCTCCCCGTCGCCCTCCGAGACACCGTTCACCGTGGCCGAGATCCACCAGGCGCTCACCCCGTCGGTGGTGCTGATCGAGACCACCGGGCACGACTCGCAGAACCGGCTCGAAGCCGGCACCGGCACCGGTGTGATCGCCAACGCCGACGGCACCGTCATGACCGCCTTCCACGTCGTCGACGGCGCCGAGGCGATCCGGCTCACCTACGCCGACGGCACCAGGGCCGCGGCACGGATCGCGAGGCAGCAGCCGTCGCGGGACATCGCCACGCTCACCCCCGACAAACTGCCGGAGACCCTGGTCCCGGCCGTGCTCGGCGGCGGCAGCCGGATCGGCGATCTCGTGGTGGCGATCGGCAACCCGCTCGGCCTCACCTTCAGCACCACCAGCGGCGTCGTCTCCGGGCTCGACCGCAAGTTGAACGGGGACGACGGCAAGCAGGACATCGAGGGCCTCATCCAGTTCGACGCGGCGGTCAACCCCGGCAACTCCGGCGGGCCGCTGATCAACGACCGTGGGCAGGTGGTCGGCATCGTCATCGCGCTGGCCAACCCGAGCGGCGCCGGCACCTTCATCGGCATCGGCTTCGCCGTCCCGATCGGCGCTGCCCTCGGCGGCGGCGAGGGCGACGGCCAGTCCCCGCCCCTCTGACACGTCCCCCGACAGAGAAAGCGACGGATACATGAGCTGGACCGACGCCCCGCCCGCCTCCGCCGGCCCGATCGAGAAGGTGCTCTACGAGGTCAAGAAGACCATCGTCGGCCAGGACAACCTGCTCGAACGAATGGTCGTGGCCCTGCTGGCCCGCGGGCACATCCTGGTCGAGGGCGTCCCCGGCCTCGCCAAGACCCTGGCGGTGAAGTCCCTCGCGGAGGCGATCGGCGGCGACTTCCACCGGGTGCAGTTCACCCCCGACCTGGTGCCCGCCGACATCGTCGGCACCCGCGTCTACAACCAGAAATCCGGTGAGTTCCAGGTCCAGCTCGGCCCGGTCTTCACCAACCTGCTGCTCGCCGACGAGATCAACCGGGCGCCGGCGAAGGTGCAGAGCGCGCTGCTGGAGACCATGCAGGAGCGGCAGGTCACCATCGGCCGCGAGACGCACCGGCTACCCAGCCCGTTCCTGGTGATGGCCACCCAGAACCCGATCGAGAACGAGGGCGTCTATCCGCTGCCCGAGGCGCAGGTCGACCGTTTCATGATGAAGGTCGTGGTCGGCTATCCCAGCGTGACCGAGGAGTTTGTGGTGGTCGAGCGGGCCCTCGGCCGGGCCGCCGTGATCCAGAGGATCATCGACCCGCCGACGCTGGCCGGCCTCCAGGAGCAGGTGGACAAGGTCTACGTCGACCCGTCCCTGATCGAGTTCGCGGTCAACCTGGCCCATGCCACCCGCGACCCGTCCCGGGCCGGCCTCACCGACCTGGCCCGCTATGTCACCTTCGGCGCCAGCCCACGGTCCTCGATCAGCCTGGTGCTGGCCGCCCGAGCGCTCGCCTTCATCCGCGGCCGCGAATACGTGGTGCCCGAGGACCTCGGCGACCTGGCCCTCGACGTGCTGCGGCACCGGCTGGTCCTCTCCTACGAGGCGCTCTCCGACGAGGTGACCGCCGACCTGATCATCTCGAAGATCCTGGCGAACCTGTCGTTCCCGGAGCCGGCCGGCGGCCGGGGCCGATAGATGACGAACGCCCCGGACCGGCTGTTGCGGCACCTGGAGTGGAAACTCGGGCGCCGCCTCGACGGGCGCCTGCAGGGCTCCTACCGGACCGTGTGGCACGGCGCCGGTCTCGACTTCACCGACCTGCGCGCGTACACGCCGGAGGACGACGTCCGGCACATCGACTGGAACGTCACGGCGAGACTCGACGAGCCGTTCGTCCGGCAGTACACCGAGGACCGTGAGATGACGGCCTGGATGGTGATCGACCGGTCGGCGTCGATGCGCTTCGGTGGGGGAGAGGGCAAGGAGTCGGTCGCTTCCTCACTCGCGATCAGCATCGCCCGGCTGATATCGCAAGGGGGCAACCGGGTCGGGGCGATCCTCTTCGACAATCAGGCCGCCAAGATCGTTCCGCCGCGCGCCGGACGAGATCAGGTGCTGCGGATAGCGCGCGAAGCCACCGCGGAAGTCACGAAGAAGTCGGACAAGACTACTGACCTAACGGCGATGCTGCGCCTTGCTGCGACCACCACCGCCCAGCGGCGCAGCCTCGTCTTCGTGATGTCCGACTTCATCGGCGAACCCGGCTGGGACCGCCCGCTCGCCCAGCTCACCCACCGCCACGAGGTCGTCGTCATCCGCGTCGTCGACCCCGCCGAACTGGAACTCCCCGACCTCGGCCTGATCCTCGTCGAGGACGCCGAGACCGGCGAACAACTGCTCGTCGACACCAGCGACCCGCTGCTGCGGTCCCGGTTGACCCAGCAGGCCGGCGCCCGCGAGGAGGAACTCGCCGCCGCCATGCGCAAGGCCGGTGTCGACGCCCACCGGATCACCACCGACCAGGACATGCTGACCGCCCTGGTCGACATGGTCCGCCGATCCGGACGGAGACGCCGGTGACCTTCCTCTACCCGGCTCTCATCGCCGTCGCCGTCGTGATCACCGCAGCGGCCGTGACGGGCTACCTGGCCCTGCAGAAGCGACGCGCGGCGGGATTGAGAGCGGCCGGCTTCACCTCCCTGACCGGCGGCGGAGTCCGTCGCCACCTGCCGTACGCGCTCCTTCTCGCCGCCCTCCCGGTGATGCTGACCGGCCTGGCCCGCCCGCAGGCCGAGGTCGCCGTGCCCCGCGTCGCCGGCACCGTTCTGCTCGCCTTCGACATCTCCAACAGCATGTCGGCCGACGACGTCGCCCCCAGCCGGCTCGGCGCCGCCCAGGAGGCCGCGAAGGCGTTCGTCGAGGACCAGCCGGACACCGTCGACGTCGGCGTTCTCGTCTTCGGCGACCAGGCCCTGCTCACCCAGGCGCCCACCGACGACCACGCCGCCGCGGTCGCCGCGATCGGCCGGGTCACACCCAGCGGCGGCACCTCCCTCGGCCAGGCCATCCTGGTCGCGCTCGGCACGATCACCGGCAAACCGGTCAGCCTGCCCCCGGGCCAAGGCGCGGCGGGCACGGCCGCCCCGGCTCCGGCCGACCTCGGCTACTGGCCGTCGGCGACGATCGTGGTCTTCTCCGACGGCGAGGAGACCGGCGGGCCCGACGTGCGGGCCGCCGCCGAACTCGCCGCGGCCGCCGGAGTGCGGATCCAGACCGTCGGCGTCGGCACCGCGAAGGGCGCGACCGTCGAGGTGGACGGCTTCCAGCTCGGCACCGCCCTCGACGAGACCCTGCTGACCACGGTGGCGCAGGTGACCGGTGGGGCGTACCAGCAGGCCGGCGACGCGGCCGCGCTCACCGACAGCACGAAGTCGATCGACCTGCGGCTCACCACCGAGAAGGAACCCCTCGAGCTGACCGCACCGTTCGCCGCGGCCGCCCTGGTGCTCCTGACCCTTGGTGGGCTGCTGGGCGTCCGCTGGCACGGAAGGATCGTCTGATGTCGCTGAGCTGGCCGTGGGCGCTGACCGCGCTGCTGGCCGTACCGCTCCTGCTGACCGCCCGCTGGTGGTTCAACCGCCGCCGGAAACGGACCGCGGTCACGGTGTCGAGCATCGCCCTGATCCGCGCCGCCCTGCCCGGCCGGACCGCCTGGCGCCGGCGCGTCCCCGTCTGGCTGTTCCTGGCCGGGCTCGTCGCCCTGGCCGGGGGCGTCACCCGGCCACAGGCCTCGGTCGCCGTGCCGTCCAACGACACCACCATCCTGCTGGCCATCGACGTGTCCGGGTCGATGTGCAACACCGACATCGCCCCGAACCGGCTCGCCGTGGCCGTCGACGCCGCCCGCGGATTCGTCGAGTCCCAGGACGGCGACACCCGGATCGGCCTGGTCGCCTTCTCCGGCATCGCCGGGCTCCTCGTCCCGCCGACCACCGACAAGCAGCCCCTGCTCGAAGCGATCGACAACCTGAAGACCGCCCGCGGCACCGCGATCGGCCAGGCCATCCTCACCTCCGTCGACGCGATCGCCGAGATCAACCCCGAGGTGGCCAAGACCGGTGTCGACCTCGGCGCGCCCCCCGACGGCCTGCCGGTCGACTACCAGCCGGACACCATCGTGGTGCTCACCGACGGTTCCAACACCACCGGCGTCGACCCGGTCACCGCCGCCGGGCAAGCCGCGGCGAGGCGGCTGCGCGTCTACACGATCGGCTTCGGCACCACCAACCCGCAGCAGATGGTCTGCACCGCCCAACAGGTCAGCGGCGACTCGGCCTTCGGCGGCGGTGGTTTCGGCGGGGGCGGTTTCGGCGGCGGCCGCGGCGGCGGCAACCGCGAGATCGACGAGGACGCGCTGACACAGGTCGCCGACCTGACCGGAGGCCGCTACTTCAAGGCCGAGGACGCCGAACAGCTCACCGACGTCCTCGGCGACCTGCCCCGCGAGTTCGCCCTCACCAAGCAGAACGTCGAGGTCACGGTCTGGTTCCTCCTCCTCGGCACGCTCCTGGCGATCAGCGGGATCGGCCTCTCCCTCTGGTGGAACCGCGGCCCGGCGACCCGTCGCCCCACCCCAGCCGGCCACCCATCCGCGCTCCCTAACCGGCCCGCTGCCGGCTACCCATCTACTGACCCATCCGCCGCCGGCCACCCCTCCGCGACGGGCCATGCTCCACCGCTTTCTCGCCCGTCCGCGACTGGCTACCTGTCTGCGACCGGTCACCTCCCGGCGGACCGTCGCCCGTCTGCGGCGGGTCACCCTCCGGCGGGCCCTCGCCCGTCTGCGGCCGGTCACCCTCCGGCGGACCCTCGCCCTTGACGACCCTTCCCTTGTACGCCGTCCGGGGCCTTCAACCGCACCGGGACCGTCCCGCCTCCACGACGCGGGGTGGGCACCACACCGGACCGTAGCGCGGCCTCCGGGCTGAATCCGTGGTCACCGGATGGCACTGACCGCCGCATCCCAGCCCCGGACGCGGCCCTCAGCGTCCTTAGACCGCATCTCGTTTGGGGTTGTTGCAGCGCAAC
This sequence comes from Actinoplanes sandaracinus, assembly GCF_030009775.1. GTDB lineage: Bacteria > Actinomycetota > Actinomycetes > Mycobacteriales > Micromonosporaceae > Actinoplanes > Actinoplanes sandaracinus. Next base: position 231,982 of record NZ_JASCTH010000014.1, on the reverse strand, counting down.
ATCATTCGTTGTACGGGCCGTGGGTGATGTGGAGAAGTACTGCCCGGAAGCGTTGTGGCACCTGGCGCAGCCGCTGCTGCCCGAGCACCCGAAAAGGCATCAAGGCGGCGGGCGGCGGCGTATCGACGATCGTGTAGCGCTTGCGGCGATCCTGTACGTGCTCGACGCCGGCTGCGCCTGGAACGAGTTGCCGGAGTCGTTCCCGATCTCGTCGGCCAGCACGCACCGCCGGTTCACGGAGTGGGTCGAACAAGGGGTGATGGAAGCGCTGCACCGGGCCACGCTTGATGTGCTCGGCGCTGCCGGGCAGATCGACTGGTCGCGGGCCAGCATTGACGCCCTGCACGTGCGGGCGGTAAAAGGGGGGACCTGACCGGGCCGAGCCCGGTAGACGGCGGTAAGCCCGGTTCCAAGGTTCACGCGATCAGTGACCGGAACGGGCTTCCGCTGCACGCCGACATCTCGGCTGCCAACGTCAACGACCACAGGGTGCTGGAGGATGTGGTCGACGGCGTCACGCCCGTGCGTCAGCCGGTCGGCCGGCCCCGGAAACGGCCCGCGAAGTTGCACGGCGACAAGGGCTACGACTACCGGGCCTGCCGCCAAGCTTTGACGCAGCGCGGGATCAAGGCCCGGATCGCGCGTAAGGGCATCGAGTCCTCGACCCGGCTCGGCCGGCATCGCTACGTCATTGAGCGTTGCCTGGAGTGGGTCACCCGGTTCCGGCGTCTGGTCCGCCGCTACGACCGCAAGGCTTCCCACTTCCGCGGATTCCTGCGCCTGGCTTGCGCTGTCATCTGCTACCGCCGCGCGGCCAGACTGAACCTGTTGACCAGCAACAACCCCAAATGAGATGCGGTCTTAGCCTGCTGAACAGTGAACCCTGAGCGACCAGGGTCCTCAGCCAGGCGGGGAACCGGATCCTGAGCTGGTCGGGCACCGGATCGTGAGCCAGATTGGGCAGCGGATCAAAAGCTGGCCGCGCCTCGGATCCCGAGCCGGGCTGGGCCTCGGATCCTGAGCTGGGCTGGGGCAGGGGGTCCCGAGCTGGGCTGGGTAGCGGATTCTGAGCCGGGCTGTGCACCGGATCATTAGTCCGCCCGGCAGCGGGGCCCTCACGAAGCAGCGTAGGTGCGGGTAACCCACCTTCTTCAAAACCTGACACCCGTTGTGGGTGTAGCCCACACCCACAACGGGTGTCGAGTTTTCTGACGACACCATCGCTGAAAAGCTCGCTCCGCGTTTCCCGGTGCGCCAGCGAGGACCGCGTCCCCGGAAGGCTCGTGCACCCGGACAGCCCGCATGCCTAGGCACCGGATTGCACGGAATAGCAGGACAGCGGCGACGCAGGGGTTTCCGTCCACGGGGAGCCGGGCGGGCGGTCTAGGCCCGCTCGCCGGGATGCTGCGCTGATCGCGTTGCCGCACTGGTCGTGTTGCCGCACTGGTCGTGTTGCCGCACTGGTCGTGTTGCCGCACTGGTCGTGTTGCGGCGCGGCCGTGTTGCGGTGCTGGTCGTGTTGCGGCGCGGTCGTGTTGCGGTGCTGGTCGTGTTGCGGTGCTGGTCGTGTTGCGGTGCGGTCGTGAGGCGGTGCTGGTCGTGAATGTCTTCTCCACACGGTCAAAGGCGGCCGTCTGTGTCCCCTGTGGCGTGAGTTGGCCGGTGGAATGTGCGGGCAGGACAGGCGTGCCCCCGTGGTGAGGGTTTGGCGCCGGGGTCAGCTGGTGGGGCGGTGGTCGGGCCGGGTGGGGGAGTGGTCAGGCGGGTGGGGTTGTGGTGAGGCGGCGGTGGCGCTGGGCTGCCATGCGGACCGGAGCGTTGGGTTCGCCGAAGCGTTGGTAGCCGCCGCGGCGTTCGACGATCTCGAAGAAGACTCGGCCGCCGAGTACCGGGGTGTAGAGGTGCAGCAGTTCGCCCCCCGAGGGGTCGCGGTCGTAGAGGATGCCGTGCCGGCTCAGTGTGGCGACGAAGTCGCCGTCGAGGTCGAAGCGGGCGGCCAGGTCGGCGTAGTAGTTGGCCGGGACCGGCAGGACCGGCACGGTCAGCGCGGCGGCGGTGGCCACGATGTCGGTGGTGGCGAAGGCGACGTGCTGCGGGTCGGCTACCGCTGGGGCCCATTCGCCGCGGCGTAGCAGGGCGACGGTGAGAGCGACACAGACTGTCCGATTCGGACCGGCGACGGCTCGGGAGCGCATGAGACCGAACGGGGCGGCGTATTCCTCGGCGGCGACATCGTCCAGGCCGAGCACGGAGTGGTAGAAGAGGCCGGCCTCGTCGAAGTGGTCGAACGGCTGGGTGAGCCCCAGGTGGTCGGTAACGAGCAGGCCGGCGCCGGCTCCGGCCGGAGTGCTGGCGAGGCGAGGGCTGGAGCTGGCCGGGGTGGTGGAGAGGGAGTCGGTTGGGGTGGTGGATAGGGAACTGGCCGGAGTGGTGGTGGAGAGGAAGTCGGCGCGCCAGTTGGCGGTGGGGTGGGTGACGAAGATGCTGGTGCCGTCGGGGGCGGTGATTGCCGCTAGTTCGGCCTCGCCGGGTTCGCGCACGTTCGGGTGAGCCGGTGCTGAGAGAGCGGCGGCGCGCTCCAGTGACCGTTGCGGATCATCTGAGGTGATCGCGAAGGCGCTGATGCTGGCGGTGCCGGGCGTGTGGGGTCCGGTGATCGCGCTGTTGAGCACGATGCGGCAGGAGTTCTGTTCCCAGAGTTCGACCGGTTTGGTGCGGTGCTGCCCGGTGTGTGTGAAGCCCAGGCCGCGCAGCGCGGTCCGCAGTTCGGGGCCGGAGCGCCCGTCCACGGCGAATTCGGTGAAGGCGTGCCCGGTCAGCGTGGGGGCCGCCGGGAGGCGCCGGGTGCCGAGACGGTCCTCCAGGGCGGTCAGCGAGCGCATCGCGTCGACCGCGGTCCGGGCCGGGTCGGACTGGCGGAACACGTCGTTGAAGACCTCCAGCGACAGCGGCCCGCCGTAGCCGGCGGCGAGCGCCCGGCTGACGAATCCGGGCAGGTCGAAGGTGCCCTGGCCGGGGAAGAGGCGGTGATGGCGGCTCCATTGGAGCACGTCCATGCGCAGGCGGGGCGCGTCGGCGAGCTGCAGGAAGAAGATCTTTCCGCGGGTGATGTCGGCGATGCCGTCCGGGCTGACCTCGCGGGACAGGACGTGGAACGAGTCGAGGCAGAGCCCGAGCGCCGGGTGGTCGGCGCGCCGCACGATCCGCCAGGAGTGGTCCCATGTGGAGACGTGCCGGCCCCAGGCGAGCGCCTCGTAGGCGATCCGCATGCCCCGCTGTGCCGCCCGGTCGGCCAGTCGCGCCAGTTGTGCGGCCGCCAGATCGTCGTCGTCGACGGCTGACGGGTGGACCGACGAACAGACCAGGACGGTGTCGGCGCCTAGTTCAGCCATCACGTCGAACTTGCGTTCCGCGCGGTCCAGGTTCTTCTTGAGGAGCGCGTCGTCGACCGTCTCGAAGTCGCGGAACGGCTGGTAGAGGTCGATGCCGAGGCCCAGGTCGGCGCAGCGTGTGCGGACTTCGGCCGGTGACCACGCGGACACCACGAGATCGTTCTCGAACAGCTCGATGCCGTCGAAGCCGGCCGCGGCGGCGGCGGTCAGTTTGTCGTCCAGGGTGCCGGAAACGCAGACGGTGGCAATCGACCGGCGCATCGGGTCCTCACCTTCGTAGGTAGCCGGTCACCAGGTCGCCGAGCATGGTGCGGTAGTGCTCCCGGCGGTCCGGGGCCAGCAGGTCCCGGTCGAAGAGCGCGCCCCACGTGTGGCGGTTGGCGACGCGGAAGAAGCAGAACGAACTGATCATCATGTGGACGTCGAGGGCGTCGACGTCGCCGCGGAACACGCCGTCGGCGCGGCCCCGCTCCAGGACCCGGCCGAGCAGGTCGACAGCCGAGCTGTTGAGGTCGACGAGGCGGGCCACGTGGGTCATGTGCCTGGCGTGTTGCGCGTTCTCCACCCCGACGAGCTTGATGAAGGCGGGGTGCGCCTCGTGGTGGTCGAAGGTGACCTCGGCGAGCCGCCGGACGGCGGCCGGCGGGTCGAGGTGGTCGACGTCGGCGGTCTGTTCGGCGGCGCGGATCTCCGCGTAGGCACGCTCCAGAACAGCGAGATATAGCTGCTCCTTGCCGCCGAAGTAGTAGTAGATCATCCGCTTGGTGGTGCGGGTCCGGGCGGCGATCTCGTCGACCCGGGCGCCGCTGTAACCGCGGTCGGCGAACTCTTCGGTGGCGACGTCGAGCAGCTCGGTGCGGGTGCGTTCGGCGTCGCGCCGTCGCTCGACCGTCTCTGCCGGCACCGGTTTCTCCTTGTGCATGAAGCAAGTCTGCCGTGGGGCTTGACAGTGTTCCCCGTCACACCCGATAACTAACGTACCAGTTAGTACATTAGCGGTTCTCGTTCTGTGGATGGAGTTCAGGATGGCGGCAGTCCGGTGCGGGTTGATCGGGACCGGGATCGGTGCGTCGCTGTCACCGGCACTGCACGAGGCCGAGGGGCGCCACCACCGCCTCGGGCTCACCTACACGCTGTTCGACGCCGCCGCCCCGGCGGAGCTCGACCGGTTGCTCGACGAGGCCGAGCGCGACGGCTTCGCCGGACTCAACATCACCCACCCCTTCAAGCAGCAGGTCATCAAGCACCTCGACGACCTGTCACCGCAGGCCCGCGCCATCGGCGCGGTCAACACGGTCATCTTCCGAGACGGCCGGCGACAGGGTCACAACACTGATGCGTACGGGTTCGCCGAGTCCTTCAGGTGCGGTCTGCCCGGCGTGGCCACCCGCCACGTCGTGCAGATGGGTGCGGGCGGAGCCGGAGCCGCCTGCGGCCACGCTCTGCGCGCCCTCGGCGCCGGACGGCTCACCATCGTCGACCCGGACGCCACGCGGCGTGCCGATCTGGGCGCCCGCCTCGGGGCGGACCACACCCCGGCCGTCACACCGGAACTGATCGCCGGCGCCGACGGACTGGTCAACGCCAGCCCGGTCGGCATGCGCCACCACCCGGGAATCCCGCTTCCCGCAGCGCTGCTCCACCGCGGCCTGTGGGTCGCCGACATCGTCTATCTGCCGGTCGAGACGGAGCTGCTGCGCGCGGCCCGTGCCGCCGGACTGCGGACGGTCGGCGGCGCGGCGATGTGCGCCTTCCAGGCCGCCGCCGCGTTCGAGCTGTTCACCGGGCGTACCCCCGACATCGAGCGGATGTTGCTCCACCTCTCCCATCTCTTGGACAGGGGCAGATCCCGTCTTTTGGAGCGCGGCAATGCTTACCGAGACCACCACTCGTGAACTCCCCGAACCCCCCTCACTGCGCCGGATGGTCGGCCCCGGCATCGTCGCCGTCGGCATCGGCATGGCGGCCGGCGAGATCATTCTCTGGCCGTACCTGACCGCTCTCGGCGGGCTCGGGCTGCTCTGGCTGGCGTTCACCACGCTGGCCGTGCAGTTCGTCATCAACATGGAGATCGAGCGTTACACCCTGGCCACCGGTCAGACCGTGATCGGCGGCTTCTCCCGATGGTGGAAGGGCTGGGGCATCATGATCTGCCTGGCCGGCGCCTTCCAGTACGTGTGGCCGGGCTGGGCGACCAGCGGTTCCACCATCCTCACCTACCTGTTCGGCGGCGGCGACCCGGTCTGGATCACCGTGGCCGGGCTGGGCATCCTGGGCGTGCTGCTGTCACTGTCCAAGGTGATCTACAAGACCGTCGAGCGGGTCGAGACGGTCAAGGTCGTCCTCACTCTGTTCTTCCTCGCCGTCGTGGTCGTCTTCGTCATCTCGCTGAGCACCTGGGGCGAGGGCGCGAAGGCCACGGTCACCGAGTTCGGGCAAATCCCGGAGGGCATCACGTTCACCATGCTGCTCAGCGCGATCGGCGCCGCCGGGGCCGGTGGTGTGCACAACCTGGTGCTCAGCAACTGGATCCGGGACAAGCGGTACGGCATGGGCGCGCACGTCCCCCGGCTGGTCTCCCCGATCACCGGCCAGGAGGAGGCGGCCGGCGGCGACCGGTACACCTTCCCGCTGGACGAGACCTCGCTGAGCCGCTGGAACCTGTGGTGGAGACGGGCGAACGCCGAGCACCTGGTGACGTTCGTGGCGGTGTGTTTCGTGACCATCGGCGTGATGAGCCTGCTCGCCTACGAGACGCTGTTCGGCCGGGGCGACCTCAAGTCCGACCCGTCGTTCCTGCGGATCCAGGGTGACATCTTCGCGGCCGAGGTCGGTGACTGGCTCAAGCTGCTCTTCCTGGCGGTCGCGGCGGTGTCGCTGTGGGCGGCGGCGATGGGCCTGCTGGACATCATCGGCCGGGTCGCGTCGGACTTCCTGCGCCGCAACTACCTGGAAGGGTCCACGCGCTGGACCGAGCCGCGCCTCTACCTGATCGTGGTGTGGGTGGAGATCGTGCTCGGCTCGGCCATCCTGCTGGCCGGGTTCACCCAGCCGCTCGCCCTGCTGATCGTCTCCACCTGCGCGGCCTCGGTGGTGACGCTGCTCTACTCGGTCCTGCTGGTCCGGCTCAACACCCGTGACCTGCCGGCGCCGATGCGGATGCGGGGCTGGCGGCTCGGCGGGATGCTCGTCGCGATCGGCTTCTACGGCTTCTTCGCCCTCGCGATGATCGTCACTCAGCTCGAGAAGATCTGATCCTCCGGTGGCCCGGTCGCGTGCCCGGGCCACCGGAAGGGGAGTCAGGCCCGGCGCCGGCGGGTCCAGGAGAAGCCGACCAGACCGGTGATCGCGGCGATGACACCACCGGTGACGGTCCAGACCCAGCGGGACGAGAAGTCCGGCAGCCAGTCCATCGAGATCGCCGTGTCCTGTTCGGAGGATGCGGACGGCGCCGGCGCCGGCGTGGTCAGCACCTTGCCGGGCCGGTTGCCGGCGACCAGCGGCGCGGCCAGTTCGCCCTGGTCGGCGCCGGTGTCCCCGGTCGGCGCGGTGAGTGCCAGCCGCACCTTGACGGGCAGGCCCAGGTCCTTCTCCGGCAACTCGGTGCTGGACAGTTTCACGTAGTAGGTGCCCGGCAGCGGGTCGCCGTCCCACGGTTCGGCCCAGGAGCGGACCTGCCGGAGGCGGCAGCCCAGGACGACCTCGGTGGCGGCGGCCGCGGCGACCGGGCTCTGTTCCCCGCCGACGCAGGCCTGCCGGCGCCGCAGCCCGTCGAAGACCTCGACGTTCCACGACTGCGGTCCGGACCGGTCGCCGGCCTGCGGCAGGGCCACGGTGATCGCCAGTTCGGGCCGCTGCCCGGCCTCGGCCGGGAACTGCCAGTACAGGTAGTCGCCGGTGACGGCGTCCATCTCGACCCGCTGCTGCGGGGCGATCGTGACCGCGGTCAGGAAGGAGGTGCCCGCGACACTGGTGATCGGGACCGGCCCGGCCGAGGGGTCGGCCAGGGCCAGAAGCGCGGCGGCGGTGATGAGTGCTTGCATGATCAGTTCTCTCCCCACTTGGCGACCCACCAGCGGGTCAGCCAGCCGGCCAGCACACCGGCGGCCAGGCCGGCGATCGCGAGCACGAACAGCAGCAGCCAGCCGCGGCCGAGGCCCGGCGCGTCCGGGGTGTCCGACGCGGCGACCAGGTCGATGCTCAACTCGACCGGCATGCCGGGGGCGCCGGCCGAGGTGGTGGACGCGAACGAGTTGCTGACGATCAGGCAGACGTCCGATCTCGCCGACAGGTCCGGTTCGGCGTCGCCGGACCAGCGCAGGCCGGTGGAGAGCACGTCGGCGCGCCCGCTGCCGGCGTCGACTCCGCGCACCAGTTCCCGGCCGTCCGTGGTGGCGGCCTTGAGCAGCACCCCGTAGTCCCGGTTCAGCGGCCGGTCCAGGGCGATGCTGACCGAGGCCCGCAGTTCGTCGCCCTCGGCGACGGCGACCCGGTAGAAGCGGTGTTCGCCGATCAGCTCCCGGTCGGTGTAGACGCCGGCCGACAGCAGCGGAGCGGTGACGCAGTCCTTCGCGCCGGTGACCACGGCCGGGGTGACCGGCGGCGGCAGGGCGGCCCGGCCGACCAGCTGTTTGATCCGGTCGGTCAGCTCCTCCTCGCTCTTCGCGGAGGCGTAGGTGCCGCCGGTCGCCTGGGAGATGCAGACCAGCTGCTTGCGGGTCTTCTCGTCAGGGGTGAGGCCGAGCGTGTCGACGACCAGGCTGGTGCCGGCGGCGGCGAGTTCACGGGCGACGGTGCACGGGTCGGGCGGGGTGCAGGTGTCCTCCCCGTCGCTGATCAGCACGATGCGGCGGGCCGATCCGGCGCCGTCCAGGTCGGCGGCCGCCTCGCGCAGCGCGAGGCCGATCGGGGTGTAGCCGGTCGGTTTGAGGGTGGCGATGGCGTTCTTGGCCGCGACCCGGTTGACCGGCCCGACGGGCACGATCTGCTGGGTGTCCTTGCAGCCCAGTTTCTTGTCGTCGCCGCCGTAGGTCGCGCCGAGTACCCGGATGCCCAGCTGGGTGGTCTCCGGCAGGGCGTCGACGACCTCGTCGAAGGCCCGTTTGGCGACAGTCATCCGGGTCTCGCCGCCGATGTCGGCGGCTTTCATCGAGCCGCTGACGTCGAGGACGAGCTCCACCACGGGGGGTTCGGGCCGGGGTTCGTCGGCGTGGGCGGGGGTGGTGCCGAGGAAGGCGGAGGCCGCGATCAATCCTATTGCTGCCACTATGGACAGTTTCTTGTGGATCACGCGGCAAGATCATAAACATGCCTCGGCGGTACGGACGTGACGGCTCCCCGCCCTGCCGGTGGGTGACCGGCCCGACACCGGCCGTTCTTTTCAAGGTCATGTGGACGGTCGCCGCCGATCCGATGAATGCCCGGTGAATTGATGGCCAAGCGGTGAGGTTTGGCACTGATTTCAGCGGATTTCTGATGGGCGGGCCGGTCGTACGCTGCTGTCCCGAGCAGGCATGTGCAAACCCGGAGTCAGAAATGCCCGAGGAGATCGGCCGCTACCAGAAGATCACGCTCTTGGGAAAGGGCGGAATGGGCGAGGTGTGGGAGGCCACCGACAGCCACACCGGGCGCACCGTGGCGCTCAAGCTGCTCACCTCCGCCGCCCTGCTCGACCCGGAGCTGCGGGAACGCTTCCTGCGGGAGATGCGCCTGGCCGCCGAGATCGAGAACCCGTATGTGGTGGCGGTCTACGATTTCGCCGCGACGCCGTCGCCGTACATCGCGATGCGCCTGATCCGCGGGATCACCCTGGCCGAGGAGATCCGCACCGCCCCGCTCGACCCCGCCCGGGCGGTCGACATCGTGCAGCAGATCGCGTCCGCGCTGGCCTCCGCCCACGCGAAGGGCCTGCGGCACCGGGACGTCAAACCGTCCAACATCATGCTGGAGCGCGGGCACCGGCAGGGACGCGACCACGCGTACCTCTTCGACTGGGGTATCGCGCACCGGATCGACACCGCCGACCCGGAGATCACCCGCGGCGGCCAGATCGTCGGCACCCCGTCCTACATCGCGCCGGAGCGGCTGCTCGGCACCCGGTCGGACCATCGCGCCGACATCTACTCGCTGGCCGTGGTGCTCTATCAGGCGCTGACCGGCAAGCTGCCGTTCGGCGACACCGGCCGCCCGTTCCCGCTGCGGGCCCACCTGTTCGACCCGCCCCGGGCGCTGCCGCCGAGCATCCCGCCGGCTCTACGGAAGGTGGTGGAGAAGGGACTGGCCAAGGACCCGGACGAGCGCTACTCCAGCGCCGGTGAGTTCGGCGACGAAGCGTGCGCTGCCCTGAATCCGTCTGCCCCGTCGCGTTCGTGGCAGTCCCGGGAGGTGGTCTGGCCGTCCGTCGGCGGGGTGACCGGCACGGCCGCCGGCGCGGTCCTGGCCGCCGGCGGCATGCTCGACCCGGTGTCGGCGCTGTGGGCGCTGCCCGCGCTGGCCGCGGCCGGCGCCTTCCTCGGCTGGGGCATCCGCCCGCCGGAGCCGCCGGCCGGCCCCGGCGACGCCACGCGGCTGATCGGCCCGGGAACAGTGGTATGAGCGGCCACACCGCCGACGGCGCCCGGCAACGGGCGGCGGCACGAGGGCCGGTGCTGCGGCTCCTCGCGGTCGCGGTGGCGGTGCTCCTGATCCTGGTCGTCGTCTGGCAGGTCGCCCGGCGGGACGAGGAGGTCCCGGCCGCCACCGGGTGCGCCGGCAGGCAGACGAACGTGATCGGCATCGTCGGCTCGGAGAAGGAGGCGTTCCTGCGGGACGCCCGGGTCGTCGAGATCTTCCGGTGCGCCGGGCTGAACCTGCGCATCGACCCGGACGGGTCGCTCGACATGGTCGCCCGACTCTCCGCCGGGACCGCCGGATACGACTTCGCCTTCCCATCGAGCACCCCGGCCGCAGAGAAGATCATGGAGAAGCTCGGCGTCGCGGAGTCCTTCAGGCCGTTCTCCTCGGTGATGGGTGTGGCCACCTTCGCCCCGGCCGTGGAGGTGCTGCGCCGGGAGAAGGCGGTGGAGACGGTCGACGGCCGGGACGTCGTCTCGATCCAGCGGCTGATCGAGATGGCCCGCGCCGGAAGGACCTGGAAGCAGATCGACCAGGCCTCGGCGAACGGCGGCGTGGTGCTCCTGCGGACCACCGATCCGGCCGACTCCAACTCGGCGGTCATGTTCCTCTTGATCGCGTCGGCGGTGCTCAACGGCGGCAAGCCGCTCGCCGGGGTCGACGACCTGCCGAGGGTGATGCCGGACCTCTGCCGGCTGGTGTCCTACCAGGGCCAGAAACCGGACACCAGCGGCGTGCTGTTCGAGGAGTACCTCACCGACGGTGTGCGCCGGACCCCGATGGCCCTGGTCTACGAGTCGCAGTTCCTCGACCGGGCGTCCCGGCACCGGGTGCCGGACGGCGGCGACCACCGGATGCTGTTCCCGAACCCGACCGTCCACGCCTGGCACACCCTGGTGCCGCTCACCGGGCCCGGCGGCGCCGCCGGGCGCCTGCTGCGCGACGACGCCACCCTCAAGGACATCGCCGCCGAGTACGGCTTCCGCCCGCAGGGCCGCGCCCTCGACGACCGTCCCACCCCGCCGGTCGTGGTCGAACCCCCCGATCACCAGGTCCTCGAGGCGATGCTCGGCCGGTTGGAGTCACTCCGCAAGACCGGAACCTGCCCACCGTGACCACGCGGCAGCCCGGCGGTCGCGCCGCGGCCCGGGCCGCGGCGGACCTCGCGTGGTGGTCCGGAACGGGTGGCTGCGGCTGGGGCGGCCGACGGCGTACCCGATGAGGGTCTTGATCTAGCGGTAGGCGGCGTGGCCGGTGAGGGCCTCGCCGATCACCAGCGTGTGGATCTCGCTGGTGCCCTCGTAGGTGAGGACCGACTCCAGGTTGTTGGCGTGACGCAGAGGGGAGTACTCCAGGGTGATGCCGCTGCCGCCGAGGATGGTGCGGCACTCGCGGGCGATGGCCAGCGCCCGGCGCACGTTGTTCAGCTTGCCGACGCTGATCTGGTGCGGCTTGACCCGCCCGGCGTCCTTGAGCCGGCCCAGGTGCAGAGCCAGCAGGGCGGCGGTGTTCAGGTCGACCGCCATGTTCGCCAGCTTCTCCTGGGTGAGCTGGAACGCGGCGATCGGCTTGCCGAACTGGACGCGGGTGGTGGCGTAGGCGATGGCGGCCCGCAGCGAGTCGAGCGCGGCGCCGGTCGAGCCGAAGACGATGCCGAACCGGGCCTCGCCCAGGCAGCTCAGCGGGGCGCCGAGGCCGCGCGCCTCGGGCAGCCGCGCGGAGTCGGGCAGGCGCACCTCGTCGAGGACCAGCTCGCCGGTGACGGAGGCGCGCAGCGAGAGTTTCTGCTTGATGGTGTGGGTGGTGAAGCCGGGCGTGCCCCGGGGGACCAGGAAGCCGCGCACACCCTCCTCGGTGCGGGCCCAGACGGTGGCGACGTCGGCGATGCTGCCGTTGGTGATCCACATCTTGGAGCCGTTGAGGATCCAGTCGTCACCGTCACGGACCGCGCGGGTGCGCATGCCGGCCGGGTCACTGCCGAAGTCGGGTTCGGTCAGGCCGAAACAGCCGATCGCCTCACCGGCCGCCATCCGCGGCAGCCACTGGAGCTTCTGCTCCTCCGACCCGTACTTCCAGATCGAGAACATCGCGAGGGATCCCTGCACCGAGACGAAGCTGCGCAGGCCGGAGTCGCCGGCCTCCAGCTCCAGACAGGCCAGGCCGTACGCCACCGCGCTCGTCCCGGCGCAGCCGTAACCGTCCAGGTGCATGCCGAGGACGCCGAGCTTGCCCAGCTCAGGGGCGAGCTCGCGGGGGAAGGTGCCGGCCTCGAACCACTCCGCGACGTGCGGCCGCACGTGCTCGGCCACGAACCGCGCCACCGTCTCGCGGATCTGCCGTTCCTCGTCGCTGAGAAGACTGTCGATGTCCAGCAGATCGAGCGGATCGGTGATGGTCATGCGCTGATTCTGCACCGGCGGGCTCGTCAGTGTCCTCTCAGCCACCATGATCTAGCCTTCTGATCATGGTGGCATCGATCCCTGGACTCAGCGACCTCGTCGATCCGGCCGTCCGAAACTCCGTCGCGGAGTTCCTGGCGAACGTGGAGACCGAATTGCTCGTCGCCGTGGCCAGCCCGGACCCGCTGATCGACGAGGTGGCCCGGCACCTGGTGCGGGCCGGTGGCAAGCGTTTCCGGCCGCTGACCGTGGCGCTGTGCGCCCAGCTCGGCGACCCGGACCGCCCCGAGCTGCTGCCGTCGGCGGTGATGATGGAGCTGACCCACCTGGCGACCCTCTACCACGACGACGTGATGGACGAGGCGCCGCTGCGGCGCGGCGCGGCCAGCGCGAACTCGCGGTGGAGCAACCGGATCGCCGTCTACGTCGGTGACTACCTGCTGGCGCGGGCCGCGCGGATGGCCGCCGGGCTCGGCGACGAGGCGGTCCGCCTCCAGGCGAGCACCCTGTCCCAACTGGTCCGCGGGCAGCTCGCGGAGACCGTCGGCCCGCGCGGCGGCGACCCGGTCCGCCACCACCTGCGTGTGGTCGAGGACAAGACCGCCTCGCTGATCGCCACGTGCGCCCGGTTCGGTGGCCTCTTCGCCGGGCTGCCCGAACGGCACGTCGTCACGCTCGCCGAGTTCGGCACCGCGATCGGCATCGCCTTCCAGCTCTCCGACGACCTGCTCGACATCGCCTCCGAGTCGGCCCAGTCCGGCAAGACTCCCGGCACCGACCTGCGCGAAGGCGTGCCCACGCTGCCGGTCCTCTACGCGCTCGCCGGTGACGAGAGCCCCCGCCGTCTGCGGGAACTGCTCTCGAAGGGCCCGCTCACCGACGACGAGGAACACGCCGAGGCGCTCGGTCTGCTGCGCGAGTCGGCCGCCCTCAAGCAGGCGCGCGAGACGGTGCACGGTTACGCGGAGGCGGCCCGGCGCAGCGTCGCCACCCTGCCCGGCGGGGCGGCCCGGCGCACGCTGGAGCACCTCTGCCACTACATCACCGACCGAACCGGCTGAAAACCTCCGCTTTGCCGTCTTCCTGCCGATAAAACTGTGTGATTTCCCCGGAATGACACAGCAGGGAGCGAGATGCGCGGCGAACCGGTCCGGTCCTCCGACGACGGGTTCTCCGTCGTCGAGTTGATCGTGGCGCTGGCGGTGATCAGTGGCGCGATGGCCGGTCTGGGCGCGTTCTTCGTCAACGGCAGCAGCGCCGTGGCCCATCAGCGCGATCAGCGTCAGGCGGTGCAGGTCGCGGCCAGCGCGATGGAGCAGGTGCGTGGCCTCAAGGGCAGCTCGCTGCTGCTGGGCCGCAGCGCGATCAAGGTCAAGGAGCAGTGGGACCGGGCTCTGACCGGTGCCGCCCGCCCGAAGATCAAGCGATACCTGGACAGCATGCAGCGTGTCTCGGACCCGGAGATCACGGACCCGCTGTCCACCGCCGGGGCTGATGCGGCCGTCTCCACCTCGACCCAGACCATCAATGTCGGCACCTCGGCCTACCAGCAGGAGATCTTCGTCGGCAGGTGTGACATCTACTACATGCGTGCCGACGACTGCGTGAACCCGACCGTCGGCACGCCACCCAGCAACGTGGCCGAGATCCTGAAGTACTTCCGGGTCGTGGTTCTCGTCACCTGGCCGAACAAGGCCTGCGCCGCCGGCACGTGCGGCTACCTCACCTCCACCCTGATCGCCTCGGAGCCGGTCGAGCCGACGTTCGACTCCAAGGCCGGCGTCCCGGACCTGGTCACCACCGAGATGTGGTTCTACGCGAACGCGACCGACAACAGGACGCAGCGGCTCGACGTCGACCACGGCCAGCAGCCCAACAAGTGGTCCTGGGGGACCCTGCCGTCCTGGCTCACGATCACCGCGAACAACGGTCTCGTCACCCCCGGCATACCGCCCACCGTCGGCGACTTCAAGACCACGGTGACGGTCACCGACGTGCTCGGCCGCTCGGACAGCGGAGTGATCACGTGGCACGTCGTGACGCCGCCGACCATCACGGTGCCGGCCAACACGACCAGCCGGGTCGGCGAGGCGGTGAACCTGGCGGTGACCGCGGCGCAGGGCGTCCCGAAGCTCGTCCTGAGCTCGACCAATCTGCCGCCGGAACTGGACATCACCAGCACCGACGGGCCGGCCGCGGGCACCGTCACCGGCGCCATCACCGGCACGTTCACCCTGCCCGGCGTCCACACCTTCCGGGTCACGGTCGAGGACGCCAACGGCAAGACGGCCTTCAAGGACATCACCCACACGGTCATCCAGCAGCCGCTGGCCCTGACGGCCGTCCCGGCCCAGAAGATCAATCTTGGTACGGCGATGAACCTGACCCGGGTGGCGACCGGTGGCTTCGGGACCTACACGTACAGCGCTGCCAACCTGCCGGAAGGAGTGACGATCGCGCCCGCGACCGGCCTGCTCTCCGGGACTCCCAAGTACGCCGGCCGGTACGTGCCGACGATCACCGTCACCGACGGCGCCGGGGCGGTGGTCAGCCGCACCTTCGAGCTCGTCGTGGACACGAAGACCGCACTGACCTTCACGGCGCCGGCTCCGGTCGGCGCGGACCGGGTCACCGCGGTCGGCGCCGACACGACTCTGGAGCTCGCCACCAATGCCGACGTGCTCCTGGTGAAGAACGTGTCGTACGAGGCGACCGGCCTGCCGCCGGGCCTGAGGTGGAACAACGGGAAGGACGCCATCGTCGGTAAACCGACCACGGCCGGCACCTACCTGGTCACGGTCACCGCGAGCAGCAAGCTTCTGCCGCCGCAGACCGCGGTGATGACCTTCATCTGGACGATCAGTTGAGTCCGCGGGGCAGGACGGGCGCCCGGACGGTTTCCGGCGACGGGGGCTACTCCCTCATCGAGGTGGTGGTCGCGATGACGCTCATGTCGTTCATGACGGTGGTGATCGTCGGCGCCACGGCGGAGATCTACTCCGGCACGAAGCGGATCGACAACACCGCCGAGGTACGCGACCAGGTCGACAACAGCTTCCGCCGGCTGGACCGGGAGATGCGTTACGCGAACTGGGTCTCCAAGCCCGGATACGTCCCCGCTTCCGGCTCCTGGTACGTGGAGTTCGCCACCCCGGACGGATGCCGGCAGCTCAAGCTCTCCAAAGGCGTGCTGACCATGGCCAGTTGGAAGGCGGACAGCCCGCGGGGCGCCCCGATGCCGCTCGCCGCCGGGATCGAAGTGATCAGCGGCGGCCCCGACCCGATCGTCCGGTACCGGCCGGGGGACCAGCCCTACCTGTCGGCCAGTCCCAGCTCCGGGATGGGCGCGAACTATCAGCTCGTGTTCCAGCAGGTCAGGCTGCGTTTCACCATCAAGGCGGGTTCCGTCACCCTGCCCTTCGACTCGGTCTTCACCGCTCAGAACACCGACAAGGACACCACCGAGACGAACCCGTGCGATGGAGGAAGGGTATGAATGTGACGTTCCGTCGTCTCTCCGGTGACGACAGGGGCTCGCTGCCCATGGCGATCCTGGTCACCACCATCGGACTGGTTCTCTCCGCGGCGATGCTGCCGCTGATCGTGCGGCAGGTCACCTACACCCGGGCCTTCCAGGACCGCAGCTCCGCTCTGAACGGCGCCCAGGTCGGTCTCGACATGGTGATGGCCCGGGTCCGGGCGGCCGCCGACGTGAACTCCAGCAGCGACGTCGCGGGCCGGCTGGAGGACATGCCGGGCTGCACGTTCAGCGGCGACGCGGGGATCGACGGCACCGGTGAGCGGCTGCTGTACTCGGTGAAGATCACGTACCGCAACCAGGCCGGCGAACAGCTGGCCTGCGACCCCCTGACCGAGCTTCCCACCTCCGCCACCGTGGAGTCGGTCGGCAGCAGCACCACCGAGACCCGGACGGTCACCGCGACCTACAGGTTCACCACGACGAACAACAACATCCCCGGCGGCGCCATCTGGGTCTCCTCGCCCACCGACAGGCCCCTCTGCCTGGACGCCATGGTCCGGCCGCCGGCGCCCGGCGCGGCGGTGCTGATGCAGCGGTGCAGCGGCAGCAGCACCCAGCAGTTCGCCTACACCGAGAAGCTGTACCTCAAGCTGATCAACTCGGAGACGGCGGCCAACAAGGAAGGCATGTGCCTCTTCTCGGAGGTGCCGCACGCCGCCAACAAGGCCGTCGTCTTCCAGGCATGCCCGTCGACCGAGAAGCCGACCGGCGTCTACCAGTGGAGCCTGGACGGCAGCAGCCGGTTCCACTCGACGAGCGCGACGCAGGCGATCGAGAACCTCTGCGTCAACGTGAAGACACCGAACACGGTGGGCAGCGGCGTCATCCTCGCCACCTGCACCGCGAACAACAGCACGAACATCTTCCGCTCGGACCCCAAGATCGGGGCCGGCATGGCCGGTGACGCGACCAACCAGCTGGTCAACTTCGCCCAGTTCAGCCGCTGTCTCGACGTCACCAACCAGAACACCGCCAGCACGTACATGATCGCCTGGTTCTGCAAGCAGAGCCCCAACAGCATCGTCGACTGGAACCAGATCTGGGAACACCCCGTCCCGGACAAGGCGAAGAAGGAGATCTCGAAGAAGGGCCCCATCGTCGTCACCAAGGACGGCATCAAGTACTGCCTGAAATCGCCGATGAGCGCCGCCGGCGACGCCTACGTGACGGTGGAGAAGTGTGTCACCAACTACGCGACCCTCTACGCCTCGGCAACGGACAAGAGCGCCTTCGGGTGGACCGTCTTCCACGACACCGGCTCGTACGCCAGCAGCTACCGGATCCATGACAACAGCGCGAAGGGCGGGCTCTGCCTGCAGCCCACCGACCTCACCGCCGCCGTCAAGGACACCCACTCGGACGGCACCAGCAAGGTCAAGGTGGGCGTGTGCAGCGCCTCCGAGCTGCAGAAATGGAACGCTCCGCCAAACCTGAGCGTGCCGACACCGATCACCGACGTCACCGAGAAGTAGCACCCCGGACGGCCCGGCCGGTCCCGGCCGGGCCGTTTCAGTTCGCCGGGTAGAAGTTGCCGTAGACGTCGAGGCCGGCTCCGCCCGCGCTGGTGGCGACGGCCTCGTAGGTGTCGCCGCCGGCATTGCGGCCGCCCGCCGGATAGGTGTACTTGGCGGTGAAGGTGTAGGCGCCCGGGGCCAGAGTGTCCGCCGAGGCCAGGGTGAAACGGTAGAGGAAGGCGCCGGGTTCCTCGGTGACCGCCGTGCTGACGCTGGCGCCGGAGGTCTGTTTGGTGCCGCCCCGGGACACCAGCCCGGCGGTACGCGCCACCCGGATCACCACCTCCAGGGACGTGAGCTCCTCGGTGGTCTTCAGGGTGACCACGCTCGCGCCCTGGGTGTCGCCGCTGTCCGGGTCGATCGAGCCGTCCGACCAGAGCGGTCCCTGACTGACCCGGGTGAGCCCGGGCTGGCCCCGGGTGAGGGTGGCCGACGGGGTGGCCGTGGCGGACGGGCCGGTGGTCCGGCTCGGCGAGGCGGTCCGGCCGGGGGACGGCCTGGTGGTCTCCGGTGCACCGGTGGCGGGCTGGGCCGGAGCGGAGGGCGCCGGGGAGGCTGAGGCGGAGTCTGAGGCTGAGGCGGTCGTGACGGCCGGGACCGGTGTGGCCTCGTCCCGGTCGTCGGCGCCGGCGAGCGCCCATGTGCCCACACCACCACCGCCGAAGACGATGACGACCGCGGCGACCACGGCGGACAACCGCACCCGCGGCGCCCGCCTGGCGGTGACGGAGCGGCACCGGCCGTGGCCGGTGTCCTGAAACGCGGACCTGGTGATCCGGTCCAGCATGGCGTCGCGGTCCGGCCGGTGCGTGGCGGCCTCGGCCCGCATCGCCGCCCGGAGCTGGTCGTCGGAGAGTCTCATCGTGCCGCCTCCCAGCCGTCGATGCGGACATGGTCGCCCAACAGTTCGGCGAGCTGCTTCGCGCCGCGTGACGTCGCGCTCTTCACCGCACCGACGGAGATGCCGAGCATCGTGGCCACCTCGCGTTCCGGCAGGTCGAAGGCGTAACGCAGCACCACGCAGGCGCGGCGGCGCTCCGGCAGGCGGCTCAGGGCGCCGCGCACGTCGAGGACCGCCGGCACGTCGGTGTCGCGCGAGCGGCGCAGCGACCCGAACGACAGCAGCCGCTCCCGGCCGCGGCGGCGCACCCAGTTGCGGGCCAGGTTCATCACGATGCCGTGGCCGTAGGCGGCCGGGTCGCCGGCCGCGGTCACCCGGTCCCAGTGCCGCCACACCTCGGTCAGCGCGTCGGCGGCCAGATCGTCGGCGACATCGGATTCGCCGGTCATCAGGTATGCCAGACGCGACAGAGAGGCATGATGCCGCTCGAAATACGCACGGAACGCGTCGTCGCGCATGCACCCCCCTCTCACTCGCCGACCGGATCTCATCCCCCGGACCGGACGACGGTAGAGATCATGACCGGCCCGCGGCAAGGACTGCTCGGCCGGTGAGACGCGAATATCACCCGAATCGTCGGCGGAGTAGGTTCTCCCGGTGGAGACCGGCTGGCTGCTCATCTCGATCGCCACCGGCCCAGCTCTCCTGCCCGCGTTGAAAGGCTCTCCCATGCGCTGTGCCGTGCTCGACGACCTGCAGGGTGTCGCCACCACCATCGCCGACTGGTCGCCGCTGGCCGGGCGGGTCGAGGTGGTTCCGTTCACCTCCCACCTGAGCGGTGAGGACGCCCTGGCCGAGGCGCTCGCCGGCTTCGACATCGTGATCACCGTCCGGGAACGGGTGCCGTTCCCGGAGTCGCTGCTGGCCCGGCTGCCGAAACTGCGTCTGCTGATCGCGACCGGCCGGCGGAACACGGTGATCGACTTGGACGCGGCCCGGCGGCTCGGGATCACCGTCTGCGGCACTGACGCCGTCGGTACCCCGACCGTCGAGCTGACCTGGGCACTCCTGCTCGGTCTGGCCCGTGACCTGGTCACCGAGAACACGGCGTTCCGGGCGGGCGGGCCGTGGCAGAGCACACTCGGGGCCGACCTGCACGGCCGTACCCTCGGAGTGATCGGTCTCGGGCGGATCGGCGGGCCAGTCGCCCGGATCGGCGGCGCCTTCGGCATGGACGTGCGGGCGTGGAGCCGCAACCTCACCGCGCAGCGCGCCGCCGAGTTCGGGGCCGCTCTCGCGCCGTCGCTCGACGAACTGCTAGCCACCAGCGACTTCGTCACCGTTCACGTGCCGCTGACGGAAAGCAGCCGGGGCCTCGTCGACGGGCGGCGGCTGGCCCTCATGAAACCGTGCGCCTACCTGGTCAACACCGCTCGCGCGGCGCTCGTCGAACCGGCGGCCCTCCTCGCGGCGCTGCGCGCCGGCTCGATCGCGGGCGCGGCCATCGACGTCTTCGACACCGAGCCGCTGCCCCTCGACGACCCATGGCGTACGGCGCCGCGACTGCTCGCCACACCCCATCTCGGGTACGTGTCCCGCGCCAACTACGAGCTGTACTTCCGCCAGGCGGTCGAAGCCGTCGAGGCCTACCTGGCCGGCGCGCCGATCCGCCTCCTGTAGGACTCAGCCCGCCCCGGCCGGGCCGCTTCGGACGGCGGCCCCCGGCCGGTCAGTGCTCGTCGGCGAGCAGACGGTCCAGGAAACGGGCCGGGTCGGCGAGGAAGGCCCGGGTCAGGGCCACCGGCTGCGCCTGGTCGAAGTCGACCCGCTGGATCGGGCCGTCCGGGGTGATCTCCAGAATCGTGGCGCCGGGGGAGGCCAGCAGGACCGGCGAGTGGGTGGCGATGATGAACTGGCTGCCGGCGGCCACCAGGTCGGCGATGCGCAGCAGCAGGGCCAGGCAGCCGTGCACGGACAGGGCGGCCTCCGGCTCGTCGAGCAGGTAGAGCCCGCCCGGGCCGAAGCGGTGGGTGGCCAGGTCCAGGAACGACTCGCCGTGTGAGCGCTGGTGCGGGGACACGCCGCCGTAGGAGGCGAGCAGCGAGTCGCCGAGACGTTCGATCTCGGTGGCGACGTTGTAGTAGGACTCGGCGCGCAGGAAGAAGCCGGTGCGTGGCCGGCGCCCGGGCGGCCGGACCAGAGTGAGGTGGCCGCCGAGGGAGGACTCGCTGGCGCGGGTGGCGAAGTTGAACGACGTGCTGCCGCCCTCGGGATTGAAGCCCGCCGCGACCGCGATCGCCTCGATCAGGGTGGACTTGCCGCTGCCGTTGTCACCGGCCAGCAGGGTCACCGGGGTGGGGAGACGCAGGTCGCCGCCACCGGCCAGGGCGCGGACGGCGGGGAGGCTGAACGGGTAGCCGTCGTGGGGGACGCCGTCGAGCCGGATCGCCTTGATGAACACCGCCGCACGGTACCGCGCCGCGGAGAGCGGCCCGCCCGATCGCCGGCGGCGCGTCCGGCACGCGCCGCCGGCGAGCCGGGTGGGGTCAGTCCTCGCGGGGAACCGGGACGGCGGAGACGCGCCAGATGCGGGCGGCGTAGTCGGCGACCGTGCGGTCGGAGCTGAAGAAGCCGCTCAGGGCGGTGTTGAGGACCGACATGCGAGTCCATCGCGCCTGGTCGCGCCAGGCCACCTCGACGTCGTCCTGGCACTGGATGTAGGAGCGGTAGTCGGCGAGGGTCAGGTACTCGTCCCGGCCCAGGAGGCTTCCGGCCACCCGGTGGCCGACGTCGCCGAAGACGCCGGAGGTGAGGGCGTCGACGGCGGCGCGCAACTCGGCGTCCTGGTCGTAGTGGCGCCGCGGGTCGTAGCCGTCGAGGCGGGTCTGCGCGGCCTGGTAGGCGTCCATGCCGAAGAGGAAGAAGTTCTCGGCGCCCACGCGGGCCCGGATCTCGATGTTGGCCCCGTCGAGGGTGCCGATGGTGACGGCGCCGTTGAGGGCGAGCTTCATGTTGCCGGTGCCGGAGGCCTCCTTGCCGGCCAGCGAGATCTGCTCGGACAGGTCGGCCGCGGGGATGATCCGCTCGGCCAGGGAGACGTTGTAGTTCGAGGGGAAGACGACCTTCAGGTACGGCGAGACGACCGGGTCCGCGGCGATCCTGGCGCCGACCGTGGCGATGAGGTGGATGATGTCCTTCGCCGCGTGGTAGGCCGGGGCGGCCTTGCCGGCGAACAGGACCGTGCGCGGCACCCAGTCGCCGCCGGGATCCTCCCGGATCCGGTGGTACTGGGTGATCACGTGAAGCAGTTTGAGCTGCTGCCGTTTGTACTCGTGGAACCGCTTGATCATCACATCGGTGAGCGAGTCGGGGTCACCGGCGGCCAGGTCGACCTTGTTGGCCCGTTTGATGGCCCACCAGCGCTCCAGGAACGAGGCGTCGTCGGCGAGCGGTTCGAGTTCGGCGAGGCGGTCCAGGTCGCGGATCCAGCCGTCGTCGCCGAGGCCCTCGGTGATCAGGTCGGCGAGGCGCGGATTGGCGATCCGCATGAACCGGCGGGGCGAGACGCCGTTGGTGACGTTCTGGAACTTGGCCGGCCACAGCTCGGCGAAGTCGTCGAGCACGGTCTCGCGCAGCAGCTTCGAGTGGAGTTCGGCGACGCCGTTGACGGCTTCGGTGCCGACCACCGCGAGATGCGCCATCCGAACCCGGCGATCCGGTTCCTCCTGAATGATCGACATCCGGCGCAGCCGGTCGTGGTCGCCGGGGAAACGAGCCTCCACCTCGCGCAGGAACAGCATGTTGATCAGGTAGACGATCTCCAGGTGCCGGGGGAGCAGCTTCTCGAACATCCGCACCGGCCACGTCTCCAGCGCCTCCGGCAGCAGGGTGTGGCAGGTGTAGGCGAACGTCTTCCGGGTGATCTGCCAGGCGGCGTCCCAGTCCAGCTCGTATTCGTCGACGAGCAGCCGCATCAGCTCCGGGATGGCGATGGTCGGGTGCGTGTCGTTGAGCTGGATGACCGTCTTGTCGGCGAACGTGTCCCAGCCCTCGTTGCGCAGCCGGAACCGCCGGATGATGTCCCGCAGCGAGCAGGAGACCAGGAAGTACTGCTGTTTGAGGCGCAGCTCCCGGCCCAGCTCGGTGCTGTCGTCGGGATAGAGCACCTTGCTGATGTTCTCGGCGCGGACCGCCTCCTGCACCGCCTCGGCGTACTGCCCGGCGGAGAAGCTGGTCAGGTCGAAGGACGCCTCGCTGGCGTGGGCCTTCCACAGCCGGATGATGTTGACGGTCTCGGTGCCGAAACCGGGGACCAGCATGTGGCTGGGCTCGCCGAGCACGATCTCGCCGGGCACCCAGCGCTTGCGGGCCGGCGAGCCGGGCAGCGGCTCGGTGTGCCCGTAGAAACCGACGGTCTGCCGGTCGTCGGGTGCCGGGAACTCCCACGGATTGCCCTGGAAGGCCCAGTCGTCGGGATGCTCGGTCTGCCCGTCCTCGGCGATCGACTGGCGGAAGATGCCCAGGTCGTAACGGATGCCGTAGCCGACCGCCGGAATGTCGCGGGTGGCCATCGAGTCGACCAGGCAGGCGGCGAGCCGGCCCAGACCGCCGTTGCCGAGGCCGGGCTCCACGTCGAGGTCCTCGACGTCCTCCAGACTGAAGCCGAGCGCCTTCACTGCTTCCGCGGCCAGCTCGCCGGTGCCGGAATAGAGCAGGTTCTGTTCGAGCTGGGCGCCGAGCAGGTATTCCGCGGAGAGGTAGTAGACCCAGCGGGGGTTGCTGGCGTAGTGCGCGGCGGCGGTGCGGGCCCGCCGCTCGGCGAGACGGTCCCGCACGGTCTGGGACAGCGTCTCGTACGCGTCCCGCGCGCTCGCCGACTCGACGGTGGTGCCGCGACGGTAATAGAGGTTGCTCAACAGGTCCTGCTGGAACTCATCGGGGGTCATGCCCAGTTTGCGTAGACCGATGCCCTGTCGAAGATCCATGCCGCCATTGTGCCCGGCTGAGGTTTCCGGTGACCGCCCTTCCTACTTCCGGGGAGCTAACGACCGCGATGTCCGGTTGCCGCACCACAGTCGTCCCCAGTGGAAACAAAGGCCGCAGGGGTTCACCCGGCCGTCGCAGTGCCCCACCCTCTCTGGGGCCGCACGGCCGGGGTGGGACACTCCTTCGGTGTTGGGCTCGCTGCTGCCGTCATCCGTGATCACCGCTGAGGCGTTCGCCGACGAGGAGGAGGAGCCCTGCTTCCCCGGCGAGGAGGACCTGATCGCGACCGCGGTCGCGAGTCGCCGCCGCGAGTTCGTCACCGCGCGCCGATGCGCCCGCGAGGCCCTGGTCGCCCTGGGGTTCGATCCGGCGCCGATCCGGCGCGGCCCGCGCCGTGAGCCGATCTGGCCGGCCGGCGTGGCCGGCAGCCTCACCCACTGCGCCGGCTTCCGTGGCGCGGCCGTCGCGCGGATCGAGGACATGGCGGGCATCGGCGTCGACGCGGAACCGCACGCCCCGCTGCCGCCCCGGGTGCTCGGTGTGGTGACCGCCGACGGCGAGGTCGACCACCTGGCCGCGCTGTCGGCGGAGGACCCGTCCGTCCACTGGGACCGGTTGCTCTTCAGCGCCAAGGAATCGGTTTACAAGGCGTGGTTCCCGTTGACCCAGCGCTGGCTCGGCTTCGAGGACGCCGCCCTGCGGATCGACCCGGTCCGGCGGACGTTCGCCGCGCGGATCCTGGTGGAGAGCCCGTGGGAGACGCTGCACGGGCGGTACCTGATCGGGAACGGTCTGGTGGTGACGGCCGTGTGCATCGACCGTCACCCCGGCGCCGGCCCGTGGACCGGGCCGGCCGGTCAGTCGTAGTGCTGCAGCCGTGGCCAGATCACCGACCACGGCTCGGCTGGCCGGCACACGTAGACACGAGTGCCGACCTCCTCGTTCTCCACCCCGGCCGAGTTGCGCAGCGTCGCCCGCGCCACACACGCCCCGATCAGCTCCGAGGCCCGCTCCGGCGACGTCTGCAGGACGGCGACCACGACCTTCTTCGAGTCCGGTGGCGGCCCGAACCGGTGCAACTCGTTGTGTCCGCTGTAGGCCTTCGGCAACCGCAGCGGGGGCCCGTACCGGTCCAGGGCGCCGGCCTCGCCGTAGTTGCCGGTGAACAGCACCGTCCGGCTCTGATCAGTCGCGGACAGCCCGGCGTACACCGTGCCGATCTGCCACACGTACTCGCGCCAGCCGATCTGGTCGGCGATCGTCTGGTTGGCCTCCGCCGGCGGCGTCCCGGCGACGGCCCTCTCGCCGATCACCGGCAGTGACATCACGATCCCGGCCAGGGACATGACCACCGCCCCGGCCGCGACCAGCGCCCGGCGCCCGCGCCGCCCGGTCAGCCACCGCTCGACCGGCACCGCGCCGATCGCGAACAACCCGAAGAGCAGACCCACCGGATAGTACGGCTGACCGGCCGTCACCAGCACCAGCACCAGCATCAGCGGGTACGCCACAGCGATCGCCCGCACCCGCCGCAGCCGCGGATCGCGGACCAGCGTGACGATCCCGGCGATCCACACCGGCGGCAGCGTCAGGAACGCCAGTTGCAGCGGCAACAGCATGGCCCGGGACTCGGCGCCCTTGTTCTCCGCGATCGCCGCCGCCATCTCCGCCTGCGGGAACCCGTTCACCACCTGGTAGATCAGGTTCGGTGAGCCGACCGCCACGGCCAGGATCACCCCGACCCACAGGTGCGGCGAGCGGAACACCGCCCGGGGCCCGGCCAGCGCCAGCCCCGCGGCCAGGCACAGCAGCAGGAGCACCACCAGGTGCTTGTTGTAGAGCCCGAGCCCGGCCACCACTCCGGCGCCCAGCCAGGCCCGTGGCCGCTCCCAGAGCAGCGCGCGCATGACGAGGAAGAGCACGCCGAGCCAGATCAGCATGTCGGTGGTCCCGGTCGAGGAGACGTGCGCCGACGACAGCGGGAAGACCCCGAGTACACCGGACGCGGCGATCGACTGGGCGACCGTGCCGCCGCCCGCCTCCCGGGCGATCGCGGCGGCCAGGACCGCGGTCAGCCCGAGCAGCAGCGCGGCCGGCACCCGGGCCGCCCACAGCGTGTCGCCGAACATCTCGGTCCCGAACCGGACCAGCAGCGGCGTGAACGGCGGCTGATCGATATATCCCCACTGTGGATGCTGGCCGAGAAGGCGGAAGTACAGCTCGTCGCGGTGGTAGTCGTATCTGTTCGCGGTGATCAGAAGCAGTAGCGTGACGCCGATCCCGATCAGACAGACCGGCCACCCTGCGAAAGGCCGCCGAGCAGACTCTATACGCTGGGTCTCCGTGACGTCACTGAGTGCATCGACCACGATCCCACCGTACGGGCCGTGCGCACCTGTCGCCAACGCTCAACTGGTCCAAAACGGTCGTATAGACGACTCCGGCGGAGCGTGCCAGAAGCGGCGTCCCAGTGGGACAAGCTTCCGGCGGATCGGTGGTGCCATCATGAGACGGCGAAACGCGTCGATGTCCATGGAGGAGCGTTGACCGAGCTCGAACCCCAGGAGCCGGCCCCGGAGGACGCCTCGGATCGGGCTGCCGAACGGGCCCGCGACGGTGTGCGCGCGTGGGTTCGGTCCACCGGCCGGCGTACCCGGTCCGGGCTCCGCTCGGCCAGCCCGTACGCCATCCTCGCCTTCCTGACCGCCTCCGTGGTCGCCCCGGTCGCCGGCGCCGGGCTGGGCGCCTCCGAAGCCTTCTCCGCCGCCCTCGACCAGGTCGGTGGGCTGGGCAGCAACTTCCTCGCCGACACCCTCAACGACACCGCGAAACGGCTGCGCGACCAGGACCCGGATGCGGCCGGCCGGACCGGGGAGCAGTGGCGCGACGCGATCGCGGCCGACCTGCTGCCGCGGCTCGCCGCCGCCGACGAGCAGAGCCGGGCCCTGCACGAGGAGGTCTCCCGGGTGCTGCGCGGGGTGGACGCGGTCGGCGCCGCGATCGCCGAGGCCGCCGTCACCGACGACGAGCTGCGCCACCATCTGGAGGCCGCGTTCCGGGAACTGGGGCTGGGCGTCGGTGAGCTCGGCTGGATGCTCGCCGACGTCCGGCAGAGCGTCGACGGGCTACGGCAGCAGTTCGCGGTGCAGAGCCTCGAACTGAACCGGCGGCTGGAGGAGGTGCGCCGGCACCTGGCCGTCGTCGCCCAGGAGCGGCTCCCGGCCGCGGACGAGGTGCCGCCCGACGTACCCGGTGGGGCCGTTCCGCCGTACCCCGGCCTGGTCAGTTTCCAGCCGGAGGACGCGCCGCGTTTCCGCGGCCGCGAGACGCAGATCGCGCAACTGCTCAGCCGCCTGGCCGAGCAGGCGGTCGGCGGGCCGCCGCTGATCGTCACCGGGGTGTCCGGCGTGGGCAAGTCGTCGCTGCTGAGGGCCGGGCTGTTGCCGGCGCTCGGCGGTGGCGCGCTCGGCGAGGACGCCGCCACCTGGGCGTGGGTTCTGACCAGCCCGGGGGCGCGGCCGCTCGCCGACCTGGTGACCCGCCTGCACAGCCTGGCCGCCCCGGACGCCGGGACGCCCCACGACGATCCGCTGCCGGCCGTCCGGAAGGAGCCGCACCGGCTCGGGCGGCTCGCCGCGCGGGCGGCCGCCGCCGGCCACCGCCCGGTCATCGTGGTCGACCAGTTCGAGGAACTGTTCACCCAGTGCCCCGACCAGGCCGAGCGTCTCGCCTACGTGACCGCGCTGACCAGCGCCGCCCCCGCGCTCGTGGTCATCGCCGTCCGCTCCGACTTCTACCCGGACTGCGTCGCCCTGCCCCCGCTGGCGAAGGTCCTCGCCGCCGGTCACGTCGTCCTCGGTCCTCTCGACGCCGGGGCGGTCCGCCGGGCGGTCGTCGAACCGGCCGAGCACGCCGGCCTCACCGTCGAATCCGGCCTGCCCGACCTGCTCCTGCACGACCTCGGCGCGGACGGCCGGGACGGCTACGAGCCGGGCGCGCTGCCGCTTCTCGCGCATGCCCTGCGCGCCACCTGGGACCGCCGGGAGGGGATCCGGCTCACGGTGGCCGCCTACCGGGACACCGGCGGCATCCGGCACGCCATCGCCGACACCGCTGAGAAGATCTACCTCGACCTGCCGCCCGACGACCGCGACCGGCTCCGGGACGCCCTGCTGGCGCTGGTCACGGTCACCGGCGACGGCACGGCCGTGCGCCGCCGTGGCGAGCGGGCCGCCAGCGACTCCCGGGTGCTGCGCCGCCTGGTCCGGGCGAGGCTGGTCACGGTCGGCGCGGACACCGTGGAGATCAGTCACGAGGCGCTGCTGACCAGTTGGCCCCGGCTGGCCGGCTGGGTCGCCGAGGCCCGCGAGGACCTGCTGCTGCGCCAGTCGGTCACCGAGGCGGCCCGTGACTGGGACCGCTCCGGCCGCGACCCCGACCTGCTGCCGCGCGGCTCCCGCCTGCTCACCGCCCGCGAACGCGTCCCGTCCGGCGGCGACGGCGTACCCCCGGTGGTCGGCGAGTACCTGGCGGCCGGCGGCGCCGCCGCCGAACGCGAACAGGCGGCCCGTGAGCGCGCCACCCGCCGGCTGCGCCGCGTGGTCGCCGGGCTCGCGGTGGCCCTGCTGCTGGCCGTCGCCGGCGGCCTGGCCGCGGTGCGGCAGCAATTCGTGGTCCAGGCCAGCGAACGCGAGTCGCGGTCCCGGCAGTACGCGGCCGAGTCAGTGAACGCCCTGGTCCGCGACGACGTGAGGGCCGTGCGGCTGGCACTCGACGCCTGGGCGGAGGCGCCCACCGTGGAGGCCCGCGGCGCCCTTCTCTCCGCGCAGATGGGCAACGTCGTCGGGCGGCTGGGCACCGAACCGGGCGGCTTCTCCGCGGCGGTCAGCCCGGACGGCTCCCGGATCGCGATCGGGCACGACGACGGGACGGTCCGGCTGTGGAACGCGGCCACCCTGCAACCGGCCGGCGAGCCGTTGCGGCTGGCGGAGCCGTCGCTGGTCAAGTCCGTGGAGTTCTCGCCGGACGGGCGGTTCCTCGCCTCCGGGGCACTGGCCGAGAACGGGGTGACGATCTGGGAGGCGGCGACCGGCCGAGCCTTGCACACGCTCGACGGGTTCGGCGCGGTGGCCTGGCTGCCCGGCGCCTCCACCCTGGTGGCCAGCCGGGACATGACGGTCGACGGGACGTTCCAGCTCGGCTTCTGGGACGCGCCGACCGGGCGGCTGACCCGGTCGATGCCCACCGGCGACTACCTCGGCTTCGACCTGGCGGTCAGCCCGGACGGCCGTCATGTCGCGATCGCCAAGGACAACAAGGACACACCGGCCAAGGTGTGGCAGCTCGGCGACGGCCGGGAGGTGACCACCATCCCGGCGGCCCTCGGCGTCGACTTCGCCCCGGACGGCACCCTGATCGCCGTCGACCGGCGCGGCCTGCTCACCCGGTGGGAAGTGCCCTCGGGCCGGAGACTCCGTGAGCTGAACTCGCTCGGCGACATCGGAGGAGCGGGCGGTCTGGCCGTCACCGCCGACGGCTTCGTGGCGGCGAAAGGCGGCGCCTCCACGCTCGGGCTGTGGGCGTTGGACAGCGACACCACCACCATGATCAACAACGGCAACGGCACGATCCTGGGCGTGGCCGCGTCGGCGAGCGGGCAGATGCTCGTGGTGACCGGCGCCAATCAGCCCACCACGGTGTTCCGGCGCGGAACGGAGTGGCTGCCCAACGGCGGCGAGGTGTTCGACCTGGCGTACTCGCCGGACGGGAGCCGGCTGGCCGCCGGCGGGGAGGACGGCCGGGTGCGCGTGTGGGACGCGGTGACCCGGCGGCTGATCACCTCGTTCCCGGCGAACGGCGTTCCTCGTGCCCTCCTCTACGCGCCCGACGGCACGCTCGTGGTGGCGACCGATCGGTCCGCCCCGGACAAGGGGGCCCGGGCGGTCGAGCTGCACGGCCCGGACGGGCGCCTGGAGTCGGCCATCCCGCTCGACGGCGACCCCAAGGACGTGGCGATCTCGCCGGACGGCGCCCTGCTCGCGGTGCCGACCGGTGGCGGCGTGGCGGACATCTTCGACAGGATCGAGCCGCCGGGCCGTCTGCTCGTCTACGACCTGCGCCAACGGCGGGCGCTCCAGACGATCGAGCTCGGCAAGGACCGGACGAGCTACGCGGTGGCCTTCTCCCCGGACGGCACGACCCTGCTGGCGACAGTGACCCCGGGGACCCGCCCCCGGTCGGAGTTACTGCTCTGGCGTCTGCCGGACCTGGCGCCGGCCGGCTCCCACGATCTGGGGGACTATCAGGCGTTCGATCTGACGCCGGCTCCGGACGGCCGGTCGCTGGCGATCACCGGCACCAATCAGACCGTCGACGTGCGGACCGCGGACGGCTCCCGGTCGCTGTGGTCCATCCCTTTGCAGACCGGCTCGATCCAGCGGGTGGTCATCTCGCCGGACGGGCGGACCATGGCCGTCACCCACGTGGACGGTGACGTCCAGCTGTGGGACACCGGCACGCGTGCGGCGACCGCCGTACTGACCGGGCACACGCAGGGCGGGATCAGCCTGGCCTTCTCGCCGGACGGCCGGCTGCTGGCGAGCTCGGGGACCGACGAGCAGACCGCAGTGTGGCAGATCGATCCCGCCGAGGCCGTACGAAGACTGTGCGGCATCGCCGTGCCGATGAGCCGGAACGACGGTGTGAAGGTCTCGCCGCTCTGTTCCTGATCGGTGTCGCGCGCTTGATCCCGGTTCCTGGTCGGCGTCGCGGGTTTCCGATCCCGGTTCCTGGTCGGTGTCGTGGGTGCCCCGACCCGCGACAGGCCGCTCCTCTGGTCGGTCCCCGCCGGCGATCGCGGGTCAGATCTGGCGGTTGCGGCCGGCCGCGAAACCCGCGGCGATCTGCGGGATCATCAGGGCGACCATGAAACCCAGCGGCACCCGCCACCCACCGGACCAGTCGTGCAGGGCGCCGACCAGAATCGGCCCCGGAATCGCGAAGAGATAGCCGACGCTCTGGGCGAAAGCGGACAACCGGACGACCGTGCCCGGGTTCCGGCCGCGCAGCGCGATCATCGTGAGAGCCAGCGGGAACGCCGCGTTCACCACGCCGAGGAGGACCGCCCACAGCCACGGCGCCGCGGCGGGGGACGCCCACAGGCCGGCCCAGCCGGCGATGCCGAACACACCGAGCACCACGGCGATGCCACTCTGCGAGCGGAGCCGGCCCGCGTACGACGACAGCAGGAACGACAGCGGCACCCCCAGCAGGGACGTGACCGCGAACAGCAGCCCGGCCATGGCCGGCGACACCCCGGCGTCCCGGTAGATCTCCGGCAGCCACCCGATGATCACGTAGGCGGAGGTGGACTGCATGCCGAAGTACACGGCGAGAGCCCAGGCGACCGGGTGCCGGCTCACCCGTACCGGATCGGCGCCGGAAGCGGAACCACCGGCGGCGCCGCGCTCGCGCGCCAACAGCAACCACGGGGGCAGGGCGACCACGGCGGCGAGGGACCAGCAGGCCAGGCCGAGGCGCCAGTCGCCGCCGAAGGCGCCGGTGATCGGCACGGTCGCGGCAGCGGCCGTGGTGGCGCCGATGTTGAGCGCCACCGAGTAGAGACCGGTGACCGTGCCCACGCTGTCCGGGAAACGGTCCTTCACGATCGACGGCAACAGCACGTTGACCACTGCGATCCCGGCCAGCGCCACCGCACTGAGCAGCAGGAACAGAGCAGGCCCGCCCGCGAACGGCCGCACCGAGAGACCCGCGGTGAGCAGCAGCAGACCGCCGAGGATCACCCGCGCCGGCCCGAAACGCGCGGCGAGGCGGGGCGCCGCCAGACCGATCGAGGCGAAACACAGCACGGGTACGGACGTGAGCAGCCCCGCGACCGTCGCGCTCATGCCCAGCCCGGTGCGGATCTCGGTGAGTACCGGGCCGATGCTCGTGACCGCTAGACGCAGGTTGACCGCGGCCAGCAGGAGGGCCGTCAGTGCGAACAACCCGCTGGTGCGAGCACTTTCCTTGATCACCACGACACTCATGGTAGGGGGTGCTGGCGGTCACACTCCTTACACGGGCGCGGTCACGCTCGTTCCCGTCTTCGCCTTGTCGGCCGCCGGGCCTGCGCTATCGCCTCGCGCACGCTTTACGCGGCCGCCATGAACGGCCATGCGGGCTCGTCTTGCGCGGGCCGTTTTGCTCGCTCTACGTGGCGTTGCGCCTGGTCGGGTTTGCGCGGTGGCTCTACAGGTCCACGTTGCTTTGCCGCTCCATAAATCCGCGCTGCCACGCCGCTGTTCGGGTCCGCGCCGGGGGTCGCCTTACTCGGCCGCTCCACGGGGCCGCTTTACGCTGCCGCGGTCGCCGACTCCTGCTCGCGCTCGATCCGCTCGTTCCACTCGCGCTTGCTGGACTGCCAGCCGTCCTCGTTCAGCCCGCGGCGCCAGTAACCCGAGATGGAGAGCTGATCCATGCTCAAGCCGCGATCGAGCCGCAGGTGCCCGCGCAGGTCACGAACGAACGTCGCCTCGCCGTGCACGAACGCCTGCACCCGGCCGGCCGGGAAGTCCAGCCCACGAACCGCGTCGACGAGCAGCTCGCCGACTGGTCGTGCACCGCGGTGCAGCCAGGTGACCCCAAGATCGCCGGGAATGTCGAACTTCTGCTCATCGCCGGGACCGGCGACCTCGATCAGCGCCACCACCCGCGCGCCGTCGGGCATGCGCTCCAGCGCCGCCCCGATCGCCGGAATCGCGCTCTCGTCGCCGGCGAGCAGGTGCCAGTCGGCCCCGGCGTCCGGCGCATAGCCGCCACCCGGACCCTGGAAACGGAACGGGTCACCCGGCTTGGCGTTCGCCGCCCACGGGCCCGCGATGCCCTCGTCGCCGTGGACCACGAAGTCGACCCACATCTCGCCGATCTCGGGCAGCCACTTCCGAACCGTGTAGGTGCGCACACACGGCCACGTCTCCCGCGGCATCGTCTCGCGGATCACACCCATGTCGAAGGGCTCGGGATAGTCGACACCGGCCTGGGGGAAAAGCACCTTGATGTAGTGGTCGGTGAACTGCCCGGCCTCGATCCGTGTCAGAGCGGCACCACCGACCACCACGCGCACCATGTGCGGGGTCAGCTTCTCCACCCGGGTGATCACACCCTCGTGGGCCGGTCGCGCGGGTCTGTTCGCCATGACTTCACCTCACTGCCGGTGGGACGATCTCGGCAGGTAAGGCTACCCTTATTCTCGGCGATCTACCGGTTCGCCTCTGCTTTCTTGCAAATTTCTCACCCTTCGGCGAACTCCACCACCCGAACGCCGGACACACCCAGTATTCGTCCCCCACGGGCCGCCCCACCCCCGCTCACCGAGCGGAGCAGCGACCGCTAACCAGGAAGAACCCTGCGGGCCGGTCATAAGTGCCGCCTCGAACCGCTTGAGACAGCACGCGGGACCAGACCGGCCAAGGCGGCCGCCGTGCGCCCCGTGGGTGGGCACTTCCCCAGCACGCCGTGCCCGCCCCCCAGGCTGCGTGGGCTACGGCTGGGGGGGAGGTGAGCGGGCCGGCCGTAGCGCAGTCGTGGTGGGGCGAGTGGATGGGGTGGCTGGGGTACGGCCGGGTGTTGGGGTGGGACGCCGAAGGCGGGCAGGACCTGGGGAGGTCCTGCCCGCCTTCAGTGGTGCCGTGCCACTGGCGAGGGGTCAGCGCCAGCTGTTGCTACCGGCGAGTGCCAGCGTGGCGAGAGCCAGCGTGGCTTGCGTCAGCGCCAGTTGTTGCGGGGACGGGCCCGGAGGAAGGCCGCGATCAGGAGTCCTATCAGGACCATGACAGCGCCGCCGCCGATCCAGGCCAGGTTGCTGCTGACCAGGTTGAGCGGGCCCTCCTGGTTGGCGGGCGGCTCGGCCAGCGTGTCGGTCGGGCTCTTCGGCTCGTCGGGGGTGCCGTTGCCGGGGTTGTTGGCGAGGGCGGGCCCGTCGGTGTCGGTGGGCTGGGGTTCCGGGTCGTCGAACTCGGATCCGGCCGACTTCTTGGTGATCGTGGTCTTCGGGGTGGCGTTGGTGGTGGCCCCGGAGTCCGTCTCCGCCTCGTTTCCGGTGCCGGCCTCGTTTCCGGAGGCGGGCGCGGTGGTCGGGCTCGTCGTCTTCGGGGTGGTCGGCTCGTTGGTCTCGGTGTTCGACCCGCCGTTGTTGCCGGACTTGGTGGCCGACTCGTCGCCCTTGTCCGTCTTCGTGGTGGTGGCGTTGGTGCGCGGGGTCGCGGTCACCGTTGTGGCGTTCGGCTTCGGCGCGGCGGGCGTCGTCGCGGCGGGCTTGCCGGTCGGAGCGGTCGTAGCAGCCGGAGCGGTCGGAGCAGTCGTCACGGGGGTGGTGGGCGCGGGGGGCGTCGTGGGCTTGACCTCACCGTTGTTGGTGTTGTTGCCACCGCCCCCGTTGTTGTTCCCGCCCCCGCCGTTGTTACCACCGTTGTTGTTGCCGCCGTTGTCGCCACCGCCGCCGTTGTTGTCGCCACCACCGTTGTCGTTGCCGGCGCCGCGGACGGTGATGCGGACGGAGTCGAGGGCCGGCGTCTGGTTGGCGCGCTCCATCATCGGGATCCGGTGCGAGCCGTCACCCGCCCACGACGCGCACTGGGCGGTTCCCTGCTGGGGCAGTCCCGGGACCTGGATGGTGACCGTGTCCGGGTCGGCGCCGCCGCGGCGGTCCTCGGTGGCGACGAAGAAGGCCGGCACCGGTGCGGACTCGGGCGCCTCGTCGGTGCTGGCCAGCATCCGGCAGGCGGTGTGGAAGTGGCCGCGGACCAGACCGTTCTGAAGGACGCTGCTCTCCACGTAGTAGCCGCCCTGTCCGGCCGCGAGGAACCGGTCCCGGATCAGGTTGCGGGTGCTGACCTGCAGCGTGAACGGCGTGCCGACGGTGACGTCATCGGGCGCCTCGGTGATGAGCAGGGTGGGGTTGTTGGCGGCCGCCCCGACCTCGCCGAACTCGGTGGACACGCACCGGTCGCCCTTTTGGAAGCCGTCGTGTGCGGGGAGGTCGCTGTCTACGCAGGTGTCGGTGAGGATGGTCAGGTTGTTGCCGACCACCTTGCCGGCTCCGCTCTCGCCGGCTTTGGTGCGATTGTCGCTGTCCGCAGCAGAGGCGAACTGGGTGAATCCGATCACTCCGCCGATCGCGGTGATCACAGCACCGGCGGCCAACAGCCGGGTGCGTCGTTGACCCGAGCTACGCATGACGAGACCTTCTTTTCCCCAAAATTCCGGTCCACTGGCGCCGGAGCCGGCGCCGACGCCCAGACGTTAGGAGCACGTCTCACAGAAAGCAATTCCGGAACCTGGATTGGGCAATTCTTATGGTGAACCTAAAGAAAATTTGTGGAAGCCGGCTCGAACTCTCGGCATCATCCGTTCGGATGATGTCCCGGGTTCACGCGGTTTTGAGGAAAAGTCGCTGAGCTGGGAGAGTAGCCGACGCACCGGTGAGCCGGCAGTTACTCAGAGGGGCCAGAGCCCCCGCGCCGCATAGACGTCGCGGAGCACCTCGATGCGGTCGGTCATGATGCCGTCGACGCCCATATCGAGTAGCCGATTCATTTCCGCGGGATCGTCCACGGTCCACACATGGACCTGTATTCCGAGCCGGTGCAGATAGGCGAGGAAACGCGGGGTGAGCACGGTTACCGGGCCGTGCCGGACGGGGATCTGGGCGGCGGCCACCGACTCCGGCAGCCGAACCCGTACGCCCATGGTCGAAAGCACCCGCAGCCGGGCCGAGGACCGCATGCCGAGCGAGGTGGCGATCCGTGGCCCGGCCAGCGCACGGACCCGGGCCAGCCGGGCGTCGCTGAACGAGGCGAGCAGCACCCTCTTCTCGGCGCCGGCGGCACGCACCGCGGCGACCGCGGGTTCGACGACCGCGTCGGACTTGACGTCGACGTTGAAACGGATCTCCGGCCAGGCGTCCAGCACCTCGTCGAGGCGGGGTACGGCGGCCGCGCCGCCGACCCGTACGGCTGAAAGGTCCGCCCAGGTCAGGTCGGCGACTCGGGCGCGGTGTCCGGCGACCCGATCGAGGTTCTCGTCGTGGATGACGACGGCCACCCCGTCGGCGGTGGCGTGCACGTCGGTCTCGACGAACCGGTAGCCCATGGCGACCGCCCGCTCGAACGCGGCGGCGGTGTTCTCGTCACCCTCGGCGGCGCCGCCGCGGTGTGCGAAGGCGAGCGGGCGCGGCGCGTCCAGGAACGGGTGATCCACCGGGGCAGTATGCCGGGCTTGGTGCACTGGAGTAAAAGAAGCCGGGCGGCATTGACCGCCGCCGCCGGGCTGAAGATCCTGTGTTCCACAGTGACCGGCTCCACGGAAGGCGCCCTTCAGATGCCCGGACCCAGGGTCGTCATCATCGGCGCGGGCGTCGTCGGCTGCGCGCTCGCCGACGAACTCACCGGCCGTGGGTGGAGCGACGTCACCGTGCTGGAGCAGGGGCCGCTCTTCGAAACCGGGGGCTCCAGTTCGCACACGCCGGGACTGATCTGTCAGATCGCCCCGTCCCGGACCATGGCCCGGCTCGCCCGCTACACCGCCGACAAGTTCGCCGAGCTGGGTTGCCTCTCGCGAGTGGGCAGTCTGGAGGTGGCGACCACGCCGGCCCGGCTCGCCGAACTGCACCGGCGGTTCGGGTTCGCGCAGTCGTGGGGGGTGCCGTCATCCGTCGTGGATCCGGCGGCCTGCGCCGCGCGGTACCCATTATTGGACAAATCATTAATTGTCGGCGGGCTTTACGTACCCTCCGATGGCGTCGTCTCCGGCGTTCGCGCGGCGCAGGCGCAGGCCGCGCGGGCGACGTCGCGTGGCGCCCGGTTTCTCGGCGACATGCGGGTCTCCGCGATCTCGTCGGCCGCGGGGCGGGTGACCGGCGTCCGCGCCGGCGACGAGGACTTCCCGGCGGACATGGTGGCGAGTTGCGCCGGCTTCTGGGGGCCGGAGATCGGCCAGATGGCCGGGATCGCGGTGCCGCTGCTGCCGATGGCCCACCAGTACGTCCGGACGACTCCGGCCGGCGCCGCCGACGATCTGCCGATCCTCTGCCACCCGGACGGTGACCTCTACTTCCGTGCTCATGGCGACCGCCTCGGCATCGGCTCCTACCGGCACGATCCGATGCCGGTGAACCTGGCCGATCTGCCCGGCGACGCGCACCCGGCGAAGCTGCCGTTCACTCCGGACACCTTCAAACAGTCCTGGGTGGCGGCCATCGAGCTGATCCCGTCGCTGCGCGGCAGCACCCTGGAGGACGCGTTCAACGGTGTCCTCGCGGTCACCGCCGACGGCTTCCCGCTGCTCGGCGAGTCGTCGGCGGTGCGCGGCCTCTGGATGGCGGAAGCGGTGCGGATGACCCACGCGGCCGGTGCGGCGAAGGCCGTCGCCGAGTGGATGGTCGACGGCCGGCCCGCGATCGACCTGCACGAGTGCGACCTCAACCGGTTCGCCGCGGCCCAGCTCGCCCCCGGCTATGTGCGGAAACGGGCGATCCGCACCTTCGTCGAGAGCTGCGGCGTCGTCCACCCGGCCGACCCGCCGCCGGTGCGCAACCTCCGGCTCAGCCCCTTCCACCCCCGCCAGGCCGAGCTGGGCGCGGTCTTCGGCGAGACCGCCGGCTGGGAGCACCCTCTCTGGTACGCGAGCAACCCGCCCCCGGACGCACCCCGCCCGCGCGACGAGTGGTCGGCCCGGCACTGGTCGCCGATCGCCGAGACGGAGGCCCGCCTGACCCGCCGCAAGGCCGCCCTCTTCGATCTCACTCCGCTGACCAGGATCGAGGTGACCGGCCCGCTCTCCTTCCTGGACGGTCTGGCCGCCGGAGACGTCGACCGCCCGGTCGGTGCGGCGGCGCACACCGTCCTGCTCGATGCGGCGGGCGGCATCCGTGGCGACGTCACAGTGGCTCGGCTCGCCGCGGACCGGTTCCTCGTCGGCGCGAACGGCCCGCTCGACGTGGACTGGCTGTCCCGGCACGCCCCACCGGGAGTCGCGGTGCGTGACATCACCGGCGGTACCTGCGGGGTCGGGCTCTGGGGGCCGGCCGCCCCGGAGCTGCTCGCCCCGCTCACCGGTGGTGACCTGCCGGCGAGCCATCTGGGCATGGTCCCGGTCACCATGTTGCGGCTCTCCGGCGTCGGCGAACCGGGCTGGGAGATCTACACCGAAGCGGGGTACGGGCTACGCCTCTGGGACACCCTCTGGGAGGCGGGCCGGGAGCACGGGCTGATCGCGG
Source organism: Actinoplanes sandaracinus (assembly GCF_030009775.1). Lineage (GTDB taxonomy): Bacteria > Actinomycetota > Actinomycetes > Mycobacteriales > Micromonosporaceae > Actinoplanes > Actinoplanes sandaracinus. Next base: position 194,422 of record NZ_JASCTH010000014.1, on the reverse strand, counting down.
CCGGACGGCTGGCGTACGAGAGTCTGCGCCTGGAGAAGGGGCGCCGCGTCTGGGGCCGGGACATGACGACCGAGGACGACCCGTACCAGGCCGGCTTGCTGCCGCCCGGGGAAACGCCGGTGGACCGGCGGCTCACCTGCCTGGTCCTGGCGGACACCGGGGACGTGCCGCTCGGCGGGGAACCGGTCTACGCCGGCGGGTTCACGGTCGGGCACGTGACCGGCGCGGCGTACGGGTGGACGGTGGGCGCCCCGATCGCGTACGCGTGGCTGCCGTCGGGCCTGGCGTCGCCCGGCACCCAGGTGGAGATCGGATACTTCGACCGGCTGCTCCTCGCCACTGTGGCGGCGGAGCCGCTGTTCGACCCGTTCCGCGAGCGGCTCCAGCGCTGAGCGGGTCCGCCGACGGTGAATTCGGGATTCGCCCTCGGCGCGAGGCCGTCCTGGATACCATCGAGTCTTCAGGACCGGCGCCGCGTGATCCCCGTCTGGCGTGGTCCCGCACCGATTCCTCAGCCGGGCCATCCTCGTCCAGTGCGCCTGCGGGCCTGGCACCGATGGGCCCGGATCACCCCGGAAACGAAACCGTCGGGGGTAAATAACGGGACTCGCTCACGCGGCTCCACGGACTGCCCTAGCTTAGGCCAGGTCTAAGTCGGGCAAATCCGTTTGAAGTGGAGTATGTCGTGCGCTTTTCTCGTTCGTCCACGGCCGTGCGAGGCGGTCTCTGGACCTCCGCCCTGCTCTCGATAGTGGCCGCGGTGAACTCGGGAGGGGCTGTAGCGGCCGGCGCTGAACCGTCGTGGCGGCCCCCGCTGGCCCTGAACGGAACCGCCTCGGTGATGTGGCGGGCCGGTGACGACGAGCGCGTCATCCGGCTGACCGACGGCGGATACAAGCAGGTCGGATCCGCGTGGAGCACCCTGCCGGTGGACCTCAACCACTCGTTCGAGACCAGGTTCACGGCGCACATCCGCAACGGCAAGGCCGGCGCCGACGGCATCGCGTTCGTGGTGCAGGGCGAGGGCCCGCGGGCTCTCGGCGGCTGGGGTGGCGGCATGGGTTACCGCGGCATCCACGACAGCGTGGCCGTCGAGTTCGACACCTTCCAGAACCCCAAGGACCCCGACGACAACCACCTGGCGGTCGTGCTCGGCGGCAACCCGGACTGGCCCGCCTCGTCCCGGAAGACCTCGGTCCCGCTCAAGGGCAAGCCGTTCCATGCCCGGGTCCACTACGACGCGGCCGGCACGCGACTGCGGGTGTACGTCCGTCCCGTCACCGGCGAGGCCGAGCAGCTGGTCATCGACCACCAGGTCGAACTGGCCGACCGTGCCGGTGTGGACCAGGCCTGGATCGGGTTCACCGGCGCCACCGGCGACCTGTCCGCGCGCCAGGACGTCTACTCGTGGTCACTCGGGGCGCCGCAGGCCTGAGCGACCCACACTCCCGACCTCTTACCCATGCTCCGGCCCGGCCCGGGCCGACTCCACCCTGCCCGATCGGAGACAGTTATGCCCACGGTCGACCGTGTGCTCCCCGACGAGACCGAAGCCGTCATCAACATCCCGGACCTCCCGGATATCGCGGACGCCGTCGACAACGGTGACAGCGAGCCCGAGCCCCGGATCAGCATCATCGTTCCGGCGCTGAACGAGGCCCAGAACCTGCCGCACGTCTTCGCCCGGCTTCCTCAGGTCGACGAGATCGTCCTGGTGGACGGCGGATCCACGGACGACACCGTGGCGGTGGCCCGCCGGCTGCGGCCCGACATCCGCGTCGTCCGGCAGAACCGCAAGGGCAAGGGCAACGCCCTGGCCTGTGGGTTCGCCGAGGCGACCGGCGACATCATCGTCATGATCGACGCTGACGGGTCGACCGACCCGATGGAGATCCCGCGCTTCGTCGAGGCGCTGCGTGCCGGCGCCGACTTCGCCAAGGGCTCCCGGTTCCGGCCGTCCGGCGGCAGCGCCGACATCACCCGGCTCCGGCGGGCCGGCAACAAGTGCCTGAGTGTGCTGGTCAACGTCATGTTCGGGACGCGCTACAGCGACCTCTGCTACGGCTACAACGCGTTCTGGTCGCACTGCCTCGACGTCTTCGACCTCGACCACACCTCTCCCGCGCCGAACAACACCGACGGTCGCCTGTGGGGAGACGGGTTCGAGATCGAGACCCTGCTCAACCTCCGTGCCGCCCGTGCCGAACTGAAGATCACCGAGGTCGCCAGCTTCGAGCACAACCGGATCCACGGGGTCAGCAACCTCAACGCCCTCACCGACGGGATGCGCGTGCTGCGTACCATCGCCCGCGAGTGGAGACCGCGCCGCGCGCGGACCGCGGCCCGGGTCGCGGAGCGTGCCGCCCGATGAGGATCGCGGTCGTCTCGAACGCCTACCATCCCGACATCGGCGGGGTGGAGACCCACGTGAAGCGACTGTGCGCCGGCCTGACCGCGGCCGGCGACGACGTCGAGGTGATCACCCAGCACGCCGTCCGGTCGGTGGAGACCGTCGACGGCGTGCTCGTACGCCGTTTCCCGCTCACCGTCCCGGCCGGCAACTACCGGCTGTCGGTCCCGCTCTGGCGCTGGCTGCGCGCCCACGCCGGCGAGTACGACGTCGTGCACGCGCACAGCTATCACGCTCTCGCCGCGCTCTGCGCCGCCCTGGGCAACCGCGCCCCGCTGGTGTTCACGCCGCACTATCACGGTACCGGGCACACCCGGTTCCGGGCGGCGCTGCACCCGCTCTACCGGCCGCTCGGGCGCACCATCATGAACCGCGCCTCCGCCGTCATCTGCGTCACCTCGGCCGAGCGTGACCTGGTGATGCGGGACTTCCCCGAGGTCGGCACCCGGGCCGTGGTCATCCCGAACGGCACCGACCCGCGCCCGGCCCGCGGCCCGGCCTTGCCCCGCACCCGCCGGATCCTCTGCGTCGGACGGCTGGAGCAGTACAAACGAGTCGACCGGGTGATCCGGGCGATGACCCGCCTCGGGCCGGAGCACCGCCTCGACGTGGTCGGCACCGGCCCCGCCGGGGACCGCCTGCGCCAGCTCGCCGCCGGTCTCGGGTTGGCCGGCCGGGTGGTCTTCCACGGGCGCCTCGACGAGGCCGCCTTCGACTCCTGCCTCGCGCAGGCCTCGGCCGCCGTCTCCGCCTCCGCGCACGAGGCCTTCGGCATGGCCGTGGCCGACGCCCTGGCCGCCGGGCTGCCCACCGTGGCCACCCCGATCCCGGCCCACCGCGAGGTGGCCGGCCTGGCCGGGGACAGCGCCTGGCTGCGCTTCGCCGACCCGGACGACGAGAACGCACTGGCCGCCGCCCTCAAGGACGCCGCCGCCATCGGGCGGACCCGTCCCGCCCTGCTGCCGACCTGGTCGGACGTGGTGAGCGCGACCCGGAACGTCTACGCCGCGGTGTCGCGCCGCCCGGCGCCCGTGGGGGCCGTCAGCCGATGAGTGCCGCCACGGCCAATCACACGGTCGGCCGGCGGGGCGACCGGGATTCCGGGCCGGTGCCGCGAGCCTGGGCCGGGCCGGTCGCCGCCGGGCTCACCTTGACGATCACCGGCGCGATCGGGGCCGGGGCCCTGGTCACCGCATATCGGCGGGCCGAGTGGGGGCAGGAGGGCGCGTTCTCCTGGTTCTGGGCGGGCATGCTGGTCTTCACCCTGCCCGCCGCCTGGTGGGCGGTGCGCCGCGGCACCGGCGCCCGCCTGCGCCTCGCCGTCCTGATCGGCTACGCCTGCTTCACCTATCTGCCGAAACTGCTGCGCAACCCGACCGGCCCGCTCTACCACGATGAGTACGCGCACTGGGGTCAGAGCCGGGACATCCTGCTCGACGGCGTGCTCTTCCAGCAGAACTCGATCATCCGGGTGATCGGCGACTACCCCGGCCTGCACGCCTGCGTCGCCTCACTGGCCACGCTCACCGGCCTCACCGTCTGGCACGCCGCCCTGTTCGTGCTGATCCTGGCGCACGTGCTGCTGGCTCTCGGCGTCGCCGTGCTCGCCGGTCAACTCTGGCCGGACCCGCGGATCGCCGCCGCGGCCGCCATCGTCTACAGCTTGAACAGCTCGTTCCTCTACTTCGACACCCAGTTCGGATACGAGTCCCTGGCGATCGGTGTGCTGGTGTGGGCGCTGGTCTGCGCGCTGCGCGCCATCCGGGCCACCGCACTGACCGCCGGGGCCGGCTGGGCGGCGCTGACCCTGGTGCTCATCGTGGCGATCACCGCCACCCATCACCTGACCGCGATCTGGCTGACCGGCATGCTCGGCCTGATCGCGGTCGCCTGCACGGTCTTCCGGCTGCGGGCCGGCCGTACCGCATGGGCTCTGACCCTGATGGCCGGGCTGACCGTGACCACGTGGATGGCCGCGGTGTCGCCGCGCACCGGCAGCTATCTGGAGCCTTACCTGGGCCGGGCCCTCGGCCAGTTCAGCGGCCTCGCCGCCGGCGGCGGCTCGGGCGGGCGCACCCTGTTCAGCCAGTCGGTCGCGCCGCTGTGGGAGCAGTACGCCGCCTTCGCCGCCCCACCGGTCGCCCTGCTCGCCACGGTCGGAGCCGCAGTGCTCTGGTGGCGTCGCAGACGCGCGTGCGATCCGATCACCAAGGCGGGCTCGGCCGCGATGCTGCTGCTCGGCGCTCTCTATTTTCCGGCCACACTGCTGATCCTCACGCCCTCCGGGGCGGAGGGCGCACGCCGCTCCTGGGCGTTCAGCTATCTCGGCATCGCCGTGGTGACCGCCCCCTTGATCATCGCACTGTTGGACCGCGCGCGTCACCGGATCAGCGGTTCCGGTGTCCTGCTTCTGGCCATGTGTGCGCTGGTCATGGTCGGTAACACGGCGGCCGGCATGAACCCGTCCTACCGGTTCCCGGGCCCCCCGGTCTTCGGCGCGGACACCCGGGCCGCCACCCCCGAACTCCTCGCCGCGGCCGCCTGGCTGCGGGAGACACAGGGCCGCGGCGCCCGGCTCGTCGCCGACCGGTACTCCGGCCTGATCTTCGGGTCCTACGGCGAGCAGGAGCCGACCACCGGTTCGGAGAGCTTCCCCACCTACGACCTGTACCTCGCCCAGCCCGGCCGGCCGGTGGCACCGGCGCTGATCGAGCAACTGCGCAGCTGGCGGTTCGAGTATCTGGTGGTGGACCGCCGGATGGCCGAGCAGGTCCCCGAGATCAGGATCTACTTCGAGACGAACGAGCCGATCCCGCACAACGGGAGACCCGGTTTCACCCCGTCACAGCTGACCAAGTTCGACACCCTGCCCTGGCTGATCAAGGTCTACGACGGACCGCACATCGCGATCTACCGCTTCGACTTCGACCGCCTCGGCCAGCGCATCCGCCTGGGAGCCCGATGACCTGCCGGCTGTTGCTCATCGCCTACGCCGGCCTCGCCGGCATCCTCCCCGCCGCCGGCCGCCCCTGGCTCGCCGTGCCGCTCTGCCTCGCCGCCCTGCTTGCCACCGGCGGCCTCTGGATCCGCGCCCTGCCGGGCGTCCCCACCGAGACGGGCGTCCCGGCGATTCGCGCCGGCCTCGCCGCCGCGGCCGGCCTGATGACACTGCCGCTGGTCGCGCTGCTGCTGCACGCGGCGGACCGGCCGGTGCGGCCGGGTCCGCTGGTCATCGGCTGCGCCGCGGTGGTCACCGTGCTCGGGGCCGGCGCCCTCCTCCGGGAGCGCCTCGCCGGCCGCCGTACGGCCTGCTCGCTCGGCCTCCCCGCCCAGCGCCGGCACGCCGCCGGGCCTGCCGCGGCCTCCGGCTCTTCCCCGGCCGCCGGATCGGGCACGGCGTCCGAGACCTTCCCGGACGCCGGGTCCTCCACGGCTCCCGGCTCGTCCGCGCTTCCCGCCGAAGATCCGGCCACGGATTCCGGCGATCCGCCCTCCCCGGCCGGGGACCTCCGTCCCCATCCCCAGCGGGGGTACGCCCGAACGACCGCGGCCGTGGCGATCCCGGTGGTCCTGGCCGTCGGCGTCGGCGCCGGGGCCGTCCGCGGCTACCTGACCGCGCCGCATCCCGCCGAGCCGGGCTATCTGAGCGTCGCGCTCAACGACTGGGCGGCCGGCATCGACAGCCCGGTCACCGTCCCGCCCCGGGGCCTCGTCGTTCCGGTGCGGGTGACCAGCGCCGGGCTCGGTGAGAGCACCGGCCTGCTGCGGCTGCGAGTCGGCGGCCAGGTGGTGGCGAGCCGCCGGATGACGGTCGCCGCGGACTCGGTCCGTTCGCTGACGGTCTATGTCCCGGCGCTGCCCGCGGACGGCTGCCTGCGCGCCATCGACATCAGTGTCGGCTCCACCAGCACCGGCTTCTACGCCCGTGGCCTGCCCGGCGAAGGAGCCGACCTCCGAGGCGGCGGGACCGGGACGTCGGCGCCGGCGGGGAAGCAGACCGCGTGCTGATCACCGCTGTCCGCCGGCTGTCCAGGGACTCCCTGGCCCGCAACAGCCTGCTGATCATGGCGACCACGGTGAGCAACGGCGGGCTCGGCTACCTCTACTGGATGCTGGCGGCGCGGTCCGTCCCACCGAACCGGATCGGGACCGCGACCGCCGTCATCTCCGCCGCCACCGCGGTCAGCATGATCGCCAACCTGGGCCTGGGACACATGTTCATCCAGCGGCTGCCGGGCAGCGACACCGCCACCTGGTCCCGGATCGTCAGTTGCGGCCTGGTCCTCGGCTCGGTGGCCACCGCGGCCTCGGCGACCGTCGTCGTGCTGATCGTCCCGGCGTTGTCCGGCAACTTCGCCTTCCTGTCCGGTCCGGGTGGCGCCGCCGCACTGGCCGCCGGCGCGGTCGCGGTCACCCTCACCACGCTGCTCGACAACCTCTACGTCGCGCACCGCTCCGGCCACGGCATGCTGGTGCGCAACCTGACGGTGGCCGCCGGCAAGACCTTCACGCTGATCGCGATCCTGGCCGCCGGCTTCCACGGCGCCGGGGCCGTTCTGATCTCGTACATCCTGCCGACCCTGCTGGTCAGCGTCGTCACGGCCGGCATCGGTCCGCGGCGCCTGCGCCCCGGGGCCCGGCCCACGCTGCACGGACTGCGCACCGAGTTCCCGCACGTGCGGGCCGCCCTCACCGGGCACCACCTGATCAACCTGACCCAGGCGGGGCCGGCCGCGCTCCTGCCGGTGCTGGTCACCGCCGTTCTGGGCGCTGACGCGAACGCCCACTTCTACCTGGCATGGATGACCGCGTCGATGCTGTTCATGGTCTCCCCGGCGGTGGCCTCGGCGCTCTACGCGGAACGCGCCAACGCCGCCCCGGTCGCCGTCTCCCGGGCCGCGGTCGTGGTCCTGGCCGTCGTCGGTGTCCCGGCCGCCGTGCTGCTGGTCGCCGGAGACCGCATCCTCGCCCTGTTCAGCGCCGGGTACGCCGTCGAAGGCGCCCTGCTGCTCCAGATCCTGGTGCTGGCCGCGATCCCCGACGCGGTCGCGAACCTGGCGGTCGCGCACTGGCGGGCGCGCGGCGAGTTCCGGCTCTGCCGCCGGCTCAACCTGGTCCGCGCCGTCACCTGCATGGTCCTGGCCTGGCTGCTGCTGCCCGGCTACGGAGTCACCGGCGCCGGGGTCGCCTGGCTGACCGGCCAGACCGCCGCCGCCCTCCTGGTGGCACTGCTCACCCTGACCCGCCGCCACCCCCCGACCCCGGCCGGCGGGCAGCGCGGTGTCAGCGACCCGGACACAACGCCGGACGCCGGCCAGGGGCGAGCGGTGGCCGTACCCCACGGGGTGGGGAAGCGCCGGCGGGCCGGCGGCGAGGAACCCACCGGGAGTAACCGATGAAGATCCTGCATCTGTCCAATCTCTACGCCCCGGTGATCGGCGGCCTGGAGCGCAGCATCGCCACCAGCGGTGAGGAGATGGTCCGGCGCGGGCACGAGATCACCGTGCTCACCCTGGCGACGCCGGCCGTGCCACACCACGAGGTGATCAACGGGGTACGGGTGATCCGCGTCCGCAGCGTCACGAACACCCTGGCGCCGGGGCTGAACCGGGATCCGCGCAAGCCGTTCCATCCGACCACGGCGGACCCGCTGACCACCGCCGCGATCGCGCGGGTGCTCCGGGAGAACGACTTCGACCTGGTGCACAGCCACGACTGGCTGATGTACAGCTATCTGCCACTGCACTCGAGCCCTCTCGGATTGCCGCACGTGCACACCGCCCACGACTTCGGGCTGACCTGTGTGCGCAAGACGTTCTCCCGGGACGGTGGCAGGTGTGACGGGCCGAGCCTGGGACGCTGCGTCCCGTGCGCGGCCGGCCAGTACGGCCGCCCCAAGTCCGTCCTGCTCACGCTGGGTCTGCGGGCGCACCGGCACCAGGGGATCGACTGCCTGACCGCGATCTCCTCGTCGGTGGCGTCCGCGCTGAGCCTGGCCCGCCTGCCGGGTGAGCTGCCGGTGCAGGTGATCTCCAGCCTGGTGCCGGACGGTCTCGACGAGCTGGCCCGCACGACGCCACGGCCGCCGTGGCTGCCGGACCGGCCCTATCTGCTGTTCGTCGGCCAGCTCGGCCCGCACAAGGGCATCGACGTGCTCTTCGACGCCTACGAGAAGCTGCGCGCGAGCTGGTCCGGGCCGGACGCGCCGCCCGAGCTGGTCTGTCTCGGCACCACCCGCGACGACACGCCGCCGATTCCTCAGGGCGTGCACCTGCGCACCGATGTGCCGCATCCGCAGGTGATGGCGGCCTGGCGGAACGCCGCGGCCGGGGTGGTCCCGTCCCTGCTGGAGGGAATGGGCCAGGTGGCGGTGGAGGCGATGCTGGCCGGGACCCCGCTGATCGCCTCCGCCTCCGGCGGCCTGCTCGACGTGGTGCGCGACGACGGTGTGAACGGCCTGCTCGTGCCGCCCGGCGACGCCGGCTCCCTGCATGCCGCGCTGCTGCGCGTGCTCACCGACCATGACCTGGCCGCGAGTCTGCGCGCCAACGGTCACCAGCGTGGCCTCGACTTCACCGCGGCCCGCGTCGTCCCCCAGATCGAGGAGGTCTACCGTGCCTGCATCGCCGCCGCCCGCTGAAGCCGAGCTCCGGGAGGAGAGGCTGCCGCGGATAGTGGTGGTCGGTTCCGGATGGCACTTCCTGTCCGGGATCAGCTACTACACCTGCCGGCTCAGCAACGCGCTGCGCGACCGGTACGAGGTGGGCGCGATCCTGATGCGCCGGCTGCTGCCGGAGCGGCTCTACCCCGGGCGGGAGCGGGTCGGCCAGTCCCTGGCCGATCTGCGGTACGCCGACGGGGTGCGGGTCTTCGACGGGATCGACTGGTGGGCCGTCCCGAGCCTGGTGCGGGCCGTGGCGTTCCTGCGCCGGTTCCGTCCCGACGTGCTGGTGCTCCAGTGGTGGACCGGCGCGGTGCTGCACTCCTACCTGGTGCTGGTCTACGCCGCCCGGCGGCTCGGGATCCGGGTGGTCGTCGAGTTTCACGAGGTGCAGGACACCGGCGAGGCACAGCGCCGGTGGGCGGCCCGGTACGTGCGCCGGTGCATCCGCCCGCTGTTGCGCCGCACCGACGGGGTGGTGGTGCACTCGCGGTTCGACCGGGAGGCGCTGGCCGAGGCGTACGACCTGGGCCCGCTCCCGGCCGAAGTGGCCCTGCACGGACCGTTCGACCACCACCTGCCGGACCGGCCGGTGCGCGAACCCGGCGACGACGTGTGCCGGCTGCTGTTCTTCGGGACGATCCGGCCGTACAAAGGCGTGGAGGATCTGATCGAGGCGTTCGCCGACCTGGGCCCGAACCACCATCTGACGGTGGTGGGGGAGACCTGGGAGGGCTGGAGCCTGCCGGCCGAGCTGATCGACCGTTCACCGGTGCGGGACCGGATCACCTTCGTGAACCGCTACGTCGCCGACGCCGAGGTGAACGACTTCTTCGCCGGCGCCGACGTGGTGGTCCTGCCGTACCGGCGCAGTTCGGCGAGCGGGCCGCTGCACATCGCGATGAGCCACGGCCTGCCGGTGGTGGTGACCGCGGTCGGCGGCCTGGTCGAGGCGGCCGAGCAGTACAGCGGCACGGTCTTCGTGCCGGCGGCCACCCCCGGCGAGTTGCGTGAGGGAATCATGCGTGCCGCCGGCCTGACCGGCCGGCGGCACGCCGATCCTTCTTCCTGGAGCAGCACGGTCGACGCGTACGCCCGCCTGCTGTCGCGGATCGGGGTGGTTCAGGAGCCGTCGGCCGGGACCGGGGACAGCGCCACGTCGTCGAACCAGACACTGCCCTTGTTGTCACCCGACTTGAGGTGAAGCTGGACGCTGGTCGCTCCGGCCGGGGCGACCGCGTCCACGGTCAGCAGGGTCCAGTCGGTGGTGCCGGCCACGACCCGCTTCGAGGTGTTCTGCCCCAGCCACTTGTCGTTGATGTCGAACCAGCTCAGCGCGATCTCGTTGGCGCCCGTGACGTCGAGGCCGCGGGCCCACGCCTCGGCGTGCCAGCCCTGCCCGGCCTCGACCGGCGTCACCGGCGAGGTGCGGACCGACGGCAGGGTGGTGGCGGTCCGGGTGGTGCCGGTGAACCGCGCCGAGTTGGTGCCGGTGCGGCCCATGTCCCGGGCCCGGACGGCGACGCCCTCGTCGGCGAGGTACGGCCGCCACGGCGAGCTGCCGGGGCTGGCCTCGAAGCCGAGGTCCAGAACCTCCTCCGACATGGGGGTGCCCTGCCAGGCGGCCCGGACCACGGTCGCCGCGAACTTGGCCGACCCGTCGGCCCGGTAGAGGCCGAACCGGTACTGCGCCGGCACCTTCGAGACCTGCGAGTTGGTCGGGATCGCGCCGTCGGCGAAGTCGTAGAGCGTCCACGGGGCCACCGACCGGACGCCGGCGACGTTCGCCGCCTGGTAGACCCGGGCCAGGAACGCGGCCTGCTCGCCCTCGCTGCTGGTGGCGGTGCTCAGCCCGGTCTCGCCGATCACGATCGGGTCCGGGCTGACCGCGCTCTGGGCCCGGCGGATCTCGGCCAGCGCTCGCTCGGAGTTGCCGTAGAAGTGGTAGTCGTAGTAGTCGAGCGGGGTGTCCACCAGGGACGCCTTGATCCGGGCCAGGCCGGCCGCGCCGCTCTGGCCGTCCACCGACAGGGTCAGCGGCATCTGCGGGACGGCCGAGCGGACCGCCGGGATCAGCGCGCTCACCCATGCTACGGCGGCCGGGTCGGTCGACACGAACTCGTTCTTCAGCTCCACGGACAGGACGCGGGGGTCGTCGGCGTACGGCGTCAGCACGGTCTGCGCCCAGGCGGCGCTGCCGGCCGCGTCGGAGTAGCCGGACCACCAGTCGAACAGGGTCAGCTTGACGGTGAGGCCCTGGGAGTCGGCGATGCTGATGAATTTGCGGAGCCGCTCGGCGTACTCGGCCTTGGGTGTGGGGTAGCCGAAGGCCTGTGGGAAGACGATGATCCGCACGTTGTCCGCGCCCAGCGCCGCCGCCTTGGCCATGTCCTCCTCGATGCGGCCGGCGTCGAAGGCCGTCCACATCGCCGACCAGCCGGCGTTCGACGGGTAGTAGTTGATGGTCCGGGCGGACGTCACCGCGGCGAGCCGGCTCTCCAGCGTCGCCGTCGACGCGATCCGTGCCGTGACGGGGGCCGGGCTGCCGACCGGGAGCGCCGAAACCTCGGGTGAGGGCTCCGAGGTGGTCGCCGCCATTGACGCGGAAGCCGGTACCGCCACAGCGAGCAGGAGCGAGGAAGCCAGGGTCGCCGCGCGGGTACGAGAACTTCTCACTATCGTTCAGCCCTTCACTTTCATCAGGTGGATTGGCCCCTCCATTCGGCTGGTGGGCACCACTCATCAGGGCTGATGCGGGGTAGTGCGGTTGCGGTGCGGGAGCGGGGCCGGAAACCCGCCTTCATTCCGGCGGCGGCGGCCGATGGTGGCCGCCGCCGACTGCTCCGGGCCGGTCAGGCCGGGTAGTGCCGTGGGGTGAAGACCGCCGTCGCGCCGTTGCCGCGGGTCACCGACCGGGTCTGCGACGAGCCGATGATCAGCAGGCAGCGCATGTCGACGCCGGCCGGATCGAGGGCCGCCAGCGTCGTGACCCGCACCGTCTCGGTGGGGCCGCCGACGTCCCGGCCGACCACCACCGGGGTGTCCGGCCCGCGGTGGGCGCGCAGCAGCTCCACCGCCCGGACCAGCTGCTCGCGGCGGGTCTTCGAAGCCGGGTTGTAGAGGGCGATCACCAGGTCGGCGGCGGCCGCGGCGGACAGCCGTGCCTCGATGACCGACCACGGCTTGAGCCGGTCCGACAGGGACAGGATGCAGAAGTCGTGGCCGAGCGGGGCGCCGGCGCGGCTCGCCACGGCCTGCGCCGCGGTCAGGCCCGGGACGATCCGGATCGGCACGTCGCGCCACTGCGGATCCTCGGCGACCTCCAGCACGGCGGCGGCCATCGCGAAGACGCCCGGGTCGCCGGACGAGACGACTGCCACCCGGCGGCCCTGTTTCGCCAGGTCCAGCGCGAACGCGGCGCGTTCGGCCTCCACCCGGTTGTCCGAACAGTGGCGGCGCTGGCGGGGGTTCGGCGGCACCCGGTCCACATAGGGCCCGTAACCGACCAGATCGTCGGCCTCGGCCAGGGCCTCCTGCGCCTCGGGGGTCAGCCAGTGCCGGGCGCCGGGGCCGAGCCCGACGACGGTCACCCCGCCGGAGCCGCCGGTCGCCGCGGCGGCCTCGTCCAGGACGGCCGGAGCGGGGTCCGGCATGTCGAGCACCGCGGGCTCGCGGGGGACCGGGGCGGCGGAACCGGCGGTGAAGGCGGCGGCGGCCGGGCTCGGGAGAAGAGCCAGGGAGAAGTACGGCACGGTGGCGGGGTCGACGTCCCGCAGCGGGCCGGAGCGCTCCTGGCCGGTGGTGGCGCGTTCCACGTACCACGCGTCGTCGAGGCGTCCGGCCTGCTCCAGAGCGTCCCGGACGCCGGAGAAGGTGCGGCCCAGTTTCATCACGGCGGCCGAGTCGGTGGTGGCCAGCCGGGCGGCCAGTTCCTTCGGCGCGAGGGTGCCGGGCAGCACGGTCAGCACCTCGTCGCGTTCCATCAGCGGTCTGCCGAGGACGGCCGAGGCGGCGCTCACCGAGGTGACGCCGGGGACGACCGTCGCGTCGTACCGTCCGGCCAGGCGTTTGTGCATGTGCATGTAGGAGCCGTAGAAGAACGGGTCGCCCTCGGCCAGCACCACCACGTCCCGGCCGGCGTCGAGATGCGCGGCCAGCCGGGCCGCGGACTCGGTGTAGAACTCGTCGATCGCGCCCTGGTAACCGCCGGGATGATCGGTCGTCTCCGTGGTCACCGGGTAGATCAGGGCTTCCTCGATCTGGCCGGCACGCAGATAGCCGGCGGCGATCGCCCGGGCGTTGCTGCGCCCGTGCCGTGCCGCGTGATAGGCCACCACGTCGGCGGCGCCGATCAGCCGCGCCGCCTTGACCGTGACCAGTTCCGGGTCGCCGGGTCCCAGCCCGACCCCGTAGAGCCGGCCGGTCTTCGCCGCCACGGTGTCACCGGGGGCCGCATCGTTCGTCATTCTCTTCCGCTTCCGAGCTGTATCGCGTTCCGGGGGTGGGGGGCTGACCTGCTGTCCGGAGCGAGCACCTACTCGGCTTCCGAGGCGAGGGCGTTCACCGCGGCCGCGGTGATGGCGCTGCCACCCCGGCGGCCACGCACGACGAGATATTCCAGGCCGGACTCCGCGAGAGCCTCCTTCGACTCGGCCGCGCCGATGAAACCGACCGGGATGCCGAGGACCGCGGCCGGTTTCGGCGCGCCCGCCGCGACCATCTCCAGCAGCCGGAACAGGGCGGTCGGCGCGTTGCCGATCGCCACCACGGCACCGCCGAGACGGTCACCCCACAGGTCGAGGGCGGCCGCGCTGCGGGTGTTGCCGATCCGCGCCGCCAGCGACGGCACGCCCGGGTCACGAAGGGTGCAGATCACCTCGTTGGCGGCGGGCAGCCGGGCGCGGGTCACCCCGGACGCCACCATCTCGGCGTCGCACAGGATCGGCGCCCCGCCGAGCAGCGCCGTCCGTGCCGCGGTGACCACTCCCGGACTGAACCGGACATCGTCCACCAGATCCACCATCCCGCAGGCGTGGATCATCCGGACCACCACCCGGGACACGTCCTCCGGCAGCCCGGACAGGTCCGCCTCGGCCCGGATCGTGGCGAACGATCGCCGGTAGATCTCCGCTCCGTCGCGTATGTAGTCCATCACTCAGGGCCTCCTCGCCACAGCCACCACGTCACCCAGATCACCCGTCACCGGCCCGGATCCTTCGTCCACCGGCTCGCCCCGGTTCGCCGGGGCGGCCTCGGGCACATGCACGGCGGGGTGGTCGCCGGACGCGGGCACACGGGTGATCAGGTAGCCGTCGCCGGTGGCCTCGGCACGCACGTGCGGGCCCGCCGGGCTGCCGCACGCGCGGGCGCAGCCCACCCAGTGGACCGGCAGGCCGCGAACGGCGCGGGCCGCGGCGGTGGCGTCGGCACGGACGTCGGCCAGCGACTTCGCGCAGCCGGGGCGCCCGGCGCAGGCGGTCACCCCGGACCAGGGCGAGCCCGGCGTCACGGCCAGCCCGGCGCCGGCCAGGCGGCCGGCCCAGCCGCGTGCCGCCTCCGGCGTCAGATCGGGCACGACCACCCCGCGCCAGGGCGTCACGACCAGCAGGTCCGCTTCTTCCAAGATCTTCATGGGTACGCCGCCCACCCGCCCCACCGGCACCAGCGCCGCGATCGCCGCGAGGCCACCGGCCTGCGGCACGACCCCGATCAGGTCACCGGGCTCCGGGGCGTCGGCCGGCGCCGCGACCGGCGCCGGCACCGGCGTCAGGCCGAGCGCGGACACCACCCGGGCGGAGACGCGGCCCGGGCCGCCGGCGAGTTCGCGCAGCCGCCACACGGCCGGCCCGGCGGCGTGCGGTGACCGGTCCGGTGACTCGCGCTGCGCCTCCCGTTCGGCCAGGAACGCGTGCGCGGCGGCGATCAGCGCCGGCACCACACCGTCGGCGCCGACCCGGATCCCGGTGTCGTGGCCGTCGAAACGGATGGCGAACGAACCCGCGGCGCCGGCCGGGACCGCCGCCACGTCGGCGGCGAGCGGGACGCGGCCGATCGCGAACAGGAACTTCCCCGGCAGCGTGGCCAGGACGGGATCGCTGAGGAGCGCGCGGTCCAGGTGTCCTACGAGAGCGCGGAGAGGTGGCCCGGCGAGCGGCGGTGACGCGATGTTGCGTACCCCGTCGTGGGTGGTGGAAGGCAGCAGCCCAGCGGCGCGCAAGCGGCTCGCCAACGCTGGGGCATCGTCGGCTGTCAACGCTCTGAGTTGGAGGTTCGCCCGCGAGGTCAGCTCCAGATGGTGGTCGCCGAACTCCTCGGCCAGCTCGCGCAGCGAGCGCAGCTGGGCGCCGGACAGCATCCCCCCGGGGAGCCGGACCCGGGCCAGCATGCCGTCGGCGGCGGCGTGCAGCCGCAGCGCGCCGGGGCAGGCGTCCGTGTCGGAGGATCGGCGGGGAGGCATGGCCCGGATACTACGACGGCCCCCCGAGGGGACCTCACCTTCGGGTCGGGAGCGTCACAGACGCCGCCCCGCCTTGACGGCGCGCACCAGCGTTCGGAATGGTTAGGGGCTACGAGCGGCGACGCCGCGGAGGAAGCCGGTGCGAGTCCGGCGCGGTCCCGCCACTGTCACCAGGGTTCGCCCTGGGAGCCAGGAACTCCGGTCGCCGTGACATCCGATCTACCCGGGGCGCGGACCCCGAGGGGAGTGCAGCGCGTGTTCCTGTTGCTGTCGACATCTGACACCGACCTGCTCAGTGCCCGGGCCAGCGGCTCGGCCTGGCGTCTGGCGAACCCCGCCCGGACCGGGGTGGCCGATCTCCCCGCGCTGCTCGACGGTGTCGAGCTCGTCGTGGTGCGCATCCTCGGTGGCCGCCGAGCCTGGGAAGAGGGCCTGGACACGCTGCTCGCGGGCAGTGTGCCGGTGGTCGTGCTCGGTGGCGAGCAGGCGCCCGACGCCGACCTGATGAAACTCTCCACGGTGCCGGCCGGGGTCGCGGCGGACGCGCACATCTACCTGGCGCAGGGCGGCGCGGAGAACCTGGCGTCGCTGCACGACTTCCTCTCCGACACGGTGCTGCTGACCGGCAACGGTTTCGCGCCGGCCGTCGAGGCTCCGCAGTGGGGTCTCCTGCCCCGCTCCGGGCAGGACGGCCGGGAGACCGTCGCGGTTCTCTACTACCGCGCCCACCACATGGCCGGGAACACCGCCTTCATCGAGGCGCTCTGCCGGGCGATCGAGGCGAAGGGCGCGCGTGCGCTACCGATCTTCACCGCCTCGCTGCGCACCGCGCCGCCCGAGCTTTTGACCGAGCTGCGCAAGGCCGACGCGCTGGTGGTGACGGTGCTGGCCGCGGGCGGCACCAAGCCGGCCACGGCGGGCGCCGGCGGCGACGACGAGGCGTGGGACGTCGGGGTGCTCGCCGACCTTGACGTGCCGATCCTTCAGGGACTGTGCCTGACCAGCTCCCGCGCGGCCTGGGAGGCCAGCGACGACGGCCTGACGCCGCTGGACGCGGCCACGCAGGTGGCGATCCCCGAGTTCGACGGCCGGATCATCACGGTGCCGTTCTCGTTCAAGGAGATCGACGCCGACGGCCTCTCGGTCTACGTGGCCGATGAGGAGCGGGCCTCCCGGGTGGCCGGGATCGCGGTGGCGCACGCCCGGCTGCGGCACACGCCGCCGTCGGAACGAAAGATCGCGCTGATGCTGTCGGCGTACCCGACCAAGCACTCGCGGATCGGCAACGCGGTCGGCCTGGACACCCCGGCTTCGACGGTCGCTCTGCTGGCGGCTTTCCAGGAACGCGGCTACCAGGTCGGATCCTTCACCGACTACGACGGCGACTCCCTGATCCACACCCTCATCGCGGCCGGCGGGCAGGACCCGGACTGGCTCACCGAGGAACAGCTCGCCTCGAACCCGGTGCGGATCTCGGGAGAGCGCTACGTGGCGTGGTTCGAGACCCTGCCGGACGACTTCCGGGAGAGCGTCCAGCGGCATTGGGGGCCGCCGCCGGGCGAGCTCTACACCGATGACGGCGACATCGTGCTGGCCGCGCTCCGCGACGAGAACATCGTGGTGATGGTGCAGCCGCCACGCGGGTTCGGCGCCAACCCGGTGGCCATCTACCACGACCCCGACCTGCCACCTTCGCATCACTACCTGGCGGCGTACCGATGGCTGGCCGACGACTTCGGCGCCCACGCGGTGGTGCACGTCGGCAAACACGGCAACCTGGAGTGGCTGCCCGGCAAGAACGTCGGCATGTCGGCCTCGGACGGCACCGACGCGGCGCTCGGCGACCTGCCGCTGATCTACCCGTTCCTGGTCAACGACCCGGGCGAGGGCACCCAGGCCAAGCGGCGGGCCCACGCCACCCTGGTCGACCACCTGATCCCGCCGATGGCCCGCGCCGAGTCCTACGGCGACATCGCCCGGCTGGAGCAGCTTCTCGACGAGCACGCCAACATCGCGGCTCTCGACCCGGCGAAACTGCCGGCGATCCGGGCGCAGATCTGGACCCTGATCCAGGCCGCCAAGATGGACCACGACCTCGGCCTGTCGAACCGTCCGGAGGACGAGGAGTTCGACGACTTCATCATGCACATCGACGGATGGCTGTGTGAGGTCAAGGACGTCCAGATCCGCGACGGGCTGCACGTCCTCGGCGCCGCCCCGGTCGGCGAGGCCCGGATCAACCTGGTCCTCGCCATGCTGCGCGCCCGGCAGATGTGGGCCGGCAAGGTGGCCGCGCTGCCGGGCCTGCGGGAGGCGCTGGGCCTCACCGAGGACGCGTCCACCGCGTCGACCGACGCTGTCGAGGCGGAGGCCCGCTCGCTCGTGACGGCGATGGAGGAGCGTGGCTGGTCCCCGTCCGGCATCTCGGACCTGTCGGACAACGCCGACGTAGTGCGGGTGCTGGAATTCGCCGCGACCGAGGTCGTTCCGCGGCTCGCCCGCACCACCGACGAGCTGACGAACGTGCTGCACGCCCTCGACGGCGGTTACGTCCCGGCCGGGCCCAGCGGCTCACCGCTGCGCGGCCTGATCAACGTGCTGCCGACCGGCCGCAACTTCTACTCCGTCGACCCCAAGGCCATCCCGAGCCAGCTCGCCTGGGAGACCGGGCAGGCGATGGCCGAGTCGCTGCTCGCCCGCTACCGGGCCGACCACGGCGACTGGCCCAAATCGGTCGGGCTCTCCGCGTGGGGCACCAGCGCCATGCGGACCGCCGGCGACGACATCGCCGAGATCCTCGCGCTGATCGGCGTGCGGCCGGTCTGGGACCCGGCATCCCGGCGGGTCACCGCCCTGGAACCGATCTCGGCCGCCGAGCTGGGCCGGCCGCGGATCGACGTGACGGTCCGCATCTCGGGCTTCTTCCGGGACGCGTTCCCGCACGTGGTGGCGATGCTCGACGACGCCTTCACGCTGGTCGCCGCCCTCGACGAGCCGGACAACTACGTGCGCGAGCACGCGCTGCGCGACCAGGGCGAGCACGGCGACTGGCGGCGGGCCACCATGCGGATCTTCGGGTCGCGGCCCGGGGCGTACGGGGCCGGCATCCTGCCGCTGATGGACAGCCGCAACTGGCGCGACGACGCCGACCTGGCCGAGGTGTACGCGGTGTGGGGCGGCTTCGCCTACGGCCGTGGCCTGGACGGCGTGCCGGCCCGCGGCGACATGGAGAACGCCTACCGGCGGATCGACGTGGCCGCGAAGAACATCGACACCCGCGAGCACGACATCCTCGACTCCGACGACTACTTCCAGTACCACGGCGGCATGATCGCCACGGTGCGGGCGCTGACCGGCAAGGCGCCGGCCGCGTACATCGGCGACAACACCAACCCGGACCAGGCGCGCACCCGCAGTCTCACCGAGGAGACCGCCCGCATCTTCCGGGCCCGGGTGGTCAACCCGCGCTGGATCGCGGCCATGCGCCGGCACGGCTACAAGGGCGCCTTCGAGCTGGCCGCCACGGTCGACTACCTCTTCGGGTACGACGCGACCGCCGGCGTGGTGACCGACTGGATGTACGAGCAGGTGGCCGCCAGTTACGTCCTCGACCCGGAGAACCAGCAGTTCATGCGGCAGTCCAACCCGTGGGCCCTGCACGGCATCACCGAGCGTCTCCTGGAGGCCGCCGACCGCAAGCTCTGGGACTCCCCGGAGCCGCAGACGCTGGCCGCCCTCCAGCAGCTTTACCTGGAGACCGAGGGCGACCTGGAAGACGGCCCGGCGTAACGGACCTCAGCCGCCGGCGGGTCGTCACTCGCCGGCGGTGCGGCCTTCCCCGGCGCGGCGGCGCAGGAGGTAGGTGTCCATGATCCAGCCGTGGCGTTCGCGGGCCTCGGTGCGGGTCCGGACGATATCCGCGCCCACGTCGGCGACCCGGCCGGAAGCCAGCAGCTCGTCGGGTGTGCTGACGTAGGCGCCCCAGTAGATGTCGGCCTCCGGGTGGCCGGTGAAGGCCTGCTGGGCGTCGAGCATCACGACCACGTCGTCGACGCCTTCCGGCCAGCCCTCGGCGAGCCGCCGCCCGGTCGTCACCTGGAACGGCTGCCCGACCCGGTTCAGGCCGATCCGGTGCTTGGCGGCCAGGGCGGAGACGCTGCTGATGCCGGGGATCACCTCGAACTCGAAGTCGATCGCCCCGCGCTCCAGGATCTCCTCCAGGATGGCGATCGTGGAGTCGTAGAGCGACGGGTCGCCCCAGACCAGGATGGACCCGGTCTCGTCCTCGTCGAGGTGCTCGACGATCAGTTCCTCCAGGACGAGGGAGCGGCGGTGCCGCCAGTCGGCGACGGTGCCGGTGTAGTCGGAGGGGTTGCGGTCCCGGTCGGGGTCACGGCCCTCGACGATGCGCTTGCGCGGTTTCGAGTAGCCGCGGATCAGCCGTTCCCGCAGCTCGACCAGGCTGGCTTTGGCCTCGCCCTTGTCCAGGAGGAAGAACACGTCGGTCCGGCCGATCGCCTTGGCCGCCTGCAGGGTGAGATGGTCCGGGTCGCCCGCGCCGATACCGACTACATAGATCTTCCGCACGTCCTGCAGTCTGCCTTAGTCGGGAAGGAGCGGTACGGACGGGTTCATCTCGCGGCCGACCATCGCGGCGCGCCGCAGGGACGCCGCGCCGAAACGCTCACGGACCCGGTCGACCGCGGCGTCCAGCCCGTCCGCCCGGGGCGCGGAGAACGGGAGCTCCAACTGCTCCGCGCCGTCGGAGTCGAGGTTGCCGACCGCGACGCCGACCAGGGTGAGACCCCGCTCGGCGATCAGCGGGGCCGCCTCGTGCAGCAGCTCCGACGCCGTCCGCAGGATCGCGCTGGTCTGCATGGTGGCCTTGAGCAGGCTGCGCGACCGGGTGGCCCGGCTGAAGTCGCCGAACCGCAGCCGCAGCGTGACGGTGCGCCCGGCCCGCTGCGCTCGCCGCATGCGGTGGGTGACCCGGTCGACCAGCGCGTCCAGGACCGCCTCGATCTCGCTGAGGCCGCGCGACCGGCTCAGGGCGCACTGTGCGCCGATGGACCCGCGCCGCCGCCCGGTCTCCACCCGGCGCGGGTCGCGGTTGTGGGCTAGCGCGTGCAGGTGCCGGCCGGCGCCGCCGCCGAGCATGGCGACGAGGGCGGCCTCGCCGATCCGGGCGACGTGCCCGACAGTGTGGATCTGCCGCTCGCGCAGCTTGGCGGCGGTGACCGGGCCGACACCCCACAGCCTCTCCACCGGCAGCGGGTGTAGGAAGTCGAGTTCGCCGCCGGGTGGCACGACCAGCAGGCCGTCGGGCTTGCCCACGGCGCTGGCCACCTTGGCCAGGAACTTGGTGGGCGCCACCCCGACGGTGATCGGCAGCCCGGTCCGGGAGCGGACGTCGGCGCGTAGCCGGTGGGCGATCTCCTCGGCGGTGCCCCGGATCCGGCGCAGGCCGTCGACGTCGAGGAACGCCTCGTCGATGGAGAGCGGCTCGACGATCGGGGTGGTGTCGCGGAAGACCTCGAACACCGTCTTGCTGGCAGCGGAGTAGGCGCTCATCCGCGGTGGCACCACCACGGCCTGCGGGCAGAGCGCACGGGCCCGGCTGAGGCTCATCGGGGTCCGCACGCCGAAGGCCTTGGCCTCGTAACTCGCGGCGAGGACGACGCCCCCGCCGACCAGGACCGGCCGGCCGCGCAGCGCGGGATCGTCGCGCTGCTCGACCGACGCGTAGAACGAGTCCAGGTCAGCGTGCAGGATCATGCCGCCACACTAGTACATGTGTTCGACTGCGGGTGGTCAGTGCTCGAACCGCAGCCAGTTGATGTTGACGAACTCGTCGTCCTCGTCCGAGGTGAACGTGAGGAACACCGTGTGCGTTCCGGTCACGGGCTGGAGCACGGCGGTGCCCGTCTGCCAGCTCTGCCAGCTCCCGGTGTTGCTCACCGAGAGTTCGCCGACCGGCGCGGCGTCCCGGCTGTCCAGGCGGATCTGGACACGGCCGGTGATCCTCGCCCCCGACGACATCCGGATCTCCGCCTTGGTCGCCGCGACCGCGCCGAAGTCGAAGTTGTCGAACCGCAGGTAGTCGTCGCGGTTGACCCAGCCGACGTTCTCGCCGCCGCCCTCGTCGTCGGTCTTCTCCGTCTCGACCCCGGAGAGCTCGGTCGCCGACTCGGCCTGCAGCACCGCGTACCTGATCGCGGTCGCCTCGGGGGAAGCGGACGGGGCCGCCGATGGGGGCGCCTGGGCCGGCGGCGCCGCGGTAGCGGCCGCCGGCGTGCTGATCACGGGTTCGGCCGGGGTGTCCTGCCAGCGCCCGAGCAGATAGCCGGCCAGCAGCAGGGCGGCCGCGCCCGCGACGGTCACCACCCGGCGCCGGCTCCGCCAGGACTTGGTGCGATAGACGGTCGGAGATCGTTGATCCACTCGCACAGGGTAAAACGAACCGCCTCCCGCGCAGCAGACGCGGGAGGCGGTCGATGATCCGTTCAGGCGGGTCAGAAAAGCTTGCCGGTCTCCGGGAAGTGGCACGCCGAGGTCGAACCGTTCGGGTTCGGCAGCAGTTTCGGCGCCTCGGCCGAGCACTTCTCCTGGGCTTTCCAGCAGCGGGTGTGGAAGACACAGCCGGACGGCGGGTCGATCGGCGAGGGCACGTCGCCCTCCAGCTTGATGCGGCTGGCCGAGCCGAGCCGGGTCACGTCCGGCACGGCCGAGAGCAGGGCCCGGGTGTACGGGTGCGCCGGCTTCTCGTAGATCTGCTCCCGGGTGCCGATCTCCACCATGCGGCCCAGGTACATGACGGCGATCCGCTCACAGAAGTGCCGGACCACCGCCAGGTCGTGGGCGATGAAGACGAACGACAGCCCGAGATCGCGCTGGAGCTGGCGGAGCAGGTTGACCACCTGCGCCTGGATCGACACGTCCAGGGCGGACACCGGCTCGTCGGCGACGATCAGCTTCGGCTTCAGCGCCAGAGCACGGGCGATGCCGATGCGCTGCCGCTGACCGCCGGAGAACTCGTGCGGGTAACGGTTGTAGTGCTCCGGGTTGAGACCGACCGTCTCCAGCAGCTCCTGCACCCGCTTCTTCACGCCACCGGGCGGCTCGATGCCGTTGACCTGCAGCGGCATCGCGACGATCCGGCCGACGGTGTGCCGCGGGTTCAGCGACGCGTACGGGTCCTGGAAGATGATCTGAATGTCCTGGCGGAGCTTGCGCAGCTTCGCACCCTTGGTGCGGGTGATGTCCTCACCCTCGAAGGTGATCTTGCCGGACGTCGGCTCCAGGAGCCGGACCAGCATGCGGCCGGTCGTGGTCTTCCCACAGCCGGACTCGCCGACCAGCCCGAGCGTCTCGCCGGGGCGCACCTCGAAGCTCACGTTCTCCACCGCGCGGACCACGGAGGCCTTGCCCCACCCGCCGGAGCGCACCGGGAAGTGCTTGGTCAGGCCTTCGACCTTGAGCAGCGGCTCCCGAGCCGGAACGGTGGTCGTGGCCGCACTCGCCGTGGAATCTGCGAGATCAGTCATTGGGCCACTCCTGCGTGCGCGATGTCTTCTGCGTAGAGCCGCTGCCGGGTCTCGAAAGACATGTGGCAGGCGACCTGATGCCCGGCCTCGCCGGCCGAGCGGAGCTCCGGAACCTCGGAGAAGGAGCGATTGCCGTTCTGGCCAGCGTAACGGCAGCGCGGGTTGAACGCGCATCCCGTAGGCAGGTTGATCAGGCTGGGCGGGTTGCCCTTGATCGGCACCAGGTCGACGTTCGCGTCACCGTGCAGCGACGGCACACTGGCCAGCAGGCCCCAGGTGTACGGGTGCTGCGGCCGCTTCATGATCTGCTCCACCGAGCCGGTCTCGACGGGCCGGCCGCCGTACATCACCAGCACGTCGTCGGCCACCTGAGAGACCACGCCGAGGTCGTGGGTGATCATGATGATCGCCGACTGGAACTCCCGCTGCAGGTCCTCCAGCAGTTCCAGGATCTGGGCCTGCACGGTCACGTCCAGGGCGGTGGTCGGCTCGTCGGCGATCAGCAGCGCCGGGTCGTTGACCAGGGCCATCGCGATCATGGCGCGCTGCCGCATACCGCCGGAGAACTCGTGCGGGTACTGGTTGGCGCGCCGCTGCGGCTGCGGGATGCCGACCCGGTCGAGCATCTCGACGGCCCGGGTGGTGGCCGCCTTCTTGCTCGCCGAGGGGTGGTGCACCTTGTACGCCTCGGCGATCTGGACGCCGACCTTGTAGTACGGGTGCAGCGCGGACAGCGGATCCTGGAAGATCATCGCCATGTCCTTGCCGCGAAGGCGCCGGATCTGCTCCTCCTTCATCCCGACGATGTTCTTGCCACCGACGGAGATCTCGCCGCTGATCTTGGTCCGGTCCGGGTTGTGCAGGCCGAGAATGGACATGCTCGTCACGCTCTTGCCGGAACCGGACTCACCGACGATGCCGAGGGTCTGGCCGCGGCGGACCGAGAAGGTCACGCCGTCCACCGCGCGAACCAGGCCGTCCTCGGTCGGGAACTGCACCCTGAGGTCGCGCACCTGCAGGTAGGCCTCCGGGTCCACGGTGGCCGCGGCAGGGCTGGTCGAGGTCGTCATATCGCTCTTTTCCACGTCAGCTCTGGACGGCTCAGCCGAGTCGCACGCGCGGGTCGATCACCGCGTAGAGCATGTCGACGATGATGTTCATGGTGACGATGAAGAATGCCGCCACCAGCACGGTGGCCATGACCAGCGGCAGGTTCAGGTCGGCCACCGCGTCGGCGGCCGCCCGGCCGATGCCGTTGAGGCTGAAGACGCTCTCGGTGATGACCACGCCACCGAGGTAGGACCCGAGGTCGACACCCGCGATCGTGACGAGCGGGGTGATCGCCGCACGCAGCGCGTGACGCCGGTTGACCGTCCGCGCCGGAAGACCCTTGGCCCGTGCCGTACGCACGAAGTCCTCGGTGAGCGTCTCGATCATCTGCGCCCGGGAGAGCCGGGCGTAGAGCGCGGAGTTGATCAGGCCGAGCGTGATCCAGGGCAGCAGCAGGCCACTTGCCCAGGCGAGCGGGTTCTCGGTGATCGGGGTGTACGACGGGTTCGGCAGGATGCCGGTCGAGTAGACGAGCACCAGGAGCAGCACACCACCGAGGGTGTAGGTCTGGGTGGAGGCGAAGCCGACGGAGGCGCCGATGGCGACCCGGTCGAAGACCGAGCCCTTGCGGAGCGCCGCCAGCATGCCGAGGCCGATGCCGACGGTCAGGAAGACCACCATCGCGCCGATGACGATGCTCAGAGTGACCGGCAGCGTACGGGCGAGGGAATCGGTGACCGGCTCCTGGCTGCGGAAGGAGTAGCCGAGGCAGGGGGCGTCGCACTCACGGATGGTGCCGGCGTCGTCGAACGTGCGGCCGGCGAAGACACCCTTGACGAAGTCGGTGTACTGCGTGGTGATCGGCTGATCGAGACCGAGGCTCTGCTCGACCTGGGCGATCCGCTCAGGGGAGCAGTTGCGCCCGCACATCACCCACGCGGGGCTGGTCGGCACCGCGAAGAACAGCAGGAAGGTGACGATCGAGATGGCCACCAGCGTGGTCGACGCCAGCAGCAGGCGCTTGATCAGGAAGCGGAGCACGGTTCTCTACATTCCTTTTGACTGGCCACGACCGGTGGGATGACCGCGGGTAAGCGATCATCCCACCGGCGTGACTTGGAGAGGTTGTTACGGCTTGACGAACATGGTGTTGAGGGTCATGTGACCGTACGAGTCGCTGAGGAACGTCCCGCCGATCTTCGAACCGTGGATCTCGTAGTTGTTGATGTAGTACTGCGGGATCACCGGCGCGTACTTCTGCATGATCATCTTGTCGAGCTTGGCCCACTCGCCGGCGGCCTGGTCGACCTTCATGACCTTGATCCGGTCGATCTCGCTGTTGACCTCGGCCTCGTTCATGTAGGCGAGGTTCTGGTTACCCGAGTCACGGATGGTACGGCCATCGAACAGAGCCGGGAAGACCGTCGAGGCGCTCGGCCAGTCGGCACCCCAGCCGCCACGGATCAGGTCGTACTGGTTGCCCTTGGTGCCGACCGCCTTGTAGTACGAGTTCGGGTCCAGCGGCGCGAGGACGATGTTGATACCGGCCTTCGCGTAGACCTCCTTCGTCTTGGCCGCCATCTGCTGACGCGCCGGGATGTTCGGGAAGGCGTAGGTCAGGGTGATCTGCTGACCGCCGAGCAGCTTCTTGGCCTCTTCCGGGTTGCCGGTCGGGCCACCGTCGTAGGCGTTGTAGTTCTGGTAGCCGCCGATGGTCGGCGACAGCAGCGTGGAGCCGAAGGTGTCGACACCGCCGCGGATCTTGAGGATCGCGTCGCGGTCGACCGCCCAGTTCAGGGCCTGGCGAACCTTGAGGTCCTTGACCCGGTCCATGTTGATGTACGTGTACTCGACGTACTGCGACGGGCCGTTCTTGACCCGCTCCTTGAACTCCGGGGCACGCGTCTTCGGCAGCACCGCGGCCGGGACGTTCGCCCAGATGAACGCGGTCTTGTCGGCCTCGGCGTCGGCGGCGACGCGGTTCGCGCCGTTCTCCGCGTCGATACCGAACTCGACCCGGATGCCCTCCGGGTACGCGTTACGGATCGGGTCCGTCTTCGCGTCCCAGTTCGGGTTGCGGACGAACTCGATGAACTGGTCGTACGCGTGTTCCTTGATCATGTACGGGCCCGACGAGACCGGCTTGCGGTCGTAGTCACCCTTGGTGTCCTTGGCCTTCGGAACCGGCGCCGAGGTGGGCATGGCCACCGCGTACGGGGTCTCGCACTGAGGCGCGGGGAAGGTGAAGGTCAGAACCTTCTCGCCCTCGACCTTCACGCCCGGGATCGGGTCGTTCGGGCTGACGAACGGGCCCTTGTAGGTGGTGTTGTACTCGACCGAGCCGGCCAGCCACTGCTGGAGGTAGGTCGGGCCGTCGCCCCAGTCCGGGTCGAACGAGCGCGAGATGCCGTACGCCACGTCCTGCGCGGTGATCGGGGTGCCGTCCTCGAACTTGAGGCCGTCCTTCAGCGTGTACTTCCACACCTTGCAGTCGCCGTTGACGTCCTCACCGGCGTTGGTCGCCAGGTCGCCGACGAGCTTCAGGTTGCCGGTGCCGTCTTCCTTGTAACCCGTCAGCGTCCGCGCGAACTGCGTGGCCATCGACAGAGCGTCGGAGACGTAGATCTTCTGCGGGTCGAGGTGCTCGAACTCCGCCGCGTGGAGGAGCTTCACCACGCCGCCCTTGGTGGCGCCCTGGACGGCCTTGGCGGGACCCTGCGACTCGGCCGGGTCCGTTGCGATGGTGCCGGTCTGAACCTTTGCCTTCTGGTCGCCGCCGGAGTTGCTGTTGGTTGTCTCAGAACAACCGCTGGCAACAAGGGCAACGGTCAGAACGCCGGCAGACAGCGCTCCGAATCTGCGTCGCACGTAGGTTCTCCTTCCCTCAACCGTTGCACGCCTGGGCCACACGGCCCGCCACGGCGCGAACGGAAGTCGATATCTCGATACTCAATCCGGCCGAGGCCGGTTTACTTCCCTGCCTTGGGATCGAGCGCGTCACGAAGCGAGTCACCCAGCAGGTTGAAGGCGAGGACCACGACGAAGACGGCCGTCGCGGGGATCATGAAGTAGGCCCAGTCGGGAGTGCCGAGCCACTGCCGGCCGTAGTAGACCAGACGGCCGAGGTCGGGGGTGGGCTCCACCACGCCGATGTTGAGGAAGGACAACGCCGCCTCCGCCGCGATGAAGCCCGGCAGGGCCAGCGAGAAGGCGACCAGGATCGGCGCCCAGATGTTCGGCAGGAGCTGCTTGAACAGGATGTGCGCGCTGCCGGCGCCGGCGGCGCGGGCGGCCTCGACATACTCCCGCTCGCGCAGCGACAGCACCTGGCCCCGGACGAGCCGGGCGGTGGTCATCCAGCCGAACAGCGCGAACACCGCGATGATGACCGTGATCCGGAAGGAGCCGGGAACCTCTTCGCCCACGTCGTACAGCGCCGTGTTGATGATCGGGATGATCGCGAGGGCGAAGACCAGGAACGGGAAGGCCAGCATGAAGTCGGTGAGCCAGGTGAGCGCCTGGTCGACCCAGCCACCGAAGTAGCCGCTGACGATGCCGACCACCACGCCGAGGGCGATCGAGATGATCGCCGCGGCGAAGGCGATGATCAGCGAGGTGCGCAGGCCGAAGATGAGCTGCATGAACAGGTCACGGCCGCTGCCCGCCTCGAGGCCCAGCCAGTGCTCACCGGAGATGCCGCCGAGGTAGCCGACCGGCAGGCCCTCGAAGTTCAGTTTG
This sequence comes from Actinoplanes sandaracinus, assembly GCF_030009775.1. Lineage (GTDB taxonomy): Bacteria > Actinomycetota > Actinomycetes > Mycobacteriales > Micromonosporaceae > Actinoplanes > Actinoplanes sandaracinus. The sequence goes on along the minus strand of NZ_JASCTH010000014.1, from coordinate 166,562 downwards.
TCGCTGAAGCCCGCGGTGGGGGTCATCCCGTACAGCCGGGAGATCACCGGGGCGAGTAGCGCGACCAGGATGAAGACGGCCACCGTGATGGCGCTGCCGAAGGCGGTCCGGTCGCGCTTGAGGCGCAGCCAGGCGAGTTGGCCGGGCGAGCGCCCGACGAACGCCTTCGCCGCGGTGGTGTCGGGCTGGAGAACCGCGACGGCCGTGTCTTCGGTGCCCGGTGAGCGGGAGTCGGCGGCGGCCGGGGTGTTGCTCATGATGCGGTGTCTCCTCGTGGCGGACGTGGTCGCGAATCGAACCGGTTACTCGCGGTAGCGAGACCGGTCCAGCCCGTTCCCGTGCGGGTCGGCTCCTCCTGCCGTGATGACGGCGGGTGGTCGAAACACATCGGGATCGTCGGTATGCGGCCGGAGTCGATAGTTGGTTGTACCACGCACCAATCACCCCTCCGATGACGCGCCCCTCTGGAGCGTATGTGAGCGGTATTCGTCTGCCGCGGTTCAGAAATTTATCCGAGATCCGCAGGACGAGAAATGTGTTGACGCATCGATCCGGTAACGGAACGGGTTGGTAGCCATAAGGCCTAGGTCATATCGCGGATAGAGTGTCGGGCCCATAAGACACCATTTTGAGGGTAAAAACATCATCTTCGGTGCGGCGAAACGACCTTCATGCTGGGAATGTCGGGTTTACCGCGCTTATGCGTTCTTGCAGTTGCGGAGAGTTACCAGTCCTGGTGGAAGCCCTGCTACGCCTCACTGTTTCCCGGCGGTTTCAGATTCCGAACCCCCATCGGCGCGAGCCGATGAACGATCGAGTACCGCGTGAAGCAACAAGATCCGCCATTTATGGCCGACCGATTCCGCTCCCCCACTTAAGGAACGATCAGCGGTTCGGAGCAAGTCCGGCAAGGAGTTCCTCACCTAGCGTCGCCGCCGACCGGGGGTCGGCGTCCGGTCCACCGATGCGCGGATCCCAGTTGGGTTCGTAGAACAGTTCGGTGGCGCCCGCCTCAGCGTACCGCTCAGCGCCGGCGCGGATCTGAACCCAGTCGCCGGAGAGCGGGAGCGCCTCGTCCCGGCGCCCGGCCTGAACCACACCACGCACCACGATACGCAACGAATCCGGGTCGCGTCCGGCGGCCTCCGCCGATTCCCTCACGATGCGGACGCCCCGGGCGATGTCCGGCAGGCTCGTCCGGCTGCTGCTGACCCAGCCGGCCGCGATCCGCCCGGCCCGGCGCAACGCGACGTCCGCCGTCCCGCCGAGCAGCACCGGCGGACCACCCGGCTGCACCGGGGCCGGAGCCATCCGGCTCGGCGGAACCTGGTAGAACCGGCCGCCGAACTCCGCCTCCTCCCCGCTGAACAGGGCCTTCAACACCGCGAGGTACTCCTCGGTGCGAGGACCGCGCGGATGAGGATCCGATCCGGTCGCCGCGAACTCCGGTTCCGACCAGCCCGTGCCCAGGCCCAGATCGAACCGCCCGCCGGACAGCCGGTCCAGCGAACCCGCCTGCTTCGCCAGATAGGCCGGCGACACATAGGGCAGGTTGATCACCGAGACGCCCAGCCGGATCCGGGACGTCCCGGCGGCCGCCCAGGTCAGCGCCACGATCGGATCCAGCACGCTGTGATAGACGGGCGCGAGATCCTGCCCCCGGCCCACGAGCAGGCGCTGAAACGCCCACAGTCCGTGGTAGCCGTAACCTTCGGCCTTCCGCGCGATCGTGGCCAGCGTCTCCGGCTGGGCCCACGCGCCGGAGACGGGCAATCCGAAACTGATCAGCATGAGCGCAACCTAGCGACCGCTTCTCAGTCACCGTCGGCGGGTGCTCCCGCTTCACCCGATTCTTCTCGTACGACCTACGCGGGCGCCGCCGAGCCACGCGAGGCGGCGGTGCCGCGCGGCCCGGCCGCGCCTTTCGGGCGGAGTCCCTGCCTCACCGCCCATGCCGCGCCGTTCGGGGCCACTCGCGCGGTTCTACCCGTATCGCGCTGCTTGTGCCAGGGCGTGCTGTTCCGGCGACGCTGCGCTGGGCCACGTGAGCCGCCCGCGAAGGATGCGGCCGGTGAGTCGTCCGCGCGCGTGGAGGCAGGCGGCTGCTCCGCGACCAGGCCGACAAAGCCGACCAGAGTCCTCCGCGCGTGGGGAGGCAGTCGCGTAAGGAGGGAGGGTTGGGTCAGGCTCCGGGGTAGACCCGTGTCGGGGTGACCAGGACGGCTGTGCGCCGCTGCTCGACCATGGCCCGGTCGTAGGCCGGCCAGTCGTCGTGGGTCCCGCCCGCAGCGGTGAAGATCTCGCGCAGCAGCAGCCGGAGCCGCTCCGGGCCGAGCCATGGCTGTGGGTCGTCCGGGCCGGCCAGCAGCGCCCGGCCCTCGACCGTCGCATATCGCCAGCCGCTGCGGAACGCCACCGCGATCTGCGGCCGTTCCCGCAGGTTGCGCAGTTTCACGGCTCCGTAGGTGACGAACGCCAGCACCGGCTCCCCGTCGCCGGGATGATCGATCAGACCGGTGTTGACCAGCGTCGACTGGACCGTCAGGTCGGCCCGCACGGTCGAGACGATCGCCAGGCCCGTCTCGGACCGGCTGAGTTCCCACGCGTCCTGCAGTGCGCCCAATCCGACCACCCCTTGCGGCGACCCTACCGCGCCCCGGGACGCGTCGACAGCGGTGACGGCGGGCGCGGGAGGAGCGGGCGGGTGCCGCCGCGCTTGTCCGGCCGGCCGTGGGGATGGGCTGTGGGCGGGGGAGGAGGGCCGTTGGTGAGGCCGGCGCCGCGGGGGCGGCCCGGCGCCGCTCATCGATCCGGCCGGGGACGGTCCCGGGTCAGGTGTAAACGCGTGCCGGCCGGGGTTCGGCGGTGCTTTCGCAGGTCGTACGAAAGGTCAGACCGCCGCGCCCTCCAGGAAGAGGCGGCCGGCCTCGGCGGCCGGGACCGGCCGGGAGAAGTAGTAGCCCTGGGCGAAGCCGCAGCCCATCTCGCGCAGCGCGGCGAGCTGGCCGAATTCCTCGATGCCCTCGGCGACCGTCGCCATGCCGAGGCTCTTGCCGAGGCGGACGATGGTGTCGGTGAGGGCGGTGTCGTCGGCGATGACGCCGAGACGTTCGACGAACGACCGGTCGATCTTGAGGGTGTCGACCGGGAAGCGGCGCAGGTAGGCCAGCGACGAGTAGCCGGTGCCGAAGTCGTCGATGGCCAGGGTGAGACCGAGGGCCTTGAGGCGCACCAACTGCTCCAGGTTGGCGTCGGTGTCGGTCATCAGGACGCTCTCGGTCATCTCCAGGCACAGCCGGTCGGCGGGCATGCCGGTCTCGGCCAGCACCGCGGCGACCACCTCGGAGAGGTCGGCACGGTCGAACTGGCGGACCGAGACGTTCACCGACATCTTGAGCGGGCGGCCGCCGGCCGCGGTGGACCACTCGACCGCCTGGCGGCAGGCCTCGTGCAGGACCCAGCGGCCGAGCGGCACGATCAGGCCGGTGGCCTCGGCGATCGGGATGAAGTCCAGCGGATTGATCATGCCGCGGGTCGGGTGCGGCCAGCGCACCAGCGCCTCGAAGCCGATCACCTGGCTGGAGGCCAGATCGACCAGGGGCTGGTAGTGCAGGCGCAGGTCACCGTTCTCCACGGCGGCACGCAGGTCGGACTCCAGCTCCAGGCGCTCGACCAGGCCCTCCCGCATGCGGGCGTGATAGCCGGCGACGACGTTGCCCCCGCCCGACTTGGCGTGGTGCATGGCCAGGTCGGCGTTGCGCATCAGCTGCTCGGCCCGGTCGCCGGCGTTGTCGGCGGTGTCCGGAAGTGACCGGGTGCCGGCCAGGCCGATGCTGGCCCGGACGTGGATCTGCCGGGTGCCGGCGAGCACCGGCGCGTCGAGGTCGGCGAGGATCCGGCGGGCCACCTGCTCGGCGGCGCTGTCCTCGACCTCGTCCGCGCCGATCAGCAGCACACCGAACTCGTCGGCGCCGAACCGGGCGACCAGGTCGCCGTCGCGCACGCAACCGCGGAGCCGGTCGGCGATCTGCACCAGAAGCTGGTCTCCGGCGAGGTGGCCGAGGCTGTCGTTGACCCGTTTGAAGCCGTCCAGGTCGAGGTGCAGCACGGTCACTGCGCCGGCCTCGCGCAGCGCGGTCGCGGCCTGCTCGCGGAAGAGGGCGCGGTTGGCCAGCTGGGTCAGCGGGTCGTGGTACGCCTCGTGCAGCAGCTGTTCCTGGAGCTCCTTGCGCTCGCTGATGTCGCGGGTGTTCAGCACGAACCCGGCCACATGCGGGTCGTCCACCAGGTTCGTGATGATCACCTCGGACGGTCGTTTCCGGCCGTCCCGGTGGGTGTGCACGACCTCCAGGGTGACCGTCGAGTAGGGGCGCGCGGCCACCCGCCGCATCGCCTGGCTCAGTCGCATCGCCACCTCGGCGTCGACCAGGTCGGTGTACCGGCGGCCGAGGAACACCTCGGGCTCGTAGCCGAACACCCGCCGCATCGAGTCGCTCTGGTAGCGGATCATCCCGTCGGCGTCGATCACCGTCACCACGTCCGAGCTGTGCCGGATCAGGGCGTGGAACCACTGCTCGCGGGTGTGCAGTTCGGCGGTGCGCTCGGCGACCCGGCTCTCCAGGGTGCGGGTCAGGGTCCGGTTCTCCAACTGGGTGAGCACCTGCCGGCCGACGATGAGCAGGATGAGGAAGGAACGGGTGTAGGTGACGAACGGGTCGTTGTGCCCGGTCTGCACGTGGAACATCACGCTGGACGCGAGCGCGGCCAGCACCGCCACGTAGGGGATCATGATCGCGTTGTTCCAGACACCCGGCGGCAGGTTCAGCGGCGCGGCCGAGCGCTGCCGGGGCCGGATCGCACCCATGAGGATCAGGGCGTAACCGGCCAGGGCGGCCAGGTGCACGACCGCGGCGGCGCCGGAGTCACCGATCAGCTCGAAATAGACGTGCCCGACGTCGGTGATCGCGAAGGCGACCATGCCGGCGCCGAAGAACGCCAGGTCGGAGCCGCAGCCATGGCGGCGGCGCTGGGCCGGCAGCATGTACGCCACCACGGTGGCGATGACGATGTCGGTCAGCGGGAAGACCAGCGTGAGGTAGAAGGACGACCGGTGCGCTCCGGACTCCAGGTTCGGGTCCATCACGAAGACCCAGGCGACCAGGATCAGTGACGAGGCGATCAGCAGGCCGTCGAGGACGCTGCGCAGCCGGTTCGCCATCGGCTGGGAAGCGCTCGGCAGGATCAGCAGGCCCGCCGGGATGAGGACGATCAGCCCGATCAGGCCGGGGTTGCTGAACACTCCGAACAGGCCCTCGGGCGCTCCGGCGACTCCCCGTTCGGCGAGCCAGGAGAACTGGCCCAGGCCCCAGAGAAGCAGGCCCGTGGCGAGCGTCGACCAGCCCCAGCGGGCCCGGCCGGTGAAACCACGCGACCGCCACAGGCAGGCGGCGGACGCGCCGGCGGCCAGCGCCAGCAGGCCCCAGCTGGAGATGGCGAGGGCCACCGCCGGCCCGCCCACTCCGCTCACCACCAGCGCGACGAGGATGGTGAGGAGAGCGCCGACAGCGGCACTGCTGCGCGCCCAGCGGCGTGCCGCGCGCGGGTCATCGACCGTCGTGTCGACTGCCATCCGCTCGCCCCTTTCTCCGATCGCCACCTCGGACAGGTGGGTAAACGGGAGATCGGGCCGGTACGGGCTGTCCTGAGGAGATCCGGACGATCAGTTACCGACCAGGCCGTCCTGGTAGGCCACGATCACCAGCTGCACCCGGTCACGGACGCCCAGCTTGGTTATCGCCCGGGTGACGTGGGTCTTCGCGGTCAGCGGGCTGATCATGAGCTGCCGGGCGATCTCGTCGTTGGACAGGCCGGTGGCGACCAGCCCGACCACCTGCCGTTCCCGTTCGGTCAGCACGGCCAGCCGGTCGCCGCCCGGGGTGGCGGCGGCCGGGACGGGGCGGTGCGCGAACTGCCCCACGACCCGGCGGGTCACGCTGGGGGAGAGCAGCGCGTCACCACCCGCGACGACCCGGACCGCGGTGCGCAGGCCCTCCGGGTCGATCTCCTTGGTGAGGAAGCCACTGGCGCCGGCGGCGAGGGCGGCGAACACGTACTCGTCGGTCTCGAAGGTGGTCAGGATGATGATCTTCGGCAGTCCGCCGCCCACGGCGGCCGGCTCGCCGTCCGCGGCCAGGATCCGCTTCGTCGCGGTGATGCCGTCCATGCCCGGCATCCGGATGTCCATCAGGATCACGTCCGGGCGCAGCGAGCGGGCGGCCCGGACCGCCTCGTCGCCGGTGGACGCCTCGCCGGCCACCGAGATGTCCCGCCCGCGTCGCAGCAGGCTCCGGAAGCCGGCGCGGACCAGGTGCTGATCATCGGCGAGAAGGACCGAGATGGTCATGGGCGCTCCGTGACGGGGATGCGGGCTCGTACCGTGAATCCGTTCGGCCCGGGCCCGGCGGTGAGCGTGCCGCCCAGCGCGGCCACCCGCTCCCGCATGCCGGAGATCCCGTGCCCCTCGGTGACGGGCGCCGGCGAGGATCCGGCCGGCCCGTCGTCACGCACGTCGACGAGCACGTCTGACGGGCCGTAGCGGAGGGTGACCACGACTCTGGTCGCCCCGCCGGCGTGCCGGACCGTGTTGGTGAGTGACTCCTGCACCACCCGGTGGACGGCCGCGGCGACCGGAGCCGGCACCTCGACCGGGTCGCCGACCTCGTTGAAGGAGACCGCCAGGCCCGCTTCGCGCACCTGGCCGAGCAGCCGGTCCAGGCCGGTGAGGGTCGGGAGCGCGCCCTCGCGCAGCACCCCGACCAGCGCCTTCAGGTCGGTCATGGCCCGGCCGCGGACCTCCTGGGCCAGTTTCAGCGACGCCTTCGCCTCGTCCGGCTCGGTGTCGAAGGCATCCAGAGCCACGTTCAGGTGCACACCGACGACGGCGAGCGTGTGCGAGACCACGTCGTGCAGGTCACGGGCGATCTCCACCCGCTCCTCGGCCCGCCGCCGGCCGGCCTCCAGTTCCCGCTGCCGCTCGTCATGGGCGAGCCGGTGCGCGACCTCGGTCCGCCAGCGGAGCGTGTTCCGGTACGCGGTCGCGGCGGCCAGCGCGGCGGCGACCCACAGCGCCTCCCCGCCGACTCGCGTGAGCACCCAGTCAGGTCCGTGCGGATCGACGAAGATGTCCCAGTTCAGGCCCCAGGCCAAAGTGACCGCCGCGGCGCTCACGGCGGTCCAGAGCCGGCCCTCCATCACCAGCGCCACGAGAGCGGCGGTGGCCGGCCACAGCCAGCCGGCCTCGATCAGGTGCGAGATCCGCCAGGCCGTGAGGGTCAGGATCGTGAACAGGAGCACGGCCAGCGGCCACCGGCGGGTGAGCAGGACCAGCCCGGCGAGCGCGACGGCGAGCGTGCCGGTCATGACGACCCGGGTGTCGCCGCGGGTGAGCGCGAGCCCGGCCGGAACGCCGAGGAGGGTCAGTGCGGCGGCGGCTGCGGTGAAGTTCCTCGTCATGCCGGGGACGCTATTGTCGCCCGGCTGTCCGGCGCGTCGTCGCGCCGCTGTCACCGTCATCGACGCCTCCCGCGTACGCGGCTACTCCCCGCGGCGTACGCCCGCATGGCCGTCACGGTAGCGGTTACCCCTCGCCGGCCGCTTCCCGGCGGGCGCGGGCACGGCGTTTGCCCTCGTGCATGGCCTGCACCCGGGCGACGGGGATGGTGTGTCCCTCGGCGACCAGACCCGGGTCGAGCCGCTGCGGCGCGGGCATCGCCTCGGCCCACGGATCGCGGTCACCGAGCAGGCCGGGCGCTGTCCGGACGGTGAAGTCACCAGGCGCCACCTGATCGAGGTCGGACCACGCGACCGGGAACGACACGGGCACGCCCGGCCGGGCCCGGGGGCTGTACGCCGCCACCACGGTCGCCCCGCCGGCCCTGGTCGCGTCGAGGAAGACCTTGCCGTGCCGGTCGTCCCGGATGAACGCGGTGGTGGCCAGTGCCGGATCGATCCGCTCGGCCCGGGCGGCGACCGCGCGCTGGGCGGCGGCCACGTCCTCGGGGGCCGGCTCACCGGCCAGTGGCACGAAGACGTGCACCCCCTTGGCGCCGCTGGTCTTGACCGCCCCGGCCATCCCGGCGTCGTCGAGGGCCTGGCGGACCAGCCGGGCGGCGGCGACGGCGAGACCGAAACCGCCGTCCTCGGGCGGGTCCAGGTCCATGATCAGGTGGGTGGGGTGCGGTGAACCGGCGTGCGTCAGGGCCGGGTGGTACTCGACGGCCCGCTGGTTGCCCAGCCAGAACAGGGTGCGGCGGTCGTTGGCCAGGGCGTAGGTGACGTCGCGGTGCGAGGCCTCGGCCCAGACGGTGGCCCGGGGCACCCAGTCCGGCGTGTATTTCGGCAGGTTCTTCTGCATGAACCGGTCCTGGCCGCGAAGCACCCGGATGACCGAGAGCGGCCGGTCCCGCAGCACGGGGAGGAACCGGTCCGCCACCGCGTCGAGGTAGTCCACCAGGTCCCGCTTGGTGGCCCCGGCGCCCGGGAACAGTTCCTGATCCAGATTGGTCAGTGGCACGCCGTCGCGTTCGGAACCCATGGTTCCATCGTGCCCGATCCGCGGGCGCTGTGCCGCCCCGCCGCCGGGGCGGATGATCAGGGCTGCCGGACGAACTGCCTGGCCGCCGCGGCCAGGGCGGCCTGGAGCGCCGCGGCGTCACCCGAGGTGGAGAAGGCGCCGAGCGCGGCGTTGGCGGCGTTCTGCCAGGGCTGCGAGCAGGCCGAGCCGTGCGCGCAGGACGGGACCGGGGTGCCCGACTTCCAGTCCTCGACGGCCTCGATCTGGTAATCGGTGAAGCCCACGGTCGGCGCGTCGGTGCGGGCCGGGATGGAGCCCTTACGCGCGTTGAAGGCCTGCTGTCCCTCGGGGGAGGCGACGGTCCGCAGCCAGCACTCGGCACCGGCCGGGTTGGCGGCCCCGGTGGTGAGCACGAACGAGTCGGCGAGCCACTGGAACGTCTTGCCGTTGCCGGGGAACGTGAAGGAGTCGTACCCGCTGAAGTTCTTCTGGTCGAGGTCGGCCGCGACCCAGTCGCCCATCATCTGATAGCCGGCCTTGCCGTCGATGAGTAGTTGCTCGGCCTGCGGCCAGTCGAGGGAGTCCCGGTCGGGGTTGCTGTAACCGACGATCGTGGCGAAGTCGTCGATCGCCGTGCGGACGGGCTTGCCGTCCCACTTCGTCTCGCCGTTGAACAGGCCGTTGAACCGTTTCGAGCCCAGGTCGCTGATCAGCACCGCCTCCAGCAGCATGAGCTGGGTCCAGTCCCGGCCCAGGGCCAGCGGGGACTCGATCCCGTTGCGGCGTAGTTTCTCCAGGTTGGCGACGAACTCCTTGAGGTTCTTCGGCGCGACCAGGATGCCGGCGTCGGCGAGGACCTGGTCGTTGGCCCAGACCACGTTGGCCCGGTGCACACCGGCCGGCACCGACCATAGTTTGCCGTTCACCGTGAGGGTCTCGATCAGGCCCGCCGGGAGGGCGGCGGTCAGGCCCCACGCCTCGTAGCGTGCGGTCAGGTCGCTGACCTGGGCGGCGTTGATGTGGTCGAGCAGTTCCGCGCCGGCGTGCGCCTGGAACGTGTCCGGCGGGTCGTTCTGCTGCAGCCGTGCGTTGAGGACCTGCTTGGCGTTGACGCCCGCGCCACCGGCGATCACGCCGCTCTGGAACTCCTGCCCGGGGCAGGCGGCGGTGAACCGGCTGACGAGGGCGTCGAGTCCGGCCTTCTCGCCGCCCTCGGCCCACCAGGTGAAGACCTCGACCGTCGAGGCCGTGGCGTCGTCCTCCCCGGCCCCGCAGCCGGACGCCACCAGCAGTGCGGCGGCGCTGACGACGGCCGCCAGGGCGCGTCGTGTGGTGCGCATGGTCTCTCCCCATCGTCCAATGCCATCGTTGTCACGAGGACAATCGGAAGTACCGTCCCGCTCCACGCGTAAAGGTGTCAACTTGTGATCTATCGTCGCTTCCTTGCACAGGGCGACCATTTCAATCTTGAGCTGGGCTTTTGCCGTGTCCCGGGCCCGCTGTCGTGCCGCGCGGATCACACCCTCCGGGCAGAATGTAACTGACGGTTAACGGGTCGTCCTCACGTGGGCCCAGTTCAGATGTGGAGTGGCGGGGAGGGGGCCACCGAGCTGTCACGCAAAGTGAGTTGAGCCTTTGACCTAATTCCTCCGGGGTACGTCAAACGGGCCATAGCTGTTGGTCTATCCGATTCGTCACAATCGAAGGATGACCGCACCGGGCGACACCATCCTTCTCATCGTTCTGGCGGCCGCCCTCATGGCCTGCACCGGATATGCCGCCGGCCGTCTGCACCAGCGGCGGCAGAACGGGCCTGACCTGCGTGAGGCGTACCGCACCGGGTACGACGCCGCGACCCGGAACGTCTTCAGCACGGCGGCGCGGGCCGCGGGCCGCCGGTCCGTCGCGCCCGAGGTCGTTCCGCTCGGGCCGGAGGGCGTCGCGGGCGTGCCCACCCAGCGGGAGGGCCGGCACACCGTGCCGGACGAGCTGGTCCAGGCCGCGACCTACCGGCTGCCCCCGGACCGGGTGGCCCGGGCCAAGGTGCCCCGCCCGCGCACCTGACGGTCTCAGCCCGTCGAGCCGGCCGCGGCGACGGCCTCGCGCAGACCCCGGGTGGCCAGCTGGTCGGCCCGTTCGTTCTCCGGGTGGCCGGCGTGCCCTTTCACCCAGTGCCAGGTGACCTCATGCCGGCGGACCGCCTCGTCGAGCCGCTGCCACAGGTCGACGTTCTTCACCGGCTGCCGGGCCGCGGTCAGCCAGCCGTTGCGCTTCCAGTTGTGCATGTACTGCGTGATGCCGTTGCGCACGTACACACTGTCGGTGTAGATCTCCACCGTCAGCGGGGCCCGCGTCAGCGCCTCCAGCGCCCGGATCGGAGCCATCAGCTCCATCCGGTTGTTGGTCGTCCGGCTCGCCTCGCCGCCGCAGAGGTCCTTCTCGGAGCTTCCCCAGCGCAGCACCGCGCCCCACCCGCCGGGGCCGGGATTCGGCGCGCACGCCCCGTCGGTGTAGATCTGCACGACGCCCATCCGTCCGAGGCTACTACCGGCGGTGGAGCCGGAGCGGCCTCAGGTAGGAGGCGTCCGGGCGGCAGCCGGGAGAAGGTGAGACAGGCCATCGGCGTACACCACCCGGCCGGGGCCGGGCGGGGACCACCGTATGGTGGCGGTGGCGGATTCTCGGATGGGCGGACTCATGGTGGGTGGCGACGCGGCCGCGGTCGAGGTGCGTGACGTCGTGGTGCGTTACGGCGACACGACGGCCGTCGGTGGGGTGTCCCTGCGCCTGCCGCGCGGGCGGGTGCTGGCTCTGCTCGGGCACAACGGCGCCGGTAAGACCAGTCTGCTCCAGGTCTGTGAGGGCTTCCGGCGGCCGGACGGCGGCCAGGCGCGGGTGCTCGGGCTCGACCCGGTCGGCGACCACGACGCCCTGATGCCGCGGCTCGGCATCATGCTGCAGTCCGGTGGTGTCTACCCGTGGGCCACGGCCGGTGAGATCCTGCGGCTGTTCGCCTCGTTCGCGGCGAACCCGCTCGACACCGACATGCTGCTGGACCGGCTCGGCCTGCGAAAGTTCGAGCGGACCAGGTTCCGCCGGCTCTCCGGTGGCGAGCAGCAGCGGCTCAGCCTCGCGGTGGCCTTGGTCGGCCGCCCGGAGCTGGTCTTCCTCGACGAGCCGACGGCCGGCATGGACACCGAGGCCCGGCACACCACCTGGCAGCTCATCGAGGAGTTGCGCGCCGACGGCGTCTCGGTGCTGCTCACCACCCACCTGCTCGACGAGGCCGAGCGCCTCGCCGACGACGTGGTGATCATGCGGGCCGGGCTGGTGGCGGCGACCGGCACCCCGGCCGAGCTGACCTCGGCGGCCGGCATCGACGTGCTGGAGGTGCGGGCCGATCCGGGGCTCGACCTGACCGGACTGCGGGCCGGGCGCACGGTCACCGAGACCTCCGCCGGCGAGTACGCCATCACCGGCTCGCTGGACACCGCCGGACTGGCCGAGGTGCTGGCCTGGTTCGCGCGCGTGGGCGCCGACGTGACCGCGGTGAACACCCGCCGCCGCACCCTCGAAGACGTCTACCTCTCCCTGACCACGCAGACACCGGTTGGAGCAGCCCAGTGAGCGGCACCTTCGCCCCGGCTCCGGGCCGCGCGCCGATGCGGACCATCCTCGGCCGGCAGATCCGGATGGAACTGCTGCTGACCGCCCGCCGGGGTGAGGCCGTGGTGCTCGCCATGGGCGTGCCGCTGCTGGTCATGCTCGGCGCCGGCCTCTTCGACGTCACCAATCTGCCCACCGATGACCGCCTCGGTTATGTGGTCCCCGGGGTGCTCGCGCTCACCGTGATGTCCACCGCCTTCACCGGCCAGGCCATCACCACCGGATACGAGCGCAGCTACGGCGTGCTCAAAAGGCTCGGCGCCTCCCCGCTGACCCGGCCCGGGCTGCTGCTGGCCAAGACCGCCGCCGTGCTCGCCCAGATCGTCGTGCAGGTGCTGGTGCTCGCGCTGGTCGGTCTCGCGGTCGGGTGGCGGCCGGAGGCCGGCGCCCTGATCCCGGCGCTCGGGGTGACCGTGCTCGCCGCCGCCGGTTACAGCGGGCTGGCGTTGCTGCTGGCCAGCGTGCTGAAACCGGAGACGACCACCGGCGCGGCGACACTGATCTACGTGGTGATGCTGTCGATCGGCGGCATCATGTTCAGCGCGCCCGCCCTCGGCGCGGCCGGCTGGTTCCTGCTGCCGCTGGCCGCGCACGCCGAGGCGCTGCGGGCGACCCTGATGCACGGCGACGCGGTCCCGGCTGGGATCTGGCTGGCCCTGGCCGCCTGGGCGATCGTCTGGCCGGCTCTGGCGGCCCGCGGATTCCGCTGGGAGTGAGGCCGCTGTCCATCGATCGGTGGACAGCCGGTGACAGCCGCGCGGTCGTCCCTCGCGTCCGGTGAGACGAGCACGATCTGATGTATGGAAGCCATCGAGGTAACCGGACTACGTAAGACATACGGCGGGCGGGACGCGGTCGCGGGCATCGACCTGGTCGTGGCCCGTGGCGAGATCTTCGCGCTGCTCGGCCCGAACGGCGCCGGCAAGACCACCACGGTGGAGATCCTGGAAGGACACCGCCGCCGCAGCGCCGGTGACGTGCGGGTGCTGGGGGAGGACCCGGGCCGGGCCGGATCGGCCTGGCGCGCCCGGATCGGCATCGTGCTCCAGGACGCCGACGACGCGGCCGACCTCACCGTGCACGAGATGGTCCGGCACATCGCCGGCTTCTACCCGGACCCGCGCACGAGCGACGAGGTGATCGAGCTCGTCGGGCTCGGCGCGAAGCGGAACGCCAAGATCCGTACCCTCTCCGGTGGACAGCGCCGCCGGGTGGACGTGGCCCTCGGCATCGTCGGCCGCCCCGAGCTGCTCTTCCTCGACGAGCCCACCACCGGTTTCGACCCGGAGGCCCGCCGCCGGTTCTGGGACCTGATCCGCACCCTCGCCGGCGACGGCACCACCATCCTGCTGACCACCCACTACCTGGACGAGGCCGAGGCTCTCGCCGACCGTCTGGCGGTGATGGCCGGCGGCGGCATCGTGGCCGAGGGCACCCCGGCCACGCTCGGCGGCCGGGGCGCCGGCCAGGCGCGGGTGAGCTGGATGGACGGCGGCACGGCCCGCACCGAGCAGGTCTCCGACCCGAGCGACCTGATCCGCGGCCTGGTGGCGAGCGGCGCCGACCTCAGCACGCTGACCATCACCCGGCCCACCCTCGAAGACACCTACCTGAACCTGATCGGAGCACAGCGATGAGCACCCTTGCGATGAGCGCGAGCCGGGGCTGGATCGAGATCCTGATGTTCCTGCGGGACCGGACCGCGGTGATCTTCACCTTCTTCTTCCCCGCGCTGCTCCTACTGCTCTTCGGCACCATCTTCGGCAGCGAGTCGACCGGTTCCGGGGTCGCGGTCAGCCGGGTCTTCACCGCCAGCATGATCGCCTACGGCATCCTGAACACGGCGTTCGTCACCATGGGCGCCGGGCTCGCGATGGACCGGGAGGACGGGACGCTCAAGCGCCTCCGCGGAACGCCGATGCCCGCGACCGCGTACCTCATCGGGAAGGCCCTTCTGGTCCTCGCCCTGAGCGTCGCCGAAGCGGCCGTGCTGATCCTGCTCGGGGTGCTGGTCTTCGACATGCCGCTGCCGGCCGACGCGGCGCACTGGCTGACCTTCGGCTGGATCTTCCTGCTCGCGGTGATCGCCTGCTCGATGCTGGGCGTCGCGGTGAGCGGCCTGGTCAAGAACGCCCGCAACGCCGGCGCCATCCTCAATGTGCCGGTGGTGGCGCTGCAGTTCGTCTCCGGCGTCTTCATCCACCCGATGAGCCAACTCCCCGACTGGCTGGAGAACGTCGCCTCGCTCTTCCCGGTCCGCTGGATGGCGCAGGGCTTCCGCTACGTCTTCCTGCCGGACGAGGCGCAGGCGGGTGAGATCGGCGGCACCTGGCAGCTCGGGACGGTGGCCATGGCGCTCGGCGTGTGGTGTGTGATCGGATTGGTGCTGTGCCTGGTGACGTTCCGGTGGAGCGGTCGCGACAAGTGACCCCCGCCGACGACCCCACGCCGTCGGCCTGGCTCTGGGATCTGTACTTCACGGTGATCGCGGCCGCGGTCGCGGCCGCGATCCTCCTCGTGGCCGGCGCCGAGCCGCGGAACCGGGCGATCGCTCTCGTCGCGCTCGGCGCCATGGTCCTCGTGCACCTGCTGATCGGCCGGCCGCTGATCGTGCGCGACGCGGAGGACCTCGTGTCCCTGTCGGTGGTGCTCCTCCAGATCGCCCTCTTCAGCGTGGCGATCTACCACGTGCCGCTGAGCACCTGGCTGATGTTCGCGGTCATCCCGATGATCTTCCAGACGGTCCCGGTCCGGCAGGCCATCCCGCTGGTCGTCGGGACCAACCTGGTGCCGGTCGCGGTCGAGTACCACGTGGATCCCGCCGGCATCGGGATCGACCTGGTCATCGCCGCGATCTCCACCGGCGCCGGGATCTGCATGGGTCTCTGGATCATGCGGGCGCTGGAGCAGAGCCGGGAACGGCTCCGTCTCATCGCCGAGTTGGAGGCCAGCCGGGCCGAACTGGGCCGGCTCTCGCACGAGGCCGGGGTCGCCGCCGAACGGGCCCGGCTCGCCGGCGAGATCCACGACACCCTCGCTCAAGGCTTCACCAGCATCATCACCCTGATCCAGGCCGCCGACCCGGCGCTGCGCGACGAGCGGCTGGAGCTGGCGGTGCGCACCGCCCGGGAGAACCTGGCGGAGTCCCGGGCCCTCGTCGCCGCCCTCTCACCCACCGCTCTGGCTTCCGGGACACTTCCGGACGCGGTACGCCGCCAAACGCTCCGATTCACCGAGGAGACCGGTGTGCCCGCCCCGTTCCGCCTGACCGGCGATGCCCGCGATCTGCCCACCCGGGTCGAGGTGGTACTGCTGCGCGCGGCCCAGGAGGCGCTGACGAACGTGCGGCGGCACGCCGGCGCCCGGGAGGCGGCGGTGGTGCTCGCCTATGCGCCCGATGCCGTGCGGCTCGTCGTGCGGGACGACGGCCGGGGCTTCGATCCGGCGGCCGCCGACGGTTACGGCCTGGCCGGGATGCGGTCGAGGGCCGCGCAGGTCGGTGGAAGGCTGGCCGTCCGCAGCGACCCGGCTTCCGGAACCACGATCGAACTGGAGATTCCCGCGTGATCCGCATCCTTCTCGTCGATGATCATCCCGTGGTGCGGATGGGGCTGCGGGGCATGCTCGACGCCGAACCCGACCTGACCGTCGTCGGCGAGGCGTCCTCCGGCGCCGAGGGCGTCGAGCTGGCCCTGGCCGAGCGCCCCGACATCGTGCTGATGGACCTGCGGATGCCCGGCGGCGACGGGGTCGAGGCCACCGGCCGGATCCTCTCGTCCGCCCCCGGCGTGCGGGTGATGGTGCTGACCACCTTCGAGTCGGACCGCGACATCCTGCGCGCGATCGAGGCCGGTGCCTCGGGCTACCTGCTGAAGGACGCCTCGCCGCGGGAGCTGGCGGACGCCGTCCGGGCGGCGGCCCGCGGCGAGACGGTGCTGGCGCCGAGCGTGGCGTCGACGGTGGTCAGGCAGGTGCGCAGTCCGGCACCGCCGGCGTTGTCGGCCCGGGAGACCGAGGTGCTCCGCCTGGTCGCCGCCGGGCTGACCAACGCCGACATCGGCAGGCGCCTGTTCATCTCCGAGGCCACGGTCAAGACGCATCTGCTGCGGGTCTTCAACAAGCTCGACGTGGCGGACCGTACGGCCGCGGTGACCACCGCCATGCGCCATGGCCTGCTGTAGCCGAACCCTCCACAAAACGTGAATTTCTCTAATAAGCCTATATTCGGGCGACTACATTCGTGTCGGCACACCTCCCACCTCGGCGAATGCCGGAGGAGTCGACACCATGCGCGAAAGTCCGGCCGATCGAGATGTCCAGGAAGTGCCGTTCCGGCTGTGGGCGCCAGGGCGGCTCGGTGCGGTGATCTCGGTGGCGGCGGCGGCGACGGCGGCGGTCGGATTCTGGCAGGCGGCGGCCCATGCCTCGTCCGAGATCACGACTCTCCAAGCCACGTCGGTGAGTGTCGGTGCCCCGGAGGACGCCGCCGAGGGTGAGCCACTGAGGTTTCCGGTGACGATCGACGAGGCGGTGACCGACACGCCGATCTCGATCCAGGTCTCCACGACAGAGGCCGGCGACGCCGTGCCCGGAACCTCGTCGGCGGGTGACTTCGAAGCCCAGACGAACGTCGAGGTGCGGTTCGAGGCCGGCGAGAGCGTGAAGTACGTCGAGGTGCCGACGAGGGCGGACGACGAGGCGGAGGGCGCGCCGGAGACCGTCGAGTTGGAGATCGTCGATCCCGGAGATCTCACGCCGAGCCAGAGCACCGCCACCGGCAAGGTGATCGACGCCGTCCTCACGGTGGAGTCGGACGGGGCGGTGTCCGAAGGCGACTCCGAACACACGGAGTACTTCGACATCAACCTCAATGTCGGTTTCCAGGGCGCGGTGCAGGTCTCCTACGAGACGGTCGCCGGCACCGGCACAGCGGACACCCACTTCGAGTCGATCTCCCCGACGGTGCTCGAGTTCGCGAGTGGCGAGACGACCAAGCGCGTCGGTGTGAAAATTCCCGGCGACGATCTCTACGGCGGTCCGGACCACACTTTCAAGATCGGCCTGACCGGCTTCAGCGGCGGGGCCGCGCGGGGAGTGGACGAGACGACCTTCACGATCGAGGAGGACGAGCCCGTCCCCACGATCACGTCGGTGACCACCGACGGGCCGGTCACCGAGGGCGACAGCGGCGATGACCGCACCGCGAGCTTCACCGTGCGGATGAGCGGCGCCAGCATCGAGCCGATCACCCTGGATGTCAAAGGCGAGGGAGGCACCGCGGACGACGGCTCCGACTACTCCCTGCCCGGCAACCAGGTGACCGTTGGCGCGGAGCAGAACACCGCGACGTTCGACGTGACCGTTCTGGGCGACGACGTCTTCGAACGGGATGAGAACGCCGACATCGTCGTCACGCCGGGGGAGAACGATGACTACGTGGGCGGGACGGCGGAGTCCGGGACGCTGACGATCGATGAGAATGACGTCGCGCCGGCGTTGGCCCTGAACGACTTCGACCCGCAGGTGGAGGGGACGACCGTTCCCCTGAAGATCCCCGTCTCCGGCCAGCTCCAGGGATCGTTCCGATGGACGGCGACGGTCGCGGGCGTGGCCAGGGACGGCAGCGACCCGGCCGAGGCCGACGACGTCGACACGACCGGGATGGAGTTGTCCGGCACGCTCGAAGGCGGCGACTCCGAGATCGACCTCGGCATTCTCGGTCTGGTGCAGGGCAGCGCTGACGAGTTCGACGAGACGGTGAAGATCGAAGTCCAGGTGGAGGAGTTCGGAACGGTCACCGCGCACGGCACGATTCAGGACGCGGCGGATCACCTGGAGCCCAAGCTCGTGCCGCAACACCTGGCCACCGTGCTGGAGGGACAGACCGCCGGGGTGCCTCTGCGACTGTGGTTCGATCCGGCCGAGGGGAACAATGCCACGTCGACCGAGAAGACCGTCGCGGTCGACTACACCACCGGCGACGGCTCGGCGGCCGCCGGTGATGACTTCACCGCCAGAAGCGGCACGGTGGAGTTCGAGCCGCCGGCCGTCAGTGCGAACGTTCTGATCCCGACCACCGCTGACGGCGATGCCGAAGATGATCAGCGCTTCACCATCTCCTACGGCAACGTTCAGAACGCGACCCTGATTCAGGCCTCGGAGGTGACCATCACGGAGAGCCCCCGGACCGTGAGTGTCGGGTCGCCCGGCACCGTCATCGAGGGCGGACCTCTCGGCTTCCCGGTGAGCCTGAGCGCGCAGAGCAGTGCGCCGATCACCGTGCGGCTCGCCACGACGACCGGCGACGCGGGGGCCGGCGACGCCACCCCCGAGGCCGATTACACGCCGGTGGAGAACCTGGACCTGACGTTCGAGCCGTACCAGCAGTTCGCGATGATCGAAGTGCCGACCCTCGCCGACGACGAGGTCGAGGCCTCGCCCGAGAAGGTGACCCTCGAGATCCTCGATCCGGGCGCAGTCACTCCCGGGCAGTCGAGCGCCACCGGGTCGATCGTCGAGAACGCCGTCACGGTGACCACCGACGGGACGATCGTCGAGGATGACTCCGGCGTTCGCAGTCAGGTATTCGAGGTTCGGCTCCCCAAGGCTTTCGACGACGAGGTGACGCTGGAGTACCAGACCGCGGACGTCACGGCAACGGCCGGTGTGGACTACACCGCGTCACCGCCCACCGCGCTCACCTTCGCAGCGAGTGACACGGTCAAGACGATCGAGGTGCCGATCCACGGCGACGAGGCTTACGAACCGGACGAGACGTTCAAGATCCTGGTCGCCGACAAGAGCGCTTCCGGCGTCGGCGACCAGCAGTACACCTTCACGATCGAGGACGACGACGACCCGCCGCAGATCGACATGTCCGGCGGGGCCGAAGTGCGCGAAGGCGACGCGGGCCCCGTGACCGTGTTCACCCTGTCCGGCGAGGCCGGGGACCCGATTCCCTGGACGGCGTCGATCAAGGGGGTCCCCGACGCCGACAGCGAACCGGCCGGCGCCCAGGACATCGTCCGTGGCCAGCTGGGCGAATCGGTTCTCAGCGGAACGATCGAGCCCGGCGACGACAGCATCGCCATGCCGGGCCTGGTCTTCGTGGCCGACGGCGTCGACGAGCATGACGAGAGCATCGAGGTCACCATCGACGCCGGGGTCGCGGGCACGGCCACCGCCTTGGTCAGAGGCAGCGACTCCGCCGACGAGGCGCCGCCCGGACTGGTGATCCCCGCCGAGGTGTCGGTCATGGAGGGCGCGGACGCCTCGATCCCGATCGAGCTGGACTTCGCCGCGACCCCCGGGAACAAGGCCAACTCGACCGAGAAGACCCTCCATGTCGAGTACACCATCGCGGCCGATACGGCGATCGCCGACGACTACACCGGCACGACCGGGACGCTGGAGATCAAGCCGGGGGAAACCGAAGCTGAGATCACCATCCCCACCGTGGCCGATGACCAGTTCGAGGCGTCCGAGTCGTTCACGGTCACCTATTCCACCTCGGACGGCCTCGACCCGCTCCAGACCACGACGGCCAGCACCACCGTCACCGTCAAGGACGCCGTGCCGGCCGTGGAGGTCGGTGACGCGGTGGCCGTGCCCGAAGGCAACGTCCTCAGGTTTCCGGTCACCCTCGCCGAGTCGAGCACCTCGCCGGTCTCGGTGCTGGTCGGCACGACCGGCGGCACGGCGGTAGGAGACGACGACTACACGACGGTGACCGGCCAGGAGGTGCTCTTCGCGCCGGGTGACACGACCAAGACCGTGGAGGTGACCACCAACGTCGATGCCACGGAGGAGACGGTCCCGGAGACCGTGGTTCTGGAGGTGACCGATGCGGGCAACGCGACCACCGGGCAAGCGACCGGGACCGGCAAGATCGTCGACGGCGTCGTCACGGTGACCCCGGTCGGCGAGATCACCGAAGGTGACACCGGCGTCCGTAACCAGGTCTTCGACGTGAAGCTCAACATCGCTGTCGACGCGGAGGTGCGACTCGACTATCAGGTCCTGGCCGATACGGCGACCGCCGGCGCCGACTTCGAGGCGGTGGCGCCGGGGCGGCTCGTCTTCGCGCCTAACCAGACTGAGAAGCAGATCACCGTGCCGATCACCGGTGACTCGGAGGACGAGGGAGCCGGAGAAAGCTTCAAGATCGTGCTGTCCAATCTGGTCGGGCTGCAGGCGGCCGGCGTGGGCGAGCACAGCTTCACCATCACCGATGACGAAGGCCTGCCCGCTGTCGTCTCCGTGACCGGTGGCCCTGCGCGGGAAGGCGACAGCACCGCGCCCGCGACCTTTACGGTGACGCTGAGCAATCCCGCGGTCGCGGACATCGTCCTGGATGTGACCGGGGAGGACGACACCGCGGTTCAGGCCGGCACCGGGATCGGAAGCGCCGACTACAGCGTTCCGTCGACCGTGACCGTTCCGCAGGGGGAGAAAACGGGGACGTTCGACGTCACCGTGAAGGGCGACACCGTTTTCGAGAGCGATGAGAAGGCCTCGATCGTCGTCACACCCAGGGACAGCGCAGCCGTGTCCGGCGGCGCGCAGTCGGCCACCCTGTCGCTTACCAACGACGACGACCCGCCACAGATCACTGTGGACGCGGCCCCGGCGTTCGAGACGGCCGGGGGAATCCCGATCCGCGCGACCGTCACCGGTCAGTCGCAGAAGCCGATCCCGTGGACCGTGTCCGTGACCGGTGCCACCGACGGAAGCAGCGACGCCGCTGAGGAGGACGATTTCACCCAGGCCGGCCTGATCCCCGGCGGCACGCTGTCGCCGGGCGCCACCTCCATCGACCTGGGGACCATCACGCCCGTGGCCGGTTCGGCCGACGAGCACGACGAAACCGTTCGCGTGAGGGTTTCTCCCGAGGCCCTGCCCGATGCGAACGGTTACGTGACGATCAAGGACTCGGCGAACCATCTGCCCCCGGCGGTCACCGTGCCGGGAGCGGTCTCGGTCACCGAACCGGGCGCGGCGACCGTGCCGGTCACACTCGACTTCGCCGGCGTGGCGGGCAACGCGGCGACCTCCACCGAGAAGGCCGTCACGGTCGATTACACCCTCACCCCCGGTGCGGCGGCCGCCGGTACCGACTACACCGATGCGCCGGTCCAACTGTCCTTCCCGCCCTCGACGACCAGGCGGGACATCACCGTGCCGACCGTGTCGGACGCCGTCGCCGAAGCCGGCGGCGAGGACTTCAAGGTCGGCTTGACCTCCGCGGCGAACGCCACCATCGGCGCCGCCTCCGCGACCACCGTGACGATCAACGACCCCGCCGCCGCCCCGGCGCACACGTTCACGGTGACCTCGGAGGTCTCCGCGACGGAGGGCCAGGCCGGCCCCGCCGAGATCACCGTCAGCCTCGACGCCCCGGCGACCGAGGACGTCGACTTCACCGTCAGCGCGACCGACGAATCCGCCCGCCGAGCTGTCGCCGTGCCGGGCGGCGACGACTTCTCCACACCCTCGTCCATCCTGCGGATCCTCAAGGACCAGCGGACTGCCAAGATCACTGTGCCGGTTCTGAACGACGAGGTCTTCGAGGAGGACGAGATCGCGAGGTTCACCGTCGAGGTGGCGTCGGCGGAGACCGCCGCCGCCGGCCCCGCGCAGGTGAGCACGCTGCTCATCCGCGACGACGACCCGGTGCCGACGATCAGCCTCAACACGGCGACCGGTGCCGAGGGCGGGACCGTCGACGTGATCGCCACCCCGACCGGGATCGCCGAGGACCCGATCGGTTACCTGTTGAAACTCGGCGGCGCCGGAACCGACCCCGCGGAGTCGTCCGACTATGTGGACACGCGCGCCGCGACCGTCCTGCCCGGTGGCAGCACCGCACCGGTCACTCTCCGGTCGATTCAGTTGACCAGCGACGCCATCGACGAGGCCAGCGAGACGATCAAGGCCATTCTGGAGAATCTGACCGCCCCCGCCCAGACTCCGGTCGAGAGCACCTACACCATCACCGACGACGCGGCTGACATGCCGCCGGTCGTCTCCCTCGGGGCGGCGACCAGCGCGGAGTCGGCCGGCAGCGTGGATGTGCCGGTGACCCTGACCTATGCCACCGGCAACGGCGCCACGTCCACCGAGCGCCCGATCTCGGTCGGGGTCCGTGCGCTGCCGCTGGAGGCGGATGCGAGCGACTTCGGCGCACCGAGCCCGAACCCGCTGGTGATCCCGGCCGGTCAGGCCGGCGGCACGATCCGGGTGCCGATCACCGACGACACTCAGTACGAGTCGCCGGAGTCGTTCCTGCTGCAGACCGCCGACGTCACCCCCGGCGAGGCCGCCCCGCAGGTCGCGTCGGCCTTCATCAGCATCACCGACGACGACGCCGCCCCGGCCTTCACTGTCACGAGCAATGTGTCGGCCATGGAGGACGCGGGCGTCGCCAAGGTGACCATCGAACTCGACGCCCCAGCCCCGGATGCCGTCGACTTCACCCTCGGCATGCGGGACGACACCGCGACCGGCGCGGGCACGGGTATCGGCGGTGACGACTACGACCTGCCGGTGACCACCGCCCAAATCCCCAAGGGCGGCAAATCCGTGACGGTGGATGTGCCGATCAAGCCGGACAAGACCTATGAGGGTGACGAGAAGGCGCAGATCACGGTGGCGCTCGTGGCCGGAGAGAAGGACGCGACCGGCGGCCCGCGGGAGGCGACCCTGACCATCACGGACGACGACGCCAAGCCCACGATCAAGCTGACTCCGGTCACCGTGGTGGAAGGCGCATCGACGGTGGTGACCGCTGTCGTCATCGGGGAGGCCCAGCGCGAGTTCGACCTCGGCGCTCCGGCGGTGTCGGGGGACGGCGGCGCCGGCGATCCGGTCGAGCAGGCCGACTACGAACTCGGTCTGGACACCAAGCTCCCGGCCGGGACCGTGAGCGGCAGCACCGTATCGCTGGGCGACGTCCGGCTTGTCGCCGACACCATCGACGAGATGGACGAGGGGTTCACCCTGAGCATCGGCGATGCGACGCTCGACTTCCGGGTTCCCGACGACCCGGCCGACGTGATGCCGACCGTGTCGATCACCGACGTGACGGCGGGAGAGAGCGACGGCACCGCCGACCTCACCGTGTCGCTCGACTTCAGCGGCGACACCACGGCCACCGAGAAGACCGTCACCGTCCCCTGGAAGACGGTCGACGGCAGCGCGAAGGTCAGTAAGGACTACCGGGGCGCCGACGGCACTGTCACGATCAAACCGGCCGAAGGGTCGGCGACCGTTTCGGTGCCGCTGATCGGGGACACGCAGGACGAGGACGACCAACTCTTCCTGGTACGGCTCGGCGCACCGTCACCGGCCGGTGTCACGGTGGAGAAGTCCGACGGCAAGGTGACCCTGGAGGACGACGACAAGCCCAAGGCTCCCACGCTGAACGATCCGGCCGATCCGGCCGGCGCCGGCAAGGTCTTCATCAAAGGGGTCGCGCCAGCCGGGGAGAAGGTCGAGCTGCTGAGCGCCCCCGGCCCGAGCGGGGGGACGTTCCGCGTCGTCCTCACCACGGAGACCAACAGCGACGGTGCGTACTGGTTCAGCCCGACCTTCAAGCAGGGCGCCCGGGTCCAGGTGCGGTCCGGGAAGCTCATCTCGCCGATCCGCACCATCCAGGTCAAGCAGGAGCCGGAGATCAAGGCTTCCTCGCCGTCTCGCAGGACCGTCCGGATCACGGTGACCGGCGACCCCGACCGTGCGGGCCAGGCCGTCACGGTCCAGCAGCAGGACGGCGGAGGCTGGGACACGGTGGCCACCGGCCGGCTCGACGAGGACGGCAAGTTCGTCACCACCGAGCGGGCGCTGCGCCCCGGGCGGAAGTACGTGTACCGCGCGACGATCGCCGCGACACCGTCGGCCGGCATCCTCGCCGGTAGGTCCCCGTCGAAGACGATCAAGGTGAAATAGAACTGTTCGGTCGAGAAGGGCGGTCCTCCCGGGCCGCCCTTCGTCCGTTCCCCGGAAATGGTGGTGCTCCAGCGAGTACGTTCGCCGCTGGCCCGGTGTCGAGATGACGTTTCCCAAGCGCCGCATCGAGGCCCTAACTCGACTATGTGAAGGTCTTTCTACCGAAAAACCCGTTCCGCCGCGAAACGAACGATACGCCGGTTAGATTGCAGTTGGCGCCGCCCCACACGGATCTTCACATCCGGTGTTCGCGCTGCTGAGAGGGCCGGTTCAAACCGGCGCCCCGAACCGCCCTAGGTGCGGTACCCGAACAGGCAAACCCGCCGCGAGGCGGGGGCGCAAAGCCAGGGGCCTCCCCGCTGGAGGTAGCCCAGCCGCCGAAGGAGACAGGAAGAGAATGCGTCATCGACCCATCCAAACGGCGCCGCGAGAGCGGGTGCCGTTCACGCTCTGGGGACACAAGCGAATCCGGCAAACCCTGGCGACCGTAGCCGCCGCCGCGGCCGGCCTGATCCCTGTCATGTTCGTCGGGTCGCCCGCTTATGCGGCGGCCGCCGACAGCCTGACCATCACGCCGACCTCCAACTGGGAGGGTGGCAGCCTTACTTTCAAGCTGACCTACACCGGTGCGACCACTGCGACATTCACCTACTCGTATCCGGGCGGCACCGCGACGGGCGCCGCTGCCCTGGATTCCCTAGGCACGGACACAAAGGACTACAACAATAGCGCCGCCACCACGACCACGGGGGCGTTGGCCAGCTGCAGCGTGGCAGCTCCGTGTACGGCGACCCTCACCGTCGCCACAGCCGATGACGCCGGCACCACCGACGAGACGGTTGTGCTGCGTGCGACGGCCGCCGATGGATCGTCCAAGGAGGCGACCGCCACCATCTGGGCGAAGCCCGCCTCAGCGCGGACCGTGTCGATCTCGGCTCCGCCAACCGTGGCCGAGTCGGCCGGCAGTGTGACGGTCGTGGCGAGCCTCAGCGGTGTCGTGTCGGGTGATGTCAGTCTCCCGGTCTCGGCCGTCACCTCGACCACGCACGGCACGGGAACAGACGCCGTCTCCACCGGTGGCCCCACCCGCGACTTCACCGCTCTCGCCTATGACGCGACGATCGCCATCCCGGCGGGCCAGACCTCCGGCTCGGTCACCATTCCGATCAACGACGACAACGTCGACGAGGCCGATACTCAGTACCTCACGGTGGCGACGCAGGCGTACGCGATCACCAACGTGGTCACGGGCACGGCCACCACCGACATCGGAATCACCGACAACGACGCGGCGCCGACGGTCAGCATCGAGAACGCGCCGGCTACGACCGACGCGGCGACCCAGACGGCTGCCTTCCCGATCAAGCTCACAGGCTTGTCCGAGAAGGAGCTCCGGGTGAAGATCACGACCGCGAGCGGGGTGGACGCCGCGACAACTCGCGGAGCGGTGGGCGGCGGCACCGACTTCGCGGATCGGGCCGCCCACGAGATCACCATTCCGCCCTTCACCCAGACGGCCTACGGCACGGTGTCGATCGTTGATGACGCTGTCGTCGAGGGCACGGAGACATTCACCGTCTCACTCGGCACTTCTGCGGCTCCGTACACGGTTGCGCTCGGAGCATCGACAACGGCGACCGGCACGATCACCGACGACCCAACCACGATTCCGACGGTCGACGTCAACACCAACACCCCGGCGATCACGGAACAGGAACTCGACAGCGGCACCCCGGCCGACTCGGTTCCGTTCTCTGTGAGCTTCGGCACCCTCCAGACGCCGGTGAAGCTGGACTACACCTTCGTCGACGGCACCGCCACCAACGGAGTCGACTACAAGGGCACCAACGGCACTATCACCATTCCCACCTCGGCGACCTCGCCGTACAACGGGACCATCCCGTTCACCAAGGTCGGTGACACCACCTTCGAAGGTGACGAGACCTTCAACATCAAGCTTTCCAGTTCCAACAACTCGATCACGGCTGCCACGCTGGCCAGCCAGGAGCCGGTCATCACGCTGACCGAGAGCGGCGAGACCGACGCCGCGTCGAAGCCGACCTGGACGGTGGGCGACATCTCGGTGAAGGAGGGAGACAGCGGTACCACGCTCGCTCGGGTGCCGATCAGGCTGAACGGCAAGACCGGTGGTCCGGTCACCTTCACCGGGTCCTTCGGGGGCTCCCCGAGCGCCACCGAAGGTGGCGTGAACAGCGGTAGCACGGTCGGTGACGACGACTTCGACTTCCCGACGTCGTACAGCGTCATCGTTCCCGCCGGCGAGACGACCGGGTACCTCGAGTTCCCGGTCAAGGGCGACACGGTGTTCGAGAGGGACGAGTCGCTGACCGTCACCGTCAGCAGCGTCAGCACCCTCACCAACAACACCACTCCTACGTCGGACATCTCGCACGAGTCGCGCGTGGCGATCACCAACGACGATGCCGCGCCGACCTTCGCGTTCAACCCGAGCTCCGGTTCGGAGGGCACCTCGCTCCGGATCTCCGGCAAGGTCACCGGTGTCTCGCAGTACCCGTACGACCTCACCTTCGCGACGGCTGCCGCGGCCGGGGACAACGCGGCCACTCCGATCGCCGACTTCGACGTGCCGACCAGCATTGCGACGCTCAGCGTGGCACGGGGCGAGACCGGTACGACGTTCGTGGACACCACGCCGCCGTTGACCGGAATCACCGACATCTACCTGGCGCCGGATGATATCGACGAGCCGACCGAGACGTTCAACGTGACGGCGACCGAGACGACCGCGTCGCCGGTCGGCATCCCCGTCTCGACGGGTGCCTACCGGATCAACGACGACCCGGGTGACCTGCCGCCGTCGGCCTCGATCCGTGACGAGAGCATCGGCGAGAACGAGGGTTCGGTCGACGTCCACGTCGACTTCACCCCGAACGGTGACGCCACGAAGTCCACGCAGACCATTTTGATCCCGTGGGAGACGGGCGACGGTTCCGCCAAGAAGGGCGAGGACTACGAGTACGGCAAGGGCGTCCTGACCGTCACACCGGGCACCACGCAGGCCAAGATCAACGTGGAGATCCTCGACGACAAACTGAAGGAGAGCGAGGAGAACTTCTACGTCAAGCTCGGCACCCCGACCACGCAGGGCGCGACCGTCACCACGTCCGTCGGTGAGGTCACCATCAAGTCGGACGACGTGGCCAACCCGGTCACCCCGACCCTGACCGTCACCGGCCCGGCCAAGGGCGTGGGCCCCGCGAGGTTCATGGGCACGGCGGCGCCGAACACCACCGTCGATCTCTGGGGCTCCCCGCTGCCGAACACCGACCCGGCGGAGATGGAGCAGCTCAGCACGGTCAACGCGAACGACGACGGCTACTTCGAGTTCGCCCCGCGGTCGATCGCGGCCGGCTGGGCGTTCGTGGTCCGGTCGCAGGAGATCAACTCGGCGGTCAAGACCGTCAAGGTGACGCAGCTGCCGTCCTTCTCGGCGAGCTCGCCGAAGAAGGGCAAGCTGGGCGTGTCGGTGGCGGGCAACCCGCGGACGGCCGGCCAGGCCGTCACGGTGCAGCGCTACACCGGCGGCAAGTGGGTTACCGTCGGCAAGGGCGTCACCACGGCGACCGGCTGGAAGGGCACCTTCAGCTTCAAGTCGAAGACCAAGCTGACGCTGCGGGCCAAGGTCACGGGCAACGCGTCCCTGGGCATCAACACCGGCTACTCCGGCACCAAGAAGGTCACCGTCAAGTAAGCGCGACGAACGGAGCGGGGGCGGCCGAAAGGCCGCCCCCGCTCCGCGTTTCCCGGAGCCCGCCGGCGTCAGTCGACCTCGACGACGGCTTGGGCGAACTGCGCGGAATAGAGCCGGGCGTACGCCCCACCCGCCGCCACCAGCGAGTCGTGCGTCCCCTGCTCGACGATCGTGCCGTCCTCCATCACCAGGATGACGTCGGCGTCGCGGATCGTGGAGAGCCGGTGTGCGATGACGAAACTGGTCCGCCCGCTGCGCAGCGTCGCCATGGCGCGCTGGATCAGCACCTCGGTGCGGGTGTCGACCGAGCTGGTGGCCTCGTCGAGGATCAGGATGCTCGGCTCGGCGAGGAACGCGCGGGCGATGGTGACGAGCTGCTTCTGCCCGGCGCTGACGTTGCCGCCCTCCTCGTCGAGAACCGTGTCGTAACCGTCGGGCAGCGTCCGCACGAAACCGTCGACGTGCGCCGCCTCCGCCGCGTGGCGGATCAGCTCCGGCGACGGCGAGTCCGCGCCGTACCCGATGTTCTCCGAGATGCTCCCGCCGAACAGCCAGGTGTCCTGCAGGACCATCCCGATCTGTTCGCGCAACTGCTCCCGCGGCATGGTGGCGATGTCCACCCCGTCCAGAGTGATCCGCCCGCCGGTCACGTCGTAGAACCGCATCAGCAGGTTGACCAGCGTGGTCTTGCCGGCGCCGGTGGGCCCGACGATCGCCACGGTCTGGCCGGGCTCCACGGTCAGGTTCAGGCCCTCGATCAACGGCTTGTCCGGCAGGTACCGGAACGAGACGTCCTCGAACGCGATCCGCCCCCGCACCGCGGGCATCGCCACGACCGGCGGCTCCGGCGACTGTTCGTCCGCGTCGAGCAGGGCGAACACCCGCTCGGCCGAGGCCACGCCGGACTGCACCAGGTTCGCCATGCTGGCCACCTGGGTGAGCGGCTGGCTGAACTGGCGGGAGTACTGGATGAACGCCTGCACCTCGCCCAGCGTCAGCGTGCCCGAAGCCACCCGCAGACCACCGATGACGGCCACCAGGACATAGTTGAAGTTCGAGATGAACATCATCGCCGGCTGGATGAGGCCGGAGATGAACTGGGCGCGGAAGCTCGACGCGTACAGACGTTCGTTGTGTTCCTGGAAGACCGAAGCCGCCTCGCCCTGCCGGCCGAAGACCTTGACCAGGGTGTGCCCGGTGAACATCTCCTCGATGTGACCGTTGAGCTGGCCGGTGGTCTTCCACTGGGCGACGAACTGCGGCTGCGACCGCTTGCCGATCCGGGTGGTCAGCAGGATCGACACCGGCACCGTGACCAGCGCGATCAGCGCCAGCAGCGGGGAGATCCAGAACATCATCCCGAGCACGCCGACGATCATCAGCAGGGCCGTCACCAACTGGGCGAACGTCTGCTGCAGGGTCTGCGCGATGTTGTCGGTGTCGTTGGTGGCGCGGCTGAGCACCTCGCCGCGGGCCTGCTTGTCGAAATAGGACAGCGGCAGCCGCCCCAATTTCTCCTCCACCTGTTGCCGCAGGTCGTAGACCGCGGCCTGGACAGCCCGCGAGGTGAGCCGTCCCTGCAGCACGCCGAAGATCCAAGCCCCGACATAGATCAGCGCCACCCACATCAGGATCTGTCCGAGCCGGTCGAAGTCGATGCCCTGGCCGGGCACCACGTCGACGCCGGAGATCAGATCGGCCCGGGCGTTCTCACCACCGGCCCGCAACTGCTCGACGGCCTGTTCCTTGCTGACGCCGGACGGCAGCATCCGGCCGATCACGCCGGAGAAGATCACGTCGGTGCCGTGCCCGAGCAGGTAGGGGCCGAGCACCGAGAGGAAGACGCCGGCGGCGCCGAACACCAGCGCCCCACCGACGAACATCCGCTGCGGTTTGAGCATCGCGAGGAGCCGCTTGGTGGAGCCCTTGAAGTCCTTCAACTTCTCCGGTGGCCCGCCCGCCATCATCATCCGGGCGGCGGGCGGCCCGCCGGGCGGCGGCCCCGGCCGCCGAACAGCTTGGTCACTCATCGGGCTGAGCCTCCCGGCAGAGAATGGAAAAGAACGCGTTCATGACGCTCGCTTCGCTCGGTCATGCCGCGGCCTCCTGCTCGGTCAACTGCGACAAAACGATTTCCTTGTACGTCGGGCAGGTGCCCATGAGTTCCTCGTGGGTTCCGGTGCCGACCACCCGGCCGTCGTCGAGCACGACGATCCGGTCGGCGTCGCGGATCGTGCTGACCCGTTGCGCCACGATCACCACCGTGGCGTCCGCGATGTAGTCGGTCAGGGCCGCCCGCAGAGCCGCGTCGGTGGCGTAGTCGAGCGCCGAGAACGAGTCGTCGAACAGGTAGATCTCCGGCCGGTGCACCAGGGTGCGGGCGATCGCGAGCCGTTGCCGCTGGCCGCCGGAGACGTTGGTGCCGCCCTGCGCGATCGGCGCGTCCAGCCGGCCCTCCATCGACTCGACGAACTCCCTGGCCTGGGCGATCTCCAGGGCCTCCCAGAGCTGCGCGTCGGTGGCGTCCGGGTTGCCGTACCGCAGGTTGGACGCGACGGTGCCGGTGAACAGGTACGGCCGCTGCGGCACCAGGCCGATCACCTTGGCCAGCAGCGCCGGGTCGATCTCGCGCACGTCCACGCCGTCGACCAGGACCTGGCCCTCGGTCGCGTCGAAGAGCCGGGGGACCAGGTTGAGCAGTGTCGTCTTGCCGCTGCCGGTGCTGCCGATGATCGCGGTCACCTCGCGGGGGTGCGCGCTCACCCGTACCCGCGAAAGGACGCCCGCCTCAGCCCCGGGATAGCGGAAGCCGACATCGCGCAGCTCCAGTTCGCCGTGCCGGTCCAGCGTGGTGACCGGCGCCGTGGGCGGCGTCACGCTGGACTCGGTGTCCAACACCTCCTCGATCCGCTCGGCGCAGACCTCGGCGCGGGGAACCATCATGAACATGAAGGTCGCCATCATGATCGACATGAGGATCTGCATCAGGTAGCTGATGAACGCGGTGAGTTCGCCGACCTGCATGCCGCCGGTGTCGATCCGATGGCCACCGAACCAGACCACGGCGACGCTGGAGATGTTCACGATGAGCATCACGGTCGGGAACATCAGCGCCATGATCCGGCCGACCCGCACCGACACGTCAGTGAGTTCGGCATTGGCGACGCCGTAACGCTCCCGCTCCTGGTCGTCGCGGACGAAGGCGCGGATCACCCGGATGCCGGTGATCTGCTCCCGCATCACCTGGTTGACCCGGTCGAGCCGGGTCTGCATGGACCGGAAGAGCGGCCGCATCCGCGAGATGATCAGTCCGATCACGGCGACCAGCAGCGGCACGATGACCAGCAGCAGCCCGGACAGCGGGACGTCCTCGCGCAGCGCCAGCACGATGCCGCCGACGAGCATGATCGGGGCCGACACCATCAGCGTGAAGGTGAGCAGCACCAGCATCTGGATCTGCTGGACGTCGTTGGTGGTCCGGGTGATCAGCGAGGGCGCGCCGAACTGGCCCACCTCGCGGGCCGAGAAGGTCTGCACCCGGTCGAAGATGGAGGCGCGCAGGTCACGGCCGACGGCCATGGCCGTCCGCGCCCCGAAGTACACCGCCACGATCTGGGCGGCGATCTGCAGGATGGTGACACCGATCATGCCGGCGCCGACCCGCAGCACATAGCCGGTGTCGCCCTCGACGACGCCGTTGTCGATGATGTCGGCGTTGAGCGCCGGCAGGTAGAGCGTCGCCAGCGTCTGGAGGAACTGGAACAGCACCACCAGGGCGATGGCCGTCCGGTACGGCCGTAGATGGACCTTCAAGAGCTTGATCAGCACGTCGGCTGCTCCGTTCCCGATTCCCTGAGGTGGATGCCGTCCAGCAGCAGCGATGCCAGGTCGGCGCCGCTGAACGACTCGGGGTCCCCGTAGGGCCCGAAGGTGTTGGCGCCGCAGAAGAGCAGCAACAGCCGGGCCGCCTTGTGCGGTGGCACTCGCAGATGGGCCTCGTCCGGCGCGAAGACGTCGGTGACCGCCGCCTCCAGGGCCTCCCGGGAGGCGATCATCCGGGCCTTGGAGTCGGGATCCTGCTCGCCGAGCAGGATCAGTCTGCGGGCGGCGTGCATGAGGTGCGCGTGCTCGGTGAACCGGCCGTGGACGAGGTCGGCCGCCGCCGTCACCCGCTCGTGCAGAGGGGCCGCGCGGTCGATCGCGGCCAGCGCGTCCAGGGTCGGCTGCGGGTCGAGTGCCTTGATCATCGAGCAGACCACCAGTTGGCTCTTGCTCTCGAAGACACCGAAGATCGTGCCCTCGGCGACCCCGGCGGCGTGGGCGATCTGCCGGGTGCTCACCTCCGGGCCGTGCTCGTGCAGAAGTGGGATGGTCGCCGCGATGAGGGCGGCCCGCCGTTCCTCCGGCGCCATCGCCGGGACGCGTCTGCGCCTGGGTTCCATGAGCGCCACTCTAATGAGCGAGTGCTCACTCAGACAAACGGATTACCCGGTCGAACCAGATCCGGGGACCCGGCGTATGAAGGAGACGTGAGCCAAACGAAGCCGTACCGCCGGGTCATCCGGCATGTGACTACGGGATTCGCCGCGATTCTGGTGTTCCTCGCGCTTATCGTTCCGGACCAGATCACCCGTCTGCCGCCCGGCAACTCGGTCTTCACCGCGCTCCTGCGAATCCCGGTCGAGGCGCTCGTCGCCGGAGCCCTCCTGCTGCTGATACCCGAACGGGGACGCCTCGGCCGGGCCCGCCGCCCGCTCACCCTCGGGATCGGCGTGCTGCTCGGTCTGCTCACCGTGATCAAGATGATCGACATCGGCTTCTTCGCCGTGCTGGCCCGGCGCTTCGACCCGGTGCTCGACTGGATCCTGTTCGACGACGCGTTCAACTTCCTGATCGACGCGATCGGCAAGCCCGCGACCGTCGGCCTCGCCGTCGGCCTAGTGCTCGCCTCGGCCGGGCTGGTGACCGTGATGACCTGGGCGGTCCAGCGGCTCAGCGCCGTCGCCCTCGACCACCGGGCCGGCGCCTGGCGTGGCCTCGGCACCGTGGGCGCGGCCTGGGTGGCCCTCGCCGTGATGGGCTTCCAGTTTATCGGCGGCCTGCCGGTCGCCTCGCACGCCGCCGCCGACCTGGCCGCACACACCGCCCTCGCCCTGCCCAACGACCTGGCCGACCGCAAGCGGTTCGCCGAGGAGGTGCGGGTCGACGCCTACCGTGACCGGCCCGCCGACCAGATGCTCACCGCGCTGCGCGACAAGGACGTGATCCTGTCGTTCATCGAGAGCTACGGGCGCGACGCCATCGAGGACCCGGCCTACAACAGCGCGGTCCTCGGCAGCCTCACCGCCAACCGGGCGAAACTGGAAGCGGCCGGGTTCGCCTCCCGCAGCGGCTTCCTGAGCTCGCCGACCGCCGGCGGCGGGAGCTGGCTCGCACACTCGACGTTCCTGTCCGGACTGTGGATCGACAACGAACAGCGGTACCGCAGCCTCGTCTCCAGCGACCGGCTCACCCTCACCCGGGCGTTCAAGAACACCGGCCACCGCGCCGTCGGCGTCGAACCCGGCATCATCTACGCCTGGCCCGAGGGCCGGTTCTACGGGTACGACCAGATCTACGACGCCTACACCCTCGGATACCGCGGCCCCAAGTTCAGCTGGTCACCGATGCCCGACCAGTACGTGATGTCCGCCTTCCAGAAGCTGGAGTACTCCCGGCCCGGCCGTGGCCCGCTGCTCGCCGAGATCACCCTGACCTCCAGCCACACCCCGTGGACGCCGGTGCCGGACACGCTCGACTGGGACGCCATCGGCGACGGCAGCGTCTACGGCCCGATGGTCTCCGGCGCCGAGTCGACGGCCGACATCTGGAAAGACGAGTCGAGGGTCCGGGCGGTGTACGCCGAGTCGATCGCCTACTCGATCGACAGCCTGCTCGGCCACGTCGAGAAGTACGCCGACGACGACCTGGTGATGGTCTTCCTCGGCGACCACCAGCCGGCCTCGGTCGTGGTCGGCTCCGACGCCACCCGCGACGTGCCGATCACCATCGTCGCCAAAGACCCGAAGGTCTTCGACCGGATCGCCTCCTGGGGCTGGACCGACGGCCTCAAGCCGGACCCGGCCGCCCCGGTCTGGCGGATGGACACCTTCCGGGACCGATTCCTCGCGGCCTTCGGTCCCGAGGGCGATCCGCAGTGAGCCCGGTCACCCCGGGACGATCTCGATGACCTGACCGGCCGGGAGCCGGGGCGTCTTCGGCGGCGCCGAGTGGGCCGGATCCAGCGTCCCCAGCCGCACGGCCAGGTAGGGGAAACCGATGTCACCGAGCATCCGGCGCAACGTCTGCCGGGTGAACGGGATCTCCACCGGGCTGCTCAGCGGAAGCAGGCTCACCGCCTGCTCGGTCGCGGCCAGCCACAGCCGGCTCAGCGACTCCCCGGCGCGCAGCCAGTCCTGCGGGCCGTCGCCCGGCCCGTAGAGCACCGCGTACGTCGCCGCCTGATCGTGCCCGTCGCCCGCCGCCAGAGTGCCCGCGACCTTGAAGTCACGCTCGGCGACCGTGGTGAGCGGCACCTCCTCGGGCAGCGCCGAGGCCGGGATGCCGGTGCCCCCGGGCCGTTCGCCGCCCACCCACGCGGCGGTCTCGGCCCGGATGCGGTCGTCGTGCGACTCCGCGTGCCCGGCGCGGTCCACCGCGACCGCCAGCGCCAGCACCTGGTCGCGGCCGAGCACGTGCAGCCGGGCCCCACCCTCCTGGGTCACCTTCACCAGGTGACGCAGTGTGTCCTCGGGCACCGGCTCGTCCGTCACGGTCCGCCGGTCGGTCCGTCGAACCTGCAGCATCTGGAAATGCCGGGTCGCCTCGGGCCGCGCCGGAACCTGTCCGGTCGCCCGGATGGTGGCGAGGGGTTCGCCCGCCGGCCGCTCCACCTCGTGCCGCCAGCCCTCGGCGTCCAGAGCCACCAGCGCGTGGTGCAGGGCGGTGCCGCAACTGAGCAGAAGCATCCGCCCGTCCGGATCCTGCTCCCGGAGCTGCCGCTCGGCCACGCCGAACAGTTCCAGGCGGTCCTCCCGGACCACCCAGCGCCACGGTTGCGTGTTGTGGATCGACGGGGCGAACCGGGCGGCGTCCGCCGCCTGGACCAGCACCCGCTTGACCTCGTCGCTGTCGTTCATGTCTCCATCGTGCGCCTTCCGCGCGGCGCCGGGTACGGGCTTAAGGCCCTACCCCGCGGCCATGTTCTAGGCTTCCCCGGTGTTCGCTGTCGATCTCACCGAAGATGCCCAGCTGCGCCCGCTCGAACCCTGGCAGGCCGAGGAGTTCCTCGCTCACATGGACCGGGCCCGTGCCACCGTCGACCCGTGGATCCCGTGGGCCAGCGTCAGCACCGACCTGGCCAGTGCCACCGCGACCCTTCAGCGTTACGCCGACAACGCCGCCCGTGACACCCAGCGGCTGTACGGCATCTGGCTCAACGGCACCCTGGTCGGCGGCACCATGTTCGTCGCCTTCAACGCCGGTTCCGGCAACTGCGAGGTCGGCGTCTGGCTGGAACCGGCCGCGACCGGCCGGGGCCTGGTCACCCGGGCGGCCCGCGTCCTGATCGACTGGGCGTTCAACACACGTGGCCTGCAGCGCGCCGAATGGCACTGCAACCCCGACAACACCGACAGCTCCAACGTCGCCCGGCGGCTCGGCATGACCTGCGAGGGGCGACTGCGCTCGTCGTACCCGTGGAACGGCGTCCGCAACGACACCGAGATCTGGGCGGTCCTCGCCTCCGAGTGGAAGTGAGCAGCGAACCGGATCCGGCGTCCCGCGCCGCCGGGTGGTCGTGAGGAGCGCCACCGCGATCCGGGCCGTTCCCGCCTTCGGGTGAAAGTAAGATCCGGCAATGTTCGCGGAACCCTCGCTGACGCATCGCCGGGAGGACGGCCTCGACGTTCCCCTGCTGATCTGGCGTTTCCCCGAGCCGCTGCTGGCGGTCTCCAGCGCGGTCCTCGGCGGTGGCGCCGGGCCCCGCGAGTGGCTCGTCAACGCCTCGGTGTCGATGTCCTACGCCCGCCCCGATCCGGACGCGCACCTGGCCGCCCTCGCCGTGGACCTCGGCCTCACCGGCCCCGGAGTCGGCATGCTCACCGGGGTCGACGTGGCCGACGTCGTCGCCGCCGACGATGACGGGGTGCGGGTCCACGCGACTGTCGGCCTGGGCGCGCCCATCCAGGCCGCCTCCTCCGCGGCCGGTTTCGATCATCAGCCGGGCACGATCAACATCGTGGCGTGGGTGCCGCAGCGGCTCGGCGACGGTGCGCTGATCAACATGGTCGCCACCGTCACCGAGGCCAAAGCGCAGGCGCTGCGCGATCTCGGCCTGGCCGCCACCGGCACCGCCACCGATGCCGTCTGCGTGCTCTGCCCGCTCACCGGGACGGCCGCGCCCTACGGCGGGCCGCGGTCGCGATGGGGCGCGCCGCTCGCCCGGGCCGTGCACCGGGCGACGCTGGAAGGCGGCACGGCCAATCTGTCCACCGGCCGTTCCTGGTCCGGCCGCACCTCGATCTGACCGTTCAGGGCCTCAGCAGGCCGGTCTCGATCAGGATCCGCCGCCCGTCGCCCTCGCGCAGGAAGTCGACGAACGACGCCGCCGCCGCGGGGGCGGCCGGATGCGCGAGCACGGTCACGGTGAGCCGTCCGCCGCCCCACTCCTCGGGTCGCGCGGCCTTCGCGGCATCGGTCACCGTCCGCATCGCGAACAGGTCATCGGTGGCGAAGACGTCCGCCGGTTCGCCACCGGCGATCCGGCGGGCCAGGTTGCCGCCGTCGGCGTACGTGACGACGACCTCGACGTTCGGATGGTGCTGCTCGAACCCCTGCTCGACCGCACCGAACGCCTCGGTCAGCGACTCGTCCGCCAGGATCCGCAACTCGACCAGCCCGCTCCCGGCGGGGTCGGCCCCGCCCGGTCCGGCCCCGCCCGGTTCGCCGCGCGCCGGAGGAGCCCCATCGCCCTCACCGCCGTTGTCGGACTTCCCGGTGCCGGCGCATCCGCCCACCGCCAGGACGGCCGCCACGACCATCGCCGCAAGTCCCCTCATCGGTTCTCCGTCTCGCCGCTCGCCTCCCGGTGTTCGACTGCGTCCGGAGCCCGGCCGGTTCCCGGCACCGCGAATGTCCGGTGACAAACTGGCACAAAGAGTGCGCCCGTTGAGCGTTGCGCACGTCACGCCGGCCCCGGCATGCTGAGTGCGTGCCGGAACGCATCGCCGAAGTCACCGCACTGCTCGCCGAGGTTCTGGCGCCGCGTGCCCCGCTCACCGTGATCGTCGACGGCGGTGACCCGGGTGCCGCCGCCGCGTTCGCGGCCCGCCTGGCCGCCGCGTTCCCCACCACGGCCCGGGCCTGGCGGGTCGACGCGGTGCTCGGCCTGACCGGGCCGGGTGGCGGCATGTTCGACTCCGCGCTCAACGTCCTCGAACCGG
The DNA here is from genome assembly GCF_030009775.1 of Actinoplanes sandaracinus. Classification (GTDB taxonomy): domain Bacteria; phylum Actinomycetota; class Actinomycetes; order Mycobacteriales; family Micromonosporaceae; genus Actinoplanes; species Actinoplanes sandaracinus. The sequence goes on along the minus strand of NZ_JASCTH010000014.1, from coordinate 129,163 downwards.
CCACCGACCGCATCCTGGTGTTCCTGCGCGGCGGCCCGCGCCACCGGTTCGCCGAGGGCGACGGCGAGGGCCGCGCCCAGGTCGTGATCGACCACCGCGATCCGGAGTGGCCGGTGATCCGCCACCTCCATCCCGACCTCGCCGGCGTCGATCGGTGGTACCTCTCCGAGAGCCGCGCCTTCTTCGCCGCCCGCGCCGCCGACTGGGACACCAAGTTCGGCGACGACATGCCTCGTTACGCCGAGGCCGTGCGCCTGACCGGGGTGCGTCCCGGCCACGTCGTCCTGGACGTGGGCTGCGGCACCGGGCGGGCGCTGCCCGCGCTCGCCGCCGCGGCCGGCGCGGACGGCCGGGTCCTGGGGCTCGATTTCACGCTCGGCATGCTCGACGCCGCCCGCCGGGCCGGCCGCGACGACCGCGCCACTCTGGTGCTGGCCGACGCGCGCCGCCTGCCGGTCGCTGACGCCACCGCTGACGTGATCTTCGCGGCCGGTCTGGTCCACCATCTGCCCGATCCGGAGGCCGGGCTCGCCGAACTCGCCCGGGTGACCCGCGCCGGCGGAGTGCTGGCGATCTTCCACCCGACCGGCCGCGCCGCGTTGGCCGCCCGCCACGGCCGCACGCTGCGACCCGGCGAGCCGCTGAGCGAGGAGCGGCTCGGCCCGCTGCTGGCCGCCTCCGGCTGGCGCCTCGACAGTTACGAGGACGTCCCCGACCGCTTCCTGGCCCGCGCCACCCGCCGTTGATCCGCGCGGCCTGCTGATCGGCAAACCCCCTTTGCTCCACGTAACGTCGCATTAGAGTCTTTTAGAGGCCTAAAACCGATATTGTGGGCTTTCTTCATGATTCGGGGGCTTGCATGGATCTGCGCGACTACATCAGGATCGCTCGCAAGCGGTGGTGGATGCTGCTCACCGCGGTGCTGTTGTCGCTCGGCATCGCCACGCTGGTCACGATGCAGACCACGCCGCTGTATGCGACGTCCGTGACCTTCTTCATCACCACCCCGAACACCGGGGTCTCCGACGCGTACCAGGGCGGGCTCTTCTCCCAGCAACGCGTCCGGTCATATCAGGACCTGCTGACCAGCGACCGGCTGGCGGTGCTCGTAGCGATGGACCGGCGCCTCGGTCTCACTCCGGCGGAGGTCCGTGAGCGGATCTCCGCGGAAGCGGTGCCGGAGACCGTCCTGTTGCGGGCGACGGTCACGGACACGTCAGTGGAGCGATCCCAGCAGGTCGCCACCGCGCTGGCAGTCCGGTTCAAGAATCGCGTGGAGTCCCTGGAGACACCACTGGGCCAGCAGATCTCCTCGGTCAAGGTGGAGGTGGTGGCCGGGCCGGAGACGTCGGACGGCCCGGTCTCGCCCCGTCCGGTGCGCTCTCTCGCGGTCGCCGCGGTGCTCGGTCTCCTCGTCGGCCTCGGTGCGGCGATCCTGCGAGAACTGCTCGACACGACAGTCAAGAGCCCGGAGGACTTGCAGGCGCTCGCCGGCGCCCCGGTCATCGGCGGCCTGCCGTTCGACCCCGCGATGAAGTCCGGGCAGATGACCGCGCCGGGTGCGGGACACTCCGCCCGGGGTGAGGCGCTGCGGCAACTGCGAACCAACCTGCAGTACGTCGATGTCGACAAGCCGATCAAGACGCTGGTGGTCACCAGCGCGATGCCGGGCGAGGGGAAGTCCTCGACAGCCTGCGCTCTCGCGATGCTGTGCGCGGAGAACGGGCAACGGGTCCTGATCATGGATGCGGATCTGCGCCGCCCACGGGTCGCCGACTACCTCGGTCTGGAGGGCGGGGTCGGGCTGACCACGGTGCTGGCCGGCCAGGCGGCCCTCGACGACGTGGTGCAGCAGTACGGCGAGCACCTCTTCGTGCTGCCGAGCGGCTTTCTCCCGCCGAACCCCAGCGAACTGCTCGGATCGCACCACATGGCGCAGTTGCTGACCGAACTGCGGGAGGCGTTCGACATCGTGGTCGTCGACTGCCCGCCGCTGCTGCCGGTCACCGACGCGGCCGTCGTCGCGGCCCGCACCGACGGGGCTCTGCTGCTGGCCCGGGTGGGCAAGACCACCGGCGTCCAGGTGGCTACGGCGGTCAAGGCGCTGGGCGCGGTGGACGCCAGGCTTCTCGGCTGTGTGCTGAACATGCTCGCCACGAAGGGCGCCGACGCCTATTACTACTACGACGAGTACGCGTCCAAGGAGGGCCGCGGGAATCACCGTCGCCGGATGGACGGCAGCGCCAAGGAGACCACCGCCGCCCCGGCGGACGTCACGCCCGAAGACGCCGAACAGCCGGCGGAGGGGCCGAAGGCAGGGTGGGTGGGTTCCCCGCGATGAGGGTCGCCATCGCCTCGACGATCTGTTCGATCGTCGTACGGCACTGCCGGAACGCCGTGATCTGCTGCTGCACCGGGTCCGGTAGGTCGTCCTGGTCGGCCGGCACGATCGGTAGCCCGGCCCGGATCAGGGGAACCCGTTCGAGCAGTGCCCGCAGCCGTTGCTGTGGCGTCGCCGGCGCCGCGTCCGGAGCGGTGAATGCCGCGGCATACCGGCCGAACTGCCTCATCGTGAACGTCCGGCGGACCGCCGCCGGGTCGAGCGACACGCACGCCGAGCGCTGCCGCCGGGTCGCGGTCAGCACCAGATCCGCCTCGGCCACCAGGTTCCCGGTCAGCGGCCGGCTGCGGAAACCGGCCGAGCCGACGCCCGCCTGTGTCAGCACCTGCCACGCGAGGGGGTGCATCGGCCGGTCCGCCTCGGCGTGGGTGCCGGCGCTGCCCACCTGGAACGCGGCGTCGTCCGAGCCGAGCCGGGCGGCCAGCCCGTGTCGCAGCAACCGCTCGGCCATCGGCGACCGGCACAGGTTGGCGTGGCAGACCACCAGCACTCGGAACTGTTCCTGGTCCATGACGGTCCACCTCGATCGGTCCGCGGCCGGCTCCCGCTCCCCGGCCGTTCTCCCCGGCACGATGCCACCATGTGACTCACCGCCGGCAGCGAACGGGTCAAATCCTCCGAACGGGCCGATATAGGGATGCACGTTCTGCTGACCGGCTCGATCATCGCCGGGGTGATCGGTGTGTGCCTGCAACCGGTGGTCGTTCGCGTGCTGGTGCGCCGGTCGATCCTGGACATTCCCAACGAGCGTTCCTCGCATACCGTGCCGACCCCGCGTGGCGGGGGCATCGCGATCGTGATGGCCCTCGTGGCGGCATTGTCGATCGATGAGACGACCCGGGTCTTCGTCGTGCCGCTGCTGCTGTTCGGCGGCATCGGCCTGCTGGAAGACCTACGCGGGGCCTCCATACCGGTACGCCTGTCGCTGCAGTGCGGCGCGGGAGTCGTCGCGGCGGCGGCGCTGACCGTTCCCGGCCACCTCGGTCCCGCCTGGACGGTGGTGTTCCCCCTGGCCACCCTGTGGCTGGTCGGGTACGCCAACGTCTTCAACTTCATGGACGGCCTGAACGGCATGTCCGCCGCGAACGCGATCCTCTCCGGCGGTGTCTACGCGACGGCCGGATGGATCCACGGCGTACCGGTGCTGACTCTCGTCGGCGTCGTGACGGTGGTGGCCGCGGCCACCTTCCTGCCGTGGAACGCCGGGCAGGCGAAGGTCTTCCCCGGCGATGTCGGCGCCTACGGCCTCGGCGCCCTGCTGGCGGCCGTCGCGGTGTACGCCCTGATGGCCGGCCTCGCGCTCGAGGCGGTGCTGGCCCCGCTGGCGCTCTATCTGACCGACACCGGCTGCACCCTCGTCCGGCGGGTCTATCGGTCCGAGCGGTGGTACGCGCCGCACCGCTCGCACGCGTTTCAACGGCTCACCGATGTCGGCTGGTCACATCAGGCCGTCACCGCCACGACCGTCGCGGTCGGCGCTGTGTTGAGCGCGGCCGGACTCGTCGCGGAGGGGCTGCCCGTCACGGCACGGCTGGCAACCGACGCCGCCGGCGTTCTGCTGCTGATCGCCTACATGGCCCTGCCCACCCTGCTCGCGCGGCGGCGTGCCGCATGCCGGCGGCTACCCGGCCTCCAGAAAGAGAACTGGACACGTGCCTGACGTATCGAGCGTCCTCGCCGCTCGCCGCGCCGATGGACGGCGGTCGGCGTGACGAGGCGGCCGAAGGGCTCCACCGTCGCGATCGGCTCCGCCGTTGCCGCCTGGGCCGCGGCTGGTGTCGGCATGCTCGCCGTACGCTGGCTGATCGGAACCGACGCCCGGATGGCCGCCCTCGGCGGCCTCTCCGCCGTCTGCGTCGTCTTCGGGCTATGGATCTTCTGGTCGCATGACGGTAACCGGATCACCGCGGTCGGGGTCTATAACTTCTCGTTCGCTCTTTTCGTCGGGTTCGCCGGTCTCTATCACACCTTCATCCAGCCGCCCGGGCCGACGCTGGACCTGATCCTCACTGCGGTGTCCTGGGCATATTTCCTGCACCTGGTGACATGGGCGATCTTCTGGGCCGGTCATCGGCCTGAACCGGAGCGGCCTTTCACGGTGAACCGTGGTTCCCCGGCGGTGGTGTGGTGGGGACTGGCGCTGCTGTCCACAGCGATCTGGCTGGTGGGTGAGGACGCCGGAACGACGACCGGTTTCGTCCTGGCCGCCATAGCCTTCGCCGGTACCGCGCTCATCGGTGCCGGGCTGATCCTCCGCGCCGAGGGGTGGGGATGGGTGGTGTGTGGTGTCACGACGGCGGCCGCCGTCGCGGCATACACGCAGTACTTCTTCACCGGGTTCGGCCGCATCGTGCTGGCCTCGCTGGGATTCACTTTCCTGATCGTGCTGTCACACCGAACGCGTGGGCGGATCGTCAAGCTGGTGGTGCTGGTCGGCGCGGTGCCGGCGCTCACGGCGCTGGCCGCGCTCCGAGTCGCGCTCGTCGCCGAGATGCGCAACGGAACGCAGGAGAACGGGTTCGAGTCGATCGTCCACCCGCTCTATCAATTCGCCCGGTTGCTCGCCCTCGAGGACGCCGGCAGTGTGCCTCACGCGTGGGGGCAGACGTTCTGGGCGGCGGTGGTGGCGCTGGTTCCGCGCCGGATGTGGCCGGAGAAGCCGGTCGGCCTCGGCGCCGACCTGGTGCCGGTGCTGCGACCCGGCCTGATCGGGACGAACCATTCCGAGGTCGCCCTCTATCTCGGCGAATGGCTGTTCAACTTCGGGATCCCTGGTCTGTTCTTCGTTCCCAGCGCCGGGATTCTGCTTCGTATCCTGGATCGTTACCTGGTGTCCGCGGCCTCCTCGGTATTGGACCGGCACGACAATCTCATCCGGTACACCCTGGCGAGCGTCGCCGCGGCGGGAGTCATCGACGTGCTGTGGGCGGGGTCCTTCAGTTACGCCTCGCGGACCGGTTCCCACGTCGTCATCCTGCTGGCCGTGCTCCTGGTGTTCCAGGTGTTCTGGTCGTCGGCGCGGGATCACCGAGATCGCCCGAGATCGCCGGCACGGGGATCGATCACCGGTCGGGTACGGCCCTCGGCCGTGATCCGGAGATAGACGACGCCGGCGGAGATGGTCGCGCACGAGCAGGCGGCGACAGAGCCGGCGAACCCCGGTCCGGTGAGGCGTACGACGGCATGCCAGACCAGCGCTTCGATCGCCGCGACCAGGAGTACGGCGAGGGCGGTCCGCGGACGGCCGCCGCGGAAGAAGCTGAGGCGTATGCCCGGAAGCCGCCGGCACAGCACGGCGGCGGCAGTGAGACATCCGAGCGTGTATGCCACGGCATAGCTGGCGGCGATCCCCGCGAGCGCGTGCTCCGCGGTCAGATAGCGGGCGGATCCCACGAACCCGGTCACCGCGGCCGCCGCCACGAGCATGTTGATGACGGCGGCGGTCCGGGTGTCCTGTGCGGCGTTGAAAGCGGCCGTCAGCGCGGCATAGGCGGCGAACGGCACGACGGCGAGCCCGAAGACGCGAACCGTCGAACCGACCAGGGCCACCGCGTCGGCGGCGCTGTTGCCGTGGGCGAACAGGATGGCGCTCAGGGCCGGGCCGAGCACCAGCAGCGTGACGCCCGCCGGGGCGGTGACCCACAGGATGGCGCGGAGACTGTGCGCCAGGTGCGCGGACAGTTCTTCGGTGTCGTGGACGGCAGCGGCACGGCTCATCCGGGGCAGCGCCGCGACGATGACCGAGACGGCGGCCACGGCGTACGGGACGTGGAAGATCGCGTAAGCGGTCTGGTAGGTGCTCACCGCTCCCGGGCCGAGGTGCGAGGCCGACCGGATGGCCATCGTGAACGCGGCCTGATTGGCGATCACCGTCAACAGCACCCACCCGCCGAGCCGGGCGGTACGACCTATGCCGATGCCTCTGAGGTCCCGCCGCAGCCGCAGGGGGAAGCCCTGCCGTCGCAGCACCCAGAGGATCATCCCGGCCTGGCCGATCACCCCGGCGGTCGTTCCGGCCCCCAGGAACAGCTCGTGCCGGCCGGACAGTTCGCCGAGTTCGGTGCTGCCGCCGGCTCCGATGTAGCCCAGGCCGATGGCCATGACGATGACGTTGTTCACGGCCGGCGCCCACATCGGGGCGCTGTGCCCGCTGAGCGAGTTGAGCACTGCGGCCGCCGTGGCACCGATGCCGTAGAGCAGGATCTGCGGCAGGAAGAAGCGGCTGAGGACGACAGTCAGTCGCTTCTGCTCCTCGGTCAGCCCCGGCGAGTACAGCTCGACCAGCAACGGCGCGAGGACGACGGTGAGTGCGACCACCGCGGCCAGGACATACGCGGTCGCCGACAGCAGCCGTTGGGCGTAGGCGAACCCGGCCGCCCGGTCGCGCGCCAGTTCCCGGCTGACCGCGGGGATGATCAGGCTGGTGGCGAGGCCCCCGAACACCAGTTGGTAGGTGACGCTGGGGATGGTGTTCGCCACGTTGTAGCTGTCGAGGAGTTCGGTGCCCAGGCCGAGAGCGGCTGCCATCACCACCAGACGGCCGAAACCGGTGATGCGGGAGACCAGCGCGCCGATCGCCATCCCGCGGCCGGCTCGGAGCAGCGAGACGGTCTCGTCCGGGCGCTCGGCGACCGCCCGGCGGTCCACCGCGTCGTCGTTCACCGACGCGGCTGGCTGCCGGCCGGGTCCGCTGTCCGGTCCGGGCACCTCTGCCACCGAAGGCTGACGTTCGCCGCTTTGCCCAGCCGTACGGCCAGGAAGAGGAGGTTGGCGGTGAGCACTCCGAGAAGAAATCGGTCCAGGTGCCCGGGAAGGAAAGTCAGGAACCCGGCGTACGCGGTGAGAAACACCGGATAGTCGAACAGCAGACCGCCGGCCCGTACGACGGCACGGTTGTTGTCGGTGAACAGGCTGCCGGCCGCCGGACCGCTCGTCGCCAGCGCGGACGCGCATAGATTGATCATGACGGCGCAGGAGAACGCGGACGCCAGCCAGTGTGGCGCCGTGGGGACGTACCACGCTGTGGAGACCACGATCGCGATGACCACCGCGGCGTGCACCGCCAGATCGCACATCACGTCCAGCCGGGCTCCGGCCTCGCTGGTCCGGCCGGTGTACCGGGCGAGCTGCCCGTCCGCGCAGTCGAAGCAGTAGGCGAGCTGCCAGAGCAGGACAGCCGCGATGCCGGTGGACAAGCGGGGCCCGCCGAGGACGGCGAGAGCCGATCCGCCGGTGCCACACACCAGGTTGGCGATTGTCAGAGCACTGGGCCGCATGCCCAGCCGGTGGGCCGGTACGCAGAGACGGGCGCCGAGGCGCTGGCTCATCGCCACGGTGAGCAGGCCGCCCCCGCGCATGTGCCTCTCGAAGTCCCGGGCCCTGGGCCGCGAGCGGGCCGCCGAGCCTCCGGGCAGGACGGTGTGAGCTGTCATCGGCACGTCTCCGTCTCGTGGCAGGTGCCTGTCATCGGGTGAGCGTGGACAGGAAGTTCTCGTTGCTGTGGCTCGCGTGCCAGGCGCGGTAGGCGGCGCCGGCGGCATGCCGGGCGGCAAGACGCTCGGCCGGGGACCTGGCCATCACCCGGCCGATCTCGGCGCTCAGCTTGCCGGCGGACAGGTTCTGGATCGCGGCGCCGCCTCCGGCCGAGAGGACCGCGCTCCACGGCGTCTGATCGGAGCAGATCACCGGGCAGGACGCCGACAGGCTCTCGGCGATGACATGACCGAAGTTCTCGCCCCAGGTCGGGAAGATGAACGCGTCGTACCGCTGGAACGTCTGACGAACCGCGGATGGCGGGAGTTCTCCGCGATAGTGCACCCGGTCCGTGGTGCCGGTTTCCTTGATGACTCGCAGGCATCGCTGCCAGTACGCAGCGTCCTCCATCGGCCCGAAGACATCCAACTGCACCTGGCCCGGGAGTCTGCCGAGTGCCTCGATCGCCGTCAGCAGGTTCTTCTTCGGCACGATCCGGCTCATGAAGACGAACCGTGGCTGTTCCCGATCAACCAGCGGAGGCAGTGGTTCTGCCGGCAATGCCACCTGGTCGAGGGCTACCCGTATCCGGGCCCAGGGGTACACGGCCCGGATCTCGGAAGCCTCCCGCGCGGTGGACGCGTGCCAGGTGGCTCCCATGTTCTTGAGCAGCCTGCCCCACACGATCGCGAAGGGCCGTTTCTTCCATGACTTCTGGGCCAGGGCGCCCATGGAGAACTCGCCCCGGGGGGCCACGACCACGTGATCGGCCCGGACGAGACGCATCCGGCAGGCGAGCACCGGCACCACGGTGAAGACCGGTGACCACAGGCTGTTGACGTAGAGCACATCGAACGCCGTGGTCCGCAGTCTCCGCCAGAGCGACAGCCAGGCCCGGCGGTCATGGACGGGCAGATAGAAGACGTCCGCGCGGCCGCGCCGGACCCACTCGCCGGACAGGCCGGGGTACGGCTCGGTGGCGTTCACGTCGCGGTCCTGCGTGACCAGCGTGAGGTCGATGTCCGGCGGAATGGTGTCGAGCAGAAGCGCGAGCGAGCGCACCGGCCCGCCACCGCGGAACCCCGGCTCGAAGACGTTGGAGGTGGCGAGGACCCGCAGCGTCATCGCTCGTCCCGCTCCGGCACCCGGATGCCGGCCCAGGCGCGGTGCTGCCGGACCGTGGAGAGGATGAACGCGGTGACCCGCGCCGAGGTGTCGGCGATCGTGTAGTCGGCCGGACAGGCGGCCCGCCGCCCGGTGGCCGTCTCGACCGCCGCCCGGATGCCGTCGGCCTCCAGACCGGTCAACAGGATGGCGCCGGTGTCGAGGGCCTCCGGGCGTTCGATCGACTCGCGCAGGCACACCGCCGGGAAGCCGAGGATCGCCGACTCCTCACTGATGGTGCCGCTGTCCGACAGCGTGCACCGGGCGTGCGTCTGCAGGTGGACGTAGTCGAAGAAGCCGAACGGCGGATGGAAGGTGATGCCGTCGAGGGATCCGACCTCGGCTCGTTCCAACCGGTCCCGGGTCCGGGGATGAGTCGACACCAGCACCGGCAGCCGCCATTCGCGGTGGACCGTCCGCAGACATTCGAGCAGGCGGCGCAGACGCCCGGGGTCGTCCACGTTCTCCTCCCGGTGGGCGCTGACCAGGAAGTAGGACCCGGAGGACAGCCCCGTCCGGTGCAGGACGTCGCTGGACTCGATCACCTCCCGGTAGTGCTCCAGGACCTCCCGCATCGGTGAGCCGGTGTGCATGATCCGGCGTGGATGCAGTCCCTCCGCCAGCAGGTTGCGGCGGGCGTGCTCGGTGTAGACCAGGTTGAAGTCGCTGACGTGGTCGACCAGGCGCCGGTTGGTCTCCTCGGGCACGTTGAGATCGAAGCAGCGGTTGCCGGCCTCCATGTGGTAGACGGGCACCCCCATGCGCCGGGCGATCAGCGCGGCGATGCAGCTGTTGGTGTCGCCGAGCACCAGCAGAGCGTCCGGCCGCACCTCGCGGATGGCGGCCTCCACGCCGGTCAGCACGCCGGCCAGGACGGTGCCGAGAGAGGTGGGGTCCACGGCCAGGTTGCGGTCGGGTTCGGGCAGGCCCAGCTCATCGAAGAAGACGTCGCGCAGCGCGGGGTCCCAGTTCTGGCCGGTGTGCACGAGCACGTGGTCGACGGCGCGGCTCAGGCGCACGATCACCCGGGACAACCGGATGATCTCCGGTCGGGTGCCCACCACCGTCATCACTCTCACCGGGCCGCCTCTCGGAGCATGTCCTCCAGCAGGCCGATCCCGGCCTGCTGGGACATGCGCGTGCGGTAGCAGTCCAGCGCCCGGCGGCCCATCGCGGCGCGTTCGCCCGCCGGCAGCGTGGCCGCGCGGTGGAAGCGATCGGCCAATGATCGCCAGTCCCCGGGCGGGCAGGCCAGCCCGATGTCATGCCTTTCGACGAGTGCGGCGCAGTCACCCGCCACCGAGGCGACGACCGGCGAGCCGCATGACAGCGCGGCCGCCAGCTTCGACGGGATGATGCCCCGGAAGACCGGCAGGTCCTTGAGCGTGACCAGCTGGAAGTCGGCGGCGGCGTACAGGGCCGCCATGTCGGCCATCGGCAGGCGGCCGAGGAACCGGACATTGTCCGTGCCGAGGTCGGTGCTCAGATCACGGGCCGCGGCCTCACCGATGCCGGACCCGGCGAGGACCAGGTCGACGTGGTCGTGCACGGCGGCGGCCGCACGGACGGAGTCCTCGATGTTCTGGAACGGTCCTATCGTGCCGGCGTACATGATGGTGCAGCGCCGACGGCGCCCGATCCGCTCACGGGCCGTCGGGGTCGCCTCGATCGGACGGAACAGCGACTCGTCGGCCCAGTTCAGCACGACCCGTACCCGGGCCGGATCGGCCCCGCGCGCCACCACGATGTCCCGCATCGCCGGCGCGATGACGGCGATCGACGTGGCCAGCCGGTACACCCGGCGCATCGCCGCGTGCAGCGCGGCGCCGATCAGCCGGCCGGCGGCGCCGGCCGGAACCATCGACGAGCAGACGACCGACTCCGGCCAGATGTCCTGCATGTGTACGACGACCGGCGTCCCCCGCAACGCGCGCAGCAACGCCGGAGCGGCGAAGACGGTGGCCGGCGTGAGGTAGACGTAGAGGACGTCGGCGCCGCGCAGGTAGCCGGCCGCGGCGGCGGAGCTGGTGGCCGCGAACGACAGGTAGCTGGCCGCCCGCCGGATCCCGGACCGGTCGTGGCTCGGATACTCCGGCACCCGCCGCACGGTGACCCCGTCGATCACCGACGTGTCGGCCCAGCGCTGCCGGTAACCGGGATAGAGCGTTCCGGTGGGGTAGTTCGGGAAGCCGGTCAGGACGCGAACCCGATGGCCGCGCGCCACCAGTCCGCGGGCCAGGTTCTCCGGGATGTGTGCTGGTTCCGGCGGATACCACTGACTGACCACGCCGATCCTCACGGCGACACCTGTTCCGGGTACGTGTCCGGCAGGCCAGGGTCGAACACCTCGTTGGACCAGAAGAGGGTGAGCAGCTCCCCGTCCCCGACGTTGGTGATGTCGTGCGCCCACATCGACGGCATGTCGACGAACGCCGGGCGGTCACCGGCCACCCGGAAGGTCGTCACCTCGTCGTGCAGCAACCGGCGTACCCGGATCTCGGCCTCGCCGCGCAGCACCAGGAAGCGTTCCACCTTGGCGAGATGGAAATGCCTGCCACGGGTGACTCCGGGCCGTGAGGTCGAGACGAACGTCTGCCCTCCTCCGCCGTGCACCTTGACCGCCTCGATCAGGTCACCGCGGACGTCGCTGTGCCGGGGCAGCCGGCAGGGCGTACCGGCCGGGAAGTGATGCGACCGGTAGGTGTTGAACAGGCGCACGTCGAACCGGCCGGTCAGCTCGGGAATCTCGCCGCGGGCGTAGCAGCGGGCGATCCGCTGCAGCCGGTCGCGTAGTTCGCCGACGCCGCAGCGGACCCGTCCCGCGCCGGGCAGGTCCACCCCGAGCAGCAGCGCCGCGGCGTCGGTGGCGTGCAGCAGATCGAGTTCGCGGTCCTGGTGCACCTGCGGTGTGCCGCCGTCGGCGAGCTGCCGGCAGAACGTGGCGACGACCGAGTTGTAGTGCGGCCGCCCGTGTTCGCCGAACAGGTTCGGCAGCCGTACGTCCTGGAAGTCGGAGCCGGACCAGCGGGTGGCCTCGGCCAGCGTCGCGGCCGCCACGGCCTTCCCGGTGCCGTATTCGGTGCCGTTGCCGGCCTGGACCGAGTTCGCGAACACCACCTTCTTCGGCGGCGTGGCGCATCGGCGCAGCGCCGCGGCGAGCAGTTCGGCCGGCCGCCGGTTGCCGATGTCGGCCTCGCCCCGGTTGACGCCGGCCACGTGCAGCACCCGGTCGGCGCCGCTGAGCAGTCCGGCGAGCTTCTCGGTGTCGGCGAGGCCGGACCGGGTGACCGGCACCGGGTCGCCGAGGCCGAGCGCTCGGGCGAGGACCCGGACGTGCCAGCCGAGGAAGCCGGTCGTTCCGGTCATCACCAGGGGGCCGGCCGTCATGCCGCCGCCATCGCCGTGCCGAGCTCGGCACGGATCTCGGGAAGCGTCCGCAGGAGAGCCTCGATCTCCGGCACGTCGAGGCGGGGCGCGTTCGCCGAGTTGAAGTCGAACAGCGGATCGGTGCCCGGCACGCCCTCCTTCTCGTAAGGGGCGTAGTTGAGGTCACGGGTGTCCAGCGGCACCCGGTAGAAGTCGCCGAGATCCTCCGCGTGCCGTAGCTCCTCGCGGCTGGCCAGGGTCTCGTGGGTCTTCTCGCTGTGCCGGATGCCGAGGATCTCGAGTTTGGGAGTGACGCCGAACAGGTTGCCGATGGCGTTGGCCAGGTCGCCGATGGTGCAGGCGCTCGCCTTGCGGATGTAGATGTCGCCCGGGGTGGCACGGGTGAACGCCCGTTCGACGAGGTCCACGGAGTCGGCCAGCGACATCAGGAAGCGGGTCATCCCCGGGTCCGTCACGGTCAGCGGCTGGTTCCGGCGGATCTGGTCGACGAAGAGCGGGATGACCGAACCGCGGGAGTACATGACGTTGCCGTATCGCACGCAGGAGACCGTGGTGGCGGAGTCCGGCCGGGTCCGGACGTGGGCCTGCGCGACCTTCTCCATCAGCGCCTTGGTCATGCCCATCGCATTGACCGGGTGGACCGCCTTGTCGGTGCTGAGCAGCACCAGTGAGCCGACCTCGTTGCGGTCACAGGCTTCGACGACGTTCGCGCTGCCCAGCACGTTGGTCCGCATCGCTTCGAGGGGAAAGAACTCGCACGAGGGCACCTGCTTGAGGGCCGCGGCGTGGAAGACGAAGTCGACGTTGCGGGTCACCTGCGCCACCGTGCCGAGATCGCGGACGTCGCCGATGTGGTACCGGACGCGGTCGTCGCGCAGGCGGCCGCGCATCTGGTCCTGCTTGGCCTCGTCCCGGCTGAGCACGCGTACTTCCGCGGCCCCGGAGCGGAGCAGGTGAGTGACCATGGCATGCCCGAACGAGCCGGTACCGCCGGTGATGGCGAACCGGCGGCCAGAGAGCGCGACCAGCATGGCATCTCCTCATTTGCGGAAAAAGGGCCGTCAACGCATTATGCGTACTTAAATGCCATGAAGGGCCTATTTTCGATTTGTCAGGTGGTGGATGCCGTGGACACGACGAGCGCACCGACGGACGCCGTTGAGCCGGAACGCGGCCCGCGAGCCACCGGGCGCCGCTCTCGACGGCTTCCCCTGGTCGCCGGCCTCCTGGCGGTCGTGGTCACCGGATCGGCCGTCACCACCTGGTCCGCCCTCCGGGTCCGGGACACCCATGACCACCTGCGGGCGGCCGCCGGCCTGATCCAGCGGCTGCAGCAGCAACTGCAGACCGCCGACCCGGCGGCGGGCGGCACTCTCGGCCGGTTGCAGGAGGAGACCAGAGCCGCCCGGGCCGGCGTGGACGGGCTCGCCTGGCGCCTCGGCGGCCGCCTGCCGGTCGCGGGCGACGACCTGATCGCAGTCCGGGCCGTCACCACCACCTTGGACGCGCTGGCCCACGACGGCCTGCCGCAACTGGTCAGCACGGCGAGCCTGCTGGCCGGCGAAGTGCTCGGGCCCGGCCGGGGGCGTTTGAACCTGGAGCCGATGAAACGGGCCGCGCCGGAGCTCGCTCGGGCCGGCCGAGCCTTCCAGCGGGCGCGGCAGGCGGTCGACGCGATCGCGGACACCGGCTTGACGGACCCGGTGCGTGAGGCCGTCCTGCGCTTGCGAGCCGAGATGGGCAGCGCGTCCGGCATGATCACCGCCGCGGCGCGGGCGGCCACCCTGCTGCCGGCGATGCTCGGGGACGGTGGGTCGCGTACCTATCTGGTGCTGTTCCAGAATCTCGCGGAAGTGCGCGCCACCGGCGGCATGCCGGGCGCTTTCGTCGTCCTCGAGGCCGACCGGGGCCGGATCGACATCGCCGACCAGGGCACGGCGACCGGTCTCCAGCCGTTCCCGCGACCCGTCCTGCCGCTGACGCCGTCCGACCGGCAGCTCTACACCGACAAGCTGGCCACCTTCCCCGCGGACATCAACCTGACCCCGCACTTTCCCACCACCGCGCGACTCGCCCGGGAGATGTACCGGCGCCGCACCGGCCAGACCGTCGACGGGGTGTTCGCCACCGACCCGGTCGCCCTGTCCTACCTCCTCCGGGCGCTCGGCCCGGTGCCCGTGGCGGGCGGCCGGCCGCTGACCGCCGACAGCGCGGTGCCCCTCCTGCTGTCGCGGATCTACGCCGACGGCATCTCGCCGGTGGAGCAGGACGCCTATTTCGCGGCCGCGGCCCGGGCGACCTTCCGGGCGCTGTTGCGCCGGCCACTCGATCCGGCGGCGCTCAAGTCGGTGCTGGCCCAGGCGGCGGCTGAACGCCGGCTGCTGGTGTGGAGCACGCGCCCGGAGGAGAACCGGCTGCTGGAGAACAGCACCCTCGCCGGGGTGTTGCCGGCCAGCGACGGCGACCGGCCGACGGTGGGGGTGTTCCTCAACGACGGCAGTGGGGCGAAGCTCGGCTACTACCTGACCCACCGCGCCGAGCTGGCCGTCACGCCCACCTGCCGGTCCGACGGCCGCCGCGAGCTCACTCTCACCGTGACGCTGGGGTCGACCGCGCCGGCGAAGGGCCTGCCGGCGTACGTCCTCGGACTGGGCCTGGCCGGCGATCCGTACACCACCCGTACGAACGTGTCGGTCTACACCTCGACCGGCGGAGCACTGGTCTCGATGCGGCTCGACGGGGCTGCCCAGGCGTTCGGCTCCGGCCGGGACCGCCGGCGAGCGGTCGGCATCGTGACGGTCGACGTGCCGCCCGGCAAGACGCGAACCCTGCGGGCCACGATGCTCACCGGGGTGCCCGCGGGCGGTTACGCCGGAAAGGTGACCCCGAGACTCTGGTTGACTCCCGGCATCGCGCCCTGGACCCAGTTGACCGAATCCGGAGACCGCTGCCCGGCCAGCCGCTAGATTGCTCATCAGAGAGGAAAAATCCTCAAAAAGCCGAATCGCACGATTTTCGGGGGACCCCTGTGCGTTGTCACCGAGTGGTGAGCCTGCTGGTCAGCTTGTTCGCGGCAGTGGTCATGGCGCCGGCAGCCGCTCACGCCGTGCCCTACCCGGCTGATCCACCGCCCGCCGTCATCTCGGACGGCACCGTGGAGCCCGGCGGCACGGTCACCTTCTCCGGCACCGGCTTCCAGCCGTTCGAGGTCATCTCGATCGACATCGGGTACGACGGCTCCGACTCGACCGCGGCATACCGGCCGAGCGGAGGGTTCGTCCTCGCCGCTTTCGAGGTCGCGGCACTCGCGAAGATCACTACCAAGGCGGACGCCAACGGCAACTTCAGCATCGAGGTGCCGCTCGCCGAGGCGGGCACCGCAACGCTCGTGGCGACCGGGCTCACCTCGGGCAAGACGGTCACCGCCTTGGTTGAGGTCGTCGTGGAAGAGGACGAGGACGAGGGCGACGACGACGGCGGCAACGGCGGTGGCGGCGGAGACGACGACAACGGCGATGACGGCGACGACGAGACCCTGCCGACGACCGGCCCCTCCGGCACCCCGCTGATGGTCGCCGGCGCGACCGGTGTGGGCGCCACGCTCCTCGGCATCGCGTTGCTGTGGCTGACCCGCACCCGGCGCCGCCGTGACACCGAGGCGTGACCGCAAGGCGTGACCGCAAGGCGTGACCGCAAGGTGTGAGAGCAAGGCGGGCCGGTGACCGGTTCGGGCAGTCAGCCCGTGCGGTCACCGGCCCGCTCGCGCCCGCGGCGGACCTCCTCGGCCGGGCGGGCAGTGAGAAGACGCACGTTGCAGGTGGCACCGGTGGCGGAGAAGGGTTGAGGGGTACGTTCCGCGACAGCTGGAAGGCGTCCCATGGCCCTGCGTCCCTGGACGGTGTGGGCCGCGGGTCTAGCCGCCTACACCGTCGCTGTTCTGCACCGCAGCTCACTCGGCGTGGCCGGGCTCGATGCCCAGGAGCGCTTCGGTGTCGGTGCGAGCGCCCTGGCCGTCTTCGCCGTGGTGCAGCTCGTGGTCTACGCCGGTTTGCAGATTCCGGTGGGCCTGCTGCTCGACCGGTTCGGGTCACTGCGCCTGGTGCTGTCCGGGGCGATCGTGATGGCGGCCGGACAGACGCTGATGGCGTTCACCGACGGGCTCAGCGGTGCGATGGTGGCCCGGGTGCTGGTCGGCGCGGGCGACGCGATGACGTTCATCAGCGTGTTGCGGCTGGTGCCGCACTGGTTCCCGGCGAAACGGGTGCCGGTGCTGACCCAGCTGACCGGGATCATCGGGCAGACCGGCCAGGTGCTGTCCGCCGTGCCGATGGCCGCCCTGCTGGCCGGTCCGGGCTGGACCACCGCGTTCCTCGGCGCCGCCGCGACCGGGGTGCTCGTGGCGCTGGTCGCGCTCGCCACCCTGCGGGACACGCCGCAGCGGCGGGTCAACAGCGGCGGTTCGATGAGCTGGCAGCAGCTCGGCGCCGACCTGGGCACGTCGTGGCGGCATCCGGGCACCCGGCTCGGCCTGTGGGCGCACTACACCACGGCGTTCACCGGTGCGGTGTTCGCGCTCATGTGGGGCGTGCCGTTCCTGATCGCCGGTGAGGGCCTGAGCCGGACCACGGCGGGCGTGCTGCTCACCGTGTTCGTGGTGACCGGCATGGCGGCCGGGCCGGTACTGGGCCTGCTCACCCAGCGCCACCCGCTGCGCCGCTCGCGGATGGTGCTCGGCATCGTGGCCATCATCATGATCACCTGGGCGGTGGTCCTCGCCTGGCCCGGGCGCGCGCCGCTGCCGCTGCTGGTGATGCTCGTGGTGGCGCTCGGCCTGGGCGGCCCGGGGTCGATGATCGGGTTCGACTTCGCCCGTAGTTTCAATCCGCCCAGCCGGCTGGGCACCGCGACCGGCCTGGTGAACGTCGGCGGGTTCGTGGCGGCGCTGGTCACGATCGAGCTGATCGGGCTGATTCTCGACGCCCGCACCGGCGGAGGTAACGACTATCACATCGATGATTTCCGGGTCGCGATGTCGGTGCAGTTCCTGGTGGCGGCGGTCGGTGTGGCGGGCATCCTGCGCACCCGGCGGCTGGCCCGGCGACGAGTCGCCGCCGACGCGCGGGGTTTAGCGGCCGGAAGCGAGGTTAAGGCCTCCTAGTCATGCATTCGCCCAATGCAGGGGTTAGGAGGACATGTCTGTTCAGGCTGAGGGCCGATTCTGGTCCGGCATCGACGTTCCGAAGACCATCGCGGGCACGCTTGCGGCCGTCTCCGCGGCCGTGCTCGGCTCGTTCCTCGGAGTGGCCGGCACGCTGATCGGGGCCGCGCTCGCCAGCGTGGTCAGCTCGATCGGCACCGAGGTCTACCACCGCTCCATCGATCGGGGCAGCAAGCGACTGCAGTCGGCGTTCGTGATCGCTCCGGCGGCCGTGGGCACGCCGTCCGTGGAGGCGGCGGCCGACGACTCACCCGCCGACGTGCCCGCCGCGCACGAGGAGGCGGCCGAGGAGAAGACCGCGGACGCCGGCGGCGCCGGGGCATCGACCGCGCCGGAGACCGCCACGGCGGCGCCGGGGCGGCGGATCCGCTGGAAGCGGGTCATGCTCGTCGCCGGAGCGTTCTTCCTGCTCGGCATCGGCACGCTGACCACGGCGGAGCTGTTCGCCGGCCGGTCCGCGGCGGATGTCACGAGTGGGCGGGACAGCGGCAGCCCGACCATCACGTTCGACGGCGTGAGCAAGGACAGCAAGAACGACGAGGGCGAGCCGGCGCCGGCCCCGCAGAAGTCGTCCGCGCCTTCCCGTGGGACCTCCCCGGCTCCGGCGTCGAAGAAACCGGCCACCGAGGCGCCCGTCACCCAGACTCCGGCGACGCCGGACGAGACCACGCAGAAACCCACGACCACCGCCCCGACCGGGACGCCCCCGGCCGCGGACCAGCCGGAGACCGGCGAGGTGGACAAGGGCGCCACGGACCAGGGCACCACGAACAAGGGTGCCACGGACCAGGGCGAAACGGACAAGGTAGTCCCGGAAGGATAGTGAGCATGGACGTCACCGGCGTTCTCGCGGACGGTTTCGGCCGCCTGCCCGGCTCGATCGAGGCCGCCGTCCGCGACCTCACTCCGAGCCGGCTGGGCTGGGCCCCGAAACCGGGCGCCAACCCGATCGGCTGGCTGGTGTGGCATCTGACCCGCGTGCAGGACAGCCACGTCACCGAGATCACCGGTGGCGAGCAGATCTATGTGACGGGGGACTGGGCGGCCCGGTTCGGGCTCAAGGCCGATCCGTCGGACACCGGTTACGGCCACACCGCGGAACAGGTCGCCGGGGTCCGGCCGGAGAGCTGGCAGACCCTGGTGGAGTACTACGGGGCCGTGCACGACCGTACGACCAGGTTGCTGGAAAGCCTGACCCCGGCCGACCTGGACCGGATCGTGGACCCCGCGTGGGATCCGCCGGTGACTCTCGGCGTTCGCCTGGTCAGCGTGCTGGACGATGACGTCCGGCACGCCGGCCAGGCGGCGTACGTCCGGGGCCTGCTTCCGTAGGTCAGGCGGAGGAGGGCTCGGCGAAGGGCAGCCGGACCAGGAAGCGGGTGTCGCCCGGTTTCGTCTCCACGTGGATGTCACCGCCGTGACCGTTGACCACGATCCGGTAGGAGATGTCCAGTCCCAGCCCGGTACCCTCGCCGACCGCCTTCGTGGTGAAGAACGGCTCGAAGATCCGCTTGCGGATCTCGGGCGGCATGCCCGGGCCGGTGTCGCCGACCGAGACCACGAGCCGGTCGTCCTCCCGGTAGGTGCGGATCGTCAGCGTGCCGGCGCCGTTCATGGCCTGGACCGCGTTGTCGATCAGGTTGGTCCACACCTGGTTCAGCTCGGCCGGGTGGGCCGGCACCTCGGGCAGCTCCCGGTCGTACTCCTTGACCACCCGGACACCCTCACCGATCTTGTGGGTGAGCATCACCAAGGTGCTGTCCAGGCCGACGTGCACGTCGATCCACTGGTGGGCGGCACGGTCGAGGTGGGAATACTGTTTGGCGGCGAGCACCAGCGACGACACCCGGCCGGTGGCGTCCTCGATGTCGCTCATCAGCTGCTCGGTCTCCAGGGCGTAACCGATCCAGTGGATCGCCTGGTCGAGCAGCTCGGGCGAGTCGAGCCGGGACTCCAACTCGGTGAGGCACTCGGTGTCGATGTTGCCCTGCGCGAAGATCGGGGCGACGTCCCAGCCGCCGGTGATGTTCCGCTCGTCCATCCAGTCGCCGAGCTCGTCCTCCAGGTCGGCGGTCTGCATGGCGGTCAGCGCCGGCGCCTTGGCGGCCCGCTCGATGACCTCCTCCTGGAGCTCGAGGAGCGCGGTGAGCCGGTCCGGGGCGACCTTGCCGGCGGCGAGTTTGCCGAGTTTCATCCGCATCGCGGCGACCCGCTGGCGCAGCGCGCTGGTGGCCCGCGCGGCGGCCGCGGCCGGGTTGTTCAGCTCGTGCATGAGGCCGGCGGAGAGGGCGCCGAGCGCGGCCAGCCGCTGCCGTTCGCCGATCGCGGCCTGGGTGTTCTGCAAGCCGAGGGTCAGCCCTTCCAGCAGGTGGATGGCCATCGGGAACCACTCGCGCATCAGCGACCCGAAGTCGTCGGCGGAGAGCACGAAGAACTCGCTGTCGGAGAGGGCCCGCATCGACGCCGCGTACTTCCGGGGGACCCCGTCGTCGCGCACGTAGGCCTGGGTCGCGCCCATGTAGACGCCGCGCTGTTCGGTCCGGACCGTCGTCACGTCGTCCTCGCCGACCCGGCGGCTCAGCGCCACCGTGCCACTGAGCAGCACGAAGAACGACACGGCCGGATCGCCCTCGCGCAGCACCAGGCCGCCGGACGCGACGCGCTGGGTGCAGCCGTGCTCGGCCAGCCAGGCGAGCTGCTCGTCGCTCAGCTTCTCGAACAGGAACAGGGTCCGCAGCTCGGCCGGGTCGAGCTTGCCGGGTGCGCAGGGTTCGAGGCGGACCTCGTCGATTTCGGACATCATGGGGCCTCCAGGTAGCGGTGGACCAGCGCGACGGCCATCGCACCCTCACCGACCGCCGAGGCCACCCGTTTCACCGAGCTGGCCCGGACGTCGCCGGCGGCGAAGATGCCGGGGACACTGCTCTCCAGATAGAACGGATCCCGGTCGCGATCCCATCCCCGTGGACGCTCCCCGTTCACGAGCAGGTCCGTTCCGGTACGGATGAACCCCTTCCCGTCCCGCAGCAGGGTGTCGCCGAGCCAGTCGGTACGCGGTTCCGCCCCGATGAACACGAACAGGTACCCGCACTCGACGGTCGCTTTCGTACCGTTCTTGCTGTCGCAGATGGTGATCGCCTGCAGATGGCCGTCGCCGTGCGCGCCGATCACCTCACAGCGGGTCCGCACCTCGATGTTGTCGATCTGGGCGAGCTGCTGGATCAGGTAGTACGACATGGAGGACTCCAGCGAGTCCCCACGGACCAGCAGGGTGACCCGGCGGGCGTACTTGGCGAAGAACAGCGCCGCCTGCCCGGCCGAGTTGGCGCCGCCGACGATGTAGACGTCGGTGCCGGCGCAGGCCGGCCCCTCGGTGGCGGCCGAGCCGTAGAAGACCCCGGACCCGGTCAGGCCGGCGACGCCGTCGGCCACCAGCGGGCGGTAGGACACCCCGGTCGCGAGCAGGACGGCGTGTGCGGAGATCTCCCCGCCGTCGGCGAAGGTCAGCGTGCGGGCCGAGCCGTCGGCGCGGAGCCCGACGACCTCACGGGTGCTGATCGTCTCGGCGGCGAACTTGTCGGCCTGCCGCCGGGCCCGGTCGGTGAGCTGGGCGCCGGAGATGCCGTCCGGGAAGCCGAGGTAGTTCTCGATCCGGGAGCTCTGCCCGGCCTGCCCGCCGACCGCCTGCCGCTCGATCAGCAGCGTCTTGAGGCCTTCGGAGCCGCCGTAGACCGCCGCGCCCAGACCGGCCGGCCCGCCGCCCACGATGATCAGGTCGTAGAAGTCGCGGCCCGGGTTCGTGGAGAGGCCGGCCACCTCGGCGATCTCCTGCACGGTCGGCCGGGACAGCGCGCGCCCGTCGGCGGTCACCACCAGCGGCACCGATTCCGGCCCGGCCTCCGCCGCCTCCAGCAGGCGGCGGCCCTCCGGCTCGTCGGCGCCGAAGTACTTGTAGGGCACCAGGTTGCGGGCGAGGAAGTCGCGGATCTGGAAGGACGGCTCGCTCCACCGGTGCCCGACCAGCCTGATGTCGGGCAGTTCCTGCTCGCCGGTGGCCTCCCACGCGTCGAGCAGCGCGTCCAGCACCGGGTAGAGCTTCTCCTCCGGCGGATCCCACGGCTTGAGCAGGTAGTGGTCGACGTCGACCACGTTGATCGCCTGGATCGCCGCGTCGGTGTCGGCATAGGCGGTGAGCAGCGCCCGCCGGGCGTGCGGGAACAGGTCCATCGCGTGTTCCAGGAACTCGATGCCGTTCATCTGCGGCATCCGGTAGTCGGCGAGGATCACCGCCACCCGCCCGCCGCGCAGTTTCAGCTCGCGCAGCACCTCGAGCGCCTCGTCGCCCGACGAGGCCCGGATCACCCGGTACCGGTCGGCGTAGCGCCGCCGTAGGTCGCGCGCGATGGCGCGCGAGACGGACGGGTCGTCGTCGACCGTGAGGATCGCGGCATGGCCCATGGTGACGTTGCCCTCAGCTCTCGTGATCAGGATGGTCGTCAGTGGCCGAGGTCGTCGGCGAGATGTTCGGGATGGCGTTCGAGATAGCCCGCGACGAACGGGCAACCGGCGACGACCGGCAACCCCCGCGACCGGGCGTCGGCCAGTGCGGCCGCGGCCAGCCGGCCGGCCAGCCCACGGCCGGAGAACGCCTGGTCGATCTCGGTGCGCAGCAGCTCGATCCGGCCGTCGCCGCGGCGGTAGTCGAGGACACCGGCGACCTCGCCACCGAGTAGCACCTCATACCTTCGCCGCTCGAAGCTGTCGACGACGACCGCGCTGTCGGTGTCGGCGGCGACGGCCGAGGCGCTGCCCTCGACCCGCAGCTTGCGGCGGGCCCGTTCGTAGAAGGAGGTGCTGCCGAAACGGATCACCTGGGCCGCGGCCGGCACCGGCCGCACGTCCAGCCGGGCACCGGCCTCGGCGTGGCCCTCGATGATGCCGTCCACCTCGATCGCCAGACGGCCGCTGCTCGGCAGCACGTCGAGAGCGAGATGCTCGGACGTGTCCAGCACCAGCGACCGGTTGAACGACGAGTGCGCCGCTGCGGCGCTGACGATCAGGGCCTCCACGTTCGGCGAGACGATCGGGCCGCCCGCCGAGAAGCTGTACGCCGTCGACCCGGTCGGTGTGGAGACGATCACGGCGTCGGCGGCGTAGTTGACGAAGCCGCGCCCCTCCACCCGGATGCCGACCGCGGCCAGCCCGTGCCCCGGCACCCGGACCAGGGCGATGTCGTTGAACGCCGACACCTCCCGCCCGTCCGGCAGGGTGGTGCGCACCGCCGTCCGGGACTCGACGGTGTAGCGGTGGTCGTCGATGGCGGACAGCGCGTCCTCAAGCCCGGCGAGATCCACCTCGGCGAGGAACCCGAGCCGCCCGACGTTGACCCCGAGCACCGGCGTCTTACGCCCCTCGACCAGCCGCATCGTCCGCAGCATGGTGCCGTCGCCGCCGAGGCTCACCAGCAGCCCGGCGCGTTCCACCATCTCCTCGGCGGAGACCGCGACGGCCGCGCAGTTGATCCGGCTGATCTCGTCGGGCAGGCCGAGAACGGTCACGCCCCGTTTCGCGGCCCACTCGACGATGGCGTCGATCGCGGAACCACAGTCCCGGCGCGGATGCAGCACGAGACCGACAACTTTGATCATGCCCACGGCGCTTCCTCGCTCCTGAAGTCTCCCGTGCAGCCTTCCATGCCACAGGGGCGATCGGCGACCGCCTCGGCCCGTGGCGGTGCGCACGACCGGTGTGACATGGAGCGCCGTCAACGGTCCCGCGAGGCGGTGACGACCCCGTGGTCAGCCGGCGGCGACCCGCGTGGTGAACGCGCTGAGGTTGCGCATCGCCCGGTCGATCCGCTCGGTGAGCGTGAGCGTCTCCTCCCGGCGCACCAGCCGCATCTTCGGTTGCCGCTTCCCCCGGAGATAGAGCGAACAGGCCAGATCGGCGCAAAGGTACTCGCCGACGCTGTTTCCGTTGCGTCCCGCCGCTCCCGCCAGTGGCGCCACGAACAGCGCCACACCGGAAGCGGCATGATCGGTCAGGCAGACCCGGCACATGCTGGACCGCACGGCGCCGCCCACCCGGCGCGGCTCCGGCCGCCGCAGCACCAGCCCGGTCGGCCCGTTCTCGCCCGGCGCCACGAGCAGCGCCCGCAACGGCGCTCCCGGATCGGTCCAGCCGAGAAAGTCCAGGTCATCCCAGGGGATGCTGCCGTCCGACAACCCCGGCGGCATCTTGATCCGGCTCGCTTCGCCCTTGCTGCAGTTCACGAAGGAGCCGCGGATCTCCCTCTCCCCGAGTGCCAACATGCCCGCGAAGCTACCGACCTCACCGCCCGCGGTCATCCGCTTTTCCACCCCGGTCCGGTACGGCCGGCAGGCCGCACCGGCGTCACACGTGGAGGTGTGTCTTCAGCCAGTGGATCGTGGCGTGCAGATATTCGGCGCGCGACGTCCGGTGCAGCAGCTCGTGCCCCTCGTCCGGGAAGAGCAGGTAGCGATGTGGATGCTCGCGTGCCGCCAGCGCCGCCACCACCTGCTCGGCCTCGATCACCGGCACGTTGCTGTCGTTCTCGCCGTGCACCACCATCAGCGGCGCCCGCACCCGGTCGATCCGGTGGATCGGCGACAGCTCGCGCAGCAGTTCCGCGTCGTGGACCGGGTGGCCGTACTTGCTGACCGCGGCGGCCGCGATCCACGGCTCGGTGTGCTCGTAGAAGGTCGCGAAGTCCGACATCCCGCAGACGTCGATGCCGACGTCGAACAGGTCGGGGAAGGTGGTCAGCGCCGCCAGCGTGAGATAGCCGCCGTAGGACCGTCCCATGATCCCCATCCGCCCGGTGATCCCGGCGGACCTCAGGAACCGCACGCAACTGCGCACGTCCTCGATCGCACCGTGACGCAGCGCCCCGTTGTCGGCGTCGACGAACGACCGCCCGAAGCCGGAGGAGCCGCGCACGTTCGGGGCGAAGACCGCGATTCCGTGGTTGACCAGCGACTGGAAGAGCGGCCCGTGACCGGGCCGCTCCTGCGCTTCGGGGCCGCCGTGGAACCACAGCACCACCGGGTGCGGGCCGGGCGTCCGCGGCCGGAAGAGCCAGCCGGTCAGCGTCAGCCCGTCGTGTGCCGGGAACGTCTCGAGCGTCGGCCGGACCGCGTCGGCGGCGGCCGGGTCGGCGGCGACCGCCCGCACCCGGCCGGTCTCCCGGCTCCAGACCCAGACACCGTGCGGCTGTCCCGGCCCTTCCGCGGTGAAGGCCAGCGCCGAGGAGTCGAAGCTCCACGCGAGGTCGGTGGCGACCAGGCCGGGCAAGGGCGAGATCAACGCCGGGGCGCGGCCGGCGTCGTGGTCCAGGCCGATCAGCGCGATCTCCGACTCGCCGCCCCGGACGTTCCACAACACCGCGGCGGTACGCCCGTCGGCCGTCACCACGAAGTCCTCGACCTCCGACGGCCCGCCGAGCGGCTCGTCCCCCGAAGTGGCGGCGAGGGGCCCGGCCTCGGAAGCGGCGGCGAGCGGCCCCGCCCCGGAGGAGGCGGCGGGTGGCTCGGGTGTGGGTGAGCCGGCGAGCAGTTCCACGGCGTCGCCGGCGAGCCGCAGCAGGGCGGGGAACTCCCCGTCCTGGCTGAGCGCGTAGACGCAGCCGCCGCCCGGGCTGAACACCGCCTTCTCGCCGCGGGTCACCGGCTTCTCGGTGCCGCGGGACAGGTCGCGCAGGACGATCTCGCGGGCGCCGCGGGGCCCGTACCGCAGCAGCGCGAAACGCCCGGCGGGGTCGACGTCGAGAAGCGAGAGGAGGTCTCCCTCGGTGACCTCGGTCCTGGTCCCGGCGACCACGTCGATCAGCACGGCGGTGGTGAGGTTCTCGGTGAGGGCGAGGACCGGCCGGCCCGGCAGCCACCGCATGTTGTCGGCGGTGTCGGCGCCGAACCCGGCGACCTGGTGCAGGTCGGAGCCGTCCGGCCGGACCAGCCAGATCTCGTGCCGGGGCGCGCCGCCGGGGGCGATCTGGCAGGCCAGCCAGCCGCCTCCGGACGACCAGCGCACCGTCGACACCGGTTCCGGCCCGGTGTCGACGCGGAAGGTCAGCTCGCTGTCGACCGGTTGCACCCAGACGGCGGGCACACCGTCCCGGTCGGAGACGTACGCGACGTGCCGGCCGTCGGGGGAGAGGGCCGGCGACCAACTGCCGGCTATCTCCGACTCGATCCGCCCGGCGGGGCTGGTCCAGCCCGCCGGCAGCACGGTGACGTCGTTGCGATGGAGCTGACCACCCACCAGGGTCCCCTTCACAGCTTGAGGTTCTGCAACCACATCTCCAGCAGTGCGAGTTGCCACAACTGGTTCGCCCCGAGCGTGGTGCGCGGGGTGTTCGGGTCGGCCAGGAGCGCCTCGACGTACTCCGGCCGGAACAGCGCCCGTTGCCGGGCCGCCGGCGCGTGCAGCGCGTCGCGGACGAGGTCGAGCACCGGGCCTTCCAGGTACCGGATGCCGGGCACCGGGAAATAGCCTTTCGGCCGGTCGATGACCTCGTCCGGGACCAGCCCGCGGGCCGCGTCCTTGAGCACTCCCTTGCCGTCGCGGGCCAGTTTCAGCTCGGGCGGGCAGGCCGCCGCGATCTCCACCAGCTCGTGATCCAGGAACGGTACGCGTGCCTCCAGCCCCCACGCCATAGTCATGTTGTCGACTCGTTTGACCGGGTCGTCCACGAGCATCACCTGGGAGTCGAGGCGCAGCGCGGCATCGACGGCGGTGGTGGCTCCGGCCCGGCCGAAACTCTCCTCCACGAAGGCGCGGCTGACGTCCTGGCCGACCAGCCACTCCGGGTTGAGTTGCCGGGTCAGGTCGCTGTGCGGCCGGTCGAAGAACTCCTTCGCATAGGCCTCGGCGGCCTGCTCCCGGGGGACGCCGGCGAGGGGTGGGTACCAGCTGTATCCGGCGAAGATCTCATCCGCGCCTTGCCCTGATTGTACGACCTTGACCTGCTTCGCCACATCTTCGCTGAGCAGGTTGAACGCGATGCAGTCGTGGCTCACCATCGGCTCGCTCATCGCCGTCACGGTTCGCTGCACCGCCGGCAGGAACCGCTCCTGACCGATCCTGATCTGATGGTGCTCGGTGCCGAACTGCTTGGCGACCAGATCCGAGAACTCGAACTCGTCGCCGCTCTCGCCACCGCCGGCATCGAACCCGATGCTGAACGTGGTCAGCCCGGTCTGTCCCTGTTCGGCGAGCAGGGCGACGATGAAACTGGAGTCCAGGCCGCCGGAGAGCAGCACGCCGACCGGCACGTCGGCGACCATCCGCCGCCGCACCGCCTGCTTGAGCTTGTCCCGCACCGCTTCGGCCCACTCACGGTCCGAGGCGGCGACGGTACGGGTGAACGACGCCTCCCAGTACACCCGTTCACTCGACGTCCCGTCGGCCTGGATCACCCGTACCGTGGCCGGCGGCAGTTTCCGCACCCCGGAGAGGATCGTGCGGGGCGCCGGGACCACCGAGTGGAACGTCATGTAGTGCTGCAACGCCACCTTGTCGATGGTGGTGTCCACCCCGCCCGCCGCCAGCAGGGCCGGCAGCGTCGAGGCGAACCGCAGCCGTCCCGGCGACTCGGCCAGGTAGAGCGGCTTGATCCCGAGCCGGTCCCGGGCCAGGGTGACCGTCCCGGTCTCGTGCTCGGCGACCGCGAAGGCGAACATGCCGAGGAAACGCGTGACGCAGTCGGCGCCCCAGCGGTGGTACGCCTTGAGGATCACCTCGGTGTCCGACGTCGAGAAGAACGTGTAGCCGCTCTTCTGAAGCTCCTCGCGCAGCTCCTGATAGTTGTAGACACACCCGTTGAAGACGACGGTCAGGCCCAGCCGCTCGTCGGTCATCGGCTGGGCGCCGGCCTCCGACAGGTCGATGATCTTCAGGCGCCGATGACCGAAAGCGATCCTCCCTCGGTCCCACAATCCGTCACCGTCGGGTCCTCGCGACTCCAGACACGGGAGCATCCTCCGGATCGCCTCGGTGTCCGCGGGCCGGTCGCCGTAACAGATCTCTCCGGCGATTCCGCACATGTGGAACTCCTCCCTAGGGGGTTGAGAATGCTCAGCCGAGCAACCAGGTGTCCTTGGAGCCGCCACCCCGCGAGGAGTTGACGATCATGCTTCCGGCGGGCGCGACCCGGGTGAGCGCGGCCGGCGCCACCACCGATTGCCGCCCGGTGAAGATGAACGCGCGCAGGTCGACGTGCCGCGGGGCGAGCCGGTGCCCGTCGAAGACCGGATGCGTCGACAGGTCGACGATCTCCTGGGCCACCCACCGGTGCGGCGCCGCCTTGATCTGCCGCCGCAGCGCCGCCAGCTCCTCCGCGGTCGCGTGGGAGCCGATCACGATCCGGTCGCCGCCGTAACCGTCGACCGGCTTGCAGACCAGCTCGTCGAGGCGGCGCAGCACCTCGGCGCGCTGCTCCGGGATGCCGCACAGATAGGTGGGCACGTCGGCGAGAAGCGGCTTCTCGCCCAGGTAGTACTCGATCATGCGGGGCACGAAGGCGTACACCGACTTGTCGTCGGCGATGCCGTTGCCCAGCGCGTTGGCCAGCACCACGGTGTCCGCGTGCAACGCGGCCACCAGGCTGGGGCCGAGCGGCATGCCGTCCGCGCCGGGGGAGTGGACCAGGCTGTCCTCGCCCATCCGCAGGTAGATGATGTCGACCGGGTGCCGGTGCCCGTCCTTGAGACGCCACACCCGGCGCTCGTCGACGAACAGTTCGGTGCTGCGGACCAGCGGCACGCCCATCGCCTCGGCGAGCATCCGGTGCTCGAACCAGGCCGAGTCGTCCGGGCCCTGACTGAGCACGACCAGCGCCGGATCGTCACCGGCGGCCGGGCCGGCCGCCTCCAGCAGGGCGGTCTTGAGCAGGCGCGGAGTCTCCTCCACCGAGATCAGCGCCGCCGGACGGGGCAACTCGGGCAGGACGCTCCAGGTGAGACGGCGGTTCTGCATGGCGTACGCGATCCCGGACGGCACCCGCAGGTTGTCCTCCAGCACGCACCAGTCGCCCGCCCCGTCCCGGACCAGGTCGACGCCGGCCACCTGGGTGCGCACCGCGGGCCGGCTGATCAGGGCGCCGCTGGCCCGCAGTTCGGGGGAGCCGTTGACGACCCACTCCGGGATGACGCCGTCGGCCACCACCTGCCGATCGCCGTAGACGTCGTTGAGGAACGCGTCCAGCGCCCGGACCCGCTGGATCAGGCCGCCCTGCAGCCGCTTCCAGTCGGCGGCGGGGACCACCCGGGGTACCAGGTCGAACGGGAACAGCCGGGTGGCGGCCTCGCCGGCCACGCTGAACGTGATGCCGCGGGCCCGCTGCTCGTCGTCGCGGGCGTCCTCCCGCTGCCGCAGGCCGGTCGCGCCGAGCGAGGTCAGCACCGGCAGGATCCCGGTGTAGGCGGGCGCCACCCGGCCCTCCGGGCCGGGCACATTCAAGAACGCCTCGTCGCCGTCGGCGGCGTACGCCTCGATCAGGGCCGGCGCCGGAACGCCCGCCGGACCGGTCTCGGTGACCCCGCCCCGGGTGTCCGTCACCAGCAGGTCCACCACGTCGGAGAGCCGGCCGCGCCGGGCCAGCGCCCGGCGCTGGCGAGCGGCCGAACTGCCCCGGCTCAGCGCCCGCACGGTCAGGTCGAAGACCTGGTCCCAGTCGCCCAGCTCCTCCAACTGCGGCCGCAGTTCGCCGACCAAGCGCTCGACCGCGACGGCGGCCGGCACCGGAACCGGGGAGCGGGGCAGGTCCAGCAGGTCGCCTTCCAGGCCGGACCGGGCGGCCCGCCACATCGCGGCGCGGTGCAGCGGCGGCCTCGGCCGGGGCAGGGGAACGCCGGCCCGGTGGTCCTGCTGGGCGCGCAGCACCAGGCCACGGAAGATCCCGGCGAGCAGCACGATCGTCTCGGTGTCGGGGCTGGAGTCGGTGACCCGCAGCTCCACCGTGGGCACGTGCGCGGACGGCCGGACGTCGAAGTAGACCATCTTCGGGTCGCTGATCGTGCCGGACGCGATCAGGTCACTGACCAGCGCCTCGTGCTCCTCGGCCGAGTGCAGCTGGCCGCTGTCGCCGGCGGTCGGCCAGCGCATCCAGACCAGCGAGCGGACACTGGCGTACCCGGAGTCCTCGCCCATCCAGTACGGCGAGCTGGTGGAGAGAGCGAGCAGCACCGGCAGCACCGGCGTCACCCGCTGGGCGACCGCGACCGCCTCGTCCCGGTCGGGAACCCCGACGTGCACCTGGGTGCCGCAGATCAGCTGCTCGCGGACGAGCATCTGGTACTCGTGCAGCATCCGCTGGTACCGCGAGGTCGGGGTGACCGGCAGCGCGTCCAGATCGACCAGCGGAACGGTGCCGGCCGCGACCAGGCCCAGCCCCAGCGACTCGGCGACGGCGATCGCCTCCCGGCGCCGCTGTGTGATCCCGGTCCGCAGATCGTCCAGGGTGCCGCTGACCGGGGTGTTCGTCTCCACCACCGACCGGTGCAGCTCCGCCGAGAAGTGCGCGGCGTCCAGCCGGTCCAGGATCTCCGGAGCGCGGGGTACGAGCTCCCGCGTTCCGAGATCGACGACGTGGAGTTCCTCCTCCACCCCGAGAGTCAGTGCTGCCCGGCCGAGGGACAGGTGGTGTTCCGCCTGGAGTGACTCTGTCATCGCGACCGTCCTTGAACTCGTCATGAAACCGCCGGTATCCGTCGGAGCCTCCCCATCGGATGTGGCGAATTGGTGACGTGCCCATTTCGTGCCACGGTCAAGCATGACGATCACGACACTGCCGACCGGGCGGCCAGACTGGTCCAGCTCACCGGTAGTCTCGCCCGGTGACGCCCGACAACCGGAGGTCAGTATGAGCAGCGTCGTCGTCATCACCGGGTCGGCCGGTCTCATCGGATCGGAGGCGGTCCGGCACTTCGCCGCCCTCGGCATGGATGTGGTCGGCGTCGACAACGACATGCGCGGCTATTTCTTCGGCGCCGACGGCTCCACCCAGTGGAACCTGCAGAAGCTGGTCAAAGAGGTCGGCGACCGCTACACCCACCACAGCCTCGACATCCGGGACCGGGACGGGCTGGACAAGCTCTTCACCGATCTCGGCTCGAACGTCGGCCTGGTGATCCACGCCGCCGCCCAGCCCAGCCACGACTGGGCCGCCCGTGAGCCGTTCACCGACTTCGACGTCAACGCGGTCGGCACGATCAACATGTTGGAGGCGACCCGGCGGCACGCGATCGACGCGCCGTTCATCTTCACCTCGACCAACAAGGTGTACGGCGACACGCCGAACTCACTGCCGCTGGTCGAGCACGAGACGCGCTGGGAACTCCCCGAGGATCACCGGTGGTACGGCGGCATCGACGAGACCATGTCGATCGACAGCAGCATGCACTCGGTCTTCGGCGCCTCGAAGGTCGCGGCCGACATCATGGTCCAGGAGTACGGCCGCTACTTCGACATGCCGACGGCGGTGTTCCGCGGCGGCACGCTGACCGGTCCGGGTCACTCCGCCGCTGAGCTGCACGGCTTCCTGGCGTACGTGATGCGCTGCGTCATGGAACAGCGGACCTACAAGATCTTCGGCTACAAGGGCAAGATGGTCCGCGACGCCATCCACTCGCACGACCTGATCACGGCGTTCGAGGCGTTCCACCGCGCGCCCCGGGTCGCTGAGATCTACAACATGGGCGGCGGCCGGTTCTCCAACTGCAGCCACATCGAGGCGTTCAAGATCGCTTCGGAGATCACCGGCCTGGAGGCCCGTACCGAGTACGTCGACCAGAACCGGGCCGGCGACCACCAGTGGTGGATCAGCAGCACGGCGCGGTTCGAGGAGCACTACCCGGACTGGAAGCTGACCTACGACGTGCCGGCGATCCTGCGCGAGATCTACGAGTCGAACAACGAACGCTGGAAGGCCTGAACCCCGGCCGTCTCCGAGCGCTGCCTCCGGCTTCGCGAAGCAGCGCTCAGAGACGGCCAGCTGTTCGCCCGCCGTCCGGCTCCCGGTCGGCCGGCTCCTTATCCGCCGCCTGGCCTTCGTGGGCCGGTGGCCTGCCGCCGCCTGGCTGAGTGCCAGGTGGCGGTTTGCTGTGCCTTGACGGTAAGGAGCATTTCCGTAATCACCCGTTAACCCTCATTGGGTACATTGCCGAAATGTCCGACTTGACGCAGTTTTTGCGCCGGGACTTGCCGGCGTCCATCGTCGTATTCCTGATCGCCATCCCGCTCTCCCTCGGCATCGCCGCGGCATCGGGTGCGCCCCTGCTCGCCGGCCTGGTCGCGGCCGTGATCGGCGGCATCGTCGCCGGATCGCTCGGCGGCGCCCCGCTGCAGGTCAGCGGCCCTGCTGCCGGTCTCACCGTGATCGTCGCCGGGACCGTCGCCGACTTCGGGTTCGCCGGCACCGCCGCGATCGTCGCGGTCGCCGGGGGAGTCCAGATCCTCCTCGGCGTGTCCCGCCTCGGCCGTGCCGCTCTCGCCCTGTCGCCGGCCGTGGTGCACGGCATGCTCGCCGGCATCGGCGTGGTCATCGCGCTCAGCCAGGTCCACGTGATGCTCGGCGGGGCGCCGCAGAGTTCCGCCTGGCGCAACCTCGTCGACCTGCCCGGCCAGATCGCCGCCCACCACGGCGCGGCCGCCCTGCTCGGCGCCCTCACCGTCGCGGTGCTGGTGCTGTGGCCCCGCATCGTGAAGGTCTCGTTGCTGCCCGCCGCCCTGGTCGCCGTGGTCTCGGTGACCGCGCTCGCCGCCGCCGTCGACGCCGATGTGGAACGCGTGCGGCTTCCCGGCGAGCCCCTCGCGAACCTGATCCGGCCCGCCTGGCCGGACGCGCCACTTCGCGAGATCGCCGTCGCGGTGCTGACCATCGCCCTGGTCGCCAGCGTCGAATCACTGCTCTCCGCGGTCGCCGTCGACCGGCTGCACGACGGGCCGCGCGCCGACCTGAACCGGGAACTCGTCGGCCAGGGCGTCGCCAACACCACGTCCGGCCTGCTCGGCGGCCTGCCGGTGACCGGCGTGATCGTGCGCAGCTCGGCCAACGTGGCGGCCGGCGCCCGGACCAGGGCGTCGGCGATCCTGCACGGCGTGTGGATCGCGGGGTTCGTGCTGCTCTGTGCCGGGCTGCTGGAGGCCATCCCGATGGCGGTGCTCGCCGCCGTGCTGATCGTCGTCGGCCTGCGGCTGGTCAGCCTGGCCCAGATCCGCACCTACGCCCGGCACCGGGAACTGCCCACCTATCTGGTCACGGCGCTCGGCGTGGTCTTCACCGACCTGCTCACCGGCGTCGCCCTCGGCATGATCACGGCGGCGGTCCTGATCCTGGGCCGGCTCGCCCGGTCGGACATCCGCCGGGTCGAGCGTGCCCCCGGCGAGTGGCTGGTCACCATCAACGGGACCCTGTCGTTCGTCGAGTCGGCCCGCCTCAGCCGGGAACTCGGCGCTCTGCCGCCGGGCGCCGAGATCGACGTCGAGCTGCACCTGGACTACCTGGACCACGGGGCGTTCGAGACGATCCGGGACTGGCGGGAGGGCTACGAGCGGACCGGCGGCGCGGTGCGGATCCGGGAGGTGCACGACTCCTGGTTCCACCAGGCCACGTCGGGCCGGCTCGGCGGCGGCAAGCGCACCCCGCGGCTGCTCGGCTCCTGGTCTCGCTGGCAAGACATGGACCAGCAGCGCCGGGGCGCGATGGAGGCCGGGATCGCCGAGTTCGAACGCAGCGTGGCCCCGCTGGTCCGCCCGCACCTGGCCGACCTGGCCCGTGACGGCCAGAGCCCGCAGCAGCTCTTCATCACCTGCGCCGACTCCCGCGTGGTCCCCAACCTGATCACCGCGAGTGGCCCGGGCGACCTGTTCTGCGTGCGCAACATCGGCAACATCGTCCCGCCGCACGCCTCGGGCGACACCTCGGTCAGCGCCGCCGTCGAGTACGCGGTGAACATCCTCGGCGTCACCACCATCACCGTCTGCGGCCACTCCGGCTGCGGCGCCGTCCGGGCCCTGATGAACGACGCCGCCGGGGCCGGCTCGGCGCTCGGCGCATGGCTGGCCCTCTCCGGGGTGCGGTTCAGCGACGTCACCGACGAGGAACGCTGCTGCGCCGACAACGTGGTCCAGCAGCTCGCGAACCTGCGTACCTCGCCCACGGTGCGGGCGGCCGAGGCCGCCGGCCGTCTCCGTCTCGCCGGGATGTACTTCGACCTGGCCGAGGCCCGGATGTACGAGGTCGACCCGGTCCTCGGTGACGCCCGGCCGGTCTCGTCGCTGCCCGCGGCCTGACCGGTCCATCCGCGAACGTCGCCCGTCACGGATGTTCGGCCCCCGTGACGGGCACCGTTCGTTCCATCGACGCTCGTCATGACCGCCGATAATCTGCCTGGATGAGACTTCGCCAGGCGCCGGTCGACGCGACGCCCCGACTGGAACTGGCTCATCGCGTGCCCGGCTCCGACGTCTACCGCCTGCACCCGATCACGGCGCGGCGCCCCAGCGCCGGCACGGTGGACACCGCCACACCATGTGGCACCTGCGGCGAGACCGTGCCGCTGCGGTTGTCGAGCGCCGAGTGGGTCCGGTCCCAGCGCAACCGGCAACTGCTTCTCGGCGTCACCGTCCTGCTCGTCCAGGCGGGAGGAGGGGTGCTGCTCATCGTGTGGGGCATCCGGCTGGGCTGGAGCATCCTGCCCGCTCTTCTCGGCTTCCTCCTGGTCATGCTCACGCCGTTCACCACCGGCGAGCAGTTCCGCGACTCCCGCGAGGAGGACGGGGCGGTGAGCCTCGATCCGGGCCACACGCTGCGGGAGCCGGGCAACACCTACGACCACGTCGACAGTGACGGCGGCAACTACGAGGCCGGCCTGTGACCGGTCGTGGGTGCCCGCCCCTTCAGCGCGGGATGAAGATCAGCGCGGGATGAAGAGCAGACGGTCGCGGAACAGCTCGAGCTTCGCCGGAGTGAGGCCCTCGCAGTAGACGATCAGTTCCTCCGGGGTGGCGAAGCCGTTGTGGAGCTGCCGGGCCTCGACGATCCGCTCCGCGAGCGGGCGCTCGATGGAGAGCATGCGCATCAACCACTCGGCGGGAGCGTGGTTGACGTCGACGAGGCCCCCGTCGTCGTACTGGCGGCCGGGCAGGTCGGGGCGGCCGATCATCAGCTCGGCGGCGATCGACGGCTGGGTAGCCTGGAGGTGACGGGCCTCCGCTCGGCGGGCGAGCCGCCACTGGGCCTTGGCCAGCGCCGGGTCGACACGCCCCTGCGCCCAGGCTGGCCGCGGCGCCGGGTAGTGGCCAAGGCCGTGGCGTGCGGGTGGGTGGCCCAGACCTTGGCGTGACGGCGGGTGGTAGCCGACGCCGGGGTGGGGCGCGGCCGTGCCCCACGCCTGCGACGGGCGCCGATTGCGGAAGAAGTCGGCCCGGACCTGGCTCGCGAGGATGGCGACGTGCACCGTCCCGACGATCCAGAGGACGAAGTAGGAGATGCTGACCAGCATGGCCGCGGCCGACTCGGTGCCGTCGGAGGTCGCCGCGGAGGCCGCGCAGCCGGCCATGAGGACGGCGAAGTATCCGCCCGCGAGGATCTTGTGCGGCCGGGACCGCAGTTTGACCGCCCCGGCCAGCACCATCGGCGCCGTGAGGAGGCCGAAGGTGACCAGCGGCACGATGAACCACCACCCGGTGACCGGAGGCGCCGGGTGCTGCTGCCATCCGGCAGAGGCTCGCGGATCAGGCTGCATGTCACGACGGTAGGCCCATGAATCAAGTACTCCAAGAACCCGGCAGCGCCCGGACCGAAGGGCCGGGCGCTGTCCTCGGAGTCAGTTGCGGGTGATGGTGAATGTGCTGGTCGGGTTCTCGATGTCGCGGTGGGTGCTCCTAGAGGCGCAGCCAGACCGCGGTGTCCTGGGGGAGGAGGTCACCGTCGAGCGGGCCGCTGGCGAGCATGCGGGTCCGGTGCTCCGGCATCGGGACGGGGAAGCCGGAGAGGTTGAGGACGAAGGCGAAATCCGCGCCGCGGGTGTACGCGAGCACGTCGGCGCCGAGGCCGAGCCACGCGAACTCCGGCGACAGCGTGCGGCGCAGGCGGATCGCGGCCCGGTACAGCTCCAGCATCGAGTTCGGGTCGCCGGTCTGCGCCCGCACGGTTCGGTCCTTCCACTCCGCCGGCTGGGGAAGCCAAGGGGTGGCGGTGGTGAACGCGTACGGCGGCTCGTCTCCCGACCAGGGCAGCGGCACCCGGCAGCCGTCCCGGGTGTGGCCGCGCCGGGCGTACATCGGATCCTGGATCCGGTCTTCGCCGATGCTCTCGTTCTCCCAGAGGCCCAGCTCCTCGCCCTGATAGACGTAGGCCGAGCCGGGCAGCGAGAGGGTGAGCAGCGCCGCCGCCCGCGCCCGGCGAGTGCCGAGCTCCAGGTCGACCGGGGTGCCGTCCAGATTGTTCTCGAAGCTGAACGTGGTGTCCGACCGGCCGTACCGGGTGACGTGGCGGGTCACGTCGTGATTGGAGATTACCCAGGTGGGCGGGGCGCCGACCGTCGCGTGCGCCTCCAGGGTGCGGTTGACGCACGCCCGCAGCAGGGCCGGGTCCCAGGCGCAGCCGAGGAAGTCGAAGTTGAAGGCGGCGTGCAGCTCGTCCGGGCGCAGGTAGTCGGTGAAGCGTTCCACCTCGGGCATCCAGACCTCGCCGATCAGCGCCCGGTCCTGATATTCGTCGGCGACCCGCCGCCACGACCGATAGACGTCGTGCACAGCGTCGCGATCGTGGAACGGGTGCGGCTCGCCGTCGACCACCTCGGGCAGGGCCGGATCCTTGCAGAGCAGCGTGGCCGAGTCGATCCGGATGCCGTCCACACCCCGGTCGAACCAGAACCGCAGGATGCCCTCGAACTCGGCCCGGACCGCCGGGTGCTCCCAGTTGAGGTCGGGCTGTTCCGGGGTGAACAGGTGCAGGTACCAGTCGCCGTCGGGTGTCCGCGTCCACGTGGTGCCGCCGAACTCGCCGGTCCAGTTCGTGGGCATGCTCTGACTCTTGCGGAACCAGAAATAGTCCCGTTCCGGGGCGTCCCCGGACCGCAGAGCCGCGGTGAACCAGGGATGCTCGGACGAGACGTGGTTCGGCACGATGTCGACGATGATCCGGATCCCGGTCTCGTGCGCCTCGGCGATCAGAGCCTCCGCCTCGGCCAGCGTGCCGAAGACCGGATCGATGTCCCGGAAATCCGACACGTCGTAGCCGGCGTCGGCCATCGGGGACGGGTACCACGGGCCCATCCAGATCGCGTCGACACCGAGGTCCCGCAGGTGACCGAGTCTCGCGCGGATGCCGCCGATGTCACCGATCCCGTCGCCGTCCGCGTCGGCGAAACTGCGCGGATAGACCTGGTAGATCACCGCGTCACACCACCAGGGAGTCGTCACGGACACCTCACTCATCCTTTGAGACCGCCGGTGGTCAGACCGGACATGATGTTGCGCTGGAAGATCAGGAAAAGGACCACGGTCGGCGCGGCGGCGATCACCGATGCGGCGACCACCACGTTCTGCGGGGTTCCGCCGGCGAAGGCGTAGATGCCGACGCTGACCGTGCGGGTCTGCGGGTGCGGCATGACCAGCAGCGGCCAGAGGAAGTCCTTCCAGACCGCGGTCATCGCGAAGATCGACACCACGCCGAGGATCGGCCGCGACATCGGCAGCAGGATCGACCGGAGGGTACGCAGCGGCGACGCGCCGTCCATGAGAGCGGCCGCCATGATCTCCTCGGGAATCGAGTCGAAGAACCGCTTGAGCAGGAAGATGTTGAACGCGTTGGCGACCGTCGGCAGCCAGATCGCGAACGGCGAGTCGATCAGGCTGATGTCCAGCAGCGGCAGGCTGATCACCGTCTGGTACTGCGGGACGATCAGCACCATCGCCGGGATCATCAGCGTCGCCAG
Source organism: Actinoplanes sandaracinus (assembly GCF_030009775.1). Classification (GTDB taxonomy): domain Bacteria; phylum Actinomycetota; class Actinomycetes; order Mycobacteriales; family Micromonosporaceae; genus Actinoplanes; species Actinoplanes sandaracinus. The sequence goes on along the minus strand of NZ_JASCTH010000014.1, from coordinate 91,560 downwards.
CATCGCGCCCAGGATCACGTTGCCGAGGACCGGGCGCAGTTTCGACAGCGCGTACGCCGCCGCGGTGTCCAGCACCAGTTGGAAGAGCACCGCACCGGCAGCGTAGTAGAACGTGTTGAACAGCAGCTTCCCCAGGTTCAACTGGGTCCACGCGTCCACGTAGTTGCCGAACTCCGGATCCCGCGGGAAGAGCGTCGGCGGGATCTGCGCGATCTCCCGACCCGATTTGAGGGCGCCGGTGACCATCCAGTAGAGCGGCCCGAGGAAGACCAGGGTGAACGCCGTGACGACGACGGCGAGCAGGGCCCAGTACACCGCCCGGCCGCGCCCACGCTGGAGCTGAGCATGCGAGATGAGGGTTCGGGACATGGTTACCGGTCCTGTCTCGTGCTCAGCCGGAGATAGACGGCGGAGAAGGCGCCCAGCACCACGAGCATGATCACGCCCAGGGCGGCGGCGCCGTTGAGGTCGTTCTGGAAGAAGCCGTGCTGATAGATGAGGTACGCGACCGAGGTCGCCGAGTCCTGCGTGCCGGCGCCGTTGGCGAGGATCAGCGGCTCGATGAAGAGCTGCATGGTCGCGACGATCTGCGTCATCGCCAGCAGCGCCAGGATGAGCCTGGTCTGCGGGATCGTCACGTGCCAGATGCGCTTGACCAGGCCGGCGCCGTCGAGCTCGGCCGCCTCGTACAGGTCGCCGGGGATGTTCTGCAGCGCCGCCAGATAGATCAGCACCGCGCCACCCATGTTCATCCAGGTCGAGGCGATCACCATGGCCGGCATCGTCATCGTCGGCGACTGCATCCACTCCGACGTGGGCAGATGCGCCGCTCTCAGCAGTGCGTTGAACAGGCCCGCCTCGCTCGGGTCGTACGCGTAGTACTTGAAGAGGTAGAGCGCCGACGCCGGGGGCAGCATGACCGGCAGGTAGACCAGCACCCGCAGGTAGCCCTTGGCGTGCCGGAACTCGTTGAGCAGGATCGCGACGACGAACGGCAGCACGAACCCGAGCACCAGCGCGAGCCCGGTGAAGTGGAAGGTGTTCCTCCACGCGGTCCAGAAGCTCGGGTCGTTGACGATGCGGATGTAGTTGTCCCAGCCCACCCAACTGGTCACGCCGCGACGGCTGTGCTGGAAGCTCATCACGACGCCGCGGATCATCGGGTACCACATGAAGAGGGCGAAGCAGCCGACCGCCCCGATCAGGAAGGCGTGCCCGGTCAGGTTGTCCTGGATCTTGCGGCGGCGTCGTGTCGTCGCCGGCCGGGGGTGAGCGGTCCGCCGAGCCGGGGCCGGTGCGGTGATGGTCGCCAAGGGAGGCACTCCTGTGTGTTCGGGTGCGGGGGCCGGACGGACGGCCCCCGCACCGGGCGTCGTCAGCTGCCGGCGGCCAGCAACTGGCCCACCTTCTCCTCAGCGGTCTTGAGTAGGGCGTCGACCTGCGCGTTCGGGTCGGTCAGGACGCCGGACATCGCCGAGTCGAGCACCGCGTAGATCGCCTGCGCGTTCCGCGGCTCGCCCTTGATCGGGAGCTGATTGTTCTCGAAGAGCGCGAAGTTCTCGACCGGCACGTTGGCGTTGGCCTTGCGCAGGTCGAACTCCTGTTTCTGCGCCTCGCTGCCGTTCGCGAACAGCAGCGGCTGCGGCAGGCCGACCGGGTAGTTCTGCGGCTTGGCCCGCACGTAGTCGAACTGGCCCTTGCCCGGCGTCAGTTTCTGGTAGGCGATCCACTTCAGACCGGCCCTGACCTGCTCCGGCGTGAGGTCCTTCTTGAAGAAGTAGCCCTCGCCGCCGCCGAGGGTGCCCTTCGCCAGGCCGGTCTGGCCGGGCAGCGGCGCCACCGCCCAGTCGGAGAACCTGCCCTTGAACTGGCTGACGATCGCCTGTGTGGTGTCCGGCGCGCCGATGAACATGCCGACCTTGCCGGCCGCCGCGTTGGTCAGCAGGTCGCCCCACTGCAGGAGCTGGCGACTGCCCATGCTGTCGTCGCCGTACCGCATGTCCTTGAGGTTCTGCAGGACCTGCCTGCCCTCCGGGCTGTTGAAGGTGGCCTTCTTGCCGTCCTCGGAGAGGACCGTGCCGCCCTGTGAGTAGAGCAGCGAGGTGAAGTGCCAGCCGCCGGTGTTGCCGGCGCTGTACTCGGAGTACCCGGCGACGCCGTCGCCGAGGGCGGCGATCCTCTTGGCCGCCTCGCGGACCTCGGGCCAGGTCTTCGGCGGGTTCTCGACGTCCAGCCCGGCCCTCTGGAACAGCGCCTTGTTGTAGACCAGGCCCATCGAATAGTTCTTCACCGGTACGCCGTAGAGCTTGCCGCCGTCGGTGAAGACCACCTTGAGCGCCGGGTCGACGCTGTCCCAGGTGGGAACGGTGTCCTTGGTGACGTACCGCGTGATGTCGAGCGCCTGACCGGAGTCCAGCACCTGTTGCAGGTCGGTCATGTAGCCGTAGAAGACGTCGGTGGTGGTGCCGCCGGCCAGACGGGCGGTGAAGTCCGGCGGGTTGTTGCACTGCTGGCCGACGCTCACGCTCTTGATGGCGATGTCGGGGTTCTGCTTCTGGAACTCGGTGACATCCGCGTTCCAGTTCTGCAGCAGCTCCTTCTGGGCGGCGACCGGCTGGCAGTCGACCGTGATGGTGACCTTGCCGGCGGCGTCGGTCCCGCCGTCGTCCTCGCTCTTGGTGGAACACGCCGCCAGGCTGAGCCCCAGGCCGGTCACGAGCGCGAGCGCCGCGACCCTCCGGTACTGCGGTACCGACATCTGTCCATCCCTCCGGGATCGGGTCTATTCATGGCCATCGCTGAGATGAGTGGTGAGGACTGTTTCCTGTAGTGAGTGGAGTCACTGTAACGAGGCGTGCAGACACTCGCAAGGTTTCAATATTTCCATGAAAAAACACGACTCAACTGCGGCAGCTACTGGCTTCCGGCCGCTTGACCCGCTTTTGTACGCAAAAAAGCCGCCGACCATCGGTCGGCGGCTTTCGAGCCGTCAGTCAGCGCGTCGATCAGTCCCGGCGGACCGGCCCCGTCGAGCCCCGGACCACCAGCTCGGGCTCGAACAGCAGCTCGTCGGAGAGCACCCGGGCCTCGTCGATCTGGCTCACCAGCAGGTCCACCGCGGCCTGGCCCATCATCTCGATCGGCTGCCGCACCGTCGTCAGCGGCGGATCGGTGCAGGTCATGAAAGCGGAGTCGTCGAAGCCCACCACCGACACGTCGCCCGGCACCGACCGGCCCAGCCGGCGGGCCGCCCGGATCGCGCCCAGAGCCAGCACGTCGCTGGCGCAGATGATGCCGGTCACGCCCCGCTCCACCAGCTTGGTCGCCGCCACCCGGGCGCCCTCCATGGAGAAGCTGGAACGCTCCACCCAGGCCTCGGCGTCGGCGGCCACGGACACCTGGAGCAGCGCGGACAACTTGCGGCGGGACGGCACGTGCCCCTCCGGGCCGAGCACCATGCCGATCGTCTCGTGGCCCAGGGAGCGCAAGTGCCCGTACGCCTGCTCGACCGCCACCGCGTCATCGGTCGACACCCGGGGAAAGCCCAGCTCGTCGACCCCGGCGTTGACCAGCACCACGGGCAGTCCACGCTCGGTGAGCCGCCGGTAGTGCTCGTGCGAGGCGTCGGCGAGCGCGTAGGAGCCGCCGGCGAAGATCACCCCGGACACCTGATGGTCCAGCAGCATCTCGACGTAGTCGGCCTCCGGCACGCCGCCGATCGTGCGGGCGCACAGCGCCGGGGTGAACCCGCGCTGCGCGAGTGAGCCGGTCACCACCTCGGCGAGGGCGGGGAAGATCGGGTTCTGCAGCTCCGGGAGCACCAGGCCGACGAGCCGGGCCCGCTCGCCACGGAGTTTGGTGGGGCGCTCGTAACCCAGCACGTCCAGCGCGGTGAGCACCGACGTGCGGGTGGCCTCGGAGACGCCGCTGCGCCCGTTGAGCACCCGGCTGACGGTCGCCTCGCTGACTCCGGCCTTCTTCGCCACCTCGGCTAGTCGTTTCGTCACGACGGAATACTACGCCATATTTTTGCAAGAAAAGAACCACTGTCAGTCCGTCCTTGCAAAATACGTGCGAGCGCGGTGCAAGGCGGGCGCCGCTTTCCCTTCCGGCGGCACGGCCGGGATGCTCGATGTCGATTCGGGCTCGTCCCGATCGTCAGGAGGTAGGACAACCCGATCGGAAGGAGAACGATCCATGCGCTACGTCATGATCCTCGTGGGGGACGAGTCGAAGTGGTCCGACCCCGAGGTGGCCGAAGGACTGATGGACGAGATCAACACTTGGTGGCAGAAGTGGTCCGAGGCCGGGAAGATCGTCGCCGGCGGCGCTGAACTGGCGCCGTCGAGCACGGGGAAGACCATCAGCCCCGGGCCCGGTGGCGCGCCCGAGGTCACCGACGGCCCGTACCTCGAGATCAAGGAAGTGGTCGGCGGGTTCCTCCTGCTCGACACCGACGACCTGGACGAGGCCATCGCGGTGGCCTCCGGCTGGCCCGGCATCGCGGCCGTCGGCGACCGTGTCGAAGTCCGTCCGGAGATGGTCCGCTGAGGTTCACGCGCCGTCGAGACGGGCGGTGAGAGCGGCGAGGCGGCCGGTGAGCAACTCGCGTTCGGCCGGATTGGTGGCCAGCGCGAGAGCCCGCCGCGTCGCCTCGGCGGCCTCCGCCGTCCGGCCCAGGCGGCGCAACAGGTCGGCACGGGTCGCGTGCCACAGCCGGTAACCGCCGAGCCGGCCACCCAACTCGTCGACCTCGGCCAGAGCCCGCGCCGGCCCGGCCGTGAAACCGGTCGCGACCGCCCGCCCCAACAGCACCACCGGTGTCGGGCGCAGCCTCAGCAACAGGTCGTAGAGTCCCCGAACCGCCACCCAGTCGGTGCGCTCCCAGGACGGCGCCAGCGCGTGCTGCGCCGCGATCGCCGCCTCCAGCTGGTACGGGCCGGGCCGGTCCAGCGCGGCGGCCCCGGCCAGACGCGTCAGCGCGGAACCGATCAGGCGCCGGTCCCAGCCGGACCGGTCCTGGTCCTCCAGCAGCACCAGCCGGCCGTCGGCGCCGAACCGGCCCGCGGCCCGGGACTCGTGCAACTCGCACAGAGCGGCCAGACCCGCCGCCTCCGGCTCGTCCGGCACCAGGGCGGCCAGCTGCCGGGCCAGGTCCAGCCCCTCCCGGGCCAGCTCCCGGCGCTCCACGGCGTCCCTCGAGGTGCTGAGGTAGCCCTCGTTGTAGATCAGATAGAGGACTCGCAGCACGGACGGCAGACGGGTCGCGCGTTCCCCGGGCTCGGGCGTCTCCACCCGTACTCCCTGCTCGCGCAGATGCCGTTTGGCCCGCACCAGACGCTGCGCCACGGTGGCCCGGGGGAGCAGGAAGGCCGCCGCCACGGTCTCCGCCGGCAGTCCGGCGACCGCGTGCAGGGTGAGCGCCACCCGCGACGGCTCCGGCAGCGCCGGATGACAACAGGCGAACACCACCGCCAGCCGGTCGTCACCCGACGGCGGCCAGAGCGGATCGGCGCCGCCGGAGGACCGGCCGTGAGTCGGGTCGGCCGCCAGCACGGCCTCCTTGGCCCGGCCGTTCGCCTCCCGGCGCCGCCGGTCGATCGCCTTGCGCCAGGCCGTCGTCACCAGCCATCCCGCGGGATTCGCCGGTACGCCCTCGTCCGGCCACCGGCGCAGCGCCTCCGCGATGGCGTCCTGGAGCGACTCCTCGGCGGCGTCCAGATCCCCGAGACGCCGCCCCAGCACCCCGAGCATGCCGGCCGCCTCGTCGCGCCACACCCGGTCGAGAACGCTCTCCACCCCATCCATCCGGCTCATTCTGCCGCCACGTTCCCCGGGGAGACCCGCACGGGACGGGGCTGGATCGGGGAAAACGCCCCGCGGCCGGCGGGCGGGATGGGATGTTTTGAGACGACCGTCAGAGAAAGGGTCGCCATCACCATGTCCGACTGGGATCAGAATGACGGATGGTCGTCGTCCGGCGGCGGCCAGGACGACTGGGCGGCACAGGCGCAGGACCGGCAGCGCGACTCGGTGCACCGGCTCGCCAACGTCAGCAACGACATGGCCGCGGCCACCGACGCCGCGGTCCGGGCGGCCGAGACCGCGGTTCAGGTGATCCAGCGGCTCGAGGCCAGCAGCACCGAGATCGGCAAGGTGGTGCAGCTCATCGCGACGATCGCCAAGCAGACCAACCTGCTGGCGCTGAACGCCACCATCGAGGCGGCCCGGGCCGGCGAGGCCGGACGGGGCTTCGCCGTCGTCGCCAGCGAGGTCAAGGACCTGGCCAACGAGACCGCGACCGCGACCAGCGAGATCGGCACCCAGGTCGGCGGGATCCGCGCCGACACCCAGAACGCCGTGTCCGCGATCGAGGAGATGCAGGGCCTGATCGAGGAACTGGACCGCTGTCAGAAAGTGATCAGCGGAATCGTAGTGGAGCAGCAGGCCCACTGACGGCGGCGGACCGGCCTGCGGGTTCGATGGATTGTGGATACCGGGGCGGTGCGCGAGGACCGCTGCGAGAGACTGGGCGCATGGCACGCAGATCCCCCAAGCCCCGGAAATCCTCTTCCGTGTGCCCGTGCGGGCGTGGCTCGTACGACATGTGTTGTGGCCTTCTGTATGAAGGCCGGCCCGCGGCGGACCCGGAAGCGTTGATGCGCTCGCGTTTCAGCGCCTATGCGCTGGACAACAGTGACTATGTGGTGCGGACCTGGCACCCGCAGACGCGGCCGGAGGCCGTCACCGCCGAGCCCGGGATGCGCTGGACGCGCCTCGAGGTGCTGGAACACGGCGGCGGTGGCGTCTTCGACGCGGAAGGGACCGTCGATTTCCGGGCGCACTACACCGACGGCGGCCGTCCCGGCGTCCTGGCCGAGAAGAGCCGATTCGTCAGGCACGACGGCCGCTGGGTGTACTGGGGTCCGCTGTGATCTCCTTGGGGAGGAGGTGGATTCGCCATGTCGGCACAGCGCCCGCTCGAGGACGGCATCATCAAGGACTTCAAGGTCAATCTTTCGTACGGGGAGTACCTGCACCTCGACAAGATTCTTGAGGCGCAGCGCCCGGTCAGCGTGCCGGAGCATCACGACGAGCTGCTGTTCATCGTGCAGCACCAGACATCCGAGCTCTGGCTGAAACTGATCGTCCATGAGCTGCGCGCGGTCCAGGAATATCTGGCGAAGGACGAGCTGCGGCCCGCGCTCAAGGGGCTGGCCCGGGTCAAGCACATCCAGCGCACCCTGACCGAGCAGTGGTCGGTGCTGGCCACCCTGACCCCGTCGGAGTACGCGGAGTTCCGCAGCTTCCTCGGCACGTCGTCGGGCTTCCAGTCGTACCAGTACCGGGCGATCGAGTTCCGGCTCGGCAACAAGAACAAGGGCATGCTGGCGGTCTTCGACGACCAGCCGGAAGCCCGGGCGATGCTCGCCGACGCGCTCGCGACCCCCAGCGTCTACGACGAGTTCCTGCACTTCCTGGCCCGGCGCGGACACCAGGTGCCGGCCCACATCCTGCATCGGGACATCACCGAGGCGTACGAATACCACGCCGACCTGGTGCCGGTCTTCCAGCGGATCTACGAGAACGCGGAGCAGAACTGGGACGTCTACGAGGCCTGCGAGGAACTCGTCGACCTGGAGGAGAACTTCCAGCTGTGGCGGTTCCGGCACCTCAAGACGGTGGAGCGGACGATCGGCTTCAAACGGGGCACCGGCGGATCCAGCGGGGTCAGCTTCCTGAAGGCGGCGCTCGATCTGACATTCTTCCCCGAGCTGTACGCCGTCCGCACCGAGATCGGAGTGCCCCGTTGACCGTCGACCTGCTCGCCCGAGCCACCGCCCTCGACGCGGCCGACCCCCTCGCGGGGTACCGGGAGCAGTTCATCACGCCGCCGCCCGCCGAGCTGCTGTCCTACCTTGACGGCAACTCGCTGGGCCGGCCACTGCAGGCCACCGCCCGGCTCGTCGAGCAGTTCATCCGCGAACAGTGGGGCGGCCGGCTGATCCGCGGCTGGGACGAAGGCTGGCTGGACTGGCCGCTCACCCTCGGCGACCGGCTCGGCTCGGCGGCTCTCGGCGCGGCGCCCGGGCAGACCGTCATCGCCGACTCGACCACGGTCCTGATCTACAAACTGGCGCGGGCCGCGGTCGACGCCCGGCCGGGCCGACGGACCGTCGTGCTCGACACCGACAACTTCCCCACCGACCGGTACGTGCTCGAAGGCATCGCCGCCGAGCGCGACCTGCGACTGGTGTGGATCGAGACCGACCCGTCCGCCGGCATCGCCCCGGCACAGGTGGCCGACGTCGTCGGTGAGGACACCGCGCTGGTGCTGTTCAGCCATGTCGCGTACCGGTCGGGCTGGCTCGCCGACGTCGCCGCGATCAACCGGATCGCGCACGCCGCCGGGGCCCTCACCATGTGGGACCTGTGCCACTCGGCCGGCTCGGTGCCGATCGCGCTCGACGAGTGGGGAGTCGACCTCGCCGTCGGGTGCACCTACAAATACCTCAACGGCGGGCCTGGGGCGCCGGCCTTCGCCTACCTGCGGCAGGAGCTTCAAGGCGAGCTGCGGCAGCCGATCCAAGGCTGGATGGGGCACCGGGCGGCGTTCGAGATGGGCCCCGGTTACGAGCCCGCGGCCGGAGTCCGCGCGCTCCTCAGCGGCACCCCGCCGATCCTCGCCATGGTCCCCATGCACGCCAACCTCGACATGCTCGCAGCCGCCGGAATCGAAGCGGTCCGCGCCAAGTCGTTGCAGCTCACCGACTATGTGCTCGCCCTCGCGGACGAGTGGCTGGCACCACACGGCGTCGCCGTCGCCAGCCCGCGCGACCCCGCCCGGCGAGGTGGCCACGTCACGCTGCGGCAGGAAGGTTTCCGGTCCTACCTGGAACCTCTGTGGGACAGCGGCGTGATCCCGGACTACCGGCGGCCGGACGGGCTGCGGATCGGGCCGGCGCCGCTGAGCACCAGCTTCGCCGAGGTCTACCAGGGGCTGGCGGTTCTGCGGGACCTGATCGAGAAGAACCCGCGGTGACCAGCCCCTCCCACCCGACACCTCCGGCGTCCGCACCCGAACCCGCCCGCCAGCCCCCGCCCCCGCCGTCTCCGTCACCGTCCTCGTCTCCTTCGCTGCCCCCGTCTCCTTCGCTGCCCTCGTCTCCTTCGCTGCCCCCGTCTCCTTCGCCGTCCTCGTCCTCCCCGCAGTCCGAGGAGGTGTCCTGCCCTTCGCCGCCTCCTCCGCCCGGCGCGGCCTCTTCGCCTGCGCCTGCCGGCCCGGTAGCCGCTTCTTCGTCCGCGGGTGCGCCTACTGGCTCGCCGTCCTCGCTGTCCTCGCTGTCCTCGCTGTCCTCGCCGTCCTCGCTGTCCTCGCCGTCCTCGCCGTCCTCGCCTGCGTCGCGCGGCGGGGCGCTTTCGTCCTCGACGCCCGGGCCCACCGAGCCCGCGGCCGGCCCCCCGCCGTCAACCTCCTCCACCTCCTCGCAGGCGTCTTCAGGTGACGGCGCCTCGGGTGTCTGCGGGTCGGCTGGAGCACCGGCGACCGCGCCGAGCTGCTGCGGCGGGTCAGCCGCCGGCGCGGGGTGCGGGCTGTCGGCTCTCCGGCGCACCGGGCCGCGACCGACGGTCACGGTCGCCGAGGAACACACGGTTCCCGCCAGTGACTCGGCCGACAGCCCTGAGGCGACTGCCGGAAGCGGTGCGGCGCGGTCGGCTGTTGGCGGCGGTGCGGTGTCGGCGGCTGGCGGAAGCGGTGCGGCGCGGTCGGCTGTTGGCGGCAGTGGCGCGGCGACCCTGGCGTCTGGTGGCGGGGATGTCGGCGGCATCGGCGCGGCCCGGGCCGGGCGGGTGGAATGGCTGCTGGCCGACTCGGTTTGGTGGGGTGGGCGGCTACGGACCGGCGTGGCCCTCCGCGTCGCCCCGGACGGCGTGATCAAGCCGGTTCCCGCTGAACTCGCCCCGGGTGGAGCCGACACCCGGCGTTTCCCCGGCACCCTGCTTCCGGGGCTGGTCGACGCGCACGTGCACTCGGCGCTGGTCGACCTCGGCACGGTTCGCGCCGGGGGCATCGCCGAGGTGTGGGACCTCGGCGGCGTACCCTCCCAGGTCTCCGATCTTGCCGCCCGTGCCCGGAGGCCGGACGCGAACCTGCCTCGCATCCGCTTCGCCGGACCGTTTCTGATCGCCCCTGGCGGCTATCCGAGCGACCGCTCCTGGGCAGCGACGGGCAGTTGGCGGGAGATCCGCACGGCTGCCGACGCCGACTCCGCGGTGGCCGAGACGAGGCTCGCCGGGGCCACCCTGATCAAGGTCACCGCCCACGCCGGCGGCCCGACGCTGCCGCAACCGGTCCTGGCGGCCCTGGTGTCGTCCGCCCACAAGAGCGGCCTGCCGGTGGTCGTGCACGCGGAGGGCGCGGGAACGGTCGCCGCGACACACGCCGCCGGAGCCGACATGCTGGCGCACACGCCCTGGACCGAGCGGGTCGACGACGAGCTGCTGCGCGCTTGTGCCCAGCGGATGCGCTGGATCAGCACCCTGGACATCCACGGCTGGGGAGAACCCGACCCCGCCCGCGAGATCGCCGTCGACAACCTACGGCGCTTCATCGGGTACGGCGGAGCCGTCCGCTACGGAACCGACCTCGGAAACGGGCCGCTCCCGCCAGGTATCAACATCCGTGAGATCCGCCTGCTGCAGTCCGCCGGCCTGACACCCGACGCCATCCTGGCCGCGATGACCGAAAATGACAGCTCCACGGTGTCCTGGGTCGCCGGCGGCCTGAACCTGGCCCCCACCGCCTTCGCGGACTCCTTGGCAACGGCGAGGGTCCTCGGCGCCGACGTCCGCCCCTACACCCCCTGACCGCCCCTACCCACCGCACCGCCACCGCCCCTCACGTCCGCCGTGTGGTAGCCGCCCGGTTGCGTCCGCCGTGTGGTAGCCGCCCGGTTGCGTCCGCCGTGTGGTAGCCGCCCGGTCGCGTCCGCCGTGTGGTAGCCGCCCGGTCGCGTCCGCCGTGTGGTAGCCGCCCGGTCGCGTCCGCCGCGTGGTAGCCGCCCAGTCGCGTCCGCCGCGGGCTCGCCGCCCAGTCGCGTCCGCCGTGAGGTCGCCGGCCGGCTACGTCCGCCGCGAGGTCACCGTCTAGTTACGTCTGCCGGGATCTTGCTGCGCCGTCCACCCGATGCGGTGGCCAGCGCTTCAAGGTCCGCGAGCGCGGCGTTGTCGGCCCCAGCCGCCGCGATCGTGATGCGATAGCTACCCCAAACGGTGGTTACTGCCTCAAGGTCTCCGCGGTCGCCGGTGGTTGGCGGTCCGGCCGTGGGGATCTTGGTGCGATGCCTCCCTGAGACGGTGGTCGGTGCTTCAAGGTCTCCGCGGTGGGTGCCGACCGCGATCGTGGTGCGGTGCCCACCTGGAACGGTGGTCGCTGCTCCAAGGTCTGGGCGGTGGCGGCGGTTGTCGACAGAACGGTCGCGGTGTTGGTGGGGGCTTCACTCGCGGTGGTGGCTAGCCCTTCGATGGCTAGCCCTTCAACGTCTGGGCGGTGGTGGTGGTTGTCGACCTAGCCGCTGGGATCTTGGTGTGATGGCCACCCGGAACGGTGGTTGGTGCTTCAAGGTCTGCGGCTGGCGAGTCAAGGTCTGCGGCTGGCGAGCGTGGCCGCCGACGGTCGCGATCTTGGTGCGTGACCACCTAAGACGATGGTTGTTGCTTCACGGTGTGGCGCTAACCGGTGGTTGTTGCTTCACGGTGTGGCGCTAACCGGTGGTTGTTGCTTCACGGTGTGGCGCTAACCGGTGGTTGTTGCTTCACGGTGTGGCGCTAAACGGTGGTTGTTGCTTCACGGTGTGGCGGGGGCCGGTGGTCGTCGACTCAGCCGCTGGGATCTTGGTGCGGTGGCTACCGGAAACGGTGGTTGGTGCTTCAAGGTCTGTGCGGTGGCGAGTCGTCGCCCCAGCGGCTGGGATCTTGGTGTGGTGGCCACCCGGAACGGTGGTTGGTGCTTCAAGGTCCGAGGGTGGTGGGTGACTCTTGGCTCGTAGCTCTGATCTTGATGCGCCGGCCACCTGATTCGGTGGTCAACGCAGCAAGGTCGGCAGGCGCCCACGGCGGCAGTGCCGGAGTAGCTGGAGTGGCCTGGCGAGCTGGGGAGTCGTGGCCGGTGGGGGCCTGGAGACGGCTCCGGCGCAGCGTGGGGGCTGCGCCAGAGACGGTGCTGGAACGGGTGCCGGGGCAGCGAATGCTGCAGGCCGTCCGGTGGGATGGCCGTCCAGGTGCGGCGGCTAATGAGGGCTGGGCCCGTCCATGGTGGGGCGGTCGTTCGCGGTGGGATGGCCGCTCAGGACGGGGCGGCCGTTCGCGGTGGGATGGGCGCTCAGCGTGGCGCGGCTGTTCATGGTGGGGCGGGCGTTCATGGTGGGGCGGTCGTTCATGGCGGGGCGGCTGTTCATGGTGGGGCGGTCGTTCATGGTGGGGCGGTCGTTCATGGTGGGACGGCCGTTCATGGTGGGACGGCCGTTCATGGTGGGACGGCCGTTCACGGTGGGACGGCCGTCCATGGTGGGGCTGTCAGAGAGGGACGGCGGTGCCGGTGGCGGCGCTGCGGCGGGCCGCGTCGAGGATCTCCATGGCACGGACCGAGTCCCACGGGTCGACGGGCATCGGCCCCTCCCCGAGGACGGCGGCGGCCACCGCCGGATAGAAGCTGTCCCAGCGGCCGCGGCAACTCTCCACCGGGGCGCCGGTGGCGCCGCGGAACAGATGGCCCCAGCGGTGTTCCGGTTCGACGCCCCAGCGGTCGGCCAGCTTGGCCGGCGTCTTGCCACCCTTGAGCAGGGTTTCCTGGTAGTCGAGTTCGGGCGAGATGTAGGTGCCGGCGGTGCCGGTGACCCGGAAGCGCGGGCCGGGGCCAGCCTGGCGCCAGGAGCCCCACAGGTGCGACTCGACGCCGCTGGTGTGGTGCAAAGCCATGAACCAGTCGTCGTCGAGGCCGCCGTCGGGGCCGCGGACCTCGGCGTACACCCGCTCGGCCGGGCCGTGCAGCTGCAGCGCCTGGTCGACCATGTGGGAGCCGAAGTCGAGGAGGGTGCCGCCGCCGGCGGCGCCGGGCAGCCGGTCGGGGGCCCACCGCTCCATCCGTGACTCGAATCGCCGGACGGTGCCGAGCGATCCCTTCTCCATCAGCTTGCGGATGGTCAGGAAGTCGGAGTCCCACCGCCGGTTCTGGTAGACGGTGAGCGGCACGCCGGCCTCTTCGGCCGTGGTGACCAGCTTGCGGGCGGTGTCGGCGTCGAGCGCGAACGGCTTGTCGACGACCACCGCGAGGCCGGCCTCGATGGCCTCGACGGCCAGCGCGGCGTGGGTGGCGGCGGGGGTGGAGATGGCCACCGCCTGGACGCCGGCGGCGGCGAGCGCGGCGATCGAGTCGTACGTCTCGACGCCTGGTAGTTGCTCCGCGACCTGGGCCCGGCGCTCCTCGGAGGTGGTGACCACGCCGGCGAATTCGATGTTCGCGGCGGACGCGATCAGCGGCGCGTGGAACACCCGGCCGCCGGTGCCGTAGCCGACCAGCCCGAACTTAACCCGTTCGATCATGCCCGGAAGTTTTACACATTGGTTGCCGGGCTGTTGCCTGTGATTTCGCCGGTGACGTGTGATGCACAAGACATCACAGAGCGTATGGTTCGATTTCCCTATCCTGCCGTGTGCGGATCGCGAACATCGGGCGCTTGATCTAGCGAAAGAGCAGGTGCCGCCCCTGTCGGATGGATGACCGCCACCACCGAACGGTGCTTGCGCGATGAACAATTGCCGCATGGAACCCGCACAGAAGGACCGGACGCCCTTTTCCGACATCGACGCCCTGTCGACCCAGATGTCCGAATTGGTGCTCGACGCGCTCACCGAGATGAGCCGCCATCCGGAGATCCGGCGGGTTCGCCGCGCGGCGTACGAGGCGTTGTGTCCCGCCGCCGGCCAGCGACTGCTCGACGCGGGTTCCGGCGCCGGCGAGGTGGCCCGGCTGCTCGCCGCCCAGGTGGGCGGCACGGGCGAGGTTCTCGCGGTGGACCATTCGTCGGCGGTGACCGCGGCCGCGGTCGGCCGGCACGACGACAGCAACGTGCGTTATCTGACCGGTGACGTGCGCACTCTCGACCTGCCGGACGACTATGTCGACGGCGTCTGGTGCGAGCGGGTCCTGCAGCATGTCGAGGGCGCTGACCGGGCGATCGCCGAGCTCGTCCGGGTGACCCGCCCCGGCGGCCGGATCTGCCTGATCGACACCGACTGGGATTCGCTCGCCTTCGACGGCATGCCGGCCGGGCTGGGCAAGGTGGTGCTCGCGCACGTCAGCGGCCATTTCACCCCGCAGCAGGCCGATATGGGGCGGACCCTGCGGCGCCGGCTGGTCGCGGCCGGGCTGAGCGGCCTGACCGCGATCCCGGTGACCTGTCTGTTCACCAGTCCGGCCTCGGCCGCGGTGGTGTTGCCGATGGTCAACCCCCGGGTGCCGGAGGAGTCCTGGGCCACCCCGCCCGGCCTGCGCGACGAGTGGCTGGCGTGCGTCGACGCGGCCGGGGCGAGCGGCACGTTCCTGGCCGTGCTCACCATCTGGGTGGTGGCGGGCACGGTCCCCGTCTGAACCAGGAAAGCCTGCAGGCGGTGCGGTCCCAGCAGAGCGGTCAGCCTCCCACCGGCTGCATGCGGTGCAGCAGGCGGTCCAGGGGCATGCTGGCGAAACTGATCCGGACGTCGCTGGAGGCGTACGGCAGCCAGAACCGCCCGTCGTGAACGAGTCCTCCGCAGGAGTAGAGGACGTTCGGCACGTACCCCTCGCGCTCGATCTCGTCCGGGTCGATGAGTCCCTGCGGCAGGTCGGCGATGACCCGCTCGGGGTTCTCCAGGTCGAGCAGCATCGCGCCGATGGCGTACCGGCGCATCGGGCCGACCCCGTGGGTGAGCACCAGCCAGCCGGCGGCCGTCTCGATCGGTGATCCGCAGTTGCCCACCTGGATCAGGTCCCAGCCGCGGTGCGGAACCAGCAGCGGCCCCACGTGCTGCCAGCGGTGCTGATCGTCCCGGACGGCGAGGCCGAGGGTCTCGCCGTCGGAGCGGCAGAGCGCGTACTTCTTGCCGCTGATGTAGCGCGGGAACATCGCCATGCCCTTGTTGCGGGCGGCCGGCCCGTGCAGCGTGGCGACCTCGAAGTGCCGCAGGTCCCGGGTGTAGATGACCCGGCCGGAGATGTTGAACCCGTCGTAGGCGGTGTAGGTGGCCTGGTAGGCGGGCCGCCCGTCAGGGTCGGTCACCTGCACGAACCGGGCGTCCTCCATGCCCCGGCCCTCGCTCGGCGTGGCGGGCCAGAGGACCCGCTGGTGCAGTGGGGTGTTGGCCGGGAACGTGACCGCGTAGTCGTCGCCGACGATCCGGCGGAGCAGTTCGAGGGTCATCGGCGTCGTCGGCCGGGCCTGCAGTTCGGCCGGCAGGTGGCTGATCACCTCCTCGAACTCGGTGTCGTCGTATCGGTGTGGGAGGGCGTTGAGGACGTACGCCGAGGCCTCGTTGTCGATGTCCTCGTCGCCGAGCGCCGCGAAGAGCTGGTGTTTCATGTGTTTCGCGCCGACCCGCTGGCCGATCGCCAGCGGCCCGTCCCGTTCTTCCAGGCGGATCGCCGCGCCGGGGCCGAGGATCACGCTGCAGAAGCCGATCGACGAGATGTGACCCTCGCCGATCTGCCGCAGGCTGAGTGCCGCCCGCATCTCGCCGGGTGCGAGATCGCCCTGGTCCGGGTGGGGCACCATCGACGGGTTGCAGAGCGCTGCCGCCTCCACCGAGAACTCGTGGCTGAAGTAGGCGCCGATCAGCGTCCGTGCGGCGGGCGACAGCTCGATCTCCGTCGGCACGCGGTGCTGGACCACCTCGTAGTGGTGCTGGAAGACGGCGAGGATGTCGTGGTGCCGCCCGGAGAACCGGGCGAGCACGTCGTCGAGCGAGGCGGTGATGTCCGCCTCGTCGAGTTGCAGGATGCGTTCGATCAGGCAGGACGCCCGGTTATGGGTGATGTGCGCGTCCTCGCCGGGGACGAAGAGCTTGATCACGACTCGCCGGCCGTCCGGGGCCATGGTGATGTTGTGCCGGGTGATGTCGGTGGTGTTCACCGTTGCTGTCACGCTAGGCCGCCTGAGGGTCGGGTCGCGCTCCGGCTCGCCAGCGTGCGGGCATGCAGCAGCGTGGAGACGAGCGCGAGGGTGGATTCGGCTCCTTGGTTCAGATTAGGACCATTGGCCGTCAATCCGTCATAACATCCGCCAGTCTCAGGGTCGTACATCACCGTTCCGGTGTCGTTGTCTCCGAGAAACCAGGTGATCGCCTGGAAGAGCGGGGCGTCCCAGTGCTCGTCGCCGGTGACGGAGGCCGCGGTGGCGCAGGCGTCCGCGGTCGCCGCCGCCTCGATCGGCTGCTGGTCGAAGCGGTGCCGGCCGGCGGCCGGTCCGGGCCGCCAGCCACCGACCGGGACGGTCGAGAGGTGACCGTCCTTCTCCTGCATGCCGCAGAGCCAGGAGAGCATCCGCAGACCGTCGACGAGCAGGCCCTCGTCGCCGAGGAGGTCCCCGGCGGCGATGACGACCTCGGCGAGGGCCGGATTCGCGTACGTGAGCTCCGGTTCCGGCCAGACCCAGTCCGGATCCGAGCCGGGCAACCCGATCACGGTGGCCGCGTCGCCGAGCAGTTCGGCGGTGGGCGGGTCGTGCGGCCCGGCGCGCAGCACCTCGGCGGCGCCCAGTCCGGCGAACGCCATCGCCCGCGGCCAGGTGGACCGGCACTGCAGGCCCAGCCGGAACGCCTCCATCGCCTCCCGCCGGATCCAGCCGGACGGGCCGCGGGCGGCGGCCGTGCCCAGCCCCCACATGGCCCGGCCCCACCAGTCGCCGAGGCTCGGCTCGTCCAGCCAGCGACGGTCGTAGCTCATCCGGTTCCGGAAGGACCCGTCGGCGCCCTGCGCGTGGGTCAGGAACGCCAGGTAGCGCTCGGCCAGCCGGACGAGGTCGGCCCCGGGGCGGCGTTCACGGGCGATGACGAGCAGGCCGCGGGACACGTCGTCCACGCAGTACCCGTGCTCGCGCCGGGCGGTCGCGTTGCGGGCGTGTTCCAGCAGCCCGGTGTCGTCGGAGAGCCGGAACACGTGGTCCCAGCGGGGTTCGGGAACGTCGCGCAACTGGATGGGCGGTGGGATCAGCCGCAGGGACAGCGCCATGCCCTAGGCCGGGATCGTCGCGGCAGCGAGTGGGCGGCGGGCGGCGATCAGTCGAGCGGCCAGGGCCTGGTACCGCGCGGCCACCGCGGGCCAGCGCAGGGTGGGCCCTCCGGCCAGGCCGGCGAGCCGGCCGGGCAGGCCCGGTTCGGAGAGGACGTGACGGATGGCGATCGCCATCGCCTCCGGGTCCTGATGGGGTACGAGCAGGCCCGGCCCGTCCGCGAGCAGTTCCACCGCGTGCGGGAACTCGGTCGCCACCACCGGCACTCCGGCGCCCACGGCCTCGATCAGCACCCCGGACGTGACCTGTTCGGTGGAGTCGTACGGCAGCACCACGGCGTCCGCCGAGCGGATCAGCCGGGACAGTTCCGCCGCCTCGAGGTAGACGTCGGCCCACTGCACGCAGTCGGCGATCCCCAACTCGGCGGCGAGTTCCTTGAGCGAGTCCCGGTAGACGTCGCCCTGTTGTTCGAGCACCTTGGGGTGGGTGCGCCCGGCGACGGTGTATTCGGGGCGGGGCTGGAGGTCGCCGAGGTGGGCCAGCGCCCGTAGCGCCCACTCGATGCCCTTGCCCGGGCCGAGCAGGCCCCAGGTCAGCAGTTGCGGCCGGTCGTGGTCCTCGCGGGGCGTGCCGTTGTGGCTCGCGGCCCCGTGCGGGATCACCGTGACCTTGCGAGGGTCCACGTCGTAGTGGGTGGTGAGCCGCTGCCGGGCGGTGTCGGTCATGGTCACGACGGCGTCGGCGGCCACGCCGATCTGTTCGAGGACGGCGCGCTGAAGGTGGTCGGGGTGCGTCAGCACGGTGTGCAGCACCACGATCGACGGGATCCGCAGCGCCTGGAGGACCGGGAGCACCTCGGCGCCGGCCTCACCGGGGTAGATGCCGTACTCGTGCTGGATGATCGCGGCGTCGAAGCGGTTGAGCGCGGTGGCGGCGGCGACCCATCCGCCGGGGCGGTCGGTGTTCCAGGTGTGCACGACCCGCGGGGCGGCCCGGTCGGGAGCGATCCCTCCACTGGCGTTGTCGCCGGCGAGCAGGCGTACCACCCCCGATCCACCGGCGCCGCCGGTGAGATGTGTCGCGAGAGCCGCATTGAATGTCGCCAAACCGCATTGAGTGGGGGGATAAGTGCTCAAAAACCCGTATGTCGCGGGCATGACCAAGCCTTTCTCCTCGGCCGGGCTGCATACCCGCAGCTCGGACTCAGCGCGCGCGGGCACGGTGTCGTACACCGCGGATGAACGTCCGAACGGGTACCCGAAAAAGGGGCCCGTTTAACGCGCAATTCGCATTGCGACGTTAACAAGATCTAGGTAATCAACTGACGATCTTTCGGTAAATCGACAGATACTCGTCGACCATGCGTTCGGCCGAGAAGCGCCGCCGGGCGTGCGCCGAGCAGGCCTCCCGGTCGACCTCTCCGATCCGCTCCACGGCCGTCACCGCCTCGTCCACCGAGTCCACCAGCAGGCCGGTGACACCCTCGTCCACCACCTCGGGCATCGAGCCCTTGCGGTACGCGATCACCGGCGTCCCGCAGATCATCGATTCCACGACGGAGAGCCCGAATGGTTCCGCGAACCGGATCGGGTGCAACAGGGCCGCTCCCGAGCCCAGGATGGTGTCGCGCTCCTCCGGGCCTACCGACCCGAGATAGACGACATGCCGATCATCGATGAATGGCTCCACGTGATCGGCGAAATAGGCGCGGTCCTGCACGATTCCGCACATCACGAGACGGCGGCCGGCCCGGCGCGCGATCTCGATAGCGATGTCGGTGCCCTTGTCCGGATGGATACGCCCGAACAGGATCAAATCCTCGCCGCCGGCATGAAACGGCAGTCCGGCCAGATCCACACCGTGGTACACGGTGCCCAGATAGTCGAGGTCGGGTGATCGGTCACTGTCCGAGATCGACACGAAATGCGACCGGGCCCGCTGGTACGCCGGAAGGATGTTGCGCCCGGAGAAGCCGTGCACCGTGGTGATCATCGGGGCCCGCGAGTGTGCCGAGAAGGCGAGCGGCAGCCAGTCCAGATGGTTGTGGATCAGGTCGAACTCACCCGACCGCTCCAGCGCGTGACTGACGTGGATGGCCTCCCAGACCCGGCCGTCGATCTCGTCGCTCTCCTCGTAGCCGGTCGGGACCACGCCGTCGAGGGTGGCCTCGGTGACCGAGTCGAGCGTGGCGAAGAGCGTCACGTCGACGCCGCGCCGGGTCAGTCCCTCGGCCAGGAGGCTGGTGATCAGTTCCCACGGCCCGTAGTGCCTCGGCGGCGTACGCCAGGCGATCGGTCCCAGTAATGCGATCTTCATGACAAACCAGAATTTCGACCCATAACCACGTGGTCAGTATGCATCGCCGGTAGCGAGCCGGTTCTCGTGTTAGAGAAGAGCAATGACGGATTCGTGGTGGAAGAAGTCGGTGGTGTACCAGATCTACCCGCGCAGCTTCGCCGATGCCGACGGCGACGGCATGGGCGACCTGCGCGGCATCATCGATCACCTCGACCACCTCGCCGAGCTCGGCGTGGACGTGCTGTGGCTGTCCCCGATCTACTCGTCGCCGCAGGACGACAACGGCTATGACATCAGCGACTACCAGGGCATCGAGCCGCTCTTCGGGACCCTGGAGACCTTCGACGAGCTGCTCGCCGGAGCGCACGCCCGGGGCATGAAGATCGTCATGGACCTGGTGGTCAACCACAGCTCGGACGAGCACCAGTGGTTCCTGGAGAGCCGCTCGGCGAAGGACCATCCGAAACGCGACTGGTACTGGTGGCGTCCGGCCCGCCCCGGCATGGAACCGGGCGCCCCGGGCGCCGAGCCGACCAACTGGGGTTCCGTCTTCGGCGGCCCGGCCTGGGAGTTCGACGAGAAGACCGGCGAGTACTACCTGCACCTGTTCTCGCGGAAGCAGCCCGACCTCAACTGGGAGAACCCGGAGGTCCGCCAGGCCGTCTACGCGATGATGCGCTGGTGGCTGGACCGGGGCGTGGACGGCTTCCGGATGGACGTCATCAACATGATCTCCAAGGTGATCGGTGCGGACGGCTCTCTGCCGGACGGGCGGCTGTCGGTCGGTTCGGCGTACGCGGACGGCTCCGCCGGCTTCATCGGCGGCCCGCGCCTGCACGAGTTCCTCCAGGAGATGCACCGCGAGGTCTTCGCCGGCCGGGACGGCCTGCTGACCGTCGGCGAGATGCCGGGCGTGACGGTGGAGGAGGCCCGGCTGCACACCGACCCGGCCCGGCACGAGGTCGACATGGTCTTCCAGTTCGACCATGTCTGGGTGGACCGAGGGCCCGACCCGTGGCTGCTCGTGCCGCTCCAGCTCACCGCGCTCAAGGCGATCCTCGGCCGCTGGCAGGCCGGTCTCGCCGACCTGGGCTGGAACAGCCTCTACTGGAACAATCACGACCAGCCGCGGGTCGTCTCCCGGTACGGCGACGACAGCCCCGCCCACCGGGCCGCCTCGGCCAAGATGCTCGGCACCGTTCTGCACCTGCATCGCGGCACGCCCTACGTCTATCAGGGCGAAGAGCTGGGCATGACGAACTATCCGTTCGGCACCATCACCGAGTTCCGCGACATCGAGGCGCTCGGCCAGTACCGGCAGGCCGTCGATCTGGAAGGGCGCAGCCCGGAGGAGGTTCTGACGGTCCTGCGGGCCCGCGGCCGGGACAACGCGCGCACCCCGATGCAGTGGGACGACTCGCCGCACGGCGGTTTCACCACGGGCACGCCGTGGCTGCCGGTAAACCCCAACCATGTCGAGATCAACGCGGCCGCTCAGCGGGCCGACCCGGACTCGGTCTTCCACTGGTACCGGAAGCTGATCGAGCTGCGGAAGACCGAACCCGCGGTGGTCGAGGGCGACTTCACCATGCTGCTGCCGCACGACGAGCGCCTCTACGCCTTCACCCGCCGCCTGGGGAAAACGGAACTGCTGGTGATCGGCAACTTCTCCGGTAAGGCGGCCCGCGCCGAGATCGACGACGCCACGGCGTGGGCGGACGCCGAACTGCTGCTGAACAACCTCAGCAGCCCGCCGGAGAACCTGATGCTGGCCCCCTGGCAGGCCGTCGTCTATCGCCGGGCGCTCTGACTCATCATCGTGCCGAGGGCGGTGGTGGTGAGCCGCCGCCCTGCCAGCCGGCCGGCCCCGATCATGATCCGATTGGCCCGGCCGGTGATCAGGCTGGGCGGCGGGTTGCGCCGGTCGAGGGCCTTCAGCGCCGCGTCGATCACCTGGTCGGCGCGCATCCGCCGGGTCCCGCCGTCGGCGCCCTGGCCGGCCACGTCGAAGAACTCCGTCTCGGTGGCGCCCGGCGCCAGCGCCATGACGCGCAGGCCGGTGCCGCGTGACTCGAACCAGAGCGCCTCGGTGAAGTTGAGCACGAACGCCTTGGTCGCCGCGTAGACCGCGAGCGTGGGGCCCGGCTGGTAACCGGCGATGCTCGCCACGTTGATCAGCACGCCTTTGCCGTGTGCCCGCAGCGGCTCGATGAACGCCCGGGTGATCTCGGTCAGGCTGGTCACGTTGAGGGTGATCTCGTCGGTGAGCCGCTGCGGGCCGGCCTCGTGGAACGGACTGTGCGTGCCGAACCCGGCGTTGTTGATCAGGCTGGTCACCGGCAGCCCGTGCTCGGCCACGGCGGCGCTGAGCGCGGCGCCCGCACCCGGCACGGCCAGGTCCATCGCGATCGGGGTGGCGGTGACGCCGTGTGCCGCGGACAGCTCCGCGGCCAGGCGCTCGAGGCGGTCGCCGCGCCGGGCGACGAGCACCAGGTGGGAGCCGCGGGCGGCCAGCCGGCGGGCGAACTCCACGCCCAGGCCGGAGCTCGCGCCGGTGATCAGAGTGGTCTGGTTGCGATAGTCGACGGGCATGGCTGGCACGCTATGCCCGGGTGGCACTCAGTGTCAATAAGGCATTCCGTGTAAGGTGGGCGGCATGTCGCTCTGGTCCCGGACCCGCAATGCCGTCCACGGCGAGATCACCCGGACCGCGATGGAGCTCTTCCTCACGCGTGGCTTCGACGCCACCACCATCGACGAGATCGCGGCCGCCGCCGGCATCTCCCGGCGCTCCTTCTTCCGCTACTTCGGCACCAAGGAGGACGTGGTCCTCGGTGACCTGATCGCTCGTGGTGAGGAGATCCGGCAGGCCCTCGAGGCCCGTCCCGACGGCGAGGAGCCGTGGACGGCGCTGTGCAACGCCCTGCACAGCGTCAAGGACACCGCCTACGACGACGACACCATGCTCGCGATCTTCCGCATGGTCCACGGCACCCCCTCGCTGCGGGCCCGCAGCATCGAGAAACACCTGCAATGGCAGGCGCTGCTCACCCCCGAGGTCCGGCGGCGGCTGGGCGCCGACCCCGCAGACCCCTTCGACGTACGCGCGGACGCGCTAGTCGCCACCGTCATCACCTGCCTCGACGTGGCCGGCGAGGCGTGGACCCGCGGTGACGGAGCGGTGTCCCTGGAAGACCTCTTCGACGCCGCGGCCGCCGCGGTCCGGCCACCGGGGTCGCGCGCGGTTCCCTGACCGGAATCGGGGGTAACCCGCTCGGTATGACCAGTCATGTGATGCGTGGACGCGGGTCGATGTCGCCCTGGTTGGCGCTGGCCGGGTTCGGGGCGGCGGTGGCCGTGGCCGCGCTCCTCGGTGGACTCGGGGTGGCCGGGACCGCCGATGAGTACCGGAGTCTGAACCAGCCGTCCTGGGCGCCGCCGTCGGCGGTGTTCGGGCCGGTCTGGACGGTGCTCTACGCCATGATCGCGGTTAGCGGCTGGCTGGTGTGGAGGCGGGCCGGCTGGTCGCCCGCCCTCAACTGGTACGCGGCACAGCTGGTGCTGAACGCGATCTGGACGCCGATCTTCTTCGGGTTCGGGCAATACGGGCTCGCTCTGCTGGACATCGTGGTTCTCTGGGTGTTGATCGGTGTCACGGTGGGGAAGTTCCGGCCGATCTCTCCCGTGGCGGCCGGGTTGCTGCTGCCGTATTGGGCGTGGGTCACCTTCGCCACCGCGCTGAACGCCGCGATCTGGGCGGCCAATCAATAATCTGACTTTTTTTCACAAATGTCCCACCTGCCCCAGTAGTTCCCGGCATGGTGTTCCTTGGTCCCGGCGCATCCCGAAATGATCCCTTCCGCCGGGGGCCGGGGGAGTTCACATGCGCCGCAACCGGCTCACCGCACGTCTCGTCGCAGCCCTGGTCGCCGCCACCCCGGCGGTGGCCGTGGCGATCGCCGGCGGAGCCGCGGTCCAGCCGCCCGTCACCACGGCACCGGCCGGCCGGACCGGTCCGGTCCTGCAGACCTTCGCCCTGACCGAGCGGTCCCCGGAGGCGACGGGCCGGATGCGCCTGGTCTCGGCGCGCACCGCCGGCCGGCCGCGGACCGCCGAGCTCGCCCAGCGGGTGACGGATCCGTTCAGCCTGGTCGGTGTCACCTGGGCCGACCCGCGATCCGGGCCGTCCGCCGCCATCGAGGTGCGGACCCGGCGCCTCGACACCGGGACGTGGGCACCGTGGCAGCCACTGGAGACCGACAACCCGGACGCCTCCGCCGGTGGGCCGGGTGTGCGCGGCGCCAGTGACCCGCTCTGGGTGGGGCCGTCCGACGGGGTGCAGGCCCGGGTCGTCGCCGCCGGTGCAGCCGAACTGCCGGACGGGCTCCGGGTGGACCTGATCAATCCGGACGCGCCGCGGAGCGGCTCCGCCTATCGGCTCATGGCGATCCAGAAGCCGGCCGTTCAGAAGCCGGCCGTTCAGAAGCCGGCCGTTCAGAAGCCGGCCGCTCAGAAGCCGGCGGCGCGGACGGAGGCGAAGACGCCCGGCCTGGTGCTGCCGCTGCGGCCGGTGCCACGGATGGTGACACGGGCCGGCTGGGGCGCCGACGAGTCGATCGTGGAGGAGCCGCCGGAATACACCGGGGCCGTGCACGTCGCCTTCGTGCACCACACGGCGAGCGGCAACTCCTACGACTGCGCCCAGTCCCCGAGCATCGTGCGGGGCATCGAGAACTACCAGGTCAAGAGCAAGGGCTGGAACGACATCGGCTACAACTTCCTGGTCGACAAGTGCGGGCGGATCTTCGAGGGGCGCGCGGGCGGCGTGCACCGGTCCGTGCTCGGCGCGCACACCCTGGGATTCAACGCGAACGCCACGGCCATCGCGGTGATCGGCGACTTCCGGTCCACCGCGGTCCCGGCGGCGGCGCGGGCCTCGGTGGCGCAGCTCGCCGCGTACAAACTCGGGGCCTGGAACAATCCGCCGCTGGGCAAGGTGGGTCTGGTCTCCGGCGGCAGCGACCGGTACCCGGCCGGGCAGACCGCGATCCTCCACCGGATCTCGGGGCACCGCGACACCGGGCGTACCGAGTGCCCCGGCAATTCCCTCTACAGCCAGCTCCCCTGGATCCGCGGTGTCGCCGGGGCGGCGCCGGCCGGGCTGCGGTACCGGGGGGTGAACGGCGCCACCGAGCACGGCGGGAAGTACTACACCAAAGGGCCGGCCGGGCCGGCCTGGGACCTGACCACGGCGACCCGGATGATGGACCGCTTCGAGGTGTGGGTGGACGGCCGCCTCTCCGCGGCGGCGCGCAACGGGCACCGGCAGGCGGGGATCCGGCTGGAGCCCGGCACACACACCGTCACCGTGCGGGGCGTGCACCTCTCCGGGAAGATCGCCAGCACCACCACGCAGGTGATCGCCGACCCGGTGGCCCCGTCCTTCAGCGAGACACCCCTGGTCTCGCTGCGGGAGGGGACGGTCGGGGCCACCGCGCCGGTACGGATCGGCTGGGCGGCCTCCGACACGTCCGGGCTGACGTCGGTACGCGTGCGCGGGGCGGACACCGGAAACCTGCCCGGCGCCACCCGGGCACTGACCGCGACGGCCCGGCTCGGTGACCCGGCGACCTGGGCCGTCACGGCCACCGACCGGGCCGGGAACTCGGCCAGCGATGCGGTCACCCGTACCCCCGTGCTCCTGACCGAGGCGGAGGCGCCGCGGACCGGAAGCTGGCGGGCGGTGCGTGACCAGGAGCATCTGGGCGCGGAGGCGGTCGCCGCCTCGGCCGCCGGAGCGTCGCTCACCTGGACCTTCACCGGCAGTTCGGCCGCGCTCGTGGCCGGCCGGACGGCCGGATCCGGGCGGGTGCGGATCTATGTGGACGGTGAGTTCCAGGGCATCGTGGATCTCCGGTCGGCGTCGTCGGCCTACCGGCAGGCGGTCTGGACGCGGACGTGGCGCAGCAGCGGCACGCACACCGTCCGGGCACAGGTCGAAGGCACCACGGGCCGGCCGTCGGTAGTCCTGGACGGGCTGGTCTACCTGCGCTGAGCCGGCGACGGGTAGTCGCGCAGCGTGATCGCCTCGGCCTTGCCGAACTGCTTGGCCGCGAGCTGCTTCGACGGCCAGCGGGTCATCATGCGCATCGAGAACGCGCGGAGCCGGATCATCGCCCGGCTCCGCGGCGCGGCCAGCCGCATCCCGCCCGGCGGCAGTTCCAGCCCACCGGCCACGTAGTCGGCCATCTCCCGCTGGTAGGCCGCGAAGGCGTGCGACGGATCGGTGGCCCCGGCGAGCTCACCGGCCAGCACGTAGGCGCCGACGAGGCTCATGCTGCTGCCCAGGCCGGCCAGCGGCGACCCGCACCATCCGGCGTCGCCGAGCAGCACCACCCGATCCCGCCACCAGCGGTCCACCCGCACCTGGTTGAGTGAGTCGAAGTAGAAGTCGGGAGCCTCCGGCATCGCGGCGAGCATCTCCGGGATCCGCCACCCGCCGCCCTGGAGCCTCTCGGTGAGCAGGCGCTCGGCCTCGGCTCGGGGGACGCGGTCGAACGCGGGCTCCGGGTGCAGGAACGACAGCGACGCCTTCACGGTGCCGCCGTTCTCCGGCCGCAGATAGGCCCCCAACCCGCCGGGGGCGTTGTACATCAGCAGCCAATGGTCCAGGCCGCCCGGGTCGGGCATGGTGAAGTACGAGGTGTAGCCCCCGAGATAACGGACGAACCGCTGGTCCGGGCCGAACACCATCCGCCGGGTGGCCGAGTGGACGCCGTCGGCGCCGACGATCACGTCGTACCGTTCCCGGCCGCCGCTCGCGAAGGTCACCTCCGCGCCGTCGATGCCGGTGATCCGGTCACCGAAGCGGTAGTCGACGCCGGCGGTGGCGTCCAGCAGGATCCGGGCCAGGTCGCCGCGGGCGATCTCGATCTCGGCGACGGCGCCCTCGCCGCCGAACGCGTCGGCCGGCATCTCGGCGAGCCGCCGGCCGGCGGCGTCCACGATGGCGAGACCGCGCTCGTCGACCTGGTGCTCCCGGATCCGTTCGCGCAGGCCCATCCGCTCGACGACGGTACGGGCCACGCCGCGCACGTCCACCGCGTGCCCGCCGGGCCGTGGAGCCGCCGTCCGCTCCACCACGGTCACCGAGGCTCCCGCCCGGTGCAGCCAGAACGCCAGAGCCGGCCCGGCGATGCCGGCACCGGAGATCAACACGCGCATGTCCCCGCTCCTCTGCGTACTCTGTACATCGATGTACTAGAGGCTAGGTTCGTGCGCGAAAATCAGGTAACCGCACTAGTACGGAAAGCAGGTGTACTACCGTGGACGCGCCCTATCAGCGGATCGTCGCGGACATCCGGCGGCGCATCGAGGACGGCTCCCTGCGCCCCGGTGACCGGGTGCCGTCGGCCCGTGCCATCACCCGGGACTGGGGCGTCGCCGTCGCCACCGCCACCAAGGCCCACGCCGCCCTGCGAGAGGCCGGCCTGACCGTCGCCCGGCCCGGCGTCGGCACGGTCGTGGCCGGGCCCGCGCCCCCGAGGGACACCGACCTCAGCCGTGATCGCGTCGTCGCCGAGGCGATCGCCATCGCCGACCGCGACGGCCTCGCCGAACTCTCCATGCGCCGGATCGCGACCGGCCTGAACGTGGCGACCATGTCCCTCTACCGGCACGTGCCGAGCCGCGACGACCTGATCCTCGCCATGATCGACGCGGCGCTCGGCGAACTGCGGGTGCCCGCCCGGTACAGCGGCGACTGGCGGGCCGATCTGGACACCTGCGCCCGCGCCCTGTGGGCGGTCTGCCAGCGGCACCCGTGGCTCGGGCCGTCGATGTCGCTGACCCGGCCGCAATTGGCACCCAACGCGCTGCGGCTCGGCGAGTGGATCATGGGTGCGCTGCATCCGACCGGGCTCGGCGTCACCGACCGGATGCTGGCGCACGTGATGCTCTTCACGTTCATCCGTGGCGTGGCCACCGCGCTCGAACCGGAGGCACAGGCGGTGCGCGACACCGGGCTCACCGACGACGAGTGGATGCGACGGCAGAGCTCCGTCTTCGAACGGTTCGCCGCCCAGAACCCGGCGCCGCACTACGAGCAGCTGATTCACCTGGACGAAGGCTTCGAGTTCGACATGGACGTCCTGTTCGAGTTCGGCCTGGCCCGGCTGCTCGACGGGCTCCAGGTGTGGATCACTCGCTGACCGTCAGGACCACCTTGCCGCGGGCGTGCCGCGACTCCACCGCCGCGTGCGCCTCGGCCACCGCCTCCAGCGGGAACGTCAGCACCGGCAGCACCAGCTCACCCGCGGCGGCCAGGGCGACCACCTCGGCCAGCCGGGCCGGGGAACGGCCCGCACGGACCACCCGGGTGCCCAGCTTCGCGGCGGCCTCGTCATCGACGATCGTGCCGACCCGGTCCGGCGCGACACCCAGCGCGAGCGACTGGGCGATCGCCTCGCCGCCGGCGGCGTCCAGCGCCACCGTCGGCTTCAGGCCGGTGGCCAGCACGGCTTCGACCAGATCAGCGCCGTACGGGACAGCGATCGCGCCCATCGCCCGCAGCCGGTCGTGATTGCCGGGACTGGCCGTGCCGATCACGGTCGTCCCGGCGCGGCGGGCGACCTGAACGGCGACCGTGCCGACGCTGCCGGCACCCGCGTGCACCAGCAGCACGTCGTCGCCGGTGACGTCGAGTTCGAGCAGGGCGCCGGTGGCCGTCTGTGACGCCGCGACCAGGCCCGCCGCGGCGGCGAAGTCCAGGCTGTCCGGCTTGGCGACCACGTTCGCCGCCGGCACGGTCAGCAACTCGGCGGCGGCGTTGAGCATGGTCGAACCCAGCACGGCGTCGCCCACCCGCAGGTTGCCGACGCCCGGGCCGACCCGCTCGATCACGCCGGCGTACTCCTGGCCGAGCTGCTGCGGGAACGCCGCCTGCACCCACGGCATCATGCCGCGGCGTACCGCGACGTCGAACGGCTGGACACCGGCCGCGCGTACCCGCACCAGCACCTCGCCCTCGCCGGGCGACGGATCGGGCAGATCGGCGATGCGCAGGACCTCGGGTGGACCGTAGCTGTCGAACACGGCTGCTCTCATAGCGAGGAAGTCTGCAAGTTCAACGAAGGTTGAGGTCAAGCGCACCACCCGGTGTCCGGCGAGGAGAGCCCGGCCGAAGTGGTCGGCCGGAGCGACCGTGGAGGCGGCCCGGCCATCGACGCGACGCTCGCTCAGGGGTGTGGTTGACAGACCGCTACGCCGCGCGGGTCGATACGGTATGCGGGTGTCTCAGATCCCGTGGTGGGGACTGCCCGTGGTGGCGGTCGTGTTCGCGCTGGTCGGTGCCGTGGTGGCGTACCTGGTCTCCGCACGCAACAACGACCTGCTTGACCGGGCTCGCCGGGACAGGCAGTGGTATGAGGAACGCAAGGAAGCCTATTGCCGGCTGCTGGCCGCTTTCGAGCACGCCACTCACCGGCTGCGGGCGAGTTTCGACGCGGGGGAGAAGCCACCGCCCCCGATCGTCTATCTGGACCAGGTCGGGCCGGCGCTGATGCCGGTGCGGTTGCTCGCCTCCGGGCCGGTCCGCAGCGCGGCTCTGGCCGTGCATCTGCAGCTGGAGCGCCTGCACGGGGAGATGAATCCGGCCGGGGTGGTCGGTGTGCGGCCGCAGACGCATTTCCTGGAGCTGCTCGCCCAGGTGCCGCTGGTGATGCAGCAACTGGAGGCGGCGGTCCGCGACGAACTCGGCATCGTCGGCACGCCACCGAAGGCGTCCCTGAACGGGCGGGCCCGCCCGCGTCGCGCCGCGGAACTGAGCGAACCGGGCCAGGAGTCACGTTGAGCGGCGCCTGAGGTCTTTCTGCAAACGTTTGCATCGGGCAGGATCGAGGTGTGACCGATCAACGCGCTCCCCTCGATCCCGTCTCCGCCACCATCGCCGCCGGCGGGATCGTCGCCGTACTCCGTGCCCCGACCGCCGACGGATTCGCCGCGGTGGCCGACGTCCTGGTCGCCGCCGGCGTCACCGCCCTGGAGGTCACCCTGACCTCGCGCGGCGCCCTGGAAGCGATCTCCGGCTTGCGCCGGCAGCTGTCCGACGGCGTCGTGATCGGCGCCGGCACCGTGCTGACCGACGACGACGCGAAGGCCGCCGTCGAGGCCGGCGCGACGTTCCTCGTCTCGCCGGTCAGCGGTCTCGGCCCGCAGCCGGTGCCGTTCTACCCGGGGGCGTTCAGCCCCACCGAGGTCTTCGCCGCGCACCGGGCCGGACACCCGCTGATCAAACTGTTCCCGGCCGGCGGGCTCGGCCCCGGCTATCTGAAGGATCTGCGTGGCCCGCTGCCGGACGTGAAGATCATGCCGACCGGCGGCATCGGGCTGGAGGACATCGCGAAGTGGCTGACCGCCGGGGCGGTGGCGGTCGGACTGGGCGGCCCGCTGGTCGGCGACGCCGCTACCGGTGGCAGCCTCACCGCCCTGGCCGCGCGGGCCCGCCGCGCGGTCGACGCCGTCGCCTTCGCCCGATCATGAGCGGCGGGCTCCTCACCTTCGGCGAGTCGATGGGCATCTTCGTCGCGGACGGGATCGGCCCGCTCGACAACGCCCGCGGCTTCACCCTGGGCGTCGCCGGCGCGGAGAGCAACGTGGCCATCGGCGTCGCCCGCCTCGGCGGTTCCGCGACCTGGCTGGGACGTCTCGGGCCGGACGCGACGGGCGCGATCATCGCGGCGCGGTTGCGGGCCTCGGGCGTACGGGTCCTCGCCGTCCCCGACGACGCGCACACCGGCTTGATGATCCGCTACCAGCGGTCCAGCCAGTTCATCCAGGCCGACTATCACCGGGCCGGCAGCGCCGGGTCCCGTCTGGTCCCCGCCGACGTGCCGCGCGCCGAGGTCGAGTCGGCCGGGATCGTGCACGTCACCGGCATCACCCCGGCCCTGAGCGACAGCTGCCGCGCGACCGTCTTCCACGTCGTCGAACAGGCCCGCGCGGCCGGGGTGCCGGTGTCGGTGGACGTGAACTACCGCGGCAAGCTGTGGTCCCGTTCCGACGCCGCTCCGGTGCTGCGTGACCTGGTCAGCCGGGCGGACGTGGTGTTCGCCGGCCCGGAGGAGGCGGCCCTCTTCACCGACGCCGACGACCCGGTGGGCGGGCTGGCCAAGCTCGGCCCCACCGAGGTCGTGGTCAAGGACGGGGCACGGGGCTGTGTCGCTCTGATCGGCGGCGAGCGGTTCGAGGTCCCGGCTCTGAAGGTGACGGCCGTCGACACGGTCGGAGCCGGGGACGCGTTCGTGGCCGGCTATCTGGCCGAGCGGCTGGCCGGGGCGGACGCCGGGCGCCGACTGCGGACGGCGATCGCCGCGGGCGCGTTCGCGGTCACCGTTCCGGGTGATTGTGAGGGCCTGCCGAACCGGGCTGAGCTGGCCGCTCTCGACGGGGGCGACATCGTCCGCTGAGAATGCGTGTGTAGGGATCGGGGGAGCGGGTACGAGGTTCTACGACGGCACATTCATCGATTCGAGGAGGCCGTTATGCAACCGACGCCGTTCACTCCGTGGACCTGGCGGGAGCCGACGGCACTGGGCAACGACCCGGTGACCGCCGAAGCCGCCGAAGAGTACGGGCAGACCGGCGTGGATCTGGTCGGCTACAAGGTCGAGGCCACCGATGGCCACATCGGCTCGATCGACAAGGCCAGCTACGACGTCGGCAGCTCGTTCCTGGTGGTCGACACCGGCCCGTGGATCTTCGGACGGAAGGTTCTGCTTCCGGCCGGCACGGTGCAGACGTTCGACCACAGCGAGCGGAAGGTCTACGTCGACCGTACGAAGGAGCAGATCAAGAACTCTCCGGAGTACGACAAGGAGACCTTCGAGACGGCGGAGTACAGGGACAGGGTCGGCGACTACTACACCGGTAGTTACCGCGAGTTCCCTTGATCGCCGAGGACCGCCGCCCCGCCCGTCACCCCCTCGGGCGGGGCGGCGTACGTCTGCTCCCGCCTCTCCAGATAGTCCGCGAGCCGTGCGGACCCGCTCAGCATGGCCCGGCCGCGGGCGGTGAGCCGGGCCCGCCAGTCCTCCAGCGAGGCGGCGAGCGGTCCGGGGCCACCGGCGGCGCGGACCTGATCGAGGACGGTCGCGATGTGGCCGAGAAGATACCCGCCCCGGCGCAGCAGATGGGCCAACTCGGCGTCCCGCACGTCCTCGGCGGTGTAGACCCGTGCGTTGCGTGACCGGGACGGCGCCAGAATGCCGGCCCTCTCCCATTTGCGCAGCGTGGCAGGGGTGACGCCGAGCCGGTGCGCGACCACCCCGACGGAGACCGGCTGCTCCGGCAAGCCGTCCGGCGCGGCCCCGGCCAGGATCGAGGCGGCCGAGGCGACGCTCTCCACGGTCTCCCGGTCGCGTTGAAGCTGCACGTGCGCGGCGTCGATCGCGGCGAGCGCCGGCTCCAGGGCGCCGCCGATGACCGACCGCATGATCACGGCGGCGGTGGCGTAGCCGTACCCCGGAAGAAGCGCCACGTAGGCGCCGAGCGCCGTCGCGTGCTGGTCGGTGTAGACCCGGTAGCCGCTGGCGGTGCGCGCCGCGGGCGGGATCACCCCGGCCTCCTCGTAGTTGCGCACGGCCTGGGCGGAGAGCCCGTGCTTCCGCGCCAGGTCCACCGGCCGGTACACCACGTTTTGAGACTTCAGAGCAATGCCTCCAGGAAGACCGAGGAAAACCTTCAACCGCTGGTTCAACGATACGGTTGAGGTCATGGCTTTTGACACCGAGCTCCAGTCCCTGATCTCCGCGCGGCGGCCACACCTGCTCGCGGTGGGCGAGCCCTACCACGGCGAGCCCGCGTTCCCCCGCCTGCGCAACCGCATCCTGGAAACCCTCGCCGGGCACGGCTTCCGCTCCATCGTGATCGAGTCGGACCGGGTCGGCGGCCTCGCCGTCGACGACTACGTCCAGGGCCGCCGCGACGACCTCGATCTCGCCACCGGCGTCAGCCACGGCTGGGGCGAACATCCGGCCACCCGCGAACTGGTCGACTGGCTGCGCGCCCACAACGCCACCCGGCCCCCGGCCGAACGCGTCGCCTTCCACGGCTTCGACGCGCCCACCGAGATCGCCGGCGCCCCGAGCCCCGGCCCCTACCTGCGCGAACTGCGCGAATACCTGGGCGTCGCCGCGCCCGATCTGGACCGACTCACCGGCGACGACGCCCGCTGGAACGATCCGGCGATCATGTACGACGCGACGCGATCCCCCGGCCGGTCACCGGAGGCTGCCGCGCTTCGCGGCCTCGCCGAGGATTTCAGGACCCTTTTGTACGGCCACGCGCCCCGTTTGATCCAGGACACCTCCACGGCGTCCTGGCATCGGGCCCGGGTGCTCGCCACGACGGCCATCGGCCTGCTCTCCTATCATGCGGTGATGGCCGACCCCGGCACCCAGTCGGAGCGGATCGGCAACCTGCTCCAGGCCCGCGACGCGCTGATGGCCCAGAACCTGCTCGACATCCTGGAGCACGAGCGGGACCGCGGCCCGGTCCTGGTGTCCGCCCACAACTCCCACCTGTGCCGCCGGCCGAGCCGGTGGGCGTCCCACTGGAAGGGCGACGACCTGACCGCCGAGTGGCACGGCGCAGGCTCGATCGTGTCCGCGGTGCTCGGTGACCGGTACGTCTTCGTGGCCGGCAGCCTGGGCGCGAGCCGTCCGGTCGGCCTGGGCGAGCCCGAGCCCGGCACGTTCGAGGAGAGGCTCGGCGCCGAGACCGCGATCCTCGCCCCGCCGCGCGACGGTGACCTGCGGGTCCGGGAGGCGGACCTGCTCGGCCACTTCCCGATGGACGCGGCGACCATCGAGACGTGCGACGCGGTCCTGCACATCGGGTCCGGGCCGGGCGCGGCCTGGGCGGCCCGGATCAGCGGAATGCCCGGCGTGACCGAGACGCGGATCGATCCGGGCTCCGACATGCCGTCCCACACCTGGGGCGACCGGTTCTTCTTCGCCGGCGAGGACCGGATGCGGCCGTTCGCCACGATCGTCCTGCACGATGTGCCCGGCTTCGACGAGCGGTCCCTCCTCAACTCGCCCGGCCGGCACCGGCTCAACATCGAGGTCGGGCGGGACGGGTTCCGCGACCTGTTCGGCTACGGTCCCGAGGAGTTCGCCGAGCACAGCGAGAAGGCCGACTTCGCCGCCGAGGACCGGTTGATGCCGCACCCGACATACGGAGTGCAGGGCTGGGTGAGCGTGGTGAACCCCGGGCCGGACACGGCCGCCGAGGTGGAGCGGCTGCTGATCCGGGCCCGCGAACGGTCCGCGGAACGGGAGCGGCGCCGTAACCGGTGACCGGATCGTTCCGGGGTGAGGCGCGATGGTGCCTACCGCGCGCCTCACCGGGAGCGTTGGATGAGGACATGACCCACGCGCTCCTCGTGATCGACGTCCAGGAATCGTTCCGCGCCCGCCCGCTCTGGGCCACCAACAGCAACCCCGACCTCGTGACGAACGTCGCCCGGCTCGTCGACGCCGCCCGCGCCGCCGGTGACCAGGTGATCTGGGTGGTGCACTCGGAGCCGGGCACCGGCGGCGTCTTCGACCCGGAGAACGGCTACGTGCGGGTGTTCGACGAGCTCAAGCCCGCCGACGGCGAACCGCTCCTGGTCAAGACCGTGCACAACGCGTTCACCAGCACCAACCTGCAGCACCTGCTCACCGTCGCCGGGGTCCGGTCGATCACGGTCAGCGGCCTCCGCACCGAACAGTGCGTCGAGACCACCGCCCGGGTCGCCTCCGACCTGGGATACGACGTGACGTTCGCGGTCGACGCCACCGCCACCCACCCGATCCCGCACCCGGACGCCCCCGCGGACCAGACCGTCGAGGAGTTGCTGGCCGACCCCCGTACGCTGTCCGCCGAGGACGTGGTGGCCCGTACCGTCTACGCGCTGGCCGGCCGCTTCGCCACCGTCAAGACCGTCGCCGAGATCGTCGAAGCCTGACCGGCCCGTTCGCGCCGCCAGCCGGCGGACGACCGACCCCGCTCGCCGCGGTAGTGGGAGGGTGGCCGGGCCGCTCGTGAAGATCATCGGAGGTTGACCGGATCGTGAGCCGGGTGCTGTTCGTCCTGACGCCGCAGGTGCACCTGCTCGACCTCGCCGGCCCGGCGCAGGTGTTCTCCACCGCGCCGGGCTACGAGCTGACGTACGTCGCCGAGGCGTCGCCGGTGCCGACCTGGCAGGGCGTGCCGCTCTGCGCCGAACTGTCCTGGCCGGCACTCTCCGCCACGGACCTGGTGCTGGTGCCCGGCTGGCGCGACGGCTACGGATACTTCCACCAGGAGACGCTCGACCGGCTGGCCGCACACCACGCCGCCGGCGGCACCGTCGCCAGTGTCTGCGCCGGCGCGGACGCGCTGGGCCGGGCCGGCCTGCTCGACGGCCGGCGCTGCACCACCCACCACGACCTCCAGGACCGGCTGGCCCGGCAGTTCACGCACGCCACCGTCGTCCGCGACGTGCTCTACGTCTGCGACGACCGGGTGGTCACCTCGGCCGGCATCGCCAGCGGCATCGATCTCGCCCTGCACCTGGTCGCCCAGCGGCACGGCCCGGCGACGGCAGCCCGGGTGGCCCGCGAGATGGTCGTCTACGCCCGCCGCAACGGCGACGAGCACCAGCACAGCGCGATGCTCCGGCACCGCGCCCACCTCAGCGAGGTGGTGCACCGTGTCCAGGACCGGATCGACGCCGACTTCGCCGCCCCCCTGCTCCTGGCCGACCTGGCCGCCGCCGCGGGCGTCAGCGAACGTACCCTGACCCGCCTGTTCACCGCCGCGACCGGGCGAACGCCGCTGCGTTACCAGCAGTTGCTCCGGGTGGAACGCGCCGCATATCTGCTCGGCCACGGTTCGACGGCCGAGTCGGCGGCCCGGGCCGTCGGCTTCGCCGACGCCCGCATGCTCCGCCGCCTCCGCTCCCGAGCCCAGACCCTGTGAACCCGCCAGCGCCGCCCACCCCAACCCCAGCCGTAGCCGGCGTGCGCTCCGCGACCGCCATTCCCTGTGTGAGCGACGGCAGGCGGTCGGGCATGCGGTGGCTACGGGGCGTGGCCGTAGCCGAGGTGTGCTCGCCACCGCTATTGCCTGCGTGAGCGACGGCTGGTGGCGGGGGTGTGGTGGCTGTGGGGTGCACGGCTACCTGACCTGTGACGACATCACCGGGCTGGACCCGGTAGCGGACAGGTGACTCCGATCCGATGTATCGGCCGGAGTCGAGGTACCAGGGCGGGCGGGTGCCGGGAAAGAGCGGCGTCGCGCCACCGGAGGACCACCAGGTGGCGTTGACCCCGGCCACGCGCGTGGCGGCATCGATGATCAGGATGGCGCCGCCAGCCGGTGCGGCGAGTGCCTCCACGGTCAGTTCCAGGACGTTGCCAGCGGCGGTTGGCACGGCGAGTGCCGGACCGATCGCAACGAACGCATTGGATGGGCAGGCGATGGAGCCCGTGGTGATCGGCCCGGAATCCACGATCCGCAGGGACGTGCCGCCCCGCCCCCGCCGCCGTGCTGGTCCACGTATTGCTCGCTGGCGGCTGGACTACCGTCGGCCAAGACGAGCGGGCCGGTCATGCTGCCGCCCGTCCGGTCGAACTTGTTCGGGTCCCCGCCGGTGATACCGGTGGCCACACTGATCAGCTGCCGTACTGCTCGCGCAGGTCGTCCCGCTTCATCGCCCGCAGGAATTCCGGGTCCAACGCGGGATGAGTGGCGATCACCCAGTCCGCCCAGGCCTCCTGCGAGGCGTTACCGGCGGGTTGCTCCACCCGGTCCTCGGCCAGCGCCTGGACGACCTCACCGATCGGGCGCTGCTCGATCAGCGCCTGCTCGGCAGCCGCAGACTCGCGCGCCTGCTGGCCGGCCGGGTCGTCGAGGACCGGTCCCGGCACCAGCAGGGTCGGTCCGGGCGCGGCGTGGACCTCCGGCGAGACCACGTCGGGCCCGCGGGGGTCTGCCTGGCCGGCGTTCACGGCGGCAGGAAGTCCACCGGCGCCGGGTTGACCGCGGCATCACGCAGCGGGGTCCCGAGCGGCTGGTGGGTGCGGCTGGAGTCGCCGGTGAAGCGCGGTAAGGCGGCCGGGTTCTCGGTGACGCCGTCGACCTCGTACCCGGCGCCCCGGCAGTACGCGATGACCGCCGTGTTGTCGGTCTCGACGACACCAGCCTCGAAAACGACGTCACCGATCTGCCCGTTGTAGTCCCGGTTCGGAGCCTTGATGACGGCCATCAGGCAGCTACCTTCAGGTTCCGCATGACGCCGGCCGCCTTGCTCCGCTTGAGCACGGCCGCCACCGGGCCCAGCTCGACCTCTCCCGTCTTGACGGCACCGGAAGTGGTGAAGTCCGCCCGTCCACTGCTGAACCAGTGGACGGGCGGCCATGGAGACGCCGTGGAATCCGTCGAGGCCGAACCGGGCGGCGTAGATGTCGGACAGGCCGGTGACGGCCGCGCCGCCTCCGGCGCCATCGGCGTCGCGGCTGACGGTGCCGATGACGTCGATGTTGCTGCCGGCCTTGGTGCCGAGGTCTACCAGTTCGATGCCGCGGTACCGCTCGATCGGGCGGCCCAGGGCGTCGGTGCTCTTGTCGATCATGTCGGCCCATGCCGCGACGAACAGGAAGTACGCCTTGGCCAGCGAGTTCATGAACAGGGCATCCGGCGTGCCGTCGAGCTTTCCGAGCCAGGCGTTGACGTGCAGCATGAACTGCAGCGCCTTCTGCTTGGTGTCGATCGTCGTGAGGTCGATGTAGCCGGTCGCGATGCCGTTGGTCAGCGGCAGGTACTCGGTCGTCGTGCCGGTCAGCATCTTCGACAGGCCGTCGAAGCCGTTCGCCTCGACCGCGCTGTCGGCGTTGATGACCTGGTCGGCGAAGAAGGCGCGGGCGGCCTTGATCTTCTGCGACATCTGTAGCGCGGTCTCCGCCGCTGCGGCCACACCGTTGAGGGCGCGGTCGATCTGGAAGCTACCGCCGAGGGGCTTGAGTTCCACGCTCGCGCGGACCTTGGCAACCTCGGACGGCACGTACTCGCTGTTGATCGCGCGGTTCGCGGCGGTGGCCTGCGTGCTGAGCCGGGTGTAGCCGTAGGTCAGGGTCGCGCCGTTGCCGACCTGGTTGACTACGTCGTCGAAGGTCAGCTTGTCCAGCAGGTACGAGCTCTTCTGGAACTCGTCGATGACCTGGACGTCGATGTCGTCGGTGGCGTTGAGTTTGGCCTGGGCCAGGGTCACGGGCATGGGTGCCTACTTCGGGTGTCAGCCGCCGAGTCGGGCGGCGATGGCTTCGGTGAGGTTCTTCGGCTTGGCCTTCTGACCGCCCTGCCCGCTGTGGTCGGCTCCCTGCTTCCCCGCACCCTTGGGCGGCGAGGAGTCGGCAGCGAGCCGCGGGTTGGTCTTGAGCGCCTTCTTCATCGCGGCGACGACCTGGTCGTCGTAGTCGGCCGCATCCACGTCGAGCTCGGCGACCGCCTGGCGAAAGCTCGTCGAGTCGATGACCGCAGCGGGGTCGACGCCGGCCTTGTCGGCGTTCTCCCGCACGGCCAGACGCAGGCTCTTGTCGCGGAGCTTCTCGGCGGCCTTGTCGCGCTCGGCGGCGGCCGCCTTGAGCTGTTCCGCCGGGTCTTCCTTGCCGTCCGGGGTGAGCCCGGCAGCCTTGAGGACCGCGGCGAGGCGGTCGTCAGCCGCCTTCTTGGCAGCCTTCGCCTTGTTCTCACCCCCACGGGCGGCCGCGAGGGCGCGCTGCGCGCGGTCGGCGTCGAAGTCACCCTCGATCTTCGGAGTCTTGTTGTCGGTGGAGTCGTTGTCGCCGACCTTGCCGGTGTCGCCTCCGCCGTTGTCGTGCCCCGGGCCGCGGCCCACACCGTTGTCGGTCGGGTCTTCCCGGTACCAGCCCCCGCGCGGGACGCGCGGGAGGGTGACACCGGACAAGGCGGTACGGCGCGCAGTGCGGCACATGCGGGGTACTCCTGATGTGTCGTGCGGCCCTTGGCCGCGGACGGGATGTCTGCCCCGGCCTTGCCGGGACGCCGTACCGTGCTCGCTGGGCTACTCCACATGGGACGGAGCGGCGATGCGAGCGGGTCAGATCTGGGTGGTTGCTGCGGTGGTGGCGCTGGGTGCGCCGGCGGGGTGTACCAGTAACGAGCCAACAGCGCCGGCGAAGGCGGCATCGACACCCACAGCGGCGCCGACGTCGGCGTTCATCGAGCCTGGTCTGCGGTTCTCTGAAGACGCAGAGAAGGCGTACCTGAAGGCGCTGGCCAAGGTCGACAAGAAACTTGCCGCGGATGCCGATGCACTCGACTACGGCAAGAACATCTGCCTGGACATCGAGCAGGACAAGACGGATGCGCAGGTCGCGAAGAACGCCGCGGCACGCTTCGAGGTCAACGATGTGACTGTGAAAGCGATAGTCAAAGCGGCGAAAAGCAGCCTCTGCAAGCAGTGAGTTGGCTGGCTATGCCATGTCCTACTAAATAGTCTGAACAATTTTGATCGGTGAACCGCCATTGTGTGCCGACGGCTGCAAGTAGCCTGGGACTCGAAATTCTCATTCCGGCTAGGTCAAATTGGAGAAAGTTATGAAACTTAACTTCAAGGAGATGGCAGTTGTCGTTGGGCTGGCGGTCTCACTGATCCCGGGTGCGCCTACCCAGGCCGCGCCGCACGTCATCGCTCAGCCTGGACCCGTCGATTATTCCGGGGTCACTCTCCTGCCATGCGCCGCCAACGCGGTTTCTGTTGTCAAACCCGGCGCTTCAAAAGTCAGTCTCTTCGTAACAAACAACTCCTCAACGACGATCAGTGTCTATTGGCGCAACGCTGACGGTGCCAGTAAGTCAGTAAATTTCAGCCCGCTCTCGCCAGGAAAAAGTGGAAGCAATTGGCCCCAAAATGGTCTTTTGTATGAAATTCGCGTAGGGGGGACTTGTCGCCACATGTTCGCGATAAACACTAATGGTAACTATGCGACCGTCACTTACTACTGAACCAGTGAGTTAAACCACCCGCTAGGTAAAGGGTGTCGCCCTCTACCTATCAACCATGCCACTCATCGCCGCCCTGATGTGGCTTCAGTGATCGGCAGGACGACTTAGCCACCCATGATTTCGCGTGCGCGGCGGTAGAACTCCTCCTGCGCTTCCGGCGGAGCGTCCAGGTCGACGTGGTGCAGGTTGTAGTCGCTGTCAGCCGGGCGCCCCGCGGGCTGGAAGCCAGCGCGGTCAGCCCACGTCGCGACCCATTCATCGTG
Source organism: Actinoplanes sandaracinus (assembly GCF_030009775.1). Classification (GTDB taxonomy): domain Bacteria; phylum Actinomycetota; class Actinomycetes; order Mycobacteriales; family Micromonosporaceae; genus Actinoplanes; species Actinoplanes sandaracinus. The sequence continues at coordinate 51,683 of NZ_JASCTH010000014.1, read as the reverse complement.
CCACTCGGCCAGCTCGCGCAGCCGGCGGACCCTATCGGCGGAAGGCCGCTGCGGGGGTTGCCGGTCCAGGTCGGGAAGGTAGAGGTGCCGCTCCGGACCGGTCACAGCCACTTCACCCCATACCAGTCGCTACCGAGCATCGAGGCCTTGCCGATCCACGGCCGATCACTGACACCGATGTCGTGGGAGCGGCCGCACTGGCTGATCTCCCACGAGGTCGGATAATCGTCGTCGCCGAACCGTGATTGGTCGGCTCGGTCCAGAATATCCTCGGCCTCGGCGATCTGAGCTTCGAGTTTCCGGGCCTGGTCGCGCAGCGTGCGGGCCCGGTCGGCGGCCGCGGTCTGTGCTGCGTCGCGCATGCTCTGGATCCGGTCGGTGAACACGCTCACCACGAACCGAAGCCGGTCGAGGATCTCTACGGCGGATTCCTGGTCTTCGAACTGGAAGCCCTGGGTGGCCCAGGTGTAGCCGCCGACGTCGATGTTGGCGTGGACCTCGATCCGGACGATGCCCTGCTGCCGGTACCACTTTTCGAGATGGCCGTTGAAGGCGCCGGCGAAGCCCTTGCCGCGGCCGTAGCGGGGGTGTGTTTCGGTGCGGCCATTCCGTGTGTGGGCTACGGCTGTGGGGCGGGGTGGCGGTATGTGGGCAGCAGCCCGCAGGGCGGCAGCGGCCCGGTGCGGCCGCCACCCGCGCCGGATTGCCACGGGACCTTGGGTGGCCGTATCGGATGAGGGGTTTGATCTGAGTGGACGGCGAGCGGCCGGGCCCGTCTGGCAACAGGCCCGGCCGCTCTACCGGTTGGCTTGCGGCGCGGCGCCGGGGGAAAGCGCCGGGGAAGCGCTTCGGCGCCGGGCGGGCAAGCCGGGTGATCGCCGGTGGGTCTCGGACCAGTTCGGGGAAACCGGCCGGGACGCACAGCGGGGATCATTTCCTGGTGATGACCGCGGGGATCATTTGCGGGTGATGGCTGCGCGGGTCACTTATAGGTGATATTGGAGGGGGTGAACTTGCAGTTGGTGCCGTCGCCGCCGGTGCTGCCCTTCAGGGTGGCGACCTTGGTGGGCTCGGCGCCGGTCTTGTTGCCCTTGAAGGTGACGCAGATGGCGATCTTCTTCTTGCTGTCACCGTTGACGGTGATGCCGGAGAAGGTCGCGGTGTCACCGAAGTTGGAGTTGATGCCGACCAGGCTGGAGCCGGGCGCGGTGACGGAGATGTTCTTCAGCACGACCGAGCGCTTGTGCTGGGTCGAGCAGTTGCCGCAGGAGCGGTACAGCTTGCCGAAGTCGCTCACCGCGAAGTTGCTGCCGGTGAGGGTGCCGCCGCCGTTGTGCTGCAACACCTTGTCGTCGGCGCCCTTGGCGCCGCCACCGGTGACCGTGTATTTCGCGTTGGCACCGCCCTTGAACGTGGCGGCGTCCTCGCCGACGTTCTCCCACCAGACGTTCTGAATGGTGCAGGAGCCCTTGCAGTGAATGCCGTCGGCGGCCGGGGAGCCGATGATGACGTTCTTCAGGGTCGCGCCGTCGGCCAGCACGAACAGCGGGTCCTGGCCCTCGTCCTGGGAGTCGCCGCCGAGCGCGCCGCTGCCGACGTACCGCTGGAGGCCGCCGTCGAGCGTGCCGGAGACCGGCTTGCTCGCGGGGACCTTGACGGTGCCGGTGGCGGACGGCCACGTGGCGGCCGAAGCGCCCTGGGTGTAAACCACCGCGCCGAGTCCGAGGCCGAGCGCGGCGACCGCCACTACACCGGCACGCCATCGCTTCCGCAGATTGTTGAACACGCGAGGCCTTTCCTGGGGGAATGCGCGTCCCGAATGGGAGCGCGACCAAATGCTGGCTCCGTTCGGCTACCTATGTCAACTCGCTTAATTAATAATTTAACCGGCGAGTCTTCCCTGCTGGAAAGGCATCGGTAAATGGCCACAGAAATGCTATCCACTGATTAAGTGTGCGTGTGAGCCGCAAAGGTTGCCCGCGCAGTAAACATAATTTTTGGTTACCGTACGGCTACGGAAAGTCCATATCGGTGTCGTCGGCGACGTCGCCCACCGCGACCACCCGAACCGGGTTGGCGCGCAGATAGTCGCGGGCCCCCCGGTCACCGGTCGCGGTCGCCGCGACGCCCGCCCAGTGGTCACGGCCGAGCAGCACCGGGTGCCCGCGCCGATCGCCGTAACCACCCATGACCAGGGCGCCGGGCGCCGCGTGGGCGATGATCCGGCGGACCGCCTCGGCGGTGACCCCGGGCATGTCGACCAGCAGGACCACTGCCGCGGTCGCGTCGCCCCCCTCCAGGGCGGTCAGGCCGGTGCGCAGCGACGAGGCCATGCCGGTCGCCCAGTCCGGGTTGAACACCGTCTCCGGCAGCTCCGGGGCGGCGGCCCGGACCTCGTCGGCGGCGGCTCCGAGCACGGTGACGATCCGCTCGCAGCCGGCCTCGGCGAGGACACCGGCCGCGAGCTGGACGAGCAGCCGGTCGCCCCGGCGGACCAGGGCCTTCGGCATGCCGTACCGCCGTCCCGCGCCCGCCGCCAGGACCAGTCCCGCGGTCGTCATCGGGCCAGCAGGCCGCGGACCGCGGCCAGGGGGAGCGCGGTGCGCGGGTGGTACGCGCCGTGCCACAGACCGCCGGGCGCGGCCGCGACGGCCTCGTCCTGCCACGCGGCCGGCGCGGCGCCGCGCGGCTTGCGGATCTGGTGCACCAGCAGCAGTGCCATCAGCCGGCTCGCGGTGGCCGGCTCGAAGATCTCGACGTCGAAGAGGTGCGCCCCGGCGTAGGCGGCGGCCAGCAGGCGGTTGCTGACCACCGACCGGGTACGCGTCGGCGGCGCCACCGCGAAGCTGACCACCCCGTCGCGGCGGGTCAGCGTGGCCCGCCACCGGTGGATGCGCTTGGCCAGGGCGTAGTTCGGGCCCTGCTGGGGGACCAGGCTGTCATTGAGCCCGGGCACCTCCTCGCACGGGTAGTTCGGGCGCAGCAGCCGGCCCCCGGAGACCGCGGCGGTCAGCTTCGCCCGGCGCGACCGGGTGGCGTACCGCTCCCGGCTGTGCGTGACGGCCGCCTCCGGGACCGCGTAGACGTCGGTGGGTGTGGCCAGGAAGGCGAGCGCGGTGTCCGGCCGGTGGTGCCGCAGGTGCGTGCCGAGCGCGTCGACGGACGCGGCGAGCAGAGGGTACGCGGCGCCGGGCGAGTAGACGTAGTTGCCGACGATCAGCCGGCCGTCGAAGCCGAGCAGCCACTGCGCCACCGCGCCCAGGTCGCTGAGCAGGTCCGCGCCCGGGGTGTCGCCCACGGCCGGGGCGAGCAGTCGCCCGGCGCCGCCGGTGGCGATCTTTTCGACGCGCTCCCACAGGTGAGGGCGGGGCAGGTCGACGGCGAGGACCGTGCCGCCCCAGCCGAGCCACGAGCCGACCGGGCCCATCTCGGTGCCCGCGCCGAGCGCCACCAGCGTCTGGTCGCGCAGATCGAGCCAGTCCGGGGAGCCGGCCACCTCCCGGACCGACTCGGCGCACGACTGCTCGATCACTCCGGCCGCCACCCAGGTGTCCAACTGTCGTAGCAGGGCGTCGCCGCGCAGCAGCTCACCCCGGTACGGCAGGACCACCTCCCGCTCGGGACGGCCCGAGCCGATCACCTCGGCGGTCTCCATCGGGCGTTCCGGTGCCGCCATCAGCGCCTGGGCCAGGGTGAACTCGCCGTCGTCCCGCCGGAACCGGATGCGGGCCTGCACCGAGGCCAGGCCCTCCTCGGCGATCTCGTAACCGGCCGTACCGTCGGCGGCCAGACCGGCCTCCACCACGGCACGGAAGTGGCGCAGGTAGCCGCGCCGCCAGTCGGCCTCGCGCTCGGCGGCCGCGGCGGCCGCCGGGTCCACATGGCGCAGGGCGTCGGCGACGATCGCCCGGCCGAACGCGGTGCTGCTGCGCCGTCCGGATTCGTCGGCGGGAAACTCGGTCATGCCGGGGGAGTGATCCACCGCGCCAGTATCGCCGCCTCCTACCAAGGTAGGAGAGGGACTACGCCGACCGGCCGCGAGTGTGGCCGCCGGTCGGGCGATCCGGGCGCCGTCAGCCAGGAGGCTGAGCACATGACCACCGTCGATTCGCACACCGCGGGACATCGTTCCGCCCTGCGCGGCCCAGCCCGCTGGAACCGTCCGCTGCTCTGGCTCACCGCGGCGTGCGCGGTGCTGGCCCTCATCTCCGGAATCGGGATCGTCGTCGACGACCGGATCCTGACCGGCGTGCCGATCTGGCTCAAGCCGTTCAAGTTCGGCGTTTCGTTCGCCGTCTACGCCTGGACGCTCGCCTGGTTGCTGGCGATCCTGCCGCGCCGCAGCCGCCCGGCCGAGTGGGCCGGCGTGATCATCGTCGGTGTGACGGTCATCGAACTGGCCGTCATCGTGATCCAGGTGCTCCGCGGCACGACCAGCCACTACAACACGGCCACGCCGTTCGACAGCATGTTGTGGAACACCATGGGCGCCTCGATCATGGTGCTGTTCTTCGCCCAGGTGGTGATCGGTGTGACCGTGCTGCGGCAGCGGATCCCGGACCGGGTGGCCGCCTACGCGGTCCGGCTCGGGCTGGGCATCTCGCTGCTCGGCATGGGCCTCGCCTTCCTGATGACCTCGCAGCAGGCGCCCGGCGGCACGATCGGGGCGCACGCGGTCGGAGTGGCCGACGGCGGGCCCGGCATGCCGATCACCGGGTGGAGCACCACCGGCGGCGACCTGCGGATCAGCCACTTCGTCGGGTTGCACGCCCTGCAGGCGCTGCCGCTGCTGGCCTACGCCCTCGGGCGTTGGACGGGCTGGGTGGAGCGGGCGCGGGCCCGGATGATGCTGATCGCGGGAGGCGCGTACACCGGGCTCGTGCTGCTGCTGACCTGGCAGGCGCTGCGGGCGCAGCCGCTGCTGAAGCCGGACACCCTGACCCTCGCCGCGTTCGCCGCCCTGGTCGCCGTGACTGTCGCCGCGAGCCTGGCCACGGTAAGGAGGACGGCATGACGGGGTTTCTGTTCGAGTCGACGTTCCTGCTGGCGGCGCCGTTCTGGGCGCTGATGATCCTGCTGCCGAAGTGGTCGTGGACCACCCGGATCGTGTCCAGCCCGCTGATCGTGCTGCCGATCGTGGCGGTCTACGCGATCCTGGTGATCCCGGCCTTCGGCGAGGTGTGGCCGGCGGTCACGAACCCGACCCTGGGCGGGGTGCGTGAGCTGCTCGGCAGCGCGGACGGGGCGGCGGCCGGCTGGGCTCACATGCTCGCGTTCGACCTGTTCGTCGGCCGCTGGTCCTACCTGGAGAGCCGGGAGCGTGGAGTGCCGGCCCTGCTGATGGCCCCCATCCTGCTCCTGACCATCCTGCTCGGCCCGCTCGGGCTCGCCGCCTACCTCGCGGTGCGCCCGAGGTGGCACAAGGATCTAGGCTGAGCGCCATGAGCCGGGTGGCACGTCTCCTCGATGTGCGGGAGACCCTGACCCGGCTCGTGTTGCTGGACCTCAGCGGCGTCATCTACCTGCTGGTCGCCCGGCACAACGGCGTGCCGCAGACGCCGCTGCAACTGGTGCTGGCCGCGCTCGCGTTCGTCTCGGCGGTGGCCCTGCACCGGCGGCCACCGGTCAACTTCGTGGTGCAGACGGTGCTGTTCGCGGTGGCGCTGGCGACCGTCGAGGACACCACGATCAACCAGGTCGGCACCGCCTGGGCGCTCGGCGAGCTGGCGCTCTGGGCTCCCCGCCCGCGTTGCCTGTGGGCCGGCGCCGGTCTCGTGGTGGTCGTCTACCTGGCCGCCGACGCGCCGCGCAGCTGGGCCGAGATCCTGCAGGCACTGGCCGGGCTCTCCATCAACCTGGGCCTGCCGGTCCTGATCGGGACGGTCGTGCGGACCACCCGCGAACTGGGCCAGCAGGCCGAGCAGCGGGCGGTCGAGGAGCAGCGCCGCCGCGAGTCCGAACACCGGGCGGCCCGCGCCGATGAGCGCGGCGCCATCGCCCGCGAGCTGCACGACGTGGTCGCGCACCACGTCGCCTCGATCGTGCTGCGGATCGGTGTGGCCCGGCACGTCCTGCCCGGCCTCGACCCTAAGGTCGCCGACGTCTTCGACGACGTCCACCGGACCGGGACGGCCGCTCTGGCGGACCTGCGGCAGTTGGTCGCGGTCCTGCGAGACCCCAATGGGGTACGGGGTGACGCCGCCCTCACCGCGATCGAGCCGTCCGCGCTGCCGGCCGCCCTGGACGGCGCCGTGGAGACCGCCCGCCGGGCCGGCGTGATCGTGGAGGCGGAGATCGACCCGGCGGTCGGCGCCCTGGACGCGGTCCGCGGGCTGGCCGTGCTCCGGCTCACCCAGGAGGCCCTGACCAACGTCGCCAAGCACGCCGGCCCGGCCGCCACCGCCCGCCTGAGGGTGTCGGTGGCCGGTTCCGATGTGGACTGGGAGGTCGCCGACGACGGTGGCGGCAGCCGAGCCGGACAGGAGGGCACGCCACCGGGCGGCGGGCACGGCCTGACCGGCATGCGGGAGCGGGTCGAGGTGCTCGGCGGAGTGCTCACCGCCGGCCCGTCCGGCGACGGCTGGCGGGTGGCGACGTCGTTACCTGGGGAGGCTTCATGATCCGTGTCATGCTCGTCGACGACCAGCAGCTGATCCGGGCCGGTCTGCGGATGCTGTGCGACGCCGCGGAGGACATCGAGGTGGTCGGTGAGGCCGGTGACGGCCGCGCCGCGATCGAGCTGGCCACCGGCCTGCTGCCCGACGTGATCGTGATGGACCTGCGGATGCCCGGTGTCGACGGCATCACCGCGACCAGCCGGATCGTCGCGGCCCGCCCGTCCGCCCGGGTGCTGGTGCTGACCACGTTCGGCGACGACGACCACCTGTACCCGGCGCTGCAGGCCGGCGCGTGCGGCTTCCTGCTCAAGGACGCGCCCCCGGACGAACTGCTCACCGGCATCCGGCAGGCCGCGGCCGGCGAGAGCCCGTTCAGCCAGGACGTGCTGCGCAGGCTGGTCCGCCGGGCGGTCGACGCCCGCCCGGAGGCGCCACGCCCGGTCGAGGGCCTGACCGCCCGCGAGCGGGAGGTGCTCGGCCTGGTCGGAGAAGGCCTGAGCAACGCCGAGATCGCCGAGCGGATGTTCATCGGGGTGACCACGGTGAAGACCCACATCACCGCGCTGATGACCAAGACCGGCAGCCCGAACCGGGTGCGTCTGGCCCTGTTCGCCCACCGGGGCTAACCCTCAACCGGGGTGCCCGGCTACCGATCACTCGGGGCATGCGTAAGTGGATCGCCGCGGCCGTGGTCGCCTCCGCCCTCACGGCCCCGGTACCGGCGCACGCCGCCGAGCCGCAGAGCCGCTACATCGTCACGCTGACGAAGGGCGCCGCCGGATTCTCGGCGCACGGCCTCGGAGGCGGCCGGCTGGTCCGCGACTTCCGTGGTTTCCCGGGCTTCGTCGCCGAGATGAGCGCGCGCCAGGCCCGCCGCCTCGCCACCGACCCGTCCGTCCAGCACGTCGAACCGGACCGCAAGGTCAGCCTCACCGGCACGCAGAGGAACCCCGCCTGGGGGCTGGACCGCGTGGACCAGCGCGGGAAGTCGCCGTCCAAGACCTACCTGCCGTCGGCCGACGGCGACACCGTGCACGCCTACGTGATCGACACCGGCATCCGGGTCGGGCACCGGCAGTTCGGCGGCCGGGCGGTGTACGGCCACGACTTCGTCGGCCGCGACGCGAGAGCCGACGACTGCAACGGCCACGGCACCCATGTGGCCGGGACGATCGGCGGGTCCTCGTACGGCGTGGCCAAGAAGGTGAAGCTGGTCGCGGTCCGGGTGCTGGACTGTGCGGGCGAGGGCTACGTGTCGGAGATCATCGACGGCATCGACTGGGTGACCCGGAACGCGGACCTCCCGGCGGTGGCCAACATGAGCCTGGGCGGCGGTTACAGCCGGGCCATGGACCGGGCCGTGGAGGACTCGATCGCCGCCGGGATCACCTACGTGGTGGCGGCCGGCAACGAGGACGCGAACGTCCGGCTGAGCAGCCCGGCGCACGTGTCCCGGGCGGTCACCGTGGCCGCCACCGACAGCCGGGACCGGCGCGCGTCGTTCTCGAACTACGGCGCCGGGGTGGACCTGTTCGCGCCGGGGGTGGACATCAAGTCGGCGACGGCGGAGAGCGACACCGCGACGGCGAAGTACAGCGGCACGTCGATGGCGGCACCGCACGTGGCGGGCGCGGCCGCGCTGATCCTGGACGCGTACCCGTCGTACACCCCGGCGCAGGTGCAGGCGAAGCTGATCGCGAACGCCACCACGGGCAAGGTCACCGGCCGGGCCGGTTCGCCGAACCGGCTGCTCTACGTTCCGCCGCCGCCCAAGGCCCCGGTGATCGCCACCGGCGTGGCGCCGACGGCCGAGGTGGGGCAGCCCTACTCGGCGCGGCTGGCGCTCGCGGCGGGCCGCCGGGGCGGCTGGCGGCTCGACTCCGGCGCGCTCCCGGAGGGCCTGTCGCTCTCGGCCTCCGGCGTGATCTCCGGTACGCCGCGGGAGCCGGGCAGTTTCACGGTGACGGTCCGGTTCACCGACTACGTGCCGCAGGTGGTGACCAGGCGGGTGGTGATCCCGGTGGTGGCGGCCCCTCCGGTGATCGACACCGAGGTGCTGCCCGATCTGATGGCCGACTCGGAGTTCGGGCAGCGGCTCGAGGTGGCCGACGGCCGGGACGGGATCTGGGTGGTGGCCGCGGGTGAGCTGCCGGCCGGGATCAGCCTGTCGATGGACGGCATGCTGAGTGGCCTGTTCACCGGTGTGGTGGGCGCCACCTACACCTTCACGGTCCGGTTCTCGGACGTCTGGAGCCAGTCGGCGACCAGGACCTACACCCTGACCGCAGGCTGACCAGCGGCCGGCCGCGCGGCTCACCAGCCGAAGCGGCCGGCCGACCGTCGTCTCACCAGTCCAGGGCGGCGGCGTGCTTCCGCGCGATCGCCGTGGACTCGAACAGGTCGTTCTCCAGCACCGGCAGGCCCCGGGCGGACCACGGTCGCGTGTAGCTCGCGGCTCAGGCCGCCCGGCGCAGGTGGGTGTACGAGCCGTCGTGGTAGACCAGCGGCGTGGCCGCATGGTCGTCGTGGACGACGCCGGTCTCGGGCGAGGCCAGCACGATGGTGTGGTCGCCGGCTTGGACCCGGCCGACGACGCGGCAGACCAGGCGGGCGAGCACGCGGGCGAGCAGGGGGACGCCCTCGGGGCCGGGCTCCCAGTCGCCGTGTGCGGCGAATCGGTCGATCCCGCGCGTCGAGAAGGTCCGCGCGACGTGTTCCTGCTCCTCGGTGAGCACGTGCACGGCGACGACCTCGGCGTCCGCGACGGCGGGCCAGGCGGACGCGGTGTGGGCGAGACAGAACGACACCAGCGGCGGATCGAGGGACACCGAGGTGAACGACGTCGCGGTGAACCCGGCCGGGGGCTCGCCGGGAGCGGTGATCACCACCACCGCCGCGGCGTGCCGACGGAGCAGGGTCCGGAAGAGGCCGGCGTCCACGATCGAGCTGACGGTCATGAGGTCTCCTAGGCGTGCGTTCCACGTCTCGCCGATGCCCCCACTGTGGAGGCCGGCACGCTGCCGGCGACGCGATCCATATCCTAGTTGTTTGATAGGGAATTGTCACTGGCGTGGATATGACGCCCGCCACTACGATGAGATATGCCTATCTAACAGATAGGAAATGTATCCTTGCTCTGCGCCTGCCCGCCATCGGGCGGGGCACACCTGTGGAGGAGTCCGCCATGTCCGCTCTCGCTGTCGCGCACCCGCACGCCACATATCCGCGCCCGGTCCTGCTCAGGCCGGTGCTCGAGCCGCCGGAGCAGCAGGTGGACGACGATCAGGAGCCCGTCACCGTGACGATCAGCATCGCGGGCGGCGCGAGCGGCCGGGAGCGGATGCTCGCCGCGCTGCGTGAGCTGGTCGACGCGGCCGGCTCGACCGCCGCGGTCGAGCTCGGCGGGGCCGCCGCGCCCTCGGCGGAGGCGGCCGGCGAGATCCGTCTCGACCCGCGGGCGCGCACCGCGTTCCGGGGCGGCCGGTTGCTGGAGCTCAGCCGTCTGGAGTACGACCTGCTCCTGTTCCTGGCCCGTCACCCGCGCCAGGTGTTCAGCCGTGCCCAGTTGCTCACCCATGTCTGGGGTCACCGGCACACCACCAACCGCACGGTCGACGTCCATGTGAGCCGGCTGCGGACCAAGCTCGACGACCCCGAGCTGATCGCGACGGTGTACGGCCTCGGCTACCGGCTCGCCGACGACGCCTCGATCGTCGTCGTCGAGCGGTAAGTGAGCCGTCGCCGTGTGTCGATGTAGCCGCCGCTCCGGCCGGTGACCGCCTGGTCATCGGCCGGTTGCGTTTCATACGGGTTCATCCCAAACGGGTAATAGGCCCGCGGTATGACGTGACGATTCTCCCAGCTCAGGGCCCTGTTGATCGGCTTGCAGCGATCGTTCACACATCTTGCCAGAAGATAGAGAGATTTAAATACTTGCGAGCACGGGTGCGTCGAAGCGGGCGTACCGCCCCCAACCCGTTCCCCCTGGGAGGAACCGTGCTCAACACGAAGCTTCGCCGACCGATCGTCGGCCTTGCCGTGGGCATGCTCGTCGCGAGTGGGCTCGCCGCCACCCCCGCGGCGGCCGCCCCGATCGCCGGCGACCCGTCGTTCGCCCCCTCCGTCAAGGCCGCCGACATCGACGCCCGCCTGGGCACCCGCGACGCCGGAACCTACCTGGACTCCTCCGGCAAGCTCGTCGTCAACGTGACCGACGCGGCGACCGCCGCCGAGGCGGCCGCCGCCGGCGCCACCCCGCGTTACGTCACCCGCAGCGGCGCCACGCTGGCCGCCGCCGACGAGAACCTGAAGGCCAACCTGAAGACCCCGGGCACCGCCTTCGCCATCGACCCGGTCAGCAACCAGGTCCTCGTGTCCGTCGACGAGACCGTCACCGGCGCCAAGCTCGCCGAGGTCAAGGCCACCGTCGCCAAGCTCGGCGACGCGGCCCGCATCGAGACCGTGCCCGGCAAGATGACCGTCAAGATCTCCGGTGGCGACGCCATCTACGCCCCCAGCGGTGGTCGCTGCTCGCTCGGCTTCAACGTGCGCAACAGCGCCGGCACGACCTTCTTCCTGACCGCCGGTCACTGCACCAACATCTCGGCGACCTGGACCAACGGATCGGTCACGCTCGGTACTCGGGCCGGCAGCAGCTTCCCCGGCAACGACTACGGCATCGTCCGCTACACCAACAACTCGATCACCAAGACCGGCGGCGTCGGCACCTCCGTCGACATCACCTCGGCCGGCACCCCGGCCGTCGGTGCCACGGTCACCCGCCGCGGCTCCACCACCGGCACCCGCTCCGGCCGGGTCACCGCGCTCAACAGCACGGTGAACTACGCCGAGGGTTCCGTCTCCGGGCTGATCCGCACCACCGTGTGCGCGCAGCCGGGCGACAGCGGTGGGTCGCTGTACTCGGGCACGACCGCCCACGGCCTGACCTCGGGCGGTAGCGGCAACTGCACCACCGGCGGCGTCACCTACTTCCAGCCGGTGGTCGAGGCCCTGAACGCGTACCGAGTCTCGGTCTACTGACGATCCGCGGCCCGGCGGCGCGGCCGTGACCGTGCGCTCTCGCGAAGAACAGCGCCGGGTCGTGATCAGGCGCCCGCCCCCGATCACTTGATCGGGGGCGGATGTCGTGTATCACAATCCATGAATGACCACAGTGAACCCTTCGCCACCCGGCTGCGAGCCCGACGGCGCCGGGCCACCGGCCGGCGATCTGCCGCGCCGTGCCGCGAGAAGTTCCGTCGGCGACAGCCGCAAGGTGCACCGGGGCGACCGGGCGCCGGGCTGCCCGGTCCGGGTGGGGCCCGACGGCGTCTGGCACATCCAGGACTACGCCACGGCGCGCCGGTTCCTGCGGCACACCGACACCCGCCAGGCCGGCCTCGGCATCGAGAACGCGCTGCGCCTGCAGGACCGGATGCGCCTGCCGGTGCTCTACCGGGACGGGCCCGAACATCGCGAGCACCGCCGGCAGACCGCGAAGTACTTCACCCCGAAACGGGTCGAGTCGGCGTACCGGGACCTGATGCACCGCCTCGCCGAGCAGCAGTGCCAGGTGCTGCGCCGGCGCGGCGCCGCCGACCTGTCGACGCTCTCCTTCCAGCTCGCCGTCGCCGTCGCGGCCGAGGTCGTCGGGCTCACCGACAGTCCGCCCGGAATGGCGAAGCGGCTGGACCGGTTCTTCCGGATCCCCGACCCGAACGCCCGCGGTGTCGCCGCCGCCCGGCAGCGGACGTTCAACAACTTCACCGTGCTGTCGTTCTTCTGGCGCGACGTCCGGCCGGCGATCGCCGCCCGCCGCAGGAACCGGCGCGACGACCTGATCTCGCACCTGCTCGACGAGGGCTGCAACCGGGCCGAGATCCTCGGCGAGTGCGTCACCTTCGCGGCCGCCGGGATGGTCACCACTCGCGAGTTCATCACGGTCGCGGCATGGCACCTGCTCACCCACGAGACCCTGCGCGAGCGGTACGAGACCGGCGGCCCCGACGAGAGGGTGGCGATCCTGCACGAGATCCTGCGCCTCGAGCCGGTCGTCGGCGACCTGCTGCGGTGGACCACCGCCGACGTCGAGCTCGGTGACGTCACCATCCCGTCCGGGGCCCGCGTCGACGTCGGCGTGGCGGCGGCCAACCTCGACGTGGCCGAGGCCGGGGCGCGGCCGGGCGCGGTGTGCCCCGGACGGCCGATCGGCGCCGGCCTGTCCTTCGGTGACGGGGCGCACCGCTGCCCCGGCGCTCACATCGCGATCCAGGAGGCGGAGATCTTCCTCAGCCGGCTCTTCGCCATGCCGGGACTGCGGATGATCCAGGAGCCCACGGTGACGATCCGGCCGGACATCGCCAGTTACGAGGTGAAAGGCATGATCCTGGCCGTGTGATCGTCACGCGCTCAGTCGTGCGTCCGCTCCTCGCCGCGGCGGCGCAGCATCTTCAGGCCCGGCAGGCCGGCGATCGCCAGGTGCAGGTCCTCGGTCACCGCGAGCAGCTTGTGCAGGTCGGGGCCGACCTGGTCGAGCTTGCCCAGCAACGGCATCACGTCCTGAACCAGGTGCAGCTGCAGCGCCGGCAACTCGTCGATCATCCGGATCGCGGCGGTCACCTCGTCGGGGGTCAACTCGGCGACGAACCGGGCGGCCAGCGGGGCGGCCTCACGCAGCGTGGGCGCGTAGTCCCCGAGAAGTCCCTGCGCCTCGGCGGCGGCGGTGCCGGCCCGGCTGATCACCTCCGCGGCCGAGCCGGTGATGGTCGTCACCTCGCCGACGGCGGTGGCCGCGTCGCCGACCACCACGCCGGCGGCCTCGGCGGTGATCGAGGCGCGGCGGATCAGATCGCCGGCGGCGGACGCGATGGCCGCGGCCTCATCGACCGACAGGGCGGCGGCACTGGCGATCGCCCGCGCGTCGGCCACCGCGGACTCCGCCGCCGTGGTCACCGTGGAGACCCGCTGGATCAGCTCCTCGGCCTGCACCGCCGCGAGCGTCAGCCGGTTGAGCAGCAACTCCGTCTGACCGATCAGGGCGACGGCGCGCACCGGGATGGTCGCCGCGGTGGCCGCCGTCTCGATCACCTTGCCGGCTACGGACGCGGTCATCGCAATGGCGCCGGACACGAGAGAGAACATGCGCCCATTGTGCGCTGGCCGCGCACCCGCCACTCGGTGACGGACCGTGCGGGGCCGGGCGCTGTGCGTCGAAAGTCAGGAATACACGGTATTCCGATGAGCCATCCGGGCCTCCGGCACGGCAGTATGCATGGGTGCGACGTACCCGGAATCTGATCGTGACGGTGGCCGCGCTGGGCGTCCTGGGTGGTTCGGCCCTCGTGGTGAAAGGCTTTCTGAACGACGGCACCGGCGGGACCGATGGCGGCGCCCTGGCCGGCTCGTTCCAGAACGTGCCAACGGCGTCACCCACGCCGACCGGGCCCAGCCCCGAGGAACTCGCCGCCATCGAGCGCGCCAAGCGGGTCAAGGCCCTCGACGCCGCGATGAAGAAGTACGCGTCCGGAAAGCCGGAGTTCTCCGTCGCCGTCCTCGATCACAAGAGCGGCGAGTCCTACGCGTACCGCGGCGAGGAGAAGTACGAGACCGCCAGCGTGGTGAAGGTCCAGGTGCTCGCCTGCCTGCTGCTCACCGCGCAGGACGCCGGCCGGAGCCTGACCGGCGGCGAGAGGACGCTGGCCGACAAGATGATCCGGTACAGCGACAACGCCTCGACGACGTCGCTGTTCGGCAAGATCGGCAAGTACAACGGCCTGACCGCCTGCAACAAGCGCCTCGGCCTCACCGAGACCAAGGTGAGCAGCTCCTGGGGCCTCACCCGGACCACGGTGAACGACCAGCTCAAGCTGCTCACCGAGCTGGCCGACGAGAAGAGCGAGCTGACCGAGGCCTCCCGCGAGTACGCCCACAAGCTGATGGGCACCGTCGCCCCCGATCAGGACTGGGGCGTCACCGCCGTCGCGGACACCGGTGAGAAGGCCACGGTCAAGAACGGCTGGCTGCAGCGCTCCACCGAGAGCAACCTCTGGATCATCAACACCGTCGGCCGGGTGACCGACGACGACACCGACGTCTCGATCGCCGTGCTGTCGCACACCAACAAGACCATGCCCGGCGGCATCTCGCTGGTGGAGAAGGCCGCCGAGCTCACCCGGGCGCACCTGAAGTACTAGCGTCCGCGGCCCAGCCGGCGCGCCGCACGGCCGAGCAGGCGCGCGTACGCGTGCTGGAAACCCACCGCCACCGGTCCGGCCAGCCGCATCAGGGTCCCGGCCGGCCGGCTGAACGCGGTGACGGTGAACCACACTCGGTCGTGTTCGTCGCGTTCCACGACGAACGCCTCCTCGCCGGTCGCCGGGTGGCCGGCCCGGGTGCCGTAGGCGAATCCGATCCGGTCGCCCTCCTCCACCGTCCACACCACCTCGCACGGAGCGGGCAGCGGCCCCAGCCCGACGGTCAGCAGCACCCCGGGCGCGGCCCGCCCGGCGTCCGCGGTGATCCGGGCGCCGGTGGCCCGGTGCATCCGGAAGGTGAGGATCGCCTCACCGGCCCGGGCCAGCACGTCCTCGCCGGAGCCGATCAGCGTGCGGTATCGCAGATGCCGGTAGCCGGCCGGAAATCGCCCGGTTCGGGTGAACCCGACATGCGGGTAGGTAACTTCAGTCACCCCCGCAGTGTGCCTTCCGCGGCGCCGCCCGGCAGTCGAGTCGCCGCCGTGACATCACTCCGGCACACTGAGCGACGTGACTGGACCCCGCTGCGCCGTCGTGGTGAACCCCACCAAGGTGGCCGATCCCGATCACCTTCGCCGTGTCGTTCACGAGGGTCTCGCGCGGGCCGGCTGGCCGGCCCCCGCCTGGTACGAGACCACTGCCGAGGACTCCGGCCGAGGTCAGGCCAAGCAGGCCGTCGCCGACGGCGCGGAGCTGGTCTTCGCGTGCGGCGGCGACGGCACGGTGACCGCGGTGGTCACCGCCCTGGCCGGCACCGACGTGGCGCTCGCGGTGCTGCCGGCCGGCACCGGAAACCTGCTGGCCGCGAACCTCGGCCTCGGCAACGACCCGGCCACCGGCCTGGAGGTGGCGCTGGAGGGCGGGCGTCGGCGCATCGACGTCGGCGTGATCGACGACCGGTGTTTCGTGGTGATGGCCGGGATGGGCTTCGACGCCCAGATGCTCGAGGACACCTCGGAGAAGGCCAAGAAGTGGCTCGGCTGGCTGGCGTATGTCGGCGGTGGCGCGAAACACCTGCTGGACCGGCCGATGCGGGCCCGGATCCGGCTGGACGGCGGACCGCCGATGCCGCGCCGCCCGAAAGCCGTGATCGTCGGCAACGTGGGCCGGCTCCAGGGCGGAGTGCGGCTGCTGAGCAAGGCGGAGCCGGACGACGGCAAGCTCAACGTGGCGATCCTCAGCCCCAACAACCTGGCCCACTGGGCGGCTCTGATCGGGGCCGTGGTGAGCCGCCGGGATCGGGTGCCGCTGATGGAGACGTACACCGCATCGCGGGTTGAGATCTACAGCAACCGGGCACAGGCGCGTCAGCTCGACGGTGACAACATTCCCCCGGGCAAGGTGATGAAGATCCACGTCCGGCCGAAGGCCCTGCTGCTGTGCGTGCCCCAGCCGGACGCGGACCCGGATCTGGCGTACGACGCCGGCGCGGCCGCCCGCCGTGCCCGGCAGATCCGGGAAGCGGCGGAGGAGAAGGCTTGAGCAGCACCGAACCGGTTCCCGAGACCCGGATGATGCCGGGGGACAAGTTGTCGGCCGACGACGCCTTCCACGCGCTGTGGCGCTATGGGCGCTGGCCCCTGCTGCACGACGCGTTCGTCCGGTTCCGCTACGGCGACGGGTTCAGCCACTCGCGGGCGTTCGCGTTCCAGCTCTGCCTCGCCATCGTGCCGTTCCTGATCGCCCTCTCCGGTCTCGCCACCGACCTCGGCGTGGAGGACGGCGGCCAGATCATCGCGGACACGGTCATCGCGCTCACCCCCGGCGCGAGCGAACCGCTGGTCACCGAGCTGCTGCAGGACGACGAACGCACCGAGGAGGCCGGTGAGCTGGCACTCGCGCTCGGCATGATCACCG
This sequence comes from Actinoplanes sandaracinus, assembly GCF_030009775.1. Taxonomy (GTDB): domain Bacteria; phylum Actinomycetota; class Actinomycetes; order Mycobacteriales; family Micromonosporaceae; genus Actinoplanes; species Actinoplanes sandaracinus. Next base: position 34,957 of record NZ_JASCTH010000014.1, on the reverse strand, counting down.
GCCTGTTCGCGCTGACCAGCGCGATGGCCCAGATCGAGCGGGGCGCGAACCGCATCTACGGCGTGGAGCGCGACCGTCCGGCGTTCTGGAAATATCTGCGGGCCGCGATCCTGGCACTGGTCGCCGGGCTGCCGGCGCTGTTCGGGTTCCTGATCCTGGTGGCCGGGCGGGCCACCGGTGACTCGGCGCAGAAGGAGCTCGAGCTGTCGCACGGCGTGCGGGTGGGATGGGACGTGATCCGCTGGCCGCTGAGCCTGGTGCTGATCGTCTTCGCGGTGAGTCTGCTCTTCCGGCACTCGGTGCGGCGCAATCAGCCGGCCCTGTCCTGGCTGCTCTTCGGCGCGGTGGTGTCGACCGTGCTGTGGTGGCTGGCGAGCCTGCTGCTGGCCGGCTACGTCCGGGTCAGCGACGGTTTCGGCGCCACCTACGGGCCGCTCACCGCGATCATGGCGCTGCTGATCTGGGCCAACCTGACCGGCATCGCGCTCTTCCTCGGGCTCGCCTTCGCCGCCCAGTTGGAGGCCCGCCGGGTGGGCGTGCGGCGGCCGGCTCTGGAGGACCGCTGGGAGCCCCGCCCGGAGGACGACTCCGGGGACGGCGCCATCGACAGTGACGAGATCATGGACTTCCCGGAGACCGAGGCGGAGCCCGGTGACGACCGTCCGGCGATACCCGCTCAGCGGGAGCCCGGTGTACGGGCGGAGCCGTCCGGGTAAGAACGGCGCACCCCTGATTCGTTGGAGAGTGCCGTGACCGAAGACAACCGCGTGGTCGAACGCACCGGCTGGGCGCCGGTGCGGCACTTCGCCGAGCGCAGCGTGCTGGGTCTGCTGGTGGTGACCGCGATCGGCCTCACCTTCGGAGTCCTGCTGCTGCTGGTGCGTTTCCACTGGCAGCCGCTGCTCGACCTGGACCGGTCCGTGGCGGACGGCCTCAACCGCTGGGCCTCCGGCTCGGACGCGGTGGTCGCGGTCCTGCAGCAGATCTCGTCGTTCGGCGGGCGAGGCACGATGCTGCCGCTGGTGACCCTGCTCGTGGTGGTCCTGCTGATCCGCCGGCGCCCGCGCCCCGCGATCTATCTGCTGGTCACCGGCGCCGGCGCGCTGATCATGGACCCGTCGCTGAAGGCGCTGATCGGCCGGCTGCGGCCGGTGGTCGAGGCGCCGGTCGCGGACGCGCCGGGCAACAGCTTCCCGAGCGGCCACGCCCTCGGCTCGATGGTCGTCTACGGGATGATCGTGCTGGTCTTCCTGCCCGCGGTGCGCCGCCGGTGGCGCCCGTGGTTCATCGGCCTGGCCGCGGTGGTGGTGGCGGCGGTCGGGTTCACCCGGGTCGCCCTGGGTGTGCACTACCTCTCCGACGTGTTCGGCGGGTGGCTGCTCGGGCTGGCGTGGATCAGCGTGACGGCCTACGCCTTCCGGATCTGGCGTCGCGAGGCGGGCCACCCGACCCCGCCGCTGACCGGCGGCCTGGAGCCGGAGTCCGGGCCCGACCTGCGGCCCGCTCCCGCCGAGGGCGCCGTCCTGCCGCACCCGTGGGCCAAGGCGGCCGAGATCCTGGTCGGCTGGGTCTTCGTGTTCGGCATGCTCTACCTGGTCGGTTACACGGTCAACCGATGGGAGCCCGCCTTCGACGACCGCGTGGTGAGGTGGCTGCAGACCTTCCGTACCCCCTCGCTCGACCACCTGAGCTGGCTGGCCAGCAAGGCCGGTGACACCCACGCCATCCTGATCATCTCGTTGATCTTCTGCCCGCTGGCGCTGGCCCTGTGGCGGCAGTGGCGGCCGGTCCTCTTCCTGGCCTTCACCATGATCGGCGAGCTGACCCTCTTCCTCTGCGCCGCGGCCGCCGTGGACCGTCCGCGCCCCTCGGCCGAGCAGCTCGACGGCCAGATGCCGACCTCGTCGTTCCCATCCGGCCACATCGCCGCGACCATGTGCCTCTGGGCCGCCATCGCGATCATCGTGATGGCCCGGGTCCGGCAGCCGTGGCGCTGGATCTTCCCGGCCCTCGCCGTGATCATGCCGTTCGGTGTCGCGCTCTCCCGGGTCTACCGCGGCATGCACCACCCCACCGACTTCCTCGGCGCCATCCTGCTCACCGCGGCCTGGATCAGCGTGCTCTGGTTCACGGTGCGGCCCAATGCGCACGCCGAGACCGCCGCCGAGGCCGCCGAGGAGGCCGCCCAGATCGCCGACGGGCGGCCGCTGGAGCCGGTCCGATGACGCTGCGGCTGATGACCTGGAACATCAAGAACGGCGGCGGCGATCGCCTGCCGGCGATCATCGAAGTCATCCGCGGCGAGCGGCCCGACGTTCTCTGCCTTCAGGAGCTACAGCATTTCCAGCGGTACGGGCAACGCCGGATGCGGGAGCTGGCGTCGGCGGTCGACATGACCGCGCACCTGGCCCCGCCCGGATTCGCGCAGCCGGTCGCGGTGCTCGTGCGCGAGCCGCTGCGCATCCTCCGGCGGTCCCGGGTGCGCTGGCGGCTGCACCACGCGGCGGCGATCGCCGAGATCGCGACCACGGCCGGCCCGCTCACCGCCGTCAGCGCCCACCTCAACCCGTTCTCCCCGTACCGGCGGATGCGGGAGGCCCGCTGGCTGGCCGCCCGGTACGCCTCGCCGCGCGGGCTCGCGTTGATCGCCGGGGACATGAACGGGCTCGACCCGGCCGGCGACCACGTGGCGGCACTGGCCGCCCAGCCGTCGCTCTACCGCCGCCGGCACCTCGGGCCGGACGGGCGGCCCGACACCCGGGCGATCGCGGCCTTCGCCGAAGCCGGGTTCACCGACCTGTGGCACACCGCCGGGGCGGGCGACGGCCGGACCGTGCCGACCGGCTTCGCGGGCCGCGAGTTCGGCACGGTCCGCCTGGACTACCTGCTGGCGAGCCCGGCCCTCGCAGCGCGCGCCCAGAAGCTGTGGGTGGTCCGTGACGAGATCACCGAGCACGCCTCCGACCACTATCCGGTGCGGGCCGACGTGGACCTCTGAGCGCCGTACGCTCATGTCATGGTGATCGATTTCCCGTCCCCGATGATTCCCGCCGCCGGGCGGGCCGACGTCTTCACCCGCTACCTGGACTACTTCCGGGAGAGCCTGCTGGAGAAGACCGCGGCGCTGCCCGAGCCGGAGCGGCGCGCCAGCCGCCTGGCGTCCGGCTGGACGCCGCTGGAGCTGGTCAAGCACCTGCGTTTCGTGGAGCTGCGCTGGATCGAGTGGGGTTTTCAGGGCCGCGACGTCGGCGACCCGTGGGGCGACCGGCGCGACGACCGCTGGCACGTCGATCCCTCGGAGACCCTCGACGACCTGGCGGCGGCGCTGCGGGCGCAGGGCGCGCACACCAGCGAGGTGATCACCGGCAACGATCTGGACGCCGTGGGCGCGCCCGGCCCGCGGTGGGACGGCGCCGACCCGGCCACGCTGGAGCGGATCTGCTTCCACCTGGTTCAGGAGTACGCCCGCCATCTCGGCCACCTGGACGTGGTGGCCGAGATCGCCGGCGGTCCGACCGGCGAGTAGGACCGGCTCGTCGCTAGCCGGCGACCACCCGGTCACGGCCGGAGCGCTTCGCCGCGTAGAGGTTGCGGTCGGCGACCGCCAGCAGAGCGGTGAAGGTGCTCCGGCCCTCCACCGCTGTGGTGATCCCGATGCTCGTGGTCACCGGCAGCGTCCCGGTGATCGGTTCCCAGCCGTGCGCCCGGATCCGCAGCCGCAGCCGCTCGCAGCGCACCGCCGCCTCGTCGGCGTCCACCCCCGGATAGACCAGCAGGAACTCCTCGCCGCCCATCCGGGCCGCGATCGCCGAACCGACCGCCGCCTCCTCCAGCAACTCGGCGACATGCTGCAGCACGGTGTCACCGGTGGAGTGCGAGAGGGTGTCGTTGACCCGCTTGAAATGGTCCAGGTCGATGATCGCCAGCGACAGTGGGCGGCGGCGGGCCGCCGACTCCAGCAGCAGGGCCGGCACCCGCTCGTTGACGTAACGGCGGTTGTAGAGGCCGGTCAGCGCGTCCCGGTGAGCCATCTCCCGGAAGTGCTCGCTGGCCCGGCGCGCCTCGTTCGCTTCGAGGACGGCCTGCAGGGCGCGGGCCCGGGCGTCGCGCTGGACCGACTGCAGGGCGCCGGCCGCCGCGTGAAAGGCGCGGTGCTCCTCGTACGCCTCGGCGAACCGCCCGGTCGCCGCGAACAGCGCGGCCTGTTCCTGCCGGGCACGGGCTCCGATGCCGTCCATGCCGCGTTCCGTGCACACCTTGCGGGTCGCGTCCAGGGCCGCCTGGGCGTCGTCGAATCGGCCGGCTAGGCGGCGGGCCTGGGAGAGGGTGAGCTGGCACTCGGCGACGGCGTCACCCTCGTTGGCGGCGACCAGGTCGGCCAGGACGGGGGACAGCAGGTCCTCGACGGCTTCGTACCGGCCGCCCATCAGCTCGACCTGGGCCATGGTGTCCAACTGGTTGGCGCTGAACCGGATGCCGCTGCGGGCCTGGACCTCACGCATCTGCGCGACCAGCGCCCGCGCCTCGGGCTCGTCGCCGACCTCGACAGCGGTGTACGCCATGTTGTTCAGGATGTTCGACACCATCTCGTGGTCGCCGGCCGCCGCCGACAGCGCCTCGTGCGCGCGGCGCTTGCCGTCGGCGTGCGATCCGGTGTCGTCGAGCGCCACCGACAGCATCGACAGGTGCCGGGCACGAAGATGTGGCGGCACCTCCTCGGACAGGAACGCGACGCACTGCACGGCGTGGTTCAGCGAGTCGGAGAAGTCTCCGACCACGCGGTAGAAGACCGACAGCTCGCGATGGGCGCGGGCCAGCAGATAGCAGCTCTCGTGCTGTTCGGCCCAGACCCGGACCTGATGGGCCAGCCGCCCGCCCTCACCGGTCTCCCCCTCCCGGAGCAGAACCCCGGCCTGCAGCAGCATCGCCCGCTGGACGACCTCCTCGGCGCCCAGTTCGGTGGCTCGCCGACGCAGCTCAGCGGCCGGTTCCCAGACGGTGCGGAACTGGGACATGGGCCGTTCCTCGAGTTCCGCGACGGCGGATTCGAGGGCGCCGAGCTCGTTTCGGGGCTCGGTGGGGACGCGGCTCGCTGTTTCCGTCGTCACTGTCCCTGCTTTCCTGTCGCCGCTGTGACGGCTCACACTCCAGTGCCCTGGTAGCAGGCCGGTTCGCCGCGGGTTGCAGCCCGGTTGCGGGGCCCACGCGGCGCTGTGCGGCGCGGCGTGGTCCGCTAACGCCGGGTGCAGACCGGGGCCGCGGCGGCGCTCTCCTGCCCGTCTGTGCGGACCGACACCGTGAAGCAGTAGTTCTGCTGCTCGCTGAGGCTGTAGACGACGTAGTCGGTGGCGCCGGACGGCAGATCCGCCACCGTCACCGGCGACTGCCCGGACCGGCCCACGGCGATCACCACGTCACCCGTGGCGTCGCGCGGGTACGCCCACTGCAGCGACACGCTCTGCCCGTTGTCGCGCAACCGGACGTCCTGCGGGGCGCCCGGCTCGGCGACGGCGGTCAGTGGCTCGGCGGCCGGGGCGGACGCCGGCCCGGACGGTGGCGCCTGCGGGTGGGTCGCCCCGTCGGCGCCGGGGAGAGTCAGGATCGCCACCGCGGCGGCCGTCGCCACCCCGCCGGCCAGCACCGTGGCGAGCAGCAGCGGATGGGCCGTCCGGGACCGCTGAGCCGACGCGACCCGGACCGGCAGGCGCCGCGAGTTCGGCGGATCGGCGAGTGTGCTGGCCCGGGCGGTGCCGACCGGCAGGGGGCGGCCGTCCTCGCCGTAGTCGGGCGCCCGGCTTCCGGGCAGCGGCGGCGGCGTGTCCGCGCGGGCGTGCCGGCCGGTCGGGTCGCCGGGCAGCCGGTGCAGGTCACTGAGGTAGAGCGGCTGCTGGTAGAGGGTGCCGTTGGGGTCGGTGGCCCGGTTGTCGGCCGGTGGCCGGTCGTCGGGGAAGTCGTCCGGCGGGACCGGGTAGACGGTGCCGCTCGGATCGGTGGGCCGGTCGTCCGGCGGTGGCTGGCCGGGCGCGTCCGCGGGAAACGGCGACGGCCCCGACCTGCTCGTGTCCGCGACGGTGGGGCGGCGCGGGAACGGCCGCAACGGCGTGCCGCCGCCCGCGTCGCGGCTGCCGCAGGTGTGCCGGCCCGACGGTGCGCCGGTGACCAGCGCGGCGGTCTGCCGGGCCAGCGGGTGGTCGGTGGGCAGGTGGCGGGCGCCGAGTTCCTGTGCCAGGGCCAGGTGCTCGCGGGACTCGGCATCGTGGCCGCACTCGCGCTCCATCGCCCCCAGACGGGCCAGCATCTTGATGCCGGCCGGAGCGGCGTCGCCGTGCACCCGGCTGTGCCGGCGCCAGGCCCGGGCCAGCCTGGTCCGGGCGGTGGCGCAGTGCCCGGCCGCGTGCTCGGCGGTGGCCAGGTCGGCCTCGGCGGCGAGCACCCGAGGCGAGTCGGGGCCGTCGGTCAGGGCCAGTTCACCGACCAGATCGTGATAGACCGACGCGGCCCGGCCGTACTGGCCGATGCGTTGCAGGACCGCCGCGTGCATCGCGGCCGTGGCGATGGTGCGCTCGTCGCGCGGACCGTGCAGGCGCTCCTCGGCCGAGTGCGCGAAGGCGGCCCACAGCCGGGCCGACTCCGGGTCGCCGAGGGCGATCAGGACACGGGCGTGCAGGGCGGCGGCCACCGCCAGATCGGCGGTGGCGCGACGAGGGTCGGCATCGGCGCTCCGGAGGACGTCGTCCAGGACCGCACGGGCGCCCGCGAGATCGCCGGCGGACGACAGCGTCTGCGCCCGGGCGGTGAGTTCTGCGAGCGGTGGGGCCATGTATCCCATAGTGCTCACCCGGACACCCTACGTACAAGTTTCCGGTACCGAAGTGGACAGGGTAGAAACACGGTGTGTCCCCGATGATGACCGTCAAACGTGAACTCCTGGTCCGCCACCTGCAAGCCTGGGCGGCCGGCGCGCTCCACCGCGCTCGGCGGGCCACCTTCGTGCACGGCTACGCCGACGCCGACGGAGGCGCCGCGGCCGAGGCCGCGGTCCGGGTCCTGGCCGACCTGCCCGACCTGGCCCGCGGCCGGGAACTGTCCATGGTGGCGGTCGGCGACGACATCACCGGGGTCGGCCGGCGGCTCAGTGCGGCCCAGCGGGACGCGGGTGCGGCCGCCGGGCTGGCCGTGCTCCCGGTCGGCGGCGGTACGGACGAGCGTCTTCCGGTCGCCTTGAAGGCGGCCGGCGCTTCACGCGTACCCCTGATGGGTTTTCTCGACGCGAGCGGGAGCGCGCCGCCCGCGGTGGCCACGGTCGCCGCGATCGCCGCCGGGAAACCGGCGGAGGTTCTGCTGGTGCTGCCGCCCGGCAGCCCGGTCGGCCCCTACCGGGGCCTGGGCTTTCCGCTGTTCACGGTCGCTGAACTGGCCACCGGGCCGGAGCCCGGCGAGGTGGTGGCCTTCGCCACCACCTCCGCCAAGAGTCTGGAGAATTTCAAGGAGGCGCTGTGGGCGGTGGACGAGTTCGCGGGGGTACGGCTACGCGATCCCGCCGATCCGGAACGGCACCTGATCGACATCTCGCTGACGCCGCATCCCGGCCCGCTGCGGCGTGAACTGCTCGCACGCCTGGCCGAGGTGGGCACGGCGACCGTGACCGAACTGCGGACCTTCGCGCTCACCGAGACCGTCTACCGGGCCGCCGACGCCACCCGGGTGCTGCACGCGCTCGTCGACGCGGGCACTGTCACCCGGGAGCCGTCACACGGCAGGTTCGGCGGCGACGTGGTGATCGGTCGGCTCTAGCGGGAGCGGGACTTGTCCTGCTTCCAGGACAGCGGGCCGGGCAGGTCGACGCGGTGTGCGCGAGTCTTGGAGTTCCAGGACCAGCGACCGATCTTCAGGCTCCAGGACGAGTAGCCGTTCTCGGTGAAGTTCAGGACCAGCGGACCGATCTTCTTTCGGCTGCGGTAAACGATCCCCATCGGAACATCCTCCATCTGCGTTGCTGATGGCCGGACGATGCCCGATGACATCGATTCACAAACGTCAGCGAGGCTGCCAGGCGTCCGGCCGGGTGGTCAGCTTGCGCACGTGCGCCGGCATCCGCCCGCTGATCAGCTCGGCGAGACTCACCTCGTCGACCACCTCGCGGACCGCGGCACGCACCGCCACCCAGAGGTTCGGCAGGTTCTCCGCCGCACCCGTGTACTGCGTCTCCTCCGGACGGAGGCCGCGCACGCCGGCGAGCGGGCCGTCGACCGCCCGCAGGATCTGGCCGATGGTCACGTCCCGAGGTGGGTGCGACAGCGTGTAACCGCCCTCGGCGCCTCGTTGCGCGCGCACCACACCGGCGCGGCGCAGATCGGCGAGCACTGCCTCGAGGAACTTCCGAGGCATCTCTTGGTCTTGGGCAATTGCCTGGGCGGACATCAGTGCGGGGTAGGCCTGCGCCAAACTGAGGGAGGCCCGGACCGCGTAGTCGCCGCGCGCGGAGATCTGCACCTGACTATCATGCCCCGCCCGTGCATCCGCCGATGCACATACCCCAGGGAGTTATGGGAATTACGCTCAGTCCGAGGGTGATCGCTGTCCGGGTATCCCTCCTGGACGGCCACCGGTGAACCGGGCTCGGAACTGTCCCGGGCTCAGGCCGGTCTCCCGGTGGAAGAACCGGCCGAAGTTCGTCGGCTCGCCGAAACCCAGCACCCGGCCCACCTCGGCCACCGACAGTGGAGTCGCCGCGAGTAGCCGGCGGGCCTGCAGCGCCACCCGGTCGTCGACCACCTGCTTGGCGGTGCGGCCGCTCAGCGCCAGGCTCGCCCGGGTCAGCGTGCGCACCGAGCAGCCCAGCTCGCCGGCGTAGTCCTCGACCCTGCGGGTGTGCGGGTAGCCCTCCTCCAGCCGGCGCTGGAACCGCTCGAACGTGCGGCGTTCGACGTGACCGGCCAGATCGGGGGGCGGCTCGATCGCACGGATCCGCAGCAGCAGCGCGGCCAGTTGGTGCCGCAACAGAGCGGCGGTGACCGGGCCCGGTGTTCCGCCGGCGTCCGCGGCGAGGTGGCCGAAGGCCGATCGGAAGACGTCCGGGCGGGGCAATGCCAGCGGTTCGCGGGCTGGCCCGGTCGGATCGTCGGGAGTCAGGCCCGGCAGTTCCTCCGGATCGAACAGCCCGGTGCGGAAGACGATCGTCATCGTGTCGTCCGGTGGATCGCCGAACCGGGCCGCCTGGCCGGGTCGGATCCAGAGCAGAGTGCCGGGGCCGCAGAGACGCTCGGCGAAGTCGACTTCAGCCGCCAGCCGTCCGGTGGCCGTGAGCACGAGAGCGTGACTACTCAGCAAGCCGGTGCCGGCGCCGGTGGCCACGGGCAGGGCGCAGGCGCCGATGCCCGACCAGTCCGGTGGAAGACTGGCGGACGCCGGCTCGGTGTGTTGAATGAGTGTTGACATCGCGCCTGACGGTAGTCGTCGATGCGCGTGCTCGCACCCACTAGCGCACCGAGTGAGTTAAATGTCCGATTTCCGGCTCGGTATTCGCTATACGTCCGATTCCGATTGCTTTTCGGAGATCGATTACTTTTCCGGATAAAGGGCGACCCGCGCAGACCGGCAGTGTCCGCGCGGGTCGCCCCTTTATCGCTGTTGCCCTGACTATCGGCCCGCCAGCAGCCGGTTGACTGCCGCGTCGACGTCCAGATGGTCGGACTCCCGGCCGCGTGGCACCACCACGTAGGTGCGCCGCAGGAAGCGGACCAGGACGCTGCGCGGCACCTCGAACAGCGCGTTCCCGTCCGGCGAGGACAGCGCCAGGGCGACGAAGTCACCCCGTGGCGTGGCCCACGGCCAGACCCGGACGTCGCCGATCCCGGCCGGCTCGTCGAGCCCGGTCACGAGCAGTTCACGCGCAAAGGACCAGCTCACGGCTTCCCCACCGGCTGATTCTGCGTGGAACAACACGTGGACCGCATACGGGTCGGCTGGGTCGTACCGCAGACTGGCGCGCACGGGCAGTGCCGTCGCGTCAGGCGCTACGAGCCGCAGCGAGGTTTCGACCTCGACGGTCGTTGGACGAATGGTACTCATGGACGAACTCCCCCCGGCACCGCTGCGAGGCTGGTGAACCCCGCGTTTCCCATACTCAGGTGATCCCTGTCGTTACGCTCCGCCATACGCTGATCTCACCCAGTAGTGGGAAGACGGTTCCGAAAAGCCTTCCGCACAGGACGCGAAGCGATATCTTGTCCTGTTCTGCCCATGTACTCGGTTCCGCCCGGCGTCGGTGGCCCAGCAGTTGACTTACTCCGGTAACGTCCATTCCTCCCGGGTAGTGACGGGGCCCCAGGACACTGGGGGATGAAATGGGTGTAAAACCGGACGACGGGGTCTTCAAACGTGCGTGTGCTCGACCGTATCCGGTCCAACTCCACTGGCCGGCTGGCTTTGAAAATCGGCGTCGGCATCCTCGGCGGCCTGGTGGTCGCCGTGGGGATCGTCCTGATCCCGTTCCCCGGCCCCGGCTGGGCGATCGTGATCCTCGGACTCGCCATCCTCGCCATCGAGTTCCACTGGGCCAGGGGACTGCTCGCCTTCACCAAACGGCACGTGCAGAGCTGGACCCACTGGATCGGCAGGCAGTCGCTGCCCATCCGGGCTCTCATCGGCCTGGCCGGCATGCTGTTCATCAGCGCTGTCGTCTGGGCCAGCGTCCGGCTCAGCTTCGGCATCGACCTCTTCCAGGTCAGCCTGGACTGGCTCAAGTCACAGTGACCCCTGGTTCGCCTCCTGGGGCCGGCGTCTAGTAGAGTTCCATCTCGTTGAGGGCGATTAGCTCAGCGGGAGAGCGCTCCGTTCACACCGGAGAGGTCACTGGTTCGATCCCAGTATCGCCCACATAGCCATCTAGCTGCAAAAACACCCGCTGTCATGATCCATGACAGCGGGTGTTTTGTCATGGTTTTGGGAGCAGATGGGGAGCAACGCCGCCCAGCCAGGGGTGACCTCTCCTAGGCCTGATTTGTGCGCTCCCCACGTGACCACCACTGTGTCGGGAAAGTGGTCATCAAACGAGTCACGGGTTGCCGGTGTTCTCCCAGCGTTTCTGCAGGCAATCGACGAGGCGCTGCTCGACGGCGGGGCTGACATGGCTGTAAATCCCCCGGACGCCGGGGAGGCGGTGGCCGAGCCGCTTGGCTTGTGCCACCTCGGGAATGCCGTCCTCGATCATCCAGGTCTTGTGGGTGTGCCGGAGGTCGTGAAAGTGCATGCCGGGGATCACCGGGGCGATCAGCTTTTTGGGGTTGCCGTCGGTGGCGGGCCGCCAGAAGCGGCGGCTGAAGTTAGACCGACGCCACAGGCCTCCGTCGGCGCCTACGAAGATGTGGGAGTGGTCGTGGGTGTCGAGGTGCTCCCGTAGCCGGGTGACGAGGAACGGCGGGAGCAAGATCGTGCGTACGGCGGCCGGTGTCTTCGGCGGTCCGAGTTCGAGTCGGCCGGCGATCTCGTGCAGGGCGCCGACGTCGGGGTCGATGTGGATGCGGGCGTCGTCGAGTTTGCAGTTCTGCCGTTGCAGTCCGACGAGTTCGCCCCAGCGCATGCCGGTGTAGGCGGCGGTGACGACGAGGGTGGCCTCGGCCGGGCCTAGATGGTTGGCGATGGCGAGAACTTGCAATTCTGTGGCCCAGGGACGCTCAGGTTTGAGGTCGGCGGTCGGGCGGAGTCGTCGGCAGGGGTTGGTGACGATCCTGCGCTCCTCGACGGCCTCGCCCATGAGCATGGACAGCACCGAGAGGATGTCGGCCACGGTCGATGAAGCTCGGCGCTGGTTCAGTTCCTTGACCCAGGTCTTGACCATCATTCGTGTGATGGCGTTGAGCGGGCAGTCACCGAAGCGGGGCAGGATGTGAACGCGGAGGTACGTGTCGTACTTAGCTGCAGTGTTGGCGCCGACGTTGTGGGCCTCTAGCCAGATGTCGGCCCATTCCCGGAGGGTGATCTTGCCCCCGCTGGGGTCGATGTAGGTGTCCTGCTGCCGTTCGGTGTCGACGGCGTTCGCGCGGGTCTGGGCGGCTTTCCTGGTGGGGTGGCTGCTGTCGGTGCCGACGGTGCCGTCCGGGCGCCGGTAGCGGACCCGGTAGCCGTCACCGCGTTTTTCTACCCATGCCATGTGGGCTCCCTGATGCAATGTACGGATGGGGGGGTGACCGTGGTAGTGGTCAGGCACCATGGACGTGCCAGATGGCGACAGGATCAAGCCTGCTGATCTGGTACGGAGCGGCCGTCTCTGCTCGTAGCCGGGTGGGCGCCTGCTCGGATGATGTGTTCGAGGTCAGCCGTTGAGAACCGCAGGTACTTACCGACGAAGGTGCACGGCACCTGGCGGGCCGTTGCCTTCCGGCGGAGCCACCATGGGCTGATTTGTAGAAGTGCGGCGGCCTGCTCTGCTGTGTAGAGCTGAACCGATGGATCCGGCGCTGCGGCTTGGTCGGGCGAGCCGGACGCGGCTTCCTTTGGTCGGCTCATCTGAGTCCGACCCGCAGGATTAGGACATCCTCGTGCTGGGGGATCCATTGGGGGTCTCCGCTGGCAATGGCGTCACGGACGTTCTTCTGCTGGAAGAAGGACGCCCGCGGTACCAGGACTCCGTTGCGGACGCCGGCCATCAGAGCGACGCATTCCTCGACCAGTTCCAGCCCGGCCGCTTCTCCGGCGGCGACGACCATGCCGGGGATGTCGACGAGTTCGCCGTGTCGCCGGTACGGGCGGGCGGTGACGACTACGTGTCCGCCGGGCCGCAGGACCGCCCGGCATCCGGTGAGGATTTCGGTGAAGCCTTCGGCTAGTTCCCCGTGGTTGCGGTAGGCGAGGTTGTCGGAGCCCCCGTACCGGTGGTGGATCTTGCGAACCTTTCCGCGCCGGGCGCCAGGGGTGCGGGCGTGGCCGTGAGTGGACGATCCATACGGCGGCGAGGTGATGACGAGAGCGACCTGGCCGCGGATCTGTGGCGGCAGTAGTGAGGGCAGGTGCCGGGAGTCGCCGGTGTAGACAGCGCCGGTGCCGGGGGCACCGTGTTTCTCGGCGAGGGCGATGTTGACGGCGGCCAGCGCCGCCCAGCGGGATTCGTATTCGACGCCGACGCCGTGGCGGTCGAGGTGCATGGCTTCGACCATGGTGGTGCCGATGCCGGCCATCGGGTCGAGGACGAGGTCGCCGGGGTCGGTGTAGGTGTGGATGGCGTAGCGGGCGATGGTGGGCAGCATCTTGCCCGGGTGGGTGATCGACTCGGGGGTGTACCGGCCCCGGCGTAGTTCCCGGGAGGGCTGCTGTCCGGTCAGCCACACCGACCAGGTTGGCCCCTCGGCGGGCGGTGCCGGGGCGGGTTCGCCGCGCGGGACGGTCGTGGGGACGGCGGCCGGAACGGAGCCGGGGACGGGGACGGGCGTGGGGACGGCGACGGAACCGGCACCCTGGGCGGGGACGGCGGTGGGGTTCGCGCCGACGCCGGGGATCGACTCGGGGACGGTGGTGGAAGCGGCGCGTGGTGCGGGGACGAACCCGGGGACGACACTGCTGGTGGCGCGGATGGTCGGGGACTCAGACATCTGCGGCCTCCGGGGTGATCGTGGCGAAGACGAGGAGGTCTCGGTGCGCTCGGCGGTGCCGGCCCGCGATGAGCGGTGGCCGGGCGGCGGGGCGGGCTTCGGTACGAGGGTCGGTTTCGGGCAGCGGCACCAGGAGTGCCGGGATGTGCTGGTGGTAGAGCAGTCCGGCGGTGCGGGCGGCGGCGATCACCGTCGAGCGGTGCCCGATGGCTGCGGTGCCCGGCCCGGCGGTGAGCAGGACGGCGAGGAAGCCGCCGGGACGTAGCAGCGCCTGCCACGCGCCGAGTGCCTGGCTCACGGCGTGCGGGTCGCGGCTGTCGACGTCCAGGCGGGGCAGCGTGGCCAGGACGAGTCCGGCGCCGGGCCGAGCCGCTGCCGCCGGGTGCTCGTCGAGGGGCTCGGGCCGCCCGTACAGACGCTCACGGTGGATGACTGTGAGGCCGGGGTGGCGGTGCAGGTATTCGGCAGCTGCCGCGACGCTCGGATGGGCGTCGGTGTCGAGGACGGTGTCGCCGTCGCGGGTGTAGCGGGCGATCAGATGTGCGACGTGGTCGGGGTGGATGCCGTACCAGTCGGGCAGGACGCGCCCGGCCGGGTCGGTGGGCCGGTGGGTGTGGGCGGGGTGCAGGAGCAGTCCGACGGGTGCCCGGGTCGGGCGGGTATCGGTGGGGTGGGTCTGCGGCATGGGTGCGGTGGGCCATGTCCGCCGACGAACGCTGACACATAGAGATACAGATTTCGGGCCTGATTTCGACATCGGCCCCGGCCACGCACCCCGTGACAGCACCAGCCAGGCACCTATAACAAGATCAACCTTGGGTTGAACACGCAGGTCACAGTCTCGACGCGAAGGCGCCGTCCGCGTCTGTGGGCCCCGATCGAGGTGTTGGTGATCGCGGCCACCTATAACAAGATCGCCATTGAGGTTGAACAAGATCGTCAGCCTCTATAACAAGATCACTTTGGGGTGTAACAAGATCATCAGTGGCTCCCGAGGTGCTCGTACCTCTGCCGCGGGGGTGTAACACGCCTCGCCGCGAAGGCGTACCAGCCCGCCGTCAACAGGCGATCGACAGCGGGGCGGACATCGATGTTCACGCCAGCTCCGCAGCGTCCGGGACCGCTTCGCGCGACCGGCGGCAACAGGGGTTGAACACCCAGTTCGACGGCTCCGGCATGGCGCGGCGGCGGGCGCGCAGCATGGCTGGCTTGGCGCGGCGATCTGCGCGCTAGCGCAAGGGTTGAACACGCGGCGTGACCCTTGAGCAAAATCAACAGTGTTCAAGATCTGTTACACCCGAGTGGCGAGATGGGTGCTGTTCCCGCCGGACGCCCTCAGCGAGGCGCCGGCATCCCTCACCCACTTCTCGGGGGACCCTCCATGTCTCAGTTCGTTCGTTCCGTGCTGCCCGCCGCCGGCCTGGCCGGACCTCGTCTCGTCCTCGGCGACCAGCCGTTCGACGTCGCCGCGAACTCGTTTCGGCTGCTGACCACCGGCCCGGAGCCGCTGTCGATCGACGGCGCCACCCTCGGCGGGGGCCTGCCGCGTCGGCGGATCCCGCTGTCGGAGCTGTCCGCAATCCTGATGCATCCCTCCTGCGGCTACGCCACCAGTGACCAGGTGTGGCGGCTGCTCATCAGCCGTGCCCGCACCGACGGCCCGGCCTGGGTCGTGGGCGCGGTCGGGGTGGCCCTGCCGGGGCTGCACCCGGCGGCCTACCGGCTGCGCACCTTCTCCGGGGACGTGCAGGCCGAGTTGCTGGCCGCCTTCGTCACGGCGCTGCGCACGGTGAAGCCGGGCGGGACCAAGGTGGCGCAGCGGCTGCTATCCGCCACGTTCACGGCCGCCCGTGCGGCGCTGCGCACCGACGAGCCGCGCACCAACGCGCTGGTCCAGGCGCCGGTGTCCGCCCCGACCGCCGGACACCCGGACGTGGTGCTGACCCGCGCCGTGGCGACCGGGGTCATCACGCCGCGCGAGGCCGAACTGATCGGCGCGACCCGCCTCGACGAGGTGTCGGTGGCCGACTACGCCGCACGGCTCGGCAAGGCGACGAAGGCCGTCTACAAGGCCCGTGACCGGGCCGAGGAGCGCCTGGTCACGGCGATCCGCTCCGGGGTGCTGTCCGACGAGGACGCGGCCGTGATCGCCGACGCCACGATGACCATCGCACCGGACCCCGCCCAGCACGCCTGACCTGCATCTTTACGGCCCAATGTCGAAAACAGACCCGAAATCTGTATCTCTTAGTGCGGGACTTTTCCGCACCCGGTGACCTTCTTCGACCGGCCCCGCTGACGGCGCTGACACCCCGCAACGGCCCCGCCGAAACCCCTTCGAAGGAGGACGGCCACCACGGCCGGTCGAGGTCACCACCACCCCTTGCTCGCCTGCCCGGCCCCACACCTCGTGGGTGTGGGGCCGGGCTGCCCTGGAGGTGCCCGGTCCCATGAACCACCGCCCCTTGCATCGCCCGAGCCCGACCCCGCGCCGCCCGGTCACCGACCGGCCTGGCCGTCGCCTGCGCCGCACGGTGCAACGTATGGCCCCGGCTGTGGCGGTCACCGCCAGCACGGCTGTCGCGGTCGCGCTCGTTGCGGACGCCGCGTACGCGGCCGAGTCCCTCGAACAGGTCGTCAACAACATCCGTACCTGGCTGGTCGGCATCCTCGTCGCCGTCGCCACCCTGTTCCTCACCGTCGGCGGGCTGCGCTACGCCGCCGCCAACGGCGACCCCGGCGAGGTCGAGAAGGCCAAGCTGGCACTCAAGTCCGCCGCGATCGGCTACGCGCTGGCGATGCTGGCGCCGCTGTTCGTCACCATCGTCGGTCAGTGGGTGGCGTGATGGCAGCCCACTTCACGCCACCGCGCCGTACCCGGCTGCTCGCTCTCGTCGTGCTCGGCATCGGCCTGGCCGCCGGTCCCGTGCTCGCGGGGACGGCATGGGCCGACCCGTCCCCGGCACCGGCCCCCGCCCCGGGCGCGCCGTCCCCGACGCCCGCTCCCGTCCCCGGGGTGCCGTCCCCGATTCCCGCCCCGCCGCCGGGCGGGCCGACACCCAGCGTCCCGCCGTCCCCGCCCACGCCTGCGCCGTCCCCGGGACCGGCGCCGCCGTCTGCTCCGTCCCCGAGCGGGGACGACGACGATCCGTCCTGGTACGACATCCCGGGGCAGATCCGCAAGGCCATTCACGGGTTCTTCGCGTGGATGGCGGAGAAGGCCATCAACCCGGTGATGGAGACCCTCGGCTCCACGGTGCTGTCTACGCCGGACCTGACCACGAGCCCGCACGTCACCGCCCTGTGGAAGACCACTCTGGTCACCGCGAACGGCATCTACGTGCTGTTCGTCATCGCCGGCGCCTTCGTCATCACGTCCCGCGAAACGCTGCAAACGCAGTACGGCCTCAAACAGATCGCACCCCGCCTGGTGCTGGCCGCGGTGCTGTCCAACGTCAGCCTGATGCTCTGCGGTAAGGCGATCGAGGCGGCCAACGCTGTCACCGCCGCCATCGTCGGGCAAGGCGTAGACCCATCGAGGGCGGCCGACGCGATGAGCGACATCCTCATCCAGCCGCTGAACGGCGGCAACGTCAACATCCTGCTCGTACTGCTCGTCATCGCCGCGCTGGTCCTCGCCCTCGCGGTGAGCATCATCTTCGTGATGCGGGTGGCGCTGCTGGTCGCCCTCACCGGCTTCGCCCCCCTGGCGCTGATCTGCCATGCCACTCCGCAGACCGAGGGCCTGGCCTACACCTGGTGGCGCGCGTTCGGTGCCTGCCTCGGCCTGCAACTGGCCCAAGCGGTGATCGTGCTGACCACGATCCGGGTGTTCCTCACCCCGAGCGGCCTCGTCCTGCTCGGCGTGCCAGCCAGCGCCGAGGGCCTCCTGGGAGTGCTGGTCTGCCTCGCGATGCTGTGGCTGCTGATCAAGCTGCCCGGTCTGATGAAGCAGTTCGTCATCGGCCCCCTGGGCCTGCAAAGCCAGGGACGAGGCCTGGTAGGGCAGCTCCTACAGGCATACGTCATGTTCAAGACCCTCGGCGCCGCAGCCGGGCTGCTTGGGGGCACTCGCCCGCAGCCAGCGGCCCAGCAGAGCAACCGGGGCACGGCGGGCGCCAGGACGGGCACGAGTACCGCTCGGCCTGTTTCCGCCGCCAGGGATGGTGCGGGTACCCCGCGCCCGGCGCCGTCCCGGCCGTCCCCGTCCGCCCCGGTGGCGTTCAGCAACCCGCCGACCACACAGACACCACTACCGGTGCCCGCTGGCGCCGCCGGGGCGCCCCCATTCAGCCACCCGCAGCAGCCGGGCACCCCGGCAACGACCCCGACCGGCCCGACGCCCGCCGCGCCGTTTTCCCACCCCCACCCTCCCCAGCCGAGCACTGCTCGACCCGCCGGGCGTCCCGCCCCGGCCACGTTCAGCAACGCCACCACCTCACCGGCGAACTCGGCCCCCGCAGGGCCGCCACCAGCGGCAACGTTCTCGGCTCCGCAGGCGCCGCAGAGCGCCCCGCGCCGGCCACCGGCACCCGTAACCCCGGTGTTCTCGTCCGCACCGCCGACCCCGAGGACGCGGCCCACGGCGGCCCGGCGGCCCACCACCGAGTCCCGCACGGCCAGTCCTCGCCCGGCGGCCACCAGGAGCAGTCCCCCTCCGGTGACCAGGCCACCGGCCACCGTCACTCCGAGGCCGACACCGCGCCCGGCGTCGTCATCGCAGCCGTCCCCGGCGTCTCGACCGGCGCCGGCCACCCCGCCGCCGTCCCCGCCTCGGCCGACCGGAAGCACGTGTCCGGTGTTCCGAGCGGCGCCGCCGACTCCGGCGTCCCCGCCGCCGTCCAGCCCGGCTACGGCGCCGTCCCCGCCGTCGTCCCGTCCGGCCAAGTCCCCGTCCCCGCCGTCCCCGCCGCCGGCGCGGCGCCGTCCCCGAGGAGGTAAGTGATGAGCCGCCGAGACGATGAGGCGCCGCTGCGCGCCCGCGTGCCCGCAGACGTGGAGCGCGCTGATCGCATCGCGTTCGGTCTGACCGCCCGCCAGTTGGTCATCCTCACCGTCACCGGTCTCGTGCTGTACGCGGCGTGGACCGCGTTGGTACGGGTGGTGCCGCCGCTGGTGTTCGCCGCCTGTTGCGTGCCGATCCTGGGCGCGGTGTTCTTCCTGGCCGTCGGGCGACGCGATGGGATCAGCCTGGACCGGTGGCTACTGGCGGGCCTGCGCCACCGGCGGGCGCAGCGTCAACTCGTCCCGTCCGAGGGACCGATCACCCCGGCCCCCGCGTGGGTGACCACCACGCGGGGGCCGGGGAACCGGCTCCCGCTGCCCGCCCCGCTGCGGCTCCCGGCGAAGGGCATCACCGCTGATGGCCTGATCGACCTCGGCCCGGACGGCACCACCGGCCTCGTCGCCGCGTCCACGGTGGCGTTCGGGCTGCGTACCCCCGCCGAACAGAACGGCCTTGTTGCCGGGTTCGCCCGCTGGCTGCACTCGCTGGACGGCGCGGCGCAGATCCTCGTCCGGGCGCAGCGCGTCGACCTGACCCACCTGGGCGATCGGCTACTGACCCGGGCGCCGAGCCTGCCACACCCGGCCCTGGAAGACGCGGCCCGGTCACACGTCGAGTTCCTCGACGACCTGGCCGCCCGCCATGAGCTGCTGCACCGGCACGTCACCGTCGCCGTGCGCAGCACTCGCAGCCCCGGCAACACGAGCCATCAGGCCGCCGAAACCGTGCGGGCGCTGTCCGGCTGCGAGGTCGCCGCCACCGTCCTCGACCCGCTCGCCGCCGCCGCCACGCTGGCCGGCGCCCTCAACCCCGCCGCCGAGTCGTCCCCGACTCGGGGACGGCCCGCCGCCGAGCCTGATGAAAGCGAGGAGCTGTGAACCTAATGTCACGTCGCCGGGGGACCGCCGTCCCCGAGTCGGGGACGGTCGTCCCCGGCAGCCCGGACGCCGTCGAGGTGGGGGGATGGTCGGTACGGGTCGGGGACGGCTACACCGCCGCTCTCGCCGTGACCGGCTACCCGGCCGAGGTCGGCCCCGGCTGGCTCGAACCCCTCCTGGCATATCCGGGCCGGGTCGACGTGTCGCTGCATATCGAACCCGTCCCGCCGGTCATCGCCTCGCAGCGGCTGCGTAAGCAGCGCGGCCGGTTCGAGGCGAGCCGCCGCCAGGACGCCACCAAGGGCCGTCTCGATGATCCCGAACTCGACGCCGCCGCCGCGGACGCCGCCGAGCTGGCCGCCCGCGTGGCCCGAGGCGAGGCCCGGCTGTTCCGGCTCGGCTTGTACCTGACCGTGCACGCCGACAGCGAAGACGAACTCGCCGACCGGGTCAGCGAGGTTCGGGCTCTGGCGTCGTCGCTGCTGCTCGATGTCGCGCCGGCGACGTGGCGGCAGCTCCAAGGCTGGATCACCGGGCTACCGCTGGCGTTCGACGCCCTTGGGATGAAGCGGGTGTTCGACACCGACGCCCTCGCCGCCGCGTTCCCGTTCACCAGTCCCGATCTGCCCACCACCGCAGGAGACACCGGCATGGGCGTGCTCTACGGCCTCAACCTGCACTCACCGGGTGTCGTGGTGTGGGACCGGTGGGCGCAGCCGAACTACAACTCCGTCATCCTCGCCCGCTCCGGTGAAGGCAAGTCCTACCTCGCCAAACTCGACCTGCTGCGCAACCTGTACCTGGGGGTTGAGGCGTTCGTCATCGACCCCGAAGACGAATACATCAAGCTCGCCGAGGCGGTCGGCGGGACGATCATCCGCCCCGGCGCCCCCGGGGTACGGATCAACCCCCTCGACTTGTCGGCCGGGGACGGCGACGACGCCCTCGTGCGCCGCGCGCTGTTCCTGCAAACCTTCGTGTCGGTCCTGACCGGCGGTGCACCGATCGGCCCCGAGGAGGCCGCCGCCCTGGACGTCGCGGTGCTGGCCGCCTACCGGGGCAAGGGCATCACCACCGACGCTCGCACCTGGCGGCGTCCGGCGCCGCTGCTGACGGACGTCGCCGAGGCGTTGAAGGACGCGGGCGACGCCGGGCGCACTCTGGCGGCTCGGTTGCACCCGTACGTGGCCGGCAGTTTCAAGGGCCTGTTCGACGGCCCCACCACCACGGCGGCGAACGGGCACCTGGTCGTCTACGCGATCAAGGAACTGCCGGAGGAGTTGAAACCGGTGGGAACGCTGCTGATCCTCGATGCGATCTGGCGCACGGTCAGCACCGCCCACCGCAGCGCCACGCCGACCCGGCGGCTGGTGCTGGTCGATGAGGCATGGCTGATGTTGCGCGCCGGGCTGGGCGCGCAGTTCCTGTTCCGGCTGGCCAAGAGCGCCCGCAAGTACGAAGCCGGGTTGAGCGTGATCACCCAGGACGCCGCAGACGTGCTCGCCACCGAGGTCGGCCGGGCCGTGGTCTCCAACGCGGCCACGCAGGTACTGCTGCGCCAGGCACCGCAGGCCATCGAAGCCGTCGCCTCCGCGTTCGGGCTCACCGACGGCGAACAGGCGCTCCTTCTCTCCTGCTCCCGCGGAGACGCACTCCTCGCAAGTGGATCTTCGCGGGTGGCGTTCCACAGCCTCGCCTCGGATGTCGAACACGACCTGGTCGTGACCGGCCTGCCCACCGCCCGGTAACCCGTCCCAGCGTTCGGAGCCCCTCATGTCACTTTTCACCACGTTGTCACACCACTCGTTCCCGCTTTGGGCCGCGCCGTCCCCGTCCCCGGCGGGGTGCGTGCCCGGTCGGGCCGGGATGCCCGACGGCGTACCCGGTGAGCTGCTGTGCGGCTCATGGGGACCGAAGGCCCCCGCCGCCGTGGCTGGGTTCGTCCGCGCCCACTGGCCGCTGTTACTCGCCGCGCTCGTCGTTCTGATCACCCTCGTGATGGCATGGCGGATGTGGCGGCGCCGGATGTGGCGCCGCCACGCCGCTCAGGCCCGATGGTTGCACATCATTCCGCCGGTCACCGCGACCCCCGCCGCCACCGTGGGCCTGTGGCGGCTGCTCGCCACCGCACTGCCCGCGCCGAGCCGGTGGACGCTTCGCCCGGCCCGCATCGTCTGGGAGGTCGAGGCCGACCCGCACGGGATGCGCGCCGGGCTGTGGCTGCCGCCGGGAGTCAACCCGACCGCCGTGTTGCGGCTGTTGCAGCGAGCCTGGCCGGGCGTACGCGCCGAACAGGCCACCCCGCCGAGGGTGCCGGGCGGGACCGCGACCACGCTGGCGCTGCTGCCGACGCAGCCGGATTGGTTGCCGCTGGTGGACGACACCAGCACCGCCAACTCGAGGAACTGGGAGAGCGCCCCGCCGGACGAGGACCGGCTGCGGGCGGTGTTCGACGGGCTCGCCTCGGCCGGGCGCACCGGCGGCGGCCTGCTCCAGGTGCACATCAGCCGGGCACCGGCGCACCGGATGAGGATGCTGCGCCGGGCCACCACCCATCCCGAACGCGCCGGCAAGAGCCGGGGCGCGTCCCGCGCGGCGGGGCTGCTCGCCGACGGGGTGCGGGCGCTGATCCTCGGCGTGCTCAACCTGCTCACCCCTGGTCCGGCAGCGCGGAGGAACCCGTCCGGCAGAACCGACCCGTACATGGCGGAGCTGGCGCGGCAGGCGCGCGGCAAGCTCACCGCCGCCCCGCACCTGCTCATCGCTGTCTACGCCACCGGCACCGGCCCCACCAAGGCCGCCGCCCTGTCCGCCGCCGCCGACATCACCAGCGGGTTCGGGCTACTCTCCGCGCACTTCACCCGCCGGCGCCTGCGAGGCGGCACCACCGCGGCGGCGCAGCGCTGGGCGCCCGAGGCCCGGATGAACCTCGCCGCCGTCGGTGAGGCCGCCGCCCTGGCCGGACTCCCGGCAGAACCCGCCACCTACGGCCTGCCCGCCGCCGCGTCACGGCGCCGCCTCGGAGGCCGCGACGTCTTCCGCGCCGGACCCGCCACCCGCCGCCCCGACACTTCACGCCCGGCCCCGCCGAAGCCCGCCGACCCGCCCCAGCCCGACGACAACGACGAGGACTCGCCTGCCGTTTGGAGTGCCCCGTGACCGCCTCGCCCACCACTGCCGGCGGCAACCCGGAGCCGGAGCGTCGCCTCAACCTCGTCCCGGTCGACCAACGGCACGGCCTCGGCGGAAAGGTCATCGGCGTGGCCAACGCCGGCCCCCGCACGAGGATCGGGATCTCCCTGCCAGACTGCCGCTACCACCTGCATGTCCTCGGCCCGACCGGCACCGGTAAGACCACCCTGCTGATGAGCATGATCCTCGACGACGTCGAGGCCGGACGCGGCGTCGCCGCGTTCGACCCCGCCAAGGGCGACCTGGTCCGTGATCTGCTCGACCGGCTTCCGAAGGAGGCCGGGGACCGCCTCGTCCTGATCGACCCGGACGAGACCAGCGCCCTACCGGCGATCAACCTGCTCGACCCGGCCGTGCACGGCGGCACCCCGCACGACGTGGCCGCCAACGTCACCGCCGTCATGAGCAAGGTGTGGGCGCGCTGGTGGGGCCACCGCTCGGCCGACATCTGTTACCACGGCTTGCTCACCCTGGCCCACCTGGAAGGCTCCACCCTCGCCCAGTTGCCGCGGCTGCTGTCGGATGCGAAGTGGCGAGCCGAGCGGGTCAACGCCGTGGTGCGGTCACTGAACGCCTGGGAGGGCAACACCCTCGGCGAGTTCTGGGAAGGCTTCGACGCCCTCCCGGCGGGCCAGCGCGCCGGCCTGGTCGCTCCGCTGCTGTCGAGGCTGCGCCTGGTCCTGGCACATCCGATGGCGAACTCGCTGTTCGGGGTGCCCGCCACCACGTTCTCCTTCGCCGACATCCTCGACGGCGGCGTGCTGCTGGCCCGGCTACCCAAGGGCGTCATCGGCGAGGACGGCACCCGCCTGATCGGGTCGTTGCTGCTGTCCGGGTTGTGGCAGGCCACCACCGCCCGCGCCCGCATCCCCGAAGCCGCCCGCCCGGACGCGATGGTGGCCCTGGACGAGTGCCACAACTTCCTGCACCTACCCATCGGCATCGACGACGCCCTCGCCGAATCCCGCGGCCTGCACGTCTCCTGGCTGCTGGCACATCAGTACCTCGGACAGTTGTCCGGGGAGATGGCCGAGGCGATCGACGCCAACGCCCGTAACAAGGTGTATTTCCAGCTCGCCCCGCGCGACGCCATCGACCAGGCCCGCCACCTGCGCCCGTACCTGGACGACGGGGACCTGATCCGGCTCGGCGGCTACGAGGTCGTACTCCGCCCGGTCGCGAACGGCCGGGTGGTGCCTCCAGTCACCGCCGACACCGAGCCACCTACGCCGGCCAAACGAGGCCGCTCCGAGGCGCTGCGCGCGGCGGCCCGAGAGCACACCGGACTCAAGACCGCGAAGCGGCGGGAGCTGATCGGCACTGCGGCAACCGCCGGCACGGCCGAGGCCGAGCAGTCTCCGACGGTGGGCAACCCAGCGGATCTGGTGGGTCACAACACCTTCGCTGTTCAAGGGGGTCGCTCACTAGAGGACTCCAACGAGCCGGGCAACGAGCGGGCCAACGACCACGAGAACGCCCCTGAACACGCCCCCTTGACCACGTCATACCCGCACGTCAGCGGCGCTGAGGAGGACTGGTGGACCGGAACCGACTGATAAGAGATATCACTCCTACTAGCCCTTCAGGCTCGGCCCCTACCGGTGCTCGCCTGACGGCGTCCGTCGTTGCCCGCGAACTCGGCCGGCTCACCCCCCGAGATCGGCTCCTACTCAACCTTCTTGACCAACATCAAACCCTCACCACCGACCAGCTCGCCGAGGTTGCCTTCGGCACCCTCGGCCGTGCCCGCAACCGGCTCAACCTGCTCCTGGACCGCGACATCCTCGACCGGTTCCGCCACTACCAGCGCCCCGGATCGCAATCCTGGCGGTGGTGCCTCGGCCCCATCGGCGCCGCGATCCTCGCCGCCGGACGCGGCGAGGCGATGCCCCGGCCCGGCGCCGTACGCGACGCCACGGCCCGACTGGCGACGTCCCCGACCCTTGCGCACCTGCTGACCACCAACGGGTTTTTCGTCGCGCTCACCGCGTACGCCCGCACCCACGACGGGACCGAACTCAGCCGGTGGTGGAACGAGGCCCAATGCCGCGAGGCCACCGGCAATCTTGTACGCCCCGACGGTCACGGCGTATGGGTGGTCAGCGGGCGCGGCGTGCCGTTCTGGTTGGAGACCGATCTCGGCACCGAAGCCCTGTCACGGGTCGCGGGCAAGCTGACCGGCTACGCCGCGTTGCCGCACCGCCGGGCGTATCCGGTGCTGTTCTGGCTGCCCACCGCCGTCCGGGAAGCCAACCTGCACGCCCACCTCGCCCGTACCGGGGTGCCGGGCGCGGTGACCGTGGCGACCGCCGCCGCCGACAACGCGCCCGGCGGCCCGGCGGGACCGGTGTGGCGGGTCGTCGGCGACCCGGGACGGGTCAGCGTGGCCGATCTCGCCCCCGCCGGGAACGGTGCGCCGTGGGACGGCTCGTAACCGCGATCGCGGTGGCGCTGGTAGCGGTCGTGGTCCTGATCGCCGGGGCCACCGCCGGGATCATCGGGGTTGTGTCCGGCGGGGGTGGTTACGGGGGCGGGTACGGCGGGGGCTGTCTGGGCGCCGTTACCGCCCCGGGCGCGACCCCGGCGGGGCTGACCGCCGAACAGGCCGGTAACGCCCGGGTGATCGTGGCGGTGGGTGAGCGGATGCGGGTGCCGGTGCGCGGGTGGGTGGTCGCGGTCGCCACAGCCCTTCAGGAATCCAACCTGATCAACCTAGGGAACCTCGGGGCGGGCAACGACCACGATTCGTTGGGGTTGTTTCAGCAGCGACCTAGTCAGGGATGGGGCACCCCGGCCCAGATCATGACCCCCGACTACGCCGCCGGGAAGTTCTACGAACGCCTCCTGACGGTGCCCGGGTGGCCATCGCTGCCGGTCACCGAGGCCGCTCAGCGGGTGCAACGGTCGGCGTACCCGAACGCCTACGCCAAACACGAAACCCGCGCCACCGCGATCGTGGCCGCCTACACCGGCAGGACGCTGCCGACCTGTGACACAGCGCCGATTGCCGCGTCCGGGTGGACGCGTCCCGTGGCCGGTGTCGCCGGGTCGGGGTTCCGCACCGCCGACCGGCCCGGACACGACGGCACCGACATCATGGCCGACAAGGGCGCGGTGATCAGGGCGGCCTCGTCCGGTGTGGTGGTGCGGGTGCGATGCAACGCGGGCGGCGGATCATGGGACGGCCCGTTCCACGGCCCGACGCCGTGCGACACCGACGGGCATCCGGGGTTCGGCGGATGCGGTTGGTATGCCGAGGTGCGGCACGCGGGCGCCATCGTGTCCCGGTACTGCCACATGGTGCGCCAACCGGCCGTGACCGTCGGCCAGACCGTCACGGCGGGACAACCCATCGGCTACGTCGGTTCGTCTGGCAATTCGTCCGGCCCACATTTGCATTTCGAGATCCACAACGGCTATCCGGCGCACGAAGGCAACGCCATTGATCCCGTTTCATTCATGGCGCAACAAGGCGTCAGGCTATAAACCCGTGACGTGATATTCCGCACATTCACGGCCTTGACTTCATGTTCGGATCGAGCGTCCATGGACAGGAAAGCAAATCCCATCCGGAAGGCGGAAACAATGTCGGACACCACCACCCCCCGCACCATCAGCCCCCTGCTAGCCCTGAACGTCGCCGCCGAAAAAGCAGTGACCCCGGAAGTAGCCGACACCGCCCTTGAGAACGCCATGGAACTACTGCACAAACTAGGTGTCAGCGTCGACGCACCCGACATCTTCGGCACACCCATCATGAACGACGTCGTGACGCACCTACACACCGCGTTTATCCTGATGACCAGCGCAACGGGCGGCGGCAAGATCCCGTTCAACCACTGACAGCCAACTGCCCGGCAGGGCACCCGCCCACCCGCAATCGACCCCCGCGCGCCCCGGCCCCCCCCCCGGGGGGCGGGGCGGTGCACACCCCCCCAAACCCCCCCCCCAACA
>NZ_JASCTH010000014.1:0-8332 GCF_030009775.1 Actinoplanes sandaracinus | reverse complement strand
AATCGCCCCCCGCGCGCCCGGCCCCACGGCCGGGCGCGCGTCGCGTTCCACACCCCGAAACACCCACCCCGTAACGCGCCGCATACGGCCCCGACAGCGCGCACCCATACCGATATGCCAGCGTGCAACAAACGGCGGTCAGCGAGGCGCACAGCGGCCCTAATGACCATTGCCGACCAATCGGCGCACCGGCGACGGAGACGATTCGCGGTGCGCGTCCTAGTCGCCAAAAAAGTTTGGCGCCGGGGATTGACATTGATTGCGTGCAGAGGGTCCATGGACGTGGGCCACAACAACGGCCCCGCCGAAACCGCAAATAGAGGTGCACCCGCACCACGCGAAATCGCAATTCCAATCCCCTTTCTGTTGGAGGTAATTCGTCATGTCCGTCACCACCGCCACCCCCTCCGCCGAGTCCGTTGCCGCCGCCCTCCGCGCGCACCCCAACGGCGTCACCGCCCGCGACCTCGCCACCGCCGCCGGAGTCGGCGCCTCCACCGCCGCCAAAGTCCTCGTCGCCATGGAAACCGCCGGGACCGCTACCCGCACGCCCGGCCCGGCCAACGGCAACCGCAAGCCTGCCGATCTCTGGCGCCCCGCCACCACCCCCGAGGAGACCGCCATGACCGACCCGACCGCCGACGACATTGCCACCACCGACGAGGCCCCCGCCGCCAATGGGTCTACGCGGATCGTGGAGAGCCACATGGCGAAGCCCGACGAGACCGTCCACTTTGAGATTTCCGGCGACGACGTGACGAACACCGGTGACCGCGAGGCCGGAATCTTCCTGACCGAAGCGGGAAGGATCGTCGCTGATGTGCCGGTCACGGTGACCGCCGCCGAGCCGACGCCTGGTGACAGCGCGGGCACGGTCGCCACCGTGGCACCGGTGTCCGGGGCGCCGGTATCGGGTGCGCCGTCGGGTGGGGCCGACTATTTCAAGATCGTCATGGTGGCGGGCATTTTGGGTGACTACCCGAACGGCGTCGCTGCGGCGGTCATTACCGAGTTGTCTGGGCTGCGTGCGCCGGTGGTCGCGCGGGTGCTGATGGCGATGGAGGTTGCCGGGGCAGCGGTGCGTAAGCCGGGCGGTGACAACAAGGAGGACACCCCGGACCGGTGGGTGCGCGGTGAGGCCGACCTGAGCACGGTTGACCTCGCAAACGCGGCCCCGTACCGCGAGTGCGTGTGCTCGTGCGGTCACAAGCACCGGGTGAAGAACGCCGTCACGGTCACGGCCCGCCGGACCGGCCGTACCGGCGCCTCCACCGGTGAGATCAACACCGACGGGTCGGAGAAGCTGGGTAAGAACGGGCTCCGCAACCTGGTGGAGGCGTTCATGCGGGACCTCGGCCCCCGCCACGAGGTCACCCCCGGCACCGTCGGGCGTGAGTTGGGCGGCGTAGCTCCGGCGCGTGCGGTAACGCGCTGTCGAAACTCACCGACTTCGGGGTGGTCGTGCTGACCAGCGAGGCGCCGGTGAAGTACGCCCTCGCGGACGACGCGCCCGCCCCGGCCGACGAGGTGGTGGCTCTGATGACCCGCCCGCCGGTCAGCGACGACGAGGCCGACAACGCCACCGACGACGCGGCGGGCGATGACACCACCGACGGGGCCGACAGCGCCGACGCGGCGGGCGACGACGCCACCCCGGAAGCCGACAGCGCGGAGGCTGCGGGCGACGACACCACCGACCTGACGGCCGACGACACCAACACCACGGCCCCGGAGTCGGCCGACGACACCGCCGACGTGACGGCCGACGCCGACGCCGACGTGGTGCTGGCGGCGTGAGATCCGACCGGGCGGGGCGCGGACAGCGCCCCGCTCGGCACTGCCCGACCAACCGACCCGCGATTTAGGAGGTTCCTATGACCCCGGCGCCGAACCGTGTTCCGTACGTCCCGGCGCACAGCGGTATGTGCCCGATCGGCCCCCACCTCGTGTGCGCGGACTACAACGCCATGCCGCAACAGATGTGGGCCACCGACCGCCAGGACTGGCAGTGCGAGGGGTGCGGCAAGTGGATGACCCGCACCTTCACCGCCGGTACGGGGTGGAGCGCATGGCGACCGACGCACCGCTAGACCCCACCCCGTGGCGCCAACCCCTTCCGGTACCGACAGGAGATCGTTTCATGACCACACCAGCATCCCTACCGCCCGACCCCAGTAGCCCCACCGCCGTAGCCGCGCCGTCCGACACCGGGCCGGTGTACGTGGTGGCCGGAGGTGACATGGTCGCCGTGTTCACCGACCTGGACTCCGCCGCCATTGAATTCATGGTGATGGTCGGCGCCAACCTCGAACCGATCGTCCGGAAGGTTCGCGCGGACCAGTGGGCGTTGATGCGGGCGGGGCTACGCGCCACGGTGCCCGGCCTCGTGATCGTGGACCTGCGGGACGGGGACGACCAGTGACCCGCCCCGGCCCGCACGGCGGGGTGCCGGATCTTCCGGCCGGTCTTGCGGCACGGCCGCGTGACGCGCGGCGCGGGTTGCCGATCCCGCCGGTCAACGTGCACGACGGTCCCCACGGCCCGTACGTGGACTTCACCACCCTCAACATCACCGCCTCGGCCGACCTGGCGGCGGCGCGTCGGTGTTCGCTGTGCGGCGAGCCGATGGGGTATTGGGTGGCGTTCCTGGGTGGCCCCCGCGCTGCTGAACTGTTGCGGTACACCGACCCGCCGGGGCACCCGGAATGCATGACGGCGGCGCTCAGACTGTGTCCGCATATCGCCCTCGCGCGGCACCGGCGCGCCCGTCCGGACCGCCCCGGTAGCGGCATGATGCCGCCCGGCTCGCACGGCGAGAAACCCGAGCGGTACGTCCTCGGCATCACCCGCTCCTACCGGACTCGCTTCATCCCGGAGCACGGCTTCTCGGTGTTCCTGCCGGCGCCGTTCAAGGCCGTGCACGAGTACGAGTACGGCCTGGACGGGCGCCTGAACACCTCCCCGCGCACCCGCTAGGGGTGCGCTGGCGGCGGGCGTCAGATTCGCCGCAGAAACCTTCATAGATCGGCCCGGATCGACTTGATCCAGGCCCATAAGTAGGAATCATTGCTCGTGACGGTGCGGCCGGGACGCAACCCCGGCCCGCCACCACCGACCGAACGAGTCCGAAAGGGACACCCCTCGTGGCACACGAACTGGAAACCCTCGCCAACGGCCAGACGGCCTTCGCCTCCGCCCGGCTGTCCGCCTGGCATCAGCTCGGACAGATCACTCAGGACTGCATGACCGCCGAGGAGGTCATGAGCAAGGCGTGGCTCGGTGGCTGGGAGGTCCGCAAGATCCCGCTTCAGGGCATCGAGGTCAACGCCAAGGGCGTCACGAAGGTCGACTGCCCCGACAAGTTCATGACCGTGCGGACCAACCCGCACAGCGGCGAAACCGAGTATCTCGGCATCGTCGGCGACGACTACGCCACCGTGCAAAACGAGCAGGTCGCCGAAGTGTTGAACCTCCTCGTGGACGAGAGCGGCGCGCACTTCGAGACGGCCGGCTCGATGCGAAGGGGCAAGAACGTCTTCGTCACGATGAAGCTCCCGGACGCGATGAAGATCGCCGGGGTCGACCGGATGGACCTCTATCTGATCGGCACCACCAGCCACGACGGCACCGCCGCGCTGAGCTTGAACGCCTCGCCGGTGCGCGTGGTGTGCGCCAACACGCAACGCATGGCGCTGGAGCGGGCTGTCAGCTCCTACACGTTCCGGCACACCTCGAACATCACCTCCAAGATCGGCGAGGCGAGGCAGGCCCTGCGCCTGACGTGGAGGCACTTCGCCGCATTCGAGGCCGAAGCCGAAAAGATGATCAACGAGACGCTCACCATGGGCGAGTTCGAGAAGGTCGTCGCGCAGTTGTGGCCGGTCGAAGATGACGCCTCCGACGTGGCGAAGAACAACGCGAAACAGCGCTCGGCCACGCTGCGGTTCCTGGTCCGCGACGCGGACACCCAGAAGGCGATCAAGGGCACCCGGTGGGCCGGATACCAGGCCATCACTGAGTACGTGGACCACTTCGCCAAGGCCAGCACCCCCGAAGTCCGCGCCCGGCGCGCGGTGACCGGCAAAGGTGCGGACCTCAAAGCCCGCGCGTTCGACCTGCTGGCGGTCTGAGCATGGCCCGGTATCGGGGCCGTCACCGCCGCACCGGGCGGCGTCCGGCCCCGGCACCGGCGGGCGTCACCACCGCCGAGCGCGCCACCGCCGCCTCCGCGCGGCCCGGCGCCTCGGCCCGGTCCCGCCCGCCCGCGCAACCCGGCCCTAAACGCCCGCACACGACATATCCCGGCCGCCCGGGGGTGCCGGTCACCCCCGGGCCCGGCAGGCGCCGTCACGCCCGCGCCCGCACCTCGATCGCCTCGAACCGACTCCACGACGGAGGCCCTGATCATGACCACCGACCCCTCGACCACCGCCGGCCCGCCGCTCGCCGAGCGCCTTCTCGCTGAGATGAGCGACCTATGCGAGGCGTACGCGAGGGAGCAGGTGGCCCGCGCCTTGGCCGAGCACTCCGCCGACCACAACGAACACCAGCTCCACACCAATCGCGCCGACTACTGGGGAGGTGAGACGCTCGCCCGGTACAACGCCCTCGTCACCGCGATCACAGCCGCCGTTCCGCAGGAGGCCGAGGCCCAGCTCGAGGAGTTCCGTCCGGTTCGGACCCTGGCGAACGGCCACGTCGAGATCCACGCGCGAGACCAGCACGCCCGCCCCGTGGTCGTCAGGTTCACCGGCGCTGAGGCGGTCACCGTCGGAGTCCACCTGACGGTTCACGCCGCGATCGGCCTCGACCGCACCGGCGCCAAGGTCGACCAGGTGCTGCCCCCGGTACTCGCCGCCGTGCCGCCCGCCGTCATCGGCGAACCCCCGGTACCGGTCATCGGCCGAGCACCCGCCCCGCAATGAACGACCCGGATGGAGCGGCCTGGCCGCTCCATCCGGCCACCCTCCAACGCCCCTCACCACCAGGAGAAACTGTGACCACCGTTGACCGCCTGCTCGACCTCGCCACCGCGTACGCCCATGCCGCCGTACGCGCCGACCGCAACCGAGCCGCCGCCCGCTCCGCAGCGAGCCCGACGGAAAAGGCCGCCACCACTAGCACCCTCGAGGCGGCGGACGCCGCCGTCGACAACGCCCGCGCCGCGCTGCGCGCCGACCTTCACCAAGCCCTCGAACTGCCGGTGCGTGCCCTGCCGGATACCGAGTTGCCCGTGTGTACCTGGCACACCGGCGAAGTCCTGATCCGCGCCCTCACCAGCAACGGCGAACGGGTCGTACGGGTGCGCTACACCCCAGCGCAGGCCCTCGCCACCGGAACCGCCCTCATCGCCTGCGCCGCCATCACCGACCAACGCCTCGGCGGCACCCTGTCGAGCATCCTCGGCGACTTCCCGCCCACTGCACCCACCACCGAGACGGGCGGCGCAGACACGCCCGAGGCCGGGAGCCGGTCATGACCGCCACCCCGGACGACGCGCCCGAGGTCGGGGTCTACCAGGCGTCCCTCGACGGACGCCGGCTGAGCGAGGCCCTCCGCGCCCTCGGCCCGATCGAACCCGCCCTCACCGACGTGCTCACCCACTTGAACCTGCGCATCTACCGGCGCGACCACGCCGCCGGTGACCGCACCGACTACGTGGTCCTCGACGTGCACGGCGTCTCCATCGGAGTCCAGCGCCGCGAAGGCGACCTGTACCTGCACGCCGACACCTCCGAGACCAACGACGCCGTCATCGCCTTCGAGATCAACGGCGGCGGCGAAATCGACCACCCCACCCACTGACCCGAGGAGCCCTCATGCCCACCGACGGCAACCGGCCGCCACGCCTGCGCGATGTCGTCACCAGCCGCGCCGGACTCGAACCGTACGAACAACGCCCCGGAGTCGTCACCGACTTGCAGAGCACCGGCGGCGTGTACCGGCCCGCCGACGCCACCGAGGCAGACCACCCCACCCGCTGACCCTTGAACGAACGGACCAACTGATGGATCTCAACGACACCGCTCGGGTACGCCACCCGATCAGCCCGGTCGAGTACCGCCTCGGCACGATTATCGCGATCGAGAACCAGCCCGGCGGGCTTCACGGCGGACGCTACCGGCTGCGCTTCCCCACCGGAGACGAGCGCACGTACTACGGCGCTGAACTCACCGCGTGCAGCCGAGGCGACGACAAGGCGGCGCTCATTGCCGCGATGACCAGTGCGGCACGCTCGCTGATCTCTGCCTGCCGGATCGCCCACGACTTCGACGATGAACTCAGCGCCGCCATCATGTTCCACAACACGTGCCTGATCGAGGCCGCCAACGATCACCTCGACGGGGCCATCGACCCGGCGCACCTGAGACCGGGCAACTCGGGACACGGCACGGCCGAGGAGCGGTCGTGACGCCTCGTTACACGCACGCGCAGGCCACCCACCGCCCCGGGCCGGTCTGCGGAGCCGACGACGGACCCGTGACCCTGGTGACCGAGGATCCCTTGCAAGTGACCTGCCCGGACTGCCCGGACCTCGTGTGGATCGAGGAACTCCCTGACGACGCGACCGCGGGCAACCCTCGGGTGATCGAGGTGCTGCGTGAAGTCATGCGCGGCCACATGCGCAAGATCGACGGGGTGATCGTGGACGGCACCACCGCCGCCGCCATCCTGACCGTGTACGACGCCGTGAAACCGACCACCCAGGCGAAAATCGCCGCACTGGACATCGACAAAATGGCCGAGGTCGCCTGGCGGATACTCCGGCCGAAGTCCTAAGTGAAGGGCGGTGGCCGGCGGGCACACCCGAGGGTGCGTGCAGTTCCCGCCGGTCACCTCACCCGAGCCCCGGGCCACCGCGCCGAACGAGCCGCATATCCCGGGTGGATGTGCGAGCGATCGTAGCCCTACGGCCCGCGAACCCTCGGCCCTTGCGCGGTCGACCTCAACCCGGCCGGAGGTGTAAGGATGATCGTCGTGGCGCAACGCAGCATCAACGGACGAGTAGCCCTCGACCGAGCGGGCGTGGCCGCGCACACCGGCGCCTCGCGCTCCACGGTCAACCACTGGCACCGCCACCGCGACCGGTTCGGCTTCCCCGAGGCGTTCACCCACGACGGCGGCGAATGGTTCTGGCTCGACGACATCACCGCGTTCCACGCCGCGCACCTCATGGCGAAGAGGGCCGTGCTCACCGAGATTGACCGCAGCGGCGGCCCGAACGATCGCGTGACCTCCGGCGGCGCGGCGGCCATCCTCGGATACGCCTCGCATCGCAACCTGCCGGACGAGCTGATCGACAACCCGGACTTCGTGGAGGAGTTGCCGAGCGGGCGTCTGCGCCGGTACTGGTACCGGAGCACCGTGTGGGCACACGCCGACGCCCGCACCGGCCGCCAATCCACCGGCCGCACCCCCGGCACCACCAACAGCGTCCGGAAACCGCACCCGTACGCCGACGACCCCCGCCTTCACGCCGCCGCCGAACTACTCGCCGAAGCGAAGGAGGCCGGACGCGACCGGCGCGGCCTCGGCGTCGAGCTGGCCCGCCGCCTGGGTGTCCCGCAGCGGACCGCGCAACGGCTGCTCACCGTCGCCGAGACTGACCAACCGAGCTGACCCGCGAAGCACGCGAGGCGCCGCCGGCCTCTTCGACCGGCGGCGCCTCGCGTTCAAGTCACTCGTCCTCGTCGTCGTCCTGCCGGGCGGTCGGCACGGTCGGGGCCTGCATCAGGTACCGCAATGCGCCATCGAAGTCGGTGCCCTGGGTTTCGGCCGTGCGGGCGAGAACGTCGAATGCCTCGTCGCTGATCTCGATGATGCGCCGTCCGGGTGCGGACGTGGTCATGTCGGTTCCTCCTGGTCTTGACGGGTGGTGCCCGCCGGTCGGGCACCTGGCATCCATCCATGCCGATCCGGGTGGAGCCATCAAGCCGACAGCGGGGGCGCACTGGCGGGCGCGGCCTGCGAGGCCGCACCGGGTGACACCGGCGTGCGGTAGGACGCTTCGGTCTCAGCGGCGTCAGCACACGCACGAGGGCGGCGGCGAGGCCGCGGGCCCGGCCGGGGGTGAGGTGCAGGCGCATGTCGATGCCGCCGGCAAGGGTGGTCTCGACGTGCAGGCGTTCCAGGTCGGCCGAATCGGTGCCGATCCGGTCGGGTGCCTTGTCCCAGAACGCCGCCCGCACATGCGCGGCGACGAGCTCGACGCCGGGTTCAAGCAGGATTTCGCCCTGCATGGCGCCGTGCTGGGCATCGACGTTGAAGTCGTCAAGCGATCCGACGTCCGGCCCGGGTTCGTGCCAATGAAGAAGCGGTGGCTGGTCGAGCA
>NZ_JASCTH010000013.1:184119-278149 GCF_030009775.1 Actinoplanes sandaracinus | reverse complement strand
CCCCCCCCCCCCCCGCCGGACGTCGTGCGAGACCGTGGAGGGAGGCGAATGCCCAGCCAGCTCGTCTGCCGTCCGGAGCAGGACCTCCCGGTGGCGGTCCTGCGGATCAGCGGAACCCTCGACCGGGTCACCGGCGGGGCGCTCGGCGCCGCCGTGCGCCGCAGCCTGTCCGTGCAGCCGGCGAAAGTGCTGCTGGACTTCACCCGCCTGCGGGTCGACGACCCGGCGGCACTGGACGGGCTGGGCGCCCTCGTCTGTCAGGCGGAGGAATTCCCCGCGGCGCCGATCGTGGTCTGCGGCGCCGGCCCACGGACCAGGGCCGCTCTCGCCGCCGTCCCCGACTGCGCCCGCCTGGAGATGGCCGCCGACTGCGACAACGCGCTGGCCGAGGCCGAGAACCAGCCGTCCGCACCCACCCTGCGGGTGCGCCTGCGCCCGGTCCCGGAGGCCTGCCGGCAGGTGCGCCACCTGGTCGCCCAGGCCTGCACCGCGTGGCAGCGCACCGACGTGACGTCGACCGCCACGCTGGTGGCCACCGAGCTGGTGGCGAACGTCGTCCGGCACGCGCACACCACGATGGACTTCACCCTGGGGTTGCGCGACGGCCGGCTCACCGTGGCGGTTCGGGACCGCAGCCGTCTAATGCCCCGCGCCCTCGACCCGGCCGTCACCGATGCGGGCGGGCGTGGCCTGCGCCTGGTCCGCGACCTCACCGACGCGTGGGGTGTCCTGCCGGTCCCCGACGGCAAGGTGGTCTGGACCCAGCTCGCCACCGGAGCCGCGGTGTGACCGTCGCACACCTCTGACGGTCCCGGCGCACCGGCCGCCGGACCGGTGTGACAGACACCCCGCCGCGTGGCCGGGACGGGCCGCCCGCCGGACCGTGGGGGCCGACATCGTGGTCGCGACATGCTGACGTTTACCCTGCAGGCCGCGGGGAATCCGCCTCTGGTCGGAAGGGCCAAGCATGTCGATCCGGTTCGAGGTGAACGGCGATCGAACCACTCTGATCGCGACGGTGTCCGGCCATCTCCGGGTGTCCGGCGTCGCCGCCCTCCGCCGGCACCTGCTGGAGTGCCTCGCCGAGCAACCCGAGGCGCTCCTGATCGATCTGTCCGGGTTGGAGGTGGAACAGCCACGGGCCCTGTCCATCTTCACCGTGGTGCTGCGGCAGGCCGCCAAGTGGCCCGGCACGCCGATCATGCTCTGCGGGCCCACCCCGGCCACCCGGGAACTGATGGTGGTCCCCGTCCAGCACCGGCTCCCGCTCTGCGACGACCTGGCGGCGGCGCTCGCCCACCTGAACGGCGAACGGCAGACCGTGCCGTCGGTGAGTGAGGACCTGCTTCCGGTCGCCGGCACCACCCGGCACGCCCGCGACCTCGCCACCGAGGCGTGCCTGCGCTGGGACCTGCCCGGCCTGGTCGCGCCGGCCAGCGTGATCGTCACCGAGCTGATCGGCAACGTGGTCGACCACGCCCACACGATGATGACGCTGTACCTGTCGCTGCGGCCACGCTACCTCAACATAGCGGTCAGTGACGGGTCGCCACAGCCACCGGCCGCGCCCGGACCGGTGCCGCCGGAAGCGGCCAGCGGGCGCGGACTGTTGCTGGTCAACGAACTGGCGGACTGCTGGGGACACCTGCCGTCGAAGGACGGCAAGGTGGTCTGGGCGGCGCTGCGCCGCCCCTGACGGTCACCCTCCGCTGTCAGGCTTCATCGTGGTCACCGACCGCTGTCAACCTCGCCGCAGTACTCCGGCCAGACCCGACACTGCCAAGATCCTCGCGACGTACGGCTGAGCGCCCGTCACCGAGAACTCGGTCCGCGCCGTCGCGGCGGCCTGTGCCGCCTCCAGCAGCACGGACACCCCGGCCGCGTCGACCAGCGGGACGGCCGTCAGGTCGACCACGACCGACGCCACCCCGATACCCGTGATCGCGTGCCGCAGCCCGATCCGCAGCCGTTCCGCGGTGTCCCGGTCGACCTCACCGCGCACCAGCACCCGCAGCACGTCGCCGTCACGGGCCACCGACACCTGCATGCCGGCGCGGCCGCCACGGGCCTCGCCCTCCCAGTGCGGCGGACTGTCGCTGAGCATCGCCTCCCGCAGCCAGGTCAGCGCCCGGCTGAGTAGCCGGGACACGTGCATCTGCGAGATGCCCAGCTCTTCGGCGATCTCGGCCTGGGTGCGGTTGCCGTAGAAACGCATCGCCAGCATCCGGCGCTCCCGGGCCGGCATGCGCATCAGCAGGTCGGCGACGGTCAGCTTGTCGGTCACCGACTCCAGGTCGTCGTCGGGCCCACCGAGCAGGTCGCCGAACTCCATCGCCCCGTCCTCGGCGACCGGCGCGTTCAGCGACGCCGGAGAATAGCCGGCGGCCGACTCGACCGCCTCCAGCACGGCCGCCTCGCTCACCCCCAGGCGGTCCGCCACCTCACCGGCCGTGGGGGTACGCGCCAGCGCGCTCGTCAGAATCATCGAGGCGTGCCCGACCTCGAGGCTCAGGTCCTGCACCCGCCGCGGAACGTGCACCCCCCAGGTGCGGTCCCGGAAGTGCCGCTTCAGTTCACCGGAGATGGTGATCACCGCGTACGCCGTGAAGGAGCCGCGCTCCGGGTCGTACCGGTCGACCGCCTTGACCAGGCCCAGCCGGGCCACCTGCTCGAGGTCCTCCATGTACTCGCCGCGGCCGCGGTAGCGGCGGGCGATCCGCCCGGCGAACGGCAGGCAGTAGTGGACCAGCTTCTCCCGCAACGCCTCGATCTCGGTGGGAGTGGCCCCGTCCCGGCGGGCCGCGAACGCCATGGCGGCCGCGTCGAGATCTTCGAGCATGTTCTCGGCCGGCTCACCGACCTGACCCCGCGAGGGCATGTCACCCCTTCCGGACGCGGTTCGGGGCAGCACCGAATGACCCGGCAACCACCCCGTCGACGGAAGCTTCTTCCCGTTTCACTCTCACCCCAAACACATTCACCGCGGAACGTCGTGCTTGTTCCGGACCGGGCACTCGCTCCCTCCCCCGCCGCCCGGCGGCCCGGCCGCGGCTCCAGCGCTATTTCCGCACGTCCGCGCCTCGCCGCTGCTCCTCCCACACATTCGCCACTCGCCGCCGCGGCTTCCTCCCGGGCTTCCTCCCGGGCTTCCTCCCGGCGAGAGGTCGTGCGCCGCGCCGGCAAGCCAGGAGCAGAAGTCCAGGATCGCCCCTCGCGCCCGTTCGGAGCGCCTGACGCCCTCAGCGTCCACCCAAAGCGCGACACCCGGTGGCGGTGCTCTCAGCGCTCGCCCTTCCTCGATCGCACGGGCCGGACGGTCACGACTACTGGGTGCGGCGGCCGGGGAGGCCGCTGGGCGCGGCCGACGGGTCGTCGAGAACCTCCGGCGCGGCGGGCGCGGCCGCTGCCGGAGCCGCCGGCCTCGGCTGGCCCGCCGCCGAGCGGACCGGGAGCCCAGAGGGGATGTGCTGGTCGTCCGTCGGCGCACCATCGGACGGGCTCGCCGCGGCCGGGGCCGCCGGACCGGCGCTGGGAGCCGGAGCCGGCGAGTTGTGCTGACCCATGTCCGGCGCCTGCAACGGCGGGCGCGCCGCCGCCCGCGGCCGTGCCGCCTCCCCCGCCGCGTTCTGCTGGCCCACGTCGGGCGCCTGCAGCCGCGGAGCGTTCTGCTGACCCATGTCCGGAGCCTGCAGCCGCGGAGCGTTCTGCTGACCCATGTCCGGAGCCTGCAGCCGCGGAGCGTTCTGCTGACCCATGTCCGGAGCCTGCAGCCGCGGAGCGTTCTGCTGACCCATGTCCGGAGCCTGCAACGGCGGGCGCGTCGCGGCCTGCGGCCGTGCCGCCTCCCCCACGGAAATGTGCTGACCCATATCCGGCGCCTGCAACGGCGGGCGCGCCGCCGCCTGCGGCCGAACCGCCTCCCCCGGGGCGTTCTGCTGACCCATATCGGGAGCCTGCAACGGCGGGCGGACGGCGGCCTGCGCCGGGGCGCCGTGCTGACCCATGTCGGGAGCCCGCAACAGCGGCCGGGACGACGGGGCGAGCTCGGCGTTCGGGCCGGAAGCCGCTGGCTGCGGCGTGAAGGCGGCGGCCTGGTCCGGCTGTTGACCAGGCATCGCGCCAGTGGGCGTGCCCGCGCCCCCCGGTGTCGCGAAACCGCCGGACATCCGTGGCGCGGAGGCCGCCGGCGGCTGTGCGGCACGGGCCGAGCGGGGGAACCTGGGCGCGTCGAGCGGGCTGTTCTGCTGGCTGTATCGCGAGGGCTGCCGCATCACGTCATCCAGGCCGTCGGAGATTGGGCCGGCTGTGGCCGGGACGTCCGCGCCGAAGCCGGACGCCTGCTGGCCGCTCGTGAACGGGGCGCCGCTCGCCGGCGCCGCGGGCATCGGCCTGTTCGGCGAGGTCGTTGTTGTGGCATCCCCGCCCGGGAGGACACCGCCGGCTTGGCCCGCGGCTGCCCAGGGCATGCCGCCCGGGGCACCAGCGCCGGGCTGACCCGCTAGCCCCAGGCCCATGCCGCCCGGGCCACCGCTGGCCGGGGCACCGCCGCCCGGGGCACCGCCGCCCGGGGCACCGCCGGCCGGGGCACCGCTGGCCGGAAAACCGCCGCTCGAAGCGCTGTCGGGTAGGAAGCCGCCGCTCTGACCGTTGTCAGGCAGACGGCCGCCACTCCGGCCGACGTCCGGCAAACGGCTGCCGCTCTGACCGTTGTCAGGCAGACGGCCGCCACTCCGGCCGACGTCCGGCAAACGGCTGCCGCTCTGACCGTTGTCAGGCAGACGCCCGCCGCCGTCGGAGAGGCCGGCCAGGCCGGGACTCGTCCCGACCGAAAGGCTTCCCCCCGGAACGCCACTGCTCGGGCCGCCACTGCTCGGGCCGCCACTGCTCGGGCCGCCGCCGCTACCCGGGCCGTCGGACATTGAGGCGGTTCCCTGGTTCACGGCATCGCCCGGCATCGACCCGGTAGGAAGGGCGCCGCCCTCCAGGGAGCTGAACCCGCCTCGGGGTGCTGCCCCGGCACTGCCGGAGACGGGTCCGCCCGGGGCGAATCCGCCCGGCGTGGTCACATCCTGGCCGGACATTCCCGATGCGGGCCGGCGGTGCGCTCCGCTACCCGGGAGAGCACTGCCCGCAAGAGCACCCGGCGGAGCACCGCCCTCGAGCGGTTCGCCGCGGAACATGCTGCTGCCGAGAGGTTGCTCGGGCGCGGGCATACCGGAGGAAGAGGGCACATCCGAAGCCGCCGGGGTGCCGGGATCCTCGCCCCCGAGCCGGGCTAGCCCGGGAAAAGCGGAGGCGGACGCCACGCCGGACGGTCCAGAAGTCCCGATGCCGGGCGAACCCATGCCGGAAGTCCCAGGATCCATCAAAGACGACGAACCGCTCATGCCCGGCGAATCCGGGACGGCCGGTCCGGACGACTGCCCTGCGGCCGACGAAACCCCAGACGCGGAGCCGGGCGGGTCGTTCGCGCCTACCCACCCGGAGAACGCTGGCCCAGGCGGCGTCGCACCGGAGGGGGCGGCAGCACTCGACCACCCAGGCGACGCGGAACCGGACGGGCCCACACCAGACGGCGCCATCCCAGGCTGACCGTCAGCTCCCGGCCAACCCGGCAAGCCAGGGCCAGACGAGGCCGGACCAGACGGAGCCGGACCAGACGGGGCCGCACCGGACGGGCCGTCAGCACTCCGCCAACCCGGCGAGGCGGGGCCGGACGGAGCCGTACCCGGCGAGGCGGGGCCGGACGGAGCCGTACCCGGCAGGCCGGTGCCCGCGCCGGGCGTGCCGGAAGTGGTGACGGGCGTACCGGAGATCCTGGGAAGTGGCATGCCGGCGTCGCCGGCCGGTGCGCTGAAGCGCGGCGCGCCCAGATCAGGTGTGCCCGGATCGGGTGCGCCCGGGGCCGCGGCAGCTGTCGCCGACGTGTCGCTATTGGTCAGCCAGGGCGGGCGGGTGCCCGGCGGCGGGCTGACACCGGTCCAGGAGCCGGTCTCCTCGGTCGCCCAGCCGGGGGCGGACGGCTCGGGGGCCGGGGAACGCCCGGCGGACGGATCGAGCGGAGACCAGGCTCGCGGCGTCTCGGCGGAGGCCGCCGGCGGAGGCCAACTCCCGGGAAGGGAACCCGCGCCGGGAGCCGGCCATCCCCCGGCGGCCCGGGCGCCGTCGTCCAGGCCCGGAGCGAGCGGACCGCCGGACGACGGCGGGGACATCGGGGCCGTTCCCTGGACAGGTGCGCCGGAGGGCGTACCGGAGCCGGTGAACGAGCTCGCCGGCGGACCGAATCCCCCGGCCCCGGCCTCGCCGGAGGCGGGGTCGCGCGGCTGGGCGAGACCGGATGCGCCGGGTGCGGAGTCATAGGGCCGCGCCGCCGCCCCCGGAAGAGACGCCGGCCCGGAAAGACCGGAAGTGGCGGTGAAACCGGCTGCCGGCAGACCCGGAGCAGGAGAAGCAGCGCCACCGGGAGCGCCAGAAGCATCAGGTGAAGTGCCATATGACGGGGACTCCTCGATCACCCAGGGTGGTGGGGACGGCACGGCCGACGGCATCAGGCCGGTCTGGCTGGCCTGGCCGGCAGTGGACGGAAAGGGGCCGGGATCAGGCGGATAGTGCCCGGACGGAACGGCGCCCGGGGACCAGGCCGGGCGGGTGGCCGCGACGAGCCCGGAGGCCTCGGCGAGGCCTGCGGCGGCGAGGA
Organism: Actinoplanes sandaracinus; assembly: GCF_030009775.1. Taxonomy (GTDB): domain Bacteria; phylum Actinomycetota; class Actinomycetes; order Mycobacteriales; family Micromonosporaceae; genus Actinoplanes; species Actinoplanes sandaracinus. The sequence continues at coordinate 271,452 of NZ_JASCTH010000013.1, read as the reverse complement.
CCTCGGCGGCGGCCTGCCCGGTACGGCAGGGCAGTGGCTCCCCGCAGGCGGGACACTCGGTCATCCCGTCATGCGGCCCCCGTCCGCCGCCGTGCGCCTCGACCATCCTGGTCGCGGTGCGAGCCAGCACGCTCTCCGGTTTGACATAAGTCGATGCCATCGCCGTGTCGCCCCCATCCCCGCCTGTCCACCTGACGGGACGACAGGACGGTCCCGCCGGGTTGTCTCGGCTCGCTCCAGTTCACCCCTTCGGGGGTACTCCCAGGGCGGATTTCCGCAGATCGGTGCGGATCGGCGCAACCGGGCGGGCAATCGCGGCGATCCGGAGCGCGCGGCGGTAGCAGGCGGTATGCAGTGAAGTGTCATTCACTCACGGTGCTGAGGCGCGTTCTCTCCGTAGCATTGAAGCACTTCCAGGAGGTGACCCCCATGGACGACACCGAACTGCACCGCGAGCGGATCCTCCGGCACGTGAGCCCCATCATCACCGGCCGCTTTCTCGGCTTTCAGACGTCGTACACCCGTGAGGTGCGCATCGGCCGTCCGGTCGCCATCACGGTCTTCCTGCTCGCCGGCCTGGCCCAGCTGATCGGCGGGATCCTGCGGATGAGACCGGCCCGGCGCACCTTGAAGGAGCTGCGCAAAGGCCCGGAGTTCCTGGTCACGCCGGTGCGCCTGCGCGATGATCTGGGGCAGACCTACGAGATCGAGATGCACGGCCAGCTGCCGCAGTCGGCGCTGCACCGCGGCGATCTGATCCAGGTCCGCACCGAACCGCAGGCCGATCCCACGCTGCCGGTCCGGCTGATGCAGGTGGTCAATCTGACGACCATGCAGCCGCTCACGCCGCGCATTCCGACGCAGTGGTCACACATGGGCCCGGCGCTGCTTCTGCAGGCCGTGCTCGGGGTCGCGATCTTCGGTGTGGTGCTGGCCGCCTGGTTCGGCTGACCGGCGGAATGGATCACGGCCGGACCGGGTACGGACACCGCCCATGACAGCTCCGTTGGACAGCTGGCGAGAATGGACGGTCGGCACCGGGCGCACCGCCATCGACAACCGTCATCATATGGCCGAGGGGACGGCGGCTACGGCGCCGCGCGATCCCTTCCGTGTCTGACGGCTCGAAAGGTGGTGCGCGGTGGGCGAGAAAGTCGACCAGACCAATTTCACCCGCGAGGACCGGACCCGATACCGGCAGAAGATCCGGCGTAGTCTCGACGTGTTCGCGACGATGTTGCGCGAGGCACGCTTCGAGTTCGAACGGCCGCTGACCGGCATGGAGATCGAGCTCAACCTGATCGACGACCACGCCGATCCGGCGATGCGCAACGCAGAGGTGCTGGGCGCGATCGCCGATCCCGACTTCCAGACGGAACTCGGCCAGTTCAACATCGAGATCAACCTGCCACCGCGCCGGCTGGCCGGTGACGACTTCGCCGAGCTGGAACGCGGTCTGCGGGCCAGCCTGAACCAGGCGGAGCGCCGGGCCCGGGCGGCCGGCGCGCACATGGTGACGATCGGCATCCTGCCGACGCTGCGGCGTGAACACCTCACCGGCGAGGCGCTCACCGTGAACCCCCGCTACCAGTTGCTCAACGAGCAGATCTTCGCGGCCCGGGGTGAGGACCTGGACATCCGCATCGACGGGGTGGACCGGCTGGCGGTCACCACCGACACCATCGCGCCGGAGGCGGCGTGCACCAGCACCCAGTTCCACCTGCAGGTGAGCCCGGCACAGTTCGCCGCGTACTGGAACGCCTCCCAGATCACCGCCGGCATCCAGGTCGCGCTGGGCGCGAACTCGCCGCTGCTGTTCGGCCGCGAGCTCTGGCGGGAGACCCGGATCCCGCTGTTCGAGCAGGCCACCGACACCCGGTCGGAGGAGATCAGAGCCCAGGGGGTACGCCCGCGCGTCTGGTTCGGCGAACGCTGGATCACCAGCGTCTTCGACCTGTTCGAGGAGAACGTCCGCTACTTCCCGGCGCTGCTGCCGATCTGCGACATGCACGATCCGGCCGAGATCCTGGAACGTGGCGAGATCCCGGAACTCAGCGAGCTGCGCCTGCACAACGGCACGGTGTACCGGTGGAACCGCCCGATCTACGCGGTCGTCAACGGGCGGCCGCATCTGCGGGTGGAGAACCGGGTGATGCCAGCCGGGCCGACGGTCGCCGACACCATCGCCAACGCGGCCTTCTACTACGGGCTGGCGCGCACGATCGCCGAGGCGGAACGGCCCCTGTGGACACAGATGAGCTTCAAGGCGGCCGAGGAGAACTTCCACAACTGTGCCCGGCACGGCATCGACGCGACCGTGTTCTGGCCCGGCCACGGCACCCTGCCGGTGACCGAACTGGTGCTGCGGTGGCTGCTTCCCCAGGCCGCGGCCGGCCTCGATCTGTGGGGTGTCTCGCCCGCCCAGCGTGACCGGCTGCTCGGCATCATCGAGCAACGGTGCCTGCGGCACCGCAACGGCGCCTCATGGCAGGTGGAGACGCTGCACGGGCTGGAGGCGCAGGGACACGACAGGCAGCGTGCCCTGCACGAGATGCTGCGCCGCTACCTGCCGCTGATGCACGAGAACATCCCGGTGCACGAGTGGCCGGGCGGCAAGAAGGCGGGCTAGGCGACGGCGACCGCGACGGTCACCCCGGCGCGCACCTGTTTGGGAAGGATGAGGACCGCACCCGGGCCGGCCGCCAGCAGCGCGGCCGCCTCGGCGACGCTCGGGGTGCCGACCGCGGCGGCGGCCGCCCGCCCCGGGTTCGGCACGGTCACGGCGGCGAGGTCCGCCGCCGGGAAACCGGCCAGCCGCCAGCCGTGCTCCTCGGCCAGGGCCCGAACCCGCTCCTCGGCGGCCCGCCGGTCCAGGGTCGCCAGCACGCCGACCTGGCCGGGCCGGATCCCCGCCCCGGCCAGGGCGGCGCGCACCGGGCCGCTCAGCGCCGCGCCGGACCGCGCCCCGATCCCGACCGCGATCACCGGGCCGCGGCCGTCACCAGGTCACGTGCCAGGCCGGGACGGCCCGCCCAGTGCAGGTGCAGGTACGAAGCGTGCAGCGTCGGCGTGGCGAAGCCCTCCGGATCGGCGCCCCGCCAGGCCCAGGCCGCTCCCCCGGCCGGCGACAGCAGCAGACCCGACCGCGGGTGCACGGCGGTGCGGTGGAACTCGTGCCCGGTCACCCGGGTGCCGGCCGCGCCGAGCGGGCTGTCCGTCAGGGCCACCGCGTCGCGGTACCCGAGAGTCAGCGTGGAAGTCATCGCCGCGTCCGCGTCCAGCACCCCGCACATCGGCGCGTCGTCCAGGGTCCGGCACAGCCAGAGCAGGCCGGCGCACTCGGCGGAGATCACCCCGCCGGCCGCGGCGAACCGCTTGACCGCCGAGCGCAGGGGCGCGTTCGCGGACAGCGCCGACGCGTACACCTCGGGGAAGCCGCCACCGACGACGATCGCCCGGGTGCCCTCCGGCAGGGCCTCGTCGTGCAGCGGGTCGAATCCGGCCACCGTCGCTCCCGCTCCGGCCAGCAGCTCGGTCGTCTCCGCGTACGAGAAGGAGAATGCCGGACCGCCGGCGACCGCGACCACCGGAGCACCCGGCACCGGGTCGGCGCCGGCGGGGTCCCAGGCCTCGACGGACAGCGGGGGCGCGGACCGGGCCACCGCGGCGACCGCGTCCAGGTCGACCGACGCCCCGATCAGCTCCGCCATGGCGTCCACCGAGGCCAGCGCCTCGGCGCGGCGTTCCGCCGCCGGAACCAGCCCGAGGTGCCGCGACGGCGCCGCGACCGCGTCGGCGCGCCGCAACGCGCCCAGCACCGGCGTGCCGACCTCCTCACACGCGTCCCGCAGAATCTGCTCGTGGCGGTCCGACCCGACCCGGTTGAGGATCACCCCGGCCAGCCGCACCGTGCCGAAGCTGCGGAACCCGTGCACCAGCGCGGCCACCGAGCGGCCCTGCGCTGCCGCGTCGACGACCAGGATCACCGGCGCGTCCAGCAGGTTCGCCACCTGCGCCGTCGAACCGGTCTCGCCGGCGCCGGTCCGTCCGTCGTAGAGACCCATCACGCCTTCGACGATCGCCAGGTCGGCGCCGTGCGAGCCGTGCGCGAACAGCGGCCCGATCCGCTGTTCGCCGACCATCACGGGGTCGAGGTTGCGCCCCGGCCGTCCGGCGGCGAGCGCGTGATAGCCCGGATCGATGTAGTCCGGGCCGACCTTAAACGGCGCCACCCGCAGCCCGCGCCGCGCGAACGCCGCCAGCAGCCCCGTCGCCACGGTCGTCTTGCCGTGCCCGCTCGCCGGGGCCGCGATGACCAGCCGGTTCACCATTCGATGCCCTGCTGCCCCTTGCGTCCCGCGTCCATCGGGTGCTTCACCTTGGTCATCTCGGTGACCAGGTCGGCCGCGGCGATCAGGTCCGGATGCGCGTCCCGCCCGGTGATCACCACGTGCTGCGTGCCCGGCCGGTTCGCCAGCGTCTCGATCACGTCGGCGACGTCCACCCAGCCCCATTTCATCGGATAGGTGAACTCGTCCAGCACGTAGAACCGGTAACTCTCCGCGGCCAGGTCCCGCTTGATCTGCGCCCAGCCCTCCGCGGCCTCGGCCGCGTGGTCGCGCTCGGAGCCGGCCCGCTGGATCCAGGACCAGCCCTCACCCATCTTGTTCCAGGTCACCGGCGTCTGGCCGAGGCTGCCGAGCGCCTTCAGCGCGGTCTCCTCGCCGACCTTCCACTTCTCCGACTTGACGAACTGGAACACGCCGATCGGCCACCCCGCGCTCCACGCGCGCAGCGCCATGCCGAACGCCGCCGTCGACTTGCCCTTGCCCGGCCCCGTGTGCACCGCGAACACCGCCTGCCGCCGCCGCTGCCGCGTCGTCAGCCCGTCGTCGGGCACGCTGGTCACTTTCCCTTGCGGCACAGTTCCTCCCCAGTCACTTCAAAACCCTCATCGTGTACGTCTCCCGCCTGTACAACCGCGATCTTGTTGATCCCCGGCGCGCCGTCATCGTGGAACTCCACAAGATCGAGCTGGCGAACGCAGCGGAGAGCTGGCTGTCGGAGGGGGTTGCGGCGGTTAGGCAGCGCGGCGGTAGGCGCGGTCGGACGGGGGCGCCGGCGCGGCCGCACCCGATGCGGGCGGCTGGCGGCGCAGCACCGTGGCGGCCTCGAGCTGGTCGAGGGGCATGACGTCGGCGCCCAGGGCGGCGGCCAGTTTGCGGGCCAGGCCCAGCCGGATCGGGCCGGACTCGCAGTCGACGACCACACCGGCCACCCCGGACAGAGCCGTGACCAGGCGCATCGGGTCCGGGCCACTGGTCGCGCGGCCGTCGGTGACCAGCACCAGCAGCGGACGGCGGCGCGGGTCACGGCGGCGCTCGGTGGCGATCGTGGCGGCGGCGGCCCGCAGGCCGGCCGCGAGCGGAGTCCGCCCGCCGGTCCGCAGCGCGGCCAGCCGCTGCACCCCGACCTCATGGCTGGAGGTCGGCGGCAGCACCACGTCGGCGTCGCTCCCCCGGAACGTGATCATGCCGATCCGGTCGCGCCGCTGGTAGGCGTCCCGCAGCAGCGACAGCACCGCGGTCTTGACCAGGGTCATCCGCTTGCGCGCGGCCATCGATCCGGACGCGTCCACGACGAAGAGCACGAGGTTGGCCTCCCGCCCCACATGAACCGACTCCCGCAGGTCGCGCGGCAGCACCCGGATCCCCAGCCCCGGCCCGGCCTGGCCGAGGGCGGTGTGGCCGAAAGCGGTCCGGTCGAAAGCGGCGCCGTCGAAAGCGGTCCCGTCGAAAGCGGTCCGGTCGGGAGCGGCGCTTTCGAAGGCGGATCGGTCGAGGGCGGCACGGAGGGTGGCGAACAGGTGCGGGGCGCCGGAGAGTTTGCCCCGCGGGACGCGGCTGCCGACGACGCGGCCCCGGCGGGCGTAGGCCGGGGAACGGCGGCCGGCGTGACCGCCCTCGCCGCGGGCCGAGATGCGCAGCGTGCGGGTGCGATAGGCGGAACCGGCGGCGGCGATCGCCCCGGCCCGCCGCGGCTCACCGGACGGAGCGTCACTGTCAGCCGTGGACGGCTCCGCGGCGCTGGGCGGGGAGGTGCTCTGGTCCCCACCGCTGAGGGGGGAGTCCGCCCCGGACGGCCCGCCGCCGTCGTGCGGGCCGTCGTCGCGCGGACCGCCGCCTCCGCCGCCCGGGCCACCGTCGCCGGGATCCGGGTCGGGATCGCCGTCGCCCGGGTCCGGGTCGGGGTCGTCGCCGGAGGCTTCCTGGCGGTCGGCCTCGGCCTGGCGGTCCTGTTCAGCCTGGCGGTCCTGTTCGGCCTGGCGTTCGGCCTCGGCGAGGGCTTCTTCGAGTTTCTCCTCGTCGGTGCCGGGCGGGTCGAGGGGGTCGGTGCGGCGGCGGTGCGGCAGGGCGAGCCGGGCCGCGTCGCGGATGTCGGCGGCGGTGACCCGGTCGCGGCCGTGCCAGGCGGCCAGGGCGACGGCGCAGCGGGCCACCACGATGTCGGCGCGCATGCCGTCGACGCCGTAGGCGAGGCAGACCCGGGCGATCCGGTCGAGTTCGGCGTCGGGCAGTGCGACCGACGGCAGGACGGCACGGGCGGCGGCGATGCGGGCCGCGTACTCCCGCTCGTCATCGAGGAAGCGGGCGGCGAACCCGGCGGGGTCGGCCTCGTAGGCGAGGCGCCGCCGGACCACCTCGGCCCGCTGCGTGGCGTCGCGGGGCGCCGCGACCGTCACGACCAGACCGAACCGGTCGACGAGCTGGGGGCGGGGTTCGCCCTCCTCCGGGTTCATGGTGCCGACCAGCAGGAACCGGGCGGCGTGCTTGACCGAGACGCCGTCACGCTCGACGTGGGCGCGGCCCATCGCGGCCGCGTCCAGCAGCAGGTCGACGAGGTGGTCGGGGAGCAGGTTGACCTCGTCGACGTAGAGGACCCCGCGGTGGGCGGCGGCGAGCAGGCCCGGCTCGTAGGCCTTCACGCCGTCGCTGAGGGCGCGCTGCAGGTCGAGGGTGCCGACGACCCGGTCCTCGGTGGCGCCGACCGGCAGCTCGACCAGGCTGGCCGGCCGCGCCCCCGACGGGCCGCCGGGAGTGTGCGGGCCGTCCGGGCAGCCGGGGTCGGGCGCCGCCGGGTCACAGGCGAACCGGCAGCCGTGCACGACGGTGACCGGGGGCAGCAGGGCGGCCAGGGCACGCACGACGGTGCTCTTGGCGGTGCCTTTCTCACCCCGCACGAGGACCCCGCCGACGGCCGGTGAGACCGAGGTGAGCAGCAGAGCCAGGCGCAGGTCATCGAGGCCTACCACGGCCGAGAACGGGTACGGAGTCGTCACCAGGATCCCTTCCGGCGGGTGTCCACGCCCGCTCGACGGTTGACGCGAGCGGCCGGAGTCTCCTGACTCCCGGATCGACGTCTCCCGCCCGCCTTCCGGCTCGAAAGCCGTGGCCTGGTTTTCAGCGGGTCGCTCCCCGGTCACAGTGGCGGGACCGTCCCGGACTCACACCGGGTTCCTCCGCGACCGCTCGCCGGTCACTCTTCCCGACGGCCCGGCCACCCGTCAACGCGGGGTCGTCACCGTCACGGCAGGACCCGTCCGGCGACCTCCCGCGCGACGGCGGCGGTCCCGGGGGCGGCGCCCACGGCCGGCCGGGACGATCAGCTGTCGACGGCCTTCTCGGTCGCGGGCAGCGGCTCGGGGGCGAGCCGGTCGAGCTCGGCGACCACGTCGAGGACGGCGAGGGCCGACTTCTCGACCAGTGGCCGCAGCCGGCGGTACAGGTCGGCCGCTTCCGGGTCGGGGCGCGTGGGCCGGCCGGTCGCCACCAGGGCGGCGGCCTGGTCCAGGTCGGGCAGTTCGCCGAGGGCGTGCCGGGCGAGCAGGCAGGCGCCGAGCGCGGTGCCCTCCGGCACCTCGGCGACGGTGACCGGCAGGTCCAGGGCGGAGGCCAGGATGCTGATCCACAGCGAGGAGGCGGCCGCCCCGCCGGTGGCGCGGATCTCGGTGAGCGGGGCGCCCTCGGCGTCGAACGAGTCGCGGACCAGGGCGAGCTGCTGGCAGACGCCTTCGACCGCGGCCCGGACCAGGTGCGGCCGTCCGTGTTCGCGGCGCAACCCGATGTAGGCGCCGCGCAGGCCGGGTCGCCACCAGGGGGCCCGCTCGCCGAGCAGGTAGGGCAGACAGAGCAGGCCCTCGCTGCCGGCGATGACCGCGGCGGCCTCCTCCAGGAGCTTGGCGTCGCGGTCGTCGGCGTCCTCGCCGTCGCCGCCGGGCGCCATCGTCTGGCCGGCCCAGCGGACGACCGAGCCGGCGTTGTTGACCGCGCCGCCGATCACCCAGCGGTCCTCGGTGAGGGCGTAGCAGAAGAGCCGGCCGTCGTCGTCCACGGTGGGGCCGCCGACGACGGTACGCAGCGCGCCGCTGGTGCCGAGCGAGACCGCCCCGATGCCGGGGGCGGTGGCGCCGACCCCGAGGTTGGCGAGCGGGCCGTCGGCGGCGCCGATGATCAGCGGGGTGTCCGGGGGCAGCCCGGCCGCCGTGGCGACGTCCGGGCCGAGCCGGAGCGCCTGGGTGGTGGGTACGACCTCGGCGAGCTGCTCCGGCCGTACCCCGGCGATCTGTAAGGCCTCGTCGTCCCACCGCCGTGCGTGGATGTCGTAGAGGCCCGTGCCCGAGGCGACCGACAGGTCGACGAGGAAGGGCCCGCCGGCCAGCGCCGCGACGATCAGCTCCTTGACCCCGCCCCAGCGGGGCGTGTCACGCAGCATGGCCGGGTCGTCCTGCGCCCACCAGGCCAGTTTGGTCAGCGGGGACATCGGGTGGACCGGCGTGCCGGTGCGACCCTGCAGCTCCTTGGCCCGGCCGTCGGCCACGATCCGCTCGCACTGGGCGGCGGACCGGTTGTCGGCCCAGGTGATCACCGGCCCGAGCGGCTGCCCGGCGGCGTCCATCGGGACGAGCGCGTGCAGGAACGAGCTGAGGCTGACCGCGATCACCCGGTCGCCGCGTTCCCGGCAGGCGGCGGCCACGTCGGTGAGCGCGGTGACCGCGGCGGCGGCCAGCTGGGTGGAGTCGAGTTCGGCACGGCCGGAACCGGGCACCGACAACGGGTAGTGGACGCTGGTCAGGGCGCGGATCTCGCCGTCCGGGCCGGCGGCGACCCCCTTGGTCGAGGTGGTCCCGGTGTCGATTCCGATCACGACGTCCATGTGTGTCCTCCGCGGCCGAGCCTGTGTGTGCGAGCCTCTCATGCCCGGCGGCGCGTCCCGCCTACCCCGCGAACGCGGAACGCCCCGCCGGACGTGACCGGCGGGGCGTTCGCAGGGAGAACCGTCAGCGCTGGTCCATCGGCACGAAGTCGCGGACCGGCGAGCCGGTGTAGATCTGCCGCGGGCGGCCGATCTTGTTGCCGGGGTCGGTCATCATCTCGCGGTACTGCGCGATCCAGCCGGGAAGCCGGCCGATCGCGAAGAGCACCGTGAACATCTTCGTCGGGAACCCCATGGCCTTGTAGATCAGGCCGGTGTAGAAGTCGACGTTCGGGTACAGCTTGCGGGAGATGAAGTACTCGTCGGAGAGGGCGATCTCCTCGAGCTTGAAGGCGATCTCCAGCAGCGGGTCCGGCTTCTCCAGGGTGTTGAGCATCTCCTGGGCGGCCTTCTTCACGATGGCGGCGCGCGGGTCGTAGTTCTTGTAGACCCGGTGGCCGAAGCCCATCAGCTTGACGCCTTTTTCCTTGTTCTTCACCCGGGTGACGAACGAGTTGACGTCTCCGCCGTCCTTGCGGATCTGCTCCAGCATCTCGAGCACCGCCGCGTTGGCGCCGCCGTGAAGCGGGCCGGAGAGCGCGCCGATGCCGGCCGAGATCGAGGCGAACAGGTTCGCCTGCGAGGAGCCGACCAGCCGCACCGACGACGTGGAGCAGTTCTGCTCGTGGTCGGCGTGCAGGATGAACAGCATGTCCAGGATCTTGGCGACCTTGGGGTCCACGTCGTAGTTGACGGTCGGCAGGCCGAACGTCAGGCGCAGGAAGTTCTCGACGTAGTCCAGCGAGTTGTCCGGGTACGGCAGCGGGTGGCCGATGGACTTCTTGTAGGCGTACGCCGCGATGGTCGGAAGTTTCGCCATCAGGCGGATGGCGGAGATGTCGACCTGCTCGGAGTCGAGCGGGTCGAGCGCGTCCTGGTAGAACGTCGACAACGCGGTGACCGCCGAGGACAGCACCGCCATCGGGTGCGCGTCACGCGGGAAGCCCGAGAAGAACGTCCGCATCTCCTCCTGCAGGAGCGTGTGCACGCGGATGTTGTCGGCGAACTCGCGCAGCTGGGCGGCGGTCGGCAGCTCCCCGTTCATCAGCAGGTAAGACACCTCAAGGAAGGTGCTCTTCTCCGCCAGCTGCTCGATCGGGTAGCCACGGTAACGCAGAATGCCCTGGTCACCGTCGATGTAAGTGATCGCCGAGGTGGTCGACGCGGTGTTCACGAAACCCTGGTCCAGGGTGACGTAACCGGTCTCCTTCAGCAGAGCACTGACGTCGATGCCGCCCGGACCGTCGACGGCCTTCTTGACCGCCATCGACAATTGACCACCGGGGTGGTCGAGCTTGACATCCGTCATGTATTTCCCTCACTTCACCGGCAGATGTCCCAAAGATTTTGCCGTTCACCGTAAACCCTCAACCTGAATGGGTCATCAGGCGGCCACCGGTTGAGGCATTGGTCACCAGTACGTATCGGTCATTGCACCATAGACAATGGTCGGTATATTGCGACGCTGTTACGGGAGGGCCCATGCAGATCCCGCCTGAAGGACCCGTCGTCGTCGGGATCGGCCGCACCCCGGCCGACGCGGCCGCGGTCCGGCTCGCCGCCCGGGAGGCCGTCTCCCGCGGCCGGATGTTGCAGGTGGTACACGCTTTCACCTGGCACGGCGACACCGGTTACCCCCCGGCCCGCCGGCTCGCCTCACACGCCGTGCAGGAGGCGGTCGCCACCGCCCAGCGTTGCACACCCGGCGTCGACGCGCGGGGCCAAATCGTGGATGGCCCTCCGGAGAGGGTCCTGCTGCGCCTGAGCAGGCGCGCCGTCCTGCTGGTGGTGGGCGGGCCGCTGACCGAGGTGCTCGCCCGGGCCTGGTGCCCGGTGGCGGTGACCCGCGCGCACCACACCCCGTCCGGCCCGGTGCTGGCCGCCGTGGACGGCTCGCCCGGCTCACTGCCGGCCCTGCGGTTCGCGGCGGAGACGGCGGCCCGCCGGGGCGGGCCGGTGCACGTGGTGCACGTGGTCACCGGCGGGCCGGGGGCCGACGGCGACCGAGTGCTCGACGAGGCGCTGTCGTGCCTCGGGGGCACGCCCGCCGTGTGCCGCCGGATCCTGGCCGGCGATCCGGCGTCGGCCCTGGTCAACGCCTCACGCCGGGCGGGTCTGCTGGCGCTGGGACCACGGGCCACCGCCCCGGCCGGGCGGCTCGGGACGGTCGCCGAGGAGGTGTTGCGGCGGTCCGCGTGCCCGGCTGTCGTGGTGCACGGCCGCCGATCGGCAGGTTTCAGGAAGCCCGGTGACGACACGCCCGTATTGCTACCGTTGGCCCATACATAGGTCTTCGGGCTGTACGGGAGGAATGCCCGGTGCGATCCGTACTCCCGCCCGGATTCGCCCGCCGCCAATGGCAGGTCATCGCCGTCGGCGGCATCATCGCCACCGCGCTGTACGCCTCGTTCCTGACGTCGCCGGTCGGCACGGCCGCGTTCGGCGTCCTGGGCACCTGGACGGTCGTGGCCTGCTTCGCGGGCCCCCGGCGCTGGGCCGCCGAGCCTCCCGCCGCCTGGCTGATGATGGGCGCCGCCGCGCTGCTCTTCATGATCGGCGTGATCATCCGGCCGACGGTCACCGAACAGCCGATGCCGTGGCCACTGCTCGCCGACGCCGTAAGTTTCAGCGGTTACCTATTGCTCGGTGCGTTCCTGCTGATCCTGCTGCGGCAGCGCGGCGGCCTGGACCGGCACGCGGTGCTGGACGGGATGATCGTCTGCCTGTCGGCCGGTCTGGCCAGCACCCTGCTGCTGGCCCTCCCGGCGGCGGCCACCCCGGACCGGGACTCGCTGCTCTCGATCATCCAGGGCCTGTACCCGCTGTTCGACGTGATGATGCTGCTGCTGTTGATGAATCTCACGTTCACCGCCAAGCACTGGCCCGTCAGCCTGATCGCCCTGATCGCCACGATGTCGATGATGCTCGCCGGCGACCTGGCCTACGCGATCGTCGGCGCCAACGGCCAGATCTACGCGTCGCCGCTGCTCAACGTGCCGTACCTGCTGGCGTACACGGCGCTGGGGGTGGCCGCCCTGCACCCGTCCGTGGTGGACATGGGCCGCGCCGACAAGCTGCCCGCCCAAGCCTGGTCCTGGCCGCGCCTGACGCTGCTGCTGCCGGCCCTGGCCGTGCCGTTCGGGCTGCTGCTGACCACCGGCACCCGGTCGGCGGCCAGCCGCCTGCTGATCGCGGTGTGCGGCACGCTGATCGTCGCGTTGCTGCTGGTCCGAGCCATCGCCGCGGTCCGTGCCCAGGTCGCCGCCCAGTTACGGTCGGAACACCAGGCCACCCACGACCCGCTCACCGGGCTGCCCAACCGGCAGTCCATCTCGGCCGAGATCGAACGCCTGGTCACCGTGGTCGACCCGGAGAGCCACAACCGGGTCTGGGTCTACATGCTCGACCTGGACGGCTTCAAATGGGTCAACGACTCGTGGGGCCACGACACCGGCGACCAACTCGTGATCGACGCGGGACGGCGGCTGCGGACCGCGGTGCCGTCCGCCATCCCGGTCGCCCGGGTCGGCGGCGACGAGTTCCTGCTCGCCTACGTCGGCGAGAAGGGCGACGCGCTGCGCCTGGTCGACGACATCCGCGGCTGCTTCGCGCAGCCCTTCCCGGTCCGCGACCACGAGGTGGTGATCAGCGCGTCGATCGGCATCGCGCACGCCGAGTCCGACGCGGTCAACGCCGGGGTCACCGCGGAGGCGCTGATGCGTGACGCCGACACCGCCATGTACCGAGCCAAGGGCGAGGGCCCCGGCCGGTCCACCATCTTCGACACCAGCATGCACACCCAGGTCCGGGAGCGCATCGAGCTGGAGGTGGCGCTGCGCCAGGCCCTCACCGAGGACCAGTTGCACGTCGCGTACCAGCCGATCGTCCGGCTGGAGACCGGGATCCCGGTCGGCGCCGAGGCTCTGGTCCGGTGGATGCACCCGGAGCGCGGGCCCATCCCGCCGATGGCCTTCATCCCGATCGCCGAGGACGCCGGCCTGATCACCGAGATCGGCACCTGGGTCCGCAAGGAGGCGCTGCGGCAGCTCGGCGTGTGGCGCTCGGAGGGCACCGTCGGCGACGAGTTCTACCTGTCGATCAACGTGTCGCCACGCCAGCTGAGCGACCCGGAGCTGCCGCTGATCGTCTCCGGGGAGATGGTCCGCTACGGTGTGCCGCCGCACTGCGTGGCCCTGGAGATGACCGAGTCGGTGATGGTGGACGGCTCCAGCGTCACCTCCCGGGTCCTCTTCGAGCTGCGCGAGATCGGGGTGAAACTGCTGGTCGACGACTTCGGCACGGGGTTCTCGGCGCTCGGCTACCTGCGCCGCTTCCCGGTCACCGGCGTCAAGATCGACCGCTCGTTCGTGACCGGCCTCGGGGTCAACATCGAGGACGACGAGATCGTCCGTGCCGTGGTGGCGATGAGTCACGCCCTCGGGCTGTCGGTCATCGCCGAAGGGGTGGAGACGCCGTTGCAGCGGGAGGCGCTGCACGTGGTCGGGGTCGTCAACGGGCAGGGCTGGCTGTGGGGCGCCGCGGTGAAGCCCGAGGAGTTCGCCGAGCGGTGGCGCGAGACGATGACGCGTGTCCCGAACGGGATCCCTGAGATCGTGGCGAACCCGTCGGGCCGGCACCGCCGGCCCGACTGAGGTCCGTCAGGCCTGTCCGCGGCGCTCCGGCAGGCTGCCCCGGTGCGCGAAGCCGGTACGGCGCTCCTCCCGCCGGTACGGGGCGTCGTCCCGGGGGAACTCGTACATCCAGAACGACTGGGCGTCCAGCCGGGTCGGCTGGGTCCGGCCGGCGGCCCGGCTGAGGATCATCGCGATCATCCGGGGCAGTTGGTGCCGCTCCTCGTTGTACGAACAGATGTCGAAGAACACGTTGCCCTTGACCTCACCGATCGGGGCGTACATGGCCCGTTGCAGGGCGACGAACACACCCCGCCCCCGCTGACCGAGCGCGGAGCCCGCGAAGAGGCAGTAGTAGAGCCGTTTCTGCTCGTACAGGTCGGGCCAGTGGTACTGGAAGTAGTCCGCCGAGATCAGCGGGACCGCCTCCAGGTCGTTGGTCAGCGTGCCCATGCCGACCACCCCGCCGTCGTCGTCCAGCGCCACGTACTTGCCTATCCGCCGGTCGGCCATCACCGCGTCGAACTCGCTGCGGTACATCAGGTGCCGGTTGACCGCGAGCACCCGCAGGTCGTTGAAGCAGTCCGAATAGAAGTCCCACGCCTCGTCCAGCATCTCCGCCGGAAGTTCCGGCATCAACTCCACACGCATGTCGTCGCCCCCTCTCGATGACAAACCTTCCAGGGACCCTGGCGTGATGGGGGCAACTCCGGCATTATTCGCCGCGGATAGCTCGTGCAAGGGGGGCTCATGACCTGGCTCGTCGCACTCCTGCTGACCCTCACGGTGGGCCTCGCCGCCGCGCTGCTCGCCGCGACCAGGTAGAACGTGCGTATGCGCTTCGCCACCTGGAACGTCAACTCGGTCAAGGCCCGGCTGCCCCGTCTGCTGGACTGGCTCGACGGCACCGCGCCCGACGTCGTCTGCCTGCAGGAGACCAAGGTCGCCGAGGACGCCTTCCCGGCCAAGGAGGTCGCCGAGCTGGGATATGAGACCGCGGCGTACGGCCAGGGCCGCTGGAACGGTGTGGCCGTGCTCTCCCGGATCGGTCTCGACGACGTGCGCCGCGGCTTCCCGGGCGAACCCGGCTATCCCGACCCGGAGGCACGGGCGGTCAGCGCCCGCTGCGGCGGCATCCGGTTCATGTCCGTCTACGTGCCGAACGGCCGCACACCGGAGGACCCGCACTACACCTACAAGTTACGGTGGCTGGCCGCCCTCCGCGACGCCCTGGTCCCCGACCTCGCCGCCGGCCCGCTGGTGGTGGCCGGCGACTACAACGTGGCGCCCACCGACGCCGACGTGTGGGACGTCACCCTCTTCGCCGCCTCCACCCATGTCACCGCGCCCGAGCGGGAGGCGCTCGCCGCCATCCGCGAGATCGGGCTGGCCGACGTGCCGGCCCGCCCGCTCAAGGGCGACCACCCGTTCACCTACTGGGACTACCGCGCGGGCATGTTCCACCAGAACAAGGGCATGCGGATCGACCTCGTCTACGCCGGCGCCGACGTGACCGCCCGCGTGTCCGACGCGTATGTGGACCGCGAGGCCCGCAAGGGCAAAGGGCCCTCCGACCACGCCCCGATCGTGGTTGATCTGACTGACTGACGGGGCGACCACGTAGGCTGGTGTCGATCCTGTGAGCTCAGCGGGGAGAGAAGGGGAGGCAGCGATGACAGCATCCACACCGGCGATCGGCACGGCGCCGGCTCCCGCTCCGGCCCTGCTCCACGCCGTCCTCGAGGCCGCTTCCGAGGCGATGCTGCTGTGCACCACGGCCGACGACGTCGTCGTGCTGGCCAACGCGGCGGCCCGGCGTCTCATGCCCGGGGCGCACCCCGGCCGGCAGGCCGGCACGCCCCTGCCCGAGAGCGCCGACTCCTTCCATGCCGAGCATGAGGGGCGGCAGCTCTACGGCATGCGCCGCGATCTGGGCGACGGCCACTACGCCTGGTTCCTGCAGGACCACACCGCCGAGCGGGAGCGGACAGCCGCGCTCGAGGTCGAGCGCTCCCGGACGGCGTTCCTGGCCGAGGCGGGGCGGCGGCTCTCCGCCTCGCTGCACGTGCGGCGCTGCGTCCGGACCACCGTGGAGCTGGCGTCGGCGCACCTCGCCGACGCCGCCGTGGTGGTCCTGCCGGCGCACCGCCGGCAGAGCACCTGGACCCGTCTGCTGCCCGGCCTGGCCGTGGAGGAGGGCACCCTGCGCGAGCCGAAACTCGCCGAGGTCCCCGGTCTGGCCGAGGCGCTCGGCGGTTTCCCCCCGATCCCGAGCCGCTGGCTCGACCCGTCTCAGGCGCCCGAGTGGCTGGTGCCGGCCGGCTTCGGCCCGGTCGGCGCGCTGCTGGTGGTCCCGCTGCCCGGCAACGCCGAGCCGGCCGGCGCGCTCATCCTGATTCGCCGCGGTCCGGACAGCGGGTTCTCCCGCGAGGACGAGGTGCTCGCCCGGGTCTTCGCGGCCCGCGCGGGCGCGGCGATCTCCGCCGCCGTGCTCTACCGCGAACAGGTCGACACCACCGCGGTCCTGCAGGCCGGCCTGCTGCCGCCCGAGCTGCCCGAGCCGGACGGGTTCGAGCTGGCCGGCTCCTACCAGGCCGCCCGGGACACTGTGCGGATCGGCGGCGACTTCTACGACGTCTTCGGTCCCGCCGGCTCCAGCACCGACACCGTGATCGCCCTCGGCGACGTCTGCGGCACCGGCCCCGAGGCCGCGGTCCTGACCGGCAAGATCCGCCAGACGCTGCGGGCGCTGCGCCTGGTCGAGGCCGGCCCGGAAGCCATGCTCAAGGTCCTCAACGAGGCGCTGCTCCAGTCCGGGCGCCCGCCCCGCTTCGTGACCATGGTGCTCGGCTCGGTGAACCGCATCGACCACGGCCGGGTCCGGATCGAGCTGGCCTCCGGCGGGCATCCGGCGCCGCTGGTGCTGCGCAGCGACGGCACCGTCGAGGAGGTGCCGACCAGCGGCACCCTCATCGGCGTCCTGCCGCACACGGTGGTGCGGCCCGCCACCGTCGAACTCGCCCCCGGTGAACTGTGCCTGCTCTACAGCGACGGGCTCACCGAGGCGCGCGGCGGCCCGGCCGCCACCGAACAGTACGGCGAGGCTCGCCTGCGGCAGGCCCTCGCGACCTGCGGCGGCATGCCCGGCGCGGCGGCTCTGGAGCGCATCCGCCAGCTCGTCTCCGACTGGGTGCGCGGCGGCCAGTCCGACGACATCGCGATGCTCGCGGTGCGGGCGCCGGACCGCACCCCGTTGAGCCTGCGCGGTGGCGGCGCGCCCACCCCGTCGCCCTACGTCGTCGCCGCCCGCCGCGGCGACCGCCGCCCCCGGAACCGCTCATGACGGCCCGCGGCGTCGCCGCCTCTTCGGCGCCGCGGCGGCCGTGATGGCACCCGCCTCCACCATCACGCCGATCGGCCCGGACGTCGCCGACCGCTACCTGAGCCTGGTCGGCGACGGCGACGAGCAGGGCGCCACCGCGCTGGTCGCCGCCCTGCTCGACAACGACGTCCCCGCCCAGCGGATCATCGTCGACCTGATCGCCCTCACCCAGCGGCGCGTCGGCGAGCTGTGGGCCGCGAACGAGTGGTCGGTCGCCCGTGAGCACGCCGCCACCGCGGTCGGCGAACGCGCCCTCGCCGCGGTGGCCGTCCGCACCACCACCGCGCCGTCTCGCGGCCGCATCGCCCTGGCCTGCGTCGACGGCGAGTGGCACGGTCTGCCGGCCCGCATGCTGGCCGAGTTGCTGCGCCTCGACGGCTGGCGGGTCGACTATCTGGGCGCCAGCGTCCCCGGCCGGCACCTGATCACGCACCTGCACCAGACCGGCCCCGACGCGGTCGCCCTGAGTTGCATGATCCCGACCCGCCTGCCCCGCGCCCACGCCGCCATCACCGCCTGCCGCGCCGCCGGCGTCCCGGTGATCGCCGGCGGGCGCGGCTTCGGCCCCGGCGGGCGCTACGCCGAACGCCTCGGCGCCCAGGCGTGGGCCGCCACCGGCGAGGAGGCCGTCGCCCGGCTGTCCACCGACTGGCCGCCGCGCCACGTCATCGACCTCGCGATGCCCGACGACGAATTCTTCCTCGGCGACGAGGAGTACACCCACCTGGTCCGCAGCCGCCCGCAGCTCATCGCGACCGCGCTGGAGCGCCTCCCCGCCGCCTATCCGGGCGCCCACCACTACGACGAGGCCCAGCTGGAGGCCACCGCCGAAGACCTGGGCCACATCGCCGACTTCCTGGCCGCCGCCCTCTACGTCCACCAACAGCAGATCTTCACCGACTTCGTCGGCTGGACCTCGTCGGTCCTGCGGTCCCGCGGCGTTCCCCCGATCGCCCTGCGCATCGGCCTGGGCCTGGTCCGCGACCAGCTGATCGACTTTCCGGCCGCCACCGCCATGCTCGACGACGCCCTCGGCACGCTCGCCTGATCACACCGGCGGTGCCCGGCGTCCGCGCGCCGCTCACCCTGATGGCGAAACCCCTTCTCCGGTACGGGTGCGCCCGCCCCCCACCGCACCGGTGGTGTCCCCGGGCTCCCACCGCGATGCCCGCGGTGGTCCCGGCCGCAACGTGACCGCCGGGCTGACCTGGTGGTGCCGCACTCCCCCTGCCGCCGCACCGATGCGCGGCGCCGGGCTCCGCACACCGCCGCCGCGGCCCCACGTGTCGCGCTCACCCGCCACCAGCGGCACGCCGCGAATCCGGTACGACCGCTGACGATCGCGGGCGACTCAGGCCGTACCGATAAAGGGGTGGCAGGGGTGCGCGGCCCGCATTAGCCTGGGCCGCATGCTGTGATGCCTTAGCGACCCGCCGCCTGCCCGCCGCGCCGACCCGGTGCGGATTCGCAGGCCGCGCTATCTTCCGCACGCCGGTCCCGGCGAGAGCGGGCAGTCTCGCTCTCCCGTTGAGGATTCCGGCACGTCCGGGCAGGGTTCTCATGCCTGTCAGGGCTTTCGGTCGCGCTCACGGCACCTCCCACTCGCCGAGTCGGTTCGTCCACTCTCCGCGAGTCGAGTTCCCGTCGCCCGGCCGTCACCGCCGCGTTCGCTGATCCCGTCCAGGCAAGGGCCACGGACATCCGTTCTGAGGCAGGACCGCCACGGGCATCCACCTAGGACGGCCCGGCCACGGACTCCGCCCCCGGGCACGCCCGCGGACGGCGTCCCGCCGGTGGACTGGTCCGTGACGCGGCTCGGTTCCGCGCGTTCCGTGCTCGGCGCGCCCGTTCGTTCCCAGCTCCCCTGTGGAGCCGCAAGGAGGTCGCCATATGCCTGCCAAACCGTTCTCTGTGCACCTGAACCTCGACGAGATCGCCCAGCGGGAACTCGCCGCCGCCCTGCGCCAGGCCGACGAACCCGGTGAGTCCGGCGGCCGGCAGACAGACCAGGCCGCCGCGCACCACGGTGCCCGGGATTCCCGGCAGGCGGCCCGCGAGCGTTCCGGCCGCGATCATGCGGGCCGGGCGGGCAAAGCCGGCGGCGGTCGCTCCTACGCGTTCCGCCGCAGCTAGGCCCTGCCCGGCAGCGTTCCGCGGAAGCTGATCCGTCACCGGGATCGCCTGCACGTGCCCATCACCCGGCCGGCAGGGACGCGGCCGTTACCGCCGCAGACAGGGATGCCCGGCACCGGGAACGGTGCCGGGCAGGTCCGTCGTGCTCTGGTCAGCCGAGCTGGGCGTAGATGTCGTCGAGCTGCCCGTGGTACATGTCGCCGTCCTTCGCCAGGTTGGGCCCGCCGATGCGCAGCGGCATGGCGTTGTCGACCGCGGCGGTGGCCGGCAGGGTGGTCCGGGCGCCGGGCACGCCGTCGACGGACAGGGCGAGGGTGGTGCCGGTGCGCTCGCAGACGATGCGGTGCCAGCCGCCGTCGGCGACGGGCTTCGCGGACAGGACCGAGAAGGTCTGGCCGGTGCCGCGGGCGACGAGCACGCACTGGGCACGGCCGGTCCGGCCGCCGATCTGCATCTTCCACTGGCTACCGGTGTTGGCGACGCCCTTCTGCATGACGTTGGCGTTGCCGCTGAGCTGGGTTCGGTTGATCCGTACGCTCGCCGCCCACTTGAAGTTGCGGAGGCCGGGGTCGAGGTCGACGTCGTCGGGTGCTTCCAGGAGCGCTTTGGCGCAGGTGGTCGCGGTGGCCGCGCAGATTCCGGGGAAGGAGGCGAAGCGGCCGGCGCCTTCGGTGGTGAACGCGATCTGGCCGTTGGCGCTGCCGCGGACGGTGAGGGCGGCGCCGCGCCCGGAGAGTTCGGAGATCTTGCCGGCGGTCGCGCCGCCGTCGAAGTTGTAGCGGGCGACCAGGGCCGGGCCGGTGGGCTCGACGGCGGTGGGGGCGACGACGGGAATGGCCGCGGTCGCGGGGGCGCCGAGCAGGGGCAGGGTGATCAGTACGGTCAGGGCTGAGAGCCTGGAGATCCTCATGAGAAGAAGATGCCCTAAAGGGCGTTTTGGGGGAGAAACAGCCGCAAAATGTAGATCGTTCGAGGGTCCGTGACGAAAGAGACCCCTCAGAGCAGGCCCTCCGACTCGGCGATCTGGCAGACCGCGACCAGGCGCAGCAGCGGGAATCCGGCGGCCAGCCACTCGGCGGGCGTCATCGGCGCGAACCCGGGCTCCGGCAGCGGCCGGCCGGCCCGGACGGCCCCGGCCGCGATCGACCGCGCGTACGCCGCCAGGCCCTCGGCGTCGGCGAACCGGCCGGCGCCGCGCAGCGCCTCACGGATCGCCGCGGCGTGCTGGTCGATCCGGGCCAGCAGAGCCGGCTCGGCGAACGCGGCGGCGAGGCCGTCGACTCCCACCCGGGCCATCATGTCGTCGAGGTAGGCGCCGGCCGGACGGGCGGCGGAGACAGCGGCGGCGATCGGGGCGGCGAAGGTGAGGTTCTCGTTCGTCATGCCGAGAAACCTAATGGGCGCCGGACGGCCACGACAGAGGCGTGACCGAACAGCACCGAGGGCGCACCGACCTGCAACTTTGCGGCCTTCCGCGGATCGGGCAGGCGCGTCGCCCGCCCGGTCCACGGTGGGTGGACGCTAGATCGGCAGGGCGTCCATCGCCTTGTAGACGCGCTTGTCGGAGACCGGATAGGCGGTTCCGAGAGCCTGCGCGAAATAGTTGATCCGCAGCTCCTCGATCATCCAGCGGATCTCCCGCAGCCCTTCTTCGGCCGGCCCGTTGGCCGGGGCCGACGCGCGCAGTTCGCGGTACTCCGACTCGATCTCGTGAATCGCGGTGGTGAGCTGGCG
Source organism: Actinoplanes sandaracinus (assembly GCF_030009775.1). Lineage (GTDB taxonomy): Bacteria > Actinomycetota > Actinomycetes > Mycobacteriales > Micromonosporaceae > Actinoplanes > Actinoplanes sandaracinus. The sequence continues at coordinate 250,260 of NZ_JASCTH010000013.1, read as the reverse complement.
GTCACGCGCCAGGCTGCCACCGAGCCGGTCCAGGCGGTGGACGATGCCGCGCAGATAGCGGGGCATCTGATGGATCTGCCGCCACCCGGCCTCGGTCACGAAGCCGGGATGCACCAGGCCCTTGAGCTGCTGCCGGATGTCGGACAGCGCGGGCAGCAGCGACGGGTCGCGCGACGACTTGAGTCGCTGCTCGACGTCGTACGCCGTGGCCAGCACCGCCCGCACCTGGGTGACCAGGTTGGCCACCGCGTCGACCAGGTCCTGCCGGACGGTGTCGCGCAGTGACGCGAACTCGACCGACGACCACACCGGTCCCCCGGCCTCGGCGACGAGCCGGTCGATCGCCGCGCCCGCGCAGTCGTCGAGCAGGTCGGCGATCGATTTGTACGGGTTCCCCCGCGACAGTTCCAGCTTGGCCCGGTTGTCGAGCCGCCCCTGCAGGAACCGCGCCGCCGGCGGCAGCGTGAGCAGCAGCAGTCGCCGGGTGCCGGCGATCATCGCGACCCGTTGGGAGGCCTCGTCCTCGAACACCCGGATGGCCACGCTGTCGCCCTCGTCGACCAGCGCCGGCCAGACGTTGACCTCGTACCCGCCGCGCACCTGGGCGACCCGCCGTGGCAGCGCCCCGAAGTCGTTGGCGGTGATGCCGCGCCGTTCCAGGTTTCCGGCGGCGCGGGAGATGGTCGCCTGCACCTTGGGGGCGAGCTGCCGCCGCAGCACCTCGAGGTCGCGCCCCTCGGCCAGGGTCTCGCCGGCCTCGTCGACGATCCGGAAGTTCATCCGCAGGTGGTCGGGCACCTGGTCGGGCCGCCACGCGTCGCGGGGCACGATGGTCCCGGTGAGCCGCCGCAGCTCGCCGCCGATGGCGTCGGGAAGTGGCCCCCGCCGGGCCGGGACCCGGTCGAGGACGGCGTCGGCCCAGTCCGGCACCGGCACGAAGCTGGTGCGCAGATGCTTGGGCAGGGCCCGGATCAGCGCGATCACCACGTCCCTGCGGAAGCCGGGCACCGACCAGCCGAAGTCGTCGCCGTCGATCTTGTTGATCAGGTCGAGCGGGACCCGCACGGTGACACCGTCGGCCGGCGAGTTCGGCTCGAACGAGTACGACAGCGGCAGCCTGACGCCGCCGGCCACCATCCACGCGTCCGGGAACCCGTTGGGGTCGATCGCGTCCCGGCCGGCGTTGACGACGTCTTCACGGGTGAAGGTGAGCAGGTCGGGCGACTCGACGCGGGCTTTCTTCCACCAGCCGTCGAAGTGGCGGGCGGAGACCACCTCCGCCGGGATCCGGGCGTCGTAGAGCGCGTACACCGTCTCGTCGTCGACGGCGATGTCCCGCCGCCGGGCCCGGTTCTCGATCTCGGTGATCTTCTCCAGCAGCCGGCGGTTCTCGGCGTAGAACTTGTGGTGCGTCTCCCAGTCGCCCTCGACCAGCGCGTGCTGGATGAAGAGCTGCCGGGAGACGACCGGGTCGATCCGCCCGTAACCGATGCGGCGCCGTGGCACGATCGGCAGTCCGTAGAGGGTCACCTTCTCGTACGCCATGACGGCGCCCATCTTGGCGTCCCAGTGCGGCTCGCTGTAACTGTGTTTGACCAGGTGCGGGGCGAGTTTCTCGGCCCACTCGGGCTCGATCCGGGCGTTCACCCGGCCCCACAGCCGGCTGGTCTCGACCAACTCGGCGGACATCACCCAGCGTGGCTGGCGCTTGAACAGCGCCGACCCCGGGAAGATCGCGAACTTGGCGCCGCGGGCGCCGATGTACTCCCGCTTCTCCTGGTCCTTCATGCCGATGTGGCTGAGAAGACCCGAGAGCATGGCCGTGTGCACCGGTTGCGCCGCGACTCCCGCTTCCCAGTCCTCCTTGAGGGAGAGACCGAGGGTACGGGCGACCTGCCGCAGTTGTGAGTAGATGTCCTGCCACTCACGGACCCGCAGGTAGTTCAGGAACTCGGCACGGCACAGCCGGCGGAACTGGTTGCCGGACAGCTCCTGTTGCTTCTCCCGCAGGTAGCGCCACAGGTTGAGGTAGCTGAAGAAGTCCGATTCCTTGTCGGTGAACCGGGCGTGCCTCTCGTCGGCCTGCTGCTGTTTCTCGGCGGGGCGTTCGCGCGGGTCCTGGATCGACAGGGCCGCCGCGATCACCATGACCTCGGCGGCGCACTCCTGCCGGTCTCCTTCGATCACCATGCGGGCGAGCCGGGGGTCGACCGGGAGCTGGGCGAGTTGCCGGCCCATCGGGGTGAGCTTGCGGTCGTCGAGGGCGCCGAGCTCTTCCAGGAGCTTGACGCCGTCGGTGATGTTGCGCCGGTCCGGCGGGTCGATGAACGGGAATTTCTGCAGGTCGCCGAGCCCGAGATTGGTCATCTGCAGGATGACGGAGGCGAGGTTGGTCCGCAGGATCTCCGGCTCGGTGAACTCGGTCCGTTGCTCGAAGTCCTCCTCCGAGTACAGCCGGATGCAGATGCCGTCGGACGTCCGCCCGCACCGGCCCTTGCGCTGGTTGGCGCTGGCCTGCGAGACCGGTTCGATGGGCAGGCGCTGCACCTTGAGTCGGTGGCTGTAACGGCTGATCCGGGCCGTGCCGGGGTCGATGACGTATCTGATGCCCGGCACCGTCAGCGAGGTCTCGGCGACGTTGGTGGCGAGCACGATCCGCCGCTCGCTGTGCCGCTCGAACACCCGGTGCTGTTCGGCGGCGGAGAGGCGGCCGTAGAGCGGGACGACCTCGGTGCCGCGCAGGTCCTTCTTGTTGAGGGCGTCGGCGGTGTCCCGGATCTCCCGCTCCCCGGAGAGGAAGACCAGGATGTCGCCGTCGCGGGGAAGCTCGTCGACGGCGGCCGCGATGCCGTCGATCTGGTCGATCGGCTCCTCCCGGATCTCGTCGTCGTCGATCACCGTGGTGGTCAGCAGTGGCCGGTAGCGCACCTCGACCGGATAGGTGCGCCCGGACACCTCGATGACCGGCGCCGGTTCGCCGGCGGCGTCGGCGAAGTGCTGGGCGAAGCGCTCGGTCTCGATGGTCGCGGACGTGATGATCAGCTTGAGGTCGGGCCGTTTCGGCAGCAGCTCGCGCAGGTAGCCCAGGATGAAGTCGATGTTGAGGCTGCGCTCGTGCGCCTCGTCGATGATCAGCGTGTCGTACCGGTACAGCATCCGGTCGGTCTGGATCTCGGCCAGCAGGATGCCGTCGGTCATCACCTTGATCATGGTGTCGTCACCGGACTGGTCGGTGAACCGCACCTTGTAACCCACGGTCGACCCGAGCGGCCGGTCGAGCTCCTCGGCGATGCGCTCGGCCACGGTGCGCGCCGCGATCCGCCGCGGCTGGGTGTGCCCGATCTGGCCGCGGATCCCCCGCCCCAGTTCCAGACAGATCTTCGGGATCTGGGTGGTCTTGCCGGACCCGGTCTCACCGGCGACCACGACCACCTGGTGGTCCCGGATCGCCGCGGCGATGTCGTCCTTGCGGCCGCTGACCGGCAGGCCCTGCGGGTACGTGATCCGGGGCAGCGAGGCGATCCGGCTCTCCAGCCGCAGCCGCGCCTGCTCGACCTCGGCCGTGATCTCGGCGAGGGCGGCGGAGCGGGCGGCATCGTCGCGGATCCGCCGGGTTCCGTCGAGACGGCGCGCCAGGCGGCGCTGGTCGCGGGGCAACAACTCGGAAATGCGGGAACGCAGCTCGGTGGCGGCAGGCGATATCGACATGGCGGGAGCAAGAATAGGCGCAACCGGCCGGAAAAGCCTGGTGATTAACACCGCCCCCGGATGTGGTGCCCCCGCCGCGCCGGCGGGGCGCCCGCGGGTCAGCTACCCGGGGTCTTCTGCGGGTTGGCGGCGAGCCACTGGTCGATGGTGTCGTCCTTGAGCGCCGTGAACATCTCCGCCGACTTCTTCGCGTCGAGCTTCACCGCACTGCCGGCCGAGGTCTTCAGACTCGCCGAGGTGTAGGGCACGGTCGCGTACGAGATGGCCGCGGGTTTGATGTCCTTGACCGCGAAGGCGAGATCACGCAGATCGACGCTCTGGTCGACGGTCAGCGAGTCGGCTCCGATGCTGATCAGGCTGTCGAGTTCGAGCGGGTTGGTCAGCGTGCCGTTCGTCGACACCTTGGCGATGATCCCCTTGACGACGAGCTGCTGGTTGTACATCCGGCCGAAGTCGCCGCCGGGCACGTCGTACCGCTGGCGCATGAAGTCCTCGGCCGTGTCGCTGTCGAGGTCGTGGCAGCCCTTCGCCCAGACCCTCGTGGTGTGGGTGGAGCGCACGTCGTATGGCACGCAGACGTTGACCCCGCCCACCGCGCCGACCAGGTCGCGGATGCTGGCGAAGTTCGCGATCATCGCGCCGTCCAGGGGGACGCCGGTGAGCTGGCGCACCGTCTTGGCGGTCAGCGTGGCCCCGCCGAACGCGAAGGCCGCGTTGATCTTGTTCTTGCCGCCCTTCCAGGCGCCGCTCGCCGGCACGTCGACGTAACTGTCCCGCGGGATCGACACGATCGCGGCCTTGTCCCGGGTCTTCGCGATGTGCACCAGCATGATGGTGTCCGAGCGCTCGCCGATCGGGCTGGTCCCACCGGACTCGGTGGCCCGCGAGTCGGAGCCGAGCAGGAGCAGGTTCAGGGGGCCCGACTCCCAGTTGCGCTCGGTCTGCGCGATCTCCTCGGCCGGAGCCTCCGGCAGCAGGGCGGCGCGCTCGATCTTGCCCTCGTAACGGCTGTAGAGGAGGTAACCGCCGCCGGTCACACCTCCCGCGGTCACGAGCATCAGCACGGAGAGGACCAGAAGGGCCTTCTTCCAGCCGGGCATCGCCCGGAACCGTCCACTCCGGCGAGTCTTCTCCTTGTCCGCCGATTCCGCCATCGGCGTCCCGCCGCTGTCCAGCCCAGATTCCACCCCAACACCCTCATGGTCGTCTTGACAGTGGTCAAGACGAAGACATCGACCTTTCGGCCACCTTTGACATCCAACCGGGCCGATGTTCGATCGCGTCGCGGAAGCCACAAATAGCCATATCGCCGTCGATGTCCACATTCGAGGTGGTAATCCGGCGGAGTGCGCCACCGTTTCCCCACGGCGGGGTGACTCGGTATCCCAGTGGACGGGACGGGCGCGAGCGGAAACGAGGCCGACGGTGATCGTAGTTGCGGAAGACCACGAGGACATCCGGTACGTGCTCAAGCGTTCCCTGGAACGCGCCGGGCACCGGGTGGTGGCCGCCGCCGATGGGATGGCGGCTCTCCAGGCGATCCGGGAACACCGGCCCGACCTGGTCGTCACCGACGTCGACATGCCGCACATGACCGGCCTCGACCTGTGCCGGGCGATCCGGGCCGACGACTCGCTGCGGCACATCCCGGTGGTGGTGGCCAGCGGCTCGCTGATGCCCGGCGACAATCAGGCCGAGGCCGCGGGCGCCTCAGCGACCCTGCTCAAGCCGTTCGTGCCGGCGCAACTGCTGGCCCTGATCGCACAGCTGCTGCCGCCGAGGGTCGCCACCGAGGGCTGAGGCGTGCGGGAAACACGCCTTGAACGCTCAGTCCCGGTGCTGGCGCTCCGGGACGGGCGCGCGGAGACGGCCGGGCGCCGGCTCGACGGCCGGCACGGCCCCGGGTGGCATCGCCAGGCCGGGCAGCCGGGCCGCCTCCACCATCGCGGCGCGCTCGGCGAGGGCGCGTTCCAAGGCCTCGCGGACCGCGTCGTCGCTCTCGGCCGGACTTCCGTCGGCGCTGGTCATGGCGGGTTCCTTCACTGATGCGGCGGCCGGCAGGGTGAACCAGAAACGCGTGCCGCCGCCGGGGTTGTCGGCGACGCCGATCTCGCCGCCGTGCCGCTGGACGATGCGCTGGCAGATGGTGAGGCCGAGACCGGTGCCGGCGTAGCCGGCGGCCGCCTCGGTGCGGTGGAACGACTCGAAGACGTGTGGCTTGTCCGCGTCGGGGATGCCGATGCCCCCGTCGGCGACCTCGATCCGCACCTGCCCGGGACCGGCGGGCCCGGCGACCACCTCGACGCGTGGCGTCGCACCGGGACGGACGTATTTGAGGGCGTTGCCGATCAGGTTGTCCAGGACGTGCCGCAGCATGGCCGGGTCGGCCCGGACCGGCGGCAGCGGTTCGATCGACCACTCGGGCGCCGGCCCGTCCGCGCCCAGCCCGGCGATCCGGTCCTCGATGATCTCCCGGACCAGCGGCGCCGGGTGGACGGTGACGGCGCGCAGCGGGGCGTGCCGAGCGGTGGTGTACGCCAGCATCGTCTCGATCAGCATGTCCATCCGGTCCACGGCACGCACGATGCGGCGCAGCCCGTCGCGGGCGTCGGCCATCTCGGGCGCGGTCTCCGGCAGGTCCTCCATCACCAGCTCGGCGTGCCCGCGGACGGACGCCAGCGGCGCTTTCAGGTCGTGGGCCACCACACCGGCGAAGATCGAGAGGTCGGTCTCGTAGCGGCGCAGCTCGGTGATGTCCCGGCACACGGCTACCGCGCCGTGCTCGCCGGCGCTCGGGTCGAGCGGCCGCCCGTCGATGCTGAGCAGCACGCCCTTGGGCTGGCCGGCGTTGCGGATGACCACCTCGACGCCGTCGGTCGACTCGCCGTTCAACGCCCGGATGAGGGGCATCTCCTCCAGCGGCAGCGGCGTCCGGCCGTCGGGCCGGTACACGCCGAAATGCTGCTGCCAGTCCTCCGGGGCGTTCGGGACCTCGTTGAGGCCGAGCAGCCGTTTCGCCGCCGGGTTCTCCAGCAGGACCGAGCCGCGCGAGTCGACGACGCTGACCCCGTCGCTGATGGTCGTCATGATCGCGCCCAGCAGATCGGCCTGGCGGCGGCTCTCCGCCTCGGCCTCGCGCAGTTCGGCGGTGGCCTGCTCGACCCGAGCGTGGGCGCGGGCCCGGCTGGTCGCCAGCACGTGCACCAGCCAGGCCAGCAACGCCGTCAGGACGAGGCCTCCGGCCAGCGCGATCACCGGCAGGTACCAACCGGTGCCGGCCAGATGCCGGGAGTCGCCGTGGGTCTCCAGGATCCACTCGCGGTCGGCGACCTGGATCGGATCCGAGCGATGCAGGTCCGCCTCGCCCGGCCCCGCCCAACTGGCGACCGTCGCCCGGATGCCGTCACTGTTGACCGACACCAGGTCGCCGGAGATCTGGCCCTCGCCGGCCTTGCCGAGGATGTCCTGGAGGAAGGTGCGGCCGCGCAGGCCGGAGACCACCCAGCCGCGGAACTCGGACATGTTCTCCCGGGTCCAGACCGGCGCGGCGAAGACGAACGACTGCTGCTGCTCGGCGGCCGGCTTCTGGCGGTCGCGCATCAGCACGTACGCGTCCGACACGGTGGCCTGGTGGGTGTCGCGCGCGGTGGCCAGGGTGGTCGCCAGCGGTTCTTCGGCGGCGACGTCGGAGCCGGAGCGCACTCCCTGCTCCGCCTCGTCGAGCAGGCGGACGAACACCGAGAAGTAGTGCTCGTCGAGGTTCGGGTCGGGGCGGAAGGTCACGCCCAGGGCGCCGCGCTCGCGCCACAGCCGCTGGGCGGCGGCGAGATCCTCGGTACGGACGGGCACCACGAACGCGAGCGGGGCCGCCCCGATCAGCTTCGCGTCCACCAGCGGGCTGGTCGCGCCGTCGAAGTCCTCCCAGGTGAGCTCGGCGTCGTTGGCGATGCCGGCGGCCAGGGTCTCGACCAGGCGGTGGTATCGCTCGGTCTCGGCGCGGATCGCCTCCCGGGCCGTCTCGTGACGCTTGTCCATGACCCGGCGCGCGGTGTCACGCTGAGCGGAGAGCAGCGCGGTGGCCGTCAGGACGGTGGCGACCAGGCCCACCAGAAGCACGGAGACGGAGAGCAGCGGGCCGGTGGCCCGCCGCGCTCCGTTCCTCCGTCGCTCCACCATAAGGAGCGTAAGCCGCGTATTACTTCCAGGTGTCGTACCGGTACAAATCGCAGTTGGTCATGATGCCGGTCACCTTGGCCACGTACTTCGGGTCGGTGGCGTACCCGGCCTTCCACACCTGCTCGATGAACTTGTCCGCGTCCCTGGTGTGGGCGAACGCCGGGGCGTACCGCTTGTTGGTCTTCAGGAAGTGACCGTGGTCGGCGAACGAGCGGGCCATCGACGCGTACGTCCGGAACGCGTCCCGGATCTGAAAGCACTTGCCGGCCTTGTCGCACTCGGTCGTCGTGTAGACGTGGCAGCCGTTGGCGTGCGTGCCGTAGTAGCCGTTCTGGCACTTGATGCCGAAGTAGTTGCGGTCCACCGAGGAGAGGCCGCTGCGGCCCCAGCCCGACTCCAGGATCGCCTGGGCGATGGTCACCGACGCCGGGACACCATACTGCCGCCAGCCCTTCTGAGCGCCGGGCACCGCGGCGGCGATGAACTGGTCCGGGGTCAGCACCGGCGCGGGTGCCGTGGGCGCGGGCGCGGGTGCCGTGGGCGCGGGCGCGGGTGCCGTGGGCGCGGGCGCGGGTGCCGTGGGCGCGGGCGCGCTGGGCGGGCACGCCTTGACGGCGCCGGAGATCACGTAGGCGTGCGAGATGTAACGCCCGTCGGTCAGCCGGTCCCACTGGGTGCTGGTTCGCACGGTCCCCTTGACCTTGGCGCCCGGCACAGCACAGGCGATCTTCACCGCGGCGCCGTCGGTGGCCTTGCGCACCACGGCGTGCGCCGAGGACGGGCCGCTGCGCACATTGACCGGGCCGTCGCCCGTGCGCACCTTGCCGGTCACCGCGGCCGTCGCGCCGGCCTGCGTGCCGCAGGGCCGGATGACGGCCGCGGTCCGGACATAGGCGTGCGAGACGTAGCGGCCATCGACCAGGCGGTCCCACTGCGTGGTGGTGCGGACCTTTCCGCGGACGCCCTGACCGGTCACCGCGCAGTCGACGGCGATCTTCTGGCCGTCGGTGAGCGTACCCACCACGCTCGCCGTCAGGCGGGGCGCCGACCGCGCCTTCAGCTCGCTGTTCACGTCGACGGTGGCCGTGGATCCGGCCGCCGCAGCGGCGACGGGGGCGGCCACCGCCCCGGCCCCGGCGGCAAGCACCAGCACAGCGCCGGTGAGCAGTCGTCGGGTGGTGTGGCTCATGAACGAGTCCCCTTCATACCGGCAAAGACGGACATTCCCGTCGTCGTCGGTTACGAAGATCCATCCCGCGCGTTGCACCTCCGGGCCTCGAACGGGTGCGCCCGCGTTGCCGTGCTTGGAAATCGTGCGGATTGGGGAAAGCGTGTCCGCATCGTCAGTCCAGGAGAGGTTCCCGATGACCGCTGTCGAGTCCCGCACGGTCACCACCCGCACGCCGGCGGGCAGCGTGTGGCACACCATCACCCCGCTGTTGCTCGCGGCCCTCGCCGTGGCCGGCACGTTCGCCGTGCACCGGCTGTTCGTCGGCACGGCCCTGGGCCAGTCGGTGGACACCGAGGCGCTGCGCGGTGGCGACTTCGACCATCCGCGGGTCAGCGCGGTGCTCACCCGTACCCTCGACGCCACCCGCTTCGCCGCGCTCGCGATCGTCTGCGTGTTCGCCGCGATCTTCGGTGTGGTGCGCCGCCGCCTCGACCTCGCCGTCGCGGCCGGTTTCGTGGTGGTGAGCGCGAATCTCGTCACCCAGCAGCTCAAGGCCCACCTGGGTCGCCCCGACCTGGACGGCTTCCCGGCGCCCAACTCGTGGCCCAGCGGACACGCGACCGCCGCCGCCACCGCCGCGTTCGTGCTGGTCCTGGTCCTCCCGCGGGCGCTCCGGGGCACCGTCGGCCTGGCCGGGGCCGGTTACGTGACGGTCGTCTCGGTGGCCACCGTCTGGGCCGAGTGGCACCGCCCCAGCGACGTCATCGCCGCCCTGCTCATCGTTCTGGCCTGCGGCTCGCTGGCGGTCTTCGGGGTGCGCCTGCGCCGCACCGGCCCGTCCCGCCCCATCCACCTGCCCAACCGCCTGGTCATGGTGGTCCTGGGGGTGACCGCCGCGCTGGCCGCCGCGACCGCCCTGTTCGGCATGGGCGCGGTCGCGCTGTCCGAACGGCCCCTGCCGGATCTGGTCTCCGGCCGCTTCGCCTTCCTCACCGGCGTGGCCGGCATCGTCGCCGCCGTCGCCGTCTCCTTCATCGCCTGGGTCCGCCTGACCGCCGGCGAACCCTCCGCCTCCGCCCGCACCCCTCAGGGAGAGTCCGCATGACCAACCCCACCGGCGACACCTCGTTCCCGCCCACCCGGGAGCAGGCGGCGAACGTCCCGCCCACCCGAGACCCGGCCGGCGCCGCGGTTCCGCCCGGGCCCGCCGGAGCGGTTCCCGCACTGCCCGCCCAGACCACCGGCACCGGCATGGGGAGCGGCCCGACCGTCGTGGTCGGCACGTACCCCGACTACGCCCTGGCCCAGCAGGCCGTCGACCACCTCTCCGACAACAGGTTCCCGGTCCAGCGGACCTCGATCGTCGGCACCGACCTGCGCCTCGTGGAGAACGTCCTCGGCCGGCTCACCACCGCCCGGGCGGCCCTCGCGGGCGCGGCCAGCGGCGCCTGGTTCGGTCTGCTGATCGGCCTCTTCTTCGGCATCTTCAGCGACTCCAGCTGGATCGCCGTGCTCCTCACCACGGTGATCATCGGCGCGATCTGGGGCGCGATCTTCGGCGCCATCGCCCACGCCGCCACCGGCGGGCGCCGCGACTTCACCTCCCGCAGTTCGCTGCAGGCCGCGACCTACGAGGTCCACGCCGACACCGAGGTCGCCGACGAGGCCCGCACGCTGCTCATCAGCCTGAATTGGCAGGCCAGCGGCGCCCAGTGACGCGAGAACCCCGTGGACCAGGCCGGTCCGCGGGGTTCCCTCATGCCGTTTGCGTCGTTTCGCACACCGTCCCGGTCGCTTGCCACGCCGTTTCAGTCGGCGAGCTGGCGCCGCAGCTTTCCGAGGGCCTTGGTGAGCAGGCGGGACACGTGCATCTGGGAGATGCCGATCTGGTCGGCGATCTGCGACTGGGTCAGGTTGCCGTAGAACCGCAGCGTGAGAATCCGCTGCTCCCGCTCGTCGAGGGTGGCCAGCGCCGGCCCGAGCGCGACCCGCGTCTCGGCGATCTCGTACTCGTGGTCCTCCCCGCCGAGGGTGTCCCCCAGTTCGGTGGTGCCGTCGGCGCTGATCGGGGTGGACAGCGAGGTGGCGTTGTAGGCGCGGGCGCCTTCCAGCCCCTCGAGGACGTCCTCCTCGCTGATGCCGAGGTGGACGGCGATGTCGGGAACCGTCGGCGAACGGCCGAGGCTGTGGGTCAGGGTCGAGTTGGCCTCGGTGATGGCGAGACGCAGCTCCTGAAGGCGGCGCGGCACGCGGACCGACCAGGTGCGGTCGCGGAAGTGCCGCTTGATCTCGCCGATGATGGTCGGGATGGCGTAGCCGGCGAAGTCGACGCCGCGCTCGGGGTCGAATTTGTCGACGGCCTTGATGAGGCCGACGGTGGCGGTCTGGACGAGGTCGTCGGTGGGCTCGCCACGGCCCGAGTAGCGGTGGGCGAGGTGGCGGGCGAGAGGCAGCCACGCCTCGATCGCCCGGTCCCGCAAGCGGGACCGTTGCCGGCCCGGTGGAGCCGACGCCATGGCGGCGAGGAGGTCCGACGCGGTCGACCCGGGCACCGAGTGCGCGGGGTGATGCGGCGTGACCACGGGTGGTGTCACAGCGGGTGCTGTCTCGACGGGCGATTTTTCCAGCAGGGTCATGAGTGGTCCTCCATCAGACGGGCAGAGAGCCGTGCCCGCACGCGGCGACCGTTCTGAAGTGCAACGCTAGCCGTGAAGCCTAGCGATGCCTAGCCGAAAGTATGAGTGACATTGCGTGAATACGGGAACCACGGAGCGAATTCATCCTATGGTGTCCGGCCGGTGAGGTCCTCCAGAGCGCGAGATTTAAGGTCGCACTCACGTGGTAGACAGCAACGGCGTAGGACAACCTGAAGAACGGGAAGACGGATGACCATCCTCGGCATCGACATCGGCGGCTCCGGCGTGAAAGGGGCGCCGGTCGACCCGGCGCGCGGCGAGCTGCTCGCCGAGCGGGTCCGTGTGCCCACCCCCCAGCCCGCCGACGTGGACAGCGTGATCGAGGCGGTCGCCGAGGTGGCGGCCCAGTTCGACGGTTTCGGCAGCATCGGCGTGACGTTCCCGGGCGTGGTCGTCGACGGTGTGACCCGCAGCGCGGCCAACGTCGACAAGTCCTGGGTCGACGCGCCCGCGGCGCAGCTGTTCACCGAGCGGCTCGGCAAGCCCGTGACGGTGCTCAACGACGCCGACGCGGCCGGTGTGGCCGAAGTGGCGTTCGGGGCGGGCCGCGACCAGTCCGGCCTGATCATGATGTTGACCTTCGGCACCGGCATCGGCAGCGCCCTCTTCCTCGACGGCGTCCTGATCCCGAACACCGAGTTCGGTCACCTGGAGCTCGGTGGAGCCGACGCCGAACTGCTCGCCGCCGACCGCGCCCGCGAGGTGGAGGACCTGAGCTGGGAGCAGTGGGCGGCCCGCGTCGAGCGTTACCTGCGCCATGTCGAGATGCTGCTCTCCCCGCGCCTGTTCATCGTCGGCGGCGGCGTCAGCAAGAAGTCGGAGAAGTTCTTCCCGCTGCTCGACATCCGCACCCCGATCGTTCCGGCCACCCTGCTGAACAACGCCGGCATCATCGGCGCCGCGATCGCCGCGGGCCAGGCCGCCGCCGGCCCCGGCCCGCAGGACCCCGGGGCCATCCAGGTCGACGCCGCCGAGCCCGCCCCGCAAGCCTGAGGAAAGGGATCGGCCATGGCGCGCGGCATCGCGACGAACGACCGGGTCGGACGGGAGGAACTCGTCGAGTTCCTGCGCCCGCGGCACCACGCGATCCTGATGACCACCCGTAAGGACGGGCGCCCGCAGTCGTCGCCGAACACGTGCGGCGTCGACGACGAGGGCCGCATCGTCATCTCCAGCTATCCCGAGCGCGCCAAGGTCGCCAACATCCGCCGCGACCCGCGGGTCACCCTCTGCGTCCTGTCGGACGAGTGGAACGGCCCGTGGGTGCAGGTCGACGGCGTCGCCGAGGTCATCGACCTCCCCGACGCCGTCGAACCGCTGGTGGAGTACTTCCGCTGCATCTCCGGCGAGCACTCGAACTGGGACGAGTACCGCCAAGCCATGCGCGACCAGGGCAAATGCCTTATCCGCGTGACGATCGAGTCCTGGGGACCGATCGCCACCGGCGGCTTCCCGGCCCGCCTCGCCGAGTAGCGGGCCGCTCCCTCACGACCGCTGGACGAGTCCCGTCCCGCAACGCCGAAAGAGGCCGCGAGGCCGGCACCCAGGAGGACAAGGGCGGTGCCGGCCTCGCGGCCTGGGACCCCCCCGTTCCGGCGGTCAGACGCGCAAGCGCAAGACCTCGGGAGGGAAAGACGGTATTCGACCGGATCTAAGCCGAATCAGAGCGACAGTGAAGGCCGGTCAGCTCACCGCGAGGTCAGCCGGCTCGGCGTCGAGCAGGTACAGCAGGGTGTCGCGGTGCAGGGAGGCGATCGGGTCGAGCAGGTCCGGGTGGCGCAGCAGAGCGGCGGCCTCGCGGTCGCGGGAGTCCGGCTGCAGCAGGCGGCGGAACTCGGTGGGCATGCCGGTGCCGGTGGTGCGGCGGGCGTGCGGGCGGGGCCGGTGGTCCTGCTGGACCGGCATCGCGGCGATCACCGAGTCGACGCCGCGGCGGGCGAGCAGCGGGTCGGCTAGCAGGCAGGCGGCCCAGCTGACGACGACCTCGTCGACCCAGGTGCGCCAGCCCTCGCCGTCGGCGAACTCGTCGTCGGGCTCGCTGCCGGCCTTCCAGTCGAGGATCGCCGAGCCACCGGGGCCGGCGATCGCGACGAGCGCGGCGTCGATCTCGGTCGGGTAGCGGAGCCATGCGGCGACGGTCACGGCCTGCCGGGCCTGCAGTTCGGCGAGGGTGTGCGCCACCGTGTTGGAATCGCCACCGGGGTAGGCACGGGCCAGCCAGTGGGTGCTGGCAGCGATGACCGGCGACAACGCGGTGGACGGACCTGTCACGTGGGGCTCCTCCCTCAGGCGCCGCCGGGATCCGGTGGCGTCAGGGATATAGCTCGGTGGCACGGCGCCGTTCTTGAGCACGGTTCCTCAATGGCAACGCACCGCAACCAACGCACTCCCGTCGTCGCTCGTGGCGGAGAGGGGCGCGGACGCCGTACCGCCGAGGGTGTCGCATCTCGGTGAGGGGCGGGCTGACGGTGCCGCCGCTGCCGCCGGGTCCCGATGAACGTCTGTTGCCGGCAGGTGAAATTGTCGTGTTTTCCGGCGGCGCGCGGCCGCGTCTGGATGCGCCGTAGGCACCCGCCTCCGGTAGGTTGGACGCATCGGCGATCGGCCGTTTCAAAAGCCTCCACTGCGGAGAAGTCATAGAGACGCCGGCGGTGGTTTTCCCGGTCGTCGAGTCCTCTGGCTGCCCTCTGACTACGGTGGAGATCATGACCGGTCGCTTCCCCATCGAAGACGTGACACCGGCTGTCGCCGGTGGCCGCTACCCCGCTAAAGCGGTGGTCGGTGAATTGGTTCCCGTCTCGGCGGTGTCCTATCGCGAAGGTCACCACGCGCTCGGCGTGAACGTGGTATGGCGCGGCCCCGACGGCGAGACCCAGCCGTTCACCCGCATGACCCCGGGCGAGCCCGGCCTCGACCAGTGGCACGCCGCGATCCGCCCGGACAGTGTGGGCCGGTGGACGTTCACGGTGGAGGCGTTCGACGATCCGTACCGGACGTGGCGCGACGCCGTGGTGAAGAAGATCGGCGCCGGACAGGGCGCCGAAGATCTGTTCAACGATCTGGCCGAGGGCGCCGACGTGCTCGACCTGGCCACCAAGATCGTGCCGGCGGAGTTCGAGGACCGGGTCCGCGACGCCGCGGCCGCGCTGCGCGACGAGCAGAAGTCGCTGTTCGCCCGGGTCACCCCGGCTCTGGACCTGGAGGAGCTGCTCTGGCACAACCCGGTGCGGCTCCTGGTGACCACGACGCGTTCGTTCGCCATCTGGGCCGATCGGGTCCGCGCTCTCTATTCGTCGTGGTACGAGTTCTTCCCCCGCTCCGAGGGCGCCGAGATCGGCCCGGACGCGACGCCGATCCGGCACGGCACGTTCGCTACCGCGGCGCAGCGGCTGCCGGCCATCGCGGCGATGGGCTTCAACGTGGTCTATCTGCCGCCGATCCACCCGATCGGCAAGATCAACCGTAAGGGGCGGAACAACACGCTGGTGGCCCGCCCGGAGGACGTCGGCTCGCCCTGGGCGATCGGCTCCGACGAGGGCGGCCACGACGCCATCCACCCGCAGCTCGGCACTCTCGACGACTTCCGGCGGTTCCGGGAGCGGGCCGAGGAGCTCGGCATGGAGGTCGCTCTGGACCTGGCCCTGCAGGCGGCGCCCGACCACCCGTGGGTCAAGCGGTTCCCGCAGTTCTTCACGACCAAGCCCGACGGCACCATCGCGTACGCCGAGAACCCGCCCAAGAAGTACCAGGACATCTACCCGATCAACTGGGACAACGACTACCGCACGCTGCGCGACGAGGTCTACCGCGTGGTCATGCACTGGGTGAACAACGGCGTCAAGATCTTCCGGGTCGACAACCCGCACACCAAGGCCGTCAACTTCTGGCAGTGGCTGATCCCGAAGGTCAAGGAGACCGACCCTGACGTGCTGTTCCTGGCCGAGGCGTTCACCCGGCCGGCGATGATGAACGGGCTCGGCAAGATCGGCTTCACCCAGTCGTACACGTACTTCACCTGGCGCACCACCGCCGCGGAGATGCGTCAGTACATGCAGGAGCTGCTGACCTCGATCGACTGGATGCGGCCGAACTTCTGGCCGAACACGCCCGACATCCTGCACGAGTCGCTGCAGCACGGCGGTCCGCCGATGTTCAAGATCCGCGCCGCGCTGGCCGCGATGCTCACCCCGTCGTGGGGCCTCTACTCCGGATTCGAACTGTTCGAGCACGTGGCCCGGCCCGGCGCCGAGGAGTACATCGACAACGAGAAGTTCGAGCTGAAGCCGCGGGACTGGGCCGCGGCGGAGCGCACCGGCCGGTCGCTGGCGCCCTACCTGACCAAGCTGAACCGCATCCGCGACGAGAACCCGGCCCTGCACTGGCTGCGGAACCTGCGGTTCCACGAGATCGACAACGGCGCGCTGCTCTGCTTCTCCAAGCGGGATCCCGACACCGGCAACACCGTCCTGGTCATCTGCTCGTTCGACAGCAGCAACGTGCAGTGGGGCAACACCACTCTGGACATGCCGGCGCTGGGCATGGACTGGCACGAGCGTTTCACGGTGGTCGACCAGATCAGCGGGGCGACTTACGAGTGGGGTCAGTACAACGCGGTCCGGATCGACCCGTACGTCGAGCCGGCGCACATCTTCGTCGTTCAGGCGGGGTAGGGGGAGAAAGACGATGGAGCTGCCGACCGAGCACGACCCGTCTGACGGGAGTCACACCGAGGACGGGGTGGTCGAACACCCGAGCGCCGACGATTTCGGGCACGCCAGGGCCCTTCCCGCGGACCGGACCTGGTTCCAGCGGGCCGTCTTCTACGAGGTGCTGGTCAGGGCGTTCTACGACTCGGGCTCGGACGGCGGCGGCGATCTGCGGGGGCTCATCGAACGGCTCGACTACCTGCAGTGGCTCGGGGTGGACTGCCTCTGGCTGCCGCCGTTCTACGACTCTCCGCTGCGTGACGGCGGTTACGACATCCGTGACTTCTACAAGGTGCTGCCGGAGTTCGGCACGGTCGAGGACTTCGTGGCCCTGCTGGACGCGGCGCACAAGCGCGGCATCCGGGTGATCACCGACCTGGTCATGAACCACACGTCCGACTCGCACCCGTGGTTCCAGGCGTCCCGGCACGACCCGGAGGGGCCGTACGGCGACTTCTACGTCTGGAACGACACCAGCGACAAATACAAGGACGCGCGCATCATCTTCGTCGACACCGAGGAGTCGAACTGGACGTTCGACCCGGTGCGGCGGCAGTTCTACTGGCACCGGTTCTTCTCGCACCAGCCGGACCTCAACTACGAGAACCCGGCCGTGCAGGAGGCGATGCTCGACGTCCTGCGGTTCTGGCTCGACCTCGGTATCGACGGATTCCGGCTGGACGCGGTGCCCTACCTCTTCGAGGAGGAGGGCACCAACTGCGAGAACCTGCCGGCCACGCACAACTTCCTGAAGCACTGCCGCAAGGTGATCGACGACGAGTTCCCGGGCCGGGTCCTGCTGGCCGAGGCGAACCAGTGGCCGGCCGACGTGGTGGAGTACTTCGGCGACGCGCGTTCCGGCGGCGACGAGTGCCACATGGCGTTCCACTTCCCGCTGATGCCGCGCATCTTCATGGCGGTGCGGCGCGAGTCGCGTTTCCCGATCTCGGAGATCCTGGCGCAGACCCCGGCCATTCCGGAGAACACCCAGTGGGGCATCTTCCTGCGTAACCACGACGAGTTGACGCTCGAGATGGTGACCGACGAAGAACGCGACTACATGTACTCCGAGTACGCCAAGGACCCGCGGATGAAGGCGAACGTCGGCATCCGCCGCCGGCTCGCCCCGCTGCTGGAGAACGACCGCAACCAGATCGAGCTGTTCACCGCCCTGCTGCTGTCGCTGCCCGGCTCGCCGGTCCTCTACTACGGCGACGAGATCGGGATGGGCGACAACATCTGGCTCGGTGACCGCGACGGCGTGCGCACCCCGATGCAGTGGACCCCGGACCGCAACGCCGGCTTCTCCACCGCCACGCCGGGCCGGCTCTATCTGCCGGTCAACCAGGACCCGGTGTACGGATACCAGGCGGTCAACGTGGAGGCCCAGCGGGACAGCGCGACCTCCCTGCTGAACTGGACGCGGACCATGCTCGCCGTCCGCCGCAGGCACGAGGCGTTCGCCGTCGGCACGTTCCGTGAGCTGGGTGGCTCCAACCCGTCGGTCCTCGCCTATCTGCGGGAGATCGGTGACGACGTGGTGCTCTGCGTCAACAACCTGTCACGCTTCCCGCAACCGATCGAGCTGAACCTGCAGCACTGGAACGGTTACACACCCGTGGAGCTGACCGGACACGTCAACTTCCCCCGGATCGGGCAACTGCCTTACCTGCTGACGCTCCCGGGGCACGGGTTCTACTGGTTCCAGTTGTGCGGGTCGGAGGAGAAGCAATGACGCTGCCTTTCGCCGAGTGGTTACCGAAACAGCGCTGGTACGCCGGGCGCAGCCGAGTCCTGTCCTCGGTCAAGGAGGCGTCCGCCACGCCGTTGGGCGATGACCTGGAACTGGTCCTCGTCGACGTCGAGTACACCGACGGCAGTTCCGAGCGATACCAGGTCCTGGTGGGCTGGGGCGCCGGGCCGATACCGGAGTACAGCGCGGTGGCCACCATCGGCACCGCCGACGACGGCCGGGTCGGCTACGACGCCCTCTACGATCCGGCGGCCGCGCGCTATCTGCTCGGGCTGATCGACCGGTCCGAGCCGGTCGGTGACATCGGCTTCGAGAAGGAGCCCGGTGTCGTGCTGCCGCTGGAGGCCTGGCCCCGGGTGTTCGACGCCGAGCAGAGCAACACCAGCGTGATCTTCGACGAGGACGCGATCCTCAAGCTGTTCCGGCGGGTCACCTGCGGCATCAACCCGGACATCGAGCTCAACCAGGTGCTCGGCCGGGCACAGAACCCGCACGTGGCACGGCTGCTCGGCTCGTTCCAGACGGCCGACGACGCCGGTTCGTGCTCGCTCGGCATGGCCACCGAATACGCCGTCAACTCGGCGGAGGGCTGGGCGATGGCCACCGCGTCCGCGCGGGACCTGTTCGCCGACGCGGCGTACGCGGCCGACGAGGTGGGCGGCGACTTCCAGGGCGAGTCCTACCGGCTCGGCGAGGCGGTCGCGTCGGTGCACCTGACGCTCGCCGCGGAGCTGGGCACCGGCCCGTCGCCGTTCCCGGTCGACGCCGTCCTGGCCCGGTTGCGCACCGCCGCCAACGCGGTGCCCGAACTCCAGCAGTACGTCCCGGCGATCACCGAGCGGTTCACGAGCCTCACCGGCGAGCAGGTCGACGTTCAGCGGGTCCACGGCGATCTGCATCTCGGGCAGGTGCTGCGCACTCCCGAGGGCTGGCTGCTGATCGACTTCGAGGGCGAGCCCGGCCAGCCGCTGGACGAGAGGCGGCTGCCCGACTCGCCGCTGCGCGACGTGGCCGGCGTGCTGCGCTCCTACGAGTACGCGGCCTACCAGTTGCTGGTCGACCAGGACGACGACGAACACCTCGCGGCACGCGCCCGGGAGTGGGTGGACCGCAACCGGGAGGCGTTCTGCGACGGATACACGCACGTGGCGGGCAGCGACCCGCGCGCTCACCGTGCGCTGCTGGCGGCGTACGAGCTGGACAAGGCGGTCTATGAGGCCGCGTACGAAGCCCGGCACCGGCCCGGCTGGCTGCGGATCCCCCTGCGGTCGATCGCCCGGCTCGTCGGATGAATCCCGGAGGGCACCCCAAGATCATGATCGGACAGACCACTTCTCGTCTCGCCGCCGACAAACGCGCCATGGACAGCGTGATCGCCGGGGACTCCCACGACCCGCACGCCGTCCTGGGCGCCCATCCACACGGCGGGCGCACCGTCATCCGCACCCTCCGCAAGGGCGCCACGAGCGTCACCGTGCTGCACGACGGGGAACGGTACGAGACGACGCTGGTCCACCCGGACGGGATCTTCGCGGCCGAGCTGCCCGGCACGGTGCTCGACTACCGGCTCGACGTGGACGGGACGCAGTACGACGACCCGTACCGTCACCTGCCCAGCCTCGGCGAGCTCGACCTGCACCTGATCGGTGAGGGCCGGCACGAGCACCTGTGGCGTGTCCTCGGCGCGCAGCCGCGCGGCACCGGTGTCGCCTTCGCGGTCTGGGCGCCGGGCGCCCGCGGTGTGCAGGTGATCGGCGACTTCACCGGCTGGGGCCCGTTCGACGGGTGGCCGATGCGGTCGCTCGGGTCCAGCGGCGTCTGGGAGCTGTACGTGCCGGCCGCGCACGTCGGCAGCAAGTACAAGTTCAAGATTCTCGGCCGGGACGGGGTGTGGCGTGAGCACGCCGACCCGCTGGCCCAGCACACCGAGGTGCCGCCGGCCACCGCGTCGGTCGTCTACCAGTCGTCGTACCAGTGGCACGACGAGGCCTGGATGCGCGAGCGGGCCCGCAAGTCGTGGCACCAGGAGCCGATCAGCTGCTACGAGGTGCACCTGGGCTCGTGGCGGCCGGGCCTGTCCTACACCGAGCTCGCCGAGCAGCTCGTCGAGTACGTGGTGGAGACCGGCTTCACCCACGTCGAGCTGATGCCGGTGATGGAGCACCCGTTCGGCGGCTCCTGGGGCTACCAGGTCACCGGCTATTACGCCCCGACCTCCCGGTTCGGCACGCCCGACGAGTTCCGGCACCTGGTCGACAAGCTGCACCAGGCCGGCATCGGCGTGATCCTCGACTGGGTGCCCGCCCACTTCCCCAAGGACGAGTGGGCGCTGGCCCGGTTCGACGGCTCCCCGCTCTACGAGCACGGCGACTGGCGTCGCGGCGAACAACCCGACTGGGGTACGTACGTCTTCGACTTCGGCCGCAAGGAGGTCCGCAACTTCCTGGTCGCCAACGCCCTCTACTGGTGCGAGGAGTTCCACGCCGACGGCCTGCGGGTCGACGCCGTCGCCTCGATGCTCTATCTGGACTACTCGCGCAAGGAAGGCGAGTGGACCCCGAACCAGTACGGCGGCCGGGAGAACCTCGACGCGATCAGCTTCCTGCAGGAGACGAACGCGACCGTCTACAAGAACCACCCCGGCGTGATGATGATCGCCGAGGAGTCCACCGCGTGGCCGGGCGTCACCCGTCCCACCCATCTCGGCGGCCTCGGTTTCGGCTTCAAATGGAACATGGGCTGGATGAACGACACCCTCTCCTACATGGAGAAGGAGCCGGTCTATCGGCAGTGGCACCACCACCAGATGACCTTCGCCACCGTCTACGCGTGGAGCGAGAACTACTGCCTGCCGATCAGTCACGACGAGGTGGTGCACGGCAAGGGCTCACTGACCGGCAAGATGCCCGGCGACCTGTGGCAGAAACTCGCCAACACGCGCGCACTGCTCGGTTTCATGTGGGCGTTCACCGGCAAACAGCTGCTCTTCATGGGCTCCGAGATGGGCGACCTCCGGGAGTGGAGCGAGGAACGCGGCCTGGACTGGGACCTGCTCCAGGACCCGCAGTTCGGCGGGATCAAGGGCCTGGTCGGTGACCTGAACCGGGTCTATCGGGAGACGCCGGCGCTGTGGACGCAGGACACCACGCCGTCCGGCTTCCGGTGGATCACCAGCGAGGACTCGCAGCACAACACGTTCTCGTTCGTCCGGTTCACGCCGAACGGCGATGCCCTGGCGTGCGTCGTCAACTTCGCCGCCATCCCGCACGAGGGTTACCGCATCGGCCTTCCCCGGCCCGGCCGGTGGACCGAGGTGATCAACACCGACAGCGAGCTCTACGGCGGCTCCGGCGTCGGCAACCTCGGCGCCGTCGACGCCGAGAACCTGGCCTGGCACGGTTTCGACGCCTCCGCCGCCCTGCGGGTTCCTCCGCTGGGCGCGGTGTGGCTGCGCTACGACGGCTGATCCTCGCTGATCTTGTGGAGTTCGCCAGGAACGACGCGGCCGAACTCCACAAGATCGCGGCTTGCTGGCCACTCCGTGGCCAGCAAGCCGTACAGGAGGTCGTCTGTCCACTCACCCTTCAGGTATGTCTGCTGTCGTAGCAGGCCTTCGCGGGTGAAGCCCAGGCGCTCCAGCAGGGCTGCTGACCGCGCGTTGCGCGCGTCGCACTCCCCCATCACCCGGTGCAGCCGCTGCACGCGGAACAGGCGGTCCAGCACGGCCCGCACGGCCTCGGTCGCATAACCCCTCCTCTGGTACGCGGTGGCGAGCGTGAACCCGATCTCCGCCTGCCTGAGGTTGTCGTGCAGCCGCACCGCGACGTCCCCGATCAGGGTCTGCTCGGCGGTGAGCTCGATCGCGTACTGGAACCAGCCGGCCCCGGACGGCGAGCCGGCCGCGAAGTCGCGGACCGCGGCCTCCGCCTTCTCCAGCGGGAACGGCGCGTCCCATGACTGGTAGCGCGCCACCTCGGGGTCGGACCGGTAGGCCGCCAGGACGGGCGCGTCGGATGCCCGGAATCGTCGCAGGGTGAGCCGCTCGGTCGCCATCAGCACGGGGCCGAGAATATGTCACACCCGGAGCGCAGAATGCGGGGCATGGACGCGACGACGACGACCGAGCGGATCCGCGAGATCTGCCTGCGCCTGCCCGAGGCGACCGAGCGGCTCAGCCACGGCTCGCCCGCCTTCTTCGTCCGCGGCAAGAAGCAGTTCGTCATGCTCTGGCCCGACGGCCACCACGACCACGAGTTCCCTCACCTGTGGTGCGCCGCCCCGCCCGGCACGCAGGAGGAGCTGATCGCCGCCGACCCGGCCCGTTTCTTCCGGCCACCCTATGTGGGTCATCGCGGCTGGGTCGGCGTCCGCCTCGACCGCGATCCCGACTGGTCCGAGATCGCCGAGCTGTGCGAGGACGCTTTCCGCACCCTCGCCCCGACAACCCTGCTCACCCGCCTCGACGAACAAGATTGATCGAGAGCGGCAACGGCATCGCCCTCCATGACGCCCCCGGGGGCGGGGTCATGAGCCGGCGGGTGGGACGCCGCAGTTGCGGCGGAGCATGGTGTCGAGGGCCTTCCGGTCGTCGTCGTCGACCGGCACGGTCGTGTGAAGCTGCCGGCCCCCGTCCAGCGAGACTCTGACCGGAAACTCGAAGGGCTTCTTCACCTCGGCGAAGGCGTGCAGATCGCAGCGCAGCGGACCGGCCACGAACGGCACGGTGGCGGTCGGGCCGGCAGCGGTCACCTCGGCCAGCGGTGTGGCCGGGGCGAAGGTGAGGCGATACATCACGTTGCCGTCGAGGGAGTGGAGCCGCACGGCGCCGGTGGCCGCCGCGGTCCGCTCGACGACGAGACTGCCGCGGACGCCGTCGGCCCCCAGGTCCTCCCAGTCGCCGAAACGCAGGACGACGCTGTTTCGCACCGTCTCGGTGGCGCAGTCGTCGGCGAGGAGGCGGTTCAGGAGCTCGCTGGGGTGCGGCAGGGCGAGTCGCACCCGCTGCCACCCGGTCCGCCCTTCCGCACGCGCCACGACCGTCACCGAGGACGGCGCGGCGGCCGGCTGGCACGATCCGGTGCCGTACGGCACGGTCACATCCACCCGCAGCCCGTTCGCCGGGAGGAGGGCGGGCGTGTCGACCGGGGCCTCACCCTCGAAGGACGGCAGATCGGGCTCCACCCGGGAGACCCAGACCGGCGAGTCCCCGTCGTTGTAGAGCGCCACGCCGAGCAGGCGGGCGACCTCGTCCTGCCGCCACTGCTCGGCGGTGGCCCGCAGCCGCAGCGGCGGGCCGGCGTCGGCCGGGTCGCCGGTGCCGCGGGTGGACAGGGCCGCCACCGCCCCGGCGATCAGCAGGGCGGCCGCCACCCCGGCGATCACCAGGTGGCGGCCCCGGCTCATCGTTGCCGTCAGGCTTCGACGACGTCGGCGATGATGACGGTCACGTTGTCGGGCGCGCCGTTCTCCAGAGTGCGGTTGACCAGTTCGGCGGCGCACGTCTTGCGGTCGGCGACCTCGCGCAGCGTGTGCGCGATCATCGCGTCCTCCACATAATCGGACAGGCCGTCGCTGCACAGCAGGAAACGGTCACCGACGCGGGCCGGGATCATCCGGCCGGCCGGGCGGAACGGGCCGCCCTGCACGGCCTGGGTGACCAGCGCCCGCTGCGGGTGCCGCCGGGCGTCCTCGGGCGTGAGCACGCCCTGGTCGACCAGCGCCTGCACGTAGGTGTCATCGCGGGTGACCTGCTGGAACTCGCCGTCGCGGAGCAGGTAGCAGCGGGAGTCGCCGACGTTGAGGGCGGCCAGCCGGTCGCCGGAGAGCAGCAGCGCGGTCACCGTCGTACCCATGCCGTCGCGGGCGTCGTCGTCGGCGACGGCCGCCTCGATCCGCTGGTTGGCGGTCTGCAGCGCGTTGATCAGATCCTGAAGGGGTTCGCCGTTGTCCGGCGCGGTGTCGACGACACTCAGGCTCTGCACCAGAATGTCGCTCGCCAGTTCCCCGGCCGGGAGCCCACCCATGCCATCCGCCACCACGAAGAGTCGATTACCGACGAAGACCGCGTCTTCGTTGTTGGACCGGACAAGGCCCTGATCAGTGGCGGCGACCGCCCGGACAGCAAGCGTCATGTGACAAGAGTGCCAAAGGCCAATTCCGTTGTCTCTAGTACCTCCTACCAAGTGTCTTTCCGGGGGTGCGGTATCAGGGTCCGGCGGGCACCGTCCGCGCCGACCGCCCGGCGGATGTCTGCGCTGGTCAAGGGCCTCGACGGCGGCAGAAACGCCCGCCCGGCACGCCTGGGGCGGACGCCGCTGCCGACCCGGCCGGCGATCCGGATCCCGCCGGACGGCGCGCGGGCCGGACGTGACATTCGCGACATCGGAGTACGGACGGCCACCGCCGGACGGTTCAGGGCGGATCCGGGCATGCCTCGCGAGCGGTGCCCGGTACGCCCGGCCGCGTACCACATGACGGCCCGGGTGTCAGCCGAACCGGCCGACGGCGTCCGGTGGGTGGTGGTTCGGCACCCGGCCGTGCGGGGCGGCGCGACAAGGTGTGGCGGCCTCGGTAACAATCGTCGGCGTGACGACAGCTATCCATCAGCGCATCGCCTCGGAACTCGGGGTACGGGAAGGTCAGGTCACCGCCGCGGTCGAGCTGCTCGACGGCGGGGCCACGGTGCCGTTCATCGCCCGCTACCGCAAGGAGGTGACCGGCACCCTCGACGACGCCCAGCTGCGCACGCTGGAGGAGCGCCTGGGCTACCTGCGGGAGCTGGAGGACCGGCGGGCCGCGGTGCTGGAGTCGATCCGCTCCCAGGGCAAGCTCGACGACGCCCTGGAGCAGCAGATCCTCGCGGCCGACACGAAGGCCCGCCTGGAGGACATCTATCTGCCGTTCAAGCCGAAGCGGCGCACCAAGGCGATGATCGCCCGTGAGGCCGGTCTGGAGCCGCTCGCCGACGGCCTGCTGAACGACCCGTCCGTCGCCCCGTTGGCGGCGGCAGCGGCGTTCGTGGACCCCGACAAGGGCGTCGCCGACCCGCAGGCCGCGCTGGACGGGGCCCGGGCCATCCTGATCGAGCGGTTCGCCGAGGACGCCGACCTGATCGGTGACCTGCGTGAGCAGATGTGGACGCGGGGCCGGCTGGTCGCCAAGGTGCGCGACGGCAAGCAGACCGACGGCGCCAAGTTCTCCGACTACTTCGACTTCGCCGAGCCGTACCCCAAACTCCCCTCGCACCGCATCCTGGCGATGCTGCGCGGCGAGAAGGAGGACGTCCTCGACCTCACCATGGAGCCGCACCCGGAGGAGGACGAGGGCTACTTCGAGGGGCGCATCGCCGGCCGCAACGGCATCAGCGACCACGGCCGTCCCGGGGACAAGTGGCTGATCGACACGGTCCGCTGGGCCTGGCGCACCCGCATCCTCATCCACCTCGGCGCCGACCTGCGGGTCCGGCTGCGCGAGGCGGCCGAGGACGAGGCGGTCCGCGTGTTCGCCGCCAACCTGCGCGACCTGCTCCTGGCGGCCCCGGCCGGCACCCGCACCACGATGGGCCTGGACCCGGGTTTCCGTACCGGTGTGAAGGTCGCCGTCGTGGACGCCACCGGCAAGGTGGTGGCGACCGACACGATCTACCCGCACGTGCCGCAGAACAAGTGGGACGAGTCGATCCACCGCCTCGCCGCGCTCGCCTCGAAGCACAACGTCGAGCTGATCGCGATCGGCAACGGCACCGCCTCCCGGGAGACCGACAAGCTGGCCGCCGAGCTGATCAAGCGGCACCCGGACGCGAAACTCACCAAGGTGGTCGTCTCCGAGGCGGGCGCGTCGGTCTACTCGGCCTCGGCGTACGCCTCCCAGGAACTGCCCGGCATGGACGTGTCGCTGCGCGGCGCGGTCTCCATCGCCCGCCGCCTGCAGGACCCGCTCGCCGAGCTGGTGAAGATCGACCCTAAGTCGATCGGGGTCGGGCAGTACCAGCACGACCTGTCCGAGGTGAAGCTGGCCCGCTCGCTCGACGCGGTGGTCGAGGACTGTGTGAACGGCGTCGGGGTGGACGTCAACACCGCGTCCGCGCCGCTGCTGACCCGGGTCTCCGGGATCACCGCCGGCCTGGCCGAGAACATCGTGCTGCACCGTGACCAGAACGGGCCGTTCCGGAACCGTCAGCAGATCAAGAAGGTGGCCCGGCTCGGCCCGAAGGCGTTCGAGCAGTGCGCGGGCTTCCTGCGGATCCGCGACGGTGACGACCCGCTCGACTTCTCCAGCGTGCACCCGGAGACGTACCCGGTGGTCCGGACGATCGCGGCGGACGCCGGCGCCGACATCAAGACGCTGATCGGCAACAGCCCGATCCTGCGGGCGATCCGGCCGGAGAAGTTCGTGACCGACACGGTCGGCCTGCCGACCGTCACCGACATCCTCAAGGAGCTGGAGAAGCCAGGCCGCGACCCGCGGCCGGCGTTCACCACGGCGGCCTTCGCCGAGGGCGTCGAGAAGATCGCGGACCTCTCGCCGGGCATGGTCCTGGAGGGCCAGGTGACGAACGTGGCCGCGTTCGGCGCGTTCGTCGACATCGGCGTGCACCAGGACGGTCTCGTGCACGTCTCGGCACTCTCCGACAAGTTCGTGCAGGACCCGCGCGAGGTGGTCAAGTCCGGCGATGTGGTGAAGGTCCGCGTGCTGGAGGTCGACCCGGTCCGTAAGCGGATCTCGCTGACCATGCGCCTGTCCGACGAGCCGAACAAGGGCGGAGGCCGCCCCCGCGACGATCGCGGGCAGGGTCAGCGCCCCGGCGGCCAGGGTGCGCAAGCCGGTCAGGGTGGTCAGGGTGGCCAGGGCCGGCAGGGCGGCGGCCAGCAGCGTCAGGGTGGCGGCCAGCGGCAGCCCCGGCAGGGCGGCGGCCAGCGGGGTGGCCAGAGCGGCAGCAGCGGTGGCGGCAACAGCTTCGGTAACAGCGCCATGGCGGACGCGCTACGCCGGGCCGGACTGACCCGCGACTGATCAGGAGCCGGTGAGGAGGAGGGCCCGGGCCCTCCTCCTCACAGCTTCCAGATCTTCACATCGGTGAAGGCGACCTCGTAGGGGCCGTTCACCGGGGCCTCGCGCTCGTTGTAGACGCCCAGCACCACCCGGCCGTCGACGATCTCCTTGTCCTCCAGCGGGCTCGCACCCACCTGGACGCCGTCCCGCAGCACCTGCAGCACGTTCCCCCGGACCACCAGCGTGATCCGGGTCGGGCTGTCCAGGGCGATCGGCGTCCCCGACAGCGGCATGGTGCGGTTAACGCTGACCTCGTTGGACCGGTGCACGCCGAAGTAGACGTTGCTCTCGCAGACGCGGACCTGGTAACCGAGACTGCCGTCGTTGCGGAACCAGAAGGTCGCGCAACTGGCCGGCGTGCTCAGGCGCACCGTGGCCTCGACCCGCACGTCGCCGGGGAACTCGTCGAGAGGCCCCTTGCACTTGTAGGTGCCCGACCTGTCCCGTCGCGCGACCAGCCCCCGCCCGGCGGCGAAGAGACACTCCCCCTCGCCGGGCTGCGCCTTCGCCTTCCAGTAGGCCTCCTGCAGCAGCGGGTCGCTGATCCAGGGCGCGGTCGACGGGAAGGGCACATCCTGCGGGCCGGTCCCCGCCTCGGCGTCGCCCCGGTGCGCCTGTGACAACGCCAGCATGACGGCGCCGGCCACCACCGCGATGATCAGGAAAGCCACCAGGACGGGCAGCGCCCAGCGGCGGCCGGGCTCCCGCGACTGCGGGCCGGTCAGCGTGGGTTCCGGCGCCGCCGAGATCGGCACCGTGATGATCGAGTTCTCGTCGTACCCCACCATGCCCGGTGGGATGTCGAGGGTCGGCACGTTCTCGGCGGCGGCCTCCGCCGGGGGTGTGCTCGCGAGCCCTGTCACCGCCTGAGCCTCGACCGCCGCCGCGCGCAGGGCCGGCTGGTCGGCGAACGCCGCGGCCGTCGCCGCCGGCCGCTCCTTGCCGGAGATCAGCAGGTCGAGCAGCTCGCGAGAGCTGGGCCGGTTGGCCGGGTCCTTCTCCAGAGCGTGCCCCACCAGGTCACGCAGCGGCCCGGTGAGACCGTCGAGGCGGGGCGGCTGGGTGAGGATGCGGGCGGCCATGGCCGGCGGTGAGTCGGCGTAGAACGGGGTGTGTCCGGTGCCGGCGTAGGCGACCACGCTGGCCCAGGCGAACACGTCGGCGGCCGGCGTGATCGGGGTGTCCGGCTCGGAGCTGAACCGTTCCGGCGCCATGTAGGCCACCGTGCCGACCATCTGGTCGGTGCGGGTGTTCGCGCTGGTCGCCTCCATCGCCCGGGCGATCCCGAAGTCGATCACCTTGGGGCTGCCCGGCGCCAGCAGCACGTTGCGCGGCTTGAGGTCACGGTGGATCACCCCGGCGCCGTGGATGGCGGTCAGCGCGGTGGCCACCCCGATCGCCACCCCGTGCAGGTTGGCGCTGGTCAGCGGCCCGCGCTCCTCGACCACCTCGGCCAGGGTGGGCCCGTCGACATACTCGACGACCAGGTAGGGGTGCTCGTGGTCGGGGTCGGCGTCGATCACTTCGGCGGTGCAGAACGGCGGCACCTGCCGGGCCCGGTTCACCTCGCTGCGGAAGCGGCGGCGGAACTCGTCGTCGTGCGCCAGGTCGGCGCGCACCATCTTGACCGCGACCAGCACCCCGCCCGCGGTCCGGGCCAGATAGACGGTGCCCATCCCGCCCTCGCCGAGCCGGCCGACCAGCTTGTAGTCGCCGAGGGTCAGCGGGTCACGCGGGCGCAGCGGTTGTGTCCGCTCGCCCGGCAGAGCGTCATCGACCATGCCCGTTCCCCCCGCAGCGCGCCCCTTCCGTCATGCCGCTCGCACTGTATAGGGCCGGGTCTTCGTAGGGATAGGCGGCGGCCTCATGGAGATCCCCGATACCGGGATCCGGGCCATGCCCGATGCCGGACCGCCGCCCGGGCGCACACCATGGAGTCATCGATTCACCACCAGTGAAGGCAGGGATCTTCTCATGAACGCCGTGCACGACTCGCTCGCCCGCCAGGGCCTGGTCCGCCCGCAGGACGGCCGGATGATCGCCGGCGTGTGCGCTGGCCTCGCCCGCCGCTTCGGTCTCGACCCCTGGATCGCCCGGCTGCTGTTCGTCCTGGTCCTGTTCGTCGTCCCGGGCAGCCAGATCCTGATCTACCCGGTGCTCTGGATCGTGATGCCGGCCGAGAAGCCGGCCTGGCAGACGACGCCCGGCAGCACGATCTGAGCCGCGCGGGCAGACGGAACGGTTAAGGTCGCTGGACGAGCCAGCCGGTCACGCCGTGAGCGCCTGAACCTTCTCGGTCAGCTGGAGGTCGTCCAGGTAGCCACGGAAGACGATCTCCCCCCGGCTGTCGAGCATCACGTACCAACTCTGCTGCGCGATCCCGAACCGCTTCCACACCTTGCCGCCCGAGTCGTTCAGGTGCGGCAGCGCGCCAAGCTCGAAATCGGACACGAAGTCCTTCATGTCCGCGGTGCTGCCGAGCCCGGCGACGCCGAGGATGCCGAGCTTCTGGCCGTACTCCTGGTGAATGTCGGCGAGTGACTGCGCCTCGCTGGCGCAGGTCGCGCACCAGGGCGCCCAGAACCAGAGGATGGCCGGCTTGCCGGCCAGACTCGCGGCGTCGAACTTCTGCCCCGCCACCGTCGTCCCGCTGAAGCCGAGGTTCTTCGAGACGGCCACCGGGGCGACGGCGGACGGGGCCGCGCCCGAGGGCGCGGCCGCCGGCCCGGCCGGAGGAGCCGGCGGGGACGACGCGACCGGTTCGGCGGCACAACCGCTCACCGCGAGCCCGGCGGCCAGCGTCAGGGACACCAGCAGGGGTACGCGTGACGCACGGCCCGGCCGCACTAGCCGGCCGTCGTCGGCTCGGTGAGCCGCAGCGCGAGCGCCGGGCACACGTTGACCGCCTTGCGGGCGCCGTTCTCCAGCCACGGCGGCAGCGGCGTCTGCGGGAACGCCGGGTAGCCGTTGTGGTCCAGCCGGATGATCTCCGGGGCGACCGCCGAGCAGAGCCCGTGACCGTCGCAGCGTGACCAGTCCAGGGCCAGCTTCCGAGCGCCCTTCTCGGCCGTGTACGGCAGCGGCAGGATGCCCCGCACCGGCTTGCCGCAGCCCTCCCCGTTGGCGTGCGCCAGCACGTCGTCGCGGAAGACCTCCAGGGCGGAGAGGGCGAAGCGGGAGGTACCGTCCGGGTGGCTGCACGCGCCGCGGCCCTTCACCATGCCGGCCGCCTGCCGCACCTGCTCGACCGCGTTGCCGCCGAGCGACACCAGGGTGACGGCACGGGCCAGGTCGGGCAGGCCCATCCGGCACGGGCCGCACTGGCCGGCCGACTCGCCGGCCAGGTACTGCACGACCTGGGCGACCTCGCCGACCGGGCAGGTCTTGGAGCCGATCGGGATCAGCATCCCGGCGCCGAGGGTGCCGCCGACCTTGGCGAACCCCTTACGGGAGATGTTGATCGTCTTGGCCTGTTCGGCGCTCACCCACTTGCCGTGGTACCCGCCGACCAGCAGACCCGGGCCCATGTCGGCGCCGCACATCTCCAGCACCTCCATGAGCGGGGTGCCGGTGGGCGCCTCCACCACGGCCGGCGCCGACGCGGAGCCGCCGACGGTGAGCATGACCGTGCCGGGCTCCTCGGGAATGCCGACCGAGTTGTACTCCCACGGGCCGAGCCGGGCCGCGATCGCCAACTGCGAGTACGTCTCCGCGTTGGACAGCAGGGTGGGCAGGCCCATCACGCCGTTGTCGCTGGATCGCACCTTGCGGCCGGGCGGGATGTGCGCCTCGCCGTTGATCCCGCGGACCAGCGCGCCGCCCTCACCGGAGATGAACCGGTGCGGCACCACGACGATCCGGGTCGGGCAGGGCATCTTCCGCTCGGCCAGCGCCGCGGCCAGGGACTCCTGGCCGACGCCGTCGTCGGCGACACCGATGACGATCTCCTCGGCGTCCAGGGCGGCGGCGGCCAGAGCCGCGCCGTCCAGGATCAGGTGCGGGCCGCGGGTCAGGATCGACTTGTCCTTCCACGAGGGCGGCTCGCCCTCGGTGGCGTTGACCACGATCACCGGCGGCAGATCCTGCCGGCGGCAGGAGTCGACCACGGCACGCACCTTGCGGGCGAACGGGAAGCCCGCGCCGCCGCGTCCACGCAGCTCGATACGGTCGGCGAGGCCGATCAGCTCGCCCGAGGAGAGAGCCGCGAACCCGCCGTGCACCTCCTGGTGGGCCAGGAGGTCGAGACGGCCGTACTCGTCGAACCCGGCGGTGATCCGCGGGGTCCCGATGGCCGTGACCGGGGGGACCTGTGCCGTGCTCAATTCGATTCCCTCATGTCACCGCGTAGCTGGGAGAAATAACCGTCGTCGCCGTCGTCGGGGCCGCGCCGGCCACCGCGGCCGGATTCGCCGCGACGGGCCCGGCGGGAACCGGTGTCGACCAGAGTGGGAGTGTCGTCCACCGGGTAGGCGGGGTCGTCCGCGAAGTCGACGAACTCGCTGCGGCTGGGGCGGCGGGGCGGCTCCTCCTCGTAACGGGCGCCACGGGCCGGGCGCGGGGCGGGCTCGTCGGCGTACCGGGCGGCCCGGGGGCGGGGGACCTCCTCGTAGTCCTCCTCGGCGCGGCGGCGGCCGCGCGGGCGGTCGTCGTACTCGGGGTAGTCCGGCTCGCGGCGCGGTGCGCGGGGAGCGGGCTCCTCCTCCTCGTAACGCCGCATCCGGGCGCTGGTCGACTCGATCTCGTCGCGGCGCATCCGGGTGCCGGTGGCCGCCGGGTCGTCGCGGCGCATCCGGACGCTGGTCGACTCCAGATCGTCACGGCGCATCCGGGTGCTGGTCGACTCCAGTTCGGCGCGGCGCATCCGGGCGCCGGTGGTCTCGACCTCGTCCCGGAGGCGGGGGCGCGGCGCCGGCTCGTCGTCGTCGTCGAAGCGGCGGCCACGGCCACGGGGGGCCTCGTCGTAGATCTCCTGCGAGCGGGCGCCACGGGCGCGCGGCGCGGGTTCGTCGTCGTACTCGTAGAGCTCCTCCTCCACGTCCCGGCGCGACAGCCGGGTCTGGGAGTCGTAGCGCTCGTCGTCCTCGACGGATCGCCGCTGCCGGGGCGCGGGCGCCTCCGGCTCGGGCCGGCGACGAGGCGGGTAGTCCTCGTCGACCAGGTCGGGCACCGCGCTGACCGGACGGGCGACGGGAGCGGGCGCCGGGCTGACCGGACGCGCGGGCGGCTCGTTCCAGGCCGGGCTGACCGGGCGGGCGACGGGCTCGTTCCAGGCCGGGACCGACGGGCCGGCGACGGGCTCGTTCCAGGCCGGAACCGACGGGCCGGCGGCCGGCGCGAGCAGATCGGTCGCGGGCTCGGCCCGGCGCGACGAGCGACGGATCGGCGCGGCGGCGGTGGGCAGCAGCTTGCCGGTCTCCTGCGGCTTCACGGCGCCGACTCCGGCCGGCGAGGCGAAGTCCTTGCGGCGGTTCAGGCTGACCGAGAGGCGTACGGCCAGACCGACGAGCACGCCGAGCACGCAGACGACGTAGCTGACGGTGACCCAGGTGTCCGCGGGACGGCCGGCCGAGAGGCCGTGCGTCAGGGCGATCGGCCACATCAGGTAGGAGATCGCGTGGATGCCCCGCCACATCCAGGGCCGGCCACGGCCGATGAACTTGGCGCGGGCGATGCCGGACCACATGACCAGCACCATGATCCATCCGGAGATGGTGCCGAGGCCGACGTAGAGGCCGTTGGGCCCGTCGACCAGGAACGGCACGAAGATGTCGATCAGCCCGATGAAGTCCTTGGTGAACTTCGTCCAGACGTGCACGAACAGGGCGCCGACCGCGATCACGCCGGTGGTGCGGTGCGCGGACTGGAGCAGCACGCGCTGGCGGATGCTGAGCACGAGCCGGTCGGTGGCGACCAGACCGACCATGATCGTGATGGAGAGCGACACCAGGCTGACGACGCCCACGAAGTAGTCGACGTAGGCGAAGAAGTAGTAGTAGGCGCGACGACCCGGAGCGGTCATCATCGCCACGGCCCACACGGCGGCCAGAATGCTCAGGACGAGCAGGGCCACCGCGGGCCCCGACGCCGGGCGCGTGCCGGTGGATCCGACGTCGACCGCCACTCGGGGGGCGGTCGCCTTGGTGTTCTTCGAGCGGGCCATGGACTCCTCGTTCTCCTTGGTGCGGTCACATCCCATGGGCGGTGGGACGCTGGCGTCCGTGGGGGACGCCCCGCGCTCAAGCGCTGCTGCTGGATCCGGTCCGTGGCGAAGCTTTCCCCTGCGTGCCGCGGTCCGTGTCCTCCCGGGATTACGTGCCTGGCCCGGGTTCGGATGAACAGCACCGGAATTTTTTCCGTAGCAGCACGGCTACTTTCCGCGCAGGGCCGCTGAGCTGCGCAGACAGCCGAGAGGTTGCCGACCTGAAGAAAAAATAAGGCGCCGGCGGTGAGTGACGCGGGCCACCGGCTGAACCATTCGCGGTCCGTGGGCGAACTATGTAGTGCAGGCGAATCTGAGGGTAAGCCCTGGGAAGGGGGATCGTCATGCGTCACCGGATCACCGCGCTCATCGGCGTGGTCGTCGCGGGAACCGTACTGAGCTCGCTGGCATGGACGGCGCCGGCCGCGGCCGACGTGCCGGGGTTCAGTGTGCGGGTGACCGCGCCCGGGACCATCACCGCGGGCCAGCCCGCGGCGACCGTGACGGCCGTGGCCACCTCCGAGAACCGGCAGTGCCGCAAAGTCCGCTGGGTCCTGCTCGTGCGCTCCGGCTCGGACGCCGGTCAGCTACGGGTCATCCGGGTCGAGGACGACGGGCCGTTCGCGGTGGACACCAGCACCGAGGGCAACACCACCACGATCGTCGACCGGGCCCTCGACCCGGGCACGCTGTGCCGCGGCCGTACGGTCACCGGCCGCTGGCAGGTCGCCGCCGAGGACTCGACGGGCGGCCAGGTGCAGTTCGAGGCGCGGGCCTTCGACGCGGAGGAGACATTGCTGACCGCCGCGGGCGCGACGACCACGGTCCGCGGCGATCGCACCGCCTCCCCGTCGGCGTCCCCGTCCGGGAAGGCCACGCCGGAGAAGACCACGCCGGCGGGAAACGCGGGCAGGCGGACCGGGGCGGTGATCGCCGACTCCTCCGACGAGACCGAGACGGCCCTGGTCGCCAATGAGACCACGCTGCTCGGACCCGGCCTGATCGTCGGCGGAATCTGCGTCTTCCTCGGCGTGCTGCTGCTCATCCGCCTGCGCTCGCGGGCTCGGCTGGCGCAGATCGAGGAGCAGGCGATGCCGACCGGCTTCTACCGGATGCCCGGTTCGTCCAGATAGCGGCACTTCCTCCGGGTGATTTCCGGTCACAACAGGCCTTCCCCGGTCCGGCGGCCACTAGCGTGAGGCAACGCGTCACCGTCCATAGGGGAGGACTTCGTGACTCAGCGCCCCGCTGTCGCGCGCATGCCCGTCAACCGGCACGCGTCATTCACCCGGAACAGTAAGATCACCGCCGCGTTCGGCGCCCTCGCGCTCATCGCGGTCGCCGTGCCCACCGGCGTCTCGTTCGCCGGGACCGACCGGCCGCCGGCCGCGGTTCCGCCACCCGCCGGGGCCGCCCGCTTCCCCGGCCTCGACCCGCGGGTGCCGGCCGAACTGAACCCGCCCGCCGGGCATGTGCCGTACGCGGTCCTCAAGGCCAGGGGCGTCCAGATCTACGAGTGCCGCGGCGGCGCCTGGGCGCTGCTCGAACCGGCCGCCTCGTTGTCCGGCGTCACCATGCACCCGGTGAAGAAGGTGAGCGCCCTGCACTTCCGCGGCCCGAGCTGGCAGTCGGACCAGGACGGCTCACTGCTGGAGGGTGACCCGGAAGGGGTCGTCCGGGTCGCGTCCGAGCACCCGGACAGCATCCAACAGCTGCGGATCAAGGCGAGACTCACCCGCGGCGACGGGGTGTTCGGCAAGGTCACCTACATCCAGCGGCTGGACACGGTCGGCGGGGTGCCCCCGGCCGGATCCTGCGCCGGCGGGACGACAGCGGTGCCGTACCGGGCGGTCTACCGGTTCTTCGCCGCCAAGGGCTGACCGGTCACGTCCGCCGGCGCGAGGAACGCCATGGCCGCCGCGACCAGGCCCTCCGGGTCGTCGGCGTGGAACCGCACGGTGGTCGCGGGCTGCCCCTTGGCCTTGCGGACCGGAAGCACCAGCGGGGCGGTCAGGCGCACGTCGACACTCGTCTGGCTGCCCATGCCGAGGGAGAGCACGCCGTCCTCCCACTGGGTCTGGCCGCCCGGCGGCATCGAGCGCCGGTGCACCGCGATCGAGGCGACCGACTTCCAGTCGATCGCGACGTCCATGGTGATGCTGTTGCGGATGCGCAGTCCGGACGGACCGACCAGGTGCGGGTACGCCCACATGGTGGCGGCCAGGCCGATCATCCAGATCAGGCCGTAGACCCCGGCTCCCAGCACGACGATCCGGACCGGCTCCCACGGAATCATCAGGTCCAGGATCGGGATCTCGATGGCGGAGACCGCGATGAAGGCGATCAAAATCATCTTGACCGCGCCGGCGTACGCGAAACGCAGCGTCCCCGGTTCGACCGGGACTGGACGCCGGAGGATCCAGCGGAACAGCGCGGCCCAGAGCCGCAGCTCGTAGACGACCACGAACCGGGCGAGTCCCCATACCTTCTTCACCCCGCCACGGTAGGTCACAATTCACTTGTATTGCAATAGCCGACCGGCCGGTGCTGGAGAGCACCGGCCGGTCGTTCACTGACCTGACGAACCGATCAGAGCGCCGGGTAGGCGTTCGCCATGAGCTGGGCGAACTGCGCCGGGAACCAGGCGCCCGAGATCGGGGCGTTCGGCAGGGCGCCCGACATACTGTTGCCGTTGCGGGCGTTACCGGCGTAGGCCGGGTCGCACATCTGGTCGAATCCCTTGCCCTCGTCGTTGTCGATGAGGGTGCTGGAGCCGTCCGACTCGCCCGGCGGCTTCACCCAGACGTAGGCGTCGATGCCGGAGGCCGGGGCCGCGGTGGGACGCTCGCCCAGGCCCGCGCCGGACTGGTTGCACCAGTTGCCGGCGTGGATCCGGCGGTCGATGCGGGACTCGTTGACGAAGGTGTCGACGTTGGTGCTGGTGCTCGCCGCGGTGGGCCGGGCCGCGCCGCCCCAGCCGTTGCGGGAGGTGTCGATCAGCATGCCGATGCCGGAGTCGAAGCCGATCGAGACCAGCTTGGTCCGGAAGGCCTGGGCGAAGGTCAGCTCATCGGTGTACTGGTTCCAGTCCACCCACTTCGACTGCCGGACGCTCTGGCCGTTCACCGAGGTGCTGGGCTGCACGAACAGCTCACGCAGGGCCGAGTAGTTGGCCGTGTTGGTGATGAAGCCGTGCACGTTCTTCACGTTGCCGGACGCCCGGGCGGCCTCCAGCATGATGTCGGCGGTGGGGCCGAAGTTCGAGTCCCAGCCGATCCAGCCGTGGTGGGCGGCGTCGACGTAGTTGTAGGTGTTGCCGAGCGCGCCGAGCTTGCTCAGGGCGTAACCGATGCCCTGGACGTAACCGCCGTTCGCCTTCATCGTGTCGCAGGTCGCCGTGGCGCCGGCCTGGCTGCCCACGTTCGTCACCAGGTTCGGCAGCGAGTCGATCTCGACGATGTTGATGATCCGCAGAGCCTTGTACTTCGCGTCGGCCTGGATCGCGGCGATCGGGTCGATGTAGTCGGTCTTGTACTTCGGCAGTTCGTTCACACCGAGCTCACCGTTGGAGGCGAGCGCCGCGCAGTCCCGGCCGGGCAGGTTGTAGATGACGAACTGGATGTAGCCGGCGCCCTGCGCCAGAGCCGCGTCCAGGTGGTCACGCACCCCCATCGAACCGTTCGAGCTGCTGCCGGAGGTGCCGTTGATCGCGGCGATCCGGTCGATCCAGACGGCGGTCGGGTTGTTGGAGACGCGGCTGCCGCCGGTCACCGACTCGGCCTTGGCCTTCCACTCCGGGTTCACGTAACCGCGCGCACCGGCATACGGGTTGTCGACCTTGGTGGTCGGCGACGTGGAGGTCGACGGAGACGTCGAGGTCGACGGTGAGCTGGACGGCGAACCGGTCGAGCCGTTGCAGACCGTGCCGTTCAACGAGAACGACGCGGGCGCGGCGTTCGTGCCCGAGTAGTTCGCGTTGAAGCCGAAGTTGGCGGTGCCGTTGGTGCCCAGCGACGACGCCCAGCCCGGGTTGGTGGCCGTGACGTTCGCCCCGGACTGGGCGATCGTCGCGCTCCAGCCCTGAGTGATCTGCTGGTTGCCGGCCCACGACCAGGTGAGGTTCCAGCCGCCGGAGATCGGGTCGCCCAGGTTGGTGACGGTGACGTTGCCGGTGAAGCCGTTGGACCACTGGTTCGCCGAGTAGTCCACGCGACAGCCGGCGGCAGCGCTCGCGCTGGTCGCGACGGCGACGGCGCCGGTGGCGGCGACGACACCGACCACAGCGGCGGCCGTCAATGCCCTCGCACGGGTGGGGGTGGGTCTCATCAGGACTCCTAGAGACGGTGGTGGTGCGGGAGCGCACCGGGGAACGGCGACCAACACATCGGTGGGGATCGCTGGCCGATGTGGACAGCATTCCATGGGAGCGCTCCCAGCGCAATCATTCCGAAACAGATGGGCAACCGGGAGTTCACGGCACCGCAGCGGCGCGCCATCGGTGCCGGTCACGGCCATGGTGAGGAGCGATGATCCAGCGCAGAACTCTTGGGCAGGGCGGTGATGTCGGCGGCTTTTCAGGCCGCCGTCGACCGTTGTGCCCGAGACGGCTACGGCCACGCCTTCCGGACCACCGGGCCGGGCCGGCGACCCAGGCCATCGTCCCGACCGCGGAGCGGCGACGCGGCGAAGCACGCCTCACCGACGGCCCACTACCTGGCGAAGCACGCCTACCGGACGCCTCCACGAGGCGAAACACGCCTCACCGAGGGCTCACCACACGAGGCAAAGCACGCCTTACCGCCGGCTCACCACCGGACGAAGCACGCCTCATCGACGGCTCACCACCAAGGGAAACACGCCCACCCGACGGCTCACCGCCGCCCTGACCGCTCGCTGCGGCGAGCCACGGTGAGCCGCCAGGCCCGCTCCCAGCAGCGCGCCGTCACCCCGGCGCAGCCGCCACCCGATCCGGACGCAGACACTGGGCCGGCAACCTCAGCCAGGACGATGGCGAACGCGAGGACCGGGCCGGGGTGAGCGGGAGAGGTGCTCTTGGCGTACAAATGGGGGGGTTGCGACGCACCGCCGCCCGCACCCACCGCGACCGAAACGCCGTGCGGGGTGTCTTTGAAGGCGTCTGCGGCCCGCGGCGGCAGGACCAGCCGCTTCCGCGCGAACCGGTTGATGGCAGGTGACGGCTCGTGGGCCAGACCTCATCGCCGCATGCCAGGACTTCGAAACGGACAAGGCCACCGGGTCGAACGAGGCCCAGCGCAGATGAGGCCACCAGCCCGGGCCAGGGCAGGCCACCAGCCCAAGCCACCAGCCCGGACCAGGGCAGGCCACCAGCCCAAGCCACCAGCCCAGCCCAAGCCCCCAGCCCAGCCCAAGCCCCCAGCCCGGACCAGACCACCAGCCCCAGGCCATGCCACCGGGTCGGGTCAGGCCACCGGTGGCGCCTGCCCGCCGGGAACCGCGCGTCACCGCGAGCCGCAGCACGCCTTCGATCTGACCTCGGCTTCGGCTTCGGTTTCCGGCTTCGGCAGGCGTTGAGGTCGGCGGTCAGTTCCAGCGTCGCACGCGCCTCCTCCCGGTGTCCGGTTTGCCGCACGTGCCTGATGGTCCGGTCCGAGGCCGGTCCGAGGCCGGTCCGAGGCCGGGCCGACCGCACGGGCCGGCTTCCGTGTACCGCCCGTCGCTGATGTCGCTGCCGTGGTCGGCGACCAGGCGGGAACGGCCGAGTTCCAGGCTGTCCCACTCCCCGCTCGCGGCGCCGGCCGTCCAGCAGAGTGATGTCGCTATCGGTCAACGGACCCTCGAAGTCGAAGATCAACAACCTGGCGCCGACGGGTGATGACGAACGGCACCCGAGCGCACCCCAATTGCGACCCGCCGTCCGGGGCCCACGGCTCAACCGCAAGCCCGCGATGCCGACCCTAGGGCCATGAGCGTGGGCAGCGAGATGCACACAGCCGGTTCCGAGGTCGAGGGGGCCGGCATGGACACAATGACCCCGGACCGTCAGGGGCTGATGCTGGCTGAACTGGTGGGGTTCATGACCAAGGACACCCCGTCGGTGCAGCATGTGCTCGACCTGACCGGGCCGCATCTGCGGGACATCGCCGGGCTGACCGCGGCCACCGTCTTCGAGCTGGACTCCGAGACCGGCATGATGACGGCGAGCGCCCAGCTCGGCGAGCCCGGACGGCGCGACCAGCTGGTGGCCGGCAAGGTGTTCCGGGCGCCGGCCGGCGGCAAGCCGGTGGTCAACGGCGAGCAGATGGCGATCCGCCTGCGCATCGGCGGGCAGACCGTCGGCGTGCTCCTGCTGACCGGCTCTCACCTGGCCGAGCTCCAGCTGGACACCATCTCGACGATGGCCCTGCACTTCGCCACCACGCTCCAGGGACTGGCGGCCGAGAAGCAGCGGCAGTTCGTCGCCCACAGCAGCGCCACCATCCAGGAGCTGTTCGAGCAGGGCATGACGGCCGGCAACATGGAGACCGCCGCCGAGCTGCTGGCCCGGCAGTTCGCGACCGCCTTCCGGACCGAGCACGCCGCGATGCACCTGATCGACGGCGAGGGCAAGGTCCGGTACGTGCACGGCGTCGGGTTCTCCGACGACATCCACCAGGCTCTCTCCACCAACATGCTCGGGCGGCTCGCCTCCGAGTCGCCGGTCTGGCGCTCCGTGGCCGAGTCCGGCGAGCCGGTGCTCGTCGGCGACGCCAGCACCGCCAAGACGCGGGCCGGCGGGTTCGTCCAGACGATCGGGGTGCGCTCTTTCATCGCGATGCCGCTGATGTCCGGGCAGGGACCGGTCGGCATGGTGATGTGCGGCGACTCCACCGGCACCCGGGACTGGAGCGCACGCGACCGGCTCCTGGCCCAGCAGCTCGCCGTCGAAGGCGCCCTGATCATGGACAGCGCCCGGATGCGGCAGGCCGCCGAGGTGCACATGAACGAACTGCACCGGCAGGCGTTCCACGACTCGCTGACCGGGCTGCCCAACCGCAAGCAGCTGCTCGACCGGGCCGAGGTGGCCGTGGAGATCGCCGCCGCGACCGGCACCCGGGTGGCGTTGCTGCTCCTCGACCTCAACGGGTTCAAGCAGGTCAACGACACGGTCGGGCACCACGCCGGTGACGTGCTGCTCCAGCTCGTCGCCAAACGGCTCCAGGGCGTGGTGCGGCGGCCGGACCTGGTGGCCCGGCTCGGCGGTGACGAGTTCTCGGTGCTGCTCACCTGCGACCCGGAC
Organism: Actinoplanes sandaracinus; assembly: GCF_030009775.1. Taxonomy (GTDB): domain Bacteria; phylum Actinomycetota; class Actinomycetes; order Mycobacteriales; family Micromonosporaceae; genus Actinoplanes; species Actinoplanes sandaracinus. The sequence continues at coordinate 209,542 of NZ_JASCTH010000013.1, read as the reverse complement.
GCCGAGGACGCGATCGGGGTCGGCGAGCGGATCTGCGAGCGGCTCCGGGAGCCGTTCGACATCGAGGGCGAGCCGGTGCGGATCGGCGCGAGCATCGGGGTGGCGCTCTTCCCCGAGCACGGAACCGAGTTCGCGGGGCTGATGCGGGACGCGGACGCGTACATGTACCAGGCCAAGCGTGGCGGCGGCGGGGTGCGGCTGGCGGGGAGCTGAACCCACCGGCCACTGGTCCGGCCGCTCACTCGCCACCGACTCCGCCGGTCTCCGGCCGCCTCGCGCGGGGCGGGCTCGCCATCAAGTCCGCCGATCTCTGGCCCGCTCATGTCGGCCGGACTCGCCGTCAACCCAGCAGAACCGACAAAAGCCGCATCCCGTACTGGTAGTTTTCGGGCTGAAACATCCCGAAACTACCCCACGGGGAGGACAAGTGGGCAGTATCCGCTTGCGCGCGGCCGGCGCCCTGGCGACCGGCACCGCGATGGTCGCCACGCTGGCCGGCGCAACCCCGGCCGGGGCGGCGCCCGCACCGAAGCCCGCAACGAACATGGAGTTCTCGGCGTCGCCGAACGAGACGACGCCGGGCTCGCCGGTCGTTCTCAGCGGCTGGGCCGGCTTCATCGGTCGCGACACCGGCAACGCCGGCAAGGTCGAATTCTGGTTCCGTAAAGGCGAGAAGGACCCGAAGGTCTACCTGGGGTCGACCAACGCCAGCAGCTCCGGCAAGTTCCGCTTCCCGGTCCGTGCCACCGCCACCGGCCAATACGTGGCCCATTACCAGCACCAGAAGCAGGACGTCGGCGCCGACGGCACCGATCACCTGGATGTCTACAACAACCGGGCGGTGGACCGGATGCTCTACTCATGGACGGCCACCGCGCTCTCCTGCCTGCCGTCGTGCAAGACGACCGGGCCGGAGCAGTTCATCAGTGCCGGGCCGGTGAAGGTCAAGCTCAGCCGTGAATGCCTCCAGCCGAAGTCGGGCGGCCGGATCGGTTTCACCGACGACCCGAAGAACGCCTTCAAAGCCGGCGAACCCGGCTGGCGGGAATTCCCCGAAGGCGAGGGGCCGGTCGAGTTCGAGCTCAAACCGAAGGTCACCAGAGGCCACTTCTATCTCGAGTGGACCAGCGCACCCGCCCCGGCCGGTGGGCTCACCTCGTGCAATCTGTCGTTCACCGCTTCACAGACGGACATCCACAAGGACTACTTCTGACGTCGTCACCGGCCGGCCCGGGTTCCTCCCGGGCCGGCCGTTTCCTCGTATAGCCGGTCGCTTCCCTCTCCCCCGGCCGGGCTTCCTCGCGCGGCCGAACTCCCCACACGGCGGCCCTTCAGACGAAGGCCCCGTGGCCGGTGATCGCACGGCCCACGATCAGCGAGTTGATCTCGCGCGTGCCCTCGTAGGAGTAGAGCGCCTCGGCATCCGCCACGAACCGGCCGATGCCGTAGTCGAGCACGATCCCGTTGCCGGCCAGCAGCTCGCGGGCCCAGCCGACCACCTCCCGCATCCGGGTCGTGCAATAGGCCTTGGCCAGCGCCGAGTGCTCGTCCCGGTAGACCCCGGCGTCCTGGAGCTGAGCCAGGCGCACACACATCCCCATCGAGGCGGTCACGTTGCCGACCATCCGCACCAGCAGGTCCTGGACGAGCTGGAACTTGGCGATCGGGCGGCCGAACTGCGTGCGCTCCCCGGCATAGGCCAGGGCGAGCTCGTAGGCCGCGGTCATCACGCCGACCGCCTGCCAGGCAACACCGGCCCGGGTCCGTTGCAGCACCCGGGCGGTGTCCTTGAACGAGTCGCCGAGCTGGAGCCGGTCGGACTCCGGCACGCGCACCCCGGTCAGCTCGATGTCGGCGTTCTGCACGATCCGCAGGGCGATCTTGTGCTCGATCTTGGTGGCCGTGAACCCGGGCGTGTCCTTCGGCACCACGAAGCCCTTGACCTGGTCGTCGGCCTCGTCCCGGGCCCAGACCACGATGAGGTCGGCGAAGGTGGCGTTGCCGATCCAGCGCTTACGGCCGTTCAGCACCCAGGTGTCGCCCTCGCGCTTCGCGGTGGTGCGCAGGCCGGCCGCCACGTCCGAGCCGCCGGTCGGCTCGGTCAGCGCGAACGCACCGATCTTGTCGAACGACGCCATGGCCGGCAGCCACCGCTCCCGCTGCTCGGGTGAGCCGCACTCCTGGATGCTGCCCATGGCCAGCCCGGCGTGCACCCCGTAGAACGTGGCCATCGACGCGTCGGCGTGCCCCATCTCCAGGGCCAGCCAGCCGTCGAGCAGCGAGGACCGCTCCACCCCGGCCAGTCCCAGTCCGGCGAACTGCTTGATCAGGTGGGACGGGAACTCGGCCCGCGCCCAGTATTCGTTGGCGATCGGCGTCACCTCGGCGGAGAGGAACTCGCGCACCCGCCGGACGGTGGCGGTCTCCTCATCGGTCAGCAGGTCTTGAAAGGCGTAAAGATCTCCCACGAGCATGTTTGCGTACCTACCCTCGGACGGGCCCACCTAGACTTCGGTCCCATGCTCACCATGCAGGACGCACTGGCCCGGTTGACGACCTACTGGACGGATCAGGGCTGCCTCGTCGTCCAGCCGATGAACACCGAGGTCGGTGCCGGAACCCTCAACCCGGCGACATTTCTGCGGGTGCTCGGGCCGGAGCCGTGGCGGGTCGTCTACCCCGAGCCGTCGGTGCGGCCCGACGACTCCCGTTACGGCGAGAACCCGAACCGGCTGCAGACCCACACCCAGCTTCAGGTGATCCTCAAGCCCGATCCCGGCAATCCGCAGGAGCTTTACCTCGGCAGCCTGGCCGCGATCGGCATCGACGTGGCCGCGCACGACGTGCGGTTCGTCGAGGACAACTGGGCCTCGCCCGCGCTCGGCGCCTGGGGTCTGGGCTGGGAGGTCTGGCTCGACGGGCTGGAGATCACCCAGTTCACGTACTTCCAGCAGGCCGGTGGCCTGAACCTCGACCCGGTCAGCGTGGAGATCACGTACGGCATCGAGCGGATCATCATGGCGCTGCAGGAGAAGACCCACTTCAAGGAGATCGAGTACTCCCCCGGGGTCAGTTACGGCGAGGTCTTCGGCCAGGCTGAGTACGAGATGTCGCGCTATTACCTCGACGACGCCGACATCGACGCCAACCGGCGGCTGCTGGAGCTTTACGCCGCCGAGGCGCAGCGCATGATCGACGCCGGGCTGCCCGTGCCGGCCCACTCCTTCGTGCTGAAATGCTCGCAGGCCTTCAACGTGCTCGACTCCCGCGGCGCGGTCTCCACCGCCGACCGGGCCGCCGAATTCGGCCGGATGCGGCGCCTCGCCGGTGAGGTCGCCAAACTCTGGGTGAACCGCCGCACCGAACTCGGGCTGCCGCTCGGCACCATCGAGCCGCTCGAACCGGCACGCGCCGCGGGCGCCGTCCAGACCAGCACCGGCGAGCGCACCCTCGTCTTCGAGATCGGCACCGAGGAACTCCCGCCGGGCGAGCTGCGCTCCGCCCGCGAACAGGTCAGACGACTGCTCACCGAAGGCCTGGCGGCCACCCGGCTCGGGCACGGCGACGTCCGGGTCTTCGGCACGCCCCGCCGGCTCATCGCCGTGGTCCCGGCGGTCGCGGCGCGCGAGGCCGATCACGTGCGCACGGTCAAGGGACCCAAGGCCCAGGCGGCGTACGCCGCGGACGGCACGCCCACGAAAGCGCTCGAGGGTTTCGTCCGCGGGCAGGGCGTCACGATCGCCGACGTGGAGACGGAGGAGCTCGGAGGCGTACCCCATGTGGTGGTCAAGAAGCACGAGGCCGGGCGCGCGGCGCCCACCGTGCTCGCCGCCGTGCTCGCGCAGGTCGTGACGGGGCTGCGCGCGGCGAAGAACATGCGGTGGAACGACCCGAAGCTGTCTTTCAGCCGGCCGCTGCGGTGGCTGACCGCGCTCTGGGGCGACGACGTCGTGCCGGTGGCCGTCTCGACGCTCTCCGCCGGCCGCCGCACCCGGCTGCTGCGCACCGCCGAGCCGCCGGTCGCCGACATCGCGTCGGCGGAGACCTTCCTGGAGACGCTCGGCGTGAACGGGATCGTCGCCGACCACGCCGACCGCCGCGAGCTGATCGTCATCGGCGCCCAGGACCTCGTCTATCCGGACGGGAAGATCGACGTCAAGGGCGAAGCCGCGCTCATCGACCAGATCACCGACCTGGTGGAGCAGCCGGTGCCGCTGCTCGGCACCTTCGACGAGAGTTACCTCTCGCTGCCGGACGCGGTGCTGACCACGGTGATGCGCAAGCACCAGCGTTACCTTCCGGTGCGCGACGCGGACGGGGCTCTGCTGCCGATGTTCGTCACCGTGGCGAACGGGCCGGTCGACGTGGAGCTGGTGCGGGCCGGCAACGAGGCGGTGCTGCGCGCCCGTTACGAGGACGCGGCGTTCTTCTACCGAGCCGACCTCGCGACGCCGATCGCCGCCATGAAAGCCCACCTGGACCGCCTCACCTTCACCGACAAACTCGGCTCGATGGCCGACCGGGCCCGCCGGATCGCGGCCCTCGCCCTCTCTATCGCGGACCGCCTCGACATTGGTTCACCTGTTCTAACCCGAGCAGCTGAGCTGCTGAAATTCGACCTCGGATCGCAGCTGGTCACCGAGATGACCAGTCTGGCCGGGGTGATGGCCCGCGACTACGCGCTGCACGCCGGCGAGGACCGGACGGTCGCCCAGGCGGTGTACGAGGCCGAGCTGCCCCGCAACACCGGGGACACCCTGCCCGCCTCGCTCCCGGGCGCTCTGCTGTCCCTGGCCGACCGGCTCGACCTGGTCGCCGGCCTGGCCGCCACGGTCGGCCTGCCCACCGGGTCGAGCGACCCGTTCGCGGTCCGCCGTGCCGTGCTCGGCCTGCTCGCGGTGCACCGGGCGACGCCCGCGCTGGCCGCGTTCGACCTCTTCGAGGGCCTGGCGCTGGCCGTCCAGCCGGTGCCGGTCTCCGAGCAGGTGCTCGCGGACTGCCGCGACTTCCTGACCAAGCGACTGGAGCAGGTGCTCGTCGAGGAGGGCCACCCTGTCGACCGGGTCCGGGCGGTCCTGCCGCACGCCGCCCGGCCGTCGGTCGCCGACACCCTGCTGGCGCAGCTCGGCACGGCGGTCGGCGACCCCGCCTTCCGGGCCGTGGCGGAGGCCGTCCAGCGGGCCAGCCGGATCGTCCCCGAGGGCACCCCGGCCGCATACGACCCGGCCGTCCTCAAGGAACCCGCCGAACTGGCCCTGCACGAGGCGGTCGTCGCGGTGCCGGCCGTCCACGACGTCTCCGATCTGGTGCGGTCGGCGTCTCCGCTGGTCACTCCACTCGCGACCTTCTTCGACGAGGTGTTCGTGATGGCCGACGACCCGGTGCTGCGGGCCGCCCGGCTGGGGCTGCTGGCGACGGTCCGTGACCTCGGGGCCGGGCTGCTCGACTGGAGCCACCTGCGTATGTGAATTCCTTTCGGACCCCTCCGCCGGCCTTCCCGGCGGAGGGGGTTCTCCATGGGCGCGTGGTGCTCGCCTGCCGCCCGCGCCATTCCCGCCGCACCCGAGCGGGCCGTTTCCATCGCCGCAGGGGTGGCGAGCCGTTCCGCGCTGTCTTCCGCGTGGGTGATTCCGTCGCCGCAGGCGGGGAATGTGATGCCGGTGGCCGGCCCGGCTGGGAGCGGCGGCGGATCAGGCGACGGGCGAGGCGTTGACCCGTCGTTCGCGGACACGCCATGAGGTCGTCGCCTGTGCGACGGGTCGGTCACGTCGACTCTGTCCGGACGTCCGGCGATCATCGCCGGATCCGAGCCTTCTGGAGGAGAACGTGGCTGATCGCCGTCAGGTGCTGCGCTTCGGCGCTGTCGCCGCCGCCGCTCCGGCGCTGGCCGGGGCCGCTTCCGCGCCCGCGTGGGCCGGCGGGCACGGCGGGACCAGGACCAGGTCGCTGGTGGTCGGGCACCGCGGCGCCTCAGGCTACCGGCCCGAGCACACCCTCGCGTCGTACGAACTGGCCGGGCGGCTCGGCGCCGACTACCTGGAGCCCGACTTGGTGATCACCAAGGACGGCGTCCTGGTCTGCCGGCACGAACCGGAGATCGGCGGCACCACCGACGTCGCGTCGCGGCCCGAGTTCGCGAGCCGCAAGCGGACCGTGGTCCTTGACGGTGTCAGCGTGACCGGCTGGTGGACCCAGGACTTCACGCTCGCCGAGCTGAAGACGCTGCGCGCCGTCGAGCGGATCCCCGCCGTCCGCCAGCAGAACACGATCTATGACGGACGTTTCCAGGTGCCGACCTTCCAGGAGGTGCTGGACCTGCGCAAACGCCTCTCCAGGGAGCTGGACCGCGACCTCGGCGTCTTTCCGGAGACCAAGCACCCGACCTTCTTCCAGAACATCGGCCTGGGTCTGGAGAAGCCGCTGGTCCGCACACTGCGCCGCAACGGCCTCGACAGGCGGGGCGCCAAGGTCTTCATCCAGTCGTTCGAGGCGGCCAACCTGCGCACTCTCGCCGACGAGCACCGCGTCGAGGTGCCGCTGGTGTTCCTGACCGGTGCGACGGGATCGCCGTTCAACGACCCGCGACCGTACGCCGACTACCTGACCCCGGCCGGGCTCAAGGAGCTGTCGGAGTTCATCGACGGACTCGGCCCGGAGAAGAGCCAGATCATCCCGCGTAAGGCGGACGGCACTCTGGGCGCTCCGACCTCCCTGGTCATGGACGCCCACTCGGCCGGCATCAAGGTGATCCCGTACACCTTCCGGGCGGAGAACTCGTTCCTCCCGGCCGAGTTGCGGGTCGGTGCCGACCCCACCGCCTACGGCAGGTCGATCGACGAGCAGGTCACGTTCCTGCGGACCGGCATCGACGGTCTGTTCACCGACAACCCCGACATCAGTGTCCTGGCCCGCAGCCTGGTCTGACCGTAGCCGGCGGTGGACCGGCCGGCCGGTCCACCGCCGGCTACGGCTGGCATTCGGCGGCGGGTCGACCGGCGGCCGGGGTGGGGTGTGGCCACGGCTCTGGAGCACGTTCAGTGACGGCAGAGGGCAGGTGCTGGGCCCGGCCCCGGCTCAGGCATGTCATCGCGCGTGCTCGACACGCCTGAGCCGACCGGGTTCGGGTCGCCTGGTGGCGGGCTACTTCTCGACGAGGGTCGGGTAGATGGTGGAGAAGTCGAGTTTGTAGCCGAACCCGCTGGCCACGATGAAGGTCAAGCCCAGCATGACGCCGATGACCACCACGGCGAAGAGGGCGTAGCCGAGGGCCGTCCCGACCGGGCGGCGGGGACCGGAGACGGCGACGGCCGGGCCGGAAGCGACGGCCGAACTCTCTCCGGAAACCCCGTCGAGCACGGCGGACGCAGTACCGGACGACCCGTTGAGCAAGGCGGAGGCGGGCCCGGAGGAGCCGTTGAGCACGGCGGAGGCAGGCCCGGACGAACCGTTGAGCACGGTGCCGGTGGTGGCCGCCGGAACGGCCGAGGTGGTGACCGGAACGAGCGACGCCGCGGCGGGGGCCGCAGCGGCCGAGGTGGTCGCGCCGGCGCCCCACGCGAGGGAACGGATGCCGAGGGCGAAGAGGATCGGGAGGCCCGCGCCGAGGGCGAGGCCGGCGAGCAGGACCTGCCAGGCGCCGTCGAGGGCGAATCCAAGGTTGTGCATCTGGGTCGCCTCTCAGCTTGCCGCGACGTTCGCCGCGACGGCGGGGACTGCGGGTACGGGGGTGGTGACGGCGGGCGGCGTGGGTGAACCGTCCCAGTCGTCGTTGACGTTCTCGTGGTCGACCTTGCCGGTGCGGGAACGCAGGTACATGGCAGCGGAGGCGAGGACGAGCAGGGTGAAGACGACGAGGGCGCCGGCCGTGCCGCCGACGGCGTCGCCGATCCAGAACATGACCGCGCCGACGAGGCCGGCGGCGGGCAGAGTGATCAGCCAGGCGAGGATCATGCGGCCGGCGACGGCCCAGCGGACGACGGCGCCGGGGCGGCCGAGGCCGGATCCGATGACCGAGCCGGTGGCGACGTGCGTGGTGGAGAGCGCGAAGCCGAGGTGGCTGGAGGCCAGGATGACGGCGGCGGCGCCGGACTGAGCGGCGGTGCCCTGCGGCGGGTTGATGTCGGTGATGCCCTTGCCGAGGGTCCGGATGATGCGCCATCCGCCCAGGTAGGTGCCGAGCGCGATGGCGACCGCGGCGGACACCTTCACCCAGAGCGGAATGTTCTCCAGGTCGCTCCAGTGACCGCTGGCGATCAGCGCGAGGGTGATCACGCCCATGGTCTTCTGTGCGTCGTTGGTGCCGTGGGCGAGAGAGACGAGCGAGGCGCTGCCGATCTGGCCCCAGCGGAAGCCCTGTTCGGTGAAGCGGGCCGCCACTCCGGCAGTGATCTTGAAGATGATCCAGGTGCCGACGGCGGCGACCACACCGGCGATGACCGGGGAGATCACGGCGGGGAGCAGCACCTTGCCGATCACGCCGTCGAGTTTCGAGCCGTCACCGCCCCAGTTGACGCCGGCCAGGCCGAGCCCGGCGAGGGTGGCGCCGACCAGGCCGCCGAAGAGGGCGTGTGAGGAACTGGACGGCAGGCCGAGCAGCCAGGTCAGCAGGTTCCAGACGATGCCACCGACCAGGCCCGCCAAGATGATCAGCAACAGGGCGTTGCCGCCGTCGGCGAGGAGTTCCGCCTTCGGGGCGCCGCTCTTGTCCTGGATCTTGACTACGGCGTTGGTGACGGTGAGCGCGACCTCCACCGAGAGGAAGGCGCCGACCAGGTTCAGGACGCCCGACAGGGCGACGGCGGTCTTGGGCCGTAGCGCCTTGGTGGCGATGGAGGTGGCCATCGCGTTGGCGGTGTCGTGGAACCCGTTGGTGAAATCGAAGGCCAGGGCCGTGATGACCACCAGCGCCAAGATCACGGATGTTTCAGTCACGCCGTGATCGTGACCGAGTTACCGGCCGACGGCCATAGCCGAAACGGGACATGTACAAGATTCCGTCGCCGTTAACCTTCCGTTTCCCAATTTTGAGCGCTGTGCAACCAGATCACTACGCACCGCCCCTGTCAACTGCTCCTTAGTGAACTTTCCTTTAGTTCCGTTCAGGACCTATATCGCGCCAAGGCCTCAGAAAGTACGAAACTCCGTATCGGCGGTGGCGATCGCGTCGATCAGGATGGCGAGGCCTTCGCGGGCCTCCTCCTCGGCCAGGGTCAGCGCCGGGCCCAGCCGCAGCACGTTGCCGTGGAGGCCGCCCTTGCCGACCAGCAGCCCGCCCTCCCGGCACAGGTCGAAGACCCGCACGGTGGCAGCCGGATCGGGTTCGGTGGTGCCCGGGCGGACGAACTCGAGACCGATCATCAGGCCCCGGCCGCGCACGTCGGCGAGGATGTCGTACGACAGCGCCCGCAGCCCTTCCATCAAGATCGATCCCATCCGCCGCGCGTTCCCCTGCAGGTCGTGGTCGAGCACATAGTCGAGGACCGCGTTGCCGGCCGCCGCGCTGACCGGGTTGCCGCCGAAGGTGGAGAAGCTGATCGCCGGCACCGCGTTCATCACCGCCGCACTGCCGACCACCCCGCCGAGGGCGAACCCGTTGCCGATCCCCTTGGCGAAGGTGATCAGATCAGGCGTGACCCCGTGCGCCTGATAGCCCCAGAAGTGGTCGCCGGTGCGGCCCCACCCGGTCTGCACCTCGTCGGCGATGAGCAGGATGCCGCTTTCGGCAAGGACCTTCTGGTACGCCCCGAGCAGCCCGTCCGGCCCGTGGACGAACCCGCCCACACCCTGGATCGGCTCGGCGATGAGCGCGGCGACGTCTCCCGCGGTGACCGTCGCGAGCACCTCCCGCAGATCGTCGACGGCCGCGTCGATCAGGTCGCCGTCGCCGAGCCCCGCCATCCGCCCGCGCAGCCGGTCGGCGGAGGCGAGCCAGTTCACCGACAGCGGGCTGAGCGCGCTCGACGACCAGCTGCGGTGCCCGGTGACGGCCATGGTCGCGAAGGTCCGCCCGTGGTAGCTGTTCTTGATCGCCAGGATCTGGTGGGACCGCCGCACGTTGGTCGCCATGAGCAGCGCCGACTCGTTGGCCTCGGAGCCCGAGTTGGTGAAGAACACCCGTGCGTCCGGGATGCCGGAGATCCGGGCGATCTTCTCGGCCAGCTCGACCTGCTGCCGGATCAGGTAGAGCGTGGAGGTGTGTGCGACGCCGGTGCCGACCTGCCGGCGGACGGCGTCGCTGATCTCGGCCACGTCGTACCCGATCATCGTGGTCAGCACCCCGCCGAAGAAGTCGAGGTAGGTGCGACCGGAAGCGTCGGTGACGCGCCGTCCGCTCCCGGAGACGATCTCCAGCGCGTCGTCGCCGTAGTAGACGGGCATCCAGCTCGGCATGACGGCGCGGTGACGGTCCAGCAGGCTCATCGCCAGATCCTCTCGGCTGAGATCAGCGCCAGCCGGCCGGGTGGCCGAAGCCGCGCCGGCCGCTGCCGCGGGTGGTCGGGGAGGCGGCCGCCGCGAGCACGTCGGCCAGGTCGTCGTAGCCGTCGGCGACCAGCCCCACGGTGATCCGCAGGTGGTCGCCGTCGAGCGGGGTGACGCAGAAGGGCGCGCCGGGCGCCGCCGCGATGCCGTGGGCGGCCAGCGCGACCAGGGCGTTCTGCTGGTCGGCGACCTCCATCCAGAGGTTGATGCCGTCGGCGGCGGTGGCGGTCACCCCGCGGTCGCGCAGGGCTTTCAGCAGGCTCGACCGGCGTTCGGCGTAGACGAAGCGGGCGGTCGCGACGCGGGCCACGGCGCCGGGATCGGTCAGCAGGTCGAGCAGCACGCCCTGCAGCAGGCGGCTCGACCAGCCCGGCCCGAGGAGCCGCCGGTCGGCGACGGACTCGAGCACGTGGGCGGGCCCGCCTACGGCGGCGAGCCGCAGGTCGGGCCCGTGGCTCTTGGAGAAGCCGGCCACGTGCACGGTGCGCTCGGGCAGGTACCGGCCGATGCTCACCGGCGGGGCGGTGGCGATGGCGCCGGCGTGGTCGTCCTCGACCACGAGCAGATGCGGAGCCTCCAGGAGGACATTGGCCAGTAGCGCCGCGCGGGAGGCGTCCATGCTGGTACCCGTGGGGTTGTGGGCACGCGGCTGGAGGAAGAGGGCGACCGCCCGGTAGTCGCGGATCGCTTTCCGGAGCGCGTCGGGAACCAGACCCGCGGAGTCCATCTCGACGCCGATGACGGTGGCGCCGAGCGCCTGCAACAGGTCCAGCAGCGGCGGGAACGCCGGGTTCTCGACGAGCACGTGGTCGCCGTAGCGAAGGACCGCGCCGGCCACCCGGTCGAGGCCGTCCATCGCGCCGTCCACCACGGTCAGTCTGTCCGGAGGGTACGGCCACCGCTCCCGCAGCAGCGCCTCCAGGCCGGGCAGCACCGGGGCGTCGAGGTAGCTCCCGGCCCACCGCCCGTCGCCGATCCGGCACAGCGCCTCGCTGAGGCCGGGCAGCAGCAGGGGGTCGGGCACGCCCGTCGACAGGTCCCGCGGCAGGTTCACCCGGGCTCCGCCGAGCTGGGCGTACCGCAGCCGGGCCCGTGGTGGCAGCGGCCCGGACACGAAGGTGCCGGACCGTCCGCGGGTCTGGATCGCCCCGGCGAGGATCAGGTTGCGCCACGCCTCGCTGACCGTCGTCGGGCTCACTCCGAGGCCGGTGGCCACCGTGCGCACGGTGGGCAGGCGAGCGCCGGCGGGCAGCCGGCCGGAGGTGATCAAGCGGCTCACGGCGGCCGCGATGCCCCGGGCGCTCCGGTCCTGAACCGCCCCAGTGATCACGGTCAGCAAATTATCGACTCCGAAACATTCCGTAACGTACGGGCAATTGTTCACCTCAATGTGTGTCGTTAGTGTCCTACGGCATCCGGCGCTTGTATGCAACCCCTGGCGCAGGGCCTATGACGAGGAGTAAACAGGCGATCACAGGCTCTTCGCACCCCGCCTGACAAGAGATCAACCGTGCGTAAATGATCAAAGAGAGGGGCCGCCATGACGACCGGAATCGTTCGCGCCGCCCTCGTCCAGACCACCTGGACGGGCGACAAGGAATCGATGATCAAGGTCCACGAGGACTACGCTCGCGAGGCCGCCGCCCAGGGCGCGAAGGTGATCTGCTTCCAGGAGCTGTTCTACGGCCCGTACTTCTGCCAGGTCCAGGACGCCGCCTACTACGAGTACGCCGAGTCGGTGCCCGGCCCGACGACCGAGCGCTTCCAGACGCTGGCCGCCGAGCTCGGCATGGTCATGATCCTGCCGATGTACGAGCAGGAACAGCCGGGCGTCCTCTACAACACCGCGGCCGTGGTCAATGCGGATGGCGAATACCTCGGCAAATACCGCAAGAACCACATTCCTCAGGTGAAGGGGTTCTGGGAGAAGTTCTACTTCCGCCCCGGGAATCTGGGTTATCCGGTTTTCGACACCGCGGTCGGCAAAGTCGGCGTTTACATCTGTTACGACCGGCACTTCCCGGAGGGCTGGCGCGCGCTGGGCCTGGGCGGCGCGCAGATCGTGTTCAACCCGTCGGCCACCAGCCGCGGCCTCTCCTCCTACCTGTGGCAGTTGGAGCAGCCGGCCAGCGCCGTCGCGAACGAGTACTTCATCGGCGCGATCAACCGGGTGGGTGTCGAGGAGCTGGGCGACAACGACTTCTACGGGCAGACCTACTTCGTCGACCCGGAGGGCAGGTTCGTCGGCGACGTGGCCGACACCCACCATCCCGAGCTGGTCGTCCGTGACCTGGACCTGAGCCTGCTCGGCACGGTCCGCGACCGGTGGCAGTTCTACCGGGATCGCCGGCCGGACAGCTACGACGGGCTGGTGGCGCCGTGACCGCCAAGCTGATCAAGGGTGGGACCGTCGTCGGCCCCACGGGGGCGGTGAAATCCGACGTCCTCATCGACGGCGAAACCATCGCCGCGATCTTCGCACCCGGCAAGTCCCCGCACATCGACGACGTCATCGACGCGACCGGCAAGTACGTGATCCCCGGCGCCGTCGACGCGCACACCCACATGGAACTGCCGTTCGGTGGCACCCACGCCAGCGACACCTTCGACACCGGCACCAGGGCCGCCGCGATCGGCGGCACCACCACGATCATCGACTTCGCGGTGCAGCGGACCGGCGAGGTGGTCCAGGACGGGCTGGCCGCCTGGCACGGCAAGGCCGAGGGCAACTGCCACATCGACTACGCCTTCCACATGATCCTGGGCGGGGTCGACGACGAGTCGCTCAAGGCCATGGACCAGTTGGTCGCGAGCGAGGGCATCAGCAGTTTCAAGCTCTTCATGGCGTACCCCGGCGTCTTCTACTCCGACGACGGGCAGATCCTGCGCGCGATGCAGAAGGCTCGCGACAACGGCGCCATGATCATGATGCACGCGGAGAACGGGCCGGCCATCGACGTGCTGGTCAAACAGGCCCTGGAGCGCGGCGAGACGGACCCGGTCCATCACGGCCTGACCCGGCCGCAGGAGCTGGAGGCGGAGGCCACCAGCCGGGCGATCTGGCTGGCGAGCGTCGCCGCGGACTGCCCGCTCTACATCGTGCACCTCAGCGCCTCGAAGGCTCTGGAACAGGTCAGGAACGCCCGTGACCTGGGGAAGAACGTCTTCGCCGAGACGTGCCCGCAATACCTGTACCTCACGCTGGAGGACCAGCTCGGCGCTCCCGGCTTCGAGGGCGCCAAGTGGGTCTGCTCGACGCCGCTGCGCAGCAAGCACGAGACGCACCGCGCCGACCTGTGGCAGGGCCTGCGCACCAACGACCTGTCGGTGGTGTCGACCGACCACTGCCCGTTCTGTTTCAAGGACCAGAAGGAGCTGGGCCGCGGCGACTTCTCCCGGATCCCGAACGGCATCGGCAGCGTCGAGCACCGGATGGACCTGCTCTACCAGGGCGTCGTCGACGGGAAGCTGTCGCTGAGCCGCTGGGTGGAGACGATCGCGACCACCCCGGCACGGATGTTCGGCCTCTACCCGAGGAAGGGGATCATCGCGCCCGGCTCGGACGCCGACATCGTGCTCTACGACCCGGCCGGGCGGACCCGGATCAGCGTCGAGACCCACCACATGAACATGGACCACTCCGCCTGGGAGGGCTGGGAGATCGACGGCAAGGTCGACACGGTCCTCTCCCGCGGCGAGGTCATCGCCGCGAACGGCGAGTACACCGGCCGGGCCGGCCGCGGCCGTTACCTCAAGCGCGGTCTCAGCGACTACCTGATCTGAGCGGAGGCCGAGACAGTGGACATCGGTGTGGTGCTGCAGAACGACCCACCCGCGCTGGAGATCGTCGAGTGGGCGAAGAAGGCCGAGGCGGCCGGATTCAGTCACTTCTGGACCTTCGACTCACACGTGCTCTGGCAGGAGCCGTTCGTGGTCTACTCGGCGATCCTCGGGGCGACCGAGCGGATCATCGTCGGGCCGATGGTGACCAACCCGGGCACCCGGGACTGGACGGTCACCGCGTCGGCCTTCGCGACCCTCAACGAGATGTACGGCAACCGGACCGTCTGCGGCATCGGCCGCGGCGACTCGGCCCTGCGGGTCCTCGGCCTCACGCCGCAGACCCTGGGCCAGCTCCGCGAGAGCGTCCAGGTGATCAAAGGCCTGGGCAACGGTGGGAAGGTGAACGTCCGGGGCAACGAGATCCAGTTCGCCTGGGCGGCGGACAGCCGCCTAGAGGTCTGGGTGGCGGCGTACGGCCCGAAGGCACTCGCCATCACCGGGGAGGTGGGCGACGGCTACATCCTGCAACTCGCCGACCCGGACATCGCCGAGTGGATGATCACCGCGGTGAGGAAGGCCGCCGCCGGAAAGAAGCGGGACCCGGACGCGATCAGGTTCTGCGTGGCGGCCCCGGCCTACGTCGGCGACGACCTCGCGCACCAGCGGGAACAGACCCGGTGGTTCGGCGGCATGGTCGGCAACCACATCGCCGACATCGTCGCCCGTTACGGAGGCGAGGGCGGCGCGGTGCCGCGGGCCCTCACCGACTACATCAAGGCCCGGCAGGGGTACGACTACAGCGAGCACGGGCGGGCCGGCAACAGCCACACCACGTTCGTGCCGGACGAGATCGTGGACCGGTTCTGCGTCCTCGGCCCGGTGGAGAACCACATCAAGCGGCTCCAGGAGCTGAAGTCGCTGGGTGTCGACCAGTTCGCGGTCTACCTGCAACACGACGCCAAGGACGAGACCCTCGCCGCGTACGGCGAGCAGATCATCCCGGCATGTGCATGAGAAGAGTTCTCTCGGTCCTGGCCGGGTTGATGGCGGCGGCGTGGTCGTGGGAGGCCTACAAGGCGGCCGGGAATCCCGAGGGGACGGTGCTGTTCGGCGTGCGGGTCCTGCCGCGCGCCGACGACCTCTCCATGCCGCACCTGTGGACGATCGTCCAGCGGCTGGCCGGCCCGGAGACGACCGGCGGCCGGCCGGTGTGGCTGGTGGTGCTCGACGCGTGCCTGTTCACCCTCGGCGTCACCGCGGCCGGGTTCGCCGCCGGGTCGGTGGTCGGCCTGATCCTGGCGGCGGCGATGCAGCGCTTCCGGATCGTGGAGCGCGGGCTTCTGCCGTACGTCATCCTCTCGCAGACCGTGCCGTTGGTGGCGCTCGCGCCGCTGATCGCCGGCTGGGGCGGCACGCTGATGCCGGCCTGGGCGACGGTCGCGGTGAT
Source organism: Actinoplanes sandaracinus (assembly GCF_030009775.1). Taxonomy (GTDB): domain Bacteria; phylum Actinomycetota; class Actinomycetes; order Mycobacteriales; family Micromonosporaceae; genus Actinoplanes; species Actinoplanes sandaracinus. The sequence continues at coordinate 193,833 of NZ_JASCTH010000013.1, read as the reverse complement.
CGCCGCCTACCTAGCCTTCTTCCCGGTCGCGGTGGGCATGTTGCGCGGGCTCCAGTCGCCGTCGGCGAGCGGCGTCGAGCTGATGCGCAGTTACGCGGCCGGCTGGTGGCGGACTCTGGTGAAGCTGCGTCTCCCGGCGGCGCTGCCCTACCTCTTCCCGGCGTTGCGCCTGGCCGGGGCGGCGGCGGTGGTGGGCGCGGTGGTCGGCGAGATCTCCACCGGCACCCGTGGTGGCATCGGCCGTCTGATCATCGAGTACTCGCGGGAGGCCACCTCGGATCCCGCCAAGGTCTACACGGCCATGCTCGGCGCGGCCCTGCTGGGCCTGCTCGTGGCCGGCGCCGTCTCTCTTCTCGAACTGCCGCTGATGCGGCACCGGCGCCACGTGGAGGTAGTGACCCTATGAGCGGGCACGCGAGCGAACCAGCCGGCACGGTGGAGGTCGCGGCATGACAGCCGTGGTGGTCGACAAACTCACGAAGGTCTTCAACCAGGGCCGGCCCGACGAGGTGCTCGCCCTGGCCGACGTGGACCTGACGGTCGGTGACGGCGAGTTCGTGTCGCTGATCGGGCCGTCCGGGTGCGGCAAGAGCACCCTGCTCCGGTTGATCGCCGACCTGATCGGCCCGACGACCGGCACGGTGACCGTCGCCGGCCTGCCGGCCGCGCAGGCCCGCCGCGAGCAGGAGTACGGCATCGCCTTCCAGCAGGCCGGCCTCTTCGAGTGGCGGACCGTGCGGCGCAACGTCGAACTGCCGCTCGAGCTGCGCGGCGCCGGCAAGGCCGAGCGGAGGGCCAAGGCCGAACAGATGCTGGAGCTGGTCGGCCTGTCCGACTTCGCCGGCCACTATCCCGGTCAGCTCTCCGGCGGCATGCAGCAGCGGGTGGCGATCGCCCGGGCGCTCGCGGTGCAGCCGCCGCTGCTGCTGATGGACGAGCCGTTCGGCGCGCTCGACGAGATGACCCGTGAAAGGCTGCAGTCGGAGCTGCTCGGCATCTGCGCCAAGACACGCACCAGCACGGTCTTCGTCACCCATTCGATCTCCGAGGCGGTGTTCCTCGCCGACCGGGTGGTGGTGATGTCCGCCCGGCCCGGCCGGATTACGGCGTCGATCGAGGTCGAGCTGCCGTCCCGGGACGAGGCGGGACGGCAGGCGCCGGTCTACTTCGACAAGATCACCGAGGTGCGGCAGGCGCTGCGCGGGATCTCCACCGGACCAAGAGCGGATTCCCGGGCGGAGGCGTGATGCGTACGACGAAACGCGCTCTGCCTCCGTTGATCTTCGGTTTTCTCGCCCTGGGCCTGTGGGAGGTCTTCGTGACGCTCGGCCGGGTCGCGCCGTTCATCCTGCCGGCGCCGTCGGCCATCGGGGCACAGATCGCCGAGCAGTGGCGGAACATCGGGAACGCGGCCCTGGCCAGCGGCGCCAACGCCCTGGCAGGCCTGATCGGCGGCACCCTGCTGGCGGTGTTCGCCGCGCTGGCCGCGAGCCGGTTCCGGTTCCTCGGCGAGGTGGCCGTCCCGCTCGCGGCGCTGATCAACGCGCTGCCGATCATCGCGCTCGCCCCGATCCTGAACAACATGTTCGAGTCGACCAGCAGCGTCCCGCGCCGCCTGGTCACCGGCATCGTGGTGTTCTTCCCGGTGTTCCTCAACCTGCTGCGCGGCCTGCGCGAGGTGGACCCGGTCCATCAGGAGCTGATGCGCACGTACGCCGCCTCGGGCTGGACGTTCGCGGCCAAGGTGCGGCTGCCCGGCGCCCTTCCGCACCTCTTCACCGGCCTGCGGCAGGCGTCCTCGCTGGCCGTGATCGCCGCGGTCGTCGCCGAGTACTTCGGCGGCCTGCAGGACGGGCTCGGCGCGCGGATCACCTCCGCCGCGGCGTTCACCGCCTACTCCCGCGCCTGGGCCTTCGTGGCCGGGGCCTGCCTGCTCGGGCTCACCTTCTACCTGGTCACGCTCCTGCTCGAACGCGTGGCCATGCCCTGGAAACAACGTTTGATCGGCTAGTTAGGGGTTCGCGCCTTGAAGATCTCCCGCATTCTTCTCGCCTCCGTTCTCGCTCTGACGGCTTGTGGCACCGCGGATACACCCACCACCCCGGCGCCCGGCGCCGGCGGCGCGCTCACGCCGGTCAAGGTGCAGCTCCAGTGGGTCTACCAGGCCCAGTTCGCCGGCTACATGGCGGCTCGCGACCAGGGCTACTACTCCGAACAGGGCCTCGACGTCAGCCTGCTGGAAGGCGGCGTGGACATCGTCCCGCAGACGGCTCTCGCCCAGGGCAGAGCCGACTACGCGATCGCTTGGGTGCCGAAGGCCCTCGCCTCCCGTGAGCAGGGCGCCGGCATCACCGACGTCGGGCAGATCTTCGCCCGCTCCGGCACCTACCAGGTCGCGTGGAAGGACAGCGGCATCACGAAGGCCGCCGACCTGGCCGGCAAGAAGGTCGGCAACTGGGGCTTCGGCAACGAGTACGAGCTGTTCGCCGGCATGACGAAGGCCGGCATCGACCCGGGCAAGGACGTGACCCTGGTGCAGCAGCAGTTCGACATGCAGGCGCTGCTGAAGCGGGAGATCGACGCCGCCCAGGCGATGAGCTACAACGAGTACGCCCAGCTTCTGGAGGCGAAGAACCCGGCGACCGGGCAGCTCTACACCGCCGACGACTTCGCGGTCATCGACTGGAAGACCGAGGGGTCGTCGATGCTCCAGGACGCGGTGTGGGCGAACACCGAGAAGCTCGGCGACCCGGCCTACCAGCAGCAGACCGTGAAGTTCCTGACGGCCACGATCAAGGGCTGGGCGTTCTGCCGAGACAACGCGGAGAAGTGCCGTGACCTGGTCGTCGCGAGCGGCTCCAAGCTCGGCAGGAGCCACCAGCTGTGGCAGATGAACGAGGTCAACAAGCTGATCTGGCCGGCCGCCGGCGCCGGGATCGGCGTGATCGACGAGGCGGCCTGGAAGCAGACCGTGGACATCTCGATGACCACGAAGAACCAGACCGGCGACACCGTGCTGACGAAGGCCCCGGAGGGCCTGGCCTACACGAACGACTACATCAACCAGGCGATCGCCCAGGCCCGGGCCGCCGGCGTCGACGTGACGGGGACGGCGTTCCGGCCCGTCACGGTGACCCTCGCCGAGGGCGGCTCGTAAGCCGGCGAGCGGGTGGGCCCCGGCTGCCGGCCGGGGCCCACCCGCTCGTGCTCGTGCCGGGACCGTGCCTCAGACCGGGATGAGACGAGCCGCCAGGGCGACCGCTGTCAGGTCGCCCCGGCGCAGTTTCTCCGCCGCGTCCTTCTCGCCCATCCCCTCCAGGCGGACGGCGGAGACGTCGATCAGCGCGTCCTCCCCGGCGAGCAGGCGGCGCGCGATGCGCGACTGGGCCGGGCTCAGCTCCGCGTAGGCGCACTTGTCCAAGGCGCCGACGGTCTCCTCGTCGAGCTGGCCGGCCAGCGCCCGCTCCGTGACGATCTTGACGAGCCAGCTGGGCCACCAGCTGTACTTGCCCACCACCATGCCGGAGTGCATGGCCGCGGACGGCTCGTGCCCGGCCGCCAGCATCTTGACCGCCAGATCGGCGTCGAACCGCTCCATCCGCATCGCGCCGACGAAGACCCGCAGGATCTGCTGGGTCTTGAGGAACTCCTCCGCCGCGTGGGCGGCCTCACCGAAACGGCCCGCCAACAGGTGACAGATCGCGTGCGCCTCGACAAGCGAGAGCAGCTCACCGGAGCGCTCCTCCAGCCGCTCCACCGTGGCGAGCAGCCGGTCGACCGATTCGCCGGCACGCTGGGCCAGCTCGTCGCTCTGCGGCTTGTTGAGATGCCGCACCGCGAGGTCGGTGGCGATCTCCGCCTCCCGTCGCAGCAGCGGTGCGGCGATCTTCGGATTGATCAGGTCACCCAACCCTTCGGTCAGGTAAGCGGCGTCGAACCGCTCGGAGGCCTCTTCGAACTGCGCCCACCACGACGCCGGGTGTCTCCGCTGATTTTGTGTCACGTACATAGCGTGACCTACCGATTACCCTCCGGCCAATGTTTCGGCGGAGAGGAATGGGTGGCAACTCTCACCGCGGTTTCGGCTCAACCAGGTTGGCCGGGTTGAGCAGGCCACCTTTCACCACGATCCGGCTCAGCGGACGGGTCAGCGCGGCCAGCCGCAGGGAGCCCTCCTCGCCGAGCGCCCGGCGATAGGCGACCTCGGAGACCGCGTCGGTGCGCTCCTCGATCCGGGCCCGCAACGCGACCCCGGCCTCGGTCAGACCCTCGTCGCCCAGCAGCCCGCTGCGGCGCAGGTCGCCCTCCGCCTCCGCCCACTGGTCGCGGCTCCAGCCCCGGGTGCCGCGCAGGAAACGGCCGTCCATCTCGCCGCTGGCCACGTGCATGACGATCGCGTCGAGGCCGCTGACCCCGTGGGCCAGCAGCGCCGCCACATGCCCGTCGCCACGGAACTCGCGCAGCAGCATCTGCGCGTGGAAAAGCACCAGATGCGGCCGCTCCGGCCAGGGCAGCGCGGCGTGCGCGGCGAACAACGGCCGGCCGTGGGGCAGCGTCGCGGCGACCTCCGCCGCCGCACGGGCCAGCTCCGCCGCCTCGGCCACCTCGGGACCGTTCACCACCTCCGCCCCCAGCCCCCGGGTCAGGGCGGCGTCAGCGGCCTCCAGCCGGGCCGCGACGAGCTGCTCCGGGGTGGCCTTCGCCCAGGCCGACGGCAGCGCACGGGCCACCCGGGCCGGGTTGAAGTTGTAGAACGTCGCGGTCACGATCTCCGGTCCCACCGGGCCGAACGCGGCGCCGCGGGACGCGAAGTAGCCGTCCATCGGGTCGAGGCCGAACGTCGCGTACCGCTCCGAGGCCTCGGGCACGAAATAGACCATCGCGTGCAACGGCTCGGTGACCCGCCAGGCCAGGCGGTACGGGCTCTCGGTCACGTTTCCCACGGCAGCTCCTCGGCGTGGACGGTGGCGGATCCAGGGGCGGCCCCGGAGTGGCGAGGTGCGGGCCGCGCCGACACCGTATGCCATCGACCGGACCGGCGGGCGGCCTCGACGACCACGAGATGCACCGGCAGCGGCGGCGGCGGGAACGGGCCGGCGCCCCAGCGGACCCAGATCGCCACCCGGCCGGCGGCGGCCTCGGCGAGCAGCTTGTCGACCGTGCGCTGCCGGTCCTTGCGGTCGACCTCGATCGCGATCGGCGAGCCGCCGGGCCGGGCACACGCCACGTCGAGCACCGAGTTGCCGCGCAACGGCGGGGGCAGCGGGAAGACGCTCGGCGCCCGCCGGTAGACCCGCCAGCTCTGCCAGTCGGCCCATTTCGCGATCGCGTCGACGATCCGCGCGGTCGCCTCGCCCTCCGGAAGGTCGGCGAAGGTGAGGCTCTCCAGCCACTCCCCCAGCGACCGGGCGGTGGAGGTGCCGTCGTCCGCCAAGCTCATCGCCGTACGATATCGGGCTCTCAGGCGGCGGCGGCCACCCGCTGCCGGGCCGCGAAGATCTCGGTGAGCTTCTCCGCCGGCATCGGCCGGCCGAGGTGGTATCCCTGGCCGACGGTGTACCCGAGCCGGAGCAGCCGGTCGGCCTGCTCCTGGTTCTCGATGCCCTCCGCGACCGTGTCCAGCCCGAGCGCGTCGGCGAGCTGCACCACCGCGCGGGCCACGGCCTGCCGGGCATCGGCCGCCGGAGTGCCCGGATCGTCGAGCTCGATGCCGTCGACGAACGACTTGTCCAGCTTGACGATGGCCGCCGGGAAGGCGCGCAGCAGGCTCAGCGACGACTCGCCGGTACCGAAGTCGTCCAGCGCCAGCCGCACCCCCATGGCGTGCAGTTCGTGCAGGACCTCGGAGACCTGGTGGCCGCGGAGCACCGCCGACTCGGTGAGCTCCAGAACGAGGCGGGCCGGGGGCAGACCGTGATCGGCGAGGGCGGCGGCCACGTCGGCCACGAAGTCGGGGTCGTGCAACTGCCGCACCGACACGTTCGGCGCCGCCTTCTCCAGCACGTCCGGGCCGAACTCGGCGAGCCAGGCGGCCGCCTGCCGGCAGGTCTCGCGCAGCACCCACCGGCCCAGCGGCACGATCAGGCCGGTCCGCTCGGCGGCCGGGATGAACTCCGCCGGCGACACCAGGCCGCGTTCCGGGTCCTCCCACCGGACCAGCGCCTCCACCCCGACGATCCGGCCGCCGGCGAGCGCCACGATCGGCTGGTAGAACAGCCGGAACTCGCCGTTGTCCAGGGCCCGGCGCAGGTCGCCGCCGAGCCGGACGTGCGCCGACGCCGGACGTTCCATCCCGTCGGCGTAGTGCACCCAGTTGGCACGGCCACGCTCCTTGGCGGCGTAGAGGGCGGCGTCGGCCCGGCGCAGCAGGTCACTGGCGGGCGTGCCGGGCGGCACGGTGGCCAGGCCCGCGCTGAACCGGACTAGCAGCCGCTGCTCGCTGATCGGCACGGCGGTCGCGGCGGCCACCGCCGAGACCACCGCCTCGCCCGTACGATCGCCCGGCAGCAGCACCGCGAACTCGTCCCCGGCCAGCCGGGCCACCTCCGCGTCCGGCCCCGCCGCGTCCTGCAGCACCCGCGCGAACGCGACCAGCAGGCCGTCCCCGGCGTCGTGGCCGAGCGAGTCATTGACCGTCTTGAACTCGTCCAGGTCGGCCAGCAGCACCGCGGCCGGACCGGCGGCCAGGGCCTCGTCGATCCGGTGCCGGAACAGCGCGCGGTTGGCGAGCCCGGTGAGCGGATCGTGGGTGGTCTCGTGCCGCAGCCGGGCCTCCGACTCCCGCCGCTCACGCAGCAGCCGGGTGTTCTCCCGGTACACCACGTACTGGCGCAGCGCCACCAGGACGGTGACCGCGACCGCCGACGACACCACGAGCCTGCCCTCCCAGACTCCCGGCGACCAGAACCAGGTGCGGACCAGCACGTCCACGACCGGCACGTCGACAGCCAGCACGGCCAGGTAGGGCAGCCAGATGTTGCCGCCACGCCGCGGGCCGGCAGCGGCCACCGCGGCGTGCTGACGGCGGACGGCGGACGTGACCAGCAGCCCGCTGACCGGCATGATCACCGCCTGGCCGGGCAGGATGCCGTGGTAGCCACCGAGGACCGCGAGCAGCGCCACCAACGCCGCGGCGATGCCGGTGGAGGCCACCAGGCGCATCGCGGTCCGGTCCACCGGGCCACCGGCGATGTACGACACCTTCGTGATCGAACCCGCCGCGAACAGGCACGCCAGCAGCAGGATCGTCAACGCCGACGTGCTCCACGGATCGGCCGCCCAGATCATCGGCGAGATGCCGAAGTGCCACAGCACCGTGGTGCAGCCGAGGAACGCGATGGTCCGGTCCAGCCACTGCTTGCCACGCTCGTACCAGGTGGTCACACCGAGCGGCACCTGCGCCACGCCCCACATGGCGACCAGCACCCCGCCGCCGATCAGCGCGGCGCCGGCCGGGGGCATCGCCGTCAGCTCCGGGGCGGCCCGGAACGCGTCCACCGCCAGCAGGCCGAACCCGGCCGTGAACAGATAGCAGCAGATCTCCAGCAGCAGCCAGAACCGCCGGCCGGCCGGCTCCAGCGCGACGGCCCGGCGCAACGCGTGCACCGCGAGCCCGGCCGTCCCCATGGACAGCGGCATGAACAGGTAACCGATCGCGACCGTGCCCGGGGAGACGGTGACCCAGGCCAGATACCAGAGGATGCCGAGCAGGCAGATCACCGCCGTGGCATACGTGTAGCGCCTCATGACACGTACGCCCGGCTATGTTGTTTCTCCTCGTACATCCGCAGGTCGGCGGCGTTGAGCAGATGGTCCGGGTCGGCCGTCGAGTCGGTGGCCAGGCCGATGCTCGCGCCCACCCGCAGTCTGCGGCCGGCGAGGTCGGCCGGCACGGCCAGGGCGTCGCGCAACCGGGCGGCGATCCGCTCCGCCTCGGCCCGGTCACCACCGGCCAGCACGGCGAACTCGTCACCGCCCAGCCGGGCCGGCACGTCGTCCGGCCCGGCGCAGTCACGCAGCAGGCCGGCCACGTGACGCAGGACCGCGTCGCCGGTGGCGTGCCCGTACGTGTCGTTGATCTGTTTGAAGCCGTTGAGGTCGATCAGCAGCACCGTGGCGTCGCCGGCGCGTGCCGAGATCGCGGCGGTGAACTGACGCCGGTTGGCCAGCCCGGTCAGCTCGTCGTGCCCGGCCTGGTACCGCAGCCGCTCGTGCAGTTCCCGGGACTCGGTGACGTCCCGCGAATTGCAGACCACGCCGTCGATACCCGGCTCGTGGGTCAGGTTCACGCCCACCACCTCCAGCCAGCGCCATGATCCGTCGGCGTGCCGGTAGCGCCCCTGGTAGGTCAGCTCGGCGCCGGGGGTCGAGTACAGCACGGCTAGGTCACCGGCGAGCCGGGCACGGTCGTCGTGGTGCAGGATGTCGAGCGCACAGTAACCCAGCACCGTCTCCACCGGGAAGCCGAGCACCGGCTCGACCGCCGGGCTGACATAGGTGAACACGCCGTCCCGGGTGGCGATCGAGATGATCTCGGAGGAGTGCTTCAGCAGCGAGCTGAGCCGCTGTTCGCGATTGCGGATGCCGACCAGCAGATCGTTGTTCTCGGCCAGCGCGAGAAGCTGGCGCCCGATCACCATGCCGACGTTGACCAGAAGCCCCGCCAGGGCGCCCCAGGCGGACAGCCCCAGCCCCTGCGTCGCCAGCACGATCACCAGGGTGGCCGCGCACACCACGGTCCCGCCGTAGGGCAGCACGTGGTGCCCACGCCGTGCCGACCACCAGCGACGCCCGTCCAGCCCGCGCGGCCCGTCGAGGATTTGGATGCGTGGCGCGGCGAGCAGCACGAAGCAGGGCGCGATCACCATCGCCAGTTGCGTGCCGCTGTCGCCGGCGCTGCCACTGGGCAGCAGGATGTTCGCGGCCGCCAGCATGAGCGTCGAAGCCACCACCGGCACCGCGGCCGTCCCGCTCAGCGGAGCGACTCCGAGGCCGGACCGCAGAGCGACGTACACGGCGCAGAGCATGAGCCCACAGCTGAACAGCGCGACGACGTAGGCGCCGGCGCCCGCTCCGGCCATTCCCGGCCGGGTCATCAGGCACCACGCCACCACGGCCGATGCGGTGCCCACGATCGCGGTGTCCAGCAGAAGGCGGATCCGCTCCCGGCGCGACCAGTTCGCGGGGCTCCGTGGCAGCAGCGCGGCGACACAGCAGACCAGCACACCGATCATCACACCGGCCGACTGCGCCGGGTGGAAGATGAGCCGGTCGAGGGCCGGGTCGGCGAGCACCGTCACGAGTTGCGCCGTGTCGCCCGCGAAGAACAACAGGCCGGCCGCACTCACCGCCTGCCAGAAACGGCGCGCGTACGGCGGGAGCGTGAGAGTGCGCCACGCCCGGCGCGACAGCCAGAATTGGAGGAGGTCCAGCACCGGCGCGATCGACCAGCAGGCCACCAGTTGGGCCCGGGGCGTGCCCACGTCGAGCAGGAACGCGCCGAGCACGAGAACCGCGGCCACGGTGAGCGCGACCAGCACCGGATCGCGCCACAGCGGGGCGCGCACCGCTGTGGACATGCCATTCTCCCGTTCTGCCGGCCCCTGGCTGAATCGGCCGGGGCGGGGCAGGACTGAGGAAAACAGCCGGCGACCGGCACGCCCCCGCGGGGGGGGGGGGGGGGGGGGGGGCGGGGGCCCGGGGGGGGGTCGGGGG
>NZ_JASCTH010000013.1:0-184109 GCF_030009775.1 Actinoplanes sandaracinus | reverse complement strand
GGGGCCCTCTAGCTCGAAACCCCCCCGCCCCCCCCCCCCCCCCCGCTTGGGGGGGGGGGGGGGGGGCCCGCCCCCCCGGAGGCTTACTCGGCGGACTCCTCGGCGGGCTCCTCGGCGGGCTCCTCAGCCGGGTCCTCGGCGGGCGGGGTCGTCGGCTCGGTGGTCGGCGGGGTCGTCGGCTCCGAGGTCGGCGGCGTCGTCGGCTCGGTGGTGGGCGGCGTCGTCGGCTCGGTGGTCGGCGGGGTCGTCGGCTCCGAAGTCGGCGGCGTCGTCGGCTCGGTGGTCGGCGGCGTCGTCGGAGTGGACGGCGTGGGCTTCGGCTTGACCGCCTTCCCGCTCGCCTGGACCTTGGCGACGGTGTAGTCGGCGTCGACCCGGGTCCCGGTCACCGAAACCTTGTGACCGGCCGCGAGCCCGGCCACCTTGATCTTCTTGCCGTTCAGCACGATGGTCGCACCGGACGGGACGGTCATCGTCACGGTCTTGCCGCGGACGTCCTTGGTGCCGCTCTTCGCCGCGACCGTGATCGTGCCGGCGGCCGCGTCCACGGCGGTGACGGTGCCGCTGGCCTGGAAGTTGACCTTCTTGACCGGGGGCTTGACCGGGGGCTTCGCCGGAGCGGGCTTCTTGACGGGGGGCTTCACCGGAGCCGGCTTCTTGGCGGCGGCCGCGGCGGACGAGGAGCCGGCGGCGGCGTAGGCGGTCCCGGCGGTCACGGCCGTGGGAACAGTGACGGCGGCGACCATGACGATGGCAGCGGCGGTGCGGCGGATTCGCATGAAACCGAACTCCTCATCTCGGGGGTGAACACTATGGTTCGGCGCTTCGGGTTCAGGCTGGTGGCCCGCACGGTTGCGGCTCGGTTGCGGCGGGAATTCTCACGGACGGTGAGATGCGCCGCGTGACGCTCACACCGGAGTTGACATACGCCGCGGTACTGGGCGAATGTCCTGGGATGCACGATGTCTGGCCGGCCGCGGGTGTGCTGCTCGCCTCGCGATACCGCCTCGTCACGTTGCTCGAGACCGGCGGCATGGCCCAGGTCTGGAGGGCCACCGACGAGCTGCTGGACCGGCATGTCGCGGTCAAGCTGCCGGCCGGTGACACCCGTGCCGCCCACATGGCGTGGCGGGAGGCGCGACTCGCCGCCCGCCTCTCCCACCCCGGCATCGCGGCCGTCCACGACTACCGGGAGGCGGTCCGCCCGGACGGCTCGGTCGTCCCGTTCGTCGTGATGGAACTACTCAGCGGTGAGACCGTGGCAGCCCGGCTGTGCGACGCCGGCGGCCCGATGCCGTGGGGCGAGGCGGTGTCCATCGGCGCCGCCGTCGCCGAGGCGCTGGCCGCCGCACACGCGGCCGGAGTGGTGCACCGCGACATCAAACCCGGCAACGTGATGCTCTGCCCCGGCGGAGTCAAACTGCTCGACTTCGGCATCAGCGCCGCCGCCGGTGAACCGGACGACGACGAGACCGGCGTGAGCTTCGGCACCCCCGCCTACGCCGCCCCCGAACGCCTCGACGGCAAACCCGCGGAACCCGCCACCGACCTGTACGGCCTCGGCGTGCTGCTCTTCGAGATGGTCACCGGCGACCCGCCGTACGACGTGAACACCTGGGAGGAACTCGCCGCCGCCCAGGCGCACGGACCCACCCCGCTGCCCGGATCGCTGCCCGCCCGCCTCCGCGAACTGATCACCCGCTGCCTCGACGACGACCCGCACCGCCGGCCCACCGCCGCGCAGGCCCGCCGGGCGCTGGCCAGGCTCGTCCCGTCCGCGCCCGCCCGCCTGACGATCCCACTGCCCAAACCCCCGCCGACCGGCCATGCCAAGGTGCTGCCGGCGCCTGCCCGCGAGGCGGCCCCACCGCCGATCCGCCGCATCACCGTCGGCATCGCCCTGGCCGCGACGGCGGTCGCCTTCATCGCGGTGATCAACGCGGTCGGTTCGGCCGATGACGGGCGAGCCGAGTTCGCCGGTCCGCCGGCCGGCGCCACGTCGCCTTCACCACCCACGCCGTCGTCTTCGCCTTCGCCTTCGCCGTCACCTTCGCCCTCCGCGCCCTCCGCGCCGGCCGCGCCGGCCCAGTCGGCGCCCCCACCGGTTCCGCCCCCGTCCGCCACCGCGCGGACGACCGCCGCGACCCTCACCGTGGAGGCCGCCCTGAGCCGCGTCCAGGACACCGTCGAACGGGGTGAGGACGCCGGCGAGATCCGGCCCGACGTGGCTCTGGACTTCCAGAACCTGCTCCGGTTGATCGACCCCGACGCCGAAACCGGCGCCGGCCTCACCGAACAGGTCGACCAACTGCTCCGCAAGGTGCGCCAGCGCGCCAACGAGGGCGGCATCACCAAAACCCAGGCCACCCTCCTGCGGGAACGCCTCACCGACCTCCGCTCCCTCGCCACCCCCTGACGGCCGCTCCCGAGCCCGGCCCGGCCTCGGGGCCGAGGCGGCACTCGGCGCCGGTCCCCGGATCGGCCCCAAGCCCGGCGCCAGGCCCGGCGACGCCCCACAGGCAGTCCGCGAGCTCATGGCCGAGTCGTTCCCGCGCCTGGCGAATCTCCCGCCGCCCGTCCACCGCATCACCAGCTTCGCCAGATCCCCGACGTCCCCCACGAACCCGAGCGCCAGGTCCCTGGTATCCCAGACATCCCGCCCCGCCGCTCGGTGATATTGGTCGTAAAGCCGAGCGATCTCCACCGCCCGCGCCCGCAGGTTCTCGATCTCCATGCCCGAAACCAGAGAGCTAGATCAAACACATGCTCTGATACGGCCACCCCGCCCCCGACCGCATCTTTCTCGCCCCGCACTACCACGCGAGGCAGGCACGCTCCACGCCCCAACGCGACTTTCGGGCAGATCCGCCGGTCACCGCCACCCCGAAGTGCACGGCCCTGGGGATCACCCACAACCCCGCCCGCACGGCGCGACCAGCCACCGCCCCGGCACGACCGACCACCGCCCCGGCACGACCGACCACCGCCCGGCACGACCGGCCACCGCCCGGCACGACCGGCCACCGCCCGGCACGACCGACCACACGCTCGACGCGACCGGACGCCGGGCAGGGCGTGCGCTACCGGACGCAGGACGGGCGGGCCGGTGGCCACCCGCCTCCGCCCGAAAGGCGCGAGGTCGCCGGGAGCGGCAGCCGCCTCGCGGTGGGAGCCACGGTGCTTCGACTAGCCGTACGAAATAGGATGTTTTAAGCGGAACCGCGCAGGATCAACCTGGTGGGGAGGACGGTTTCGAAGTCGGCGGGCTCCTCGCCGTCGATCTTGGCCAGCAGCAGGCGGACCATCTCCTGCCCCATCTGCTCGACCGGCTGATAGACGCTGGTCAGCGGCGGATCGGTGTGCCGGGCGATGACGGAGTCGTCGAAGCCGATGACGGCGACGTCCTGGGGCACGCGGCGCCCGGCCCTGCGGAGCACCCGCAGCGCGCCGGCGGCCATCATGTCGGAGGCGCAGAAGACGGCGTCGATCTGCGGGTGCTGGGTGAGCAGCCACTCCATCGCCGTGGCGCCGCTGAGTTCGCCGAAGTCGCCGCGGGCGGCGGGGCCTTCGCCGACGACGTCGCGGTAGCCGTCGTAGCGGGCGATGCCGACCGCCATGTCGAGCGGTCCGGTGATCGTGGCGATGCAGCGGCGGCCTTGATCGCGCAGGTAGGTGACGGCGGCGCGGGCGCCGGCGCGGTTGTCGGCGTCGACGAAGCTGACCGGTTCCGGGTGGTAGGGGCGGCCGGCCCGCACCGTCGGGACGCCGCGTTCCTCGAGGAAGGACGGCAGCGGGTCGTCGCCGTGCAGGGAGAGCAGCAGGGCGCCGTCGACGTGCTGACGGGTGAGGTAGCCCTCGAGCTGGCGCCGCTCCTCGGGGGCCTGCGCGATCATCAGGACCATCTGCAGGTTGCGCGCCACCAGCACCGACGAGATCGACTGCACGATGCGGCCGAAGAACGGTTCGGCGAAGAACCGCTCGCCGGACTCGAAGATCACCAGAGCGATCGAGTCGGTGCGCTGGGTGACGAGCGCGCGCGCCGCACGGTTCGGAACGTAGCCGAGCGCGTCGATGGCTTGCTGGACGGCCTCCCGCGCGCGAGGACTGACCTGAGCAGACCCGTTGACGACCCGGGACACCGTCCCCCGGCCGACTCCGGCTCGGGCCGCGACCTCTTCCAGCGTCGGGCGCCCCGTGGAGCGACTCCGGTCTTCCCTCATCGCTGACCGTCCTTTCCGCGACCGACCCACGGTACACGTGCGGCCTGCGTGTTTCCAGGTGCCCCGTGGGGTGGGGCAGAGTGGGCAACGTGCGATCACATCGAATCGCGGTCCTGGTCCTGCCGGGCGCCGCCCCCCTCGACGTCGGGATCAGCGCGCAGGTCTTCGCCCCGAAGCACGGCCTGCCCTACCAGATCCGGCACTGTTCACTGGCGGCCGGGCCGGTCGAAGGGCGCGACGGGCTCGGTTACGTGGTGGAGCACGGCCCGGAGGCCATCGGCGATGCGGACACCGTGATCGTGCCAGGCTACAACAGCCCGCTGCGGCAGCTTGACCAGGGGATTCTCGACGCGTTGCGGGACGCCGCGTTCCGTGGCGCGCGGATGGTGTCGATCTGCACGGGCGCGTTCGCGCTGGCCGCGGCCGGGCTCCTGGACGGGCGGCGGGCCACCACGCACTGGTCGATGGCGCCGGCGCTGGCGCGCGAGTACCCGAAGATCCACGTCGACCCGGGTGTCCTCTTCGTCGACGAGGGCCCGGTGCTCACGTCGGCCGGGGTGGCCGCCGGGATCGACCTGTGCCTGCACATGATCCGGCGCGACCACGGGGTGCGGGCGTCGAACGACGTCGCCCGGACCATCGTGGCGGCCCCGTACCGCAGCGGCGGCCAGTCCCAGTTCGTGCCCCGTACCGTTCCGGAACCGCTCGGCGAGGTGTTCGCGGCGACCCGCGAGTGGGCGCTGCACCGGCTGGACGAGCCGATCGGTGTCGCCGATCTGGCCCGGCACGCGGGCGTGTCGACACGCACGTTCGGCCGCCGGTTCGTCGAGGACACCGGATACACGCCGATGCGGTGGATCCTGCGGGCCCGGATCGACCTGGCCCGCTCCCTGCTGGAGGCGAGCGCCCTGAGCGTCGAGCAGATCGCCGCCCGGGTCGGGGTGGGCACCGGCGCCAACCTGCGGCTGCACTTCCAGCGGGTCCTGGGCACGACACCGAGCGAGTACCGGAAGGCGTTTGGCGGAAAGCTTGCGGGATCCGGCGCTCCGCCGCCTGCCCCGTGACGTCCCCACGCCGCAGAGTTGCCCTATGCGCATTGCTATCAACGGATTCGGCAGAATCGGGCGAAACGTCCTCCGCGCGGCGGCCACGGAAGAGATCGTCGCCGTCAACGACCTGGCCGACGCACCGACCCTCGCCCACCTGCTCCGCTACGACAGCACCCTGGGCCGGTTCCCCGGTGAGGTCGAGGCCGCCGGCGACCATCTGATCGTCAACGGTCACAAGATCGCGGTAACCGCCGAGCCCGACCCCGCCCGGCTGCCGTGGCACGACATCGACGTCGCCGTCGAGTCCACCGGCCGGTTCACCGCCGGCGCCGGCGCTCACGTGACCCGGAAGGTGCTGGTCACCGCCCCGGCGAAGGACGCCGACATCACGATCGCCTACGGCATCAACCACGGCGGCTACGACCCGGCCGTCCACCGCGTGGTCTCCAACGCCTCGTGCACCACCAACGCTCTCGCCCCGATCGCGTCGGTGCTGGACGACCTGGCCGGCGTCGAGTCCGGGTCGATGACCACGATCCACGCCTACACGCAGGAGCAGAACCTGCAGGACGGCCCGCACCGCGACCCGCGCCGGGCCCGTGCCGCGGCGCTGAACATCGCGCCGACGACGACCGGCGCCGCCACCGCGATCGGCGCGGTCCTGCCCCGCCTGAACGGGCGGCTGTCCGGCTATTCGGTGCGGGTGCCCGTGCCGGTCGGCTCGCTCGTCGAGCTGAACGCGCTGGTCAGCCACCCGGTGACGGTCGACGAGATCAACAGCGCGTTCCAGGTGGCCGCGGCCGGGCCGCTGCGCGGCATCCTGGAGTACTCCGACGATCCACTCGTGTCGTCCGACATCACCGGCAACCCCGCATCGTCGGTCTTCGACTCGCTGCTGACCGCGGCGCACGGCCGACTGGTCAAGGTCGTGGCCTGGTACGACAACGAGTGGGGCTTCGCGAACCGGGTCGTCGACACATTGACGCTCCTGGGCCGTTAACCTGTGCGGATGGCGGTCACCCTGGCGGATGTTGCCCGGCTCGCCGGGGTCTCCCCGGCGACCGTCTCCCGCGTCATCAACGACAGTGCGAAAAAGGTCAACGAGGAGCTCCGCGAGCGGGTCCTGGCGGCCGTCGCGCAGCTGCACTACGTGCCGAACGCGCACGCGCAGAACGTCGCCCGCCCCCGCAAGTCGGCGGTCGGGGTGATCGTGCACGACGTCTCCGACCCGTACTTCGCCGAGATCACCCGCGGCCTGCAACGTCAGGCCGGCGCACACGACCGGCTCCTGGTGATCTGCAACAGCTACCGGGAGCCGGAGCGCGAACTCGCCTACGTCGCCCTGCTGCGCGCCCAGCAGGTGCACGCGCTGATCCTCGCCGGCTCCGGCTACCACGACGACCTGTTCACCGAACGCCTCAACGCCGAGCTGAACGCGTACCAGCAGGCCGGCGGCCGGGTCGCGGTCATCGGCCGGCACCGCCTGGTCGGCAGCGCGGTTCTGCCCGGCAACGAGACCGGCGCCTACGAGCTGGGCGTGCGCGTCCTCGGCCTCGGCCACCGCGAGGTCGGCGTCATCGCCGGCCCCCGCTACCTGACCACCACCACCGACCGGCTCACCGGTTTCCGCCGCGCCTTCGACGAGGCCGGCGTCGCGCTGCCGCCCGCCCGCCTCGTCTATTCCGACTTCACCCGTGACGGCGGCGCCGTCGCCGCGTCCGCGCTGCTCGACACCGAACCCGGCATCACCGCGCTGATCACCCTCAACGACTCGATGGCCGTCGGCGCCATGGCGGCCCTCCGCGAACGCGGCGTCCGCGTCCCCGAGGACGTCTCGGTCACCGGCTTCGACGACATGCCCATCGCCCGCGACGTCACCCCCGCCCTCACGACGGTCCGGTTGCCGCTGGTCGAGATGGGCGTGCGGGCCATGGCCCTCGCCCTCGACGACGGCCCGACACCCCACGCGGAGCACGCCGAGGCCACCCTCACCTGGCGCGCCTCCTGCGTTCCCCCATCCCGGTGAGACGTCCCCGGGCGGCTTCAGGACTTTTTCCGGTACGGCCACGCATGCGCCGATTCCCGCAAGAGGCATCCCGCCCCACCGCCTCGGCGTAACACCACCGCCGGCCCGCCCGGTCGATCGCCGTTACGTCCTTCGCTCGTTCATCCCGCTCACGTGTCGATGTGGTTCCGCTCGCCGTCCGGGTCGAAGACCGCGATCACCTCGGCCGGGCCGCCCCGGGCGCCGAAGGAGTGCGGGATCATCGTGGAGAAGGAAGCCGCCTCTCCCTCGCGCACCAGCACTTCCCGCTCGCCGAGCAGCAGCTCCGCCGTCCCCGACAGCACGGTGAACCAGTCCCGCCCCGGATGCACCCGCTGGTCCTCGGGCCGCCGCGACGCCGGGCGACTGATCCTGATCCGCGCCACGGTGAGCCCGTCACGCCCTTCGTCACCGCTGAGCACCCAGGTCGTCATCCCCCGCTCCGGATGATGATGCGGCTTGATCACCACCGCGTCCCCGGCGGTCTCGACGAGCTGGTCGAGGCTGGCCCCCAGCGCCCGGGCGATGGCGGTGAGCTGGTCGAGGCCGATCCGCCGATGCCCGGTCTCGATCCGGCTGAGCGTCGACGGGCTCAGATAGCAGCGGGCCGCGAGGTCGTCGAGCGACCATCCCTTGGCGATCCGCAGCCCCCGGATTCGGGCCCGAACCAGCGCGTCCACCTCAGCATCTTGCGTCATACGCAAGATTGTATGCGCTAGCCGCAAAACGGTCCTACAGTCGACCGCATGGCACTCGCTCAAGACCCCCACGCCCACGCCGCCCTCCCCCACAGCGCCGCCTCCGGCCAAGGCGGCACCACCCAGAGCCACGCCCCAGATCCCCGCCATGGCGGCTACCCCGACGACGGTCACGTCGCGGCCCACGCTCACAGCGACGGCCAGGAGCGCGATCACGTGCACGGTGACGGGCACGGACACGGGCACGGTGACGGGTTGCAGGAGATGCTCGATCTCGATGCCGAGGTCGCCGCCGGTCCGCTGGCCGAGCTCATCGGCCGCATCGCCGAGCTCTCCGGCAACCCGGTGCGCGACGTGCTGGACCTCGGCGCCGGCACCGGATCGGGGGCGTTCGCCCTGCTACGGCACTTCCCGGAGGCCAGGGTGACGGCGATCGACACCTCGGAGGAGATGCTGCGTCATCTCGGCGAGAGCGCCCGGCGGCACGGCCTCGCCGACCGGGTCCGCCCGCGCCAAGCCGACCTCGACACGGGATGGCCGGAGACCGGACCGGCCGACCTGATCTGGGCGTCGTCCTCGATGCACCACATGACCGACCCCGACCAGGTGCTCCGCGACATCCGCGCCACGCTCCGCCCCGGCGGCCTGCTCACGATGATCGAGATGGAGTCGATGCCCCGTTTCCTCCCCGACGACCTGGGCATCGGCCGGCCCGGCCTGGAGGCCCGCTGCCACACCTTGATGGAGCAGGCCCGCAACGAGCATCTCCCGCACATGGGCTCGGACTGGGCGGCCCGTCTGACCGCCGTCGGCTTCCGGATCATCGAGTCCCGTGACCTGACCGTCGACCTGCCGGCACCGCCCACCGACACCGCCGTCCGCTACGCGTACGCCACCCTGCGCCGCTTCCGCGCCGGGCTCACCGACCGTCTCTCCCCCGACGACCAGACCACTCTCGACGCCCTGCTGACCGACGACGGCCCGAACTCTCTCCGCACCCGCCCCGACCTGGCCGTCCACAGCACCCGCTCGGTGTGGATAGCCACCCCGTCCTGACCCGCCACCCCAGCCCCACCCCCAACGTGGGGTTGCCGCCGCGCCAACACCGTCGCCGAGGCACTCCCCGGCGTGGGTCGGGGCTACGGCCGGGGCTTGCCTGAGCTACGGCTGAGCTGACTTGAGGGGGCCGCGCGGCGAGACGGATGTCCTTCGGACATGTGGGGGTTAGGCGGTCGCGGTCTCTGCCGACCGCTCCTCAATGATCGACTTGATGCGGTCGGCCTGAACGCGGCTCTTGATTCCGGTGATCGCCTGCACCTTGTACCGGCTCAGCCGTCCGGTGGCCCGCAGGTGCTCGAAGAGTTCGGCACCGTGCATGTCCAGCAGGTCCTCGTCACTGGCCGCGCGGACCGGCTGCGGACGCGGCAGCAGGTCCGCCCAGGGCTGGACGTTGCCCGGCGCCGTCATGCCGCTCAGCGCGAGCAGGTAGTCGCCGACGAAGCCGCGGATCGTGACATCGTCGAGCCGGGGTGCGCTCGGGGCCAATAGGTCCGCCAGCGCGTCGGGGTCCATCGGCTGACCCTCGCCGAGTTCCTCCTCCAGGGCGGTACGCAGATCGACCAGCGCGTTGCGCCAAGCCTCGGATCCGGCCGGCGCGACCGCCGGGGCGGGGAGGAAGTCGCGCCACGGGTACGCCGACTCCACGTGGTCGCCGTCGAGTTCACGGACGTACTCGTTGATGAACGTCCGGACCACGCCCTCGCCGAGTTCCTGCACTCTGGGCGCGAGTTTCCGGGCCAGTTCGTTGGTTCGCAGGTAGTTCATCTCCGGCAGGTCGTCGGCGCTGATCTCCTGGGCCACCATCTTGCTGAGCCGGTCGACGGCCAGACGCCACCAGGGTGAGCCGGCGATGCTCACGGCCGGCCGGGCCCCGGTCGGGGTGGAAGCCCAGGAGGGGGTCGCCGCCGGAGCCGGGGAGACCGGAGCGGGCGACGCCGAGATGGCGTCGCTGCCCGCGCCGCGCTGGGCCGGAACCGCTGCTCCCGCTCCGCCGCTCGACCGGCGGGAAGCGCCCGGCCCGTCCGGACCGGCGTGGCCACCGGGAGCGACCCGAGGACCGGCGGCCGGGTCCCCACCAGAACCGAGCCGCCCATCCGGAGCAACCCGGCCACCGGAGGTCATCTGTCCATGGGGAACGGCCTGACCGCCAGAGGCTGTGTGACCGCTCAGAGTCGTCTGGACCTCCGCGGTCATCGGGGCATCAGCGACCACGGCGCTGTCGCCGGCGACGGCCGAGCCGTTCTGGCCTGGCAGGCCCGTGTGACCGGCGGAGACGCTCACGACCTCGCCGGAGTCCTGGCCGTGAAACACCGTCTGGCCGTTCGCGACGGCGACCGGCGGAACGGCACCGACCGACGGAACGGCGGCGACCGAAGAAGAAGCCGTGGCAGCGGGCGACTCGGCAGGCTGGACGAACTGGACCGGCTCAACAAACTGCACAGCCTGCCCGGCCGAGGCCCCCGGAGAGGCCGGAGCCGGAGCCGAGGAGGCGGCGGCCGGAGCGGGAGCCGAAGAGGCGGCGGCCGGAGCCGGGGCGGGCGCGGCCTGCATGGCAACCGGCTCCAAAAGCGCCGTAACGGCATCCACGGCGAGCGGAGCAGTTTCCGTGCCACCGGCCCCCACCGGCAGACGCGCCGGCTCGGCGGCGTCCTGGCTGGACCCCTCAGCTGCGGCGAGACCGGAAAGGCCGGGCGTGGCGGCGGTAGCGAGAGATCCCGGCGTGGCCGCGGTGGTGAGAGACCCGACCGGGGCGGCGAACCTCGTCCCGCCGGGCACCAGCAGATCCATCACCCGCTGGATCCGCGCGAGCTGTTCGATCACTTCTTCGACGACCGGTTCGCCGGCCGTGCGGGCGTCCTTGAGCAGCCGGGACCGCCACCACGACTTGGGGAGGCGGCCGGCGCTGACCCGGTGGTAGTTGACGACCATGCGGCGGATCTGGCGTTCGGCGGCCATCCGCACCAGATCGGGGTCGTCGTCCGGGATGAGGAATCCCCAGCGTTCGGCGAGGCGGCGGGGGCTGTAGGCGAAACGGCCGCGCCGCACCCGCTGCCCGGCGGCGGTCAGCGCCGCCCACCACATCAGGAAAATCACGCAGGGTACGGCGAGCCGCAGCAGTTTCTCGGTGAAGGTGACCGCGTTGCTGGCCACGATGACGCCGGACAGCCCGGCGATGAGTGCCGCGATCCAGAGCATGGCGCCAGGGTGGCCCGGGGTGACGACGGTGCCGTCGGGCGCGTGGACGGAGGTGCGCCGGTACTGCTCGGCGGCGAGCGAGGTGGCGGTCAGGAAGCAGATCTCGAAGACGGCGAAGACCAGCACCGCGAAGATCGCCGGCAGTTTGAGCTGGTCGATCGCGATGACCCACATGCCTTCGGCGTTGAGCAGCAGCGCGAGGTTCATGCTGAAGGCGAGGGCGAGCGGCCGCAGCGGCTTCTTGGACCGTTTGGCCCAGATCGCGAAGCCGATCAGCAGCAGCACGCCGAGCAGTCCCCCGGCCAGCAGGACCAGGGCGGCGTAATCTCGCCAGAAGTCCGCTATCAGGTCGTTGAGCTGCTTCACGGGGAGACGCCTTTCAATGCGGCGGGGAGGAACTCGTCGAGCGCCGCGGCGATCAGCGCGGAGCGGTTGCCGGTAGTGTGCCGTGCCGCCAGGTCGTCGATGACGGCGAGGTTGGCCGGGTGCGGCCGGATCGACACCTGGACCTGGTCTTCGCGGTGCCGGCGCCGCCCGGACCTCTGCACGAGAAAGATCCCGTCGGTTTCGCCGGCCGCTTCGGCGGCGCCGCCGAGCACGTCGGCGAGCCGAGTGTGGGTGGCGTTGAGGGCGTCGAACACGAGTTGGGTGTGTGACCGGCCGGTCGCCGCGGCCCGTTCACGCAGCCGCGACCGGACGCCGACCGGCAGGTAGACGACCACGCTGCCGCCGGCCCGGGCCGTCCCGCCGCCGGTCTCGGTGATCGCGCTGGTGTTCCCTGGCACGGTTGGCCTCCCTGTGTCGGCGCGCTTTCTACCACGTCCGCGTTACGGATCGGCGCGAGCGAGGTACGCGCGGCGCATGAGGCTATCCGATAGTGCTATCCATCGGCGATCGGGTGTCCCGGCGGTTGGGCGGCGCGACCGCTCGGGTGGCAGGGATCATTTGATCCCTTTATGGTCGGATCGAGGGTGATCGAGCGCGGGGGTGGCACGGAAGATGGTCTGGACGTGGGCAGCGGTCGCTGCCGCGGCCGTGGTGATGGTTCTGATCAGCGTGGCGGTGGTGGCCGCCTGGCAGCGACCGGCCCGGGCGCCGGCGGTGCCGGGCGAGGTGCAGGAGCTGCTGGACGATGTGGAGGCGGTGCGGGCGGCCGCCGATCGGGCGGCGGCGGAGGCCGACGAGGCACGGCAGCGGGCCGAGCAGGCGGCCGGGGCACGCGACCGTGCCGAGGACCGCTTTCTGGAGGCCCGCTGGGAGGCCCGGGTCGCGACGGCGGACGAGACGCATCTGCTGGTGCAGCGTGCGGCGCTGGCGGCGTACCGGCGCGGCGAACTGTCGGTGGAGCAGTTGAACGGCATCTGGCAGCAGGCCGGGCCGCCGGCCGAGCAGTTGGACGACGGCCGGGTGCGCGACGCCCGCCGGGCGTACGAGCGGGCGGTGGCCGAGACCGTGCAGGTGCGCGACCAGGTGCATGTGGCGTCGGTCGCCGCCGAGGTCTTGGTGGAGGAGGCCCGCAACGCCGAGGTCGAGGCGGTGGAGGCGTGGGAGGCGCAGGAGGCGGCCCGGCCGACCCTGGACAAGCTGTTCGAGGATGACGGGCTGCTCTTCGGCGGCGAGCTTTCGGAGCCACGGCGGCCGTAGCCGGTGCGGTGGGACTCCGCCCGAGAGCCGCGCCGGGGCCGGTTGTGGCGCCTCGTCGCGGGGACCGCCACGCCGGCCCCGCGTAGCCGTACCGGGAAAGGGGTCTCAGAGGAACCAGCGGACCACGGTGACCAGGTCGGCGTCCACTGTGGCCCGCACGTCGCGCGACGGTGCCCGGGGACGCGAAACGGCCCGGCTGCGTCCGCAGCCGGGCCGTCAGGCGATGTGGATCAGGCGTTCAGGCTGCAGGGCGCGAGGCCCTCCGCGTTCAGGTTCGGCTTCGCGGCGGCACGGCCGATCGCGGTCTCCATCCGGTTGATCGCGGCGAACCGCTTGTCCTCCAGCGGGCCGAGGATCGCGTTCTGGATGAAGTTGGCGCCACCCTGACCCTGGGTGCTGACGATCCGGGCGTTCGCCTCGTTGATCTGGGTCTGCAGCAGCGCCAGGTTCCGGTCGATCTCGGCCTGCGCCGATGCCGGGACCGCCACGTTGATGACGACGTTCGGGCAGTTCACCGTGGGGACGGCGCCGTTGCCGGCGTTGTTGTTCCCACCGTTGTTGCCGTTGTTGCCGTTGTTCGCCGGAGCGGTTGTCGGGGCCGCGGTCGGCGCCGCAGCGTTGCCGCCGCCACCGTTCTGGTTCAGCGAGCAGGTCGACAGGCCTTCGGCGTTCAGGTTCGGCTTGGCGGCGGTGCGGCCGATCGCGGTCTCCATCCGGTTGATGGTCGCGGTCCGCTTGTCCTTCAGCGGGCCGAGGATCGCGTTCTGGATGAAGTTGGCGCCGCCCTGGCCCACCGTGTTCTTGAGCCGGGTGTTCGCCTCGTTGATCTGGGTCTGCAGCAGCGCCAGGTTCCGGTCGATCTCGGCCTGCGCCGACGCCGGGACCGCCACGTTGATGACGACGTTCGGGCAGTTCACCGTCGGGACGTTGGCCGCCGCGGCGGCGCCCGCCGCGACGGAGGCGGCCGGTACCTGAGTCGGCTCCGGCGCGGCGTTGCCGCCACCGCCGGCGTTGAGCGAGCAGCCGGAGAGACCTTCGGCGTTCAGGTCCGGCTTCGCGGCGCTACGCCCGATGGCCGTCTCCATCCGGTTGATCGCGGCGAACCGCTTGTCCTTCAGCGGGCCGAGGATCGCGTTCTGGATGAAGTTCGCGCCACCCTGACCCTGGGTGCTGACGATCCGGGCGTTCGCCTCCTGGATCTGCGTGTTCAGAAGCTGCAGGTTGCGGCCGATCTCCGCCTGCGCCGAGGCCGGGACGGCACCCAGCTTGTCCGCCACCGTCGGACAGTTGACCGTGGGCACGCCGCCGTTGTCGGCCGCGGCCGCCACGCCCAGTCCCACACCGACCAGGGCCACCGCGACACCCGCCACGCCGGCCACACGCCAGCGCCGGATGTTGGATCCCCCCACGTTGTTCGGGTAGCTCCGGTAGCGCTTCATCTACGTGCCTTCCTGTTGGACCACCTTCTCGATCGGTCCATACGGGAACGCTCCCAGCCGCGGATCACCCTAGATCGAACTAAAGGAAAACTTAAGGTTTGAGGGGTTCCTCTTTAAAGGAACCTCACCATACGAATGTCTCCTCGGCGCCGACGCTCGTGGCGCGCGCCCGCAGGATGCCGTACAGATCGCCCTCGAAAGTGACCTCCGCGGCGACCCAGCGCCGGGTCTCCCGGGCGTAGAAGGAGAACTGGCCACCCGGGGCGCTGTTGGAGTAGTACCGCTCCCACCCGCCGACCCGGGCGGCCTGGGCGCGCAGCACTCCGTACTTCGCGCCGGCGTAATCCAGCTCGGCGGAGACGAAGTCGTTGTTGGCCTGTGCCCGGATCCTGGTCACCCCGGTACCGGCGTCGCGGCAGACGACGAACTTCTCCCACTTGCCGGGGGCGACCGCGCGAGCCCGCAGCGTGCCGTAGTCGCCGCCCTCCCGGCCGATCTCCGCGGACACGTACCGGCCGTTCGCCACCGACTTGATGGTGACGTCCCGCCAGCACGGGGCCGCCGCGGCGACCTCGCGGCGCATCTGTTCGAGGGCGGCCGGGCCGGTGCCGGGCGGGACCATGACCGCGGTGGAGACGGCCGCGCCGGCGGGCTGGGCGAGGCCCGCGAGGAGGAGGAGACCGGCCAGGACCGCCGCCAGGCGGAGGGCAGCAATATTCATGGGAAACCAGCTCCGCAAATACGGAAAAGTCGGGATTGCCCGTCAGCGTAGTTCACGTGAACTCGCAGGTCAGGGCGTTCCCGGATCCGTGGCGAAGGCGGTTCCCGGCCTGCTCGACGGCAGGCCGGAAACCATGATCACAACCGGCCCGCGCCGGCCTTCCTGGCGACCAGCGCCGGCACTTCGGCGGTGGGCGTCACCGGCTCGGCACGCAGCGCCGGCGTCCATCCCGCGTCGGTGCCCAGGTCGGGGTCGTGGGTGGCGTTGTACTCGCCGAGCAGGCTGACCGCCCGCACCGGCCCGGTGCCGACCCGGGTCAGCGTGCCGATCTCGGTCATCCCCGTCCCGCCCCAGTGGTAGACGAAGTCGGAGAGGGCGAGATCCGCACTGCGCAGCAGGAAGTTGTTCTCGGCATGGATCGCCGAGTAGACCCCCACTCCCCACGAGTACGAATAGGCGTCCTCATCGGTCAGGTAGTAGTAGTTGTTGTAGACGTCCACCTGCCCGAAACGGACCCGCGGCACCCGCTGCCCCACATTGGCGAACTTGTTGTGGTGCAGGGTGACCCGCAGTTTCCCGACATCGGCGCCCACCGTGTTGCTGGAGCCGATCAGCATCGTCTTGTCGTGTTCCTGGAATACGTTCCACGACGCGGTGACGTAATCGGACGCCCGAATGACGTCGAGCGCCCCGTCGTGCACCTGATAGGGCCGCCCGAGATACCGCGGCTGGTTCGCGTCGACGTTGTCGCCGTCGCTGAATGTGTTGTGGTCCGCCCACACGTGCGTGGCCCCGGTCAGGGTGACCAGGTCGTAGGCGGAATTCCAGTTGCCGAGCGAGCCGTCGGTCGGATCCCAGGACGGGAAACAGTCGGCCGCGTCCTCGAACCGCACGTTCCGCACGATCACGTTGTCCACGTTCTGGACCAGCAGGTTGGCCCCGATCAGGCGCGCGTTCGGCAACCCGTAGATCGTCGTGTTCGCGCCGACCTTCAGTTGCACCCGGGCGGCCTGGTTGCGGGCCGACCGGACCCGGGCCTCTTCGAGAGGACCGGAGGGCCGCGTGCTCCGGCCCCACACCGCGGGGTCGTAAGCGGCGAGATACGCGTCCAGGCTGTACGCCGGATCGGCGTAGTCAGCGCAGGTGAGCGGATTCCCGGCGTCATCCTCATTGGCCCGGATCGTGCCTTTGATCAGGACGATCCGGGGCGTCGGATCAGTGCCGCCGGCCAATGCGGCGGCCAGTTCGGCACGATTGCGCACGACGAACACATGCGCGTCGTCCGCCGTCGTTCCACCGGTCGTCCCGGTGGTGGCGGCCGCCCACCCGTCATTCGCGGGCAGGATCTCCCGCGCCCCGGCCGGCACTGGCGCCGGAGCCGCGGAAGCGGGAACAGTAGCGACACCGGCGGCCAGGACGAGGCCGATGGTCGCGGCGAGAGCGGTTCGCACTCCGCGCCCCTACTCGACGGTTCCCCGGCAAGCGGGGACCCCATGGACATTCATGGAAATCATTCCCTTTCGCTAGATTCACAACCCTTTCCGGCACGGGAGAGCCAGCCCTCGAACGCAGGCCGGCCCTCCCGTGGCTCCCCCGCGACGTCCCGGCGGCGCCGGGCCGTCACGCGACTTTCGGGCTGAGTCAACGGGTCGCCCGGTGGGCAGGCACCCCGTCGATCAGCACCCGGTGACCGGGCCGGGCCCACGGCACCCCGATCTCGGACGGCAGCCGCCCCGTATCGGCCACCTCCCGGACCAGCTCCTCGATGCCCGCGACGACCGAGCCGCCCCCGTCCGGGTGCGGCTCCAGGTATCGCGGGCCGATCTCCCGCGGCGCCGGGGCGGACACGATCGCCTCGGCCACCGCCGTGAACCCGGCGGTCCGCGCGAGCGGCGCCAGCAGCGGCACCGTCCGGTCCCGCCGGTGTTCGAGCAGGTTCTCCAGCAGCCCGGCGCGTCCCGGCACCTGCTGGAACGCGGCCTCTCCGGGCAGGCGCAGACGGTCGGTCGGGTACTCCAGGACGGCCCCGCCGACCGCGATCTCGCCGGCGATGAACACGGCCGAGGCGAGGGTCACCGCCACGGTGATCCGCCGCCCGTCGTCGCCGGTGAGCCGCAGGAACGTCGTGTCGTCGGTCTCGATCTCGCGGGACCGGTGGCGCTCCAGCTCCATCGACACCGGGCGGAATCCCGCCGCCGTTGAGTCCGCCACCACCAGCGCCTGCATCAGCGCGTGCGCGAACGGGTTGACCAGCGCCCCGTCGAAGACGGGCCGCCCGTCGATCTCCCGCCGGCCGGCCCACGGCGTGCGCCGGTAGTAGGAGTCGGGACGCCACCAGGCCCCCGACACTCCGATGTCCCCGGCCGGCGCGGCCACGCACAACTCGGCCAGCGCCGCCGACCCGAGCGCCTGGAACCCGATCTGGCAGAGCCGCCCGCTCTCGGCGATCGCCGCAGCGAGCCGCTCGTGCTCGGCCATCGACATCACCGGCGGCTTCTCCAGCAACAGGTCGGCGCCGGCCGCGAATACGTCGAGCGCGATCGGCAGGTGCGCGTGCGGCGGGGTGCAGACCACCACCACGTCGGGCCGCGCGACCGCGAGCAGTTCGGTGTAGTCGGTGAAGAACGGCGCCCCGGGAAGCGGCGCGTCCGGATGCGGCTCCACCGGCTGCCGGTCGCATAGACCGGCCACCTCGACCTCGCCCGCGGCGGCGAGCCGGGCCAGCACCCGGCGGTGCCAGAGCCCGTGGCCCCCGGCCCCGATCAGCGCGACCCGCGTCGTCATGCGGCCAGCCCGCGGAGGGTCGCCTCGACGCCGTGCCGGTCCAGTTCGCCGTACCAGCGGATCAGCTCGGCGCGCAGCACGTCGTCGCCGGCCAGGTGCGGCGGAAACACCTCACCGAGGGCCAGCAGGGCGCCGACCACGCCGGCCGGGTTGTCCGGAGCCGCGGCGAGCGCGGCCTTGATCCGGGCCGCCAGCGGGTCGTCCAGGTGAAGGGCGGCGCCGTTGTCGGCGGTTCCCCGCGCGAAGCGCATCCACGCGGCCAGCACGAGCGCCGCCCAGCCGGGGGTGGCGCCGGCCCGCCGCCGGTCGGCGATGGTGCCGAGGAGGCGGTGCGGCAGTTTCTGGGTGCCGTCCATCGCGACCTGGAGGTTGCGGTGCCCCAGCTCGCGGTTGGCGAAGCGCTCCAGGGCGGTCTCGCCGTAGCCGATCACCGTGACGCCGGGCGGCGGTTCGAAGGTCGGGGCGATGTCCTCGGCGATGAAGCGGCGCAGCAGCGCCGGCATGCCGGTGATCTCCAGGGAGTCCGCGATCAGCTCGCGGCCCGCCAGAGCCCCGAGATAAGCGCTCGCCGAGTGGACCGCGTTGAGAGCCCGCAGTTTCAGCTTCTCCCACGACGTGACGTCATCGGTGAAGATCGCGCCGGCGGCCGCCCAGTCCGGGCGCCCACCGGGGAAGTCGTCATGCATCACCCACTGCATGAACGGCTCCGCCACGACCGGCGCCGCGTCGTCCGCGCCGAGCGCGAGCGCCGTCCGCCGAAGGTGCTCCGCGCTGGTGGCGGGCACGATCCGGTCGACCATGGTGGCCGGGAACGCCACCCCAGCCGGCAGGTGTGCACCGGCGACGTCCAGGGCCTGCTCGACGAGACCACGGATGCGCGGGCCGTTGCCCTGGAGGTTGTCGCAGCACAGCACGGTGAGCGGGCCGGCGCCGGCGGCCTGGCGCCGGAGCAGGCCGCGGACCAGCAGAGCCGGTACGGTCGTCGGCGGCGCCTGCCCGGTCAGCTGGGCCCGGAGCTCGTCGTCGAGCAGCAGTCCCCCGGCCGGGTCGAGCCGGTACGCCTTCTCGGTCACGGTCATCGACACGATCCGCACGTTGGGGTCGGCGATGGCCGCCACCACGCCGTAGGGGTCCCCCGCCGCGTGCCCGAGACCGGCCAGGATGCCGACCGCCCGCGCCCGGTCCCCACCACCGCCGACGGTCAGGACGCTGTAGAGCCCGTCCTGCTCGCGCAGCTTGTCGAGAATCTCCCGGGAGCGCGGCGCCACCCCGACGATGCCCCAGTCGCCGCCCGAGGCGGCGACCGCGGATTCGGTGAAGACGGCCTGGTGCGCGCGGTGGAACGCGCCGAGTCCGAGGTGCACGATGCCGGGGCGGACCGACCCGGGCTCGACGGCCGGCCGGTTGGCGGCGGGGAGCGAGGCGAGGGCGCCGCGGCCGAGACGATAGGTCACCGTCATGCCTTCTCCTCCCCGGCCGGGGAGTCCAGGCGGAAGACCCGCTTCGGCAGGTGGTAGGCCAGGTCCGCGATCGTCTCGGCGGCCTCGTCGAGCGGCAGCGTGCCCTCGGCGACCAGCTTCGCGAGATATCCGGCGTCGATCCGGCGAGCCACGTCGTGCCGGGCCGGGATCGAGCAGAACGCGCGGGTGTCGTCGACGAACCCGGACGTGTTGTAGAAGCCGGCCGTCTCGGTGACCGCCTCGCGGAACCGGCGCAGACCCTCCGGGCTGTCCAGGAACCACCAGGGCGCGCCCAGGTAGAGCGACGGGTAACCGCCGGCGAGCGGCGCGAGCTCCCGGCTGAACGCGGTCTCGTCGAGGGTGTAGAGGACGATCCGCAGGCGTGGGTCGTTGCCGTAGGCGTCGAGCAGCGGCCGCAGTGCGTGCACGTAGTCGGTGGCCGACGGGATGTCGCCGCCCACGTCGCGGCCGTGCCGCTGGTGGAGGTCGTGGTTGTGGTTGCGGACCGAGCCCGGGTGCAGCTGCATGACCAGGCCGTCGTCGAGCGACATGCGGGCCATCTCGACCAGCATGTGTGCCCGGAACGCCTCCGCGTCGGCCGCGTCCGCGCCGCCGCCGAGGGCCTTACGGAAGAGGACGGCCGCGTCGGCGTCGTCCAGGTTCAGCGTGGCGGCGGTGAGGTGGCCGTGGTCGGTGCTGGTGGCGCCGGCTTCGATGAAGGCCTGCCGGCGGCTGCGCAGCGCCGCCAGGAACCCCTGGTAGGTGCCGGTGTCGAGGCCGGTCAGGGCGCCGAGTTCGGCGACCCGCCCCGCCCAGCCGGGCCACTGGGGGTCGACCAGGTTGTCCGGCCGGAACGTGGTGACGACCCGGCCGCCCGGGCCGCCCCACCCGTCGGCGGCCAGCTTGGCGTGCGCGTGCAGCTCGTCGAGCGGGCTCTCGGTGGTGGCCAGCACCTCGATGTTGAACCGGGTGAACAGGGCGCGGGGCCGGTAGTCCGGTTCGGCGAGCCGGGCCGACAGCTCGTCGTAGATCTCGTCGGCGGTGGCCGCGCTGAGCGTGCGGGTGATGCCGAAGACGTCGGCGAGGACCTTCTCGGTCCAGAGCCGGGACGGGGTGCCGCGGAACAGTTTCCAGTTCTGGGCGAGCAGCCGCCAGATCGCCCGGCCGTCGGTCTCCACAGCCGAGCCGTCCACACTGGGCACGCCGAGCCGCGCCGGCGGGATCCCCTGGCTGGCCAGCATCCGGGTGACGTAGTGGTCGGGGACCACGAACAGCCGGGCCGGGTCTCCGAACGCCACGTCGTCGGCGAGCAGCATCGGGTCGACGTGCCCGTGCGGGCTGATCAACGGCAGGTCCTTGGCGTGCTCGTACAGCTCGCGGGCGATCTGCCGCTGGTTCTGCTCGGCGGGGAAGAGATGGTCTTCGTCGGTCACCTGATGTCCTCGAGATCTAGGAGGTCTTGCACGCGGATGGCCTGTCCCTGTACGAGAGACTCGTTGGCGGCCAGGCCGGTCAGCAGGGCGCGGGCGCCGTCGACGGCGTTCGCGGTTCGCCCGAGCGGGTCGGCGGGCGCGTCCGGGCGGATGAGGTCGGCGAGCATGCGGACGTCGGCGCCACCGTGCCCGTGCCGGGACAGCCCGTCCACGGCGATCTCCCGCGGCGGCGCCCAGAACGGCCGGACCAGCAGCCGTTTCGAGCCCTGCTCGGCGGTCGACTCGGCGCCCGGCTCGCCTTTGACGCCGGCGGCCGCGGCGGGCGCGACATGGTCGCTCTCGACGACCTCCAGTTCGAGGCGGCCGCGGCTGCCGTTGAACATGACCCGATAGCCCTCCCACGGTGCGTACGCCGTGAGGTGGTAGCTCATCGACGCGCCGCCGGCGTAGCGGACCAGCACGGCCATGTCGTCCTCGATGGTCACACCGGGCGCGAAGACGTTGCGGTCGCGGTGGTAGCCGTCGTGCTGCTCGGCTTCGAGGTAGAGCTCGCGCATCGTCGGCTCGTCGGCCATCCGCAGCGCGAACGGGTCCCCGTCGGCCGCGGCCGCGCCGTGCGCCCGGTCGTAGTCGCGGGCGTACCCGTGGCGGCGTCCCTGATCGCCGTAGAAGAACAGCCGGCCGGCGGCGAAGACGAGGGAGGGGCTGTCGTCGAGCCACCAGTTGACCAGGTCGAAGTGGTGGCCGGCCTTGTGCACCAGCAGGCCGCCGGAGTTCTCCTTCTCACGGTGCCACCGGCGGAAGTAGTCGGCGCCGTGCCGGACGTCGAGCAGCCACTCGAAGTGGACCGAGCCGATCTCACCGATCTCGCCGGACGCCAGGACCCGCTTCACCGCCTCGTGCAGCGGGTTGAAGCGGTAGTTGAACGTCACCCGGACGTCACGCCCGGTCCGCCGCTGGGCGTCGAGGATGCGGCGGCAGCCGGCCGCGTCGACGGTCATCGGCTTCTCGGTGATGGCGTCGCAGCCCGCTTCGAGGGCGGCCACGACGTAGTGGTCGTGATAGCGGTCCACGGTCGCGACCAGCACGACGTCGACGCGCTCGCGTTTCAGCATCTGCGTGAAGTCGGCCGCGTCGTAAACCGGGACGGGCGGGACACCGAGGCGTGCGAGACGCTCGTTGTGGACCGCGGGACGGGCCGGGTTGGTGTCCGCCATGGCGACCAGCTCGGCCACGTCGGCGTGGTCGCCCGTGATCGCCCGGAGAAACATGCCGGCCCGTGAGCCGGCGCCCACGAGGGCGTACCGGCGGCGGGGGGACTGGGTCATTCCGTCGCCTCCTGTCGGCAAACGTTTGCAACAGATTAGTGAGACAACCACGACCAAAGTCAATGCATGACAACTATTTGTCCGGGTTTGACCACACCCCGTGATCATCAGGCAACAGGAGCGACATAGAAGGGCGTTGACACCACCGCAACCGTTTGCATTAATGGCTCTCACCGAGAGATCCGGGTCACATCGGATCGCCATCAAGGAGGCACCGTGGCTGTGACGATCCGGGACGTCGCTCGAGCGTCCGGCGTGCACATCTCCACGGTGTCGCGCACCTTCTCCGCACCGCACCTGGTCAACCCCGAGACCCGCTCCCGGGTTCTGGCCACCGCGGAGCAGCTCGGTTACCGCCCGAACCGGGCGGCCCGGGCACTCATCACCGGACGTACCCACAACATCGGCCTGATCGTGGCCGATATCGCGAATCCGTTCTTCCCGCCTCTGATCAAGGCGGCCGAGACCCACGCCCGGCGGCGGGACTACCACGTCTTCGTCGCCGACACCGACGAGGATCCGATCGTCGAGGCCGAGTTGGTGCAGGCACTGGCCAAGCAGGTCGACGGGATCCTCCTGTGCAGTCCCCGGATGAGCGACGACCAGATAGAGCTTCTGCGACGAGAAGTGCCCCTGGTCGTCATCAACCGCCTGATCACCGGCCTGCCCGCGGTGGTCATGGACGTGGGACAAGGCGCCCGGGAAGCCGTGCTCCACCTGCTCGGCCTGGGTCACCGTCACCTGGTCTACCTGGCCGGGCCGCGTGGCTCATGGACCAACCGGGAGATCCGCCGGGCCGCCGGCGCGACCGCCCGTGCGGCCGGCGCGGAACTGACCGTCCTCGGCCCGAACCAGCCGGTCGAGGAGACCGGCGCCGCGGCCGCCGAGGCGGTGCTCGGAACCGGCGCCACCGCGGTGTTCGCCTACAACGATCTGATGGCCATCGGCCTGCTCCAGTCGTTGCAGGACCGCGGTGTCGACGTTCCCGGGCAGGTGAGTGTCGTCGGCATCGACGACATCGCGTACAGCGTGCTGGTCCGGCCACGGCTCACCACCGTGGCCAACCCGACCGCGGCCGCCGGCCGGACCGCCGTCGACATGCTGCTCCAGCATGGCGACGACGGACCGGCCGGTCAGGTCACCCTCCGGACCGACTTGATCATTCGCAACTCCACCGGCCCCGGGCCGTACGCCCCGGCCGTAGCGCTCAACGCTGAGGTTGCCGCACACGTCAAGGAGTGACGAACCCCCATGACCGCATCCCACCCCCTTCCCCGGCGCCGCGTGCTCAGCGGCCTCGTGGCCGCCATGGTCGCCCTTCCGCTGGCTCTCGGCGCCTGTAGCAGCGAGGACAAGCCCGCCGCCGACGGCAAGGTCGAACTGAGCTTCTTCTGGTGGGGCGGCGAGGCCCGCGCCCAGATCACCGAGCAGGCCCTCGCCCTCTACACGTCCAAGCACCCGAACGTCACGTTCAAGAAGACCTGGCAGGCCAACCAGGGTTACTTCGACAAGCTGGCCACCCTGACGGCCGGCAACGACGCGCCGGACATCTTCCAGATCGACGACAACTTCCTGGCCGAGTACGCGACCCGCAACGTCACCGCGGACCTCGCCGAGTACTCGAAGTCCGGAAAGATCGACACTTCCAAGTTCCCCAAGGGCCTCATCGAGTACGGCACGGTCGACGGCAAGCTCGCCGGCCTCGCGTTCGGCGAGAACACCCAGGGCCTGGTCTACAACAAGACCAAGCTGGAGGCCGCCGGCGTCGCGCTGCCCACCACCGGGCAGAGCTGGGAGGACCACATCGCCTGGGCGAAGGACGCCGCCGCGAAGACCAAGGTGGCCGGCACCATGGACCCGAGCGCCGACTACAAGGCGTTCTGGGTGTGGCTGCGCCAGCAGGGCAAGGAGCTCTACAACGGCAAGGAGCTCGGCTTCACCCAGGCCGACGTGCAGGCCTGGTTCGAGCTGTGGAAGGGCGCCCGCGACGCCAAGGCCACCCCGACCCCCGACGTGATCCACGAGGGCAACGCCACCGACGTCACCAAGCAGCTCGTGGTGACCGGCAAGGCGCTCACCTCCTGGGTGTGGGCCAACCAGCTTCCCGAGCTGCAGAAGAACACCAAGGACCAGCTCGGCGTGATCGCGTACCCGGGTGACGCGTCCAAGCAGTGGCCGCGCGCCTCGATGTACTTCTCGGTCTATCGCGGCAGCAAGAACAAGGACGTCGCGGCCGACGTGCTCAACTTCCTGGCCAACGACCCGGAGGCCGGCAAGATCCTCGGCACCGACCGGGGCCTGCCGTCGAACACCGACATCCGCACCCAGGTCGCCGCGTCGACGGACAACGCGTCGATGAAGGAGACCATCAAGGTGACCGGCGAGCTGGCCAAGAACTTCGGCCCGGCGCCGACGGTTCCGCCGAAGGGCCACAGCACCGTGCGCTCCGAGCTGATCAAGGCCGCGGAAGAGGCCCAGTACGGTCGCGCCACGCCCGCCCAGGCCGCCGAGCAGTTCTTCGCAGCCAGCCAGGCCGCGATCAGCCGGTGAGTCCAGTGGCTACCACCACGGCCCGGCACACGCCGACCGTGCCGCCGGCCGGTTCCGCCGCTCACCAGCGGCGGGACCGGCCCGCCCGGCACCGGTCGGAGAGCAAGGCCGGCTACGTCTTCCTCACCCCCTGGCTGCTCGGGCTGGTGACCATCACCGCCGTCCCGATGCTGATGTCGCTCTACCTCAGTTTCACCAACTACGACGTCCTCTCCGACTGGGAGTCGATGGAGTGGGTGGGCCTGGACAACTACCGCACGATGTTCACCGAGGACCCGTCGTTCTGGCACGCGGTCAAGACCACTCTGGTGTTCGCGCTGGTGGCGACCCCGCTCAAGCTCGCCGCCGCGCTCGGTGTCGCGGTGCTGCTGAACAAGGGTTTCAAGGCCGCCGGCCTGTTCCGCGGCCTGTTCTACCTGCCGTCGCTGCTGGGCGGCAGCGTGGCGCTGGCCATCGTGTGGGTCAACATGTTCAACCGCGACGGCGCGTTCAACTCGTTCCTCAGCTGGTTCGGCATCGAGGGCAAGGCCTGGGTCAACGACCCCGACTTCGCGCTCGGCACGCTGATCCTGCTGGCCGTCTGGCAGTTCGGCGCCCCGATGGTGATCTTCCTGGCCGGTCTCAAGCAGGTTCCCAACGAGCTGTACGAGGCCGCCTCGGTGGACGGCGCCAGCCCGGTGCGGAAGTTCATCAGCATCACGCTGCCGATGCTCTCCCCGGTGATCTTCTTCAACCTGGTGCTGGAGACGATCAACGGATTCCAGGGCTTCACCTCGGCGTTCGTGCTCAGCAACGGCACCGGCGGCCCGGTCGACTCGACCCTCATGTACACCCTGCACCTCTACATCAAGGGCTGGAACGAGTACCAGATGGGCTACGCCTCGGCGATGGCCTGGGTGTTCCTGCTCGCGATCGGCCTCGTCACCGCCGTCGTCTTCCGGACCGGCAAGTTCTGGGTGCACTACTCGGACGGAGAAGACTGATGACCCTCCAGCGCCTGGCCCGGCCGCTCACGCTGGTCCTGCTGTCGGCGGTGGTGCTCTACCCGCTGGTGTGGATGCTCGGCAGCTCGTTCAAGAGCCAAGAGGAAGTCCTGAACAACATGTCGGTGCTGCCGAACGTGTGGACGCCCGGCAACTATCTCGACGGCTGGAACAACTTCGACGTCAGCTTCGGCCGGTTCTTCGTGAACAGCGCGCTCGTCGCGGGCCTCACGGTGGTCGCGAACTGCGTCTCCTGCCTGCTTGCGGCGTACGCGTTCGCCCGGCTGAAGTTCAAGCTGCGCGGCTTCTGGTTCGCCATCATGATCGGGACGCTGCTGCTGCCCGGGCACGTGCTGATCGTGCCGCAGTTCGTCATGTTCAAGACGTTCGGCTGGGTGGGCGGCGACTGGCCGTACGCCCCGCTGATCGTGCCGCAGTTGCTGGCCACCGAGGCGTTCTTCGTCTTCCTGATGGTCCAGTTCATGCGGGGCGTGCCGCGTGAGCTCGACGAGGCCGCGACGATCGACGGCTGCACGCCGTACGGCGTCTTCCGGCACGTGATCCTGCCACTCTCGCGCCCGGCGCTGGTCTCGACGGCGATCTTCTCGTTCATCTGGACCTGGAACGACTTCTTCCGCCAGCTGGTCTACCTCTCCGACCTGGAGAAGTACACCGCCCCGGTGGCGCTGACGCTGTTCATCGACTCCAGCGGCCAGTCCTCGGTCGGCCCGATGTTCGCCATGTCGGTGCTGTCGCTGGCCCCGGTCTTCCTGTTCTTCGTGGCCTTCCAGCGGATGCTGGTCGAAGGCATCAACACGTCGGGTCTCAAGGGATGACGCCCGCCCGCGTCACCCACGGTCCGCTCGCCGCCGCCGCGGCGGGCGGGCCGCCCGCCCCCGAGGCCTCCGGGATGAACTGGCCCGCCGAGGAGACACCGGACCAGCGGCCGGACTGGCGGGAGAAGTTCGCCCTCGGCACCGACCTGGCGCTGATCGGCGTGGTGGTGACGGCCGCCTCCCTGCCGGTGCTGACCCTGCCGGCAGCACTGGCGGCCGGCTCCACCGCGGTCCGGCACCGTTACCAGCTCGGCAAGCTGCCCGCGTTCCGGCCGCTGCTGCGCCAGTTCCGCCGGGGACTGCTGCCGGGCATCCCGTTCGTGGTGGTCGCGCTGCTGCTTCTGGTGGATCTGATCGCGGTCAGCCGGGGCTGGGTTCCCGGCGGCACGCCCGTGCTCACCGGCACCGCCGTCGTCGCCTGCTGGCTGGCGGGTCTGGCCACCCTGATGCTGGTGGCCGTCGGCCGTGATCCGGGCGCTCCGGGCAGGTCGGCGCTCCGCTGGGCCTGGGAGCAGGCGACCAGCCGCCCGTGGTCGGCGCTGGCTCCGGCTCTCGCCGGAGTGCTGGCGTTCTTCCTGGCGCTGTCCGTCCCGGCGACGATTCCGCTGGTCATCGGCTTCCACCTGTTCGCCGCGCACGTGATCAGCGATCGCCTGGCCCCCGCAGAGGTGTGATGCCGGTCACGGCAGGCAACGTCGGTGGCCGGTTCGGGCACTACGAGCCGACCGGCCCCGACGATCCGCCCGAGGACCAGTGCACCGATCATCAGCCTTCCGGTTCGACCGGCCCGGACCGCCCCGACCGCCCCGGCGGCCGCCGGCGCCCCCGCGCCGCCCCGCCTCGCCGCACTGCCCTTCCGGCTGGACGGCCCACCGAGCCGTAGCCCACACACCCCACCGACCACCCATAACGCGGCTGCGCTGCGGTCGGCTCGACCGGCCGGCGGTGAGGTGTCGTGTCGGCTCGCCCGGACCCGCTGAAACGGCCGAGGCAGGCGCTCAGGCGCCGCGGCGGTGTTCGAAGATCAGATAGGTTTCGGTGCCGGCGATCAGCCGGGTGCCGCTGAGTCGCTCGGTGATCACCGCACGCAGGTCGTCGACGTCGGCGCAGGCCACGTGCAGCAGGAAGTCGTAGTTGCCGGAGATGAAGTAGACGTCGCGGACCGCCGGGATGCCGGCCAGGGACTCGGCGAAGCGGCCGATCGCCTCACGAGCGTCGGAGCGGATGCGGACGGCGATCATCGCCTGGATCGGGCGGCCGATCCAGGCCGGGTCGACGTCGGCGTGGAAGCCGCGGACGGCGCCGATCTCGCGGAGCCGCCGGATGCGGGTCAGACAGGTCGACGGGGCGATGCCGACACGGTCGGCGAGGGCGTTGTTGGGCATGCGGCCGTCGGCCTGCAGGAGGCTCAGCAACTCCAGGTCGATGTGGTCGAGGCCTCGAACATCCTTCGGTACGTCCGTCACGACGAGCCGCCCGCGCGAAGAATCTTCCCCGGCCCTGTTACCGACAGAATCTTCTTCGCCGGTCTTGCCCGTCTGCTGCACATCGTTCCACCCTATCGCCATCGGGAGTTCGCAGCGGAAGGAAACCCCATGCACATCGGCGTGCCCGCAGAGGTCAAGAACCACGAGTACCGGGTGGCGATCACCCCGGCCGGCGTGGTGGAGGCGGTCCGGCACGGGCATCAGGTGTCGGTGCAGGCCGGCGCCGGTGCGGGCTCCGCGATCAGCGACGACGACTACATCGCCGCGGGCGCGGGCATCCTTCCGGACGCCGACGCGGTGTGGGGCGCCGCCGACATGATCCTCAAGGTGAAGGAGCCGATCGCCGAGGAGTACCACCGGCTGCGCGCCGGCCAGGTGCTCTTCACCTACCTGCACCTGGCGGCCGACCCGGAAGGCACCAAGGCGCTGATCAACAGCGGGACGACCGCCATCGCGTACGAGACGGTGCAGCTCGCCGACGGTTCACTGCCGCTGCTCGCGCCGATGTCGGAGGTGGCCGGACGGCTCGCGCCGCAGGTCGGCGCGTACAGCCTGATGCGCAACAGCGGCGGCCGCGGCGTGCTGCCGGGCGGCGTGCCGGGTGTGGCCCCGGCGAAGGTGACCGTGATCGGCGGCGGCGTCTCCGGGGTGAACGCGGCGACGATCGCGCTCGGCCTCGGCGCCGACGTCACCGTGCTGGACCTCAGCATTCCGCGGTTGCGGCAGATCGACGCCCAGTTCAACGGCCGGGTGAAGACGCTGGTGTCCAGCCTGTACGCGATCGAGCAGTCGGTCATCGAGGCCGACATGGTGATCGGCGCTGTGCTGGTGCCGGGCGCGAAGGCTCCCACCCTGGTCAGCAACGAACTGGTCAAGCGGATGAAGCCGGGCTCGGTGCTCGTCGACATCGCCATCGACCAGGGCGGCTGCTTCGAGGACTCACGGCCGACGACCCACCAGGACCCGGTCTACCAGGTGCACGGGTCGGTCTTCTACTGCGTGGCCAACATGCCCGGCGCGGTTCCGAACACGTCGACGTACGCGCTGACGAACGCGACCCTGCCGTACGTGCTGCGGCTGGCCGACCTCGGCTGGCGGGACGCCCTGCGGGCGGATCCGGCGCTGGCGCTCGGGCTCAACGTGCACGCCGGAGTTCTCACCAACGACCTGGTCGGTTCGGCCCTCGGCCTCCCCACCGAGAAGATCAGCTCAGTTCTGGCCTGATCCGGCCTCTCCCCCGCGCCCTCCGTCACCGCCACGCGGACGGAGGGCGCGGCTCGTTCCCGCACGGGACGGGCCACGGCGTACGAAATCGCAGATGAAGCGGCCGGCCCTTTTCATTTAGGAAACTTTATTTATACTCACGTCACAATCCATCGATCGACGTTCATCTTTGGAGGAGTGGCATGCGCAAGGTGTTCGCACTACTCGCGGTGACCCTGCTGGGCGCCGCCGGATCGCTTCTGGTCGCGTCGCCCGCCGCGGCGCACGGGTACGTCTCCTCGCCGCCGAGCCGGCAGGCGCTCTGCGCGCAGGGCAGGATGGCCTGCGGGCAGATCAAGTACGAGCCGCAGAGCGTCGAGGGGCCGAAGGGTCTGCGGAACTGTCACGGCAACAACAGCGTGTTCGCCGAACTCAACGACGACAGCCGGGGCTGGCCGGCCACCAACGTCGGCACCTCGCTGACGCTGAGCTGGATCAACACGGCCCGGCACGCGACCGCGAGCTGGGAGTACTTCATCGGCGGCAGGCGGATCGCCTCGTTCGCGGGCAACAGCCAGCAGCCACCGGCGACGCTGTCGCACACCATCAACCTGAGTGGGTTCTCCGGGCGTCAGAAGATCCTGGCGATCTGGACCATCTCCGACACGGCCAACGCGTTCTACTCCTGCGTCGACGTCAATGTCGGCGGCGGCGGTGGCAACCCCCCGCCGTCCGGCTCGTGCTCGGCGGCGGCGTGGAACAGCAGCGCGGTCTACGTGGGCGGGAACCTCGCCACGCACAACAACCACACGTGGAAGGCCAAGTGGTGGACGCAGGGCGAGACGCCCGGCGCCGCCGACGTGTGGGCCGATCAGGGCGCCTGCTGAGACGCCTCAGGGAGCCGCGACCCGCGGCTCCCTGAGATCGAACTCAGAACGCGGCCAGGACCGCACCCTGGTACTTGTCCGCGATGAACTTCTTGACCTCGGCGGAGTGCAGCAGCTTCTCCAGCTTGACCACGCGGGCGTCGGCCTGGTCGCCGGTGCGGACGACGACCAGGTTCGCGTACGGGTTGTCGGCACCCGTCTCCAGGGCGAGGGCGTCGGCCGACGGCTTGAGACCGGTCTCGATCGCGTAGTTGCCGTTGATCACCGACAGCGCGGTGTCCTCCAGGCTGCGCGGAAGCTGCGCCGCCTCCAGTGCCTTGAACTGCAGGTTCTTCGGGTTCGCGGTGATGTCCTTCTCGGTCGCCTTGACGCCGACGCCGTCCTTCAGCGTGATCAGGCCGCTCTTCGCGAGCAGGTTCAGGGCGCGGCCCGAGTTCGACGGGTCGTTCGGGATGCCGACGACGCCGCCCGCGGGCACGTCGGCGATCGCCTTGACCGTCTTGGAGTAGACGCCGAGCGGCTCGATGTGCGCCGGCGCCAGCGCGGTGAACTTGTAGCCCTTGGCCGCGACCTCCTCCTCCAGGTACGGGACGTGCTGGAAGTAGTTGGCGTCGAGCTGCTTCTCACTGAGCGCCACGTTGGGCTGGATGTAGTCGTTGAACTCGACGATCTCGATCTTCAGGCCCTCGGCGGCGGCGAGGTTGTCCTTGACGTACTTGAGGATCTCGCCGTGCGGGACCGGGCTGACGCCGACCTTGAGGGTGTCTGTCGACTTCGCCTCGGCGTCGTCGGACGAGCCGCACGCGGCCAGGCCCAGGGTGAGGGTGGCGGCGGCCAGGACGGCGGCGAAGGAACGGCGGCGCATGGATGGACCTTTCAATTCGATGGGACTGAGAGGAATTAGGACGGAGCCTGGGCGAGGTGACGGCCGGAACCGGTCAGCGGCGCGTGAGCCGGCGGGCGAGGACGTCGCCCACCATCTGGACGACCTGCACGAGCACCACGAGCGCGACCACGGTCGCGATCATGACCTCGGTCTCGAACCGCTGGTAGCCGTAGCGGATCGCGAGGTCGCCCAGGCCGCCGCCGCCGACCACGCCGGCCATCGCCGAATAGCCGACCAACGCGATCACCGTGATCGTCAGGCCGGCGACCAGGCCCGGCAGCGCCTCCCGGAGCAGCACCTTGCCGACGATCTGACGTCGGGTGGCGCCCATCGCGGTGGCCGCGGCGACCACGTCGGCCGGAACCTCACGCAACGCCGACTCGACGATCCGGGCGAAGAACGGAATGGCGCCGATCGTCAGCGGCACGATCGCCGCGTCCGTGCCGATGCTGGTGCCGACCACGGCACGGGTGAACGGAATGACCGCGACCAGCAGGATGATGAACGGCAGCGACCGGCCGACGTTCACGATCAGGCCGAGGACCGCGTTGACCGGCGGCGCGGGCAGCAGGCCGCCGCGGTCGGTGAGCACCAGCAGGACTCCGACGAGCAGGCCGCCGACCGCGGTGAGCAGCGTGGCGACGCCGACCATCCACGCGGTCTCCTGGAAGCCGACGCTCAGCAGCTCGAAGACTTCGGACCAGGTCACAGCGTGACTCCCCGCTTGCGCAGATATTCCAGGGCCTCGCTGTTGTCCTCGGGGGCGCCCGGCAGGGCGAGACGCCAGCGCCCGGCGCGCGTCGCGGCCAGCGTTTCCACCGACCCACTCAGGATGCGTACGTCCGAGGCGAACCGCCGCGCCAGGTCGGCGATGATCGGCTCGTCCGCCTCGTCGCCGCTGACCGTGATGTCGACGATCGTCACGCCGCCGCCCGCCGTGGCCACGCTCGCCGACGTGTCCAGCGGGAACAGGTCGCGAGCCAGCTCCGAACCCGGCTGCCGCAGCAGGCCGGCGACCGTGCCGGACTCGACGAACCGGCCGTCCCGCATCACCGCGGCCGACGTGCAGATCCGCTTCACCACGGTCATCTCGTGGGTGATCAGCAGGATCGTCAGGCCGAGCCGCCGGTTGAGGTCGAGCAGCAGCCGCAGGATCGACTCGGTCGTCTCCGGATCGAGCGCCGAGGTCGCCTCATCGGAGAGCAGGACCTTCGGCCGCGCGGCGAGCGCGCGGGCGATCCCCACCCGCTGTTTCTGGCCACCGGACAACTGAGCGGGGTACGCGTCCGCCCGCTCGCTGAGCCCGACCAGTTCGAGCAGCTCGGCGACCCGCGCCTTGCGCTCGGCCCGCGGGGCGCCGGTCACCTCCAAAGCGAACGCGACGTTGCCCGCGACGGTCCGCGACGACAGCAGCGCGAAGTGCTGGTGGATCATGCCGATCCCGTGCCGGGCGACACGCAGCCGCTCACGCCGCAGGTTCGTCAGCTCCAGCCCGCCGACGGCGACGGTGCCCGCGTCCGGCCGCTCCAGCATGTTGACGCAGCGCAGCAGCGTGCTCTTACCGGCGCCGCTCTGGCCGAGAACGCCGAAGACCTCGCCCTCGCCGACGTGCAGGTCGACCCCGTCGACAGCGACGACGGACCTCTTCCTGGAGCGGTACGTCTTACGAAGACCGCTTATTTCAATCACGTGAACACCCTGGTCAGCAGTTGTGACGAGCGTCGCAATGCCTACTTTATCGATGGGCTTTGCGACGGGCCCAACGCTAGCCCGTGTGCCTGGCGGAAGCCACTACCTGTAACGACCCTCACGGCTCTCGTTACTTTCACCTGGCTTCGTGGATCAGGATGGCGACCTGCACGCGGTTGGCGCAGCCAAGCTTGTCGAACAGGCGGGAGACGTAGGCCTTCACCGTCGGGACACTCATGTGCAGTTCAGCGCTGATCTCCGCGTTGGAACGGCCGGTCGCCACCGCTTCGGCCACCTCGCGCTCACGCTCGGTGAGACGGTTCAGCGCGGCGGCGGCGCGAGGCCGGCGCCCGTCCGCTCCGCCGCGGTCGCGGCCGACCGCGTAACCGATCAGGCGTGGCACCACCGCCGGGGCCAGGATCGACTCGCCGGTGGCGGCCCGCCGCACCGCGTCCAGGATCTCGGTCGGCGCGATGTCCTTGAGCAGGAAGCCGTTGGCGCCCAGCCGGAGCGCGCCGAGCAGATTCTCGTCGGTGTCGAAGGTGGTCAGCACCACGATGGCGGGCTTCGGGCCGTTCCGGCGCAGAGCCTCGGTGGCGGCCAGACCGTCCATCCGCGGCATCCGGACGTCCATCAGGACGACGTCCGGTCGCAGGCTACGAGCCAACTGCACCGCCTCGGCGCCGTCACCGGCCTCACCGACGATCACGATCTCCGGAGCCGCGCCCAGCACCATCGACAGCCCGACCCGCACCAGCGGGTCGTCATCGGCGATCAGCACCCGGATCTGTTCGGTCACCGTTCTCCCCTCAGCCCGCCGCGACTTCGCAGGCGGCGGCGTCCGCGTTCGCGGGCCACGGCAGCCAGGCTTCCAGATCGAAGGTCAGGCCGGTCCGCGGGTCCCCACGGACGCCGTGGCGGAGCCTGCCGTCGATCAGATCGACCCGCTCGGCCAGGCCGACGAGACCGCTGCCGGCCCCGGGGACCGCGGTCCGCGCGGAGACCCGCAGCGGGTTCGACACCAGCACGTGCACCTCGCCGTCGGCGGTCCGGTCCAGCACCAGGCTCACCGGCACGCCGGCCGCGTGCTTCCCGGCGTTGGTCAGCCCCTCCTGCACCAGGCGATAGACGGTCCGGCCCAGCGAGGCGCCGGCCGGAAGACCGTCGAGACGGTCGGTGACCGTCACCGGCACCCCCGCTTCCCGCGCGTCGGCGACCAGCTCGTCGAGGTGGCGCAGGTCGGGTTGCGGGCGCAGGGCCTCGCCCTCGCCCGCCCGCAGCACTCCGAGGATCTCGCGCAGATCCTCCAGTGCCTGGTGGGCGCTGTCCCGGATGGTCGTGGCGGCCTTGGCCACCTCGTCCGGGGTGAGATCGGGACGGATCTGCAGGGCGCCGGCGTGCAGGCTGACCATGGAGATCCGGTGGGCCAGCGAGTCGTGCATCTCCCGGGCGATCCGTTCCCGTTCGAGGGCGCGCAGCCGGTCGGCCCGCAGCCGCGCCTCCTCCTCGGCGCGGACGGTCCGCTCGCGCAACGAGTCGATCAGTTCCTGGCGCGCACGCGCCGCCACCCCGAGCGCGATCGTGGTGGCGAGAATGGCGACGGTCAGCAGGAGGCTCACCAGGTGCGGAACCGCCTCGTCCGCATAGATCACCGCATAGGTGATCGCGGTCACGGCGTGCAGCAGGGTGAGCACGACGATGACGCGGCCCCGCCGAAC
Source organism: Actinoplanes sandaracinus (assembly GCF_030009775.1). GTDB lineage: Bacteria > Actinomycetota > Actinomycetes > Mycobacteriales > Micromonosporaceae > Actinoplanes > Actinoplanes sandaracinus. Next base: position 149,795 of record NZ_JASCTH010000013.1, on the reverse strand, counting down.
CGCGACGACCGTGGAGAGAGCGATCAGCGCGGCGAGGCCGGCCGCGTCGGTGATCAGGGAGCCGATCAGGAGGAGGACCGCCACCGGCACCGGACGGCTGCGCCGCCACCAGAGCGCGAGCGAGAACAGGCAGCCGGCCACGAAGAGCAGGAAGACGTCGTTGTCGGAGAGGTTCCGCACCGACTGCGCCTCACCGACCAGCACCAGCCCGCCGAACCAGGACACCAGGATCGCCGTGATGTCCCAGGCCCGCCCGGGGCTCAGCGCCCAGCGCTTGCGGGCCGTCGCCACGGCGGTCTCCGAGGCACCGGTCATGAGCGGACCAGCGGACGCCAGAGCTGACGGTCACCGTCGTCGCGGACCGCGTAACCCAGTTTCTCCAGGGAGTCGCGCAGCTCGCCGGCCTCACTGGAGGCCTTCTTACGCAGCGCCATGGCACGGGCCGACAGGACCGCCTCGACGGCGACCGGCAACTGATCCGTCTCCGGCACCCACGGCTGGTAGAGATCGTCGAAAGGGTCGCCGTCACGCCAGGGGTAGCCGTGCTCCCGGAAGGCCCGCTCGATCGGGCCGGCTTCGGCCTGCGGCTCGCCACGGAAGACCTGCCGCGACTCCCGGTCGAGGATCACCAGACAGTCACCCTGCATGAACACGGCGTCCACCTGCGGGCGGGCGACCGTCACCAGCTGGTCTCCGGTCTGCAGGCGCACCTCGGCGGGGTCGACCGCGAGCCGGGTGCTCCGGCGCACGATCTCCACGCTGACCAGCGCGCCCAGGACGGCGAGGATCGCCGCCTGCACCCCCACCTTCCACCAGCTGTCGACCGAGCCGACCACTTTCCACACGATGCCGAGGACCGGGAAGTGGGCTTTCATCAGCCACCGCGCGAGCATCGGCGCCAGCGCCGCCACCAGGACCCCCAGCGCCGCCGGCCCCAGCAGGACCAGTGCCCGGCCGAACGGAGAGTAGGTCAGAACCGTGGCCTGCCTCGGTGATGATTCGCCGCTCACACTCGTACGCCCCTCTCGAGCCTTTCCTACTGCCGCAACAGACGCTAGGCCCGGCGGTGAGGCCGGGCTAGTCGCCGGAAGTCGGCCGCTCTCTGACTTTGGTATATGGCCGCGGGATCACGGGGTCTCCGGAATGGACTCCGGAATGGCCAGGGCGATGGTCAGCGCCATCACCCAGCGCGGGTCACGGAGGCGGTCGCCGTAGAGTTCACGCAGGCGGGCCATGCGGTACCGGACCGTCTGCGGATGCACGAACAACTCGGCGGCGACGTCCTCGCGGCGGCCGTGGTGCAGCAGCCAGCTGCGCAGCGTCTCGATCAGCTTGGCGGCGTTGGCCCCACGCTCCCCCGCGAGCGGGCTGAGCGCCCAGGCCCGCAGATCCCGCAGGGCGCCCGGATCGGCGGTCACCACCACGGCCGCCAGATGGTCCTCGGTGTCGACCACCGTGCCTCCGGCCGGAGGGGCGAGCCGGTGCACGCGGATCGCCCGGTCCAGCGAGCTGTTCGCGTCGGCCCACGGCCGGGCCGGGCCGATCACCACGTCGTGGCCGGTGAGCAGGCGGGTCAGGGTCGGGCGCGAGCAACCCTGCGGGTCCGGGACGAAAAGCACCGTCAAACCCGGCAGATCGGGTACGGCGTCGGCGAGCTGAAGCGTCCGCGGATCGAGCAGGTCGATGCCCCATCGTGCCGCGCGCTCCGGAAGCAGTAGCGCGGTGAGGGTCTGCGGCGGCGCCCAGTCGGCCTGCTCCGCCATGCCCCGCAGGACGTGTGCGGGCTCGCCGGCGACCAGAGCCTGCGCGAGTTCCTGCAGGCGGCGCTGCCGGAGGCGGCCGGAGGCGGCGAGCTCGTCGGCGTGCCCGGCCACACTCGCCGCGGACAGCTCGTCGATGTAGGCGAACACCATCTCGGCGAAGTCGGCGATCGTGGCGGACGGCTCGCCCTTGCCGACGCTGATCGCCGCCAGCTCCCGCCACGCCACCCGGGCGCCCACCCGGTAGGCCGCGAGCAACGCGTCCAGGCTGCGGCCGGAACGGGCCTCACCACGGCCCAGCGCGTAGGCGGCCTCGATCGCCGAGGCCATCGGGGTGCCCGGATCAGCCCCGGGCCGCGACACCAGGGTGAGGAAGGTGGCCAGGGCGGCGCGGACCGCCCGGGCGATCTTGTGCCCGAGTTCGCCGGCGAACGGCTCGGCGTACGCCGGGACCTCCTGGATGATCGCCGCTATGGTCTGCCGGGACACACCAGACAAACCCTGCCGTAAGGGATCGACAACCTCCGGCGGCAGGCGGTAGGACCGCACGTCGCGCAGCGGCTTCTTCACACGAGCTCCTTGTTTACTCTTCGATCCTTGTCCCCGCCGAACAATTATGCGGTCCCCGATTCACTTCCCCAGGTCAGGACTTTGACTGTGCGAGCGACCAGTCTTGGTCAGGTGGCTGTTACACAGAAGTTGCGCGACGGCGCGTGGCGAGTCGTCGAGCTGATCACCACCCCGGTGGTGCCGGCCGACTACCTCGACGTGATCGCGCCCCTGCGCAACCCGACCGTCCTGCGCGCCCGGATCGACGCGGTGCGCCCCGAGACCGCCAACGCGGTCACCCTGGAACTGCGCCCGGGCCGCGGCTGGCAGCCGCACGAGCCAGGACAGTACGTGCGGCTGGGCGTGGACGTCGACGGGGTACGGCTGTGGCGCGCCTACTCGGTGAGCAGCGCGGCCGGCCGCCGCGACGGCAGATTCACCGTCACCGTCAACGCCGTCGCCGACGGTGTGGTCAGCTCGTACCTTCTCGCGAACGCCCGCAAAGGCATGCTGGTCCACCTGGACCTGCCCACCGGCGACTTCCTGCTGCCCGCCCAGCGGCCGGCGAAGACGCTCTTCGTGACCGCCGGCAGCGGCATCACCCCGGTGATGGGCATGCTGCGCAGCGCCCTCCACGAACTCAACGACGTGGTGGTCGTGCACTCCGCGAGGACGGCCGACGACGTCGTCTTCGGCGCCGAACTGCGCGACCTCGCCGCCCGCGGACGGATCCGCCTCATCGAGCGCCACACCCGCGCCGACGGGCGGCTCAAGCCGGCCGATCTCGGCGAGCTGGTGCCCGACCTGTTCGAGCGGGAGACCTGGGCCTGCGGGCCCGGCGACCTCCTCGACGGCCTGCAGGAGCACTGGGCCGACGCGGGCGCCGGCGAACGGCTGCACGTCGAGCGTTTCCGGCCCACCGTGCTGGTCGCCGGCGACGGCGGCACGGTCACCTTCGAGAAGTCCGGCCTGGTCGCCGAGGCACCCGGTGGCAGATCGATCCTCGAAGCCGGTGAGGCCGCCGGGCAGCTCATGCCGGCCGGCTGCCGGATGGGCATCTGCTTCAAGTGCGTGCTGCCGATGCGTGAAGGCATCGTGCGTGACATGCGCGACGGCACCATCACCACCGCCGCCGAAGTGGACGGCGCCGACGTACTCATCCAGACCTGCGTGTCGGCCGCCGCCGGGCCCTGCCGGCTGGACGCCTGACCCCCCTTCTCCTGGCCGTCTCCGGCACGTACCGCCCGTTCCTGGCCATTCATGGCACGCACCGCCCGCGAGTCGCTCTCCGCCGAGTCGGCTCCCACCAAAGACGAGGAAGTCCCATGACGACGCTGCAGCGCAAGGAAGTCAACCCGATCGGCCACCTCTCGGCTGAGGACATCGAGCAGATCGGCCGCGAACTCGACGCCATCCGCGACGAGGTGCTCGCCGTCCGCGGCGAGAAGGACGCGAAGTACATCCGCCGGATGATCGCCATTCAGCGGCGGCTGGAGATTGGCAGCCGGGCCGTGCTGCTCTTCTCGGTCCTCCCGCCCGCCTGGATCCTCGGCACGCTCGGCCTCTCCATCGCCAAGATCCTGGAGAACATGGAGATCGGCCACAACATCCTGCACGGCCAGTACGACTTCATGCGCGACTCGAAGATCCACTCGACGACCTGGGAATGGGATTTCGCGTCGCCCGCCAAGCACTGGAAGCACGCGCACAACGAGCTGCACCACAAGTACACCAACGTGGTCGGCCGGGACAACGACCTCGGTTACGGCATCATGCGCGTCGACGAGCAGCAGAAGTGGGTGCCGGCGCACCTCGGGCAGCCGTTCTACAACTTCGTCAACGCCTGCTTCTTCGAGTACGGCATCGCCGCTTACGACCTGGAGCTGGGCCGCAACCTGGCGACCAAGAAGCGCCGCAGCAACCCCGAGTTCCGGGTCCGCCTGCGTGAGGTCGGCCGCAAGATCCGCAGCCAGGTGCTGAAGGACTACGTCGTACACCCGGCTCTCTCCGTCCCCGTCGGGCTGGCCCTCGGCAACCCGTTCGGCGCGCTCTTCGGCACCATGGCCGCCAACGCGGTGGCCAACGTGGCCCGCAACCTGTGGAGCCACTCGGTCATCATGTGCGGCCACTTCCCCAACGGCGTCGAGACCTTCGAACGGACCTCGATCACCGGCGAGACCCGCGGCGAGTGGTACCTGCGGCAGATGCTCGGCTCGGCCAACATCTCCGGCAGCAGGCTGATGCACATCATGACCGGCAACCTGTCGCACCAGATCGAGCACCACCTCTTCCCCGACCTGCCGGCCAGCCGCTACGCGGAGATCGCGCCGAAGGTGCGGGCCCTGTTCGACAAGTACGAACTGAAGTACGTCACCGGACCGCTCGTCGTGCAGGTCGCCTCGGCGTGGGCCAAGGTCTTCCGGCTCGCCCTGCCGAACCGCAAGCCGGCCCGCGCGATCGACCACTCGGTCCCGCCGCGCCACCCGGCCGAGGTCGCCGCCTGATCGGCCGCGCCTCCCGGCCCTCCCCGCCCTCCCAGCCGGAGCACGCCGCCCGGCTGGGCACGCCGCCCGATCAGGTCGCCGCGCCTGACCTGGGTCGCCGCCCGCATGACGTCGTCCGCCCGCTCTCACGCGGGTGGGCGGCGTCACGCCATCGGCCGCTCACACAGCGGACGGGCGGCGTCAGGCCATCGGCCGCAGACATACCGGACGGGCGAGGCACCCTGTCCCATGGCCCGCTCCCACCGGGAATGGGCAGAGCACCATGCCGGTGACCGCACGCACGGGATCACCGATGGGGACTGGCACGACAGCCGTCGAGCCGGCCGTGGGCAACCCGCTCGGCGCGCTCTTCGGCACCACGGCCGCCAACGCGGTCCGCAACCTGTGGAGCCACTCGGTCATCATGTGCGGCCACTTCCCCAACGGCGTCGAGACCCTCGAACGGACCTCGATCACCGGCGAGACCCGCGGCGAGTGGAACCCGCGGCAGATGCTCGGCTCAGCCGGCACCACGTCGATGACCCAGCAACCCGGCGAACCGCCACAACCGGCGAACCGGCGAAGCACCACGCCGATGGGCGCACGCACGGCAGACAGGCGGCCCTACGTCGATGACGGCTCGCGCGGCCGGCCGGACGGCATCAGGGCGGTGGCACGCCGAGCCCGCCGAGGACGGTGATCTCACGGCTGGTGAACTCGCCGGTCAGCAACGGCATCGCCCTGCCGATCGCCGCGCGGGTCTCGGGCAACTGGAGCGAGGCGTCGTGATGCTCCTTGCTGTCCCACACCTCGTTGACCCAGATCGTCTGATCGTCGTCGTCCGCCACGCCGACCACATAGAGGTGGCAACCGGCCGCGCTCAAACCCTCGGATGCGCTCAGCAGAATCTTGACCACCTCGTCGCGGTGCCCGGGCCTGGCCTTCATCGAGCCGAAGTAGCCATACTTCACGACCGTCTCCTCCACTCCCGCTGCGTCCTCTTCCCCCACCCTGCCAGGCGGGTACGACAGTTTTCCGCTCAACGGACGGTGCCGGCCCATGCCGCTCCGTGCGCTGTGCTCGATCACGGGAGATCAGCGCCCGCGTCCGGTGGCGCCAAGCCCGTTCCACCGACCCGCCGCCCGGGTCAGCACCACCGACCCGCCGCCGCAACGGAAGTTCTTCGGCATCGGTACAACCGCGGCAGCAATCGCGCGCCTGTCGGCTTCGGGCGAGTCGATCTGCTGGCCGTGCGGAAGCGCTGTCTCGGGGGTGGTTTGACCGCGGATTCGCACGGCCGGCAGATCAACTACCGGCGACGACGGCCGTTCTCACGGAAACGCCCGGGCGGGATCGATCTGGCCGGTGCTGCCGCCTGCCGTGAGGGCTGCCTTGACCGCTCGGGACAGCACCCACGACCAGCCAGCCAAGGCCGGCCTTGGCCAGCGTGCGCCCGTGGACGGACACTCCCGCCGCAAGCGCCCCCGGTACACGGCGAGTGCGGCCGGTAGGCCGCTGCGGCGGCGTGCGGCCGATGGACCGTGCGGCAGCACCCAGGCGGTCCGGCGACAAGCGGTCGGCGGGCCGTGCGGCAGCATGCGCGCGATGCTGCAGCACGCGGCCCGCCGCAGGCAGCACGCGGCCCGCCGCAGGCAGCACGCGGCCCGCCGCAGCATGTGGCTGGTGGGCCGTGCGGCAGCACCTGGCCAGTGCTGCGACATACGGCTAATGGGCCGCGCGGCAGCAATGCGGGCGGTGCTGCGGCATGCGGCCAGCGGCCGGTGTGGGCCTGTGCCGGCAGGGATAGCGGCAGACGGCGGCGGCAGTGGGATCCTGTGGCGACGGGACGCGGTCAGTCGGGGCGCAGGTAGGCGAGTTCGGGGAACTCGGTCCGGTAGGCGTCGATCAAACGGGCGGCGGCCTGAGGGCCTACCAGGGGGTGGGCGGCCATCGCACGTACCGCGGCGGTTCTGGAACCTGAGGCAACCGCCTCCAGGACCCACCGCTCGGCGGTCTTGACCGCCCGGACCAGCTCGACCCCGTGCGACGGCAGCGGGGCGATGCGCTGCGGAGCGGCGCCGTTGCCGTCCACCGTGCACGGCACCTCGACCACCGCGTCATCGTCGAGAACGCTGAGTGTGCCGCGGTTTCGGATGTTGAGGATCAGGGTGGCCGGCTCGTTGTGGGCGAGGGCGCGCATGACCGCGAGAGCGACGCCCTCGTAACCGGCGGGGCGGGACTCGTCGTGCTCGCGCTCGCCCGCGCCGGCGAGTTCCCTGTTCTCGGCCATGTAGGTGGCCTCCCGCTCTCGCCACGCCGCCAGCCAGGCGTCGAGAGGGTCGTGGGCGGCGATCTCGGCGTAGCAGCGGTGCTGCTGGCCGAGCAGGAACTCACCGCGGGTCTGCGCGGCGTCCCGCAGCGCGGCCAAGGTCCCGGCCGGATCGTAGTAATAATGCAGGTACTCATTGGGTACGGCACCGAGGTCGCGCAGCCGGTCCGCCCCGAAGAGCCGCCCCTCCTCGATCGAATCGAGCCGCGCCCGGTCGTTGAGCAGGCCGTCGAGAAGGTCCTCGCCGCTGCCCTCCGCTCCCGAACCGGAGGGACCACCGATCTTGAGCGCTCGACCACCGAATTCGGTGGCCAATGCATCAAGATCAGCTGCGAGCGGGGGCGAGCCCGCCGTGATGTGCGCGGCACAATCCCCCGTCACCGAGTAGCTCCCGGCAGCGGTAGAACCCGCGGCCTCCGCAGAGCTCCCGATCACAGCAGAGCCGGCGGCAGCTGCAGAGCCGGCGGACCTGGGAGGAGGGGCGGAGGCGGACCGACTCGTGGAATCCGGCGACCACCCGGATCGGGAAGCAGCCGCGGCTACCGGAGCATTCGCGGAGGAGGGCGGGTGGGCATGGCCGAGACGGTGGACGCCGTAGAGCCAGCCGAGGTGGTTGAGGCCGGCGTAGTCGACGCGCACCGTCGCCGGGTCGGCGCCGATCGCACGCACCACCCGATCGACCAGGCCGGACGGTGAGTCGCAGATGCCGATCACCCGGTCGCCGAGGTGGGTCGCCATGGCCTCGGTGACCAGGCCCGCCGGGTTGGTGAAGTTGATCGTCCAGGCGGCGGGCGCCAGGCGGGCGATGCTTGCGGCGATGCGGCGGGCTTCGGGGACGGTGCGGAGACCGTAGGATATGCCGCCCGCCCCGACCGTCTCCTGGCCCAGCACGCCGGCACCGAGCGCCACCCGCTCGTCGATGACCCGACCTCGCAGGCCTCCGACCCGGATCGCGCAGAACACGAAGTCCGCGCCGGTGACAGCGGTGTCCAGGTCGGTGGTGGTGATCAGTTCGGGGGCGTCCGGCACGTCACGGGCCTGCGCCGTGAGGACCCGGCCGATCGCGTTCAGCCGATCGTTGTCGACGTCGTGCAGGACAAGCTCGGTGATGCCGGTGCGCCGCCGGTCGGCCAGCAGCGCCCGGTGGACGAGCGGCACCCGGAAACCGCCCCCACCCAGAATCGTCAGTCGCATCCCATCTCCCTGATTCGACTATTCATCGTTCGACATGGACCGAGTCGGCCGCCCGCCGACAGGGGCCGCCCGAGTGCGACGCGTCCGGGTGCGACGCATCCGCCTGCGGGCGGAGGCCGCGGAGACACCGGCGGCGCGAAGATGAGGCGGCACAGACCGTGAGGCTCCGCCAAACACGACCGCCGCACCTGTGCAACGCCAGGCCCGTGTGGGATGGACGCGGAGCGACTCCGACGGAGAGCCGAGCGCCGCGCGAACGCGGGCACCATACGCACCCCGCCCGAGCACAGGCACGAAGTGATGCGGCGGGGGTTCCCAGGCGAGGCGAAACTGGCGGGCGGGAACTCGCGCACCGCCCCGCACCCCGCACACCGCGCCTCGGACCCCGCGCCCCGCGCAGCGCACTCCGCGAATCGCGCCTCGCACCCCGCCCATCGCCCCTCGGGCAGCGCACCCCGCGCACCGCACATCGCACATCGCACATCGCACATCGCACATCGCACCCCGCGCCTCGGGCCTCGGGCCTCGGGCCTGCACTGTGGCGCACTCGTTTCGTGGGTGCGAGGCGAAGGGCACGGCGCGAAGGGCACGGCGCGAAGGGCGCGGTCCAGGTGCGAGCCCCAAGACGAGCACAGTCCGGGTGCGAGCCGAGACGAACACGGCGCGGAGTACGAGCCCACGAACAGCACCGCACAGACACCAACACGAGACCAACCCAGCGCGAGCACCGGCCCCAGCCGGGCGCAGCGCCGAACACGAACCCACTGCCGGGACCGGACGGACACGCGGCGACGCGGCGCACACGCGAGGACGGCCAGGACAGGGTCGCGGTGAACATGATCGGCGGGGACGGCGGGTGGTCAGTGTTCGGCCTGAGCGTCGGAGAGACGTGCGATCGTCGCCGTGGCCCGGTGGACCGCGTTGCGCCGCCCCGGCGGAATGACGTCGTCGAGGAAGCCGAATCGGCGGGCCAGGCCGGCCTCGCTGGAGGCGTCGTGCCGCTCCCCCGCGATGCGGCGGACCGTGCGCCACCAGTCGGCGATGTCGCCCCAGCCGGGGGCCGAGAGCGAACCGCCGAAGTGCTGCACCGACAGGGCTCCGACGAGGGTCGCGAAGGCCACCCGGTCGGTGAGGGGCCAGCCGCCGAGCGTGCCGGTGATGAAGCCGGCGGCGAAGACGTCGCCGGCGCCTGTCGGGTCGAGGGCGTCCACCGGCACGCCGGGGACGGACGCCACCTCGCCGGTGGTGCCGTCGACGGCCAGGGCGCCGTCGCCGCCGCAGGTGACGACCACGACCGGGACCAGGCCGGACAGTTTCTCCAGGGCCTGCCGGGGCTCGTCGGTGCGGGTGTAGCGCATCGCCTCGATCGCGTTCGGCAGGAAGGCGTGACAGTCGGCGAGGACCCCGAGCACCTCGGAGGACCACTGGTCGGTCTCGTCCCAGCCGACGTCGGCGAAGACGAGGGTGCCGGCGGCGCGGGCCCGATGCACCCAGCCGGTGCCCTCGGGAGCCAGGCTGACAGCGGCGCTGCGGGCCGCGGGCAGGCCATTGACCAGGCCGTCGCGGTCCGTGGGGAGCGGATGCCCGTGGGTGATCATGCTGCGATCGCGGTCGAACGCCAGGGAGACGGTCACCGGGGAGTGCCAGTCGTCGACGCGGCGGGAGGCCGACAGGTCGATCCCTTCCTGGCGGCTCAGCACCCGATGGCAGAACTCACCGTAGGCATCGGAGCTCAGCGCGGTGCCGAGGCCGGTGTGCAGGCCGAGCCGGCTCGCGGCCACGGCGAGGTTGGCGACGCCGCCGGGGCAGGAGCCCATCCCGCTCGCCCACACCTCGGTGCCGGGCTCGGGCAGCTCACGGAGGCCAGTGAAGATCACATCGAGGTAGACGACTCCGGGAACGAATAGGTCGAGCTGGCGAGCCATCGTCTGATCTTATCCCCGCACCTATCGGCCGAGTCGTGATTGATCAGCCAGTTTTGCGCAGGTCGGCATGTGTGGCACGCAGCGTGTCCACAGCCCGGTCGGTGCCCGGCGGGCGGACGGTATCGAGCAGACGCCATGCCTCGTCCAGTGCTTGGGACAACTCGCCGACCCGCTGGGCGTGCTGCCGGCGAACGTCCTCCCGAACCTTCTCGATCCGCCGCATCCACCCTTCCGCACTGGCCGCGGAAGGCACGGGTGGAGAGGAAGCGGGCGGAGGTGCCGCGGGTGGAGCAGCAGCGGGTGGAGGTGAGGCATAGGGAACGGGAACGATGGCGGCGATCGGCCGGCCCCCGTCGACCACGACGGTGACCTGCCCGGTCAGCCCGGTGACCCGGACGAGTTGCTGGAACCGCAGCCGAGCCTCAGCGACCGTGAGCTCGATCCGGCGGCGAATCGGAGTTGCCGGTTCTCCCATTCCTCGATGATGCGCCGAGGGTATGACAAAAACACATTGGTGCAGGTCACCCGCCCGGAGGGGTGGCTGCTGGCGGATGGGCCACCGACCGAATCGGACCGTCAGGTCGACGTCGGTGAAGAAGCAGAGCCGGGCCCCGATAACACCGTGCGCGCCGCGCGTGTGCCCGCCCGATCCGGTCAGCGACACCCCGAGACAACCGCGCAGAGGTGCCGGATGCCGGCCACCGCCGCGAGCGAGCCAAGCACGCGGACGGCCCCGGCGACCATGTGCACCCCGTACCGGAAGGCGGTGTCCGAACCTTCGACGATCCCCGCCCGTACCCGCTCAGGCATGTCGGCCGTGACCGAAGCGACTCCCATGGCAACCGCGTCCTCGGCCTCGGAGAGGCCCTTCGCCATCGGCGAGGGCACGCCCGCTGTTCAGGGCGTCAGCGCCCTCCGTCCGGACGTGCCGGTTGTCGGCGTCTTTCCAGGTCATGGACCCATTTCAAGCTCGCGCGCACCGGGGCACTCCGGCTTGCGGCCCGTGGGGGACGTTATACCCGGCCTCCCTCGGGTAGACCCCGAACGCAGGCACACCCACGTTCGACGACACAGTTGGAGGATCTGTGACCACGGTTCAGGAACAGGACGTCATCGAACTGCTGCTCAGCCAGCACCAGCAGATCAGGGCCCTCTTCACCCGGGTACGGCAGTCCACCGGAGACACCAGGCGGGACGCCTTCCACGAGTTGACCCGGCTCCTGGCGGTGCACGAGAGCGCCGAGGAACAGGTGGTCCACCCCGCCGCCCGTGACGACGCCGGGAGCGACGTGGTGGAGGCCCGCCTGGCCGAGGAGAACGAGGCCAAACGCGCGCTCGCCAAGCTCTACGACCTGGGCGTCGACTCACCCGACTTCGACGCGCGGTTCGCCGAGTTCGAGGCCGCGGTGCTCAGCCACGCCCTGCACGAGGAGCAGGAGGAGTTCCCGCAGCTGCGCACGAAGACGGACCCGGCGACGCTGGTCCGGATGGCGGGCGCGGTGCGCGCGGCCGAGGCGGTGTCCCCGACCCGCCCGCACCCGAACGCCGGCGAGAACCCGATCACGAACCTGATCGCGGGTCCGCCGCTGGCCATCTTCGACAAGACGCGCGACGCCGTCCGCGACTGGCGCCAGTCGCAGAACTGATCGCCGGCGGCGTCAGGCCGCCCGGGACGTGGGCTCCGGCCGTTCCCCCGGGCGGCCCGCCGCCGCCCGGCTCACACCCGCGCGGGTAGCCGCTGCCCGACCCGCCGCCGTTTCGGACGGACCGGGATGAGTGGTGCGTGCCGCCGCCTGCGTGGACCTCGCCGCCGCCCCGGCATACCGCACCGGCGGGGTGATCCGGAGGCGCCGGAGGAATGGGGCGAAAGGGTCGCCGAACGTACGGGCAGCGGTGTTGAGCAGTAGGGCGGCCGCGACCATGCCGATCCCCGGCATACCGACCAGCAGGGCTATCACCGAAACGGTCATCCCGCCCCACACCATCACACGCAGGCCGACATCGGCCACCGGAATGCCGCTGGGCCGCTGCCGGGTCCAGATCGGCAGGAACGACGAGACCAGCGCCAGAGCCACCGCCCCGAGCACCGCCGCCGCCGTGAGGAACGCTTGCGGCCAGTCGAAATGCCGCCCCAGCGCGTAGCCGCCGGACAGCACGACCCCGACCCACACTTTGGCGAGCGCCCAGCGCCCGACCCGGACCAGTGGATCGTCGGTAACCGTCGCCATGACGCACTCCAGCTGGACACGATCGACAAACAGGCGGTAACGGACACCCTACCGCCCGCAGCCCTCACCGTCGCGGCGCAAGCGAAGTCGAGGTCCGCTTCCACACCCGCTGAACGCCGGCGCGGCCCGGGATCATCACGCGCGCTGCAGTCAGGCTCCCGAGCCCACACCCTGCGGGAGCCGCTGAAGCACTGGGAGCCGCCGCGTGTGGCGCCGGAGTAGGGCATGGCGGACGTACCTCGGGATACGTCATTGGCACGACGACATCGGCCGTCCGTGGGCGGCATCATCCGGTCATGACTCAGCTCGACGTCGAGCCCGGCCGCACAGCGCGACCGGCCCGGACCGTGGCCCACGTGACCGGCCTGCTGTTGATGATCTCCGGGGTGGCGCATCTCGGCATCCTGCTGGCCGACGGCGGCGGCTGGGACGGTCCGGTGTCGTGGCGCAAACCCGCCACTTTCGGCCTGTCGTTCGGCCTCACCCTGATCACGATCGCGTGGGTGACCGGCTATCTGGTGATGACTCCACGATGGCGGTTCCGGCTGCTCGGGATCTTCACGGCGGACTGTGTTCTGGAGGTCGCGGGAATCACCGTGCAGGCGTGGCGGGGTGTGCCCTCGCACTTCAACACCGAGACCCCGGTCGACCGCGCCATCGCGATGAGTCTCGCGGCCGGTGGGGCGGTCCTGGTGGCGGTGCTAGGGGCGTACGCGGTGGTGGCGTTGCGCGGGCGGGTGCGTGGTGGTGCGGACATGCGCCTGGCGGTCGGCGCCGGGTTCGGGCTGATGCTGATCTGCCTGGTGAGCGGGGTCGCGATGGTGGCTCGCGGTTCGATCCTCTACCGGACGGCGAGCCCGGCGGTGGCGTACGAGACCGCCGGTTTCCTGAAGCCGGCGCACGGGATCGCGCTGCACGCCGTGCTGGTGTTGCCGCTGTTGGCCGCGCTGCTCCGCCGGCTGAGCCGGGACGAGCGGGCACGACATCGGATGGTGGCCGTGGCCACCGGGCTCTACTGCGCGGCCACCGGGGCGGCTCTGGTCTGGTCGGTCATCTGACATGGGCGAGGCGCGCGCCAACTGTTCCAGGAATCCCGTGTGAACTCGAGCTCATCAGACAGATCCGGCCACCCGGTTCCCGAACGAGGCTCGCCGGACGAGACAGAGTGGACCGGGCGAGCGGGCGATACTGGGTCGGTGACTGATCATGATCTGTTGCTGGTGGCGGTCGTCGAGATGACGCCCGGGAACGCCGAAGCCGGCCGACGATACGAGGACGCCGTGCTCACCCTGCTGGACAGGCACGGCGGCACCCTGGAACGGCGGCTGCGCGACACCGGCCCGTCCGGAACGGAGGTGCATGTGATCCGTTTCCGGGAGCGGGCCGGCCTCGACTCGTACATGGGGGATCCGGAGCGTCTGGCCCTGCGGGCCGCAGCCGGTGAGGCCGCCCCCGCCGCACGCGTCCTCGAAGTGCGGGACGTCCGATAGAAGTACCGGACGTCCGATAGTGGTCAGGCGGTCCGCAGCGCCTCGGTCGGGGCCATCCGGGCGGCCCGCAACGCCGGATACAGCCCCGCGACCGTGCCGACGCCGATCGCGGCCACCAGCCCGAGACCGGCCGCGACCGGCGGGATGATCGGCTGCCAGCCCTGGTGGTGTGCCAGGGCCACGGTGACGGCGGCGCCGAGCAGCACCCCCGCCCCGCCGCCGACCGCGCCGAGCAGCACCGACTCGACCACGAACTGGGCGGCCACGTGCCGGCGGGCGGCGCCCAGGGCGCGCCGCAACCCGACCTCGCCGCGCCGTTCCAGCACCGAGATCACCATGACGTTGGCGATGCCGATTCCGCCGACCAGCAGCGCCACCGCGCCGAGGCCGAGGAACAGCGAGGTGGTGGCGTCGGCGACGGCCAGCCGTGCGGAGAGCACATCGGACGGCCGGCTGACGGTGACCCGGCTCGGCGCGGCCGGGTTGGCGGCCCGGGGCAGCATCGTCGCCACCTCGGCCGTCCGGTCGGTGTCGGCGCGCACGTAGACCCGGCTGGGATGGCCGTCGTAGCCGAAGTCGGCGGTGGCCGTGCCGAAACCGATCAGCGCCGCCCGGTCGATCTCCGGCGCGAGTTGGACCTGTTGGAGGATGCCGGTCACCACGTACCAGCGCTCGCCCAGCCAGATCCGCTCGTCGCCGGTCACCTCGGTGATGCCCATCGTCCGGGCGGCCTCGAATCCCAGGACCACGACCGGATAGTTCGAGGTGGCCGGGTCCAGGAAGACTCCCTCGATCAGGTGGGCGTCCAGGGTGGACAGCAGGCCGGTGCCGCTGGCCCGCACTTCGAGGCCGGCGCCGAGATGCGACGGGATCTTGTCGGTACGGTGTACGCCGACGTCCTTCAGCTGCGCGGTCGCGGCCGCCGACCGTACCCCCTCGGTGCGCCCGATCGACGACGCCGCGGTCTCCGGCAGTTGGTTCTCCCGGCTGCCCCGGGCCTCGGCGTTGGTGACGGTGAGCAGGTTGGTGCCGAGCCGGTCGAGTTGGGCGAGCACCTGCGCCTGGCTGGAGCGGGTGACGCCGAGCACGGCCACCATCGCGGCGATCCCGATCGCCACGCCGAGCACCGACAGCGCCGCCCGGCCCGGCCTGGTCCGCAGCCCGATCGTGGCCACCGGCAGCAGATCGGCGATCCGCAGCCGGGACAGCGCACTCACGGCTCGACCCCTTGGTCGCGGCGGGTGAGCGGCCCGATCCCCTGGCCGCCGCCGGCGAGGGGCCCGACCCCCTGGCCACCGCCGGCGAGCGGCTCGATCCGCCCGTCGCGGATGGTGACCTGACGCCGGGCCGCCGCCGCAACATGCGCGTCGTGGGTGATCACGACGATCGTGGTGCCGGCCCGGTTGAGTTCGCGCAGCAACTCCAGGATGGCGTCGCCGGTGACGGTGTCCAGGTTGCCGGTGGGCTCGTCGGCGAAGAGCACCGCCGGACGGCCGATCAGCGCCCGCGCGATCGCGACCCGCTGCCGTTCACCACCGGAGAGCAGCCGGGCGCGATGCTTCATCCGGTGGCCGAGGCCGACCTGTTCCAGGGCCTGTTCGGCGGCCGCGCGCCGCTGCCGGGCCGGCACACCGCGATAGAGCAGGCCGGTCGCCACGTTGTCCCGGGCATCGGCGTGATCGAGCAGGAAGAACTGCTGGAACACCACACCGAGCCGGTGCGCGCGGAGTCCGGCGAGCCGACGGTCGCTGAGGTTCTCCAGGGTCTCGCCGGCGATGCGTACCGAGCCGGAGGTGGGCCGGTCGAGCCCGGCGGCGATGTTGAGCAGGGTGGTCTTACCGGATCCGGACGGGCCGACCACGGCGACCAGCTCGCCGCTGTGCACGGTGAGGTCGACGCCGCGAACCGATTCCACCGGCGGGCTGCCGGGAAAGGTACGGGACACACCGAGGAGTTCCAGGGCGGCGGTCATTGTTCCGGCACCTCCACCCGGTCGCCCTCGGAGAGGCCGGTGACCTCGACCAGGCCGGTGGCGTCGTCGTACAGGCCGGGTTCGACGTCCGCGTAGCCGCCGGAGGCCAGCCGCACCCGGTAGCCGCTGCCGGGCCGGGCCAGCAGCGCGGACACCGGGACGGTCAGGACGTCGCGGCGCACGGCGGTGGCCAGGTTGATCTGCACCGGCGCCTGGTCGAAGTCGGGCGCGCCGGCCGGGACCTGGATGCCCAGCACGACGTCCACGGTGGCCGGCTGGGAGGTGCCGTCACCGTCGGCGGGCGCGGTCGCCACCCGCCCGACCCGCAGCACCTCGCCCTCGGCCTGCCGGGATCCGGGCAGCGTGACGGTCACCTTGTCGCCGGCCTTGATCTGGTTCTGCCGCTCGGCGGTGAGGTTCGCGGTGACCACCCGCTTGGTGGTGGTGCCCGCCAGCACCGCCTGTTCCGGGCCGGCGGTGGTGCCGGCCGGGGCCTTCACCTCGCTGACCCGGATCTCGCCGGGCAGGAAGACCATCGACCCCAGAGGCAATGCGCCGGTACGGGTGACGCCCCAGCTCTTCTGCAGTCGTCGCACCGCGGCGGCGGTGGCGGCGGTGAAGTCGGTGTCGACCGTCATCTCATGGTCGGGGTCCATGCCGAGGGCACGCAGGTTGCGTTCCAGCTGGCGGACGTCCGCGCCGTCGGTGACCGAGCTGTTCAGGTCGCGGTAGGCGGGGATGTCGCCGTACAGCAGGCGCACCGCCCGCCCGCCGACGCGGTACAGCACGCCGCCCCGGCTCACCGTGGATCCGGCCGCCGTGACCCCGGTCAGGATGCCGGCGTCCCCACGGTGGAGCACCGAGTAGGACCCGTCGAAACCGTAGGTGCCGGCGAGCCGGAACCGCTGGCTGACGGTTCCACGGGTCACCGCGACGGTGCGGGTCGGCACCTCGGTGGCGCCGGCTGCCGCCTCCGGCTGTGCGGTGAGGGTGTAGCCGGTGGCCAGCGCGCCGGCCACGACCACCACCCCGGTGACGGTGGCCGCGGCCACCCGGGTCGCGCGTCGCCGCCTCATGAGATCGAGATCCCGCCGCCCCACAGGTTCTGGCAGGCGTCGAGGGCGCCCTTGAGCCGTGGTGAGTCCTCGGGGTTCTCCTTCTCCAGCGGGGTGCCCCGCAGCGGGAACCGTCCGTCGGCGGCGGGGTCCGGCCACTCCGGGACACCGTTCTGGCGGATGCACTCGGCGAACCTGGTCAGTGCCTCGACGTCCCCCGGGCCGGGCGGGCCGCCGGCCTCCTTCTCGCCGCTCTCGATGGCTCCCTGCGGCAGCTTGTCGGCGACGCTCTGACAGGCCTGCTCGGCGGTGTCGAACTGCTGCTCGGTGTACTTCTCCTCCATCACCTTCTGCTCTCCGTCGGGAAGCTTCAGGCGGTTCTTCTCGACATACGGGTCCGGAATGTCGGGCAGTCCGTTGTCGCGCATGCACTGCACGAGTTCCTTGCCGATGGCGAGCAGGTCGGCCTCGGACATCGACGAGGCGGGGGCCGGCGGGCCGGCGGTTCCCGTGGAACAGGCGGCCAGCGTGACGAGCATCGCGGCCGCGAGGCATCTCGCTACGATTCGCATGCACCCAGGCTGGCCGTCGCGCCGCACGGGATCGTCCGCGACGGGTCCGATCCTTGCCGGCCCGCGTATGCCCACGGTCGTACACCGAAATCTCACCACGGACCGACGGCCGGCGGCTCCGTCGACTCTAAACTGGACGAATGTCCTGGATGACGGGCCTGCGGTGGCTCGCCGTCGACCTCACGGTCGCGATCGGCCTCACCGCCCTGACGGTGGAGCAAGCGCGCGACATCGACGATTCATGGTGGCCGTTCACCGTACTCATGGTGGTGGGCCTGGTTCTCTGCCGGCACCGCCCGCTGGCCGCGGTCGTCCTCACCTTCGCGGGTGCGCTCGGCCACCAGCTGCCGGAGACGTCCGAGCTCCAGGCCCTCGACCTGGCCGTGCCGATCGCCGTGTTCATGCTGGCCGCCGCCGAGCGGCCGCGCCGCCGCACCGCGGCGATCACCTGCGGGGTGCTGCTGGCCGGTGTCGCCGCGCTCAGCACGGCACGTCCCCCGGAGGGCGACGACACCTTCCCCCACTCGATCAACAATGCCGTCGCCGTGGACGCCGACGGCACCCGGGTCGTGGTCGTCGACGAGCGCAGGCCGGATCTGGGGGAGGCGCTGTGGCGCAGCAGTGGCCTGCTCCTCGCGCTGGCGCTGCCCTATCTGCTCGGCGCCAATCTGCGGGGCCGCCGCATCCATCTGCGGACGCTGGAGAAACGCGCCGCCGACCTGGAGCGTGAGCAGCGGCAGCGGGTGGCGCTGGCGACCGCGGCCGAGCGGGCGCGCATCACCCGCGAGCTGCACGACGTGGTCGCGCACAGTCTCTCCGTCATGGTGGTCCAGGCGCAGGGTGCGGCCGCGGCCCTGCGGCGGCATCCCGACCGGACCGAGACGGCGCTGCACGACATCGTCACCACCGGCCGGTCGTCGCTGGCCGAGATGCGGCGCCTGCTCGCGATCGTCCGGGAGGAGCCGGCGCTGGCGCCGCAGCCGGGTGTGGACGCGCTGCCCGAGCTCATCGACCGGATCCGGGCGGCCGGCACCACGGTCACGTTCGCCGTCGAGGGCGAGCCGGTGCCGCTGCCCGCGGGGGTGGACCTGTCCGCGTACCGGATCGCGCAGGAGGCTCTGACGAACACGTTGAAGCATGCCGGGGACGGTGCGAGCGCGGAGGTACGACTCCATTTCCGGCCCGAGGTCCTGGAGGTCGAGGTGACCGACGATGGCTCGGGAACCGGCCCGACGCCGGCAGCCGGGCCCGGCAACGGGTTGCGCGGCATCGCCGAGCGGGTCCGGCTGCTGGACGGCGAGTGGGAGGCCGGGCCGGGCGCGGCGGCCGGTTTCCGGGTGCTGGCCCGTCTCCCGCTGCGGCCCCGGCCGGTGGGCGCCTGATGAGCATCCGCGTCGTGCTGGTGGACGATCAGGTCCTGGTCCGCACCGGCTTCCGCATGATCCTGGACGAGACCGGCGACATCGAGGTCGTCGGGGAGGCCGGTGACGGCGCCGCCGCCCTGGAGGTGACCACCCGCACCCGGCCGGACGTGGTTCTGATGGACGTCCGGATGCCCGGCGTGGACGGGATCACCGCCACCGGGCGGATCCGGTCGCTCTCCCCCAGCCCCAAGGTCATCATTCTGACCACCTTCGACCTGGACGAGTACCTCTTCTCCGGGCTGCGCGCCGGCGCCAGCGGGTTCCTGCTCAAGGACACCCTGGCCGAGGATTTGATCGCCGCGATCCGGGTGGTGGTCTCCGGGGAGGCGGTGACCGCGCCGACCGCCACCCGCAGGTTGATCGCCCACTTCGTCGCCGCCCCACCGGCCGCGCCGTCCGTCCCGGACGGGCGTCTCGCGGTGCTGACCGTCCGCGAGCGCGAGGTGCTCACCCTGATCGCCCGTGGACTGTCCAATGCCGAGATAGCGTCGGAGTTACGGGTCTCCGAGGGCACCGTGAAGACGCACATCGGGCGGATCCTGGCGAAACTCGGCCTGCGCGACCGGGTCCAGGCGGTCATCCTGGGTTACGAGTGCGGCCTGGTCACCACCTCCACCTAACGATCTTGGGGAATTCGGGCGCACCGTTGCCGCGCGACTCCACGAGATCGCGGACGGGTGGCGCGGCGCACCGCCGAGAGGTCTCACCCCGCCAGCCGGAAGAGTTCCGCGTGCACCTGCCGGGACGGGACCTTCAGCCGGCGCAGGCTGTCCAGGATCGCGTTGGTCAGGGCGGCGGGGCCACACACGTAAACGTCGCGAGACGTGATGTCGGGAACCAGCCGGCGCAGGTTCTCCGGCTGAAAGGGCTGGTTGGCGCCGCCGGTGCGCCCGGTGATCAGGTGCAGCCGGGCGCCCCGCTCGCGGGCCAGGTTGCGCATCTCGCCGAGTAGGACCGCGTCGTTGCCGCTGCGCACCCGGTAGATGACGATCACGTCGCGGCCCAGGTCGGGGTCTTCCAGCAGGGCCCGGATCGGGGTGACGCCGATCCCGCCGGCGATCAGCAGCGTCGCCGTGCGGGTGCGGCGGGCCAGGGTGAACGCGCCGTACGGTCCTTCGGCGAACACCCGGGCCCCTACCGGCAGGTCCCGCAGCCCGGCGCTGGTGCTGCCGATGCCTTTCGCGGTGAGCCGCAGCGACCGCCCGTTGGGCGCCGCCGACAGCGAGAACGGGTTCACCTGCCACCACCGGTTGTGCCCGGGGAAGCGCCACAGGAAGAACTGGCCGGCGCGGGCCGTCAACCGGTCCAGGTGGCGGCCGGTGATGTGTACCGACACCACGTCGCCGGACTCGGAGACGACGGCGGCGACCCGCAGCCGGTGCCGTCGGTTGCGGACCAGCGGCACGATCAGCCGGCCGGTCAGCAGGGCGCCGAGCGCGAACGCCCACAGGCCCCACCAGAACACCTGGGTGGCGAGGTTGACGGTGAAGGCGGTGCCCTCGTAGACCTGGTGCACGATGCCGAGCCCCAGCACGACGTAGAACAGCAGGTGGACGGTGTGCCAGGTCTCGTAGGAGAGGCGGCGCCGGGCGATCCGGACCGACAGCGCGACGATCAGCACGATCAGGCTCACCGCGATCAGGCCGAGCAGCACCGGCACCTGCTGCGACAGTGACAGCGCGGTCGCCAGGACCGGGTCCTGGCCGTACCGCGCGAACCCGAGGATCACGAACGACGGGTGCAGGACCGCCAGCCAGAACACGGCGAACCCGGTCCACCGGTGCCAGCCGGTCAGCCGGTCCATGCCGAACGCCCGGTCGAGCAGCGGCAGCCGGGCGATCAGCAGCACCTGGCACACCATCGCGAACGCCAGATAGAGGCCGAGCAGCCGGCCGGCCGAGGAGAACGTGTTGTACGCGGGCGGCCCGGCGACCACGAACATCAGGTGCAGCGCCCCGAGGCCGACGAGGAGGAACGCCCCGACGGCGGCACGCGCGAGGAGGTCGGAGGTGCGGCGGGCGGCGACTGGTTGCGGGTGGGCCACGGCGATCATCCGGTCTCCCCTGCTGAACTCACATCATCGCAGGGTGTACCGCCCGCGCCGCCATCCGGTTCACGACAGAGACCGCGGCCGTATCCGAACCGGCGTGCTCCGCTTGCCGAATGTCACGGTCGACACTTCGCAGGACGTTTCGGGGGGATGAAGGCGAACGTCAAAGTCGGGACGGTCGCTCGTCACCGACGCCGACGGACGGTGAGCGAACCGCCTGTTCGCCCTTTCCGGGCAGCGTGGTGACGAGCGCTATAAGCAGCAGGGCCAAGGCGTTTTCGAAAAGGACGCCCCACAGGCCGTCGGCATAATGCGACGTCCGCGGAAGCTCGTGCGCGTAGAACCAAATAGGAGTTATGACCGTTATCAGATATACGCTGATGGCCGGCCCGAAGACCTGAATGGCCCGGCGCGGAGGATACGCCTGTGCGCCGTCCGGTCCGGTGGTCGTCGCCCGGCGCGCGGCTACCTCGGCCAGAATCACCACGGCCGGCAGGAGGAAGAGAAGGTGGTGCGTCCAGGAGATCGGGCTGACCAAGTTCGCGGTCAGGCCGACCAGCGTGAATGCGACGAGTTCGTCGCCCGCGGTGTGTGCCCGGTGTGCTCTGGTCAGCCCCACGGCGAGGATCGTCAGCGCGCAGAGAAGCCAGGGCAGCAGGGGTGGGTCAACGGTGTCGTGGAGACGCGCGAGCAGGCCGCCGAGTGACTGGTTCGCTGTCGTGTCCGCATTGCCCACGCGGCCGGTGTCCCACAGCACGCTGCCGAAGTACCGCAGCGACTCGTCCGGGGCGATGACGAATCCGGTCACGGTCGCGGCACCTCCACTGACCACAGCGGTACCAGCGGCCCGCCACTGCCGGGTCAGGACCAGGTAGACGATGAACAGGGCGGGAGTCAGTTTGACTGCCGCAGCGATGCCGATGCCGATGCCCGCCCATTCCCCACCGCGCCAGAACCTGTGCCAGCCGGTGAGAGTGGGCCGGCGAAGGAGCGAGAAGCCGCGGCGCGTCATCCGGCCGCGCTGGGGCGCCGTCGTCTGCCGGCGCAATGCCATCAGGTCGGCGACAACGAGAGCGAACAGAAGGAGATTGACCTGCCCCATGCCGAGCGTTTGCCGAACCGGCTCGGTACACAGAGCCAACGGCAGGGCCGCCGCGACCACGTATCGGCGTCGCCATCCGTACCGCACCATGAGGGGGCGAAGCAGGCTGGGCAGGACCAGCGCGAGCGCCGCGACGCCGCCGAGAAGAAGGAACCATCCGGCAGCCTCCGCCGTCCATCCGGCGAGGGGCGTCAGCATGATCGCGGCGATGGGGGGATAGGTGAAGCCCAACCCGGACTCCGGTGCCGCGTACGTGTACAGGTCACGCCCGTCGGCCCACCAGCTCAGCGCGCCGAGGTAGATCTTCATGTCGAAGAAGTGGTAGTGCCAGGAGAACGCGTAGGCGGCGCAGAGAGCCAGACCCGCCAGCGTCAGCTTGCGGAGCAATCGCAGGCGGATTCCGACAGCATGGTGCCGGTTGTTCCGGTGTGGTCGGGGGACCGGGTCCGCCGATGGATCGAGTCGGCGAGCCGGGGCTGGAGGGTCGATGACTGGCATCCCACCAGGCAACCGGTAAGCCGGCTCGGGCACAGTAACGCAGGGTCGTGTGATCTTGGTAGACCACGCTCTACTGCCAGAGGCCGATCCGGGCGGTACGGTCGGGCCCATGATCGTCGGTACGGCCCAGCAGGCTCTGACTCAGCGGCCCGCGTGGTTCCTGCGATCGTCGTGGCCGTGGCGGTCCTGGGCGTACCTCGCATTAGGCGCCGTCGTCGGCAGTGGTGCTCTGGTCTCCCTGTACCTGCCGCTCCTGTTCGCCTTCCTGCTCGGGAAGCAACAGGTGTGGGTCCAAGCGACCGGCCTAGTCGTGATCTTGCCGGTTTCGCTGCTGGCGAGCGGACTGCTGCTGGGCAGGTTCGAACGGTGGCGGCTCCGTCTGATCGACCCTCTCCCGTTGCCGAAACCTCCTCGGCAACCTGCCGGTGTGAGCTGGAGCGGCCGACTGCGTGACCGACTCCGGAAACAGGCCACCTGGCGCGAGGTCGGCTTCGCGGTGGTGTGCCTGTGCGGCCTGTACTGGCTGGACGGCGCGCTCGCGGCGCTCGGAGCTCTGCTGCTCATTCTCCCGACGCGCTGGCTGACCAGCGCGATCAGCGACGGCGCCCTCGACTTCACCCGTGTCTTTCCCGTCCTGGCGGTGCTGGTCGGCCTGGTGGTGTTTGTCCTGGTGCTGTCGGTCTACGCCTACCTGATCACCGGCTGGGCGAACGCGCGCGCGGCCATCACCCGAACGGTACTCGCGCCGCGAGACGCCGAGCTGGGTGAACGTCTCGTCGAACTGTCCCGATCACGGGTACGGCTGGTCGACGCGTTCGAGTCGGAACGGCGGCGCATCGAACGCGACCTGCACGACGGCGCTCAGCAGCGGCTCGTCGCCCTGACGATGACGCTCGGGCTGGCGCGCCTCGACGTCACCGACGACTCCCCCATGGCCGGGCACCTCGACGCAGCGCACCAACAAGCCACGGACGCCCTCACCGAGCTACAGGAACTCATCCGTGGAGTACACCCCGAAGTCCTCACCGGCCGCGGCTTGCCGGCCGCGATCGAGGATCTCGCCGGACGGTCGGTGCTGCCGGTCGAGGCCGACATCCGACTACCCGGACGGCTGACCACGTCGATCGAGGCCACCGCGTACTTCGTGGTGTGCGAGGCGCTGGCGAACGCGGCCCGGCACGCGGGCGCCGGCTCGGCGACCGTCCGGGGGTCTCTCGTCGACGGCCTCCTGGTCATCGAGGTGTCCGATGACGGTGTCGGCGGCGCGGATCCGAGCCGCGGATCGGGCCTGTCCGGCCTCGTTGATCGCATCGCGGTGTTCGACGGCCGGTTGCTGTTGTCGAGTCCGCCCGGTGGTCCCACCGTTGTTCGAATGGAGATACCATGCCCGCCGACCGTTCCCTCCGGATAGCGCTCGCCGAGGATTCCGTGCTGCTGCGCGAAGGACTGGTCGCCCTGCTGCAACGGTTCGGTCACACCGTGGTCGTGACCGCCGGTGACGCCGAACACCTCGTGACCAGCGTTGAGCAGAGCGTCCCCGACCTGGTCATCAGCGATGTTCGGATGCCGCCCACCTTCACCGACGAGGGCCTCCGCGCGGTGATCAGGTTGCGCGAGCGCCATCCCGGGCTGCCCGTGCTGGTTCTGAGCCAATACGTACAACAGACGTACGCCGCCGAGATCTTCGAAGCCGGCGCGGCGAGCTTGGGGTACCTGTTGAAGGACCGCATCGGCAAGGTATCGGAGTTCGCCGACGCCGTGGCGCGGGTAGCCGCCGGCGGTACCGTGATGGATCCCGAGGTCGTACGGCAAATGCTCAACCGCCGCCGCAACCCTCTGCAACGCCTGACCGCACGGGAGCACGAGGTCCTGGCCCTCATGGCGGAGGGCCGGTCGAACACCGAGATAGCCCGCGCCCTCGTCATCACCGACGCCTCCGTCGCCAAGCACATCGGCAACGTCTTCTCGAAGCTAGCGCTCTCCCCAGCTGAGGAAGGTCACCGGCGGGTGCTGGCGGTCCTCGCATTCCTGCGGGAACCAGCATCCCAGCAGGAATAACCCACGACTCCGCCGCGGACGCGGATCCTCCCGTACGCCCGTACGCCCGTACGCCCGCATTTTGCCCGGCCGGCTGGCCCAGGTCCTCACGGGCCGCGTGGCGGTGGTTGCGGATCAGGTCGGCGAGGTGGTTCTGCAGGCGGTTCCCTCACCACTCGGGCATGCGGCCGGGGTTGGTGACGGGCGAACGGGCAGTGCGGGCGACAGGATTCGAACCTGCTCAGCGCTGAGGCACCCGGTTTACAGCCGGGCCCGACTCTCCCACGTCGGCGCGCCCACAAGGTGATGGACATACAGCGCCGCCCGCCCCTTCGGAGAAGGGACGGGCGGCGCGGAGAAGAACTCGCTGACGGCCTCAGCCGCACTACCGGTCCGGGATGCGATAACGACAGAACACGGCTGTTCTCCTTCAGCGGCCGATCAACTGAGGTCGAGGCTAGGCCGGGGCTTCACCACCCGGCAATCGATTAACGGAAGGCTTCGGAGGTCGCCAGTTCGGCCAGCTCGGCGGTGCTCAGCGGCAGCTTCTCCAGCGGTGTGAAACCGGTGACGTCGCCATAGCTGGTGGCCTTCGACTGCATCACGTAGACCACGGTGCCGTCGGAGTGCCGGTACGCCGACCACGCCTCGTCCGGGCCGCTGACGACACCGACCTCGGCGCCGCCCACGGTCCGCTTCGCGCACGCACCGCCTCGTCCCCAGAACGCCCGCGCGACCTCGCACACGTCGGACGGCAGCCCGTTGCCCGGCTCGCGCGTCTCGACCAGGAGTTGCCCGGTGCGCTCACCTTTGCGGAGCGCGATCGCCGTCATGTACGCCCAGTGGTCGCCCTCGATGGTCGCCTGGTGCGAACGGAGCTCGATCCCGTCCGCCACGGAACCCTCCGGCAGGGTGTAGCCGTCCGGCGCCAGCTTCACCAACTCGGCCAGCAGCGCCTTGCCCTTGTCGAAGTGGTCGCCGCTGTCGGCGGTCGCGTCCCCGCTGGCCTCGGCCGGCCACGACGGCTCGGTCTTCTCGCCCGACGGCGTCACCGGCGGCACCTCGACGCTCCCGAGCGGGGCCGGAGTGCGGGTCGGGAACGGCTCGACGGCGCCCGACGGCCCG
Source organism: Actinoplanes sandaracinus (assembly GCF_030009775.1). Lineage (GTDB taxonomy): Bacteria > Actinomycetota > Actinomycetes > Mycobacteriales > Micromonosporaceae > Actinoplanes > Actinoplanes sandaracinus. The sequence goes on along the minus strand of NZ_JASCTH010000013.1, from coordinate 124,002 downwards.
GCAGCCGGTGCGATGCCCGTACCCCCGTCGTTGAAGTAGCCCTGTCCGGGGATCGCGGCGACCGTGATGGCGAGGATCGCGGTCGCGGCCCCGCCGCAGGCCAGCAGATTGCGCCGTCGCGCCGCGCGGCGGCCGGCGGCGATCGCCGTCCGCGACTCCATCGGCGGCGGCTCCGGGTTCAGCATGATGGTGGTACGCAGTGCGGCGCGAAGTTCGTTCTCGTCCATGGTCTCCGGATCCCCTCAGTCGGCCGTGACGGGATGAGCGACCAGCGTGCGCAACGTGTCGAGGCCGCGCGCCGCCTGGCTCTTGACGGTCCCGGGCGAGCAGCCGAGCGCCGCCGCGGTGTCCTCCACCGAGAGGTCCTGCCAGTAACGCAGCACCAGCACGGCCCGCTGCCGCGGCGGCACCTGTGCCAGCGCGCGCATCAACGTCACCCGGTCGTCGGAGAGCTCCGGTTCCGCCGCTCGCTCGATCCGGCCCTCGTGCGGTTGTTCGCGCCGCCACCAGCCCCACCGACCCTCATCGATGAAGGACGAGACCAGAGCCTTGCGGACGTACGGGTCGAGCGCCTCGTGCCGCTGCACCCGGTTCCACCGCAGATAGAGCTTGGTGAACGTGGTCTGCACCAGGTCCTCGGCTCGATGCCAGTCGCCGCACAGCAGGAACGCCGTCGCCCGCATGGCGGACGACCGTGCCGCGAAGTACTCGGCGAACGCGATGTCGCGATCGCTCATGGCGCCGCCTCCGCCGCGCTCCGGCGTCGCCATGAGTTCGAAACTGTGCCGAATGATTCACTCGCAAGCTCGCTCACGCCGGCCCCCCATCCTGTCGGTCCCGCTAAACACGAGCCGAACACCCTGACAGGTTGCACGAAGGCCGCAAGAAGATGGCGGGGAGGCCGCCGGATCGGCCTCCCCGGCATCGGTTACTTCGGGGCGCCCAGGTCGTCCAGGGCCTTGGCGGCGCCCCGGTGGACGGCGACCGGACCGGTCTTACGCGCCGTCTGCAGGTTGATCTCCTTGGCCGCCGCGTTGGCCTGTTCCAGTTGCGGCTTGCGGTCGAAGAGGGCCTTGGTCAGCACGCAGGCGACGTTCGGGTCCAGGTTGTCGCGAACCAGCAGGAAGTTCGGGACCACGATGGTCTTCACGTCGGCCGGGGTCTTGTAGGTGGCGGCCGGGATGACGCCCTCCTGGTAGACCTCGTTGATCTTCTGCATCTCCGGCAGCAGCGGTGTGATGTCCAGGAACTCGACCTGGTCCGCGCTGGTGGTGAGCAGGTCGGTGATGCCGGGCGTGGGCAGGCCGCCGGACCAGAACAGGGCGTCGACGGTGCCGTCCTTGATCCCGTCGACGGTCTTGGTGAGGTCGAGTTTCTGCGCCTGGACGTCGGTGTCCGGTTTGAGGCCGGCGGCCGCCAGGACACGGGTGGCGATGACCTCGGTGCCGGACTTCGGGGAACCGGTGGAGACCCGTTTGCCCTTCATCCCGGCGACGTCCTTGATGCCGGCCGCCTTGCGGACGATCACCTGCGTGTAGTTGGTGTGGATCCGGGTGAGGGCCGCCACCGGCTGCTTCGCGGTGAAGCTGCCGGTGCCGTTCACCGCGTCGGCGGCGGTGTCGGCCAGCGAGAACGCCACGTCGTAGGTGCCGGCCACCAGTTGCTGGATGTTCTGCACCGAGGCGCCGGTCTCCGACGCGGTGGCCTGGACGTTCTTGCCGGTGGAGTTGACCTGCTCGGCGAAGGCGTTGCCGAGGGCGAAGTACACGCCCGTGGCGTTGCCCGTCGCGATGCCGACACGGGCCGCCTGGGCGACCTCGCAGGTGACCGAACCGCCGGCGTCGGTGCTGGCGGTGTTCTGCCGGCCGCCGCACGCCGCGGTGGCTGCCGCGAGCGCGCTGACCAGCGCCAAACTCAGTATTCGTCTCATGCCTATCCTCCGCGGAAGGTGATGGTGCAAGGGCGACTTACTGGGGGGTCGGTGTCCCTTCCGGGAGAGGCAGGGCTTCGGCCTTCGGCACTGCGCCCGGCCCCGGCGATCGCCGCTTTCCCACAGCCGCGAGGAGTACGGCCACCAGCAGCGTGGCGATGCCCGCGGCGACGGCGACCGGCTGCAGGTAGAGCAGCAGCAGCCCGGCCGCCCCGGCGAGCACCCGGCTCACCGGCCCGGCCGGACCGACGCCGAGCACCCAGCCACCGGTCGCGATCGCCAGGCCGAGCACCGCGAGCGCGGCCACGACCGTGGTCCAGAGGACGCCGAGCACCGGCCCGCGGGCCAGCAGGTATTCCCCGTTGTCGGTGAGGACGAAGGCGATCGGGGCGAGGAAGGCCGGCAGCGCGTACTTGAGCGCCTGCCACATGGTGGGGATGGTGCGGCCGCCGGTGATCGCGCTCGCGCCCACCGCGGCCAGGGCGGTCGGTGGCGTGACCTCGGACAGCACCGAGTAGTAGAAGACGAACATGGCGGCCGCCGGCGCCGGGACGCCGAGCGTCAGCAACGCCGGGCCGATGATCACCCAGCCGATGATGAAGCTGGCCGTGACCGGGACCGCCAGGCCGAGCAGGGCGAGCGCGAACGCGGCCAGCACCACGGTCAGCGCGAGCACCGCGACCGGTTCGTCGGTGATCGCCTTCGCGCCGTTCACCAGCAGGGACGCCAGTTGCGCGCCGAGGCCGGTCTTGGTGGTGGTCGCGGTGATGACGCCGGCGGCGGCGCAGACGGCGACCACCGGCAGGACGCCACGGACCCCGGCGGCCAGCGCCGCGAAGATCCGCGGCGGGGTCAGGCGGGCCGAGGAGTCCAGGAAGGACAGCGCGGCGGCCAGGATCGTCGCGTAGACGACCGAGCGGGTGGCACTCTCGCCCAGGGCGAGGAGCACGACGATGACGATCAGCGACGAGAAGTGGTAGCCGAAGCGCCCGAGCAGACGCCACGCGCTCGTGTCGGGGGTGTCGATCGCGCGGACCCCGAACCGCCGCACGTCGATCTCCACGGCCAGCAGGATGCCGAGGTAGTAGAGGGCGGTCGGGATCATCGCCCAGCCGAGGACGGTCAGGTAGGAGACGTTCAGGTATTCGGCCACGATGAACGCGGCCGCGCCCAGGGTGGGCGGGGAGAGGATCGCGCCGACCCCGGCCGCGGCCAGCATGCCACCGGCCTGTTCGGCGGGATATCCGGCGCGGCGCAGCATCGGCCAGGTCACCGCGCCGACACTGACGGCGGTCGCCGTACCGGAGCCGGAGACCGTGCCCAGAAGGAACCCGGCGGCGACCGCCGTGCGTCCCGCCGCGCTGCGTGATCGCCGGAAGGCGGCGACCGAGAGGTCGACGAAGAACCGGCTCGCGCCGGACAGGTCGAGCACCGCGCCGTAGATGGTGAACAGCACGATGTAGGTGGCCGCGACGTCCAGCGGTGTGCCGTAGAAGCCGCTGCCCGAGTTGTAGAGGGCGTCGACGATCTGCGCGAAGTCGAGTCCGGAGTGGGCGATCGGCCAGCTCTGCGGCAGCAGGCCGCCGTAGTAGCCGTAGGCGAGGAAGAGCAGGCAGACCACCGGCAGCGCCCACCCGGTCGTACGCCGGCACGCCTCGACCACCAGGATCAGCAGCACCGCGCCGAAGGCGATGTCGGCCGGTTCGAGCAGGCCCTGACGGTTCAGGAAGGCGTTGTAACCGCCAGCGACCGGATAGAGGCAGACCACGAGGGCGGCGGCGGCCAGGACCCAGTCGGCCACGGTGGGCGCCTGGCGCCCCTCACCCCAGCCTGATCGGTACGCGAGGAAGACGAGCGGCAGCGTGCCGGCCAGAAAGATGATCAGGTAGTACTGACTGCCCTCGGACAGCGGCCGGAACACCTGCCAGAGCACCAGCAGCGCGACGGCGAAGGCGGCGATCGAGACGGCCGCGCCGATCCGGCCGCCCAGCTCACGGGCGGGACGCTCCTCGTCGTCGTAGTGCACGGCGGGCGCGCTGGACTCCGCCTCGGCCAGGCGTTGCGCAGCACGGGCCGAAGATCGATCATCGCCCATGAAACGGACAGTACTATGCGACATCCCTAGCTGTAACGACGTCCACCCCCGCTGATGACGCTTCCGTTATCCAACGGGCTGTGTCCGTCGGGGAGACGGTTCCGGCTACTCGTCCTCCAGAGGGAACACTGCCTTCCCGTCGGCGTCGATCCTCTCGGCCAGTCGGGCGATGTGCCGGAGGCGAGCGGCCGTCCGGGTTTCGGGTACACCGCGATGCAGGACTGATGCGGCGGTGGAGGCGATCGCCTCCACCATGGGCTCCTCGACGAGCGACTTCGCGAAGAGCATGTCCATCACCTCCAGGACAACAGCACCCGGGACCCGAAGATCCGAGCGAAACGCCGCGAGCAACTGCGTCAGATAGGCGGTGTACGACCTCCGGTCCCAGGTCGGGAACTCCTCCGGCCGGAATGAGGCACAGTCCAGATAGGCAGCGCGGGCGGCTTCCGCATCCAGACTCAGGACCGGGATCAGCCAAACTCGGAACAGCGCTTGGAGAGCTGACGGACACGTCTCCGACAGGTGACCGGCGAACATCTGCAAGGCCGGGGCGAGCGGCGATTCGAGCACCGGCTCCAGAGTGCTCAGAAGGACGCCGTCCACGTCGCAGGCGTGCAGCCTGACCGGTCTGCAGTATGCCGTGGGCGCGTAGCCGAAGGTGAACGGCTCACCGGATTCCTGACCCGACGGGCTGAACAGCCAGCGATGGTCGGTCTCGGAGACCGCCGATCCATCGACGGCGACCCGAAGACGAACGTCCTTGTCACCGGACTCGTTCCAGCATTGATCGGCCGCGAGAACATCGGTGAGCAGATTCCAGCCGTCGACCCTTAACTGCGAGTGCCAGAGCAGAGCCTGATCGTGCCAATGCCTACGGCCGGCATCCCGCGCCCGTCCCACCATCTCACTGAACAGCAGGTTCTCGGTTAACAGGGCGGCCAACAGAACCAGGTTCGCGGTATGGGCCGCGTATCGAGCCGGCATCCGCACAAGCACCGGCCGATAGTCGCCGGCCGTGCTGCCCCAATCGAGGAACTCGCTGCGCCGATACATGTCGACGATCGCGGCTGCCCACTCCACCCGCTGTCCATCGGGCAGAGCTGCCGCGAATTCGCCTAGGAAACGCAGGATCGGGGATCGCACCGCGAGCGTCACGAATGACAGAAGACCGGCCAGCAGCCCGCCATCGGGTTTCCCGGCAGGGGACGCCGTGATGGACCGGTGGACCACTGCTTCCCCAAGTAGCTGCCAGGTGAAGCGCGCGACGAGATACTCGCCGAAAGTGGCGTGCAGGAACTCGTACGTCGCAAGGATCTCGGTGCCCCGGACAGCCTGCGCCCGATGCACGAAGAAGAACCGGCCGAGGAGCAGACCGGCTGCGCCGATCCCGCCGACGGCAGCGCCTGGCATCGGACCGAAGACCGCCGTGAGATCACGCTCCAGGTCCCGCTCGGTCACCCACTGGGCGGAGCGGTTGAGCATGGCGAATGCCACGATCGAGAGGCGGCGCAGTTCGACCTCCACCTCGGCTTCGCACTGCGACGCGGACAGGTGCGGTGCGGCCTTACGAACCTCGCGACGGGCGAAACCCGCAAGGAGGCGCTCGTAGAGTTCGCTCGAGGACAGCTCCACTGTGTTCTGCAAATCATTGGCATCGGCGTCGTAAAGGGCAAGCAGCAGCAGCAACAACGGTTGCCCCGCCAGATCCGGGAAGCGGAGAGCGACCGAGGCGGGAAGTGCACGAAGTCCACGCCCGGCCAAACGGTGCTCATTCGTCGCATGCCAGACGGTGAGCCAGGCGGCAACACGGTCGGTGTCAAAGGGCTCCAGCCGAAGCAGCAGGGTGTCGGGTGGGGGCACCGCACGGCCGGCGACGCTGGTGCGGGTGGTGACCACCACCGCAACAGCGCGGCCCAGGTCCCGCTCACGTTGTTGGAATTCGGCGACCCGATGAAGGTAGTCGCTCTGGCTGGTCGCCGTTGCCTGAAGCAACTCGTCAAAGCCGTCCAGCATGACCACAGGGAGCCGACCGACCGCAGCCTCGGCCAGGCGAGGCCAGGTCACCGACTCGCCGGTAGCGTCCTGGATCGCCTGTTCGATCTGGCGTTGCACCCCTAGAGAACTGTCCACGTCCCGCAGCGACACCCGGACCGGGATGAAGCCTCCTTCGGTCAATTCCGCCGCCAGCACCTTGGTGAGCACTGACTTCCCGGCGCCCGGATGGCCGAGTACCACCAGCGGCGCGCCCTGCGCACGGGGAGAGGTGAGGTACCCGGTGAGGAAGGCGTGCAGGTCCCCTCGAACCGGCATGCCCGTCCAAAACTGCTCCTCGCCGGACGCTTCGCCTGGCACCGCCTCCGCGATCCGGAATAGCGACGGCAGGTAGGCCGCCCGCAGAGTCGGCATGTCCAGGTGGGTCGGTCGTTCCGTGGAGCCGACGATGGGACGGTCGAGCATGCCCGCATAGGCTTGGGAGAGGGCGAGCGGGACGCCGTCCCCAGCCGCTGAACCCGCAACGCGCCGCATCAGGTCGCGCATGTCACGAACGGATTCGTGTAGGTCGCGGACGGATTCCTCGAACGCGGTGTCGCTCCACCCTCGAGCCCAAAGGTCGACCTCGGGGCATTCCAACCGGAGATCCATGAGCATTCGCTCGTATCGCTCGAGGGCGATCTCCGGCAGATCCGTCAGCACCTGGTCCACCCGGCTCTCCTCGCCGGGGCCGAGCGCGTCCCATAGGGCCAGGCCGCGCAGAAACGCACGTGCCGATGTGGAGAGCTGCCGATATGTGGCGCGGAGTCGCGTACGGTGCTCGCTCTGAAGCCCATGCGGCTCGGGCAGATCGATACTCGCCCGCAACGCGGTGCCAGCCAGCTCCCGCCCGCGCACCGCCGCTGAGCCGATCGACATCGAACCGGCGAGCCGGAACTGTTCGCCGGAGGTGAATTCAGCGGTGGTCGTGTCGAAGGGCAGACCGGCCTCGCCGAGTGCGTCGAACCATGCAGCGATCACAATCACCGTATGGGCGGCGGCGACTCGCTCGGTACGGTCAAGGCGATGGGCTCCGGTCAGCCGCTGCCCTACCGTCCCTGCGAGCTGCTGCGACAGCTTTGCGAACACGGCATGAGCATCGAACCAGCTCAACACGGCGGGCAGGGTGGTCGTGGCACCGAGCAGCACTCCCCCGGTCAGATCGTTGAGCCGCCGCATCCACTCGGCGCCCGGTCCTCTTCCGAGGATTCGCACTGCCTGCGTGTAGCTGAGAGTCTTCGGCACCATCCCATCCTGTCGATGTCCCTCAGCTCGGCACAATGCCGTCACCCGGAGTAGGCACCCGGGGAGCGCGGCCTTTCCTGCCGCACTCCCTACCACCCGCTCAGGTCAGCGGGTGACCGTGGCGGTGGTACGGGCGATGACCTCGACCGTGTCCAGGGACAACAGCTGGGAGCCGGTGGCGGTCAGGCGGGTGCGGGCGTCGTCGGGGACGGACACCGGGGAACCCGCGGCCATCGGCAGCAGGTGCAGCGTCACCTGGGCTCCGTCGCGGTAACCGGCGTCGGTCAGGTTGACCAACCAGGCGGAGCCGTCCCAGAAGCGGTCGGTGACCGCGTCGCCGTCGATGCGGAGTTCGCCGACGTCACCGGCCCAGAGGATGCGCAGCAGCGGGTCGCGGGACTCGTCGGCCGCCCAGCCGGGCAGGCGCAAACGATAGACGGCGGCCAGTTCGTCGAAGACGTCCGGGCTGGGGGCGGACGGGCGGCCGTCGTGTTTGCCGTAGCTGACCGGGACCGTGGCGGCGGCGGGACGCAACTGCTCGACGGTCACCGGCTCGGTGACCGGGGCCTGCGGCTGGGGGACGGCCAGGGCGGCGAAGGTGCGAGCGGCCGGGTCGTACACCCGTACCCGCGCGGTCTTCGAGGCTTTGACGGTGAGCTGACCGGCGGCGTCCCACTGGAGCTCGTCGTCGCTGAGATAGAGGCGGCGGCCGCCGTCCTCGGCGACCCACAGCGAACCCGCCGTCTCGGCGGGGAGGACGAGCACGTCGAGGCCGTCCAGGCGCAGAGGGGTGAGGCCCGGCGTGATGGCGTGAACGGTTTCGGACACGGCGAGTTCCGGGGCGATGCCGGGGTCGGCCACCAGGACGAGGGTGGGCACGTCTCCCGGTAGCAGCGTCAGAGCCGAGGCGGTGGCCCAGGTGACGGTGGTGCCGCCGGCGGTGAGGTGGAGGGGCCAGCGGGCCAGGGTCCCCGGCGGGATGTCGATCGGCCGCGCGGGAAACTCGATCACGGCGGGTCGAACGGCGGAAGCAGCGGCGGCAGAAGCAGCGGCGGCGGTGGCGCTGACAGAAGCGCCGGAAGAAGCGTCGGGAGCGGCCGAAGCGGCAACGGGCCCGACGAGGGAGACCCGGAAGCGGACGTCACGGCAGACCGGCAACGGGACGTGCGGCTGGTGCCAGGAGATGAAGAGGAAGCCGCTCTCCCCGTCGCCGCGCAGCGCCCAGCGGAGCGTCTGGGAGTCTTCGACGCCGGCCGGGCGGACGTCGGGCAGGCTGGACGGCATCTCCGCGAGCCGGTGACCGAAGGCGGACAGGAAGGCGTGCTGCCTGCGCAGTTCGGCATGGCTGGGGGCGAGTGTGCCGGCCTCGCCGACGGGAGCGTGGAAGTCGTAGCCGAGAGGCGCGATGTCGTTGGGGTAGCCGGTCGCGTGCGACTCCTGCATGCCGGGGCCGGGGTTGGTGCCTCCGGCGTACATGTAGTAGCCCTGCCAGGCCGAGCCGTTGCCGATCTTGCAGTGGGCGATGGCGGCGACGTCGAGCGCCTCGGGGCGGGGGCGGCGGTGGTACGCGGTGGCCATGCCACCGCCGAGTTCGCAGGTGGCTGCGGGGAACTCCTCGGACGGCGTGCGCGGGCCACCGGAGGCGGCCTCGATCGCCTGGGCACGCCGCACGTCGGCGCCGATGCCCGGGTCGTCCCAGACGTGGGAGAAGAAGTAGTGGTCCCGGAAGGTCGGGTCCCACGGTGCGTCGGCGTCGACCCAGAAGCCGTCGCCGTAGCCGCCGTAGAGGGGCAGGACCTCCTCGGCCGGCAGGTCGGCGCCGCCCCAGGCGGTGGCGGTCCAGAGGGGGGCGGCCATGCCGGCCTCGCGGGCCAGGCGCTTGAGCGTGACCAGGTGCCGCGGCTGGTCGTAGAGCTCGTTCTCCAGCTGGATGCCGAGCAGCTTCGCGCCGGAGGAACCGAGGGCGGCGCCGATCTGCCCGAACCACTCGGTGACCAGCGCGAGATACGCGGGGTCGTCGGTGCGGTGCCGGACCGGGGCGTGCTGCACCCAGTCGGGGAAGCCGCCGTTACGGGCCTCGCCGTGGCACCACGGGCCGATCCTGAGCACCATGTCGAGGCCGGTCTCGGTGACCAGGTCGATGAACGCGGCGACGTCGAGGTTGCCGTCGAAGCGGGTCTCGCCCCGTGCCGGACAGTGGTGCAGCCAGAAGACGTAGCTGGCCACCACGGTGACGCCACCGGCCTTCATCTGGCGCAGCCGTTCGGCCCACCGGTCGCGGGGCACCCGGCTGTAATGCAGTTCCCCGGAGACCGGGATGACCGGCACGCCGTCGCGGCTCAGGTAGCGGTTGGTGAGCGACAGGCCGGGCCGCTTGTCCTCGTCGTTGCTCATCCGCGGCCGGCGCAGCGGAGTCGCCCAGGCTTGGTGGCGAACGGAGAGCGGCTCGGGCCACAACATGGATCAGCTCCTTGCGACTTGACTGTAACCGGTCACAGGCCGGCGAGCCCGAACGATACACAGGCGTAACGGGTCAGACGCAAGGGCTTGACACAACGCCGTAACACCAGCACTGTAACCGGTCACAGGAGCTGTGCTGAGCGACACGCTTCCGGCACAGCGTCCGTCCCGGCTTCGGCGTTCCCGTCCAAGCCGATCAAGGAGGATCGATGAAGACCAAATTCGCACCGTTGATGGCGGCTCTCACCGCAGCGGCCTTGTTCACCGGCACCGCCTGCAGCAGCAGCTCCGATTCCTCGAAGGGCGCTACGGATCCCGCCGAGAAGGTCGAGCTGACCTACTGGTCCTGGACCCCCAACATGGACAAGGTCGTCGCGGCCTGGAACTCCAAGAACCCGAACATCCAGATCACGGTCAACAAGCAGGACGGCGGAGACGCGGCCGTCACCAAGCTGCTGACCGCGGTCAAGGCGGGTTCCGGCGCGCCGGACATCATGCAGGCCGAGTACCAGAAGATCCCCACCCTGGTCTCCTCGGACGCGCTGGCCGACATCGCCGCCGAGGTCGGCTCGGTCAAGGGCAAATTCCCGGCCGGTACGTGGAACGGCGTCACCCTCGGCTCGGAGGCGGTCTACGGCGTCCCGCAGGACTCCGGCCCGCTGATGTTCTTCTACCGCTCCGACGTCTTCGAGCAGAATGGCCTGCGGGCCCCGAAGACCTGGGACGACTACGCGGCCGCCGCCGAGAAGATCCACCAGGCGAACCCGAAGCAGTACCTGGGCACGTTCTCGGCAACCGACGCGGGCCTGTTCACCGGTCTCGCCCAGCAGGCCGGCGCCTCCTGGTGGGGCGTGAAGGGCGACGCCTGGACGGTCGACATCAACGACGCCGCCACGCAGAAGGTCGCGGCGTACTGGGGTGGACTGGTCGAGAAGGGCGTCGTCGACAACAAGCCGATGTACACCCCGGAGTGGAACGCCGCCCTCAACGACGGCACGCAGGTCGGCTGGGTCAGTGCCGTGTGGGCACCGGGCGTCCTGGACGGCTCCGCGAAGGACACCTTGGGCAAGTGGAAGGCCGCTCCCATGCCGCAGTGGGACGCCGCCGCACCCAAGACCGGCGCCTGGGGCGGTTCGGCCACCAGCGTGACGACCCAGTCGAAGCACAAGAAGCAGGCCGCCCAATTCGTGGCCTGGCTGAACAGCGACGCCGAGGCCCTGAGGCTGCTCGCTACCGAGGCCTTCGTCTACCCGGCCGCCAACGACGCCACCAGCGCTCTGACCAGCCCGCCCTCCTTCTTCGCGGACCAGCCGGACTACTACACCATCGCGGGCGAGGCCTCGAAGACTCTGGCGCCGTTCACCTACGGCCCGAACGTGAACGTCGCCTACAGCGCGTTCAACGACGCCTTCGGCAAGGCCGCCGAGTCGAAGAAGGCGGCCGCCTTCACCGAGTCGCTCGCCACCATCCAGAAGACCACCGTCGACGACCTGAAGAACGCCGGGTTCACCGTCGCTGGATGAGAAGAGTCTCCGGGCGGACCGTCCCCGCCCGGAGCGCTTCTTCGAAAGGAGAGTCGGCGATGTCGCAGAGCACCGAAGTCGAGCCCAGCACCACAGCCGCACCCCGGAGGACCGCCACACCCGTGACCGCGACACGCCGCCGGCCGGCACGGCGCGCGGGAACCCCGTACGCCTTCCTCGCTCCCGCCCTGATCCTGTTCACCGCGTTCCTGGCCGCGCCGATCTTCTATGCCGGCTACCTGAGCCTGCGCAAGGTCCAGGTCAGCGGCCTCGGGCTGGGCTCCAAGGCCCGCACCGAGGTCTGGGCCGGGCTGGAGAACTACGCCCGGTCGCTGTCCGACCCGGACTTCCTGCCGAGCGTGGGACGCGTCGGCGCGTACGGCCTGATCGTTGTCCCCACCATGCTCGGCCTCGCCCTGCTGATGGCCCTGCTGCTGGACGCTAACCGGACCCGTGAGGCGGTCAGCAAGTTCGCCCGCATCTCCATCTTCCTGCCGTACGCGGTGCCGGCCGTGGTCGCGTCGCTGCTCTGGGGCTTCCTCTACCTGCCCCGGGTCAGCCCGATCACCGACGTCGTCGAAGCTGTCGGCTTCACCGCGCCGAACCTGCTCTCCAGCGACCTCACCCTGTGGGCGGTCGCGAACATCGCGGTCTGGGGCGGCACCGGCTTCAACATGATCGTCATCTACACCGCGCTGCGGGCCGTGCCGACCAGCCTCTACGAGTCGGCCCGGATCGACGGCGCCTCGGAGATCGCGATCGCCTGGCGCATCAAGATCCCGATCGTGATGCCGTCGCTGGTGATGACCTTCGTCTTCTCACTGATCGCCACGCTGCAGGTGTTCGCCGAGCCGATGACGCTGCGCCCGCTGGCCAACACCATCTCGACGACGTGGACGCCGCTGATGAAGGTCTACCGGGACGCGTTCACCCGCAACGACATCTACGCCGCCGCGGCCACCTCGGTGATCATCGCGCTCGCCACGTTCATCCTGTCCTTCGGCTTCCTCAAGCTCGTCGGGCGCCGGGCCTTCAACCAGGAGGACTGACATGTCTGTTCTGTCGGCTCAGAAGCGCAGTCCCCTCGCCACGACCCTGCTGCTCCTGGGCGCCGCATACTGCCTGCTCCCGGTCCTCTGGGTGCTCATCGCCTCGTCGAAGAGCATCGGCGAGCTGTTCTCGACGTTCACCCTGGCGCCGAGCACCCACCTGCTGGACAACATCGTCGACCTGAACAACTACCGCGACGGGCTCTACTGGCGGTGGATGGCGAACACCGCCCTCTACGCCGGGGTGGGCGCGGCCGCCTCCACGCTGATCTCGGCGATGGCCGGGTACGCCCTGGCCAAGTTCGAGTTCCGCGGCAAGAGCCTGGTCTTCAACCTGATCCTGGCCGGCGTCCTGGTGCCCGGCGTCATCCTGGCCATCCCGCAGTACCTGCTGCTGGCCGAGGTCGGCATGACCAACACCTACTGGGCGGTGCTGCTGCCCAGCTTCATCAGCCCGTACGGCATCTATCTGGCCCGGATCTTCGCGGCCGCGTCGGTGCCCACCGAGATCCTGGAGGCGTCCCGGATCGACGGCGCCGGCGACTGGCGGACCTTCGGCACGGTGGTGCTGCCGATGATGCGTACCGGTCTGGTGACCGTCTTCCTGTTCCAGTTCGTAGCGATCTGGAACAACTTCATGCTGCCCTACATCATGCTCGGCAACGATAGGTTGTATCCGATCACGGTCGGCCTGAACGGTCTGCTCAACCAGGGCGCCAACCAGCCGTCGATGTACACCGCGGTGGTCACCGGCGCGCTGGTGTCGATCGTCCCGCTGATCGCCCTGTTCCTCACACTCCAGCGCTACTGGCAGGTCGACCTGGCCGCCGGCGGCGTGAAGGCGTAGCTATGATCCCGAACGTGTCGCGCAAACGCCCCACCATCCGCGACGTCGCTCGCGAGGCCGGGGTGTCCTACGCGACGGTTTCCCGGGTGCTCAACGGCCGCGACTGGGTCAGCCCCGAATCCGTCAAGGCGGTCCGCGACGCCATCTCCCGGACCGGGTACACCGCGAACCCGCACGCGCGCTCCCTGGCCACCGGGAAGTCCGGCTCGATCGCGTTCCTGCTCACCGAGCCGCAGCACCTGCTCTTCGAGGACCCGAACTTCTCGGTGCTGCTGCGCGGGGTGGCGCAGGCGCTCTCCGACCGGGAACTGACGCTGATCCTGATGATCGCGTCGACCCCGGTGGAGCGGAGCCGGGCCGTCGCGTACCTCTCCGGCGGTCACGTCGACGGGGTGCTGCTGGTGTCGCCGCACTCCGGCGACCCGCTGCTGCGGCAGCTGGTGCAGGCCGAGGTGCCGATCGTGGCCTGCGGGCAGGTGCTCGGCTTCGAGGACACGATCAGCTCGGTGTCGGCCGACGACTGGGGCGGCGGCCGGTCGGCGGTGGAGCACCTGCTCGCCCAGGGGTGCCGGCGGATCGCCACGATCACCGGACCGCAGGACACCTTCGGCGGGGTGTACCGGCTACGCGGTTACACCGACGCGCTGACGGCCGCCGGGATCACGGTCGACCCGGACTACGTCGTGCACGGCGACTGGAGCCGGGAGAGCGGCGCGGCCGGCATGCGCACACTGCTCGACCGGGCGCCGGATGTGGACGCGGTGTTCGCCGCGTCCGACGCGATGGCCGCGGCCGCCCTTCCGGTGCTGCGCGAGGCCGGGCGCGAGGTGCCCGGCGACGTACGGGTCGTCGGCTTCGACGACTCCGGGCTGGCGGCCACCACCGAACCACCGCTCACCACGGTCCGTCACCCGCTGGAGCGGATCAGCGACGAGATGGTCCGGCTGCTCACGGATGTGATCGCCGGGCGTACCCCGCTCTCCATCACCGTGCCCACCAGCCTCGTCGTGCGAGGCAGCTCCCCCGCTTGAATGCGGCCCCCCGGAAGGGACCGGCCTTGATAACCCCCCTTGATCAAGGCCGGCCCCCGCATTTCAGAGCGCCCCTTTTGTCACGGAAGACCACAAAGGAGTGTCATGAGAAAGCTGCCCCTCCTCGTCGCCGCGGTCCTCGCGGTCACCCTCTCCCCCGCCCCCGCCCAGGCCCGCCCCCAGGGCCTGACCATGCGCGGCGCCGACGTGTCGACGCTGCAGCGGTCCCAGGAACTCGGCCAGAAGTTCTACGACGCCCGCGGCCGCCGGGACAACCCCTACGACATCCTCGAACAGGCCGGCGTCAACTACGTCCGGCTGCGCATCTGGAACGACCCGGCCAGCGGCTACTCCAACAAGGAGAAGGTGCTGCAGCAGGCGCGGGCGGCCAAGGCGCGCGGCATGAAGCTGCTGATCGACTTCCACTACTCGGACACCTGGGCCGACCCGGGCAAGCAGTTCATCCCGAAGGCGTGGGAGGGGCACTCGCTCGCCCAGCTCGAGAAGGACGTCTACGACTACACGTACGACGTCTGCGCCAGCCTGAAGAAGCAGGGCACCACACCGGACAGCGTGCAGATCGGCAACGAGATCAACGTCGGGATGCTGTGGCCGACCGGACACGTGACCAACAGCGACTTCGGGCCGCTGGCGAGACTGCTGAACGCCGGTTACGGCGCGACCAAGGCGTGCAGCCGGAAGACCCAGGTCATGGTGCACACCGCGCTCGCCGGCAACATCGAGGCGGCGCACTGGTTCTACGCCGGGATCACCGCGGCCGGCACGAAGTGGGACATCACCGCCCTGTCCTACTACTGCATGTGGCACGGCTCGCTGGCCAACCTCGCCACGGTCATCGGTGACGTCAAGACCCGTTACGGCAAGCCGGTGGTGATCGCGGAGACGGCGTACCCGTACACCACCGAGAACTACGACCACCTCGAGAACATCATGCTGTCCGCCGCCCCCTGCGACGGGATCCCCGCCACGCGGCAGGGCCAGGCACAGGCGTTCACCGCCGTGCAGGACACCGCCCGGACCGCCGGCGCGATCGGCGTCTTCTACTGGGAACCCACCTGGACGGCCGTCGACGGCAACGGGTGGGACACCGAGGACATCGAGAACTCCGGCAACGCCTGGGAGAACATGGCGACCTTCGACGATGGCGGGCGCGTCAACCCGTACATCCGCTGGCGCCGTTAGAGGCTTCGCGGCCCGCCGCGAGGAAATCCCCCACACCGTTCCTCGTCACTGAAGGAGCGCCATGAAACCGTCCCTCCGAGCCGCCTTCTCGGCCGCGATCCTCGCGGTCGCGCTGATGGCATCCCCCGCCCCCGCACAGGCCGCCTCCCTCACCATGCGCGGCGCCGACGTGTCGTCGCTGCAGCGCACACTCGACCTCGGCGGCAAGTACTACAACGCTTCCGGGACCCAGGCCGACCCGTACGACATCCTCAAGACGGCCGGCGTCAACTACGCCCGGCTGCGGGTCTGGAACAACCCGGCCAGCGGCTACAACAACAAGGCCAAGGTCCTCCAGCAGGCGAGGGCGATCAAGGCCAAGGGTCTCAAGCTCATGGTCGACTTCCACTACTCGGACACCTGGGCCGACCCCGGCAAGCAGTACCCGCCGGCCGCGTGGGCCTCGTACTCGCTCACCCAACTGCAGACCGCGGTCTACAACTACACGTACGACGTCTGCACCAGCCTCAAGTCGGCGGGCCTCACCCCCGACAGCGTGCAGATCGGCAACGAGATCAACACCGGCATGCTGTGGCCCCGCGGGCAGGTCGTCAACAGCAACTTCGCCCCGCTCGCCGCGCTGCTCAAGCAGGGCCACAACGCGGCGAAGGCCTGCAACAGCGCCACCCAGGTGATCATCCACGTCGCCGACGCGGACAGCATGAGCAACGCCCGCTGGTTCTACGACGGCATCAAAGCGGCCGGCGTGACCTGGGACATCACCGCGCTGTCGTACTACTGCATGTGGCACGGCACGCTCGCCAACCTCTACAACGTGATCACCGACGTGCGGACCCGGTACGGCAAGCCGGTGATCATCGTGGAGACGGCCTACCAGTTCACCGCCGCCGACGCCGACAGCGAGAAGAACTCCATCCCCGGCACCGTGCTCTGCGACGGCATTCCGGCCACCTCGGCCGGCCAGGCCCAGCAGTTCACCTGGGTGCAGAACACGGCCCGCAACGCCGGCGCCGTCGGCGTCTTCTACTGGGAACCCACCTGGTACGCCATCAGGGGCAACGGCTGGGACCCGGCGAACATCAACGGCACCGGCGACGGCTGGGACAACATGGCCGTCTTCGACTGGGGCGGCAAGGTCAACCCCCACATCAGGTGGACCGCCTGACCTGCTGCCGGCGGCCCGGTCCGGGTGTTCCCGGGCCGGGCTTCCCTCTCTCGTACGGCCAGTAGAAGCACCCGGGCATCCCCCGCGAGGCGAGCGACCCCTCCCGACCGACCCGCGACCACCGGGCCGTCACCGCCGTCACCGCCGTCACCGCCGTCACCGCCGTCACCGCCGTCACCGCAACGCTGTCACCCGCGTCGCGCCCTCGTTTCCTCTCAGCACGGTGCCCGACGAGAAACGGGTGTCGTCGCAGCCGTTGTAGACCTGCAGGCCCACGTCGCCGAATTCGATCCACAGGCCGTTCACGCTCCAGCCGGCCACTCGATCCAACGGCAGGTCCCCGCTCAGGTCCACGTCGCCGGCGAAGTACGGCACAGAGACGACCGCGAACCCGGTGATAGCCCGGCCGACGATCGCCGCCACCGGCAGCGGCCCCGGGGCACGCCACTCCCACGTCTGCCCGGCCACCTCCGGCGGAACCGTCAGATCCACGGTGCCGTAGGTGATCGACAGGTCGTCCCATTTCTGCCAGGCGATCTCCACTTGTGTGCCGTCGTCGAGAACGAGCACAAGCGGCCCACCCAGAAACCACAGCCGCCGTCCTGGCTCCCAAATCCCCCAGCCCGCCCGAACCCTCCGCCCCACCAGCCGCAGCAGCCCCTCCCGCCTCTCCCGCCCCTGATGCCCCGCCAGGCCCTCAGGCACCTCCCGCCCCTTCGGCTCCTCAGGCACCTCCGGCTCCTCCGGCTCTTCCGGCTCCTCCCGCTCCTCCGGCTCTTCCCGCAGCTCCGGTAGAAGCTCTTCAGCCGGCCCGAAGGCCGACCGCCACCCCGACATGGCCTCGTCCCACGCCTTTCCCCCGCGCACCTGCTCCATGAGAGGACCCTAGACACGCGGTATGACCATCCCCGCCCGCTGGCCACCCGAGCGCCTCCCAGCTATGCGGCCACGCGAGGGGATACCGCCTCATCGGAACTACATGCCCTCTGAAATGCCGACACCCGCAACAGGTGTCGACCTCGGACAACGCCACCTCCACTGTCCGTGGCGTGGCGTGGCGTGGCGTGGCGTGGCGTGGCGTGGCGTGGCGTGGCGTGGCTGGACGACGGCTGGCGGGCTCCGCCGCGTCCCGGCCGTAGCACAGCCCCGGAATCAACCGGTCGTGAGGCGACTGGCCGACGGCTGGCAAACCCCGCCTGACCCCAGCCGTAGCGCATGCCGGAATCCGCCCCGTCCTGAAGCGGCTAGGCAACGGCTGGTCGGCGGTCAGCCGTACTGAAGCGGCGGTTTGGCGGTATCTCCCCGCCGGGCTGGGGCGGAAAGACCGCGAGCCGTAGCTGACACACCTCATCCGGGAAAGGAAGGAGCGCCAGGTACGGCTCGCGGGTCGGGCGGGATGGGGAAAGGGCGTCAGGTACGGCTCGCGGGTGGGGTCAGACGGTGGTGGGGACGGGCTGGTCGTCGGGGACCGGGGCGGTGGCTCCGGGCGACGGGGAGCGGCGTTCGAGGGCGGCGCCCTCGACGTCGAGTGCCGGGAGCCAGCGCAGCCACGACGGCAGCCACCAGGCGGAACGGCCGAGCAGGGCGAGCGCCGCCGGGACCGCGATCATGCGGACGATGAAGGCGTCGAAGGCGATGCCGACCGCGAGGGCGAAGGCGATCGGCTTGATGGTGTCGTTGCCCTCGGGGACGAACGCGGCGAACACCGCGAACATGATGGTCGCCGCGGCGATGACGACCGGGGCGGCCTGCCGGAAACCGGTGACGATGGCCTGCTGGGGTGCGGCGCCGTGGGCATGCGCCTCGTGCATACGGGAGACCAGGAAGACCTGGTAGTCCATCGCCAGGCCGAACAGGATGCCGACGATGATGATCGGCGCGAGGCTGAGGATCGGGCCGGTGGAGCCGGCGTTGACGGCGTCGGCGGCCCAGCCCCACTGGAAGACCGCGACCGTCGCGCCGAAGGCGGCGCCGATGGTGAGCAGGAAGCCGAGCACGCCGATCACCGGCACCAGCAGCGACCGGAAGACCAGCACCAGCAGCACGAACGCGAGTCCGACGACCAAGGCCAGGTAGACCGGGAGGGCGTCGTTGAGCTTCTGCGACACGTCGATGCTGACCGCGGTGCTGCCGGTGACGTAGACCTGCGCGCCGGCGGCGTCAGCGACCTGGTCACGGATGGCGTGCACCAGGTCGACGGTCTTCTGGTCCTCGGGGCCGGACGACGGGATGATCGTGATCAGGGCCGCGGAACCGGCCTGGTTCGGCGTGGCGGGCAGGGCCATCGCGACGTCGGGCAGGGCGGCGACCTGCTTCTGCACCTCGGTGGCGTGGGCGGCCGAGTTCGAGCCGTCGATCAGGATGAGCAGCGGGCTGCTGATGCCGGGGCCGAACCGGCTGTCGATGATCGCCTGGGCCCGCGCCTGGGTGGTGCCCTCGGCGGCGCGCTGGGCAAGGGTGGTCTTCATCGAGAAGAACGGGATGGCGATGACGGCCAGCGTCGCGACCGCGACGATCAGGCTGAGCCAGCGCTGTTGGGTGACCAGGTTCGCCCAACCGCGGATGAAGCCGCGACCCTCGGTGAAGCCGGACGAGGCCGGGACGCCACGCAGCTTGCGCGGCAGGGCGCGGACGCCGATGAACCCGAGGATGGCCGGCACCAGGGTGATCGCGACTGCGACGGCGATCACGATGGTGGCCGCGGCGGCGATGCCCATCTCGCTGAGGAACGGGATGCCGACGATCGACAGGCCGGCCAGGGCGATGACCACGGTGAGGCCGGCGGTGACGACGGCCGCGCCGGCGGTGCCGACGCTCATCGCGGCGGCGGCCTCGACCGGCAGGCCGCGGCGCAGTTCGTGCCGGAACCGGGTGACGATGAACAGCGCGTAGTCGATGCCGACGGCGAGGCCGAGCATGACCGCGAGGATCGGGGTGGTGGACTGCAAGTCGACGAAGCCGGTCAAGGTGACGATGCCGGCCGCGCCGATGCCGACGCCGACGATCGCGGTCAGCAGGTTCATGCCGGCGGCGACCAGCGAGCCGTAGGTGAGGGCGAGCACGATCAGGGCGACCACGACGCCGAGGATCTCGGAGGCGCCGCCGATGTCGGCCGGGTTGCTCAGTGCCTCACCGCGGGCCTCGACGGTCAGGCCACCGGAACGGGCCCGCTCGATCGCCGCTGTGATCGCCTCCCGCTGCTCGTCGGTGACCTCGGAGGGCTGCACCGGGTAGGTGACCGAACTGTAGGCGGCCGCCTGGTCCCGGGAGACCGCCGGCGCCTTCGGGTCGAGCGGGTCGCTCGCGTCGACCGCGCCGGGCAGCTTGCCGAGGTCGGCGACGATGCCGGCGACCTTCGCCGCGTTCGCCGGGTCGGTGATCTTCTGACCGGCCGGGGCTTCCAGCACCACCTGGACGGTGGCGCCCGCCGCGGCGTCGCCGAACCTCTCCTTCATCAGCGACAGCGCGGTGGTCGACTCCTGGCCGGGGATGCTGAACGTGTTGGCGGTGGCGCCGGAGAGGGTGCCGGCGCCGACCCCGACGGCGACGAGCGCCACCAGCCAGGCGATCGTGACGAGTATGCGGTGCCGAACTGACGCCAGCCCGAGCCGATGCAGCAGCGTTGCCATGAGGGATTCCCTTTGTCGCGGGTTTCGGTGGAGAGCGGGGTTCAGCGAGAAGCGGATTCAGCGCGGGCGCGGGTGCCCGAGCGCGTCGTAGGCCACCTCGACGAGGCAGGCCGTCGCCCCGGGCGTGAGGTGGTCGCGCAGGGCGACGCTGGCCACCGCGAGCGCGCCGAGCGCCCCGGTGATCCGCAGCTCCCGGGTGGTGTCGGCGTGCAGGTCGTCGCCGAAGGCGTCGGCGAGGGCCTGCCCGATCACATCGAGGGCTTGGCCGATCTCACTCTCCGGTTCGCTGAGCAGACTGGAGAGCAGCAACGCGACGACGCCGGGCTGGCCCACGGCGAGCTGTGCCATGGCGGTGAGCACGGCTCTGTCACGCTCCGGCCCGGCCGGGAGAGCGGCGACGCCGGAGCCGGTGTCGCGGATCTGCTCCACACACCGGTCGACCACCGCCGCCTGCAGCGCCTCCTTGGTGGGGAAACGGTGCAGCAGGCCGGTCTTGGAGTAGCCCACCGTGTCCGCGATCCGCTGGATCGACGTCTCCTTGAATCCGTGCCGGGCGAACAGGTGCGCCGCCGCGTCGAGGATCTCGTCGTCGATCTGCTGCTTCGTGGGACGGGGCATGCCGACCACCGTAGACCGTTATGGACCATGCTGGTCCGTCAGGGACCGTGGCGGTCCCCACACTGCGGAAGGTTAAGATCCGATTCCCCAGCGCAACGTCGATAAACCTGCAAAAGGTATGGATCGGGCCCGTCCACGGCCTTCCCGAAGACCAGCGGATCGTCCTCGCACTCGACGAGGTAGACCGGCAGCCACACCGCCCGCGGCTCGGACGGCTCGATCTCGACCGGCACCGCCGGCCCGGTGAACTCGGCCACGTCAGCCCGGCTCAGCAGGTGGCGCACCGCGTCCGGCGCGAGCGTCGCCCGAGCCGGGACCGGCGCGAAGACGGTGCCGTCCGGCAGGGTCAGCGCCGGCTCGCCCAGCCACACCGCGTGGACGGCGTGGGCCCAGGGGACCGGTTCGGCGGCGCCGCCGTCGAACCGCAGCGCCAGCCGCCGGCCCGGCGACAGGTGGTACCGGCGGCCGTCCGCCATCGATCGGCGGCCCAGCGCGGTCAGGGTGATCGTGCCCGCGTCCCGGCGCACGTGGCCGATCCCCTCCAGGAACCGTGCCGCCCGCTCCACCAGCACCGGCTCCACCCCGAAGAACACGGCCAGTTCCCCGACGCCGGACAGTCCGGCCTCGGCCACCGCGCGGGTCAGATAACGGTCGAACACGTCGTACGCGTGGGCTTCCCGGACCGTGGCCACCACCTCGACCGCCCACATCGGCAGCAACAGCGGCACGAACCGCCGGGGCCGGACCCCGGGTAAGGCGCCCACCCGCCGGACGACCTCCCGTAACGGCAGATGCGCGGCCTCGGTCACCAGCCGGTCACCGCCCGGTTCCCGGCCGGCGCCAGGACCTCGACCCGCTCGAACACGCTGCCGGTGAGCAGGCCCGACAGCACACCCGCGTCGGCGCCGGCCGGGCAGCGTGCGGCCAGCCAGGCCCGGACCACCTCGGCGTCGCGCAGCGGCGGACGGCGGCTCTCACCGACCAGCACCGCCCGGCGGGCCCGGACCATCGGCACGAGCGCCGCCGGGACCGGCACCTGACACGCGTCCTCCATGACGAGCAGATCGAATTCCAGGTCGCCGTGCTCAGGACGGCCGGCACCGAGACAGGTGGTGGCGACGACGTCGGCATATCGCAGCAACTCGGCGTGCAGCTGGCGAGTCGGGCGGGCGGCCCGCTGGCGCCACTCGCGCAGCAACCCGGCCCGGCCACGCAGCACCGGTTCGAGTTCGTGGCAGCGGCCGGCGAGGCCGGCCAGGCTCTCGGCGTCGGCCGTCCAGCCGGGCACGTCGGCGACACCGTCGAGCAGCCTGGTCAGGTGGTGCGCGGAGCGCTCCGCGGACTCCAGCGCGCGCTCGGCGGCGACCTCGGCGAACGCGGCCCGGTCGGCCGCCGCGCGCACGGTGGCGTCCTGCTCCACCTCTTGCGTCAGAAGGTGAGCGCTCTCGTCGTACGCCGCATGGGCCTGGTGTGACGCCGAGCGGGCGGCGGCGGCGAGCCGGACCGCCTCGCCGAGCCGATGCCGCAGGCCGTTGATCTGCCACCGGCGGAGCCAGGTGGCCTCGGCCCGCCGCATCGCCGCGGCGAGCAGGTCGACCTGCCCGGCGGTCTGCGCGACGGCACGCCCGGCGGCCTCCAGCAAGAGGGCGCGCTCGCGCAACGGGGCGCCGAGCCGGTTCCGTGCCGCCCGCGCGGCCGCGTCGTGGTGCGCGGCGGCCCGGTCGGCGCGCTCGCGGGCCTCGGCCGCCTCGGCCAGCGCGGTGGTCAGCCGGCGCAGCCAGCCCATCGCCGGGGACGGTTCGCCGAGCCAGGGATCGAGAGCGTGGACGGCGGACTGCGAACGAGCCAGGATGCGCTGCTGGACGCCCGCCGCCGCGGCGGCCAGGCTGCCGGGACCCGCTCCGGCGTGGTCGGCGCCGGCGTCCAGGCGCAGCACCGTGGCGCCGGCCGGCAGGCGGGCCAGGAGCACCTCGACGGCGGGCGTCGCCGGGGCGGTGAGAAGCACCCGCTCGCCGCGTTCCGCGGCGGAGCGCACGATCTCCACCACGGCCATGGTGCGTGTCGTGCCGGGCGGTGCGGTCAGCAGGAACAGATCGGGTACGGCGAGCGCCCGGCTCACCTCGTCGGCGCCCGGCACGGCCGCGCCCAGGGCGGCGAACCGGCCCTCGGCCAGCAGCGGCAGCAGCCCCGGGTTGGCGGTGGCGCCGGAGCGCAGCCGCAGGATCGCCTGGCGCTGGACCCGCTCGTCGAGGCCGGCGTCGCGCGCGCCGGGGACCGGACCGAGTTCGCGGGCGGCGGCGACGGCCAGCTCCAGGGCGGCGCAGAACCCCTCGTTCCGGTACGGCGCGTGTTCTAGATCGACAAGGGTCGACGCCATCCGCCAACCATAGTTGCGCCCCTTGCGGGCATCCAGACACCGCACGATTGAATGAGTAGTCGAACCGCGCGCACAGATCGGAGCCGCTGATGGCTCGTCCCTACGCTGACCTTCTCTTCACCGGGGGGCCGGTGTTCACCGCCGGCGGCGGCCCGGCCACCTCGGTGGCGGTCCGCGACGGCCGGATCCTCGCGGCCGGCAACGATCTGCGTGACCTGACCGGTCCGTCCACTGAGGTGGTCGATCTGGCCGGCCGTCTGCTGCTGCCCGGTTTCCAGGACGCGCACGTGCACGCCGTGATGGGCGGCGTCGAGCTGAACCAGTGCGACCTGACCGAGACCACCGATCTGGACGAGTACCTGCGGCGGGTCGCCGCCTATGCCGAGGCTCACCCGGGCGACGGGTGGATCGTGGGCGGTGGCTGGTCGATGGAGACGTTCCCCGGCGGGGTGCCGGCCAAGGAGCTGCTGGACCGGATCGTCCCGGGCCGCCCGGTGTTCCTGGCGAACCGCGACCACCACGGCGCCTGGGTGAACAGCCGTGCCCTGGAGCTGGCCGGGATCACCGCGGACACCCCGGACCCGGCGCACGGCCGGATCGACCGGGCGGCCGACGGGACTCCCGCGGGCGGGCTGCAGGAGGGCGCGATGGAGCTGGTCACGCCGCTGCTGCCGGAGGTGACCACGGCCGACCGGATCGCCGCGCTCCGGCGCGCCCAGCGGCTGCTGCACTCGCTCGGCGTCACCGCCTGGCAGGACGCCATGGTCTGTGCGACCAACGGCTACCCGGAGGTGTCCGACGCCTACCTGGCCGCGGCGTCCGAGGGGTGGCTGACCGCGTCGGTGGTCGGCGCGCTCTGGTGGGACCGGGACCGCGGCGCCGAGCAGATCCCGGAGCTGCTGGCGCACCGGGAGCGGCTCACCGTGGGCCGGCTGCGCTGCGACAGTGTGAAGCTGATGCTGGACGGGGTGGCGGAGAACTTCACCGCCGCGATGACGAGGCCGTACCGGGACGCGTGCGGGTGCGCGACCACCAACCGGGGACTGTCCTTCATCGACCCGGCGCGGCTGCCCGGCTATGTCACGGAACTCGACGGGCACGGTTTCCAGGTGCACTTCCACGCGCTCGGCGACCGGGCGGTCCGCGACGGGCTGGACGCGGTGGCGGCGGCCCGGGCGGCGAACGGCTTCCGCGACACCCGGCCGCACCTGGCCCACCTGCAGGTGGTGCATCCGGACGATGTGCCGCGGTTCCGGCGGCTGGGGGCGACGGCGAACCTGCAGGCGTACTGGGCGGCGCACGAGCCGCAGATGGACGACCTGACCATCCCGTTCCTGGACCCGGCTCTCGTGGACCGGCAGTACCCGTTCGGCGACCTGTGGCGGGCCGGGGCGCACCTGGCCGCCGGCAGCGACTGGCCGGTCAGCACGCCGGACCCCATCCAGGCGATCCACGTCGCGGTGAACCGGATCCACCACGGCGAGGACGACGAGCCGTTCCTGCCGGAGCAGCGGCTGGACCTGGCCACGGCGCTGACCGCGTACACCGCCGGGTCGGCGTGGGTGAACCGGCTCGACGACACCGGCACGATCCGGCCGGGCAACCGGGCCGATCTGGTGGTGCTCGACCGTGACCCGTTCGCCGCGCCGCCGGAGGAGATCGCCGAGACCCGGGTGGCGCTCACCTACATCGACGGCAAGCGCGTCCACCCGGTGTAGGAGCTAGTCCTCGTCCTCGTCCGGCTCCTCGGCGTCCTTCTTCTCGGCGGTCTGCGCGTGCCGGGCCGGCTGGGCCGGGGCCGCCTCGAGGACCTCGGCGACCGGCTCCTCCTCGACGTACTCGTTCATCTGCGGCGCGTCCACCCAGAGGGCGCGCAGCTGGCTCTGCATGAACGCGGTGAGCCGGCCGCGGTATTCGCGGTCGAACTGTTCGAGGGCTTCGATCTGCTGCTGCAGGGCCTCGCGCTTGGCGCCGAGGCTGCCGACCACGTCGTCGTAGCGCTGCTGCGCCTGGTTCTTGAGCTGTTCGGCGCCGGCGGCCGCGTCGGCGTTGACCGTCTCGGCCCGGGCGCGGGCGTCGGCGACGATCTTCTCCGCGGTACGCCGGGCCTCCTCGGCGCGGGACTGGGCGTCCCGGGCCGTCTGCTCGGCGCCGGCGCGAGCCTCGGCCAGCACCCGGTCGGCTTCCCGGCGCACGTTGCCGGCGTGGGCCTGGGCGTCACGCGCGATCTGCTCGGCCGCGGCCAGAGCGTCCGTACGGATCTTGTCCGCGTGGTGCTGGGCGCTCGCCACGTGCTCCTCGGCGGTGCGCTGCGCGAGGGCCAGCACCTGCAGCGCCTGGTTCGGCAGGCCGGGGTTGGGGGCGATCACCGCATGCTCCGAAGTATCACTGTTCGTCCCATTGAGCAGCACTTCGACACGATCCTTACTTGAGGGGTGAGGCTTGCGCAGGGCGTCCGGCCGAACTGCTGGGGGGGGGAGCCGGAGCCATGATCGGCGGATGCTACCAAGCCGATACGGCCGCAGGCGAGGGCTCGAATTCCGGTCATTAATAAGAAATGAGACAAGAACCACATTAAGCTCAAACGACTCACTGCCCCGACGTCCGGAGGACGAGTCATGGGACACCGCCGCGCACTGGCCGCCATCGCACTGCTGACCTGCCTGCTCACCGGCGCCGCCGTCCCCGCTCACGCCGCGTCCGCCCACGTCATGGCCGTCTGGGCGATGAACGAGACCGCCGGAAGCACCTGGATGACCGACGCCGGCGGGCGCGGTCACCACGGACAGATCGGCCGAGAGGTCGGTACAGGTCTGGCCACCGGGTACGAGTCCGGCTACCGGTTCGAACGGCTGGAGCCGGACACTCCGCCCGCCCGGCCGGGCCATGTGGTCAGCGTGGCCGACCACTCGGACCTCGATCCCGGCGAGCGCGACTTCGCGGTGACGATGCGCCTGCGAACCACCCACAAGTTCGGCAACATCATCCAGAAGGGCCAGGCCACGGTCACCGGCGGAAGCTGGAAGGTGCAGATCCCGAACGGCCGGGCGACCTGCACGTACCGCGGCTCCAAGGGAACCATCGAGCTGATCGCGCCGTACAAGATCAATGATGGGGTCTGGCACGTGGTCCGCTGCGTGCGGCTGCGCCAGGGGGTCTTCCTGTCCATCGACGGCCGGCAGGCCGCCGTGCGGGAGGGCTGGACCGGGACGATCGACAACCAGTGGCCGGTGTCGATCGGTGGCAAACTGGACTGCGACCAGGTCGAGGTCGGCTGCGACTACTACGCCGGCGACCTCGACTGGGTGACCGTCGAGGCAGCCTGACCTCGTCGAAGAACGCCGTCAGGCTGCCTCACACCGGATCTAGCGGCCGAAACCGCGGGCCAAGCGGTGGTACGCCTGGTTCCAGCGCACCTCCTTGACGAACGACCGGGTCGTGGTCGCCTCGTCGATCACCAGAAGCTCGGTGCCGATCATCTCGGCCAGGTCGGCCAGCTCCTCCACACCGACCGCCGACGACAGCACGGTGTGGTGCGGGCCGCCCGCGGTCAGCCAGCACTCGGCCGACGTGGACAGCGACGGGGCCGGCTTCCAGACCGCCCGGGCGACCGGCAGCTTCGGCAGCGGCGCGGTCGGCGGAACGACCTCGATCTCGTTGGCGACCAGGCGGAACCGCTCACCCAGGTCGGCCAGGCCGAGCACCACGGCCTTGCCGGGAGCGGCGTCGAAGACCAGGCGGACCGGGTCCTCACGGCCGCCGATGCCGAGCGGGTGGATCTCCAGCATCGGCTTGGACGCGGCGATCGACGGGCACACCTCGAGCATGTGGGCGCCGAGGATGACCTCGTTGCCCGGGGTCAGGTCGTAGGTGTAGTCCTCCATGAAGGACGTGCCGCCGGCCGGAGCCATCGCCTTCAGCGTGTGCACCAGGACCGACGTCTTCCAGTCGCCCTCGCCGCCGAAGCCGTAACCGTCGGCCATCAGGCGCTGGACCGCGAGGCCCGGCAGCTGGCGCAGCCCGCCCAAGTCCTCGAAGTTCGAGGTGAACGCCCGGAAGCCGCCCTCGGTGAGGAACTGCCGCAGGCCCAGCTCGATGCGGGCGCCGTAACGCAGCGACTCCAGCCGCTCGCCGAGCAGCTCCGGGGCCACCTCGTAGGTGTCCTGGTACTCCTCGACCAGCTTGTCGATCTCGGCGTCACCGATCTGGTCCACCACCGCGACCAGGTCGTTCACCCCGTACGTGTTGACCGAGACACCGAACCGCAGCTGAGCCTCGACCTTGTCGCCCTCGGTGACCGCGACGTCGCGCATGTTGTCGCCGAACCGGGCCAGCTTGAGGGTGCGCATCGCCGAGTAGCCGCGGGCCGCCTTCACCCAGGTGTCGATGCGGGCGACCACGGCCGGGTTGCTGACGTGGCCGGCCACCGTCTTGCGCGGCACCCCGAGGCGGGTCTCGATGAACCCGAACTCCCGGTCGCCGTGTGCGGCCTGGTTGAGGTTCATGAAGTCCATGTCGATCTCGGACCAGGGCAGTTCGACGTTGTGCTGGGTGTGCAGGTGCAGCAGCGGGGCACGCAGCGCGTCCAGGCCGGCGATCCACATCTTGGCCGGCGAGAACGTGTGCATCCAGGTGATCACGCCGAGCACGCCCGGCGTCGACGAGGCCCGGCGGCAGATGTCGAGGATCTGCTCGGCGCTGGTCAGCACCGGCTGCCAGACCACGTCCGCGTCGAGCTGCGCGTCCAGCTTCGCGGCGATCTCGCGGGACTGGGAGGCGACCTGATCCAGAGTCTCCGGGCCGTAGAGTCCCTGGCTGCCGGTCAGGAACCAGATTTCGGAGTTGCTCATTCTGCGCCTTCCTGGGTGGTACGGGCCGCGTCACGGATTCGACGCAGGCGGTGGGACATCTTGTCGATCACGCCGAACTGCTCGTGCAGCCGGTCGTACTCGGCGTAGAGCCGGTCGTACACGTCGGCGTCGGCCTCGTTCGGCTGGTAGACGCCGCGTTCGATGCGGCCCATCGACTGGGCCGCGGCACGGACGTCCGTGTACGCGCCCGCGGCGACCGCCGCGTGGATCGCCGACCCGACCGCGGGGGCCTGCTCGGACGGCGCCACGCTGATCGGCCGGCGCAGCACGTCGGCGTAGATCCGCATCACCAGGTCGTTGCGCTTCAGGCCGCCGGCCACGACGAACTCGGTGACCGGCACGCCGGCCTTCTCGAACGTCTCGACGATCTTGCGGGCGCCGAAGGCGGTGGCCTCGATCAGCGCCCGGTAGATCTCGTGCGGCCGGGTCGCCAGGGTCAGGCCCACGATCAGGCCGGACAGGTGGTGGTCCACCAGGGTCGAGCGGTTGCCGCTGTGCCAGTCGAGGGCGACCAGGCCGTGCGCGCCGGCCGGCTGCTTCGCGGCCTCCTCGGTCAGGCTCTGGTGGCTGTGCCCCTCGCCGAGCGTGTCGACGTACCACCCGAAGATGTCGCCGACGCCGCTCTGGCCGGCCTCGTAGCCGTACAGGCCGTCGATCACGCCGCCGTCGACGACGCCGCACATGCCGGGGACCTCGCGCAGTTCCGCCCCGTTCATGATGTGGCAGGTCGAGGTGCCCATGATCGCGACCATCTGGCCGGGTTCGAGAGCCTGCGCGGCGGCGTTGGTGACGTGGGCGTCCACGTTGCCGACCGCGACCGCGATGCCCTCCGGCAGCCCGGTCCACGCGGCGGCCTCGGCGGTCAGGCCGCCGGCCCGGCCGCCGAGCGGCGAGATCGGGTGCTCCAGGCGGGTCTCGCAGAAGTCCGCGAACGCCGGGTTCAGCTCGGCCAGGAACTCCCGGCTCGGATACTGCCCGTCCTGGTAGATGCCCTTGTAACCGGCCGTGCAGGCGTTCCGCGTCTCGTTGCCGGACAGCTGCCAGATGATCCAGTCGGCGGCCTCGATCCAGCGCTCGGTCGCGGCCCAGACCTCCGGGTCCTCCTCCAGCAGCTGCAACGCCTTCGCGAACTGCCACTCCGAGGAGATCTTGCCGCCGAACCGCGGCAGCCACGACTCGCCTCGCCGCTGCGCGACATCGTTGATGCGGTCCGCTTGCGGTTGGGCGGCGTGGTGCTTCCAGAGTTTGACGTACGCGTGACGCCGGCCCTTGAAGTCGTCGAGGCGGCACAGCGGTGTCCCGTCCGCCGTCGTCGGAAGAACCGTGCAGGCGGTGAAGTCGGTGCCGATCCCGATCACGTCGGCCGGGTCGATGCCCGCCGCCGCGATCGCCTCGGGCACCGCGATCCGCAGCACGTCCACATAGTCCTCGGGGTCCTGCAGGGCCCAGTCCGGCGGCAGGGTCTCACCCGTCGCCGGCAGGGTCCGCTCGATGACCGCGTGCTTGTACTCGTGCACCGCGGAGCCGAGCTCGGCCCCGTCGGCGACCCGGACGACCACGGCCCGTCCGGAGAGCGTCCCGTAGTCGACGCCGATGGTGTACTGCGACATGCGTGTCACTTAGCCTTTCTGGTGACGATCCGCTGCATCACGATGAAGGCGAAGAGCAGCACGCCGATGATGATCCGGGCCCAGGCCGAGTTCAGGCCGCCGTCGAAGTTGATGATCGTCCGGATCAGACCGGACACCAGAACCCCGAGCAGCGTTCCCCACACGAACCCGGAACCGCCGGTGAGCAGCACGCCACCGATGACGCAGGCGGCGATCGCGTCCAGTTCCAGGCCGTTGCCCTGCAGGGCCCAGCCGGAGGTGGAGTTGATGCTGAACAGCACGCCGCCGAGCGCCGCGCAGAAACCGCTGATGGTGTAGACGGCGATCTTGGTGCGACCGACCGGCAGGCCCATCAGCAGCGCCGAGTCGGCGTTGCCGCCGATCGCGTAGACGTTGCGGCCGAACCGGGTCCAGGCCAGCACGGCGGCGGCGATCAGCACGGCCAGCACGGCCACGATGGCGATCGGCTTGGTGACGACACCGTCCTCGCCGATCGGCAGCTCGATCCGGTAGTCCGAGATGGCCGTCCAGACCTTGTCCCGGATCGGGATCGAGTGCTGGTTGATGAACAGCGCCAGACCGCGGGCGAGGAAGAGCCCGGCCAGGGTGGCGATGAACGGCTCCACCTTGAAGAAATGGATCACCGCGCCCTGCCCCGCGCCGATCAGCGCGCCCAGCAGGAGCACCGCCGGCAGCACGACGAGCGGAGGCCAGCCGCCCTGCAGGAGCGTGGCGGTCAGCGTGGTGGTCAGCGAGATGACCGCGCCCACCGACAGGTCGATGCCACCGGTGAGGATCACGAAGGTCATGCCGACCGCGACCACCAGGAGCACCGCGTTGTCGCGGAACAGGTTGACGATGACGCTCGGGTCGTCGAAGTTGCGGTAGTTCGCCGCGCCCGCGCTGTACATGATCACGAGCAGCAACAGGGTGGCGAGAATCGGGACGTGCTTGGTGTTCGGCTTGTAGACCCGGCGCCGCTTGTTGAGCTCCGGACCGCCGCCGCCCTTGACAACGGGGGTCATGTCCATGGTGGTCATGCTGCTGCAACCTCTCGCGCGGCGGGACGCGACTTGAAGCGCCCGAAGACCTTCGCCCGGAAGTCCGGCGACTGGGACAGGCAGAGCGCGACCACCACGACGGCCTTGAACAACAGGTTCGCCTCCGGCCGGATGTCGATGGCGACGACCGTGACCGTCAGCGTCTGGATCAGGATCGCGCCGAGCACGGTGCCGGCGACGGAGAACCGGCCACCGATCAGGGCGGTGCCACCGATGACGACGGCCAGGATGGCGTCGAGCTCGATGAGGCTGCCGGCCGAGATGCTGTCCGCGCTCCTGATGTTGGCGCTGTAGATCAGGCCGGCCAGTCCGGCCAGGCCACCCGCCACCACGTACACCATGATGGTGATCCGCCGGGCGCCGATGCCGGCCAGCCGGCTGGCGGTCGGGCTGCCGCCGACCGACTCCAGCAGCAGACCGAGTGCGGTGCGCCGGGTCAGCAGGATGGTCAGCACCACCGCCGCCGCCGCGATCAGGAAGGCCACCGGTACGGCCAGGAAGAAGCCGGAGCCGAGTGTGGCGTACGGCTCCGACCGGACGTTGATGATCTGGCCCTCGGTGATGAGCTGGGCCACGCCGCGGCCGGCCACCATCAGGATCAGCGTCGCGATGATCGGCTGGATGCCGACGGCCGCGACCAGGACGCCGTTCCACAGGCCCAGCAGGAGCGAGGCGCCGATCGCGATACCGATGATCAGCAGCACCGAGCCGACGCTGTTCTGATCACCGAGCTCACTGATGAGCAGGCAGGCGACCGCGCCGGAGATGGCCATCACCGAGCCCACCGACAGGTCGATGCCGCCGGTGGCGATGACCAGCGTCATGCCGAGCGCCACCAGGATCAGCGGCGCGCTGCCGCGGAGGATGTCGATCAGGGTGCCGAAGAGGTGGCCGTCCTGGATCATGAGGAACTGCTGGGAGGTGAACATGTTGATGCCCAGCAGGATCGCCAGGATCAACGACGGCCAGAACAGCCGGTTCTTGAGGATGGTCATGAGGTTGCTCCGCTGGCGATGGTCTGCATGATGCGGTCGGCGTCGACGTCTGCGGTGTTCTCCAGCTTCTCGACCAGGCGCCGGTCCCGGAGGACCAGGATCTGGTGGCTCAGCCGGAGGACCTCTTCCAGTTCGGCGCTGACGAACAGCACCGCCATCCCGCCGTCGGACAGCTCGGCGACCAGCTTCTGGATCTCCGCCTTCGCGCCGACGTCGATGCCACGGGTCGGCTCATCGATGATCAGCAGCTTGGGTTCCGTGATCAGCCACCGAGCGAGCAGCACCTTCTGCTGGTTGCCGCCGCTCAGGTTGCGGACCGGGCGCTCCGGGTCGGCCGGGCGGATCTGCAGTGCCTTGATGTACTTGTCGACGATCTCGTCCTGCTTCTTCCGCGGGATCGGCCGGGTCCAGCCGCGCGAGGCCTGCAGGGCCAGGATGATGTTCTCCCGGACGCTCAGGTCACCGATGATGCCCTCGGTCCGCCGGTTCTCCGAGGAGAAGGCGATGCCGTGCTTCATCGCGACCTGCGGGCTGCGCAGGTTGACCGGCTTGCCGGCCACCTTCAGCTCGCCCTGGTCCGGCTTGTCCGCGCCGAAGAGCAGCCGGGCCAGTTCGGTGCGGCCCGAACCGAGCAGACCGGCCAGTCCGACCACCTCACCCTCGTGGATGGTCAGGTCGTACGGCGCGATGGCGCCGGTCCGGCCGAGGCCCTTCGCCTCCAGGACCGGCTGCGCCCCGGCAGCCCGCTCCCGGTTGCTCTGTGCCTTGTCCTCCAGGTCCTCCAGCGCGGCCAGTTCCTTGCCGATCATCTTCTCGACGAGCTGGACCTGGGAGAGCTCCTCGATCTTGTGCTCGCCGATCAACTGGCCGTTGCGCAGCACCGTGAGCCGGTCGGAGATCTCGTAGATCTGGTCCAGGAAGTGCGAGACGAACAGGATCGCCACGCCGGACTCCTTGAGCCGGCGCATGACCCGGAACAGCTGCTCGACCTCGGAGGCGTCGAGGCTGGAGGTCGGCTCATCGAGGATCAGCACACGGGCCTCGATGTCGACCGCGCGCGCGATGGCCACCATCTGCTGGATCGCCAGCGAGTAGGTGTCCAGCGGCGCCGACACGTCGAGGTCCAGTTCGAGCCGGGCGAGCAGCTCCGCGGCACGCCGCCGCATCTTGCCCCACTGGATCTTGCCGAACTTGCGGGGTTCGCGCCCGATGAAGATGTTTTCCGCGACCGAGAGGTTGGTGCAGAGGTTGACCTCTTGATAGACCGTGCTGACCCCGGCCTGCTGGGCCTGCAGGGGCCCGGAGATCCGCACCGGCGCGCCGCCGAGCTTGATCTCGCCACCGTCGATCTCGTAGACGCCGGTCAGCGTCTTGATCAGGGTGGACTTGCCGGCGCCGTTCTCGCCCATCAGGGCGTGAATCTCACCCGGGAACAAACGGAAGTCGACACCGTCGAGGGCGACGACGCCGGGGAAGACTTTTCGGATCCCGGTCATCTCGAGGACCGGAGGCTGCTCGCCCATTCTGGCTCCGTTTCGCGCGCCGGAGGCCGCCCCGGGTCGAGCCGGGGCGGCCTACGGGCGAATCAATCAGTACTTGCGGTTGGGGAGCTCGGTCTTGGCCTGCTCCGGCGTGAAGGTGCCCTCCTTGGTGAGGATCCGCTTCTCCACCGTCTCGCCCTTGTTGACCTTCTTGACGACCTCCATCAACTGGTCACCGAGGAGCGGGCTGCACTCGACGATGAAGTTGATCTTGCCCGCGGCGAGAGCCGTCATACCGTCCCGGACGGCGTCAACCGTGATGATCTTGATGTCCTTGCCGGGCACCTTGCCGGCGGCCTCGATCGCCTCGATGGCGCCCAGACCCATGTCGTCGTTGTGCGCGTAGAGCACGTCGATCTTCGGGGTGGACTGCAGGAAGGTCTCCATGACCGTCTTGCCGTCGGCGCGCTTGAAGTCACCGGTCTGCGTCTTGACGACCTTCAGGTTCGGGTTCGCCTTGATCTTCTCGGCGAAGCCGGTCTGCCGGTCGATGGCCGGCGCCGAGCCCGTGGTGCCCTGCAGCTCGACGATGTTGACGTCACCGGTCTTGCCCTCGTACTCCTTGGCCAGCCACTCACCGGCCTTCTCGCCCTCGACCTTGAAGTCCGAGCCGATGAAGGACTTGTACAGCGACGTGTCCTGCGAGTCGACGGCGCGGTCGGTCAGGATCACCGGGATGTTGGCGTCCTTGGCCTCCTTGAGCACCGCGTCCCAGCCGGAGGTGACCACCGGCGAGAAGGCGATGACGTCCACCTTCTGCGTGATGAAGCCACGGATGTCGCTGATCTGGTTCTCCTGCTTGCCCTGCGCGTCGGAGAACTTGAGCTCGATCCCGGCGGCCTTGGCGGACGCCTTGATCGACTCGGTGTTGGCGGTACGCCACCCGCTCTCGGCACCCACCTGGGAGAAGCCGAGGACGATCTTGTCGTCACCGCCACCCGTGGAGCCGGCTTCCTTGTCGCCACCGCAACCGGCGAGCGTGGACACGGCCAGGAGGCCACCCAACACCGCAACAGACATTGACCTGCGCACTACAACCTCCAGAAACTGTTACCGTTCACAAAATAAGCAGCGACTCGGGCTACCAGCCCAAACCCGCAGAGATCGGCGTCCTTCTGCGACCGCCGTCACAGCTTTCGTTTCGTGAGTGTTACCGTTCTCATCCCGCTCGTCAAGGGATCCGGATCTACGTTTCAGAACCGTTGCAAGAACGTCCACCTCACCCGTGGTGATCGACCCGAAGCTGCTAGGAATCGTCCAATGGCGACATCTGATCCGGTGCCGGATACTGAACCGGCTATCGACCCACCCGTGCCCGCTCCCCGGCCCAGATCGGGCAAGGAGCGCGGCAGCGTCATGCGTGACGTGGCCAAACTGGCCGGCGTCTCGCACCAGACCGTGTCCCGGGTGATCAACGAGCATCCCAACGTCCGCGCCGAGACCCGGGAACGGGTGCTCGCCGCGATGAGATCGCTCAACTACCGGCGCAACCTCGCGGCGCGCACCCTCGCCACCCGCGAGTCGCACACCCTCGGCATCGTCGGTTTCGAGACCACCCTCTTCGGGCCCGAGTCGATGCTCTACGGCATCGAGAGCGCCGCCCGCGCCGCCGGATACCTGGTCAGCGTCGCCACCGTCCGGGACCTGTCACACCGGCCGGTGCTGGAAGCCGTCGACCGGCTCGTCCAGCACGGCGTCGACGGGATCATCGCGATCGCCCCGAAACCGGCGGTCACCACGGCGCTCACCCACGCGCCGGCCGGGATCCCGTGCGTCGCGGTGGGTGGCGACGGCCGCGCCGGTTTTCCGACCGTACGGGTGGACAACGCGGCCGGAGCACGCCTGGCCACCCGGCATCTCCTCGACCTCGGGCACGCCACCGTGCACCACGCGGCGGGCCCGCTCGACTGGCCCGAGGCGCAAGCTCGGGTGGACGGCTGGCGGGAGACCCTGTACGCGGCCGGCGCCGTGGTCCCTCCGGTGACCGCCGGCTGGTGGGACGCCGCCGCCGGGTACGAGCAGGGCCGCCGCCTCGCGGAGGACCCGTCGGTGACGGCCGTCTTCTGCGCCAACGACCGCATCGCCCTCGGCGTGCTCCGCGCCATGCATGAGTCCGGCCGCCGGGTGCCCGACGACGTCAGCGTCACCGGCTTCGACGACATGCCCGACTCCGGGTTCTTCCTGCCCCCGCTGACCACCGTCCACCAGGACTTCGCGGAGCTGGGACGGCGTGCGCTGTCCCTGCTGCTGCGCCACATGGCCGTTCCCGACGGGGACAGCCCACCGGAGGACGTGGTGGTCGCCCCTCGCCTGACTCCCCGGGCGAGCGCCAGCCCACCCCGCCGTTGACCCGCCGGTCCGCCGCCGACCTGTTCGTTCACCCAGGAACTCCTCCCGGCGCGGGCCTCGCTCCGGGAGCGGCGCCCACACCCGGTCCGGAGCGGCGCCGCCGCCCCGGCCCGTGCGGGAGATCGACGGTGTCCTGAAGTCCCGGCAGACCATCGGAAACTCACCCGCATCGGTGACCAGCCGTTGCGAAGTCGCTGCACGCCGCTACAGTCCGAGAGGTGCTCAACGACGACACACCGCGAGCCGCGGTCACCGAGAGGCGGTGACCCTTGGCGTCCGGGGCGAGCGGGTGGTTCCGCCGCCGAACGCCGAGGCTCTCCGGCACCCTGCACATCCGTGACGCCACCGGCCGCGAGCTGGTGGTGCCGCTGCGGGGCCGGGCCTCGCTGCTGACCGCCGGCGGCACCGGGCTGCGCGGCTACGGCGAGGTCTGGGCCGTGCGGACCGGCACACCCACCGCGCAGACCGGCACACCGGCAGACCGGGCTGACACACCAGGCGGGGCCGGCACAGCGGATCGGGCCGACACACCAGGCCGAGCCGACACAGCAGATCTAGCCGACACACCAAACGGGGTTGGCACACCAGGCGGGGCCGGCACAGCGGATCGGGCCGGCACACCAGTGGACACCGGCGCGTCGGCGGAATCCGCCGACACGTCCCCGGACCAGACCAGGCTCATGATCGTCTACGGGCCGGCGGAATCCGCCGGGGACCGGCATTCCGGGCTCTGCGCCGCCGGCCAGACGGTCACGCTCGGCGGGGTCGACTTCACCTGGCGGGCCGTGCCGACCCCGGCCGTCCGGGTTCCGCGGCCACGGTCGGCGGCCCCGAACGTGCCCCGCAATCTACGTATACCGGTCGCGCGGAGCACCAACACCCGCGCCGAGCCGGTGCGGGCCGGCGGGCTCCGCGGCCGGATCCGCAACATGGTCCGCATCGTCACCCAGGTCAACCGGTCACCGGAGTAGCCTCAGAACCGCGAGACCTCCCCCGCCGTGTTGTCGTTAACACTCGGCCCGACGATCAAGTCCCTGGCGTTACGACCTTGTGTCATCACGCATGTGCTCCGCTATGGTGAGCGCTAACATCCGGCGGTCGAGGAGAAGACGACGTGACTTACGGTTCGACGGCCCTGCGCCGGGCCGTGCTGATGGCCAACCAGATGATCCCGAAGGCCGGGCTCGCCCAGCTGACCTGGGGCAACGTCAGTGGAGTCGACCGGGAGGCCGGTCTCTACGTGATCAAGCCGTCCGGTGTCGCCTACGACGACCTGACCGAGGACCACCTGGTCCCCGTCGACCTGCAGACCGGCAAGGTGCTCGACGGCGATCTGCGCCCGTCGGTGGACAGTGAGAGCCACCGCGCCTTCTACCTGGCCTGGCCCTCGATCGGCGGGGTCACCCACACGCACTCCACCAACGCCGTCGCCTTCGCGCAAGCCGACCGGGACGTGCCGGTGCTCGGCACCACGCACGCGGACACGTTCGACGGGCCGGTCCCGGTGACGCGCGGCCTCACCCCCGAGGAGTGCGCCACCGACTACGAGCTGAACACCGGCCGCGTCGTCATCGAGCGGATCGGCGACGACGCGGCCGCCGCCGGGATGCCCGCCGCGCTGGTCGCCAACCACGGCCCGTTCACCTGGGGCGCGACCCCGCTGAAGTCGGTCGAGCACGGCATCATCCTCGAGGCGGTCGCCGAGATGGCGATCAAGACGCTGGCGCTCAACCCGAACGCCGCCACCCCGCAGCACCTGCAGGAGCGCCACTTCAAGCGCAAGCACGGCCCGGGCGCCTACTACGGCAACCCCCGCCGGTAACGCACCGCCCCGGCGCGACCGGGCGCCGGCGGATCTGATCCGGCCGGCGCCCGACGCCGTACGTGCCGGCCGCGCGTTCCTCCGTGCCCGGACACGAATGCCCCCACGACGACGGAGCCCCGCGAATGCCCCGACGGCGGCGGACCGGCTTCGCCGTGCGGCGGGACCCGGCATCACCGGAGGGTGGCGATGGACCGGGCCACCTGGTCGCGGAGCGTGTCCGGCAAAGGCGCGTAGCCGGCCCGCTCGGCGGCCTCCTGGCCGGCAACGCCCGCCGCGTAGGCGAGGAAACTGCGGGCCGTCTCCGGAACCGCGGTGCGGCACACCAGCTCATAGGTCACCTGGACGATCGGATAGGCGTCCCCCGGCGCGACCGCGGGGTCGACCTCCAGGCGTAGATCGCCCTCGGAGCCGGTCACCCGGGCCGCGGCGATGGTCCGGGCGGCCGCATGGTCGGTGGGCAGGGTGAACCCACCGTCCGGGGTGCCGACCCGGGCGGTGGGCAGATCGATGACCCGGGCGTACGACGACTCGACATAACCGATCGCGCCGTCGGTGCGGGCGATCGCGGCGGCCACCCGGTGACTGCCGCGCTGCCCGATGCCGCCGGGGAGGGGCCATTCGCCGCTGGCGCCGTTCGTCCAGTCCGACGGGGCCGCGGCGGTGAGGTAGCGGAGGAAGTTGTCGGTGGTGCCCGAACTGTCGGAACGGTGCACGATCCGGATCTTCGTGGCCGGCAGGGCCGTACCCGTGTTGTCGCCGGCGATGGCCGGGTCGTTCCAGACGGTGATCCGGCCGCTGAAGATCTTGGCGATGTTCGGCGGCGTCAGCCGCAGGCCGTCGAGGCCGGCGACGTTGTAGGCGAGCGCGATCGGGCCGATCACCAGTGGCAGGTGCACGGCCGGGCCGGCGCCACAGCGCTCGTCGGCGCGCTGCTGGTCGGCGGCGTTCAGCGGGGTGTCGGTGCCGGCGAAGTCACCGGTCCCGGTCAGGAAGGCGCGAACCCCCGCGCCGGAGCCGGACCCGGTGTACTCGATCGCGGCGTCCGGACAGGCGATCTGGTAGGCCTTGATCCAGGCGTTGACCGCGTTGGTCTGCGCGGAGGAGCCCTGACCGGCGGCAACGCCCGCGGCGCAGGAGATCGGCGGCTCGGTGGCGGCGGGCGCCTCACAGCCCGCCAGCACCAGCGACGCCACGACAGCGACGGCACGCAGCCTCATATCGACGGTCCTTTCCCGGCGCACCCGGCCGGTCATCGGTATTCGGCCAGGCGCTTGCGTACACCGAAGGGAATGAGGGCGAGGACCACCGTGAGAACCACGCCGGGCAGGAAGGCCCAGCCGGTCAGGGTGATCTCCGCGGCGCGCAGCGCCCGGTCGAACTCCCGCTCACGCGCCCCGGTGGCGTCGGCGACGGAGGCGTCGAAGTAGGCGAAGTCGAACGCCGCGTCGCCGCGCCGGATGCCGGTGAGCAGGCGCACCGCCTCGGCTGTCTGCCCGGCGTCGGCCAGGGCGAGGATCCGCTCGTGGACGGTCCGGTAGGCGGTCCAGCGGCCGACCACGACGGAACCGGCCAGGCGGGGCAGGCCGCCGCGGGCGGACGCGGCGGTGGTGACCGTCTCGCCGCCGCCGTGCGGGTTTCCGGTGGTGGGTGCGGGCGCGGTGGCCCGGCAGGCGACCTCACCCGACAGGCAGGCCGACTTCGCGGTGAAGTCGTCCCGGTAGTAGGAGAGATTGGCGCTGATCACATAGCGGCCGGTGTCGGCGGCCGCGTCGTAGCCGAGGGCACGCAGCTCGGAGAGGGCCAGGTAGGGGCCGAGGCCGTCGTCCCGGCCGTCGGAGAGCAGCCGTGACTGCGACTGCAGAACGACCGTCGCGGAGACCAGGAGCAGCACACTGAGGACGGTGGCGATGGCCAGCGCCGGGTTCAGGGTGCGGCGGAAGCGGTGGGCCATCCACACCTGCAGGAGGATCAGCAGCGCCAGCAGCGCGCCGCCGAGAAGCACGGCGACGGTCATCCCGGTCGTTTCGGTGGCGGCCTTCTCGGCGTACGCGTCGTCGAGGCGCTCGATGCTCTTCTCCCGCAGTTCCCGCGCGTCCGGCAGCAGCCGCAGGTGCAGGTGGTTGGTGGCCTGCGTGTAGTAGCCGAGCGTGTCCGGGGTGGAGGCCGACGCGGTCAGAGCCTGGCCGACCCGTTGCCGGTAGACGGTGAGCCCGTCCATCAGGCGCAGCACGATCGCCCGTTCCGTCTCGCCGGTGCCGGTGGTCAGAGAGCGTTGCAGGTCCTGGTCGACCTGGTAACCGCGCTCCCGATAGGCGCCGAGCGCGTCGATGCGGCTGCCGGCGAGCTCGTCGCTGTCCCCGGCCAGCAGGATGCGGGTGACCTGGGCGTCGAGGTCGCTGAGTGCGAAGTAGAGGTCGGCGGAGGTGGCGGCCTGCGGCGCCGCCTCCTCGCCGATCAGGCGGACCTGCTCCCGCACACCGGTCATCACGAGGGTGAGGGCGATCAGCAGGACGACGGCCGCGCCCGTGGTGAGCGCGGCCAACAATCGGAGGCGCTCCGGCGTCGTGCGCCGGAGGAAAACTGCGGGCACGCCGTCACGGTAATTCACCGCCGCAATGGGAGTGACCGCGCGCCCGGGCGTTTACCCGCCATTAAGGAATCGTTTGCCTACCGGCCCTGAGCTGGAAAGATGCGCTTGTCGGGGTGCAGCGACGCCGGCAGCGCAATAGTGATCCACTCATTGTTGTCGGCGACTCCGGCGGTGCGGCCGCTGGAGAACGGGAAGTTGTTGTCGTTCAGCACCGCGACCGTCTTGTCATCGAGGATGACGACGTCCTCGATGGTCTGGAACGGGAAGGTGAACGTGGTGCCGAAGCCGCCGAGACGGCGCGGGTTGGCGATGTTCATCAGATCGACGAGCAGGGTCTTGTCGAGCAGGCCGTCGTGGTCGCGGTCGCGCTTGTCGGCGATGTAGAGGCGCTTGACGACGGCCGTGGCGCCCTGGCCGCCGTCCCGCTCGATGATCAGGAAGCGGTTCCCGTCGATCGCGATGGCGTCGCCGATGGCCAGGCCGGCGGCGCCGAGCCGGTAGACGTACGTCTTGCCGGTGTACCTGCCGCTGCGGGTGTCGAACTCGTTGAGCCGCAGGTCCCCGGCGGTGTCACCGGCGACCGAGCCTTCCAGCAGCGCGTAGAGGTACCGGCCGTCGGGCGACTCGGCGAGGCCCTCGAAGCCCTTGCTGCCGCCCAGGGTGGCGGTGGCGCCGGTGCGGGCGGCGGTCTCCGGGGCGGTCACTTTGTCGAGCGGGACGGGCGCGGCGAGCAGACGCCCGGCTCGGTCGAAGTGCAGCAGGTACGGCCCGAACTCGTCGCCGATCCAATAGGTGCCGTCGTCGGCCTTGACGATCGACTCGACGTCGAAGTCGGCGCCGGTCAGGGCCCGGTCGTCGCGGGTCAGCCTCCACGGCACGTGGCCGGCCGGGTCGGTCAGGTTGAGGCCGCCGACGACGTCCACGGTGCCGCCGGCCTTCGCGGGCGCGAGCCGCTGGACGCGCAGCAGGAAGTCGGCCGAGTTGGCCTGGTTGCCGTACCCGTTGTCGGAGAGCACGTCGAAGCTGCCGTCGCCGTTGTTCGCGATACCGGAGAAGCCCTGGACCGGCTGGTCGGCGAAGGGCACCGGGAACCCGTTGGTGTTGCCGGTGACGAGGCTCCCGGACGGCTCGCTGCCGGGCACGAAGGTGGCGGCCGGAAGGGAGGCGAACGCGGTCAGGGTCGGCGTGGTGACGTGGGCGTGGCCGCCGGCCCGGGCCGCGCCGGCCAGCGTCAGGGTGAGGACCAGCGCCAGCGATCCGCTGTAGACGATCTTTCGCATGTGGCCGCACCTTAGGGAACACGGATGAACCGGGGCCGACGACACGGTGGCGTCCGGCGCACGGCCGGGAGTACCGGCCGTGCGCCTCGCGTGGTTCAGGTTCGCGCCTTGCGCCTCGCCGCGCTCGCCGCCTTGGCCGGCGCCCGGGTCGCCTCGTGACGTGGCAGCGAGAGCGGGTCGGGCAGGTCGTGCGCGGCGCTGAGCCCGTCCGCCCGCCGGGTCAGCCGGCCCTCGGCGACCAGTTCAGTGGCCAGGGCGGTGAGCCGGGCGTCCAGTTCGGGGGAGCGCCGGGCGGCCCAGCCGTACAACCGCCCGGTCGCGGCGAGCAGCCCGTCCACCTCGATCGCCCCGGCATCGAGCACCAGGTGCTCCAGCGCGACCCGCAGTTCGGCGTCGGCGATCTGGTCGGCCTTGCGGGCCACCCCGTCGGCGCGGAGACGGACCGTCGGCACCAGTTGGCCGGGGTCGCCGAGGAACTCGTCCGCCCAGGTCACGTCGCCCTTCGCGGCCTGCCCTTCGATCACGGCGTCGATGGCGTCACGGGCCTGCTTGGTGATCCGGGTGAGCCCCCAGCCCTCGCGCATCCGCTGCAGGGCGATGCTGATGTGCACCGGTCCCTCCACCGCGGCGATCCGGCGGACCGCCTCCGCGATCCGCTTGGCGCTCTCCGGGTCGGTGACGGTCGCCCCGGCCGGGAGCGCGGCGAGCTTGGCCTTCCGGTACGGCTGCGCCCACTCCTCCGGACCGTGTCCGGCGTGGACCTCGGCCGCCTTGACCGGTGCGGCCTTCCTCGCCGGCGCGGTCTTGACGGGCTTCGCCCGGGTGCTCCGGCGCGGGGCCGGCGAGGACTCCGCGATGGTGAAGTCCGGGGACACGAACACCGGCTCGGCCAGCGGCAGCCCTTCGGCGGACCCCGGTTCGGCGTGGGTGACCGCCTCGACGAGGGCCGCGTCGGCCAGCGCCGCCTCGGCCGCATGGGCCGCCTCGACACGGGCGACGGCGGCGCGGGCCGCCTCCGCGGTCGCGGCGTCCGCGGCCCGCGCGGCCTCGATCCGGGCCGCCTCCGCCCGCTCCGCCTCGGCCCGGGCCACATCCGCCCTGCTCAGGTGCTCGAAGGTGGGCCGGCGGACCTGCGGCTCACTGAACTGCCTGGCCGGCCCGCCGTCGCGGCTCACCCTCTCGAACACCGCGGGCGCGACCCGCGGCCCCTCGTCCTCCACGGCGAACTCGGCCCGGCTCACCGTTTCGAAGACCGCCGGCGCGACCCGCGGCCGCTCCTCGTCCTCGGCCCGGGAGATCCGCTCGAAGACCGCCGGCCGAACCCGCGAGTCGCCGTCGGCCTCCTCCGGCGCGAGCGGCGGCATCCCGGCGGCGGCCGGCGCCGCCTCTTCACGATCGACCTCATGGGGTACGCCCGAGCGGTACTCCTCGGTCCACTCCTGCGGGACCTCGCTCCACCGTTCGGCGACATGCCCTTCCATGTCGGCGACTCCGGCCAGGTAGGCGTCGGTCTGCTCCTCGTCGAGAACCGCCTCGTCCTCGGGATCGCCGAGCCCGTCGACCGGGGCGAACTCGTCGACCTCGGCGGCGAACCCGTCACCGGCGTCCTCCGCTTCCACGGTCTCGACGACCTCGGCGTCCGCCACGATCTGCGCGTCCTCGACGACCTCGGCGTCCGCCACGAGCTGGGCGGTCTCGACGGGCTCGGGCTCGGCGTACCGCGGATCCTCGGCGTACTCCGGCTCCATGGCCTCGGCGGGTTCCGGAACCTCGGCGTACCCCGGGTCCTCGAGGTGCTCCGCGATCTCGGTCGGCTCCGCGGCCGCGTACCCCGCATGGGTCGGGACGAGGGTGACCGGCTCGCGCTCCTCGATCGTCTCGGGCGCGGCGGTCGGCGCCGCGGGAACCGCGGAGCCGTCCAGCGCGGCGGCCCGCTCCTCCGGCGGGAAGCCGGCGAACACCTCCTCGAGCGCGGCGCGCAGCCGCTGCTCCTCGTGCTCGCGGTCGAGGTACCAGGCGGTGCCCCAGATCCGGTGCAGCTTCCAGCCGAGGCTCTCCAGCACCTGTTCGCGCAGCCGGTCCCGGTCGCGGGCGGCCGGCGCCGAGTCGTAGGTGGTGCCGTCGCACTCGATGCCGAGGGCGTACGGCGCGTTGCGCCGGGCCGAGCGGCGCACCGCCAGGTCGATCCGGAAGGCGCCGGTGCCGACCCGGGTACGCACCCGGTAGCCCCAGGACCGGATGACGTCGCGGACCGAGTCCTCGAACGGGGTCTGCACGTCGGGCCCCGGGTCGTCCAGGGCGAGGGCGGCCTCGCCGCGGGTCGCGTAGTCGAGATAGCCGGCGAGCGGGCGCAGTTCGTCGGTCTCCGGCAGATCCTGGCCGCGAACCGTCGAGATGACCTCGATCCGGCGGCTGGCCCGGGTGGTGGCGACGTTGAGCCGCCGCCAGCCGTCCGGCCCGACCAGCCCGCCGAGGTTCTCACCGATGGCCAGCAGCACCACGTCGCGTTCGTCGCCCTGCACGGTCTCCAGGTCCTTGACGAAGAACCCGCGCAGCCGGTCGTCCTCCGGTGGCACCACCATGTCGGCGACCGCCGCCTCGATCCGCCCGGCCAGGTCCGGCGTGCTGGCGATCACGCCGAGGCTGAGGTCGGGGCGGGTGACGAAGTGGTGAGCGACCCGCCCGGCGACCAGTTCGGCGAGCCCGGCGTCACCGTGTTCGGGGGCGGACGGGAAGAGCTGCACCCCGGCGTCCGGCCCGGCCGGTCCCACGGGCGGGAAGGTGCTGAGCCGGCCCTGGTAGAAGGTGTGGTTGGCGAAGGCGATCAGGGACTCGTGCCGGCTGCGGTAATGGGTGCTCAGGTCGAGGACCGGGAAAGCCTCGCAGCTGATCGCCAGATCCAGGATGGACCGCTCGTCGCCGGGTGTCGGCAGGGCGGTGAGCTGCCGGTCGTCGCCGACCACCACGAACGAGGCGCCACGGTAGACACAGGTGATCGCGTCCGCGATCGGGACCCGGGACGCCTCGTCGATGAT
This sequence comes from Actinoplanes sandaracinus, assembly GCF_030009775.1. Lineage (GTDB taxonomy): Bacteria > Actinomycetota > Actinomycetes > Mycobacteriales > Micromonosporaceae > Actinoplanes > Actinoplanes sandaracinus. The sequence goes on along the minus strand of NZ_JASCTH010000013.1, from coordinate 79,642 downwards.
CACGACGTCGAAGGTGAGGTCGGCCGGGACGAGCCGGCTGACGTCGGCGGGCACGGTCAGGAAGCACGGCTTGACCGCGAGGGTGGCGTGCCGGGTCTGGCTGATCAGATCCTGCACCGGCAGGCGCCGGCCCTGCTGGGCGGCGGACGCCCGGAGCAGAGCGGCCTCGGCGGCGGCGGTGCCGGTGGGCTGCATCTCGTCGACGGCGTTCATCACGTCGGCGGCCGCGGCCCGCTGGAGCCGGGCGTCCCAGAGCCGGAACTCGCTGACCAGCCGGTCCCGGGCCGCCGCGTCGAGCGGTGGGAGCCGGTTGTCCTCGCGGATCACGGTGTCCGCCCAGGACTGGAAGAGGGCCCGGCCGAGCACCGGCAGGATCTGTTCGACCGGCAGGTCCTCGCGGGCGCAGAAGTCGACCACGGCGTCCAGCCCGTGCTCGGCGAGGACGCCGCGGGCCGCCTGGTACTCGAACCACTCCTGCTGGCCCCCGGCGTCCTCCAGCAGCGCCTGGATCAGCTCACCGGCGTGCTCGAAGTCGTCGAGGGCCGTGGCCAGCGAGGCGTGCCGGCGGGGTGCGAAGGCGCGCAGGATCCAGTCCCGGGCGGCCTGCCACTCCGCCACCCGGGCGGGCAGGGTGTCGGTGGGGCGGGACCGGCGCAGCGCCTCGACCTGTTCGGCGGTGAGGGCGGTGTCGACGCCGACCCGGATGCGGCGGGCCTCCGAGGTCCAGGCCATCGCGGTGGCCAGCGCCTCCACGTCGGTCTGGTTGCCACGGTAGGCGTCGCCGAGCACCTTGGCGTACTCGCCGGCGTTGGCCGCCAGGGCCGAGGCGGCGTCGGCCGCGCTCTCCCGGAGCAGGCCGATCGCGGCCGACTCGGCGAGGGTGAAGTCCCGTCCAGCGGCCACGCTGTAGGCATGGGTCAGGTCGCCCGTCGCGGTGAGCGGTTCGACGTGCGCCCGCAGCCAGGTGACCGCGTCGTGGATCGGGCCGGCCGCCAACTGGGGACGCGGCGCCGGTTCGGGCGCGGGCCGCAGCGCCATGGTCCAGCGGTCGAACTCCTTGCGGGCCTCGGAGACGATCCGGATGATCGCGCTGTTCGGGGTGGCCGCGCTGACCCGTTCGATGACGGCGGGCAGAGCCTCCGGCGGCGTCACCCGCATCACCTCCTCGGCGGTGCTGAGGGCGTTGCGGATGGCCTCGAAGTCGGTGTCGAGGCGCTGCCAGTGGCGACCTAGGATCCGCGCGTACTGGCGCTCGGCCTGGTCCAGTTCCTCCAGCGCCTTCTTCCAGTTGGCGGCGGCGGCGAGGTTGGCCACCGCCTGCTTGCGCTTCACGTCCGGCCGAGCGATCTCGGCGGCCTCCTTCTTGTCCCGCCGGTACGGCGCCCGCAGCTTGCGCAGCCCCTTGTGGACCGTGGCGAACCGCTCGGCCAGCTCGTCCACCGGGTGGGACAGCGCCGCGTCGTTGAAGTGCTCACGCGCCTTCGCCTCGGCGGTCTTCACCACGTCGACGGCCCGCTGGAGCACCCGGGAGGCGGTGTGCGCGGCGGTCATCCCGGCGGAGTCGAACCAGGCCGCCTCCGGCTTGTCCGGCCGCGTCAGCAGGTCGACGACGGAGGAGACCCGGCCGAGGTCGGAGAACGCCACCACGTTCGGCAGGCCCAGCCGGGCGGTGACCCGGTCCAGGCTGTGCTGGTGCTGTTCGAGCCGGTCGGACTCGTCGGCGAACCGGCGGGCCAGGCCGCGGGCCTGCGCGGCGGTGAGCGGCAGCAGCTCGACCGGCGGCGGGTCGAGGTGCGCCAGGCTGGGCACGGTCGGCAGTTTCGCCGGGGTGGGCAGTGCCGACCAGCTGACGCCGGCCCGGCTCCGGACCGCCTCCTCGGCGTGGTGCAACGCCTTGAGGTGACGCAGCAGGCCCTCGGCGGCGCGGGCCACCGGTTCCAGGCTGTCCAGGGTGAGCCACTCGTCGGCGGCCTCCGGCGGGCGGCGGGACGCGTGCCCGATGAGCGTGGTCAGCGCGATCGCGTCGGCCAGGTGGCGGGTGCGGAACGCGGCGGCGAGCGGGTCGGTGGAGGCCGCCTCGGCGAGGTGTTCCAGGGCGGTCCGGGCCTGCTGCAGGCGTGCGTCGAGGTGGTTGCGGTCGACGACGTCGCGCCACAGGAAGTCGTCGCCGCGCACCGCCGGGCGCCAGGCCCGGCCGAGGCGCTCGGCGGCGTCGCGCACCTTCTGCAGGGACTGGGTGGTGAGCGGGACCGGCAGGACCGACGGCACCGGCGCGGCCGGCACGTCGGTCATCTGGGCGCACATGCCGAGCACGTCGTGGAGGCGGTGGCCGAGTGGCTCGCGCACCTCGTTCATCGCCTCGGCGTACGCGTTGAGCCGTTCCCGGTGCTCGCGCAGCTCCTGCCGTTCGTCCGTGGACAGGCCCGGCGGTGGCAGCGGGATGAAGTCCAGGGCGGCCGCGAGGGTGGCCGCCACGTGGTCCCGCCCCGTCGAGTCGCTGTGCAGTTCGAGCAGGTAGTCGTCGAGTCCGGCCTGGGCGAGGCGGTCCTTGACCACGTCCAGCGACGCCGCCTTCTCGGAGACCAGCAGCACCCGCTTCCCGGTGAAGATCAGGGCGGCGATCATGTTGGCGACGGTCTGTGACTTGCCGGTGCCGGGCGCGCCGCGCATCACGAAACTGCGCCCGGCCAGCGCGGCCGCCACGCACGCCCGCTGGCCCGCGTCGGCGTCCAGGACCAGCGGGATGTCGTCCGGCGAGGCCACGTCGTCGATGCGGCGGGCCGGGACCGGCTCGAACTTGAACGCGTCGATCTGGGACCGGGCCTCGGTGGCCAGGGCCCGGACCACCGGATGGGCGAGGATCTGCCGCTCGTTGTCGACCAGATCGTGGTAGACGACCTCGCGGTGCACGGTGAACCGGGACAGCAGGATCGCCTCGTCGGTGCGCCACTCGGTGTGCTCGCCGATCGCGGCGTCCAGCCGCGCCCAGAAGACGGTGACGTCCAGGCCGGTCAGACTCTCCACCGCGGGCAGTTCGACGCCGTGCTGCTTGAGACGCACCGAGAGGGCCGGGTTGACCAGCGGGTCGTCGGGCCGGGCGCGCAGCCGCGGGTAGTCGAGTGGGTCGGAGTCGACCAGGTCGACCGGCAGCAGCAGGATCGGGCTGGCGTACTCGTGCTCGCCGTCGTCCCAGTGCAGTGTGCCGACCGCCAGGTAGAGCGCGGAGATGCCGTACTCGAGCTGGTCGCGGTGGTCGGTGCGGCGCAGGGCCCGCAGCGTGGCATCCATCTCGGCGTCGGTCATGTGCGTCTGGAACGCGCTCGTGGTGCGCGGGCGTGGGCCCTCGGCCTGTTCCTCGACGCCGAGGAACCCGCAGTCCCGGCCCTGTTGCAGCGCCTCCAGGACGCTGCGCGGCGACGGGTTGTCGATCGTCACCACGCCGGGCCCCCACGGATCCACGTGGATGAGCGGGTTGGAGGCGGTGAGGTCGAGCAGACCGGCACGCCAGGATTCGAGCACTCCGCGGACGCGTGCGTCCGGCCGCCCGGTCAACCCGTCAGCATCATCCCACCGCATGCGCCCATTCCAGCAAGGCGAGGTGGGTCGCCGTGCCGTTTTTCCGGGTTAATCCGACATATCCGCCCAGGAAAGCCAGCGAATCCGCCCGAATGAGTCCCTGAAGGCCCGTTCGGGCGGATTACCGAGCCGCGGCAGTCTGCGCGGGAACGTGTCAGTCCCAGGTCGGGACCCACCACTGCCATCCGGCCGGAGCCTGCGGCCACGCCGGGTCGGGCCGCCAGCCGGCCGGCGGGTACCAGCCCGCCGGCGGGGTCGGCCACCCGGCCGGAACCACGAACTTGACGCCGGTGGGCGCCGGCGGGATGGGGGCGTGCGGCCCGGCGCCCGACGGGGCCGGCGAGACCGGCGAGTTCCCGGCGGTCGCCCCGGAGCGCGCCTTCACCACAGCGGCCAGCGCCGGGATGACCGTGGTCTCGGCGATCGAGAAGCCGCTCCGGTCACCGGGCGCGGGACTGACCGGCGCGGCGGCGGCCGGCGGGTCGGCGACCAGCGGGCCCGGCCCCTCGCGCTGCGGGACAACCGTGGTGGCGGGCGGCTCGAACCGGGACGCGGACATGCTGGTCGTCGCACCGCTGCCGGCGGCCCACCCCATCCCCTGTCCGGGCGGCGGGGAGACCGGCGTGACCGGCGGCGGAGAGACCGGCGTGACCGGCGACCGGGGAGGGAGCGGCGTGGCCGGCGGCGGCGCGACCGCCGGCATCGTCGAGGGCGGCGAGGCCCAGCTGGGCAGGGATTCGCCGGCGGTGACCCAGTTCGGCACCAGTCCGCCGCTTCCGGCCGGCCCACCGGACATCATGCCGCCGGACCCGCTCAGGCCGGGGACGGCCGAGGCGGGAGCGGCCGGGACCGCACCGGGAACGGGGTGGGAGCCCGGCGTGACCGGTCCCGTGGCGGCCACGCCGGAGCTCGGGACGCTCGCCGCGCCGCGGCCCGCGGCCGGGCCGGCCGCCGGACGCTTCGCCGCGCCCTGCCAGATCTCCGGCAGGTCCTGGGCGCGGGCCACGTAGAGCATCAGCTCGCTCTTGCCGCTGTCCCCCCGGACGATGGCCCGGGCCGCGGTCACCAGGCCCTGCTCGGCCAGGTGGCGCAGGGTCGGGAGCAACTCGCCGCTCATCTTGGGACTGAGGTCGCCGACGCGGGCGTCGCCGAGGCGCACCTCGACCATGTGGTCGGCCATCTCGTGCAGGGTGACGTACGCCCAGCACTCCCCCTCCGGCCGCAGCAGCGGGATCAGCGCTTCGAGGTACTGCTGCTGGCCGACGACCTGCACGGCCGAGCCGGACGGCAGGAGGCGGTGATCCTGGAACGGAGGAGCGTTGGCGGGGACGAGCATGTGCGGCTCGGCGAGGTCGAGCCGGATGGAGCCGTCGAAGGCGGCCGGACGGCCGTCGGCGGCGCCCCACTCACGGCCGGTGATCCGGGCGCTGACCTCGGGGATCAGGTCACGGCTGGTGAGCGTGGTGAGAACCTGGACATACCGCGCCGCCTCGGGCCGTGGCAGGTGGCCGAGCAGGCTGTTTCCCGACCAGACGCCGACGGCGTTGCGGTCGTGCCGATTGTTGCGGTCGGGGATGAGCTGGACGGGTACGGTTATGTCGGTCCCGCGCGGGTCGAAGTCGTTGCCGAAGAGCGCACGTATCGCTTTCGCGTAGTGCGTCTCGCCGACCACTTCGGCGCTTGCCCAGCCCGCTTGTCCCCAGAGTTGGAACCGATTCGCCACACGGGAACGCTAGTGTCTGCTTTCCGTCAGTGACCTCACCCGTACGGACGAGTGCGACCACCCATACGTTCCGTATCCGGTCCGATCGCTAGAGCTACTGAATTACCGTTCAGTTCCTGGAGATACCCGACGACCTGTCACAAAAGGACGCCGGGCCTCCCTGAACCGCCGGTCAACCGAGCTTGACCACCATTTTGCCGGTGTTGTCGCCGCGAAGCAGGCCGAGGAACGCCTCCGGAGCGTTCTCCAGACCATCCACGATCGTCTCCCGGGCGGTGATCCGGCCGGAGCGCAGCCAGCCGCCCACCTCGGCCACGAAATCGGGCATCCGGTGCGAGTGGTTGCCGACCAGGAAGCCGCGCAGGTTGATCTCCTTGCCGATGGCCGAGGCCAGGTTACGCGGCGCGGCCGGCGGGGCGACATCGTTGTACTGGGCGATCGCCCCGCACATCGCGATCCGGCCGAACTTGTTCAGCGTGCTGATCGCGGCTTCGAGGTGGTCGCCGCCGACGTTGTCGAAGTAGACGTCGACACCGTCCGGAGCGGCCGCGCGCAACTGGTCGCGGACCGGCGCGTCCTTGTAGTTGAAGGCGGCGTCGAAGCCCAGGTCGTCGATCAGGTGGCGGGTCTTCTCGGCGGAGCCGGCGCTGCCGATGACCCGCTTCGCGCCGCGGAGCCGGGCGATCTGCCCCACCACGCTGCCGACCGCGCCGGCGGCGCCGGACACGAAGACCGTGTCACCTTCCTTGAACTGGGCGATGTCCAGCAGACCGACATACGCGGTGAGGCCGGTCATGCCGAGCAGGCCGAGGTACGCCGAGAGCGTCGGCGCGGCGGCCGGGTCCACCACCCGCACCCGCGCGGCGTCGGCCACCGAGTATTCCCGCCAGCCCAGGCTGTGCACAACGTAGGAGCCGACCGGGACGTTCTCCGCGTGTGAGGTGACCACCTCGCCGATCGCGCCGCCGTCGAGCGGCTCGCCCACGGCGAAGGGCGGCATGTAGGACTTCACGTCGTTCATCCGGCCCCGCATGTAGGGGTCGACGGACATGTAGACGTTGCGGATCAGCACCTGACCGGGACCGGGCTCGGGCACCGGCGTCTCGGCGATCTCGAAGGTCTCGGCGGTAGGCCAGCCGACGGGACGGGCGGCGAGGCGGATCTCTTTCATCGGATCTCCCAACAAGTCGTCGTTGCTTCTCGACAGTACGTCGAAAAAGTCGACGGCGCGTTAACGTGTTCGGATGAGCACACTTCCCGGCCGGCGTCGCGGTCCCAGCAAGGGCGACCGTCGTGAACAGGCGATCCTGGAGACCGCCCGGGTCCTGCTCGCCCGCAAGCCGCTCGCCGACATCACGATCGACGAGCTCGCCGCCGGTGCTGAGATCTCTCGGTCCAGCTTCTACTTCTACTTCGACTCCAAAATCGCCGTGGTGGTCGCCCTGCTGCACGGCATCACCGGTGAGCTCGGCCGCGACGCCGGCCCCTGGCTGGACGGCACCGGCCCCGACGCCGGCGCGCTGCGCCAGGCCCTGACCAGCCTGGCCGTGCTCTGGCGCGACCAGGGCCGGCTGCTGGCCGGCGCGCTGGCCGCCGCGCCCGGCTGCCCGCCGCTGGCGCAGTGGCGCGACGGCATGCGGGCCGCCCACGTGGACCGGCTCGCCGCCCGGATCGAGCGCGACCGGGCGGCCGGCCTGGCCCCCGACGGCCCGGCGCCACGGGTGCTGGCCGGGCTGATCGACGACCTGCGCACCGCCGCCCTGGCCGGCGCGAGCGACCCGGAGGAGCTGGTCGGCGACCTGGTCACGGTGGAGCTGCGGATGCTGTACGGCGATTTCGGAGTTTCCCACTCGGCCGGGTGATCCGGCGCGCACCCTTGAGCCATGCGGATCGGGGTCATTGGTGCGGGTCAGCTCGGCGGGACGCTGGCACGGTGGTGCGCCGAGAGCGGGCACGACGTCGCGGTCACCTCGCGCCACCCGGAGCGGCTGCGCAAGCAGATGGACCACGAGGACGTGCCGTTGCGGGTGATGGCGATCCCGCAGGCGGCGGCCTTCGCCGACGTGATCATCTTCAGCCCGAACTGGTCGTCCGCGCACGAGGCGGTGGAGATGACCCGGGGCGTGATCGCCGACAAGGTGGTGATCGACGCCACCAACCCGGATGTCCCGGAGAGCGTCTCGGGCCTGGAGATCCTGATGGACTGGGCGCCGGAGGCGCACTGGGCGAAGGCCTTCAACACCGTCTCCACCGACGTGCTGAGCCGGCGGCGCGGGCACGACCCGCTGCTCACCGAATACGTCTGCACCGACCAGCGGGACGCCCGTGAGGCCACCGCGCAGATCATCCGGGACATCGGGTTCGCGCCGGTCTACGCCGGTGGCGCGCACGCCGCCCTGCTGACCGAGACGGGCGGCCCGCTGCGGATGCGCGAGGTCGACGTGAAGGACGCCACCGACGCGCTCGCCGAGGCGCTGGCCGTCCTGCACTGAGCCCGGCCGGCGTCGCGAGCGAGAAACTCAGCCGCCGCTTGATTCCGCCGGGCTGCTCAGCAGGTCCGCGATGACCTCCTGCTCGCCGTCGCCCGTGGCGCGCACCACCGTGACGGCGCGCCGGTCACAGTCCTCCCGCAACCGCAGCAGCCACGCGGCGTTCGTCTCCCGCGAGGACGGTGTGTGCGAGGTTCCGATGCTGATGGTCATGGCCCCACCTATCGGCGGCCTCCTTCGACACTGAAGAGAACTCCGGCGGGGTTGCCCGGCGGCCCGGCAGCGACTAACGTACAACCACATGGTTGTAGGTGCGGACGACGTCTTCCACGCGCTGGCGGACGCCACCCGCCGGGACATCCTGACCAGGGTGATCCGGTCCGGGCAGTCCGTGTCCGAGTTGGCCCGGGCCTATCCGATGAGTTTCGCCGCGGTGCAGAAACACGTCGCGGTGCTGGAGCGGGCGGCGCTGGTCAGCAAGACCCGCCGCGGACGGGAGCAGATCGTGCACGGAGAGGTCGAGCCGCTGCGCCGGATGACGCGGTTGCTGGACGGTTACGAGGCACTCTGGCGGCAACGGGCCGCCGGCATCGAACAGATCCTTGAGGAGGATGAGCAGTGACGGTCATCAGCTCAGAAAAGGACGTCAACGCGTTGACGCTGACCTTCGTCGCCGAGTTCGCGGCCCCGGTCGACCGGGTCTGGCAGGTCTGGGCCGACCCGCGCAAACTGGAGCGCTGGTGGGGCCCGCCGACCTGGCCGGCCACCTTCGACCGCTACGAGTTCAAGCCGGGCGGCGACGTCCGCTACCACATGACCGGCCCGGACGGCACCAAGGCCGGCGGCTGGTGGGCCATCACCGCCGTCGAGGAGCCGCACCGCCTGGAGTTCGACGACGGATTCGCCGACGACAACGGCGACCCGGTCGACCCGTCGGACATCACCCACTGCGTGGTCACCCTGGAGGCGACCGGCTCCGGCGCCCGGATGACCACGGTCTCCACGTTCCGCAGCGCCGAGCAGCTGGAGCGCATGGCGGAGATGGGCATGGAGGAGGGCATGCGCCAGGCGATGGGCCAGATCGACGCCATCCTGGCGGCGTGACGGAGGGACCGGCGAACGGCGTACAGGGATGATCCCCGCACGGTAGCGTCAGATCATTACGACGTACGCGCTACCGGTGGGGGTTTCCACCTGATGCCCATCTGGTTGATCCTTCTCGGAACGCTGGTCGTGGTGGCGGCCGGTGTGTTCGTGGTCCGCCGGCGCGGCCGCCGGGCCGCCCTCGGCGCGGGTGACGCCGGCGACGGGACGGCCCTCGCGGAACTCACCGACGCACTGCGGGAACGCGACGCCGAGTTGGAGCGGCTCCGAGCCGAGCTGGAGACCCAGGCGCAGGCCAACCAGGCCCAGCAGCGCGAGCTCAACCAGCGGTTGAGGCGGCGGGCCCGGGCGGCGATCGACGACACCGCCGAGGTGATCGGCGGCAAGCTCAAGGACGTGGTGGTGCAGGTCGGCGCGGCCCGGGACGCGGCGGCCGCCACCAACGAGCGGGTGACGGTCACCAATGACGCGGCCAACGCGCTGGTCCAGCGGGCACGCAGCGCCGACGAGGCGGCCACCGCGCTCAACGCCAGCCTGCGCCGGGTGGCCGGGATCGCCGGCGTGATCTCCGGGATCGCGTCGCAGACCCGGCTGCTGGCTCTCAACGCGACCATCGAGGCGGTGCGGGCGGGTGCGGCCGGCAGCGGCTTCGCGGTGGTCGCCGACGAGGTGAAGAGTCTGGCCGACACCACCGCCGACTCGACCGAGCAGATCACCAGCACCATCGCCGTGCTGGAGTCGGACGTGGCGCAGATGGGCCAGACCCTCCACGCGATCATCTCCGACGTCGGCGACATCGAGGACGCGATGCGCCACCTCGGCGGGATCGCCGACCATCAGCACGACATCGTCCGGCGGCTGCACCGGAGTGTGGACGCGACGATGGCCCAGATCGGCGACCTCTCCGATGTGGCCGAACGGCTGGAACGGCGCCGGCACGACCGGCTGCCGGTGCAGGGCTCGGTCCGGCTGCAGCTCGCGTCCCGCCCGGCGCCGGTCGCCGCCGAGATGATGGACCTCAGCTCCGACGGTCTGGGCTGCATCGTCCCGGGCGGCCTCAAGATCGCGGTCGGTGACCTGGCGCGGGCCGAATTCGTGATCGACGGCCTGAACGGCGCCGCCGACGTGCGGGTGGTGCGCCGGGTGGTCCGCGGCGACAACGCCGAGATCGGCCTGCAGTTCCAGGGCGTTCCGGACCACATGCGCCGCGAGGTCGACGCTTACCTCTCCCGGGTCGCCACGGACGCCTGACCCGTCCCGGTCTGTCCTACCCTTCCACGCCGGTGGCGTCGTGCGGGCTGCCGACCGGCTTGGACTCCGGCGAGCCGCGCTGCCGCAGGTAGATCGAGAGGATCACCATCGAGGCGACGGCCAGCAGCTCGGACTGCCAGTTCTGCAGGGTGCGGTTCCAGAAGTCCGGCTCGGTGAGGTACCGCGCCCAGGTGACCGGCTCCTGCAAATCGCGGAGCTGCTCCTCGTTGTAGGCGGCCACCCCGGCGATCGACTGGGTCAGCCAGCTCGCCACGAAGAGCAGGCCCATCACCAGGCCCAGCGAGTTCGACAGCAGTGTCCGGCGCAGGCCGCCGGCCCGGGCCCAGCTCGGCGAGTCGTCGGTCGCGAAGGAACCGACCTTCTGCTCGCGGTCGGACTCCAGGCCCTGCTCGCCGGGCTTCTTCGACTCGGGCGAGCCCTTCTGCACCAGCCAGACCGTGAGGAAGATGTAGAGGAAGAACTGGAGGTACTCGGACTGCCAGTTCTCCGCCACGTCGGCCGCGAACGACGCGGACGTCAGATAACGGCCCAGACCGATCGGTTCCATCCCGGCGGCGACCTGCTGCTGGTTGAAGTCGGCGTGCCCGGCGAACGCCTGGGCGACCAGCACGATCAGGAAGAGCAGGCCGAAGACCAGGCCGAGCGCGTTGTCCCGGAGAGCCGTCCTCATCGGTGCAGCACCCCCAGCGCGGCGAAGTAGAGCAGTCCGGCGGTCACCACGAGCAGGAGCAGCAGGTACTGAGCGCGCATCGGGTCACCCACCCTGGACGGCGCAGTCGTAGGGACGCTCGCCGCGGGGCGTGCAGCCGGCGGCCACCACCCGCCAGCCGTCCGGGAAGACGGCCAGGAACACCGTGTCGGCGTCGAACTTCACGAGAGCGCGTTGCCCGTACACCCGCGCGTCGGCCGTCGCGGACGGCGCCGGGAGTGCCTCGTCCAGAATGCTCTCGGCGCACGGCGCGTCGATCCGCGCCTCGGTCTCCGGCGCGAGAGCGCCGCAGGCGGCCGGGCCGTCACCGTCGGCGACGGCCTGGAGGAAGAGGCGGGCGGCGTCCTCGGCCGCCGAGGACCGTTCCCCGACGGACGCGCACCCGGCCAGCATGACCACGGTCGTCAGCAGCATCGCCAATCGCACGAAGCGTGGCTTGCCCACGATGGCCGATTTTCATACCTGCGGGAAGACACCGGGCAGCTCTTCCGTGAGGTACCGCTGGAGGGTCGGGCCGATCGCGGCGACCAGCGTCTCCGGCGGCGCGGAGGCCAGCGGCTCCACCTTGATCACATAGCGGGCCAGCGCGAGGCCGACCAGGTGGCTGCCGGCCAGCGTGACCCGCAGGTGCGCCTCCGCCGGGTCGAGGTCCAGCCGGGGGACGGCACGGCGGAGGATCTGGGTGAGGATGAACTCGCGGAACAGCTTGGCGGTCCACTCGGTGCCGACCACCGACCGCAGCAGCGCGACCGCCGCCGAGCCACGCGGGCCGTCCCACATCTGCAGGAAGGCGCGCACGAACCGGGCGCCGATCTCGTCGCGCTCCCCCGCGGTCGCCTCGACGATGATGTCGACCGGGTCGATCGGCGAGTTCATCGAGGCCAGGAACAGCTTGTCCTTGCTGCCGAAGTAGTGGTGCACTAGCGCCGGGTCGACCCCGGCGCTGGTCGCGATGGCCCGGATCGACGCGCCGTCGAAGCCCTTCTCAGCGAACGCGCCGCGCGCGGCCGACAGGATCGACTCCCGCGTGTCCGGGTTGCCGGGCCGGCGTCCGGTCCGTCGCACCATCGATGAAACCCCTTTTGCTGTACGCCCTAAGCAGTCCTGCGGCGCAGTGTCACCGCTCCCAGGATGAGCGCCACCACGACCGCCCCCACCACGACGGTGAGGTCCCGCCACATGATGCCGGTAGCCTCCGCGTGCGCACCCACCTCGGTCAGCGCCTCCACGGAGTAGGACAGCGGCAGCACCCCGCTGATCGCCTGCAGCCAGCCGGCCATGTCCTCGCGCGGCACGAACAGCCCGCAGAGCAGCAGCTGCGGCGCCGCCACGACCGGCATGAACTGCACCGCCTGGAACTCGGTGCGGGCGAACGCGCTGCACAGCAGGCCGAGGGCCACCCCGAGGACGGCGTTGGCCACGGCGATCAGGATCACCAGCCCGATGCTGCCCGCGGTGTCCATGCCCAGCGCCCAGTACGCGAAACCGGCCGCCACCGCCGCCTGCGCCGCCGCCGCCAGCCCGAACGCGATGCCGTAACCGAAGAGCAGGTCGAGTTTGCCGACGGGGGTGGTGAACAGCCGCTCGAGGGTGCCGGTGGTGCGCTCCCGCAGCATGGCGATGCTGGTGATGAGGAACATCACGATGAACGGGAAGACGCCGAGCATGGTCAGGGCGATGCGGTCGAAGACGGCCGGCTGTCCGTCGTACATGAAGTAGATCAGGGTGATCAGCAGGGTCGGCACCACGATGATCATCGCGATGGTGCGCGGGTCGTGCCGCAGCTGAGTGAGGATCCGCCGCACGGTGCTGAGGAGAATCATGACGCGCCTGCCTCTGCGCCGTGGAGACCGCGATCACGGCGCTCGATCCGCCCGGTCACGCCGCCACCCCCTGACGCCTGATCAGCCGAAGGAATGCCTGGTCCAGATCGTCGGTCCCGGCTTCCCGCTTGACCGCGGCGGGCGTGTCGTCGGCGATCAGCGCGCCCTCGCGGATCAGGAGCAGCCGGTCGCAGCGGTTGGCCTCGTCCATCACGTGGCTGGAGACCAGGACCGTGGCGCCCTCGGCGGCGAGCCGGCGGAAGTGGTCCCACAACTCGTCGCGCAGCACCGGGTCCTGCCCGACGGTCGGCTCGTCGAGGATCAGCACCTCGGGGCGGCCGACGATCGCGCAGGCCAGCGAGGCCCGGCTGCGCTGCCCGCCGGACAGGTCGGCGACCAGTTGATCGCGGTGCGAGGCCAGGCCGACCGCGTCGACGGCCGCCTCCGCCTCGGCCGCGCCGAGACGGTGGAGCGAGGCGAAGTAGCGGGCGTTCTCCCCGACGGTGAGGTCGGCGTAGACACTGGGCGCCTGGGTCACGTAACCGATGCTGCGGCGCAGCGGCGCCGATCCGGCCGGGTGCCCGAGGACGGTCACCTCTCCGGACGCGACGACCTGCACGCCCACGATCGCGCGCATCAGCGTGGTCTTGCCGCTGCCGCTCGGGCCGAGCAGGCCGGTCACGCTGCCGCGCGGGATGACACAGGAGAACCCGTCGAGGACGGTTCTCCGCCCGCGTTTCACGACGAGGTCCCGGACCTCGATCGCGGTCTCCATGATTCCTCCTCCAAAAAACTCATCGAGTGTTGAAATCAACGCTAGATGAGTTTCCCGTGGGCCGGAAGGGCGTAACTCAACACATGATGAAATCGCAGCGCTCCGCCGGCTCGGAAAACCCCTCAGCCGCAACCGGGGCGCACCGATCTGGAAAACGTCGAATGCTCCCGGCCGGAGGTCCTGCCGCCATGTCCATTCCCCGGTTGAACCCCAACCGCTCCGCCGTCGCCCCGCTGGTCACCACGAGCCGGCCACTCTCGCGGGACCGCGGGCAGAACGTCCGCGAGGCCACCGCCTCCCTCACCGACCGCGACCGCGAACTCATCTACCAGGCCACCGGGCAGAACATCCGGCCCGGCGAGGCGAACGCGGGATGGATCAACTCACTGGCGACGGCGATCGCCGCGGACCGGGCGACCGGGAGGCTGGGCCCAGCCCAGGAGATCACCGCGGCCTATCTCAAAGACCTCTTCCGGCGGTACGACCAGAGCCCGACCGGCCGCAACCCGATCGCCGGGTACCTGGAACCGGCGTTGCGGCACCTCGACCGGCACGGCGGCGGAAACGGCCGGCTGGACGTGACCGCCTAACCGCGCTGGGTGCCCTCGACCAGGGCGACGGCGACGTCGCGCAGCTTGCGGTTGGTGTCCTGGGAGAGCTTGGCCAGGATGGCGAACGCCTCGTCGGGCGTACACCGCCGCTCGCCCATGATGATGCCCTTGGCCTGCTCGATCACCGCGCGGCTCTCCATCGCGGCCCGCATGTCCCGGGCCAAGCCGGCCGTGACGCCGTAGAGGTGCACGTTGCCGAGGGCGACCGACGCGTACCCGCCGAGGGTCTGCGCCAGCGTCACCGTGCAGTCGTCGAAGGCGCGCGCGTCCGCGCCGTAGACGTTGAGGGCGCCGCTCACGTCGTCCCGGATCGGCAGGCCGAGCGACAGCACGCTGCCCATGCCGGCCAGCGCCGCCTCGGCGCCCCAGCCCTCCCAGCGCCCGTCGGCAGCGGTGTCCGGCACCTCGACCACGGCCTTCGCCTCGGCCGCCTCCAGGCACGGGCCGGTGCCACGTTCGTACTGCAGCTCGTCGAGCCGCAAGGCGATCGCCCCGGTGTGTGCCGCGGTGACCGCGCCCCGGTCCCGGAGCAGGGTGATCGAGACCTGCGCCGCTCCCGGAAGGGTTCGCCGGGCCAGGTCGGTGACCTGGTTGAGGACACCGTCGAGGTCGGTTTCATCCAGCTTTATATGACCGAGCTCCGCGAATGCGGCCGTTGCTCCAGTCGGGTCGTGCGCCATCAACGTCTGAGGATCCCCGCAGCGGTGCACGGGCCACGCGGGGTGACCGTGCCTTCGATTCGTGGTCGATGCCCGAGGGCCGGACGGCCCTCGGACCCGCGCCGCTGCTTGACGCTGGTGCACCGGCATCGATCAACGACGCCGGCCGCAAGACGCCGATAGTACCCGCCCTGTCACGCTGAGATGGGAAGGACCCAGCCGTCCCCCGCGCGCACCGGGATGCGCCTCCCGATGTTCCCGCGCCCCGCACAGCTGCAGCCAGCGGCCTCACCCGGCGCTCTTGACACCGATATTGTGATCGTTAACATACTGGCAACACGTGAGCCACCGTCCGTCCTTCCCCCATCGTCTCCGGACGGACGCCCAGCGCCCGGCCACCGACGGGCGCCCCGCTCGCCACCGTCTCGTGCGCTTCCCCCGGAGGGACTGCCATGTCTCTTGCCCGCCTGAAATCCGTCGCCGCCGTCCTCCTGCTGCTGTTCGCCGTCGCCGTCGCCGTCCAGGCACGGTCGGCGGCTCCGGCCCGCGCCGCCGCCACCTTCACCAACCCGGTCGCGTCGGCCCCGTACGGCGCAGACCCCTGGATGGGCTACCACAACGGCTACTACTACCTGGCCGCGACGACCTGGAACTCGCAGATCGTCATCAAGCGGGCGACCTCGGTGGCCGCGCTCCCCGGCGCGGCCGAGTCCGTCGTCTACACCGGCACGGCGGCCGCGAGCTGCTGCAACGTGTGGGCGCCGTCGATGCACCGCCTGAACGGGCCGAACGGCTACCGCTGGTACCTGTACTACAGCGCCGGCACCACGGCCTGCTGTGACGGTCAACGGTCCTTCGTGCTGGAGAGCTCCGGCGACAACCCGATGGGCCCGTACACCTTCAAGGGCCAGCTCAACCTCCAGGCCAACAACGGCTGGGCGATCGACGGCGCGGTCGCCACCATCAACGGGGCCAACTACTTCCTGTACTCGTCATGGGTGGGTGATCTGCAGAGCCTGTTCATCGCCCCGATGAGCAACCCGTGGACGGCGTCGGCCTACGGGACGCGGATCTCGTACCCCACCTACGACTGGGAGAAGGTCGGCGGCAACACCGAGGAAGGCCCCTACGTGGTGCAGCGCAACGGCGTCACCTACCTCACCTTCTCGGCCAGCTCCTGTAACACCCCCGACTACAAGATCGGCATGCTCACCCTGACCGGCGCCAACCCGCTCTCCGCCTCGGCGTGGACCAAGAAGAGCACCCCGATCTTCCAGCGCTCCGACGCCAACAGCGCCTACGGCCCCGGCCACCACTCGTTCTTCACCTCGCCCGACGGCACCGAGACATGGATGGCCTACCACGCCAACGAGACCACCGCGCAAGGCTGCGGCGCGACCCGCACCACCCGGCTCAAGAAGGTCACCTTCAACAGCGACGGCACCCCCAACCTGGGTACGCCCGACAAGCTCTCCACCACGCTGACGGCCCCGTCCGGCGACCCGGGCGGCACGGTCTCCTTCCCGGCCGCCGGCACCCGGTACCGCCTCGTCAACCAGGCCAGCGGCAAGGTCCTCGACGCGAAGAACTGCGCCACCGCCAACGGGACCGCGATCCAGCAGTGGACCCCGCTCGGCAACGCCTGCCAGCAATGGACGTTCACCAAGACGACCAGCAACTACTACCGGATCACCAACGCCAACAGCGGCACCGTCCTCGACTCGGTCAACTGCGGCACCGCCAACGGCACCGCCCTCAACCTGTGGGCCAACCTCGGCAACGCCTGTCAGGAATGGAGTGTCACCGGAGTCAACGGCGGTTATCTGATCGCCAACCGGGGCAACGGCATGGTCCTCGACGTCGCCGACTGCGCCGCCGCCGACGGCGCCGCGGTGCGGCAGTGGGCGTCGCTGGGCAACGCCTGCCAACAGTGGAACATCACCGCCTGACCTTCCACCGGCTCCCCGTCACCCGAAGGCGGGGAGCCACCCCTACCTCCCGGCGGCTCCCCGGGCCGGCGCCTCGCCTTCCCATCCGCAGCGGTACGCGCACCAGTTGTCCCCCAACCGCGGCCGACACCGTCCCCCGGCCGCCGCGCGACCGTCTGCCCCTCCGGGCCGGAGCATCAGCTCCGGCCCGGAGTGCGCGGGGCGTCAGGACGTGAGGAGCTTGTGCAGGAGGCCGGCGACGCGGTCGGCGTCGGACTCGGCGGTGCGCCAGTTGCTGAACGCGGCCCGTAGAGCTGGACTCCCCTGGTAGACCGTCGGGGTCAGGAAGGCCTCACCGGAGTCGGCTATCGCCCGGACCACCGCCGGAAGATCACCGGGGACGCTGAAACAGACGACGTTCAGCCGTACCGGAGCGAGCAGCCGGACTCCGGGGATCGCCGTGAGGCGCTCGCCGAGCCGGTGGGCCGCGGCGATCGCGCGGGTGACGATCTCGCGGTGACCGGCCACGCCGTAGGCGGCCAGGGTGAACCACGCGGCGAGGGCCCGCAGGCGCCGGGAGTTCTCCGGGGTGAGGTGGAAGAAATCGGGGTCGCCGGAGACCGCCGGCAGGTAGGCGGCCGCGTTCTGGAACACGTCGACCTGCAGGTCGCGGCGCCGGGTGAACTGGACGGCCGCGTCGTAGGGCACGTTCAGCCATTTGTGCAGGTCGACGCAGACGGAGTCGGCCTCGGCGAGTCCGTCGACCAGGTGGGCGTGCTCGGGTGAGAGGGCGGCGAACCCGCCGAAGGCCGCGTCGGCGTGCAGCCAGAACGGGTACCGCTCGC
The DNA here is from genome assembly GCF_030009775.1 of Actinoplanes sandaracinus. Taxonomy (GTDB): domain Bacteria; phylum Actinomycetota; class Actinomycetes; order Mycobacteriales; family Micromonosporaceae; genus Actinoplanes; species Actinoplanes sandaracinus. Next base: position 62,128 of record NZ_JASCTH010000013.1, on the reverse strand, counting down.
GCAGCGCGAGGATCGCCCGCAGGTCGTCGAAGTCGACCGTGTTGACCGTTCCGGCGTTGGCGACCACGATCGCCGGCCGGCCGTCGAGCGCTTCCAGGGCTTCGGCCAGCGCCGCCACGTCCACCGCCTCACGGTCCGGCAGCGTGGCCACCGGCCGTAGGGCGTCGCGCCCTGCGCCGAGGATCGACAGGGCCTTGTAGACGCTGGAGTGGGCGGTCCCGGACAGAACGGTGATCGGGCCGAGGGCGGCGAGGCCCTGCCGGGCGACGTCGACGCCGAGGCGCCTGCCGATCCACTCCCGGCCGATCGCCAGGCCGACCAGGTTCGACATGGTCGCTCCGCTGACGAAGGCGCCGGTGTGGCCGGGGCCGAGCCCGAACATCTCGCCGAGCCATGCCACCGTCTCCTTCTCCAGATCGGCGGCCGACGAGCCGGAGCGGTTCGAGCCGTTCTGGTCGAAGACGCCGGTCAGCCAGTCACCGGCGAGCGCGGCCGGTGTGGTGCCGCCGGTGACGAAGCCGAGGTACCGGGGACCGGCGCTGCCGGAGAAGCCGGGCGCCCAGCGCTGCTGGAACGCGGCGAGCGCCCCCGCCGTGCCGGCCCCCGCGGCGGGAAGCGGGGCGGCGGGGACGGCCACCGGAGGCGGCGCGACCGGGCGCTCGCCGAGGCCGTCCAGGACGGAGACCGCGTAGTCGCGGACGGTCTGCAGAAGGTGCGGCAAGGTGGCCAGGTCGTCGGCGAGAGGTGAGTGCACGACTCGCACGGTACGAACGCCCCACCCGGCGTGTCACCGTCCAGTTCCGCGACCCTGGCCTTCACCTGGTGACCGGGATCCGCCACAGTGGGTGCGGCGGCTCGCGGTCGGCGTGCCTGCGGACGGGGAGCAGCCAGGCGATGCCGGCCAGGGAGACCACGACCAGGCCGCCCCAGGAGAGGACCGTGAACAGGTGCGGGTCCCTCGCGACGTCGGTGATCACCTGCGCGATGCTCTGCCAGGCCTCCCCGAGAGCGTGCAGCGCGGCCACAGGCCCTGCTGGGTGAAGAGCGCGGTGAACGCGTAACCGGCGGACTCGAAGGCGGCGAACCCGAAGCCGACGGAGGCGCCGAGGATCACGCCGTCGACGGCGTACTTGTGCTGCGGGCGGCGGCAGAGGAAGGCGAGGACGGCCAGTTCGCGGCCTCCTCGATCAGGCCGACGCCGTAGAAGAACAGCGCCACAGACCCAGGCCGGTGAGGAAGACCCGCGGCCACAGCCGGCGGTGGATCTGCTGGGATTGGACGGCGTTCTGGTCCATGTGCGCCTCCCGCGCTGAGTACGGCGGCACCCGGGTACCCGCCCGGGCGCCGCCGAACGCGGAAATGAGACGTACGAGTCAGCGGCGCGAATAGATGAAGCCGACCTTGTCCACCGCCGACCCGGAGCGCCCGTGGAAGCCGGCGATCTGGAAGCCGGCCGGAGCCGTCCTGGTCACGCAGTCCGGCGTGGTGGTTCCGCCGGCGACGCTGTTGCCCAGGTTGGTGGTGAACCGGGCGTAGAAGATGCGGGTGTGCCCGTTGTGCTGCGCCCGGCACAGCTTCGCGCTCGTGACGTACTCGTTGCCGCCCAGCGTGAGCGACTTCGCGGTTCCGCCGGCGCCGCCGTGTGCCAGGGATCCGAGACTGACCTGGTCCACCCGGGAGCCGGCACGCACCCCGACCGTGGCCGGCTTGCCGGACACGGCGTCGATGTCGTTGTAGTAGCTGCCGTGCGGGCCGCCGAACTGCTCACTGAACTCGTACGCCGGGTTCGTCGACCAGGTGAACGACGTGCTGATCGGGAAGTGGTCGGAGAGCATCAGCCCGTCGGCGGTGCGGAAACCGGCGTCCTCGTTGTGGTAGCCGGTCGCGTTCAGCGTGACGAACCGGCTGCCCCGGTAGAGGATCTTGTCGACGACCTCACAGGCGTCGGTGACCGCGGCCTTGTCGCAGACCAGGGCATCCGCCCCGGCGGCCGGCGGGGTGCCGCCGCGCTCCAGCTTCACCCAGGCGTCGGTGAGGCCGTTCGCCGCGACGAAACCACGGATCGTGTCGGCCGCCCGGGTGTAACGGGTGTTCGTGTCGCCCATGACGATCACGGCGTTGCCGGCCGAGTGGGAGGCGATGAACGCGGTCAACTGGGCCAGGTTGTCGGCCCGGGACTGCTGGTCGCCGGCGCTGGTGCCCGCGTTGGTGTGCAGATTGTAGAAGTCGACGTAGACGCCTTCGGCGAGCCGGTGCCGGGCGAAGGTGAAGCCCTTGGGGGTCAGGCAGTCACCGGAGTCGAACTGGCAGGAGTTCCAGTCGCCGCGTTCGAAGTCGTCGCCGTCGTAGGCGTATTTCGACAGGCTGTTGAGGCCGGAGCCGATGCCCGCGCCGCCGCTGGTGGGGGTGCGGTGGGCGTGCGTGGTGTCGGCCGCGTAGAGGTGGGCGTGGTAGTTGAAGTCCTCCTGCACGTGGACGACGTCGTAGGGGCCGAGTCGCTGGCCGATCGCGGTGTGCGCGGTCTTGCGATCGGTCTCGGCGCTGGAGATGAGCTCGGGGAGTCCCGCGACGTTGTAGGTGAGGACGGAGAAACCTCCGCCGGCCGCGAGGGCCGGCGTGGGTGCCACGAGGATCGATCCGAGCAGGGCGGCGAACGCCACGAGAGCACGTTTCATAGGGGGATGCCTTCCGGCGAGGAGGGGACGGCCACCGGCAGGTAACCATGGATGGCCGCGAATCGGTACTCCCTCCTGCCACATTCGATCTTTGTTCACGTTCACACCGGCGGACGTTCGATCATCGGTCGTCTGATCCACCGAGGCTGGGCCGCGATCTTGCCCCTTTGTCGATGGAGTCTTCGTGAACGTCAGCCGCCGCAGCCTGCTTCGCGCCGCCGGAGCCGCCGGCGTGGTCGCCGCGCCGCTGCTCTCCTCCCCCGCCTCCGCGGTCTCCGCGGCCGGCACGACCGCCGCGGCCTTCATCGACAGCTACAAGACGAACACCACGGCGAACCTGACCGCCGAGAGCAACGCCGCCGTGCGGATCCTCTCCGGCTTCGCCCGCGTGTGGGGCACCGGCGCCGCCTGGAACACCGGCACCGTCCTGGACGAGGCGTTCTTGCGGGCCAACGTCCGCTACGTGGTCAAGACCACGCGTAACCGCACCGCCGCCGAGGCCGCTCGGTCGTTCGTCGTCGACCGCCAGCACCAGAGCCACTCGGTGATCGCCGGCCTCGGCCCACTGGCCGACGTCTACAAGGCCGGGTCGCTCGCCGTCACCGGCATCACCACCGCCCCGGCGACCACTCCGGCGACCACGGTCAGCGACGCCGTCCCGGCCGGATCGCCGGCCGGCTCCACCCTCGGCGCCGGCAACCCCTCCTCGCCGCTGGGCAAGGTGGTCACGCTGGTCAACACGGTGCGCGGCAACTGGTCGTCCGGCAACCCGAGCAAGTTCTCCTTCCAGTACCCGCGCCCGTGGCGGATGACCGAGGACAGCGAGGTCGTCCCCACCGGCGCCGTCGACGAGTTCGGCTACCCCGTCTACGACTCCGAGGTCGTCGTCACGCCGCAGCTGCTGCGCCAGCGCGGCACCGTCCCGGCCGACGACGGCGGCTACGTCAGCGGCCACACCAACGCGCTGTACATGGCCGCGCTGGCCTTCGCCTACGCGGTGCCGGAACGGTTCCAGGAGATGGTGACGGCGGCGTACGACCTGGCGCACACCCGGATCGTCAGCGGCATGCACTCCCCCGTCGACGTGATCGGCGGCCGGGTCCTCGGCACCGCGCTCGCCGCGGCCATTCTCAGCGACCCGGCGAACGCCACACTCAAGGCCGAGGCGCGGGCCCAGGCCCTCGCCTACTTCCAGGCCCGGGTGGGTACGGACGTCGCCGGTTACGCCCGCTCCGGCGTGGACCGTGACGCCAATGCCGCGATCGTCAAGCCGAAGCAGACGTACGGCCTGCCGTCGTGCCGCCCGAACACCCGGTTCACCGTTCCGGCCGGTGCCGAGGTGCTGCTGGAGACCCGCCTGCCCTACCTCGACGCCGCGCAGCGCCGTGAGGTCCTGCGGACCACCGGACTGGCCGCCGGCAACCCGATCCTCGACGGCCCGGAGCAGTGGGGCCGGATCAACCTGTTCGCGGCCGCCGACGGGTACGGCGCGTTCGACAGCGGCGTCGCCGTCACCCTCGACGCCGCCGCCGGTGGCTTCGCCGCCGCCGACACCTGGCGCAACGACATCGGCGGCCGCGGCGGCCTGATCAAGCTCGGCACCGGCGCCCTCACCCTGACCGGTGACAACGGTTACCGGGGCGGCACCACGATCGCGGAGGGCACGCTGGTCGCCGCGAGCAAGAAGGCCCTCGGCGACGGCGACGTGACCGTCAGCGGCGGCACCCTGCGCCTCGCCGTGCCGAGAGTGCACGTCAGCGGCGCCGCCCGGATCAGCTCCGGCACCCTCGCGGTGACCGTGCGCCCGCACGGCGCGGCCCCGCTGACCGTGGGCGACGAGGTCGTCATCGGCTCCGGCGCGGTTCTGGAGATCGAGGTGGGCAAGGAGGACAGGTACGACTCGCCCGTGCCGGTGCTCAAAGCCCGCAAGGTGCGCGGCCAGTTCGCCGGAGTGGTCGTGAAGACCCCCGGTTACCGGGCTGTTCTGGTGCGGCAGGGCGACGCGATCGCGCTGCGCCTGCGCAAGGCCTGACCTTGATGGATGCATGACCCGGCGGCGGGTGTCGGCCGAGAGTCGCGCCGACCCAGCCCGCCGCGAGCCACGCCGGCTGCGGACGGGCGTACGACATGGGGATCCTCAGGCCGGGATGACCGTGAGGCCGGTGAGGGCCGGGTGGGCCGGCGGCGCGTCGGTGATGATCGCGGTGACCCGGTCGGGCGGCAGGACCAGGAACGGTGACGCGGCGCCGATCTTCTCGCTGCTGGCCAGGACGTAGGTCTCCGCCGCCCGGGAGGCCAGGGTGCGCTTCATCGCGGCCTCGTCGGGATCGCCGGTGGTGAGGCCGGCCTCGTGATGCACGCCGGTCACGCCGAGCAGGAACAGATCAGCGGTCACGCCTTGCGCCGCCTCGGCCGCCGCGGCGCCACAGGTGACGGCCGAGTGCTTGAAGAGCCGGCCGCCGAGCACATAGACGTCGACGCACGGGTGGCTGACCAGGGCCGCGGCGACCGTCGGGCTGTGCGTGACGATCGTGGCCTCAAGGTCGGGGGGCAGGGCGGCGGTGACGGCGAGCGCCGTGGTCCCACCGTCGAGCAGCACGGTGTGACCACGACGGATCAGGGCTGCGGCCGCGACGGCGACGCGCTCCTTGCTGGATGTGGCGACCGTGGCGCGGGTGGCGTAGTCGGCGACGGCCGGGGAGACCGGCAACGCGCCACCGTAGACCCGCAGGCAGAGCCCGGCAGCGGCCATCTCCCGCAGGTCGCGGCGGATGCTGTCCTCGGCGACGCCCAGCTCGGTGGCGAGCTGTTTGGCCACCAGTTTGCCATCGGCCTCGAGCCGGGCCAGAAGGAAGTCTCGACGCTCCGCCGCCAACATTCCGCGTTTCTCCTCATTGTTGTCGACTGTTGCGCGTTTACCCGGGTAGGTTACCGCCCATGATGACTCTCATCGCCGGGCCCTGCCGCTCCGGCGCCGATGACGGCCCCGATCTGTTCGCGGTCCCACGCCGGCCGACGATCGCGCGGAAACGTGGAGTCCCGGCCGGGCAGGTTTCCGGCGTGACCGCCGGGATCGACATGCCGGACGCCCGGGGCCGGGTCGGCCTGGACCGGGCCGGCCGCGACCTCACCGGAAACCCGTCCGTGATCGTGCGCGATGTGGAGCTGATCGCGGCCGCATGGCATGTGCTGCGCCGCACCACCTACGACTACCGGCGGCGGGACGGGTCGTGGACCCGCGAACAACGGGAGACCTACGACCGCGGAGACGGAGCGACCGTCCTGCTCTACGACCCGTCCCGGCGGACCGTGCTGCTCACCCGGCAGTACCGGTACCCGGTCCATGTGAACGGCCACCCGGACGGCCTGTTCCTGGAGACCGCGGCGGGCCTGCTCGACGGCGACGACCCGGCCGAGGCGATCCGGCGGGAGGCCGCCGAGGAACTGGGCGTGACCGTCGGCGCGCTGACGCCGGTCTTCGCCGTGTGGACCAGCCCGGGATCGGTGACCGAGCGGGTGCACTGCTTCGCCGCCGAGTACAGCCCGGCGTCCCGCACCGGCACGGGCGGCGGCCTGCCCGCCGACGGCGAGGACATCGAGGCGGTGGAACTGCCGATCGACGTGGCCCTGCGGATGGTCGACGCCGGGGAGATCGCCGACGCCAAGACCATCATGCTGCTGCAGTGGGCGGTCCTGAAAGGAGTCCTTGACACGGATCGATGACGGACATTGGATGTTACCGGGAGGTAACGCGATGATCGTTCGCCGTACCGTGCTCGCCGCCGCGCTGATCGCCGGCATCCTCACCGGTTCACCCGCCTCGGCGGCCCCGCCCCCGTGCACCCCACCGGCGCCCAGCGACACGAAACCCGGATACCTGGTCGCCGACCCGGACTGCGACCTCGACGGGACCGCGTTCACGGCCCTGCCCGGCGCCCGCGTGCACACCGGCGTCCGAGCCGGCGCGGCCTACCGCATCGAGGTGCCCCAGCGTTGGAACGGGCGGCTGGTCGTGTACGCGCACGGCTACCGGGGCACCGGCGCCACCGTCTACGTGAGCAACCCTGAACTGCGGCAGCACTACATCAGCCGCGGGTACGCGTGGGCGGCATCCAGCTACGCCACCAACGGGTACGACGTCGGCCAGGGCGTCCGCGACACGCACGCGCTGATCGACGTCTTCCGGCAGGTCACCGGCAGAACCGCGCGGAAGGTGTATGTCAGCGGCGCGTCGATGGGCGGGCACATCACCGCCGTCGCCATCGAGGAACACCCGCGGTCGTTCACCGGCGCGATGCCGTACTGCGGGGTGCTCGGCGACACCGAACTGTTCGACTACTTCCTCGACGCCAACGTCACCGCCGCCGCGCTCGCCGACGTCGAGCTGGAGTTCCCGCTGCGGCCCGACGCCGCCTACCCGGCCAGATTCGCGGCCCAGGTCGGCCAGATCCGGGCCGCGCTCACCGGCACCGCCCTCGCCACCTGGTCCGATGTCGTGGAACGGCGCAGCGGCGGCGAACGGCCCGGCTTCGACGCGGCGTTCACCTACTGGAACGCGGCCAGCCAGGGCGGGTTGCCGTTCCTGTTCAGCCTCTACCCCGGCCTCAGCGGCGGCACCGCCGGCATCGCCCCCGGCAACCTGACCGACAACCGCCGCACGTACTACCGGTCGACCGACAGACTCTGGCCGACCGCCGCCGAGCGTGCGCTCAACAAGGACGTGCTGCGTGTCGCCCGTACCGCGGTCGCCGACCCCGGCCTCGCCGGAGTGCCGCGGGTCGACGGCCGCCCGAGCGTGCCGGTGCTCTCCCTGCACGGCATCGGCGACCTGTTCGTCCCGTTCTCGATGGAACAGGAGTACGCCCGCCGGGCGTTCACGAACGGCCGGTCCCACCTGTTCGTCTCCCGCGCCGTCCGGGACGTCTCCCACTGCGGGTTCACCCAGCCCGAACTGCGACGCGCCTTCGACGACCTGACCACCTGGACCGACCGGGGCCGGCGTCCGGGGGGCGACGCCATCCTCAGCCGCCACACGGTCGCCGACCCGAACTTCGGCTGCCGGTTCACCGTCGGCGTACGGCCGGCGTACGCCCCCTGCCCGGCCGGGTGACGGCGAGCCCGGCCCGGGGGCTCAAGCGTTCTCAGCGGGCCCGAGGAGATCCCATCGGTTACCGGCGACATCCAGGAAGACCGCGACCCGGCCGTACGGCTCGGCGCGCGGCTCCCGGACGAACGTGACTCCGGCGGCGGTCATGCGCGCGAACGTGGCTTCGAAGTCGTCGACGCGCAGGAAGAAGCCGACCCGGCCCGCCGCCTGGTCACCGACAGCGGCCCGCTGGCGTTCGCCGTCCGCACGGGCCAGAAGGATCCCGGTCTGCGCCCCGGGAGGGCGCACCACCACCCACCGCTTGGGCCGCCCGTCAGTCGTCGACGACGGCAGATCCTCCACGAGGTCGAAGCCGAGCACGTCGGTGAAGAACGCGATCGCGGGGTCATACTCATCAACGATCAGCGCAACCAGGTCGATCTGCACCCGCCCAGCGTAATGCGGCAACGTCTGCCCGGCCGCCGCGCCTCCAGACGTGCGAGCCCGGGCGCCGGTGCTCGCCTCAGGCCACCCGTGGCGTTCTGACGGTCGGCAGCGCTGTCCTGTGCACGTCGCCTGTCTGTTCCGGCGACGGCGTCACCGGCTGAGGAGTCACCGCGTCCGTCAGGTCGTCGTGGTGACCGGGCATCGACGTGGTGCCGGCCGACCGCTCGACGTGTGACAACAACGCGACGAGCCGGGGCACGTCCGTGACGGCGAGTTGAAAGGTGCCTCTGCACACCGTGTCCGCCCACAGCGACACCACGACCGCGCCGCGGCCTTCGTGGTAGCTGACTCGCATCCTTCGATCGCCGCCGCGCATGTCGGTGAAGAGATCACCCACGGCCGGCATTGGAAAGACTTCGCCCATCCCGGCAGTCTCTCGAATCGACGACTTCAAGTAAAGAACGCGTGCGGGAGGCCTGACGGGACGGCGGCGAGGGCCGGCGCGGAAGGCTGATACCCGAAAGCTCGTACGCCCTCCGCGCAACGCCGAGCGCGGAGGGCGTACCACTGTTGGCCGGTCTTCTAGAGGACCGCGGTGGCCAGGGCGAGCGGGTTGCCGAAGCGGTGGGCGGTGATGCTGATCGCCTGTTCCCGCAGGAACGGTAGCAGCTCCACCCGGCCGGATTCGGTGACCGGGCCGGACCAGACCGCCAGGTCGGGCCGACCGCCGGTGGCGGCGGCCAATGCGGACGCGTCGCCGCCGATGAGACGGACGCGCCCCGCGGGGACACCCGTGGAACCGCTCGCACCGCCCGCCGCCAGGCCGCCGGCGAACGTGGCGTCGTCCTCGACCGTCAGGGCGGCGCAGTGGGCGTCCAGGCCCTCAGGCAGCGGCGCCGCGCTGGAGACCTGGATCTCCGCGCCGGCCAGCAGTCCCGCCGCGAGGACCCGGACCAGGTCGGCGACCGCGCCGCCGTCGGCGAGGCGGATGGTGACGGGGCAGGGCAGGTAGCGGAAGACGTTGCGTTCCGCTTCCAGGCCGGAGACGTCGGCGAGGCTCCGGAAGTCGAAGGCGGCGTCGCTGCGGGCAGCGCGTTCGATGGAGGCGAATGCCTCGGCGTCCACGAGCGAGCGGGCGTCGGCGAGCAGGGCCCGTACCGCGGGGTGGCTGATGTCGGCGCCCGCGACGGCCGGACGGGGCTCCCAGCCGGTGAGCCCGACCAGGTAGTTGGGGCCGCCCGCCTTGGTGCCGGGGCCGACCGCCGAGCGCTTCCAGCCGCCGAACGGCTGCCGCTGCACGATGGCGCCGGTGATGCCGCGGTTGACGTAGAGGTTGCCGGCCTGCACCCGGTCCAGCCAGGTGCGGATCTCGGCCTCGTCCAGCGAGTGCAGCCCGGACGTGAGCCCGTAGTCGACGTCGTTGACGAGGTCGATCGCCGCGTCGAGACTGTCCGCGGTCATGATGCCGAGGATCGGGCCGAAGTACTCGGTGCGGTGGTAGTCGGACCCGGGCCGCACACCGTCCCGGATGCCGGGGCTCCACAGCTTGCCCGAGTCGTCGAGTTTGCGGGGTTCGAGCAGCCAGCGTTCACCCGCGCCGAGCGTGGTGAGGCCGTCGAGCAGTTTGCCGGCGGCCGGCTCGACGAGGGGGCCCATCTTGGTACGCGGGTCGGACGGGTACCCGACTTCCAGCGACGACACCGCGTCGAGCAGCTGGGTGCGGAACCGCTCCGAGCGGGCCACGCTGCCCACGAGCACGACCAGGGAGGCGGCCGAGCACTTCTGGCCGGCGTGCCCGAACGCCGAGGACACCACGTCCTTGACGGCCAGGTCCAGGTCGGCGCTCGGGGTCACGATGATCGCGTTCTTGCCGCTGGTCTCGGCGAGCAGCGGCAGGTCGTCGCGGAACGAGCGGAACAGTGCGGCCGTCTCGTACGCGCCGGTCAGGATGACCCGGTCGACGAGCGGGTGGGAGATGAGTTCCCGGCCCAGGCCGCCCTCGTCGACCTGCAGCAGGGTGACCAGGTTCGGGTCGGCGCCGGCCGCGGACAGGGCGTCGCGGATGATGCCGGCGAGCACGGTGCCGCAGCGTTCGGCGGGCCCGGCCGGTTTGAGGACCACGGACGAGCCGGCGGCCAGGGCGGCCAGCACCGAGCCGGCCGGAATGGCGACCGGGAAGTTCCACGGCGGCGTGACCAGGGTGAGCCGCGCCGGAACCGGGACCGCGCCATCGGTCGAGGCCAGGTCGAAAGCCCGCTCGGCGTAGTAATGGGCGAAGTCGATCGCCTCGGACACCTCGGGGTCGGCCTGGTCGACCGTCTTGCCGGCTTCGGCGGCCATCACCTCCAGCAGCGTGTAACGGTGCTCCTCGAGGGCGGCCCCGACGGCGTGCAGGACGGCCCGGCGGTCGGCGGCGCCCCAGCTGGCGCCGGCGGCCTTCTCCAGGGCTTCGTCCAGGTGTTCGCGGTCGCTGATCCGGGGCACGTCGACGCCGAGGTCCGAGGAGGCGACCCGGCCGAGGACCGCACGGACGCGGTCGCGGTTGGCGGCGACGGCCGGGTCGGTGTCGGGGGTGTTGACGAACAGACCGACCGTGGACTGCGGGACGGCGGCGAACCGGTCGGCGACCCGGTTCGGCTCCGGAACGTCACTGGAGAGGTCGCGCAGGGAGGCGAGGAACCGCTCCCGCTCGCGGTCGAACAGAGACGAGTCGGTGTGCAGCTCGAACACCGCGGACATGAAGTTGTCCGGGCTGGCGCCCTCTTCGAGACGGCGGATCAGGTAGGCGATCGCCACGTCGAACTGCTCCGGGCGTACCACCGGTGTGTAGAGAAGGAGGCCGCCGACCTCGCGCCGGACCGCCTCGGCCTGGCCCTCGGCCATACCGAGCAGCATCTCGAACTCGATGCCGTCGCGGACGCCGCGCTGTCCGGCGAGGATCCAGGCGTACGCGATGTCGAAGAGGTTGTGGCCGGCGACGCCGAGCCGGACGTTGCGGATCCGGTCAGGCTGCAGGGAGTAGTCGAGGACCCGCTTGTAGTTGGTGTCGGTGGCCTGCTTGCTGTCGCAGGTGGCGACGGGCCAGCCGTGCAGTTCCGCCTCGACCCGTTCCATCGGCAGGTTGGCGCCCTTGACCAGGCGCACCTTGATGCCGGCGCCGCCGCGCTCGCGTCGGGCGGCGGACCAGTCCTGGAGGCGCATCATGGCGCTGAGCGCGTCCGGCAGGTAGGCCTGCAACACGATGCCGGCTTCGAGGTTCAGCATCTCGGGGCGGTCGAGGAGCCGGGTGAAGACCGCGATCGTCAGGTCGAGGTCCTTGTACTCCTCCATGTCGAGGTTCACGAACTTGCCGGTCCCGGCGGCGAGGGTGAACAGCGGCAGGAGCTGCTCGGCGATCTCGTCGACGGCCTCGTCGAACGCCCACGGGTTGTGCGGGGCGACCGCCGACGACACCTTGATCGACACGTAGTCGACGTCCGGCCGGCTGAGCAGCCGTTCGGTGTTCTTCAGACGCTGCGACGCCTCGCCGCGCCCGAGGACGGCCTCACCGAGCAGGTTGACGTTGAGACGGACGTTCCGCTTCTTGATCCGCTTGATCGCCCGGCCGAGGCGAGCGTCGGTCGCGTCCACGATGAGGTGTCCCACCATGTGCCGCAGCGCCCGCCGGGCGACCGGAACCACCACGTTCGGCATGATCGGCGCCAGCACGCCACCGGCTTTCACGGCCAGCCGCAGGTGCGCCGGAAGGAAGGCCGGAACGTCCCGGGCCAGTGACGACAGTGTCCGGGCGCTGACTCGCGTGTCCTCCGGACGGATCACCCCGTCGACGAAACCGACCGTGAAGGCCAGCCCGCGCGGGTCCCGCAGCACAGCGGCGAGCTGTGCGGCCGAACCGCCGACCGGGACGTCCGCGGCCTCGCGCAGCCAGCGCCGGACAAGGGCGATCGTCTCTTCGGCGATCTCAGACATCGGGATGCTCCTTCCGTTTTCCGCCACAGTCTGCGGTCCCGAATCCGGTTAGGAAAAGCGATGCTTTATGAGCGGTGTTCTTAACTTCAGCTAACGTATCCAGATGCTGGAGATCCGTCGTCTGATCCTTCTCCGCGAGCTGGCGATCCGCGGCACGATCGCGGCGGTCGCGGAGGCGCTCAACTTCACCCCCTCGGCGGTGAGCCAGCAGCTCAGCCAGCTGGAGAAGGAGACCGGCACCCAGCTGCTGCGCAAGGCCGGCCGCCGGGTCCAGCTCACCCCGCAGGCCGAGGTGCTGGTCGCGTCGGTCGCCGAGGTCCTCGACACCCTGGAACGCGCCGAAGCCCGGTTGCAGGCCGCGGCCACCCGGGTCACCGGCCGGGTCCGGGTCGCCGTCTTCCAGTCCGCGGCTCTCGCCTTCATGCCCGCCACCTTGCGGTCGATGGCCCTGCTCTATCCCGACGTGCGGGTGGAGATGGTCCAGCGCGAACCCGAGGAGGCGTTACGCGAGACCTGGGCCCGGGACTTCGACATGGTCATCGCTGAGCAGTACCCCGCTCACGCCGCCCCACACCATCCCGGCCTCGACCGCCACGACCTCACCACCGACGCGATCCGCCTCGCCCTGCCGTCGGAGGCCGCCTCCCTGCACCCGGTCGACTCCCTGGACACCGCTCGCCACATGCCCTGGGTGATGGAGCCCCGCGGCGCCGCCTCCCGGCACTTCGCCGAACAACTCTGCCGCCGGGCCGGCTTCGAGCCCGACGTCCGCTACGAGACCGCCGACCTGCAGGCCCACATGCGGCTCGTCGAGTCCGGCAACGCCGTCGCCCTCATCCCCGACCTGATCTGGGCGGGCCGCGAGACCTCCGCCCGCCTGCTGCGTCTGGCCGATTCCCCGCGCCGCACCATCTTCACCGCGCAGCGCCTGGCCGGCGCGGCCTCACCGGCCGCCCGCGCCTTCCGCGAGATCCTCGAACAAACGGTCCAGCATTCCCCACCACCGACATGATTCCTATTCGGTACGAGCCGCGCGCCCGCACCCACGCAAGAGGCATCCCCCGCTCCCGCAGCCCTGGCCCTGACCTCTCGGCCTCAGCCGATCGGGAGGCAGTCGGCGGCCTTGGTGGCTTCACGGTCGGTGCGGGCGAACTTGCCGCCCTCATAGCGGTACTGGTAGGTCAGCTTGAGATCCGGGCATGCCAACGGGCTTCCCGGGCTGACACCGTGCGCCTTGACGGCGACCGTGCCGCCGGACACCGTCAGCGACGTGAACCACGGGTGATCACCGGCGCCGGCGTCCTCCAGGAGCACCCCGATCCGGCGCGGCTTCTCCGCCGTGGCGCCGTCGAAGATCTCCACGGTGCTCGGCCACCGCGAGGTCACCGGCTCGCAGCTGCGCGCCACCAGGGCCTCGGCGACACCGTCACCGGTGAGATCCGCGCGCTCCAGTCGCTGAATCTCGGTGGGCAGACCCTGCGGACACGGCTTCAGCGCACTGAACCAGTTCCCGCCGTCCCCGGCGTCACCGCTCGCCCCGCCACCGTCGCCCGGATCGGACGTCCGGGAGGGTTTGGCCGCGGTCGCCCCGGTCGCCGTCGCCCCAGTGGCGGTCGCCCCGCCGGCGGTCGCCTCGCCTGCAGTCGGTTGGGCAGCGCCGCGGCCCGCCTCCGTCTCCGTCGTTCCCGCCCCCGACCGCTGTGCCGACGCGCTCACCGACGACCCAGACGGCACCTCATCCGGCGAACCCGTACAGCCGGTGACGGCGACCGTCGTCAGCGCTGCGGTGGCGAGAAGTACGGCCTTCTTCAACATGCTCATCCCCGTGTTCCCCATGGCGGCCCGTATGTCCGCGCCGTACCGCCAGAACGTAGGCGACAGCGGGTGATGGCCCACTCACGCGTTCGTGCCATCCACCCCGCCCCACCAAGTAACGCACCCAACACCCCCGAGCCCGACCGCCCAATCCCGGCGGTGCGGCGTCCGGCGGTCCGGCGGTCGGACTCAGTCCGCCACCGTCCACATCGAGCCGTCGCTGAGACACGCCATAGCGGCCGCGCGGCATGCTGGAGCGACGGCTGATGAGGTCGCCGGCCGGTCCGACGCGGCCGCCGCGCGCCACCATCGCCGCCCCCACGATCGCCGCCCGGCGCATGGCCGTCCGGCGCATGGCAGTCCGCGGTCATCCGGCCGTCCGATAGCGGCCAGGAGAGACTCGTGCACTAGGACGGACGCGTGGCAGGGCAGGGCGGGCGGCAGGACGGGACAGGCGCGGTTGGGGCTGTTCGGGGCGTATCGGGCGCGAGGCCTAGACCACGGAGAAAGCGGAAGGGAGGGTGGCTCGGCCGGTGAGGGCCCGCAGCACAGAGAGGCCGTCGCCGGTGGCGGCGGCGATGCGGGCGGCGAGGGCGGCGGCTTCGGCGAGGGTGTCGGGGTCGAAGTCGATCGGGAGTCCAGCGGCCGCGGCGGCGTCGGAACCGTGGACGACCAGTTCGAAGGTGCGCGTGGGGAGCCAGTCACGGACCCGCATACCACCCGCCGGGGTGGCCACCAGGTCGTCGTCGCCCGCACCTGCGAGGGCGGTGGTGGCCCGGCCGATGTAGGCGCTGACCGCGGTGGCCGGCTGGTCGCCGAGGGCGGCTCCGGTGGTCCGGGCGTCGTCGGTGGAGGCCTTGACGGCGGCGGCGACCATCTCGGGCGGGGCCGTACGGGCGACGGCGAAATAGCCTTCAGGAGCGGTGATCAGCGGGCCAGAGGCGTTGTTCAGCGGCCTGGAAACGGTGTTCAGTGAGCTGGAAGCGGCATTCAGCGGATCAAGGGCAGGATTCAGCGAGCCACCGGCGGAGTTCGACGGGTCGGCGGCAGGGCTCAGCGGGCCGGCGGGGTTCGACGAGCCGGCGGGAGGGCTCAGCGGAGCGGGGGCGGCGAGGACTGTGGGGACCTGGCGCAACGCCGAACTCACGGTGTGGCCGAGCAGGTCACGCAGTGTCCATTCGCCGAGACCGGGACCGTCGAGGGCGCCCGCCGGGATGCGGGAGACCAGGTCGGCGAAGGCGATGGCGGCGGAGCGGTAGGTACGGCGGTAGTCCATGTCACCAAACTGCCATGTGTGAGCCGGTCGTGCCACGGAAGGACGTAGCCTGCGTCGGTGCTGCTACCCCTGCCGGACGGCGAGTTCAAGGCGTACCTGTTCGACTGTGACGGGACCATCACCGATTCGATGCCGGCGCACTATCGTGCCTGGCAGGCGGCGCTCGGCGAGTGGGGTGCGGAGTTCGACGAGGACCTGTTCTACGGGTGGGGCGGCCGCCTGGTGGTGGACATCATCGCCGATCTGAACGAGCGGCAGGGCCTGCGCATGCCGGTGGCCGAGGTGGCGGCCCGGCGTGAGGAGCTGTTCCAGGCGATGCTGGGTGAGGTCATGGCCGTGCCGGGGGTGCTGGAACACATCGAGAAGTCGCACGGGCGGCTGCCGTTCGGGGTCGTGTCGGGCAGCACGCGGGAGTCGGTGACGGCGTCGCTGACCGCTCTTGATCTGCTGGACCGGTTCGAGGTGCTGGTGTGCGCGGAGGACTACGCCCGCCCGAAGCCCGACCCGGAGGGCTACCTGCTGGGCGCGCGGCTGCTCGGCGTGGAGCCGGGGGACTGCCTGGTGTTCGAGGACACCGATCTCGGCGTGGCCGCGGCGTCGGCGGCGGGGATGGCGTCGGTGCGGGTGCCGCCGCCGTGGGAGCGCTGAACCCGCTGGACGGCCGGCTCAACGTCGGCTCGTGACTCACCGGCGGGCTTCGGAGTGCCTGCCCGGCATCGAGAGGGCCGCCGGCGCTGCGGGCGTTCGCCGAGCGGTCCGGCCCGGGGTCACCGGCGGGGCCCGGGTCGCTGGTCGGCCTCGCGCCGGAGGCCTACCGCAGGGTGAGCGAGCACAGTCCAATAGCGATCATCTGGCACTTCCCGCGAGATCCGGGTCGATGATCCGGTTGCGGTGGTGCTGGTAGATCACCGAACTGCGGAATCCGACGATCTCGCGACGCCCGGAGAACCGGTCCATCAGGAAGGCGTGCAGGCCCTCCACACTGCTCACGGCCACGTGCACCAGGAAGTCGTCGCCGCCGGCCAGCACGAACACCGACAGCACCTCGGGCAGGCCGGCCGCATAGGACTTGAAGCCCTCGATCACTTCGCGGTTCAGCGGGCGGACCTGCACGTGCAGCAGCGCCTGGACCTCGCGGCCCAGCGCGGTCAGGCTGACGTCGGCGTGAAAGCCGGTGATCACCCCGCGGTCGCGCAGCAGCCGGACCCGTTCGAGGCAGGTGGACGGGGCGATGCCGACCGCGCGGGCCAGGTCGCGGTTGGTATGCCGGGCGTTCGCCTGCAATTCCCGCACGATCGCCGAATCAATGTCATCGATGGCCATGGTTATGGAGGTTACGCCGAACGAAGTTCGGCGAGATCACTTCCGGCCTGGCGGGGATCCTAGGTTCAAGGCATCAATCCCTTCAGTCGTACGGGAGAAGCGATGCCCCTGAACCACCAGCGGGTCGTGGTCGAACGTGGTGCGAGGTCCGGGTTCCCGATCATCGTCGCGGTGCACTCCACGGCGCTGGGGCAGGCGGTCGGCGGGTGCCGGCTCGCCGTCTACTCCGACTGGCGCGACGGGTTCGACGACGCGCTGCGACTGTCGGCGGCGATGACGTCGAAGACCGCGCTGGCCGGGTTGCCGAACGGCGGCGGCAAGACGGTGGTGGCGCTGCCCCGGGCCCGGCCGGTGGACCGGCGGGCCGTCCTGCACGATGTGGCGGACGTGATCGAAGGGCTGGGCGGGATCTACGCCACCGGGCCGGACGTCGGGACCGGGCCCGGCGACATGGTGACGATCGGGGAGCGTACGAACCATGTGCTCTGCCGCGACGGCGACTCCTCCCCGGGAACCGCGGCCGGGGTGCTGGCTGCCCTGCGAGCCGTCGCTGCTGACCGGTTCGGATCACCCGATCCGGCCGGGCGCAGCTTCGCGGTCCTCGGGGTGGGCCGGGTCGGCACTCACGTGGTGCGGCTGCTCTCGGCGGCCGGCGCCCGGGTCCTCTGCTCGGATGTGGACGCGTCCCGGCGTACCGTCGCGGAATCTCTCGGAGCGACCTGGACCGATCCGCGAAGCTGTCTCACCGCGGAGGTCGATGTGCTGGTCCCGGCCGCCCTCGGCGGTGTGCTCACCCCGGCCACCGTGCCGGCGCTGCGGTGCGCGGCCGTCGCCGGCCCGGCGAACAACCAGCTCGACGAACCGGCCACCGCCGACCTGCTGCACGCGCGCGGCATCCTGTGGGCGCCCGACGTGGTGGTCAGCGCGGGTGGCATCATCCACGCGCTCGCGACCGGGCTGCACCGGGAGGAGCCTTCGCGGGTCGCCGCCCGGATCGCGGCCGTCGGGGAGACGCTGGCCGGGATCCTGGAGGCCGCCCGGGAGACCTCGTCCACGCCGGCGGCGGCAGCGTCCCGTCTCGCGGACTGGCTGATCGGGTCGCCCACCGGCGCCGTGCCCGCGTGATATGACAGAACCCCCGTGATCAAGGAGTTTCCATGCCCGGTTTCGAGAGCATCCCGCCGACCACGCTCGCCGACGTGCTGAACCGTGGGCAGGTGATGGACATCGGCATCCGGCCGCTCTGGACGCCGGTGCCGCGCGTCGCCGGGCCGGCGTTCACGGTGCGCTGCCCGCCCGGCGACAACCTGATGCTGCACGCGGCGATCTACCGGGCCGCGCCCGGCAGTGTCGTCGTCGTGGAGTCCGGCGACCTCGACTACGCCCTCGCCGGCGGGAACGTCTGCGCGGTCGCGCACCGGCGGGGCATCGCCGCGTTCGTCCTCGACGGGCTGATCCGTGACCTGGGCGAGGTCCGCGACATCGGGTTCCCGGTCTTCGCCCGGGGCGTCATCCCGATCCCCGGCACCAAGTCCGAGCTGGGCGAGCACAACGGCGAGGTCCGCTGCGGCGGCGTCCTGGTCGGCCCGGGCGACGTCGTGGTCGCCGACGAGGAGGGTGTCGTGGTCGTCCCGGCCGCCCGGCACGACGAGGTGCTGGCCGCGGCGCGGGCGAAACTCGCCAAAGAGGAGACGGAGAGCCTCGACGACTGGGAGCGGGCGCACCGTGCCCGCATCGACAAGACCCTCGCCGGGCACGGCTTCGCGGGCTGACGGCGAATCTTACGATGGCGGCATGCTGACAGCGGAGAGCACCGGATTCTGGCGGAACAGGTACACACTGTCCGAGGACGGCACGCCCGTCACGACCTGGGACCCCAGCCGGTGGAGCAGCGGCGGCAGCTTCGAGCTGGGCGGCCGCACATACACGGTGAAGTCGAACGGCTGGGGCACCCGGTACACGATGCTCGACGACCGGGGCGCCGTGGCCGCCGAGGCCGAACGCGTCGGCCGCAAGAACTGGCGGGTGCTGGCCGGTGGGCGGGCCTACGAGTTCCGGCGGCGGTCGACCTGGAGCAGCGACCAGCACCTCGTCGACGGTGAGCGCCCGATCGGCCTGATCAAGCGCACCAGCACGTGGAACGGCAACCTCACCGCGGACCTGCCCGGTCTGCCCCTGCCGGTCCAGGTCTTCGTCCTCGGTGTACAGATCACCCTGTTCAACGCTGCCGCCTCCGGCGGCGCCTGATCCCCCGCGCGGTCCGGGCCGCCGGTCACGAGGCGCGGGGAACGCGGCGTGGACGCCGAAGTGCCGGCGGGGTTCTGGGGAGCGGAAGCAGACCGTTGATCCGTGTGGGACACGGGCATACCTTCGGCGCACCCCAGCGCCAGGAGGCGATCCGTCATGCTTCTCGACGACGAACTGTGGACCGGCAACATCTTCATCGGCGGGAAGTGGCGGCCTGGGCGCCGGTGGCACGTACGACGTGACCGAACCCGCCACCGGCGCCCTGCTCGGCCGGATCGGGCGGACCACCTCCGAGGAGGTGGCCGAGGCCGCCGCCTGCGCGACCGAGGCCCAGCGCGCCTGGGCGGCCACCCCGCACCCGCGGCGGGCCGCGGTGCTGCGGCGGGCCGCGGTGCTGCGGCGGGCCGCCCGGCTGTGGGCCGAGCACGCCGAGGAGGTCTCCGGCTGGAACGTTCGCGAGGCCGGCGCGATCGGCCCGATGGCCGGGTTCGCCCTGCACGTGGCGGAGCGGGAGTGTCACGAGGCGGCGGGGCTGCCGGCGCGGCCGTACGGTGAGCTGTTGCCCAGTGAGAAGCCCCGGCTCTCGATGGCGACGCGCGTCCCGGCCGGCGTGGTGGCGGTGATCGCGCCGTTCAACGTGCCGATCATCCTGGCCGTCCGCTCGGTCGCCCCGGCCCTGGCGCTCGGCAACGCGGTGCTGCTCAAGCCCGATCCACGGACCGCGGTCACCGGCGGGGTCAGCCTGGCGCGGATCTTCCGGCCAGCGCGACAAGATCCACTCAGTGGTGACCCGGTCGGCGGACGACGGGGCCCGGGTGGCGGCCGGCGGCACCTACCGGGATCTGTTCTACTCCCCCACCGTGCTCGCCGACGTCTCCGCCGACACGCCCGCGTTCCGGGAGGAGATCTTCGGGCCGGTCGCTCCGGTGATCCGGTTCTCCGACGCCGACGAGGCGGTCCGGCTCGCCACCGCGAGTGAGTACGGCCTGTCCCTCGGCATCGTCACCCGTGACGTGATGCGGGGACTGGCGCTCGCCGACCGGATTCCCACCGGAATCGTGCACATCAACGATCAGACCGTGGGCGACGAGGCCAACAGCCCGTTCGGCGGTGTCGCGCGTCCGGCACCGGTTCCCGGTTCGGCGGCGCGGCGGCCAATGCGGAAGCGTTCACCGAGACACGCTGGGTCACCCTGCGTGACAAGCCGCCCGCTTACCCGTTCTGACCCGATCCGGCGAAAACCTGTTTCCAGGGCGTTACAGACACTCCGGGAGTCTTGCGCGGGATGCACGTTCATCAATAATGAGCGCCATGAATCGAGCCGAGGCGATACCGGTCGACGGGTCCCGGAGCACGACCGAGCCCTCCAGCGGCCGAGCGCAGGCGGTCCTGCCGCCAGCCCCCGGCGAGGCTTCCCCGCCACAGGTCACCACGCCGACCCGCGCGGCGGGTGGCAATGATCTCGCGGTACGGCTGACGGTGCGCCTGCGCCCGCCGGCCCCCGCGCTCCCCCCGTATCGGGGCCGGGCCGCCGTGGTCACCCACCGGGGCCGGCCGGACAGCACGCCGGACAGGCTCCCGGTCCGGCGCGCCGGACCGGCCGCCTTTCCGGACCAGCGCGCCGGCGGCCTCCCGGCCCCATGGGCGGGCATCCTGCCGGACCCATGGGCGGGCGCCCTGCCGGACCGACGAGCCGGGCAGCCGGCTGAGGCGCGGGCCGGCAGTGGTTCGGTGACACGCCGGACCGGGCGTGGCCGTGGCCCGATCGCCGCCCGCCGGGTGGTCGGCCTGTGAACGCCCCGGCACGGTCGCCGAACCCACCGGCCGCCTGGCCGGCGACTGCCGCGACGCGCTCGCCGGGCCTGCCACCGCCCGGCGACCGGCCACCACCACGATCCCCGGCCGCGCGCCGTCCGGCGGCTGCCGGCCGGTTACCTGCCGGCAGCCGCGCCGCGCCGGGAAGCCGGCCGCCGGGCGTGGGGCGGCCGCCACGGAGGAACCGGGCTTTCTCCGAACCCGCGGACAATCACCCACATGCCGTCACGGGGGACGGACCGCAACGGATCGAGGAGCCCCGGCAGCCGGGGTGCGAGCCGGACGGCCTGGTCAGCGAGCCATGCCGGGCACGAGACGGCGATGGTCGCCTCGGCGCGCTCAGCCGGGCACCGGGCGGGCGGAACAGGCGCATCGGCGCGCCCAGCCGGACACCGGGCGGGCGGGACGGGCGCATCGGCGCGCCGCGCCCGCGACGGAACGGGAAGGCCGGACCGGGGCGGGCCGGGGAGCGGGTCCTGGCGACGATCGCTCACCGGGACGAGCGGCGGCGGGCGCCGGAGCCGGCGGGCACGCCGAAGGAGTGTGCCGCCCGTCATACGGGGACGGCCGAACGGACACCTGCCGGACCGGGGACGGATGGCCGTACCGGGAAAAGGTCTGGCTCCGAAAAAAGAACGAACACCGAATCGCTGACCCTGACAACTCTCGCAAACCGGGTGTGCGGTGCGCGGAGCGCAGCGCCGCGAGGGCCAGGCACCACCGGGTGTGACGCTCCGCCACCATGTGGCGAGCACTCCGGGCGCCCACCACCATGTCCCGGGCCGGCGGATCGCCGGCGGTCCGGCATTCACCTCAACGTCACCGAGCGGCGCCTGACGATCACCGGCACCGGGTGATACATCGCTCACCCCGGTGGCCGGCGGTGACGTGATGGTGGGGAGGCCCGCCTCTTCGGGGTAGAAGTGAGGCACATCGCTCGCTTCGCCGGCCACCGCCGGCGGGCCGGGCGGCCGCAACCCGCTGAAGAGAGAGAGCACTCTCCATGGGCGAAACGCCTGTCATCACGCTCAACAACGGCGTCACGATCCCGCAGATCGGTTTCGGCGTCTTCCAGATCCCCGAGGCGGACACCGCCGCCGCCGTCACCACGGCGCTGGAGGCCGGCTACCGCAGCATCGACACCGCGTCGATCTACCGCAACGAGGCCGGCGTCGGCGCGGCGCTGAAGTCGGCCGGAGTGCCGCGTGACGAGCTCTTCATCACCACCAAGGTGTGGAACTCCGACCAAGGCTACGACGAGACGCTGCGCGCCTTCGACGCCAGCGTCGCCCGGCTCGGGCTGGACCGGCTCGACCTCTACCTGATCCACTGGCCGACCCCGAAGCGCGGGAAGTACCTGGACACCTGGCGGGCGCTGGAGTCGCTGCTCGCCGACGGCCGGGTCCGCGCGATCGGCGTCTCGAACTTCCTCCCGGAACACCTGCGGGCCGTGGCGGGCCTGGGCGGCACGGTGCCCGCGGTCAACCAGATCGAGGTGCACCCGCAGTTGCAGCAGCGCGACGCGCAGGCCGCCGGCGCCGAACTCGGCGTGGTGACCGAGGCGTGGAGCCCGCTGGCGCAGGCCGGGGTGCTCGGCGATCCGGCGATCACCCGGATCGCCACCGAGCACGACCGCACCCCGGCGCAGGTGGTGCTGCGCTGGCACGTGCAGCAGGGCCGGATCGTGATTCCGAAGTCGGTGACCCCGTCGCGGATCCGGGAGAACCTGGCGATCTTCGACTTCGAGCTGAGCGCGGACGAGATCGCGGCGATCGACGCCCTGGAGAGCGACGGCCGCACCGGGCCGCACCCGGACCACTTCAACTGACTGACCTGAGGGTCTGTGACGGTCGCGATCTATCGCGACCGTCACAGACCGCGCCAAGCCGGCTCACAGGAAGTCACCGCATAGTTGGTGGCACGTACCCCTCACACGGAGGTTCCGATGGGTCTTCTCGCTCTGGTCAGCTTGGTGCTGCTGCTTGTCCAGCTGTTGCTGGTGGTTCGGGTGGTGCTGGACTGGAGCGTCATGCTGGCCGGTCCCGCCATGCCCGGTTCGGCCCGGTCCAAGGCCCTCGACGTGATCTACAAGATCACTGAGCCGATGCTGGCGCCGGTGCGCAAGGTGCTGCCGCCGCTGCGGGCCGGCGGCATCTCGATCGACCTGGCGTTCATCGTCGTCTTTCTGGCGATCAGCATCATCCGCTCGTTCCTGTGACCGTCCGCGGCCCGGGTTCCGGCGGCACGACGCCGGCGACCCGGGCCGGCGGGCTCAGTTCAGTCGATCATCGACGAACTCCAGCGCGGCGGTGTCGAAGAAGCTGCGGCCTCCAGCGTGGTCGTCCCACTGGTAGACCTCGATCTGCTTCTGGCTCTCGATCGCGTGGTAAGCGGCGAAGACACCGGATGGCGGGCACACGTCGTCCATCAGGGCGGCGGACAGGATCGCCGGCGCGGTGACCCGCCGGGCGAAGTGGACCGCGTCCACGTGGTCGAGCGTCTCCAGCGTCCGCTCCGCGGCCCGCGGGTTGGCGCGCAGAAAACGGACCACCTCGGCGTACGGATTGCTGTCGGTGATCGTGATCGCCCGCTGGATGTCGCAGAGGAACGGCACCCCGGCGACCACGGCCGAGACCAGCTCGGGCACCAGGCCGGCGGCCGCGATCGAGAGCGCCCCGCCCTGGCTCTTGCCGGTCACCACCAGCCGGGACGCGTCGACTCCGGGCAACTCGGTGGCGGTCTCCACGGCCCGGACCGCGTCGGTGATCAGCCTGCGGTAGTAGAACGTCTCCGGGGCGAGTACGCCGCGGGTCAGGAACCCGGGCGAGGACGGGCCGGCGCCCGACTCGTCCGGGTCCGGGGTGTCCCCGCCGCGCCAGGAGCCGCCCTGGCCGCGGGTGTCCATCACCAGGTGGGCGTAACCGGCGCTGGCCCAGAGCAGCCAGTCGACCGGCAGGCCGCGGCCGCCGCCGTACCCGATGAACTCGACCGCGACCGGCAGCGGGCCGGTGACGCCGGCCGGGCGGTTGAGCCAGGCCCGGACCGGCTGCCCGGCGTAGCCGGTGAACGTGACGTCGTAGGTGGTCACGCCCTTGAGCGGGGTGCTGACTTCGGCGAGCTTCGGGGGCAGCGCGGCCCGCCGGGCTCCCGCCAGGGTGCCGGACCAGAAGTCATCGAAGCCGGGCGGTTCCGGACGGGAGAGGCGGTACTCGCGCAACTCGTGGAGGGGGAAGTCAAAGAGCGCCATGGAGATCACGCTAGGCCCCGGGGCTTGGCTGTTTCTACCCCGGCGGGCACGATGGGCGCGTGCCACCGGACTCGCCCACCCGAACCCCGTACGTTCTCGAAGCCGTGCTGGAGCGGCTGACCTATGTGAACGAGGAGACCGGTTACACGGTGGCCCGGGTCGCGCACAAGAGCAGCACGGACCTGTTGACCGTGGTGGGTGCGCTGCTCGGCGCCCAGCCGGGGGAGAGTCTGCGGCTGTCCGGCTGGTGGTCGTCACATCCACAGTACGGCCGGCAGTTCGAGGTGCTCTCCTACACCACCGTGCTGCCCGCGACCGTGCAGGGCCTTCGCCGCTACCTGGGATCCGGGCTGGTCAAGGGGATCGGGCCGGTGTTCGCCGAGCGGATCGTGGACCACTTCGGACTGGACACCCTCGACATCATCGAGACCGCTCCGGAGCGGCTGATCGAGGTCGCCGGACTCGGGCCGAAGCGCACCAAGAAGATCACCGCGGCGTGGGCCGAGCAGAAGGCGATCAAGGAGGTGATGGTCTTCCTCCAAGGCGTGGGCGTCTCCACGTCGATCGCCGTCCGGATCTACAAGAAGTACGGCGACGCGTCCATCTCGGTGGTGAAGAACTCGCCGTACAAGCTGGCCTCCGACGTCTGGGGCATCGGGTTCAAGACGGCCGACACGATCGCGCAGGCGGTCGGCATCCCGCACGACAGTCCCGAACGGGTGAAAGCCGGCCTCCAGTACACGTTGTCGCAGGCGACCGACAACGGTCACTGCTTCCTTCCCGCCATGGAGCTGATGGCAGAGGCCGCGAAGATCCTCGATGTGCCGGGCCCGCTGATCCCGCCGTGCCTCGCCTCCCTGGTCGAGGAGGAGGGCGTGGTGCAGGAAGGAGACGCGGTCTACCTGGTTCCGTTCCACCGGGCGGAGCAGTCGCTCGCGTCCTCGCTGGTGTCGCTGTTGCGGGAGAAGTCCGACCGGATGCCGCACTTCGGCGCGGTCGACTGGGGCAAGGCGTTGAGCTGGCTGCACCAGCGCACCGGCTCGACGCTGGCGCCCGAGCAGGAGCAGGCCGTCAAGCTCGCGCTCACGTCCAAGGTCGCGGTGATGACCGGCGGACCGGGCTGCGGGAAGAGTTTCACCGTGCGCTCGATCGTCGAACTGGCCGCCGCCAAGCAGGCGAAGATCCAGCTCGTCGCGCCCACCGGCCGGGCCGCGAAACGGCTCGCCGAGCTGACCGGCCACCCCGCCGCCACCGTGCACCGGCTGCTCAAGCTCCAGCCCGGCGGCGACGCCACCTACGACCGCGACAACCCGCTCGACGCCGATCTGCTGGTCGTCGACGAGGCCTCGATGCTCGACCTGATCCTCGCCAACAAGCTGGTCAAAGCGGTCGCTCCGGGCGCGCACCTGCTGCTGGTCGGCGACGTCGACCAGCTGCCCTCGGTCGGCGCCGGCGAGGTGCTGCGCGACCTGCTCGCCGCCGACGTGATCCCCCGGGTCCGGCTGACCCAGATCTTCCGGCAGGCCGCGGAGAGCGGCGTGGTCACCAACGCGCACCGCGTCAACCAGGGCAAACCCGTGCGGCTGGAGGGGATGCGGGACTTCTTCCTGTTCCCCTGCGACGACACCGAGGCCGCCGCGGCGCTCACCGTCGACGTCGCCTGCCACCGCATCCCGCGCAAGTTCGGCCTGGACCCGCGCCGCGACATCCAGATCCTCACCCCGATGCACCGCGGCCCGGCCGGCGCGGGCGCCCTCAACACGCTGCTCCAGCAGGAGCTCACCCCGGCCCGCGAGGGCCTGCCGGAACGGCGGATGGGCGGGCGGGTGTACCGGGTGGGTGACAAGGTCGCCCAGATCCGCAACAACTACGACAAGGGCGCGGCGGGCGTCTTCAACGGCACGGTCGGCGTCGTCACCGGGCTGTCGCCCGAGGAGCAGACCTTGACGGTACGCACGGACGAGGACGAGCTCATCGAGTACGACTTCGACGAGCTGGACGAACTCGCGCACGCGTACGCGATCACGATCCACCGCTCGCAGGGGTCCGAGTATCCGGCCGTGGTCATCCCGCTGACCACCAGCGCGTGGATGATGCTGCAGCGCAATCTGCTCTACACCGCGATCACCCGGGCGAAGCGGCTCGTCGTGCTGGTCGGGTCGCGCCGGGCGCTGGCCGCCGCGGTGCGCACGGTCAGCGCCGGGCGGCGGCACACCGCGCTGGCCCGCCGCCTCGGCGCATAGGCCCGTAGCACACCCTTTCCCCGGCTGGGCTGCGATTCCGGAAATCCGGCCGAATGGCCGTGTTGTCCAGACTCTGGTACGGCTGTTTCGCGCCCTGCTCCCGGCAGTTCCCGGGATCGCTAGTGTGGACGTTGTAAAACCATTCTTCAGGCCTTTTCCGAACCATTTTCCGGTTTCTGAGAAATGGAAAGGCCTAAACCCAACGGGGGGTTTTCTCATGTTCCGTTTGATGACCGCGGGAACGGCACTTCTCGGCACTCTCGCGATGGCCGCTCCGGCCCAGGCCGTACCCGATCCGTCACCCAAACCCGACAAGATGATGATCATCGACGTGGTGTCCGCGAACGGGTCCGGCTGCCCGGGCGGCAGCGCGGACATCCAGGTCTCGCCGGACTACACCGCCTTCACGGTGACTTACTCGAAGTACACCGCGTCGGTCGGCCCGGAGGCCACACCGCTCGACTTCCGGAAGAACTGCCAGATGGCGCTGGACATCAAGGTGCCGACCGGATTCACCTTCGCCATCGCCAGCGCCGACTACCGCGGATACGCCAGCCTGAAGCCCGGATCGTTCGGCCAGCAGGCGGCCAGCTACTACTTCCAGGGACATTCCCAGACGACCCGAAGCCGGCACGACTTCAAGGGCCCGATGGAGGACTCCTGGCAGCGCACCGACAAGGTGGGAATCGCTTCGCTGAGTTACCTGCCGTGCGGTGAGCGGCGGTTCCTGAACATCAACACGGAATTGCGGGTGAACCGCGGATCCTCGGACACCAAGAAGCACACCAACTTCCTGTCCATGGACTCCACCGACGCCTCGATCAACACGCTTTACCGGGTGGCCTGGCAGAAGTGCACCTGATCCGTCAATTGTCCCGGTCCACGAACGCCGCCCACGGGTCCTCCACGGGACGCCGCCGCCTCCCCTCCCTGACGGGAGCGGCGGCAGGGGCGGCGGGCGTGGCCGGGCGGCGGCGTACGGCCAGGAAGGCGGCCAGAGCCGTGGTGATCGGCACCGCGGCGACCAGGCCGATCGTGCCGACCGCGCTGCGCACCAGTTCCTGGGCGATCAGCTGCGAGGTGAGCAGCTCACTCATCGGGGTGTTCCCGGCCGCGAAGAGCAGCATCAACGGCAACGACGCCCCGGCGTACGCCAGCACGATCGTGTTGATCACCGACGCGATGTGGGCCCGGCCGATCCGGGTGGCGGCGTTGTAGAGGCGGCGGAACCCGTACGCGGGATTGGCCAGCGCCAGCTCGGCGACGGTCGCCGACTGGGTGACCGTCACGTCGTCGAGCACACCGAGCGACCCGATCACGATGCCGGCCAGCAGCAGGCCCCGCATGTTCACGTCGCCCTGGGTGATGGTCAGGAAGTTGGACGTCTCGTCGGCGACCCCGGTCAGGTGCACACCGGCGGTCGCGACGGCGGCCAGGATCGCGGTGATCGCCAGGCTGGCCAGAGTCCCGGCCACCGCGATCGTCGTGGTGATCGACAACCCGTGCGTCAGGTACAGCACGATCAGCATGATCGCGGCAGCGCCGACCACCGCGACCAGCACCGGAGACCGGCCGTCCAGGATGGCCGGCACGATGAAGTACAGCAGGATCGCGAACGTGACCGCGAGACCCGCCAGCGCCGTCACGCCCCGCCACCGGCCGAACGCGATCACCGCCAGCGCGAACGCGGCGCCGAGCAGCCACAGTTGATTGCTCCGCTGGTGATCGGAGATCGCGTAACTGACGGTCCCGGTCTCGTCGTTGACGGCCAGCATCACGATGTCGTCCCCGGCCGCCACCTCCGGCGCGCCGGGGCCCGTCGGGATCTGTGTGGTGACCTGGGCGCCGTCGGCCAGCCGGACCCGCACCGACCCGCATTTCTCGGCCGGGGCGTCCCCCCGCGGCACCGGCGGGCAGTCCACCGGATCCACCGACATCACCTGCCCGGTGACCGTCACCGGCCCGTCCGCGCCCTCGGCCGCCTGCGGGGTGTCGCGCGGCCACAGCAGCACCATCCCCAGCACGGTCAGCAACACCGCCGGGACGAGCAGCATCAGCGTGAGCCGCCGGCCCTGCGGAAGCTGCGGCAGATCGCCGTGCGTGTGGTGGTGGTGGTCGGCGCTCATCGTGCTCCTCGTCGCGGTCGGCGGCGGAATACCCCGCCGAACCGTACCCGCGAGCGGTGGATCAGCGAGCCGTACGCTCCCTGGTCTTCGCCCGATCCTCGGCGGAACGCCCGAAAACCAGCCAGAAGTCGGTGATGGCGAGGCTGAGCACGGGACGCCGGCCGGCCAGGTAGGCCAGCGGGCCGGCCGGCTCGGGACGCCAGACGGCGGTCGCCGTGCGCAAGCCGGCGCGGCCCCGCACCGGGGTGCGCCGCACCTGCCCGGCCAGTTCCTGCGCCACGGTGAACCCGATCGGGAAACGGCCCGGCAGACGCTTCTTCAACCGGATCAGCGCGGCGCCGATCGGACCGCCCCCCGGTGCGGTGATCGTGGCGTCGACCAGCGGCTCGGTCTCCGCGTCGATGGTGAACCCGGCCAGCTCCTTCGGAATGCCCCACAGCCGGCGGCCACCCTCCCGGGAGGCGACGCTGTCCACCCAGATGTCGGTGATGCTCACCCGCGGGCGGCCGCGCTCGTGCACCAGGACCGCGCTCAGCAACTCCTTGTAGTGCAGGACGCCACCTGGCTCGTAGGAGACCCAGGCCGCGCCGACCGCGACCCGGCCGGCGACCGTGACCGGGCGCACCGCGGCGTCCAGCACCGGTGGCAGCGACGGCATGTCACGCCGGGGGACCAGGAAGACCGACAGATACATCTGTCCGCGCAGCTGCCAGGGCTCGGGCGGGTACATGCCCTCACAGTGTCAGTCCGGGGCGTCGCGCACCAGGGTCAGTACCGGAAACGTGAAACCACCGCCTGCAACTGCGCGGCCGTCGTGCTCAGGTCGTCGGCCGCGTGCTGGGTCTCCCCCACCGTGTCGGTGGTCCGCCGGGTGGCGTCCGACACCGAGCCGATCGTCGCGGCGATGTCGCCGGCGCCGTTCGCCGCCTCGGTGAGCGTCCGGTTCATCTCCTGCGTGGTCGCGGTCTGCTCCTCCACCGCGGAGGCGATGGTCAGCTGGAGGCCGTTGATCCGCTCGATGATCTCGGTGATCTCACCGATCGCGGTGACCGCCCCGCTGGTGTCGGCCTGGATCGCCTGCACCCGCTCGGAGATGTCCTCGGTGGCCTTGGCCGTCTCCTGCGCCAGGTCCTTCACCTCGCCGGCGACGACCGCGAACCCCTTGCCCACCTCACCGGCCCGGGCCGCCTCGATCGTCGCGTTCAGGGCGAGCAGGTTGGTCTGCTCGGCGATGCTGGTGATCACCTTGACCACGGTGAAGATCTCCTCGGACGACGCGCCGAGCCGCCCCACGATCGCGTTGGTCTCCGCGGCGACCCGCACCGCCTGTGCCGCCACCTCGGTCGCCTCCGAGGTGGAGACGCTGATGTCGCGGATCGCCGAACCCATCTGCTGCGAACCGGCCGAGACGACCTGAAGGTTGTTCGAGACGGCGTCGGCGGCGGTGGCGACCGTACCGGCCTGGCTGGACGCCTCCGAGGCCGCCGCGTTGACCGACCCCGAAACCTCACTGAGGCGGCCGGCCGCGTTCTGCAGGGTCCCGGCGCTGGCGGCCAGCTGCACGACGTCCTCACGGAGCCGGGCCATCCCCTGGTCGAGCGCGACGGCCATCCGGCCGATCTCGTCACGGCTGCGCACCCCCGACGTACGGGTGAGGTCGCCCTCGGCCAGGCCCTCGGCGAGCCGGGACACCGACCGCACCGTGTCCGTGACCCGGGCCGCCACCCGGAACCCGATCACCATGCTGAGCAGCAGACCCACCGCGAGCACGATGCCCACCGTCCAGGCCGCCGAGTTGCCGGACTCCTCCGCGTCCGAGATGCTCTTCTCCGCCAGTTGCACCGCCCGCTCCTGCAGAGCCGTCTGGTCGGCGGCCAGCGCAGCGCGCAGCGCGTCGAGCTCCTTGGCCGCCTGGGCCAGCTCGGCGGGCGACGACGTTCCGCGGTCCTGACTGACCCAGGCGAGGTAGTCGGCCCAGTCCTTCTCCGCCTTAGCCACGGCCTCGTCGCCGGGCAGGCTCTCGCTGAGAGTGGCGAGGGCTTCGGTGACCGCCGCCTGGTTCGCCGCCATGCTCTTCTGGATCCGGTCGGCCAGGGTCGGGTAGAGCTGTATCGCGAAGAGGTTCCCGCTGAACGCCTCGATCTTCGTGCTGAACGCGCCGGCCGCCGACTCGATCTTCAGTGACTGCCGGTGCGCGGCGGCGCCGTCCTGGTTCAGGTTGTAGATCGTGCTCACCGCGAGCCCTCCGACCAACACCCCACTGATCGTCGCGGTCATCGCGGCCGCGCCGATCTTCGTCCGCAGCGACCGGTCGTCGAAAATCCCACTGAACCCCACCCCCGTAGTCTGGGCCGCCGCGGGCACGCCGGGGTCAACTACACCGGATTGACAGATGGGGCAGGTGGGACTCAGGGCGCCGTCACGTCAGCCAGCGCCTGAAAGATCAGCCACGTCGAGGTGGCTCCCGGGTCCTGATGGCCGGCACTGCGATCCCCCAGGTAGGAGGCCCGCCCCTTACGTGCGGTCATCGAGATCGTGGCCCGGGCGCCGTCGCCCGCCGCCCGCGCCGCACCGGCCGCCGCCTCTGCGAGAGCGGCGCCACCGGCCACCGCCTCCTCGAACGCGGTCAGAGCCGGACGGTACGCGTCCACCAGAGTCTTGTCCCCCGGCGCCGCGCCACCCAGTCTCGTCACCGCGTCCAGCCCAGCGTGCAGGGCTGTGACCAGGTCGGCGAGGCCCACTTCCGGACCGGCCGGCAGCGTCTTGCCGAAGGCCCGGAAGGCGCTGCCGTACAGCGGGCCGGCGGCGCCGCCCACCTTGGAGATCAGGGCGGTGCCGGCGCGCACGAAGACGTCGCCCACTCCGGTGAACTCGGTGGCGTCCAGAACAGCGGTGACCGCGGTGAAGCCGCGCCTCATGTTGACGCCGTGGTCGCCGTCACCGATCGCCGAGTCCAGTCTCGTCAGCTCGTCGGCGTCGGCGGTGACGGCCTCGGCGGCCGCGCGCAGCCAGGTGATGGCCAGTGCGACATCCACGTCAGGCGCCCCAGCGCAGTCCGGGAGTGTTCACCGGGGCGTCCCACAGGCGGATCATCTCGTCCGTCGCCTTCGTCAGGGTGATCGACAGGCCGGCCATGTCCAGGCTGGTCACGTAGTTGCCGACCAGGTTACGGCTGATCTCCACACCCCGCTCGGCGAGGACCGCGGCGACCTCACCGAAGACCAGGTAGAGCTCGATCAGCGGAGTGCCGCCCAAGCCGTTGACCAGCACCAGGGCCCGGTCGCCCCGGGTCAGTGGCCTGGCGTCGAGAATCGCGTCCAGAGCGGACCGCACCAGCTCGCGGGCCGGGCGCAGTTTCTCCCGGCGCCGGCCCGGCTCACCGTGGATGCCCACACCGGCCTCGATCTCGTCGTCCGGCAGATCGAACCCCGGACGTCCGGCCGCGGGCGTGGTGCCGGCCGTCAACGCGTACGCGAACGAGCCGGAGGCCGCGTTGACCTCACGGCCGATCGCCGCGACCTCGCCCAGTTTGCCGCCCTCCTCGGCCAGCGCGCCGGCGATCTTCTCCACCAGCAGCGTCGCGCCGGTGCCGCGCCGCCCGGCGGTCCACGTCGAGTTCTCCACCGCCACGTCGTCGTCGACCAGAACCGTCTCCACGGAGAGGCCCTCGTCGGCGGCCAGCTCGGCGGCGAGCTGGAAGTTCATCACGTCGCCGGTGTAGTTCTTCACGATGTGGACCACCCCCGCGCCGCCGTCGACCGCCTTGGTGGCGGCGAGGATCTGGTCCGGCACCGGCGAGGTGAACACCTCGCCCGGGCAGGCGGCGTCGAGCATCCCGGCGCCGACGAAGCCGCCGTGCAGCGGCTCGTGCCCGGAACCACCACCCGACACCAGCGCCACCTTGCCGGGGCGGGGCGCGTCGGCGCGGGCCACGTATTGTTCGCCCGCGTTCACACGCAGACCGGGATGGGCGGCGGCGAGCCCGGCGAGAGCTTCGGCCACCACGTCAGCGGGATCGTTGATGAACTTCTTCATGGCCGGCTCCTTCGACGGCTTCCATGGACCGGTTTCAGCATCGTCGCGCTGAGCGATTCCGCCAAGTCTTTCGGTGACTACCATCTGATCCATGGCGTTCGTGGGAATCGTTCTCGTGTCGCACAGCGCGGCCCTGGCTTCCGGCACACGTGATCTGCTGGCGCAGGTCGCCGGTCCCGACGTGCGTGTGGAACCCGCGGGTGGCACCGACGAGGGCGGTCTCGGCACCAGCGCCGCGAAGATCGAGGCTGCGGTGGCCCGGGCCGAGGCCGGCGCCGGGGTGCTGGTCCTGGCCGATCTAGGCAGCGCGGTCCTGACCACCCGCGCCGTTCTGGCCGACCTGCCCGCCGGCACGCTGCTGGCCGACGCCCCGTTCGTCGAGGGCGCGGTGGCCGCCGCGGTGCTGGCCTCCACCGGCGCGGACCTTCCGACGGTCGCCGGCGCCGCCCGGGAGGCCCGCGATGTCCCCAAGTTCTGACGTCACCGAGATCGCGGTGGTCCTGCCCGCCGCGCTGCACGCCCGCCCCGCGGGCGAGGTGGTCCGGGCCGCCGCCGCCTTCGCCTCCACCATCGAGGTGCGCCTCGACGGCCGTTCCGCGAACGCCCGCAGCGCCCTGCGCCTGATGTCACTCGGCGCCGCCGCGGGCAGCACGGTCACCGTCCACGCCTCCGGCGACGACGCTCCCGCCGCCGCCGAAGCGGTCGCCGGCGTCCTCGCCGCAGCGAAGTAACCCGGGCCATCCCACCCCAACCAACCAACCAACCGACGCGCGGCGATCCCGCCGGTCCGGCGGCCTTCCGGCCCAGGCGCGCGCCCGCACGCGCGCACCACCACCGCCGACGCGGCCAGCACCCTCGGCTCGGCTGCCGCCGCGAGCAACCGCAGCCGTGCCTTGATCGGCAATCCTGAGTCGGATGTCTGGGCCGACGCCGTTGACCAGATCCTCGAATCCGCCGCCGCTACTGCATCCGCATCGACGACTCACGGCGTTCAGTGATGCCCTTCCGGAAAGTCGACACCCGTTGTGGGTGTGGGCTACACCCACAACGGGTGTCGACTTTTCACAGCACACCATGGCTGACGCGGTCGGCATCCGGGGAACGACGGAACCGAGGGAGTCGAAGCCGACCAGGGGTGGCCAGCCAGAGGCAGGCGCGGAGAGCGCATGACCGCGCGCGAGCGGCGTGATGGTGACGGCGATTGGTTAGGGAATGCCGGTCGGGTGCGTTAGGTGGTGGCGGCGCCGGTCAGGTGAGCGCGGTGGTGACGGTGCCAGTCAGGTGAGCGCGGTGGGAGGTAACTGAGAACATCCAGCCGTCCGGCGCTGCGGTGGCCGTGAACGTCGCTGTGGAGGGGAGCAGCAGCGGCTGTTTGAAGATGACCTCAACCCTGTAGGCGTCGGGTAGGCGGCCCTCCAGCGCGGCCAGGACGCGAGCCTTGGTCCACATTCCATGGGCGATCGGCCGCGGGAAGCCGAACAACCGGGCGCCCAGTCGTGAGGTGTGGATCGGGTTCCGGTCGCCGGAAACGGCCGCGTAGTCGCCGCCCACCCGCACGGGCACCCGCCACACGCTGCCGGCGGGCGGTGCCGGTTCCGAGCCGCTGTCCGCCGGGCGCGCTTCGCCCGAGCCGCCCGCCTGATGGGAAGGCCCCTCCTCGAAACCGGAAGATCCGCCCACTCGGCCGGTGTGCCCGGACGCCGAGCTGGAAGGGGCTAGGCGCAAGTAGGTGGAGAGGCCGCGCCACACCTCCTCGCCGTCGATCGTGGCGGTGGCGATCATGTCGAACTGGCGGCCGCGGGGGTGGTCGCGTAGGTCGGCGGCCCGGACGGACAGGTCGAGGGCCGCGCCGGACGGGATCGGGCGGTGGACGGTGATGCGGTTGGTGACGTGGACCAGGCCTACCAGCGGGAGTGGGAAGCCGGGAGCCGTCATCAGGCGCATGGCCAGCGGGAACGTCAGCACGTGTGGGTAGGCGGCGGGGAGGGTGTCGGTGAGGCGGAGACCGCAGACCCGGTCGTAGGCGGCCAGGTGTGAGCGGTCGACCCGGACACCGCGCTGCCGGACCTCCACATCGGGCAGTGTGGCGCCCCGGCGGGCGCCGGGGAGCATGCGGGCGCCGGGGAGGAGGCCCAGGGCGGCACGGAGGTACGCCGCGGTGGTTCCCGGGCCGTTGCTCAGCTCGACGACCGCGACCATGTCAGGCTCCCAGCAGGCTCTGGCCGCAGACCCGCACCACGTTGCCGGTGATGGTCGCCGAGCCGGGCGAGGCGAACCACGCGATGGTCTCGGCCACGTCGGCCGGCAGGCCGCCCTGCGACATGCTGTTCAGCCGCCGGCCGGCCTCGCGCAGCCCGAGCGGCATCTTGGCGGTCATCGCCGTCTCGATGAAACCGGGCGCCACCGCGTTGAACGTGATTCCGCGGTCCCGCAGCAGCGGGGCGTACGACTGCACCAGGCCGATCACGCCGGCCTTGCTGGTCGCGTAGTTGGTCTGGCCGCGGTTGCCGGCGATCCCGGCGATCGACGCGACCCCGACGATCCGGCCGCCGGATGGGATGAGGCCACGCTCCAGCAGCAGCTCGTTGACCCGTTCCGGGGCGGAGAGGTTGACGCCGATCACGGAGTCCCAATGGTCCTCCGACATCCGGGCGATCGTCTTGTCCCGGGTGATGCCGGCGTTGTGCACGACGATGTCGACGCCGGCGCGCGGTCCCGCCGCCAGGTATCCGGCCAGGCGCGAAGGCGCGTCGGCGGCGGTCAGGTCGAGTTGCAGGGCCCGGCCGCGGGTCTCGTTCGCCACGTCGGCGAGCGCGTCGCCGGCGGCCGGCACGTCCAGGGCGATCACCTCGGCGCCGTCGCGGGCGAGGACCTTGGCGATGGCCGCGCCGATGCCCCGGGCCGCGCCGGTGACCAGGGCCAGCTTGCCGTCGAGGGGGCGCTCCCAGTCGGCCGGGGCGGGCGCGTCGCCGGCGCCGACCCGGATCACCTGGCCGGAGACATACGCCGAGCGGCCGCTCAGCAGGAACCGCAGAGTGGACTCGACGGCCGTCTCACCGCCCGGCGCCACATAGACGAGCTGGGCGGTCGCGCCGCGCCCGAACTCCTTGCCGATGCTGCGGGTCAAACCCTCCAGGCTCC
This sequence comes from Actinoplanes sandaracinus, assembly GCF_030009775.1. Taxonomy (GTDB): domain Bacteria; phylum Actinomycetota; class Actinomycetes; order Mycobacteriales; family Micromonosporaceae; genus Actinoplanes; species Actinoplanes sandaracinus. The sequence continues at coordinate 26,683 of NZ_JASCTH010000013.1, read as the reverse complement.
GCTGCGCGGTCGCCTCCGCCGGCGATCCGGTGGCTTCCGGCGGCGTGCCGAGCACGATCACCCGGCCCGAGGACCGCAGCGAGCGGGCGTACGGATGGAAGAAGTCGTAGAGGGCCCGCAGCCGGGCGGAGTCCCGGATGCCGGTCGCGTCGAACACGAGCGCGCCCACCCGTACCCCCGTGGGGTCGGTGTCGGTGGAGACAGCGTCGGTGACCTGGACGCCGGACGTCTCCAGCAGCTTGCGGGCGGGCTCCGCGAGCCGGCCACCCGGGGCCGCGCCCAGCAGGACCGGCCCGGTGGTGAGCGGGTCGCCGGGCCGGTGGCGGCGCAGCCGGGGCGGATCAGGCAGCCCGAGGCGCTTGACCATGGTCCGGCCGAGACCGGAGTTGGCGAAGTTCGCGTACCTGTCAGCCATGCGAGTAGCCTACCGGTGAGTAACCGAGTCTTTCTCGTGTGTGGAGGATAGTCGTGGCCACCGTGCGCCGTGTCGCCGTCCTGGGCGGGAACCGGATCCCGTTCGCCCGCTCCAACAGCCGTTACGCCGAGGCCTCGAACCAGGACATGCTGACCGCCGCCCTGGACGGGCTGATCGCCCGGTTCGGGCTGGCCGGTGAGCAGCTCGGCGAGGTCGCCGCCGGCGCGGTGCTCAAGCACTCCCGCGACTTCAACCTGACCCGTGAGGTGGTTCTGGGCTCCCGGCTCGACCCGCGGACCCCGGCCTACGACCTCCAGCAGGCGTGCGGCACCGGCCTGGAGGCGGCCATCCTGGTCGCCAACAAGATCGCGCTCGGGCAGATCGATGCCGGCGTGGCCGGTGGCGTGGACACCACCTCGGACGCTCCGCTCCAGGTGCACGAGGACATGCGCCGGGCACTGCTGGAGCTGAACCGGGCGCGCACTCTCGGGGCCCGCCTCAAAGCGGCCGCCAAGCTGCGCCCGCAGCACGCGCTCCAGCCGGAGCCGCCGCGCAACGCCGAGCCGCGGACCGGCCTGTCGATGGGTGAGCACGCGGCGGTCACCGCGCTGCGGTGGAACATCGACCGGGCCGCTCAGGACGAGCTCGCCCTCACCTCGCATCAACGACTCGCGGCGGCGTACGACCGCGGATTCTTCGATGATCTTCTGACGCCCTACCTGGGGCTGACCCGTGACCAGAACCTGCGCGCCGACAGCAGCATGGAGAAGCTCGCGAAGCTGAAACCGGTCTACGGCAGCGAGAACGCCACCATGACGGCGGGCAACTCCACGCCGCTGACCGACGGCGCGTCGACGGTGCTGCTCGCCTCCGAGGAGTGGGCGGCGGCCCGTTCGCTGCCGGCGCTGGCCTACCTCGCCGACTCGGAGACCGCGGCCGTCGACTATGTGCACGGTGGCGAGGGGCTGCTGATGGCGCCCGCCTACGCGGTGCCGCGGCTCCTCGCCCGCAACGGCCTCACGCTGCGGGATTTCGACTTCTACGAGATCCACGAGGCGTTCGCGTCGCAGGTGCTGTCCACGCTGGCCGCCTGGGAGTCGCCGGAGTTCTGCAAGGAGCGGCTGGGCCTGGACGCCCCGCTCGGCTCGATCGACCGGGCCAGGCTCAACGTCAACGGGTCCTCGCTGGCGGCCGGCCACCCGTTCGCGGCGACCGGTGGCCGCATCGTCGCCACTCTCGCGAAACTGCTCGCCGAGAAGGGCTCCGGCCGCGGCCTGATCTCCATCTGCGCCGCGGGCGGCCAGGGCGTCGTCGCCATCCTGGAACGCTGATCGGTTCTATCCATCGATGGCGGTTGTCAGGCCGGTAAGCCGATCGTAAAGTTACCGGCTAGTAAACCTGCTGCTGAGGGGCTGTCCGACGTGGAGTTCTGGCTCGATCTGAACGATGAGCAGCGCGAGCTGCGTGACTGGGTACACGGGTTCGCCGAGTCGGTGGTCCGTCCGGCGGCCTCCGAGTGGGACGAGCGGGAGGAGACTCCCTGGCCGGTCCTGCAGGAGGCCGCGAAGATCGGGCTGTACGGCTTCGAGTTCCTGGCCAACACTTGGGCGGACACCTCGGGGCTGAGCCTGCCGGTGACCAACGAGGAGCTGTTCTGGGGTGACGGCGGGATCGGCATGGCGATCTCGGGAACGTCCCTGGCGGTGGCCGCGATCTACGGCTCGGGAACACCGGACCAGCTGTTCGAGTGGGTGCCGCAGTGTTTCGGCGACGCGAGCGACCCGAAGGTGGGCGCGTTCTGCAGCACCGAGCCGGAGGCCGGCTCGGACGTGGCGTCGATGCGGACCCGGGCGGTCTACCACGAGGCGACCGACGAGTGGGTGATCAGCGGGCAGAAGGCGTACGCGACCAACGGCGGCATCGCCAACGTGCATGTGGTGACGGCCAGCGTGGACCCGTCGCTCGGGTCCCGTGGCCAGGCGGCCTTCGTGGTGCCGCCGGGCACCAAGGGGCTGGACGCCACGAAGAAGCTGAAGAAGCTGGGGCTGCGGGCCTCACACACCGCCGACGTGTTCCTCGACGACGTGCGGGTGCCGGGCAGCTGCCTGCTCGGCGGCAAGGAGGCGCTCGACAAGCGGCTGGCGCGGGCCCGGGAGGGGCAGCGGCGGTCGGGACAGGCCGCGATGCGGACGTTCGAGCTGTCCCGGCCGGCGGTCGGGGCGCAGGCGCTCGGCATCGCGCGGGCGGCGTACGAGTACGCGCTGGAGTACGCGAAGACCCGGGTGCAGTTCGGCCGTCCCATCATCGAGAATCAGGCGATCGCGTTCGCCCTGGCCGACATGCGGACGGAGATCGACGCGGCGCGGCTGCTGGTGTGGCGGGCGGCGTGGATGGGCCGCAACGACAAGCCGTTCTCCGCGGGCGAGGGCTCGATGTCGAAGTTGAAGGCCGGTGAGGTGGCGGTCTCGGTCACCGAGAAGGCGGTGCAGATCCTCGGTGGGGCCGGCTATCTGCGCGACCACCCGGTGGAGCGGATGTACCGGGACGCCAAGATCTACACGATCTTCGAAGGCACCTCGGAGATCCAGCGGCTGGTGATCGCGCGAGCCATTTCGGGCGTCCAGATCCGCTGACGGCCCGCCCCGCCGTGCCGGGGCCCGGCCGTCCGGTTTTCCTCCCCGTGCGTCAACACCGCCGTCGAGTGGACCATCGGCGTCCACAGTGGTCAGGGTGGAACGCATGCTGCTGCTGCGGGCCGACGCGTTCCACCGGATGTTCCGGTCCTTCGAGCGGACGGCGTTCCACCTGGAGGTCCGCGACGCCTACCACTCCCCGGAGGAGTCGGCACCGTTCCAGCGGTTCCTGGACGGCGAACCGGACGACTTCGCCTGGCAGCGGCCGTGGCTGGACGTGGTGCGGGAGGTGACCGAGGCGGGGCGCAGCGTCCGGCGCCTGCGGGTGGTGCCGGTGCCGCATCATGACTACACGCGCTGGCTGCTGAGCATCTCCCGCCTCAACGTGGAGGCCGGCGAGGACATCAGGTGGCTGCCCCGCAACGGCACGGACGGGCTGCCCGTCGGCGACGACGACTTCTGGCTCTTCGACGACCGGCGGGTGGTGTTCACCCTGTTCTCGGCGGACGGCGTCTTCGCCGGCGGTGCCGCGACCGAGGACCCGGCGATCGTCCGGCACTGCGTACGGGCCCGGACCGTGCTGTGGGCGGCCGGGATCCCGCACGACGACTACGTCAAAGGTTGAGTTCGAGCTCGACGCGCATCCCGACTCCCGCCTGTTCCCGGTGCGGCAGCGTGGCCGGGTCGGGCAGGTCGAGCAGGTCGTTCTCCGGGGCGGCGATCAGCCCGTTGCGGTGCGCGATGAGCCGGCCCGCCGACACCAGGTCGTCGAGCATCGCGGCCAGCCGGGCCGCGCCGGTCCGGCTGCCGCTCCAGCCGAAGAGCCGGCCACCGGCGGCCAGCAGATCCTCGCTCTCGACCAGGCCGGCGTCCAGGACCAGATATTCCAGGGCGAGCTGGAGTTCGGCGTCGGAGACCTGGTCGGGTTTACGGGTCACCCCGTCGCCGGGGACGCGGACAGCCGGGATCGGCGCGTCGGAGGCGGTCACGAAGGTGCCGTCGAATCCGGCGCCCGACGACCGGATCGCGGTCTCGATCGCGGCCTTGAACTGCTGGGTGAGCCGGCTGATCCCCCACGCCTCGCGGATCCGGCGGGTCAGGGTGGCGACGTGGACCGGGCCCTCGACCTCGGCGATGTGCTCGACCGTACGGATCAGCAGCCGCCGGGCCGCCTCGTCGTCGGCCCGGGCGGTGGCCGGCAGCGGCTCGACCCCGGCGCGTTCGTAGGGCAGTGCCCACTCGGGCAGCTGCGCCGGGCGGGCGGTCAGCGTCTCGTCCGGCAGGTCGGCGAACACGTCCGGGGTGGCCAGCGCGTTCTCGACGGCGACCCGGAGCCGGGCCTCCTCGGTCTCCCGATCGCTGTACCAGGCGGTGCTCCACACCCGGTGCAGGTGCCAGCCGAGCCCCTCCAGCACCTGGTCGTGCAGGCGGTCACGGTCGCGGGCCGACGGGGAGAGCTGGTATCCGGGGCCGTCACAGACGACGCCGAGGGCGTACGAGCCGGGGTTGCGGATCGCGACCGGAACCCGGACACGGCCCGACCCGACCTCCGTGTGCAGCGGGTATCCCCAGTTCTCGACGGCGTCGCGGACGGACTCCTCCAGGGGTGTCAGCTCGGGCGCGGCGGATTCGAGGGCGCCGCCCTCGGCGAATTCGAGGTAGGCGGCCAGCCGGCGTTCCCCTTCGCCGGTGGCGTCCTCCCGGTCGGCGGCGCTGATCGAGGAGACCACCTCGACCCGCTGCCGGGCCCGGGTGATCGCCACGTCCAGGCGGCGGGCGCCGGTGGGGCCGCCGGCCGCGCCCAGGTCGGAGCCGGTGGACAGGATGATCACGTCACGTTCGTCGCCCTGGGCCGCGTCGGCCCCCTCGACCACGAAGTCGCCGAGCATGCTCTCCAGGTCGGGCCGGCCGGCCAGAGCGGCCTCGACGGCGTCGGCGATCGCGTCGGCGTGCGCGGCGGTCAGCGTGATCACGCCCAGCGACAGCAACGGCCGGTGCGTGAAGTGGTGCAGGACCCGCGCGGCGACCAGTGCCGCCTCGGTCTCCCGGCTCGCCGGGTGCAGCTCGACGCCGAGGTCCGGCCCGGACTCCAGCGCGGCCGGGAAGGTGACCAGCCGGCCCTGGTAGAAGGCCTCGTTGGCGAAGGCGATCAGGCTCTCGTGCCGGCTGCGGTAGTGGTTGGTCAGGCCGATCCGGGTGAAGGCGCCGCAGTCGTTCGCGACGACCAGCACGGACGGCTGGTCCCCGGCCGGCGGCAGTTGCGCGTCGTCGCCGACGATCACCAGCGAGGTGCCGCGATAGGCGCAGGCCACCGCGGCGGCCGGGGTCATCCGGGACGCCTCGTCGATCACCACCACGTCGAAGGCGGCCTGTTCGGGCAGCAGGCGGCTGACCGCGGCCGGCGGCATGACCAGGCACGGCTTGAGGGCGGTGACGGTGTCCCAGGCGGCCCCGAGCTGGTCGCGTACCGGCAGGTGGCCGTCCTGTTTCACGCCCTCGGCGCGGATCAGGGCGGGGCCGCCGCTGTCGGTGACGGCCGGGCGGCGGGAGTTGAGGGCCTCGATGACGGTGCCGGCCGCGTGGGTGAGCAGTTCCGCGTCGAGGCGGCGGAACTCGGCGGCCAGTTCGTCACGGGCGGGCGAGGCCAGCGGCTGCAGGCGTTCGTCGTCGGCGACGATCGCGTCGATCCAGGCCCGATACGCGGTCCGCTCGATCACGTCGCCGAGCCGTTTCACGTCCACCGCGTGGTCGGCGCAGTAGTCGATGGCGGTGTCCAGGCCGTACTCGGCGAGCACCCCGCGCGCGGCCAGGTACTCGAACCACTCGTGCTGCCCGCTCTCGTCGTCGAGCAGGTCACGCAACAGGTCACGGGCGGTCTCGTAACGGTCCAGAGCGGTGCCGAGCCGGACCTGCCGGGCCGGGCCGAAGGCGTCGATGATCCGCTGCCGGGCGGTCTGCCAGCCGTCGATCAGGCCGGTCAGGTCGGGGGTCCGGCGGCCGGCGGTCATCGCCTGGGCCTGCTCGCCGCTGAGCGCGGCGTCGGTGCCGGTCCGCAGCGAACGGGCGTGCGCCGTCCATTCGATCGCGTCCTCCAGCGCCCGCAGATCGGTCTGCTTGCCCTGGAACACCGGCCCGAGCGTGGTCTCGTACGAGTGGGCCGCGGCGGCGAACGCCTTCTCGGCGTCGATGACGCCCCGCCGTACCTCGATGACGCCCTCCGCCTCGGCGACGTTGAGGTCCCGGCCGACGGCGTCGCCGAGTTGCCGCAGGACCGCGGAGGTGTCGCGCAGCGTGCCGACCTGGGCCCGCATCCACGCGATGGCGTGCTGCACCGGGCCGTGCCCGAGTTCCGGCCGGGCCGCCGCGTCGGGTTCCGGCCGCAGCGTGGCCCGCCAGTGCCGGAACACGTCGCGGGCCTCGGTGACCGTCCGGTGCAGTTCGTCGGTGCCGACGTGCCGGGCGCAGACGTACTCGACGACCTGGCTCAGGGCCTCCGGCGGAGTCACCCGGAGCACGTCGGCGACGGTCTGCAGGGCCCGGCCGATCGCCGGGAAGTCGGTGTCGAGCCGCTTCCAGTAGTGTCCGAGCAGCCCGGCGTGCTGCCGTTCGGCGGCGATCAGGCCCTCGTGGGCGCGCCGCCAGGCGACGGCGAGCCCGAGTTCGGCGACCGCCTCGTCCACGCCGGCGCCGGGCCGGGTGAAGCCGGCCACCGCCTCCTTGTCGCGCCGGTGCGGGGCGAGCAGTTTGCGGGCGCCGCGGTGCACGGTGGCGAAGCGTTCGGCCAGGTCTTCGACCGGTTCGTCGAGCACCGCGTCGGTGAAGATCTCGTGGGCCGCGGCGCGGGCGGCGTTCACCGCGTCGACGTGCAGGCGCAGCGTCCCGGCGGCGGCGTGCACGGCCGACTGGGCGCCGGACGCGAACCAGGCCGGCTCCGGCTTGTCCGTCCGGGCACCCAGCTCGGTGACGAGGTGGACCAGCTCCACGTCGGAGAAGGTGACCACGTCGGGCAGGCCGAGCCGGGACGTCGCCCGGTCCAGGCTGCGCTGCTGGTGCTCCAACTCGTCGGCGTCCGCGGCGAACCGGTCCGCCAGCGCCTTGGCCTCGGCGGCGGCGAGCGGCTCCAGGCGCACCGCGGGCGGGTCGAGCCGGGGCGGCTCGGGGACCGCCTCCACGTCCATCGGAGCGGTCAGCACCTCCCACGAGACGCCGGCCCGGTTGCGGACCGCCTCGGCGGCCCGCCGGCTCACCTCCAGCCGCTGGCCCAGTTCCTCGGCGGCCTGCCGGACCGGGCGCATGCTGGTGGCGGTGAGCCACTGGTCGGCGACACCGGGCGGGCGCTGCGCGGCGTGCTCGGCGTACTCGGCGAGCGTCGCCGCGTCGGTGGGCAGGCGCAGGTGGAAGGCGGAGGCGACGATCGCGTTCTCGGCGGCGGCGTCGGCGAGTTGGTCCAGGGCGAGGAGCGCCTCCTGGAGGGCCGCGGCGAGCGGTTCCCGCTCGGCCACCTCACGCCAGCGGAATCCGCTGCGTTCATTGGCGGGCCGCCAGGCGCTGGTGAGACGGTCGGCGGCGTCCCGGACGCGGTCCAGCGCGGCCTCGGTCAGGGCGGCGGCCTGCAGCGCCGGCGCCGGCGCCTCCGGCACGTCGGCGAGACGCGCGAAGCGCCCGATCACCTCGTGCAGGCTGCGGGCCAGCGGTTCCCGCGGTTCGTTCACGGCCTGGGCGTACGCGTTGAGCTGCTCGCGCCGTTCGCGGAGCAGTTCCCGCGCCTCCGGCTCCATGCCGGGCGCCGGAAGGGGCGCGGCCTCCAGCGCCGCCGCGAGCGCCGCCGCGACGTGCTTGCGGGAGGCGCGGGCGCCGTGCAGGTCGAGCAGGTAGTTGCCGAGCCCCGCGGCGGCCAGCCGCTGTTGCACGGTGTCCAGGGCGGACGCCTTCTCGGAGACGAACAGGATCCGCTTCCCGGAGTACGCCAGGGCGGCGATCATGTTGGCGATGGTCTGTGACTTGCCGGTGCCGGGCGGGCCGTCGACGACGAGACTGTGCCCCTCGCAGGCGGCTGCCACGCAGGCACGCTGGACGGCGTCGGCGTCCAGCACCAGCGGCACGTCGTCGGGTGGCGCCAGGACGTCGATCTCGGCGGGCGTGATCGGGGCGAAGGTGAACGCGCCCGGCGTGCCGTCCGCCTCGGCCAGCGCGCGGACGACCGGGTGCTCCAGGATCCGGTCGGCGTTGTCGAGGAGGTCGCGGCGGATCACCTCGGCGGCGGGGTCGAAGCGGGCCAGGACGGCGATGCCGGAGGTACGCCAGCCGGCCCGTCCCCGGACGGCGGCGGTCACCTGGGCGAGGAGGCCGCCGACGTCGAGGCCGGGCAGGTCGCCGGCTTCGGGCAGGGTGATCCCGAGAAGGCTCAGGCGGGCGGCGAGGGCCGGGTTGACGACCGGGTCACCGGCGCCGGCACGCAGCCGGGGCAGATCGCCGGGGCCGAGGGTGACGAGTTCGGCCGGGATCAGCAGCAGCGGGCTGGCGTAGGCGCTGCCGCTGGAGTCCTGCCAGTGCAGCAGGCCGACGGCGACGTAGAGGACGTCCACGCCGCGGTCGGCCCGCTCCTGCTGGGCGTGCCGGCCGAGGCGGCGCAGCAGTGGCTGCAGCACCCCGTCCGGCAGGTCGGTGCGGAGGCCGTGCGAGGCGGCGCGCCTGCCACCCTTGTCGCCGGGACGGGCGCCTTTGCCTCCCGGGCCGTCGCCGCTGGAGCCGGTGAGCGCGCAGTCCCGGCCGTGCCGGAGGGCTTCGATGACGCCCGCCGGATCGGGGGCGACGATCTCGACCAGGTCGGCGCCGCCGCGGGGCAGGTCGATGAGGCGGTTGGCGCCGCCGGAGTCGACGATCCCGTCGCGCCAGGCCGCGAGCGCCGCCCGGGCGTCGTCGCCCGGGCCGGTGAGTCCTTCAGCATCATCCGGCCGCATGTGCTCATTCCAGCAAGGCCGTCGCGACTACGCTGCCGATTTGCCCGGTTCGCTACAAACCATTCTGCCAAAACTCGGACATATCGCCCACGGTGCATTGTTCAGCGTTGACGCTGGGCCACCAGGACCGCGTCGTGGATGGTGATCTCACGGCCCTGCGGGTCGGTCACCGTCCGCGGCCGGGCCTCCGCGGTGACGATCTTCCATCCGCCGGGCTCCAGCAGACCGGCGATCTCCTCGGCGGTGAACAGCATGTCCGGGAAGTGCATCCGGCCGACCGAGGTCGCCAGGTCCGACGGGTGGTGACCGACGACCAGCAGTGTGCCACCGGGCCCCACCGAGGCGGCGAGACGGGTGTACAGCTCCCGGCGGGCGTCCGGCGGCAGGTGCATGAACTGGGCGCTGACCAGGTCGTACCCCTCCCCCGGCTCGTCGGTGCGAAGGTCCGCGTGCCGGAAGGTGATGCGCTCGGCGAGCCCGGCGTCGGCCGCGTGCCCGGCCGCCCGGCCCAACGCCACCGAGGAGATGTCCACCGCCGTCACCTGCCAGCCGCGCCCGGCCAGCCACACCGCGTCAGCGCCCTCACCGCAGCCGACGTCCAGGGCCCGGCCCACCGCCAGCCCGCTCACCTCGTCGACCAGGACCGGGTTGGGACGGCCGCTCCACACGGCGTCCTTCCCGCGGTACCGCTCCTCCCAGGCGTCCTCGGTGAACATGGTGGCGATCCGGTTCCGGTACGCGGCCACCGCGGCCCGGGTGTCCTCGGCGATCAGGTCCATGTTGATCGCCGCGCCGGCGGTCTGCCCACCGGCGACCGCGACCGCCACGGTCGCGCCCAGGTTCGTCACATTCCCGGCCACCCACACGCCCGGCACCGACGTCGCGCCACTCTCGTCGGCCGGAATCCGGCTGCCCAGCCGGTGCCCGTGCATCTCGAAAGGCTCCGCCACCAGGCCGAGCGCCTCGAGCACCCCGCTCCGGGCGGTGAACCGCGGGCCGACCACCACCGCGTCGACCGCGACCACGTCACCGTCGGCGAGACGAACCCCGGTCAACCGGTCCCCGGCGACCTCGACGCTCTCGATCGCCCCCGGCACCACCGGCACGCCCCGGGCCGCCAACTCCTCACCCTGCTCGGCCGCCGGCGCGTCCCCGCCGTTGAGCAGCAGCAGCACGTGCGGGCTGATCTGCCGCCACATCTGCGCCTGATGCACGCTCAGCGGCCCGCTCGCGATCACACCGATCCGCTGGTCACGCAGTTCCCACCCGTGGCAGTACGGGCAGTGCGCCACATCCCGCCCCCAACGCCCGGCCAGCCCCGGAATCGCCGGCAACTCGTCGACCAGGCCGGTCGTCACCAGCAGGCGCCGGCCCCGCACCGCCCGGCCGTCCTCCAGCTCGACCCGGAAACCGGCGTCGTCGCGGACCGCCGACCCGGCTCGGGCCGTCACCACCTCGACGCCGTACCCAGCCAGCTCATCTCGGCCGTCGGCCAGCAGCTCACCCGGGGGGACACCGTCCCGGCCCAGAAAGTTGTGCATGTGGGCCGCCGGAGCGTTGCGCGGCTCCCCGCTGTCCAGCACCAGCACCGACCGCCGCGACCGGGCCAGCGCCAGGGCGCCGCTCAACCCGGCCGCCCCGCCGCCGACAACCACGACGTCGTACGTCTGTTCCTCCACCGGCGTACCCCTCTCCTTCTCGTCCGACACGCCACCGTGCACGGCACCTGCTCCGCCCGCCGGACTTTCGCCGGCCGCTTCCACTGATCTGTCGCCTACCGGGGGTTCTCTCCCGATGGCGCGTCGGGCTTCCGCTTCCCGACCACCGTGCCCCGCACCCATGGATGCGGCAACTAATGTTGCTGTTATGGCAAAAGATCTGGAGTCGGCACTGGCCGCCGTCGGACCCCGGTTGCGTGAGCTGCGGCAGCAGCGGGAGATGACGCTCACCCGGCTGGCCGAGACGACCGGCATCTCGGTGAGCACCCTGTCCCGCCTCGAATCCGGCAGCCGAAAGCCGACCCTGGAACTCCTGCTACCGCTGGCCGAGGCCTATCAGGTCACCCTCGACGAGCTGGTCGACGCCCCGGAGACCGGCGACCCACGGGTCCGGTCCCGCCCGATCCAGCGGGACGGGCACACATTCCTCCCGCTCAGCCGCCGACCGGGCGGGTTGCAGGCCTTCAAGCAGATCCTGCCGCCCTCACCGTCGTCGTGCGGCCATGAACAACAGACCCACGAGGGGTACGAATGGCTCTACGTCCTCTCGGGCCGAGTCCGGCTCCTGCTCGGTGACCACGACTTGGTGCTCACCCCTGGCGAGGCCGCCGAGTTCGACACCCGCCTGCCTCATTCGGTCTCCAACCCCGGCCCCGAGCCCGCCGAACTGATCAACATCTTCGGCCCCCAGGGTGAACGCGTCCACGTCCGGGCCCGCTCCCGCTGACCGACCCGCCACGCCACGCCACAGCCGCATGATGCAACCCCTACCCCACCCTCATCACCCCCCGCGACCTTGTGGCTTCGCGGCCCTCACGAGGGCGAAGACTCACAACATCACGCGTGGTCGGGTGGCAGCGAGGAGCGCCTCGGCAACGGTGTGAACGAGACAGCAACCCCGCGCCGTGGGCTTTCCGGCTGAGCCGATCTGCTGGCCGTGCGGATGCGCTGTCTCCTGTCCGTTATGACCGCTGATTCGCACGGCCAGCAGATCAACACCTGGGACGGGTGCGTCGGCCAGGCGAGGCCAGGCGAGGTTAGGCGAGGCCAGGCGAGGGTAGGCGAGGCCAGGCGAGGTTAGGCGAGGTTAGGCGAGGCCAGGCGAGGGTAGGCGAGGCCAGGCGAGGTTAGCGGGTTACGACGTTGCGCAGCGGGGTGCCGGCCAGGTAGGCGGCCAGGTTGTCGGTGAGCAGGGCGGAAGCCCCGAGAGGACGACCGCCGGCGGCATGCGGAGTGATGATCACGTTGGGCTCGTCCCATAGGCCGGAGGTGGTTGGCAGCGGCTCGGTCTCGAAGACGTCGAGGGCGGCGCCGCCGAGCCGGCCGGCACGGATCGCGGCGAGCAGAGCGGCCTCGTCGAGGGTGGCGCCGCGACCGACGTTCACCACCCAGGCGTGGGCGGGCAGCCGCTCCAGGATCGCGGCGCCGAGGACACCAGTCGTCTCCGGAGTGGCCGGCAGGATGTTGATCAGCAGGTCGGTGGAGGGCAGCACGCCGGACAACTCGGCGTCAGTCACGATCGGGAAGCCGTGCCGCTCGCCCGCGGTGCGAGCCACTCCGGTCACGTTCGCGCCGAGGGCGGCGAGCAACGGGGCGAGGGTCGCGGCGATCCCGCCGAAGCCCCAGATGACCACGTTCGCATCGCGGAGCGTGCGGAAGGAACTCTCCTCCCGCACCGGCTGCAGTCCGCCCAGTTCTCCGGCCCAGCGATGCCCTATCTGGGCCCGGACCAGCAGGTTGAGCCGACGGGCGGCGGCCAGCGCCAGACCCAGCGTGTGCTCGGCGACGGTCTTGTCGTGAAGTCCCAAGCCGGCGGTGACCAGCACGTCCGTCCCGAACCCGGCCTGCAGCACCGCGTCCGGCCCGGCGGCGAGCGTCTGCACCCACCGCACCGACTTGATCCGCTGCGCCGCGTCCGACAGGTTCTCCTGTGTGCTGCCCCAGGCCACCAGCACTTCGGCGTCGGTGTGCTCGTCGGGCACAGGCCGCCGTGCGTCGTAGACGACCGTCTCCACGCCGGCCGGGAGTTCCGGGTCGAGTTCGATGGTGTCGGGCAGCAGAACCTTCATGGCGGCCAGCTTGCCAGCTCCCGCGCCGGGTCGGGAGATCGGCAATCGGCGGATCGCCGCCCGCCCCTTTGACAGGTGTGGCACCACCGCCCCACCGTCACCCCGGACGCCACGCGGATCACCGAGCCGTAGGCGCCATGCGGATCACCAGCCGTATGACAGACATGCGGATCACCCGGCCGTAGGTGCCATGCGGATCACCAGCCGAATTACAGGCATGCGGATCACCCAGCCGAATGACACCCGTCCTCAGGCCACCCGACCGCGTGCGACATCGACCGTCTCCGCTACCGTCGATCGCGTATGGATCGTCCGGCACGCGCGCACGGCAGCGCCGAGGTTGGCACAGCCCCTGGACCCCCAGTCCGACAAGGTGGCCCCGCCAACGACCGCCGCCACCTGGACAACCCCACAGCCGCCAATCCGTTGAGGTCGCCCCGGTCGGGTTCCACCGACACCCGGCTACCTTCCCGCAGCCGCCACTACGACAAGCTGGCCCCCGACCTTCGGCCCCCGCCCAGCCCCGGCTCCGGTCCCGGTCCCGGCCTCCGCCTCCGGCCCCTACTTCCGCCCTCCGGCCTCCGCCCCGTTACCCGAGCCCTGCCCTGCCATGCCCGGCCCCGGCCCCGGCCCGACGCTGGACTCCTGCCCCCGGCCGGGCCCCGGCCAACGGCCGCCATGTCCCGGACGCCCCCTGCCCTCGGGAGCGCCTAGGCAACGGTGTGAACACGGCATCAACCCGGGTCCGTTGGCTTCTCCAGTGAGTTGACCTGCTGGCCGTGCGAGAGTGCTGCCTCGCGTCCGTTTCGACCGCGGATTCGCACGGCCAGCAGATCTACAGTCGGCGGAGGCGAACGCGATCCCGGAAGCACCGCATGGACGTGGTGGACCGCTGGGGCAGGTCGTGGAACCCCGGGGACCGGGATGGATCCTGGCCGGTCCTGCCTGCTGACCGTGAGCTCCGCCCGGACCCGCCGCGGACCGCGCTCATGACCAGCCAGCCAAGATCGGCTCAGCCACCGGGTGCCCGCGGACGGACACGTCCTGGCGTCTTGGCGTCTTGGCGTCTTGCCGTCCTGCCGTCCTGCCGTCCTGCCGTCCTGCCGTCCTGCCGTCCTGCCGTCCTGCCGTCCTGCCGTCCTGCCGTCCTGCCGTCCGATTTTTCGACGCCCGTTGTGGGTGTTAGCTACACCCACAACGGGTGTCAGACTTTTGGCACACACCATGCCGCCCCAGATTTTCCAGCGACGGACTACGGCGGGTCGGGGGTCGACGCCGCGCCCTCTGTCCGCGCACGAGGTGGGGCGCCACGAATGCGAAGATCTGCGGCCCCGGACGCGAGGCCACCCCTTCGACATCGCGCACGTCGGCCTATCGCCGCCCGCATCCCCCATCGCCGGTGCGGCTAACGGGCGGTCAGCCGCGGCCGAACGGCGCTGGCAAGGTCAGGTGAGGGACGCGGTCGGGCGAAGGACGCGGTCAGGCCAAGAACGCCGCCAGACCAAGAACGCCGCCAGACCAAGCAAGAACGCCGCCAGACCAAGAACGCGGTCGGTGTGGATCGCGATCGGTGGCGTGGGGAGGCGCGCGGGTGGGCCGGTGGCCACGTCGGCCTGAAGGGGTCGATGGTGCTGCGCAGAGCCGCCGCCGGCCGGGCACGTTCAGGGCCCGAGCTCGGGCGGCGGGGTTCGTCCTCGGCGGCGATCGCGGCATATCAGCGTAGGGCGGGGGTGCTGCCCCACGTCTGGACCAGACGGTCGCGTTCGGCTTCGGAGCCGATGGCGGCCCGCAGGTCGGGGCGGTGGGCGTACTCGTGGAGCACCCGGGACAGGAAGAGCGCATCGGTGCCGGCGGGTCCCAAGGCCGAGCCGAGGGGACGCCAGCCGCGGCCGCGGACGAGGTCCGGCCGGGAGAAGGTGAGGGCGACCCGGCCGTGTCCGTCGGGGACCGCCGGGTATCCGACACCGGCGAACGCCTCCCAGGGAACGAACATCGCGCCGTAGGCCCGGTGTTCCTCGATGCCATCGGGCCGCAGCCGGACCCGCAGTGGGCGGAGCAACCGCCACCACGCCAGGGAGATGATGACGGCCCATGCCATGGCGAAGGTCAGGCCGATGCCCCGGAGTTCTTGTCCGTCGGCGATCTCCCACAACCGGTCGGCGATCGTCCCGCTGCCCTGGAAGGTGACGGCCGCGATGACGAGCGTCAGTCCGACGTCGGGCGGGGTGTCGAAGGCGGCAACGTGGGGTCGCGCTATCAGGGTCGCCGGGCGGTACCGGTAGAGCGCCAGGACGGCTGATCCGAACGAGCCGAGCAGGATCACGGCGTAGCCGAGGTCGGCCGCGTCCCGGACCGGGCTGCCCGCCGTCTCCCGCAGGACGCCGACGCCGGTGCCCATGGCCAGCGCTGTCAGCAGGACGGCCAGGGGGTGGCGGCCCAGCGCCGAGAACAGCTTGAGAAGCACGGCCGCCATGCTAGGTGGGCCTTACCAGGAAAGGAACGGCCGCGGCGTCGAACGCCGCGGCCGTTTGCCCAAGCTCGGAGGCCCGGAAGCCCGGATGGATCAGCTTCCGATCGGGCCGCCGTCCTTGCGCCAGGTCACGACGACGCCGGGCTTGGCGAAGTCGCCGTCGGGCCAGACCGAGGCCGGATTGTCCACCGACGCGCCGCTGATCTCGCCGGGGTGCTGGACCGCGACGAAGACCGACCTGTCGTCCTTCGTGATGAACGGCCCACAGGTCTCGGCGCCGGGGGGCACGGTCAGGAACTGGCGGAGGTGGCCGCGCTCCTTGCCCTCGATCGGCGTGGCGAACAGGCCGTCGTTGCTGCCCAGCGCGTTGCCGTCGGTCGAGATCCACAGGTTACCGGCGCTGTCGAAGGCGACGTTGTCGGGGCAGGAGATCGGGGAGACGGCGCTCTTGTCGTACCCGCCGAAGTAGGTGTCGGCCGAGGCCGGGTCACCGCAGACGATCGGAAGTTGCCAGCTGAACCTCGTACCCGTGTGGTCGCCTTTGTCCTCGGTGATCTCGAAGATGTGGCCGTGCTTGTTGGCGTTGCGGGGGTTGGCCTCGTCCGCCTTGGCGTTGGCGCCGACGCCACGGTTGGAGTTGTTGGTCATCGCCGCGTAGATCTTGCCGGTGCGCAGGCTGGGCTGGACGTCCTCGGGACGGTCCATCTTGGTGGCGCCGACCGCGTCACCGGCGAGCCGGGTGAAGGTGAGCACGTCGATCGCGGTCATGCCGGGCACGAACGAGGTGTTACCGGAGACCAGCTTGATCCACTCGCCCCGCCCGTCGAACTTGCCGTCCGTGGGCAGCTTGCCGGTGCCGTCGATCTCGGTGGCCGGGCTGTCGCCGGTCACCTTGGCGACGTAGAGCGTGCCCGACTCCAGCAGGGTCAGGTTGTGCTTGCGTGCCCACGGCGCGTCGCTGTCGATGTACTTCTTGTCCGAGACGAACTTGTACAGGTAGTCGAAGCGCTCGTCGTCGCCCATGTACGCGACGACCTTGCCGTTCTTGGCGACGATGACGTTCGCACCCTCGTGCTTGAACCGGCCCATCGCGGTGTGCTTGCGCGGGCGGCCCTCCGGGTCGAACGGGTCGATCTCGACGATCCAGCCGAACCGGTTGGCCTCGTTGGGGTGCCGGGCCAGGTCGAAGCGCTCCTGCGCCCGCTCCCACTTGCGGCTGCCGCTCGGGTAGCGGGCCGTGGTGGAGATGCCGTAGCGGGCCAGTTTCGGCTTGACGTCGGCCGCGACGGCATCGCCGCCGACGAAGTACTGGTTGAAGTTCTCCTCGCCGGAGAGCACGGTGCCCCACGGGGTGACGCCGCCGGCGCAGTTGTTCAGCGTGCCGATGGCGATCCTGCCGGAGGGGTCGGCGGCGGTCTTGACGAGCGCCGTGCCGGCCACCGGGCCGGTCAGCTTGAATTCGGTGTCCAGCATCGTGATGCGGCGGTTGTAGCGGAGGCGGCGGCTCAAGACCTGCTTCCACTCGCCGGTGCGGCCGACGCGCTCGATCTCCACGACGGAGAGGCCGTGCGCCGCCATGGCGATCTTCACCTGCTCGACGGTGAGGGCGTCGTGGCTGGTGAAGCCGCGGAACATCAGGTCCTCGTTGGTGTACTCGTGGTTCACCACGAGCAGGGCGCGGTCCCGGTGGCCGGGGATGGGGATGACGCCGACGAAGTCGTTGTTGTAGCCGAACTGCTTCAACTGGGCGGCGGCGGTCTGGTTGTCGACGTCGAACGCGGGCGCGCCGGGAACGACCGGGTCGCCCCAGCGGATCACCACGGACGACCGGTAGCCGGCCGGGATGGTGACCTGGTCGAGGGTGTTCGGGGGGACCGTGTCGAAGGTCAGCCTGCCGGCCTTCTGGGGCTGGTGGTGGTGGCCAGGGCCGGGGTGGCCGAGCGGCCCGGCGGCCGGGGCGGCCGCCGCGGGCGCGGCGGCCGCGAGCGCGGACCCGCCGAAGCCGAGCACCATGGCGCCGACGGCGCCGGCGCGGACCACGCCACGGCGGGTCATCTCGGCGTTCACCACGTCACCGATGTACGGGTTCGCGGACTCGTTCGGTACGGGGTGGTCACACGCGTTGCCACATCGGTACAGACAAGTCATCGCGTCTCGGCTACCGCCACTGTGTCCCAGCAGCGGCAGCAGTCGGCGAATCTGGTCTGGCATCGGTTCTCCTCGGTCTCTCGTCACCGGACTCGATGACGGGCTGCCCGGACGCTAAGAGCCCAGGTCGACCGCGACCACCCTGGACAGGTGCCGTCGAAGTGAACGAGGCGTGAACGTCCGTCACGTTTGCCCAGCAATATCGACTCGTCACACAGTGCGCCCGTGGTTTCGCCACGTCCACCGCGCCTACCGACCCGCGAGAGGCTGAGCCGCGCTTCTCCGTACAACCTCAGGGTTTCGAGGACTTTTCGCAAGCGGTCGGCGCAATCGGGCGCATCGGCGACGGGGGCCCGGGAACCCGCCGGCAATCCCCATCCGGCCGGGGGGCGCCCTCGTCGGCGTTCTGCCTGGTTAGCGTTAACAAACCCCTACTCCCGGGGTTGCAGCGCTGCAAGACCATCGACTGCGAACTCTTGACAGGGGTGTCGATGTTTGCGTACACATTGCTGAGATCGTCCACCGGAAACACTTCTGAAACCGTTGCGATCCGCACCGGAGGACCCCTCATGCGCAAGATCCCCTACCGCCTCGCGGGCGCGGCCGCTGTTCTGGTCACGCTCCCGCTCGCGGTCTCCCCGCCCGTCGCCGCCTACGCGGTCGAGCCTGACTACACCATCACGGTGAGCCCGGGCGCGACCGGAGCCGCCATTCCCAGGTCCATGTACGGCGTCTTCTTCGAGGACATCAACTACGCGGCCGACGGCGGTCTCTACGCCGAACTGGTCCGCAACCGCTCGTTCGAGTTCAACGCCACCGACGCCGCCGGCTACACCGGGCTGACCGCCTGGACCACCTCCGGCTCGGCCACCGTGGTGAACGACGACCAGCGGCTCCACGAGCGCAACCGCAACTACCTCAAGCTCAGTGGCGCGGCCGGCGTCACCAACGCCGGCTACAACACCGGGCTCGCGGTCGCCCGGTCGGAGCACTACAACTTCTCGGTCTGGGCACGGGCCGACGCCGCGGCCACGCTCGACATCACGCTGCAGACCGCGGACGGCGCCGCTCTCTCGGCGCCGCTGAAAGTCGCGGTCTCCGGTGACACCTGGAAGAAGTACACGGGCACCCTGAGGGCCACCGCCACCAGCGACGCCGCCCGGCTCTCGGTGAAGGCGTCCGGCGCCACCACGCTGCGGCTCGACGAGATTTCGCTGTTCCCGCGGGACACCTACAAGGGCCGCGCCAACGGCCTGCGCAAGGACCTGGCGCAGAAGATCGCCGACCTGGACCCGGGCTTCGTCCGGTTCCCCGGCGGCTGCCTGGTCAACACCGGCAGCATGTACCCGTACGACGCCGCCAACAACTACCCGCGTGCCCGGTCCTACCAGTGGAAGGACACCGTCGGGCCGGTCGAGACGCGGGCCACGAACAAGAACTTCTGGGGCTACAACCAGACCTACGGCCTGGGCTACTACGAGTACTTCCAGTTCTCCGAGGACATCGGCGCCATGCCGCTGCCGGTGGTGCCGGCCCTGGTCACCGGTTGTGGCCAGAACCGCGCCACCGTCGACGAGGCGCTGCTGCAGAAGCACATCCAGGACACCCTCGACCTGATCGAGTTCGCCAACGGGCCGGTCACGACCACCTGGGGCAAGCTGCGCGCCGACATGGGGCACCCGAAGCCGTTCGGGCTGACCACGATCGGCGTCGGCAACGAGGAGAACCTGCCCGAGGAGTACTGGGCGAACTTCCTCAAGTTCGAGGCCGCCATCAAGGCGAAGCACCCGACGATCACCGTCGTCAGCAACTCCGGCCCGGACGATCAGGGCGGCACGTTCGAGAACCTGTGGGCCAAGAACCGGGCGCACGGCTCGGACATGGTCGACGAGCACTACTACAACAGCCCGTCGTGGTTCCTGCAGAACAACAAGCGCTACGACTCGTACGACCGCAATGGCCCGAAGGTCTTCCTCGGCGAATACGCGTCGCTGGACAACAAGCTGTTCAACTCGCTGGCCGAGGCCGCCTACATGACCGGCCTGGAGCGCAACGCCGACGTGGTGAAGATGGCGTCCTACGCGCCGCTGCTCGCCAACATCGACAACGTGCAGTGGAAGCCGGACATGATCTGGTTCGACAACGACGAGTCGTGGGGCTCCACCAGCTACCAGGTGCAGAAGCTGTTCATGAACAACGTCGGTGACAAGGTCATCCCGACCACGACGACCGGCGACGTGGTGCGGCCGAAGCCGATCACCGGCGGGATCGGGCTCTCCACCTGGCGTACCGCCGCCGCCTACGACGACGTCAAGGTCACCAGGCCGGACGGCAGCGTGCTGTTCAGCGACGACTTCAGCGACGGCAATGCCGACGGCTGGAGCGCGGTGCAGCCGCGGGGCACGTGGAGCGTGACCAACGGCGCCTACACGCAGACCGACACGGCGGCCGAGGACACCATGGTCAAGGCGGCCACCATCAGCGAGACCGATTACGACTACACGCTGAAGGCCACCAAGACCGCCGGCGCCGAGGGCTTCCTGGTCGCGTTCGGCATCCAGGAGACCGGCAACTTCTACTGGTGGAACCTGGGCGGCTGGAACAACACCCAGGGCGCCGTCGAGAAGGGCGTCACCAGCGCCAAGGAGCAGATCCTCACCAAGCCCAACACGGTGACGACCGGCCAGACCTACGACCTCAAGGTCCAGGTCCGTGGCACCAAGGTCACGCTGTTCCTGAACGGCGTGGAGTGGGCCTCGTTCGACGACAACGCGGTGACCGAGCCGTTCGCCCAGGTTGTCACCGAGGACACCAAGGCCCGCGAGCTGATCGTCAAGGTCGTCAACGCGCAGGACACCCCGGCCGTCACGAAGATCGACCTGGGTGGGCGCAAGGTGGCCCGGACCGCGAAGCAGACCGTGATCACCGGTGACCCGGGCGAGCAGAACACCCGGTCGGCGGAGCCGATCCAGCCGGTCACCACGACCGTCGGCGGGATCTCCTCCACCTTCACCCGCGAGTTCCCCGCGAACTCGGTCACCTTCCTCCGCATCAAGACCCGATAAGGGGACGCAGCCATGACGTACGCATTCAGTCGCCGTACCCTGCTGCGAGGTTCGCTCGGGGTGACCGCCGCCGGCGCCGTCGGCGCGCTCACCGCCAGCGGCGCGGAAGGCGCCCCGCAGCCCGGGCCACTGCCCAGCGACGCCGCGATCTACGGGGTGCCCACCGTGGACCCGCTGATCAGCCAGCGCGCCGACCCCTGGATCACCAAGCCGGTCGGCGGCATGTACTACTTCACCGCCTCGGTGCCGGAGTACGACCGCCTGATCGTGCGCGGCGCGCCCACCATCGCCGGACTGGCCGGCGCCGAGGAGACGGTCATCTGGCGCCGTCCCACCAGTGGGAAGATGGGCGGTCACATCTGGGCGCCGGAGCTGCACCGGATCGGCGGGAAGTGGTACATCTACTTCGCCGCCGGCGACGCCGGTGAAGTGTTCCGGATCCGCACCTACGTGATGGAGTCGGCGCTCGACGACCCGCGCGACCCGGCCGGCTGGACCCTCAAGGGCCAGCTCGCCACCGAGTGGGACGGCTTCACCCTCGACGCCACCAGCTTCACCCACAAGGGCCGGCAGTACCTCGTGTGGGCGCAGAGTGAGCCGGAGATCGCGGTCAACACCAGCCTCTACATCGCCGAGATGGCGAACCCGTGGACGCTCAAGACCAAGCCCACCCGGATCGCCACGCCCACCAGGAGCTGGGAGGTCATCGGGTTCAAGGTCAACGAGGGCCCGGCGGTGCTGATCCGCAACGGGAAGGTGTTCATCACCTACTCGGCCGCCGCGACCGACGCGAACTACTGCATGGGCCTGCTCACCGCCTCCGCCGGCGACGATCTGCTCAAGCGGGAGAGCTGGGTCAAGAACCCGGACCCGATCTTCGTCACCAACGAGGCGACCAAGCGCTTCGGACCCGGCCACAACTCGTTCACGGTCGCCGAGGACGGCGTCACGGACGTGCTGGTCTACCACGCCCGCGACTACAAGGCGATCACCGGCGACCCGCTCTACGACCCCAACCGGCACACCCGTGTGCAGAAGGTCTACTGGCACGAGGACGGGACGCCGATGTTCGGCATCCCGGTGGGGTCGGGCGGGCCGATCGTCCGGCTGTCGCCGTCGGACAAGCCGCGCTCGTTCGTCAAGCACGAGGGTGACGTGATCCGGGCCGCGCACGCGCCTCGGGAGCTGGAGCTGACCCAGTTCCGGTTCGTCGCGGCCGCCGACGGCACCGAGACGATCCAGTCCGTCGACCAGCCGGGCAAGTTCGTCACGGTCAGCGGCACGACCGTGTCGCTGAGCGCCACCGGTACGCCGGTGACCCGGATCGCGACCAAGGGCGGCGTGACCATCCGGGTCACGCCCGGAAAGTACCTGCGCCATGCCGGTGGACGGATCACGGTCGCCGACAAGGCGACGGTGTTCAGACTCAGCTGATCGCTTAAATCACGGAGGGGGTGCGCCCCCTCCGTGATTTAAGGCTCAAAACAAGAATCCTATAGTCCTCTTTTAGTACGGTCGACGCGTGCGACTGAACCGCTCCACCGACATCGGCCTCCGCGTCCTGATGCTCGCCGCCGCCCGGCCGGACGACCTGCACACCATCGACTCGCTGGCGGACGCGGTCGTGGTCCCCCGCAGCCACCTCGCCAAGGTGGTTCAGCGGCTCCAGCACCGGGGCCTGCTGGAGACGGTGCGTGGCCGGGGCGGCGGCGTCCGGCTCGCCACCGGCGCGGCCGGAGCGTCCATCGGTGGGCTGGTCCGCGACCTCGAGGGTGACACCGAGGTCGTCGACTGCGAGGGCGAGCCGGCCTGCCCGCTGAGCGGCGGCTGCCGGCTGCGCGGGGCGCTGCGCGTCGCACAGGAGGCGTTCTACGCCTCGCTCGACCCCCTCACGGTCGGTGACCTGGCCGCCCCGCCGGTGCGGCAGGTCCTGCTCACCCTCGGCTCTCACCGTGTCTAGCAAGGAGACCCCCATGCTGTCCGCATCCAGTGCCCCGGTCATCGAGGCCACCCTGCCGGTCGTCGGCGAACACCTCGAAACGATCTCCAGCGTCTTCTACCGGACGATGCTCGGGGAGAACCCGGAGCTGCTGAACCTGTTCAGCCGCAGCGCGCAGGCCACCGGTGAGCAGCGGAGCGCGTTGTCCGGGGCGGTCGCCGCGTACGCCGCCCATCTGATCGGCGCCGGGCCCTCGCCGTCGGCGTTCGAACACATCGTCGAGCGGATCGCGCACCGGCACTGCGCCCTCGGCATCCGCCCGGAGCAGTACACGATGGTCGGCCGCTACCTGCTCCGCGCCGTCGGCACGGTGCTCGGCGACGCCGTCACACCCGAGATCGCCGCCGCCTGGGACGAGGTCTACTGGCTGTTCGCGGCCCGGCTGATCGGCCGTGAGGCGCGCCTCTACGCCGAAGCCGGAGCGGACGGCGACGACCCGTGGCGCACCTTCACCGTGGCGCAGAAGGTCGCCGAGGCGGCCGACACGGTCTCGTTCGTGCTGGTCCCGGCCGACGGCGGGCCCGCGCCCGACTTCCGGCCCGGCCAGTACGTGACAGTCGCCGCCGACCTGCCCGGCGCGGGACGCCAGCTGCGGCAGTACTCGCTGTCCCAGGCGGCGACCGGCGGGACGCTGCGGATCACCGTGCGGCGTGTCCGCGGGTCCGGCGGCGCCCCTGACGGAGTGGTGTCCGGGTTCCTGCACGACCACGTCGGCGTCGGCGACGAACTGCCGGTCAGCCGGCCGTTCGGCGACCTGACACTGCGGCCCGGCGACGCCCCCCTGCTGCTGATCAGCGCGGGGGTGGGGATCACCCCGATGGCGGCGATGCTGGAGCACGTGGCGCGTACCCAGCCCATCCGGGCGGTGACCGCGGTGCACGCCGACCGCGCCCCGGACCGGCACCCGTTGCGCGCCGACATCACGGCCAACGGGGCCCGGCTGCGTTCCTTCCGCAGCCTGCGCTGGTACGAGCAGGCGGCCGCCGGCCCGGACACGTACACCGGCCGGATCGACACCGACCTGATCCCGGTCCACCCGGACGCCGAGGTCTATCTCTGCGGTCCGATGCCGTTCATGCGGGCCGTCCGGGCCGGTCTGCACCTGCGTGGCATCCCCGATGAGCGGATCCGCTACGAGGTGTTCGGCTCGGAACAGTGGCGTTCCGCGCCGGTGCCGGCCGCCGCCTGACGCTCGGAGGTGCCCCCGGCGGGTCGATGGAGCTGATTCGGTTGAACCCGCCCCCGCTCGCGGGTGTGTACCAGTGTGGGCGCCCGCTTCGGTGGGCGCCCGCGATCCGCCACGGATCGCGGACCGGTGCATCCCGGCGGGGAGGGGAAGCCATGCCACAGGACCCGGAGGACCTGCTCGCCGACTGGCAGTGGCGCGTCCAGCAACAGACCGAAACCACCCTGGAACTCACCCGGCGCATGAAACAGATCGACGCCACCGCGGAATCACCCGACGGCGACGTCACCGTGACAGTCGATCACGCCGGCGGCCTGAACGCCCTGACCCTCACCGACGACGCGATGCGACGGTATCCGGACGAGCTGGCACGGCTCATCCTGGACACCGCCCGCAGGGCGCAGTTCCAGCTCGCGGAAGGCATGGCCGAGCTGGCCAGAAGCATCTACGGCGCCGACTCCGCCACCACGTCGTTCGTCGCCGACACCTACGCCGAACAGTTCCCCGCCCCACCGTGCGACGACCGCCGGGAGCGTGGTCGGTGATGGCCGTACCGGAGCTCCACATCGACGTCGAGGCGGTCGGCTCGCACGCGACAATGGTGGACAACATCGCTGACATGCTCGCCGAGGTCGCCGCAGCCACCTCCTACCTTGATCAGCATGACGAGGTATACGGCGAGTGGCCCAGCGTTCTGATCCTGCCGTTCCTCAACATGGCGCAGGATCACGCGGTCCAGGAGATGCGGACCGGAACCGATGCGACGGCACATCTCGCCGATCTGCTGCGTGCCCTCACGGTGAACATCAGCCTGACCGACAGCGAAGCCGCCCAGATCCTGAGCTTCCGGGAGCCCGGACGATGAGCGAGACCTACGTCGGCCGGGCGAGCCTGATCGCTCCCGAGAGCCGGACCAAGATGTACGAGGGCGCCGGCATCCTTGAGTCCACCAGCGGATTCGTGGACAACGCGTTCAGCGGCGACTGGGTCGGGGCCGCCGGCAACGGGGTCGCGACCCTCCTGTCCGCCCTCGGCACGGTCATGGACCCGCTCCAGAGTGCCTTCGCCGCCGGTGTCGGCTGGCTCATGGAACATTGGAGCATCCTGCGTGAGCCGCTCGACAAGTTGATGGGCGACCCCAAAGCCATCGAGGGGCACGCGCAGAGCTGGAAGAACATCGAGAAGCGCCTCTACGACGCGGCGGGCCTCTACGTCGCGGAGGTCAAGAGCTCGACTGCCGGCTGGACAGCCGAGTCGGCCGACGCCTACCGGAAACGGGCACACGATCATGCTGAGTCGATCCAGGCGATGGGCAAGGTCGCGGACGGCATGAGCAAGGCGGCCACCGTCCTGGGGGCGATCGTCGGGGTGGCTCGCAACACGATCCGTGACATCATCGCCCAGGTGGTCGGCGCCATGATCTCCAAAGCGCTGCAAGCGGCCACCGGCGTGCTGGCGCCCAAGGCGATCGCCGAGATCACTCTGCTGGCCTTCGACGCCAGCACGAGGATCCTGACCGTGCTGAAAGGGCTGTTCGCACAGATCAACGAGATCAGCCTGCTCACCGGAAAGCTGCAGGGATTCCTGGCCGAGATCGGACAGGCCAACGCGAACGTTCTGCGTCTGGTGGCGCACCGGGCGGAGGCCGCCGACATCGCCAAGCAGGGATGGAAAGCATGGCCTGACGCCTATGGCGTGCTCCGCCAGGGGGACATCCGCGTCTATGGCCCCACCCGGCAGGTCCTCGTCAACACCGGGCGTTCCGCGGCACAGACCAATGGTTCCCAGAACAGCGGATCGGCCGCCGACAATACTAGCGATGGCGGCGCCGAGCCGACGCCCATCGTTCTTCCTGCCTGAGGAGGGATCCGCATGGAGTCGCGTGACGACCGGACGGCCCGGCGCCTCGCCGAGATCCGAGCACTCAAGGCCCAGCTCGACCGCGAGGAGTCCGAACGGGAAGCCGCCAGCTCCGGGCCGCAGTCAGCTGTCGTCAGCCGGCGATCGGGCAGCGCGATACGCTCGGCCGCGGTCCTGGCCGGAATCGTGCTGCTCAGCCTCGTTCTTCTCGGCTCCGGCATCACTCTCATCCGGCTGGCCGGGCGTGACTTCGAGGACGCCGATCGATCCGGCCGGGCCGCCGTCGACCACTGCCGAGAGCATGGGCCGGTCAGCAACAAAGGCTTCGGTTACTGGCATCGTTGTGACGTCACCGTTCGATGGGACGACGGAGACATCGACGACCTGGTGAACGACGGCATCTTCAGCCCTGCCGACATCGGCCGGGATATCCGCGTCGGTGACCACGGCCTGCACAAGCAGAGCAGGCAGCTCTCCCGCGAGGACCGTCAGCAGCGCCAGTGGCTCACCTGGCTCGGCTTCCCGCTGGCGATCGCCGCTCTTCTGCCCGGTTTCATCGCCGTTCTGATGATCCGCGAGTTGCTTCGATTCCGCCGCCGAAGGTAGGCCCCCGTGGCGGCCGACGCGTGGTTACGCGTACCTCGCTGATCTCGTCCGGACCGGCGACCGACGGCGGTGAGGTGGGCAGGAAGTCGGCGCGGTTGAGGTGGGCGGTTCTGCGGCGAAGCCGGTGCCGTCGACGAGGACGCGGATCCGCTACGAGGTGTTCGGCTCGGAACAGTGGCGTTCCGCGCCGGTGCCGGCCGCCGCCTGACGCTCGGAGGTGCCCCCGGCGGGTCGATGGAGCTGATTCGGTTGAACCCGCCCCCGCTCGCGGGTGTGTACCAGTGTGGGCGCCCGCTTCGGTGGGCGCCCGCGATCCGCCACGGATCGCGGACCGGTGCATCCCGGCGGGGAGGGGAAGCCATGCCACAGGACCCGGAGGACCTGCTCGCCGACTGGCAGTGGCGCGTCCAGCAACAGACCGAAACCACCCTGGAACTCACCCGGCGCATGAAACAGATCGACGCCACCGCGGAATCACCCGACGGCGACGTCACCGTGACAGTCGATCACGCCGGCGGCCTGAACGCCCTGACCCTCACCGACGACGCGATGCG
>NZ_JASCTH010000012.1:246071-281155 GCF_030009775.1 Actinoplanes sandaracinus | reverse complement strand
TACATTCCGAACCCGGTAGCTAAGCCCTCCAGCGCCGATGGTACTGCACTCGTGAGGGTGTGGGAGAGTAGGACGCCGCCGGACTCAACGTGATGAAAGGCCCACCCCACACGGGGTGGGCCTTTCTGCGTTTGCGCGGCGGCACTCCGCGCGGGACTGCCGGTGAACGGGCGGTCTCGCTGAGCCGCGTGTCGGCGCGGGGCGGTCGCGGGGTTTGGCGGTAGCGGCGAAGCCGGGAACCTGGTGGTGCGGTCGGGGACGGTGTGGACGTACCCAAGAAGGGGTTTGACCTGGGCTGATGGGCTTCGCCCGCGGTGACCCGCCGCGCTCTGTTCGGGTTGTTTGGAGATTGTCCTTCTTGACAGCGGTCGTCTGGTTCGGCATAGAGGGTGGTACGCGGGCCGGCCAGTGCAGCACCAGTGTGAGGGAGAGACGATGCGGATCAGCGACATTCTGCGGGTCAAAGGCGAACAGGTGATCACCGTGACGCCGGAGACGAGTACCGAGCGGCTGTTGGCCGTTCTGGCGGAGCACGGTATCGGTGCGGCGGTGGTGTCGCGCGACGGTGCGGTGGTGGACGGGATCGTCAGTGAGCGTGACGTCGTGCGGGCCCTCGCGGCGCGCGGGGCGGCGGTGCTGACGGAACCGGTGAGTTCGATCGCCACCGCGAAGGTGCGGACCGTCACCCCGGAAGCACAGCTGGAGGACGTCGAGCGGCTGATGACCGAGCGGCGGTTCCGGCACGTTCCGGTGGTGGTGGACGGGGCGCTGCGCGGTGTGGTGAGCATCGGTGACGTGGTGAAGAACCGGATCGGGGAGTTGGAGACGGAGCGGAGCACGCTGGCCGGCTACATCACCGGCGAACGGGTCTGAGACACGACGATGCCACCGCCCGCGGTCGGGGGCGGTGGCATCGTCGTCGGTGGGTCAGCGGTGCAGCAGGGCCGCTAAGCGGTTGCGGCCGCGGGCGGACGCCTTGGTGGTCCGGCGGCGGTTCAGGAGCACGGCCGCCGCCGCGGCCGCGGCCAGGACGAGGGTGGTCGCGGTCGCGGACTTCTTGGGATTGCGGCGCACGGTCTCGGTCGCCCTGACACGTGCCGTGCTGACCGCCTGCCGGGCGCGCCCGGCCTTGCCGTTCTCGGTGGTTTCGTGGAGCTGTTCGGTCGTTTCGCTGATCGTGGTCATCGCTCAACCCTCCAAGGAGTAGCGCCTTCCGGGCTGCATGCCCGTTGTGTGACGACTTCCAACCTCCACGACCGACGCTAATCGGACAGTGCGCCTGGCGTTGTCCATGAACTGACACGATCGGGGGTCAAGCTTTCTGCTTTTCGGCCGTCTCCGCCTCATCCACGGTCTCGTCCGGGGTTTCGTCCACGGCCTCATCCACGGTCTCGTCCGGAGCTTCGTCCACGGTCTCGTCCGGGGTTTGCTCACGGGCCTCGTCGGCTTCTTCCGGCTCGGCGGTCGTCGTGGCGGTGGCCGAGGCGTAGACCGTGGCGTTCCGCGCCGAGCCGTAGATCACCGGGACGGCGATGGTGGCGGTACGAGCGTAGTAGTCGGCGAGAGGGTCGTCCTCGTCCTCGTCGTCCACATAGGCGTGCGCGGTCATTCCGGGCGGGGCGACATCGTCGGCGTCCGAATACAGGCGGTCGCGGGCCGGCGGGGTGGACGCCAGCACCGGGGCGAGCAGGGTACGCGGGCGAGGCACCAGGGCGCCGGCGCTCTTCGGCACGTTGACCAGCACCGGGCTGACGTTGCCGTCGGCGACTTCGGCCAGTTCGGCGAGAGCGCGGCGAACCGATTCCCGGCTGGTACGGGCGAAGTCGCCGACCAGCAGCACCTGGTCGGCGAGCGCCGCCAGGACGATCGCGTCGGAGGCGCTGAGCACCGCCGCCGAGTCGAGGATCACCACGTCGGCGTGCTTGTGGAGAGCCCGGATCACCCGTGCCAGCTGGCCGCTGTCGAACAGGTCGACGTGGTCGCCGTCGCGGTGACCGGCCGGAACGACCCGCAGCCGGGACACCGACGTCTCCTCCAGCACCTCCGAGACGGTGGCGTCGCCGTCGAGCAGCGTCGTCAGGCCGTGGTCGCCGGGCACCTGGAAGAGGTGGTGCATCCGCGGATTGCGCAGGTCGGCGTCGACCAGGACCACCGAACGGCCGGCCTGGGCCAGGGTGACGGCCAGATTGGCGGCGGTCGTGGTGCGGCCCTGCCGGTCGCCGGGGCTGGTCACCAGGATCGTGGTGGTGCCGGTCGAACGCAGCGACGGCTGCAGGCGCGACCGCAGGTAGCGGTACGACTCAGCGGCCGGCGACCCGGGTGCGCGCAGCACGACGACGGGCACGCCGTCGCCGGTTCCGCTGGGACGGCGGTGCCGCGGCACGGTCGCCAGCACGGGCGTGCCGGTCAGCCGGGCGAAGTCGTCGCGGCCGCGGATCCGGCCGCGGGTGCGGGCACGCAGCACGGCCGTGCCGGCCCCGAACAGCAGGCCGGCGGCGGCGCCGGCGGCCAGGTCGAGGGCGAGCGGGCGGGTCACCGGCTCGACGGGCAGGGCCGGCCCGGTGAGCACCCTGACGGTGGCGGGGCCGTTCGTGCGGAACCCGGCGTAGGCCTCCACCAGGGCGCGGGTGCGGATCTGCGCGCTGAACCTGTCGGGGCCGGTGTAGGCGATCCTCAGCACGTGCGTGCCGGGGACCACGTCGACGGTCAGGTTCTCCCGGAAGTCGCCGGCACTGAACCCGGCCGCCACGGCGGCGGGCTGCACGACCGCGTTGGAGAGGGCGACCTCCCGTTCCGTGCCGATGTCGGGGGCCGTCGCCGGGACGGTGCGATCCGTGCGGGATTCGACCAGGACGGTCGCCTCCGACACGTACCGGGGCGGCGCGGACCGGTGCAGGCCGTAGGCGGCAGCGATCGCCGCCGTCGTCACCACCAGAGTCCATGGACCGTATCGGCGCAACAGTCGCGCGGATCGTCCGTAGGTAGTCATTTCTGGTGGTCCTCCCGCTCACGGATCTTGAGCCGGAATTGTTCCACCTCGTGGCCGCCCCGCGCTTCGATCATTCCGGCGATAGTGACTCGTTGCTACGGCGGACCGGAACGGTGGACGGCTGATATGGCGTGGATCTCGACATCAGTGCAGGTCAACGGCCCGGGTAAGCGTAACGGCGGTGCTGCGCGTAGACAGGACGTGATGGAGTTCGCGATCTTCTACGAGAGCGCGCGGGACGACTGCCTGCGGACCGTGACGGCGGTGGTGGGCCACCGGGAGCGGGCCGAGGACCTGGTCGCCGAGGCGTTCGCCCGCGCCTGGGCGTCCTGGCCCTCCGTGGCCCGGCATCCGGCGCCCCGGGCCTGGGTGGTGCGTACCGCGCTGAACGCGCATGTGTCCTGGTGGCGGCGGTGGCGGCGGGAGATTCCGGCGTCCGACTGGGTGCCGCACGACCGAGCCGGGCCACCCGGGAACGGCGACGGCCTGCCCGACACGCGGCTGATGGCGGCCCTCCGGGCGCTGCCGGAACGGCAACGGCAGGTCGTCGCGCTGCGGATCTTCCTCGACCTGGACAGCGAGACGACCGCGCGCACCCTCGGCATCGCCGCGGGCACGGTCACCGCACACCTCGCCCGCGCGACGCGCACGCTGCGGGACCACCTGGAAGCCGCTGACGAGACGGAGGCACTGCGATGATCGACCAGAACGAGGAGTTGTACGGCCGGGTCCGCGCCGAATTCGAGCCGGTACGGATGACCGGCGAACTCGACGCGGTCACCACCCGTGGCGGTGCGCTGCGCCGGCGGCGCCGGATCGCGTTGCCGGCCGGAGCCGCCCTGGCCGCGGTGGCGCTGGCCACCGCTCTCAGCCTGCCCGCCGGCGGACCGCCGTCGCCCACGATCGAGCTGGCCGCCTGGTCGGTGGAGTCCGCACCGGACGGCACGATCACCCTCACCGTCCGGGAACTCGTCGACGCGGACGGCCTGTCGGCGCGGCTGAAGCAGGCCGGTGTGCCCGCGCGGGTCGACTTCCTGCCACCCGGCTCGGACCGGTGTGCCGGAGAGCGCGACGGGCTGCCGGCCATCGCCGAGGTGGTGCGGATGCGCGGCGGCGAGCCCGTCGTCCACATCCGGCCCGCCGCCATGCCGGCCGGCACCACCCTGCACTTCGTCGCGCTCGGTACCGCGATGCGGTTCAGTCTCGTCGATGGTGAGCCGCCGAAGTGCTGAGCGGGTCACCGGGGCGCTCAGCGGACCACGGACAGGCCGGCACGCCGCGGTGAGCGTGAGCGCCGGACCGCCCGGACGGCCAGTGGCACCAGCACCAGCACGGCGGTGTCCCGGGCGAACTGGATGGCGACAGCGCCGGAGACCAGGTCGGTGTCGATGACGCCGTGCAGCACGAGAGAAGCGGCCGCGGTCAGGGCGGCGGCCGCGGCGAGCCGGCCCAGGGCGGCCCGCGGTCGGCGGAACCGGTCGCCGTGTCCCAGCCAGTAACCGGGCAGCCAATGCTCCAGCAGCACGGCGAAGAGCAGGGCCGGGATCACTGCCCACACCGCGACGGTGGCCGACATCAGCAGGCCCGCGCCCTGCAGGGTGGCGGCCACCATCGCCATGGTGGCCAGCGCGATGACGTCGAAGCGGCGGGGGACGCGGCCGGCCTGCGCGGTCAGCCACACCCCGGCGACCACGAGCGGCGGCAGCGGGAAGACCGGAATCATGGCAGTGACCAGGAAGGCCGCCAGGTAGGCGGCCGCGAACGCGGCGGAACGCAGGGCATCACGGGGGGAAACGCTCATCGGCTGGCCTCAGCGGGTCGGCGGGGTAGCGGGCGCTACGGCGTGCGGAGTTCAGAGGCGAACCGTGCACGCCGGTCCCGACTGTCGGCCGGGCGCCGGGGGAGCTGAGCCTTTTCCGGGCGGGTCAGTGGGCGGCGCCGGTGAGGAACCGCAGGAGGGGACGCAGTTCCGCCGGCACGCACGGCTCGGCCACCGTGGTGCGCCAGTGCCGTCCGCCGCATTCGACGGCCAACTGGTAGCGGGTCAGGTCGGCGCGCGACGCCGCGCCGATCTGTGCGCCCAGCCGTGTCAGATCGAGGCCCTCGACCAGGCGGGTGAGCTGGGCCGCCTGATCACGGGGAAGGCTGTCGGAGTCCAGGACGACGCGCAGCGAACGGTCGGTGAAACCGGCGGGTCGGCGCAGCTCGGCTCGTACACGTGTGGTCACTGTTCGACAGTGGCAGTCGCACGGCCCGTCGGCTGTCAGATATCGGGCATCGGAGCGTGCCGATTCCCCGCCGGACCGCAGGCGACCGCGCCGGCCGGGAACCCGGTCACGCCGACCAGGTGAGCCGCGGCGCGTCCACCTCGGAGTTGTCGACGACGGCGGAGGCCCGCCGTCGCGGATCACACGCCGCGAAGTAGATCCGCTGCGCCTCGACATAACGCCGCATGCCGGGATGGCCCGGGTCGGCGGGGGTGCCGTCGCGCGCCGCCATCCGCCGGGCCGTCTCGGTGAACGGCACATCCAGGAAGACCGACAGGTCCCAGGCGCCGGCCAGCTCGTCCCGGTGCAGGAACAGCCCGTCCACGACCAGCACCGCATCCGGTGGCGCCTGCCGGGGCGCGTGGTCGAGCACGGCGTCGGTCGCCAGGTCGTGAGCGGCCGGGCGGTACCGGCGGGAACCGCCCGGGGCGAACGGCTCCAGCACGTCGGCACGGAACCGGCCGTAGTCGTAGGAGTCCAGCCAGAAACCCTCGGGAGAGTCCCGGCCACGGCGGTACCGGATCGCGCGGACGTGATGGAAGTCGTCGATCGACACCGCGACGACCGGGCGGCCCCGCTCGCGCAGCAGCCCGGCCAGTTCCCCGGCCAGGACCGTCTTGCCGGAGCCGTCGGGACCGTCGACTCCGACCCGTACACAAGCGGGATCGTGAAGGATCGCGTCAGCGATCTCGGAGAGCACCCGCCGCCGGGCGCTCAGCACTCCGGGCGGCCCAGCCGCCAGTAGCCCATGAACGCGACCGCGCGCCGGTCGACGCCGCACTCCGACACCAGGTGGCGGCGCAGCGTCTTGATCACCGCGGCCTCGCCGGCCAGCCAGGCGTAGAAGCCGTCCGGGGCGCCCGCCGACTCCTCCGGCACCTCCCAGAGGATGTCCTGGTCGACGTCCACGTCCTCCAGGTCGGCCGGCGCGGCCGGGGCCGTGCAGTCGCCCAGCAGCCGGCGCGCGACGTCGCGGACCGCCGGGATCAGCCGCACGCCGTGCGCCTCGCCGTCGCGCGGCAGCCAGGTGACCGTCACGTTCGCCGGCGCCACGATCTCCAGCCGATCCGCGGACTCCGGGACCTCCAGCAGCGCCTCGCCGACGGCGTCCCCCGGCAGGCGGGACAGGATCGACGCGATCGCCGGGACCGCGGTCTCGTCGCCGACCAGCAGGATCCGGCGGGTGCCGGCCGGCGGGTGGAAGTCGATGCCGCCGGCGACGCCGGTGTAGTCGGCGTTCGGCCCCATGACGCACATCTTCGAACCGGGACCGGCGGCCACCGCCCAGCGCGACGCCGGCCCGTTCACCCCGTGCAGCACCATGTCGACGTCGATCTCGCGCTCGGCGGCGCGGACGGCGCGGACCGTGTACGTGCGGATCGGGTTGCGCTGATCGTCGGGCAGGGCACGCCACCGCGTGAACCAGTCCGGGCCGGTCGGCAGGTGATCGTGGCCCGACTCCGGCAGCGGCGGGATCAGCTTGATCCGCTGATCCCAGCCGTTGTCGGCGAAACGGTCCAGGTCGTCGCCGGTGAACGTCACCCGCAGGAAGTTGGGGCTGAGCCGGACGATCCGGGCCACCTCGACCGGGAAGAACCGGAACGGGAGCGCCTCGGTCGGCACGAGGGTCTGGGTCACGGTCGCCTCCTCATTTAGGTAACCCTAACCTAACCGCTTACCGTGGCCGTGTCACCACCACCCCCGCGGGCCCCTCACTGCTCCCCGATCGCAACCCCGTCTTCCTGCTGCGCCGCCGATCCGCGCCGAACAGAACGGCTCATGCAAGACGTCGGCCCTCGGCTGCAAGGAGAAGAAATGCCGCAGACCCCGTCCGCGACGACCACGGCGATCGCATTCAGTGACGCCGATGCTCTGCCGTGGCCTGCGGACGACTGGGCCGCGGCCCTTCAGCCGCCCACCGTCCTCATCGCCGACGACGACGGCGACATTCGCGACCTCGTCGCGGTCAAGCTGCGGGCAGCGGGCTACCGCGTGCTCGAAGCCGACAACGGCCGGACCGCCATGTCGCTCGCGGTGAACGAGCGGCCCCAGCTGGTCCTGCTCGACGTCTCCAGGCCCGGCCTCGACGGCCTCGGCTTCTGTTACGAACTGCACTCGTCCCCGCAGACCGCCCACATCCCGGTGATCATCATCAGCGGGCGCGGGACGCCGTCCGACCTGGCCCTCGGCCGGGTGGTCGGCGCCGAGGACTACATGGTCAAACCCTTCTCGGCGGCCGATCTGCTGCGCCGCGTCGAGCGCCTGGTCCCCGCTCACCCCTGACCCTCATCTGGTACGGCTACCTGACCCCGATCCGTGGCGGCCGTCACCCCGGGATGCCTCGCGGGGATCGCCACGTGACGATTTCGGTAGCCGTACGAGAGGAAGAATCTGGGGAGAGCGGGCCGGGCGCGCGGGATGAAGGGCGCGGTGGGCGGGGGTCGCGTCAGACGCGGAAGTGCTGGACGACCTCGCGGAGTTCGCCGGCCACCTGGGTGAGTTCGGTGACCGACGCCTCGGCCTCGCCGAGGGCGGCGGTGGTGGCGTGGGCGGCGCTGGCGACGGCGTTGATGTTGCCGGCGATGACCGAGCTGCCGTTGGCGGCCTCGCCGATGCTGCGGGACATCTCGTTCGTGGTGGCGGTCTGTTCCTCGACCGCGGAGGCGATGGTCACCTGATAGTCGTTGATCTCGGAGATGATGCGCGAGATCTCCTGGATGGCGACGACGGCGCTGGACGTGTCGGCCTGAATGGCCTCGACGCGGTGGGCGATGTCCTCGGTGGCCTTCGCGGTCTCCTGGGCCAGGTCCTTGACCTCGGTGGCGACGACGGCGAAACCCTTGCCGAGCTCACCGGCGCGGGCGGCTTCGATGGTCGCGTTCAGGGCCAGCAGATTGGTCTGCTCGGCGATCGCGGTGATCACCTTGACGACGTTGCCGATCTCCTCGGACGAGGTGCCGAGTTTGGCGACCGTGTCGTTGGTGGCCTGGGCGACGCCGACGGCGCCGGAGGCGACCTGGGCGGCGTTGTTGGCGTTCTCGGAGATCTCACGGATCGACGCGCCCATCTCGTCGGAGCCGGCGGCTACCGACTGGACGCTCGCGGACACCTCCCCGGCCGTGCCGGCGACGAGGCCGGCCTGTTCGGAGGCCTCGCGGGCCTCGGCGTCGAGCCGGGTGGTGATGGTGGTCAGCCGCTCGGTGACATCACCGAGGACCTCGGCGCCGTGGTTGAGTTTGCGGACGCTGGTGAGCAGGCCCTCACGGGCCCGGTTGGTCGCCTGTGCCATCTGGCCCAACTCGTCGCGGGAACGGACCTCGGCGGGCACGGTCAGGTCGCCGTCGGCGACCGCGTTGAGGGCGGCGGAGACCGTGGCGAGCTGGCGTTTGATCAGGCGCATCACGCCGAAACCGATGAACGCGGCGAACATGAAGCCGAGGGCGAGGCCAGTCAGGGTGAGCCAGACGGCCTGGCCGTACTCGCCGGCGCCCTCGGCGGCCATCATGTCGGCGCCCGCCTCCTCGGCGGCCTGCAGATCGTCCATGGCGGCGGTCATGCCGGCCTCGGCGGCGTTGAACTCGTTGAGGATCTCGCTCTCGGCGGGCATCACGAAACCGGCCGGCGGCGGCTCACGAAAGATGATCACGTTGCTGAGGGTGCGATGGCGGTCGACGGCCTCGGTGAACGCGGCCAGTTTCGTCGCCCGGTCGGTCGCGCCGGACTCGTCGGCGATCTTGAGGTAGCCGGCCACCGCCGCGTCGGTCTTGGCGGCCGCGGCGTTCTTGCCGTCGATGCCGATCTTCATCATCGGCTGGCTCTTGACGCTCTGGCCCGCGTTGAACACCAGGCCGCTGCGGAACCAGTCGGTGAGGCCGCTCCGCATGCCGGCGATCTGTTCCATGCTGTCGACGTGCTGGTCCTTCATGTCCCGAAGGCTGTCGCGGAGCGTGGCCAGCCGGGTCAGCGCGAGCGCGGTGACGGCGAGCGCGACCAGGGCGACGCAGGCGGCCGCGATGGTGCTCTTGATCAGCAGGCTGCGGTCGCCCAGCGCCCGTTCCAGCAGGGTGCGCCGGTACTTCGGATCGGGGTCGCCGCTGCTCTCCGGCTGCATGACTTCCTCCGCTGGACGTGGCGACGCTGGACGCTCCGATGGTGAGCGTCGCGCGACGAAGAAGACCGGCCCTCGACGTCGGTGCGCCCGATCAACTTTAGGAGCCATTCCGGGTGATTTCGGCGAATCGCCCAAGTTGTCGGAGCGGCCGGGTGTTAGTGGCCCCCATGTACCAGGGCGATGCTGCACCGGGCCCGGTGCAGCAGATGCCGGCCGACGGACGGCCGCAACACCACCCGAAGCATGCGCCGCGCCCGCGCCCCGGCCACCACCAGTTGCGCCCCGGCGGCCGCCTCGGCCAGCACCTCGCCCGGCGCGCCGACCACGACCTCAGCCGTCACGGGGACCTGCGGGAACCGCCGGCGCCAGCAGCCCACCACCGACTCCAGCCGGCGACGCTCGGCGGCGACCGCCCTCAGGTTGGCATCGGTGAGCAGGTCGCCGCCGGGCGGCGGCCAGCCGTGCACCGCACGGACCGGCACGCCGCGAACGGCGGCCTGCTCGAAGGCGAAGCCGAGGACCAGGCCGGCGGCGGGGGAGTCGTCCACGCCGGCCACCACCGGGTCGGTGTCGCGCGGCTCGCCGCGCACCACCACGACCGGGCAGCGGGCGTGCATGCTGACCGACGCGCTGGTCGAGCCGAGCAGCGCCCGCACCGCCGACTGCCGTGGCCCGCCGACCACCACCATGGAGGCCTCGCCGCTGCGCTGAGCCAGGGCGACCGAGGCGGTGCCGTGCTCGATCCTGGTGCGCAGCCGGACGCCGGGGTGTGTGGCGGCGGCCGTGTCCAGGGCCCGGCCCAGCATCTCGCCGACCGCGTCGTCGGTGTCGGCGTCGGGATAGACCGCGGCGGCCGGCATCATCGCGGCGGCGGGGACATAGCTCGGCCACTCGTACGCGTAAAGCAGTTCCACCGTGGCGCCGGTGCGCTCCGCCTCGTCGAGCGCCCACCGGGCAGCCTTGCGCGCGTCGGGTGAGCCGTCATAACCCACGACGATCCTCTGAGTGGCCACGATGCCGCCTCCTCCCGCAACCTCCCCTGATCGTCGTGCGTCCGGCTCAGTTCTTCAATACCGCGAAGTCCCTCATACCGCGAGGTTCCTCAATACCGCGAAGTCCTCATGCCGCGAGGCTGTTCGATACCGCGAAGTCCCTCGTGGTCGCCCGGGCTCTCGATGCCGCGAGGATCCCCGCGCAGGGGGCCGTCGGGCTGCGGACGATCCTCACGCCGCGCGGCCGTCAGGCCGCGGAGTCCTTCAATACCGTCAGCACGGCCTCGGCGACGCCGGTGGACGAGGCGGGGTTCTGGCCGGTGACCAGACGGCCGTCGGTGACGACGTGCGGCTGCCAGTCGGCGACGCCGGTGTGCTCGGCGCCGAGCTCCTCGAGGCGGTTCTGCAGCAGGAACGGGACGACCTCGGTGAGCCCGGCCGCGGCCTCCTCGCTGTTGGTGAAGCCGGCGACCCGCTTGCCGGCGACCAGCGGGCTGCCGTCGGAGAGGGTGAGGCCGATCAGGGCGGCCGGGCCGTGGCAGACCGCGGCCACCACGCCGCCGCGCTCGTAGAGGTCGCGGGCGAATCCGGTCAGGCCGGCGTCGGACGGGAAGTCCCACATGGCGCCGTGGCCGCCGGCGAACAGCACCGCGTCGTAGCCGGCCGGGTCGAGGTCGGCGAAGCGCGGCGTGTTCGTCAGGGAGACCCGCTCGGTGAAGGATTTCTGCACCGGGTCGGTGAGGTCGGCGCCGTCGACCGGCGGCTCGCCGCCGGCGACCGAGGCGAACTCGACGGTGTAGCCGGCGTCGGTGAAGACCTGCCACGGATGGGCGGCCTCGGGCAGGTAGTACCCGGTGGAACGCAGGCCGCCGAGGTCGCCGTGACTGGTCAGGCCGATCAGGATCTTGTTCGTGGAAGTCATGTCCAGAACCATGCCCCGGGATGACCATCGGGAACCAAGAGAAAGTGTGAGGCCAGCCATCGGAATACTGATGGCATGCTCGATCTGCTGCACACCTTCCTGACCGTCTACCGGGCCGGCACGATGACCCGGGCCGCCGAGACGCTCGGGCTGTCCCAGCCCACGGTCACCGCCCAGTTGCGCGGCCTGGAGAGCCGGATCGGGCAGCCGCTGTTCGTCCGCGGGGCCCGGGGCGTGACGCCGACCCCGGCCGCCGACGACCTGGCCCGGCGCCTGGACGGGCCGATGGACGCGCTCGCCGGGGTGGCGTCCGGGCTGCTCGGCGAGGCCGGCCCGGCTGGGCGGACACTGCACCTGGGCGGGCCGGCCGAGCTGATGAGCACGCGGGTCCTGCCCGCTCTGGCCGGGGTGATCGCGGCCGGGGTCGAGGTGCGGGTGCGGCTCGGCCTCGCCGACGAGCTTCTCGCCGAGCTGTCGGACGGGCGCCTCGACCTCGTGGTCAGCGCGATCCGGCCGCGCCGGTCCGGGCTGCACGCCGAACCGCTGTGCGACGAGGAGTTCGTGCTGGTGGGCGCCCCGGGGGTGGACGTCTCCGCCGGACTGCTCGCCTATGCGGAGGAGCTTCCGATCATCCGCCGCTGGTGGCGGCACGTCCTGGGCACGCCGCCGCCGAAGCGGGCCGTCCTGGTCGTGCCCGACCTGCGTGCGCTGCGGGCCGCCGCGGTCGCCGGGATCGGCGTCACCGTCCTGCCCCGCTATCTGATCGGCGACGAGCTGCGGACCGGGGAACTGGTCGAGCTGATGTCCACGGAGGACCCGCCGATCAACACGCTCTATCTGGCCACCCGGGCCGCCGCCCGGGACGAGCCGCACCTCACCGGGGCGCGCACGACGCTGCTCGCGGCGGCGAAAGGCTGGTGAACGTTACCGGGATCACGCGTCCGAGGTGCGGGATCGGAAACGTGGATTTGATCTGGGCTGGTTAGCATCCTCGAACTGCGCCGGGATTTATCGAAGGTTGATGCGGTTCGTCCAGGCTTAGTGGAGTACGCCCCGAGTACCCCTTGATTTAGGAGAAAAAGCACGATGGCCGTCAAAGCCGAGTACCTGTGGGTCGACGGAACCCAGCCCACCGCCAAGCTGCGCTCGAAGACCAAGATCCTGGCCGACGGCGAGAAGCCCGGCATCTGGGGCTTCGACGGTTCCAGCACCAACCAGGCGCCCGGCGACAAGTCGGACTGTGTGCTTCAGCCGGTCTTCGTCTGTCCCGACCCGATCCGCGGCGGTGACAACATCATCGTGCTGTGCGAGGTCGAGCTGATCGACGGCACCCCGCACCCGACCAACACCCGTGCCGAGCTGCGCAAGGTCGCCGACAAGTACGCCGACCAGGAGGCGATCTTCGGCATCGAGCAGGAGTACACCTTCTTCAAGGACGGCCGCCCGCTCGGCTTCCCGGTCGGCGGCGGCTACCCCGCCCCGCAGGGTGGCTACTACTGCGGCGTGGGCGCGGACGAGGTCTTCGGCCGCGAGATCGTCGAAGAGCACATGGACGCCGTCCTCGCCGCCGGCCTGCACCTGTCCGGCATCAACGCCGAGGTCATGCCGGGTCAGTGGGAGTTCCAGATCGGCCCGGTCGCCGCTCCGCAGGTCGCCGACGAGCTCTGGGTCGCCCGCTGGCTGCTCTACCGCATCGCCGAGGACCACGGCGTCTCCGCCACCCTCGACCCGAAGCCGGTCAAGGGCGACTGGAACGGCGCCGGCGCGCACACCAACTTCTCCACCAAGGCCATGCGCGAGGGCTACGACGCGATCATCGCGGGCGCCGAGGCGCTGGGCAAGAAGCGCCAGGAGCACGTGGACGGTTACGGCGCGGGCATCGACCAGCGCCTCACCGGCCTGCACGAGACCGCCCCGTGGACCGAGTACAGCTACGGCGTCTCGGACCGTGGCGCGTCGGTGCGCATCCCGTGGCAGGTCGAGAAGGACGGCAAGGGCTACCTCGAGGACCGTCGG
This sequence comes from Actinoplanes sandaracinus, assembly GCF_030009775.1. Lineage (GTDB taxonomy): Bacteria > Actinomycetota > Actinomycetes > Mycobacteriales > Micromonosporaceae > Actinoplanes > Actinoplanes sandaracinus. The sequence goes on along the minus strand of NZ_JASCTH010000012.1, from coordinate 267,858 downwards.
CCGAACGCCAACGTGGACCCGTACGTGGTGACCCGCCTGCTGATCGACACCATCTGCGGTGCGGCCGCCGGCGACAACTGACCGACGCGAAGGTCACCGCGCGTATCGTTCGCGCGGTGACCTTCGACATCGTGCCGGGTGACCCCGCGTCGCCGGTGATCTTGCACGTGCCCCACGCGTCGCGGGCCCTGACGGAGTCCGGGTTGTCGTGCTCGGTGGAGGACGAGCTCGACCACCTCACCGACGCGCACACCGACCTGATCGCGCTCGGAGCGGCCGGCCGCGCCGGCCGGAGGCCCTGGACCTTCGTCAACCGGCTCTCCCGCCTGGTCGTCGACCCGGAACGGTTCGCCGAGGACGAGATGCTCGCGGTCGGGATGGGCCCGGTCTACACCCACGGCTACGCGGGGCGGCGGCTGCGCGCCGATGATCCGGCCCGCGACGCGGTCCTGCTTCACGAGCATTTTCATCCGTACGCCGCGGCGATGACCACCCTGGTCGACGAGCGCCTCGCGGCCACCGGCCGGGCGACCGTGCTGGACGTGCACTCGTACCCGACCGAGCGCCTGCCCTATGAACTGCACGGTGACGGCCCACGCCCGCCGGTCTGCCTCGGCACCTCCCCGTTCCACACACCGCCGCCGCTGGTGGAGGCCGCCCGTGCGGCGTTCGGCGAGGTCGCGCTCGACACCCCGTTCGCGGGCTGCTACGTGCCCCTGAAGCACTACGAACGGGACCGCGCCGTCACCGCGCTGATGATCGAGATCCGCCGCGACCAGTACATGACCGAGCCCGGCGGCCCGCCCACCGGCGGCCTCGAATCGATCATCCGGGCGCTGGCCGCTCTCGTCGACGCCCTCCCCTGACGGGGTGAAGCACGATGGCAGCGATCGGGCTGCCGGGATGACATGATGGCCCGGGGCAGGCACGCGCCGCTCGGAGAGGGTATGTCGATCGATGGCGAACTTCGAGGCGAGGACCACCGCCGGAGCCGGCGGGATCACGGTCTCCCTCGCCGGCGAGTGCGACCTGTCCACCCGTGAGCACCTGACCGCCGTGCTGCTCGACGCCGTGCACCGGGCCCGGGCCGTCTTCGTCGACCTGGCCGAGCTCACCTTCATCGACTCCAGCGGGGTGCACAGCCTGGTCATCGCCCATCACGCGGCCAAGCACACGGGCGGCCGGATCTATGTGATGAACGCCGGGGGAGCGGTCGCCGCGGTTCTCGAGATGACCGGTCTCGACACGCTGCTGCGCGCGCCGGCCGAAGAGCACCGTCATGCCTGAGGCCGTCGACGGCATGTCGTACGCCGTACCCGATGATCTTCGCCGGGTGCGGGCCTTCGTGACCGAGCGGGCGCTCGCGCTGGGGTTGCCCGAGGCGCGGGTCGACGTGCTCACCCTCGCGGTCAGCGAGCTGACCACCAACACGTTGCAGCACACCAGCGGTGGCGGGCACATCCGGGTGTGGGCCGAGAACGGGCGCCTGGTCTGCGACGTCGTCGACGAGGGGGAGGACCGCCCGTTCGGCCGTGCGATGCCGTCGGCCGAGGCGGTCCGCGGCCGTGGGCTGGCCATCGTGGAGCGGGTCTGCGACTCGGTGCTCACCACGGCGGTGCCCGGCGGCACCCTCGTACGCATCTGCCTCAATCTATAGATTTTTATCTCGGCCCGGGTTTCTCCGTCTTCGGAGTGCGACCGCCCTCCGTCTCCGGGCCGTGCTGCTCGCCCGGGTCCCGCCCCGGCCGCGGGCGGGTCAAGGCCTACCGCAAGCGGCACTGGCCATGCTCGGACAGCGGCTCGGGGTTGATCGGTGGGAAGCGGAGCGGGCGGAAGGCCGTACCCGGGCATGGCCTCTGCCCGCCTTGCTCGCGGATCCCTAAGCCAGCACGCGGACGGCGAGGGTGCAGGTGTCGTCGTCGGGACTCGGCGCGCGCACCAAGTGGTGGAGACGGGCCAGTGGCTCCATGCCCGGGTCGGCCGACACCGCCGACAGGTGCCCGTGCACCTCGGCGGACCGCCCGGCCGTGCCACGCTCACGCCGCTCCACCAGGCCGTCGGTGAAGAACAGCACCAGGTCGTCCGGTTCCAGGCGGGCGCTGATCTCGGGGAACTCGGCCTCCGGCTCGGCGCCCAGCAGCAGACCCGGCGGCCGTTCGAGCTCCGCGCAACGGCCGGCCCGGCCCAGCAGCGGAGCCAGATGACCGGCCCGCGCCCACGGCAGCGCCCGCGTCACCGGATCGTAGACGGCGACCAGAGCCGTACCCGTGATGTCGAGCTGCGCGCACAGCCTGTTCATGTGCCGCAGCAGCTCGCCCGGCTCGCGGATGCCGATCGACAGCCACGCCACCAGCGCGAACCGCAGATGCGCCATGCCGCTGGCCGCCTCCAGGCCGTGCCCGGCGACGTCACCGATGGCCAGGATCACCCGCCCGTCCGGCAGAGTCTGAGCGTGGTACCAGTCGCCGCCCACCCGCACCGCGCTCTCCGCGGGCAGATAGCTGACCATCGCCTCCAGCCCGGCCAGCACGAACGACGCCCGCGGCACCGGCTGGATCAGGTTCTGCAGCTGGCCGGCCAGCCGGTGCTCGGCCAGCGCGGTCATCTCCCTGGTGCGCAGCCGGTCACTCAACGACTCGATCTCGGTACGGCTGTCGACCCGCGCCGTCACATCCTGCACCACCGCATAGACCTTCACCGGAGAGCCGTCCGCGTCCCGCGCCACGTCCGACAGGATGCGCATGTGCCGGACCCCGTCACCGACCCGGAACCGGACCGTCACGTCCGAGGTGCCGCCGCTGTCCAGCGTCTGCCAGGCGGCCTCGGCGATGCCCCGGTCCTCCGGCAGCATCGCGCCCGCCTGATCGCCCCGCGACAGCGGACCTTCGGCGGGATCACGTCCGAAGATCCGGTACATGCCCGGGGACCAGTCGGTGCGGCCGCTCACCAGCTCGTACTCCGCCCAGCCGAGACTGCCCAGCGCCTCGGTGTGCTCCAGGCGGCGCTGGTACTCGTCGACCCGCTGCCACCAGACCAGCAGCCCGCCCAGCACGCGGTACACACTGATCTCGAACCGGGACTCGGCCACCACACCGGAACGGCTCTCGTCGAAGCGGAACTCGTCCATCCGCCCCGGCGTGCCGGTGACTATGACGTCGACATACAGGTTCCACAGCGGACCGCCGACGAGTGACGGGTACAGCTCGCCGAGCAGGCTGTCGATGCGCTTCGTTCCCCGGCCGAAGATGTCCCGGATCCGGTCGCTGGTCGCGGCGATCCGGAAATCGACCGGCTCACCGTCCGGGCCGGACACCGGCACCAGCCAGGTGCAGCCGATCGGGATCGCGGCCAGCAGCTCCCGCACCACCGCCTCGTCCGCCACCCGAGCAGCCTATCGGGGGCACGGCCCCTCCGGCCCGCACGGCCCGTCACCGGTAGCCCGTACCGCCCACCTCCGTCGGCCCCGTTTGCGGCGGCCCAGCGGCGCGGCTTGGTGGTGGCCCGGCCCACCGGTGGCGTGGCATCGGTCGTCATGATGGCGTCATGTCAGACCTGTTCCCGATCCTGGCCACCCTGCTTCCGATCGCCGCGCTGCTGATCCTGCTGATCGTGGCCTCGGCATCGACCCGGGCGGCAGCCGCCCGCGACCGCGCCCTGGCCGGCGAACGGCTCGCGCGTCTCGAGCGCAAAGTCGACGCCATGCTGCGCCACCTGCAGATCGAGGTGCCCGAACCCGATCACTCCGACGTCCTGGAACACCTGCGCCACGGCCGCAAGATCCACGCCATCAAGGCCTACCGCGAGCGCACCGGCGCGAGCCTCGCCGACGCCAAGACCACCGTCGAACGCCTGGCCCGCGAGCACGGCTTCTGACTTCCACTGCGAGCCGGCCGGAGAGCGGACGGCGCCCAGGTCCCGGGATCACGGCATCGCCCCACCTACGCGCTGCCCGCTGCCTCGGAACGGGCCTTCGCACACGGCCGGCCTCCCTGCCCGATCACCCACCCGCCGAACGCAGCCGCCCGGCGGTGCCTCACGCGCCAGGCCCGCCGGCCGGGCCCGCTCACCGCGTCGGCGCGCCGGGCTTGTTCGTCAGGTTGTTCTGTGACGCGGTGATGCCCGGAGCCGCGCCGCCCAGTGACGCCGATCCGGCGATCGCCGCCAACACACGAAACCCCGGCCACTCAGCCGTCGTTCCAGCGGGTCATCGCCTCCGGTTTGCACGCGCGAGGGGCGCAACCACGGCTGGTCCGCTCGGCCGTCGCCCAGGCACCTCTTGGTGGAGCGATGGCGCGGGAGATACGGCTATTCCGCTTGGCCGTCGTGCGGGCGCGTTTGACGTCCGGTTGGCGCGCGTGGGGCACGGCTGGGCCGTTTGGCCGTCGGTCCAGGCACGTTTCGTGGGATGGCGCGTGCGGGGGCGCGGCTGGGGCTGACGGCCGTCGCTCGGGCGCGTTTTGGTGGGTGATGGCAGGTTTGGGGTGCGCCTGGCTGGTCGGCCGTCGTTTGGGGTGTTTTGGTGGGTGATGGGCCTGCGTGGGGTACGGCTGGGGTGGGGCGGCGGGAGTGGGCTGCAGCCCGGTGGTCGCGCTGCGGGCCGGAGCGGCGGGGACGTCGCGGGGTAGCCGGGGTGCGTTTACTGGGCGTACGAGACAGAGCTTTTGATCTTGTTTAGGTAAGCGGCGTTGCCGGGCGTGGCGCGCAGCTGTTTGAGCAGGTGGGTCATGGGGCCCCGGCGGTCCGGGGTGGACATGGCGCGGCGCAGGTGGGTGATGAGGGGAAGTTCGCCGGGGTGCAGGAGCGCCTCGTCGTGGCGGGTGCCGGAGGCGGCGACGTCGACGGCGGGGAAGAGGCGGGCCTCGGCGAGGGCGCGGTCGAGTTTGAGTTCGGCGTTGCCGGTGCTCTTCAGCTCCTCGAAGATCAGCGTGTCCATGGCGGAGCCGTTCTCCACCAGGGCCGTCGCGATGACGGTGACCGAGCCGCCGCCCTCCAGGGTGCGGGCGGCGCCGAGCAGGTGTTTCGGCGGGTGCAGCGCGGACGTGTCGAGGCCGCCGGTGAGGGTACGGCCACGCGGCGGCGCGGTCATGTTGTAGGCGCGGCCCAGCCGGGTCAGGGAGTCGAGCAGCAGCACCACGTCCTCGCCCTGTTCGGCCAGGCGTTTGGCGCGTTCGGTGGCGAGTTCGGCGACGGCGGTGTGCTCGGCGGGCGGGCGGTCGAAGGTGGAGGCGATCACTTCACCCTTCACCGTGCGGCGCATGTCGGTGACCTCCTCGGGGCGTTCGTCGACTAGCAGCACCATCAGGTGGCACTCGGGATGGTTGCGGGTGACCGCCGTCGCGATGTCCTGCAGGATCGTGGTCTTCCCGGCCTTCGGCGGTGCGGCGATGATGGCGCGCTGGCCCTTGCCGATCGGCATGAACAGGTCGATGACGCGGGTGGTCAGCACGTTCGGGTCGGTCTCCAGGCGGAGGCGGTCGTGCGGGTGCAGCGCCGTGCGCCGGTAGAAGTCGGGGCGAGGACCGGGTGGGCGGCCGTTCACCGCGGTCAGCTGGAACTGGGCCGTGTTCTTCGAGCGGTCGGCGAAGCCGGTGACGTGGTCGCCGCGTCGCAGGTGGAGGCGGCGGACCTCGCCCGGAGAGAGCGGGACGTCGCCGGGGGAGCGGTGGTAGCCGTCGGCACGCAGCCAGGCACGGTCGTCGGTGATGTCGAGCAGAGCGTCGACGGGTACGAGTTCGGACATGGGATTCCTCGATTCGAGTGGGGCCGGTCCGCGCGGAGAAGGCGGCCGGATGGTGAGGGCGGTCCGCGCGGAGAAGGCGGCCGGGCGGTGAAGGCGGTCCGCAGGAGGCGCGGGAGAGGTGACGGCCGCGGGGGCTGGCCGGAGAAGAAGCGCTGGGGTGACCTCGGCCGGGTGTGAGGCGGTCTCGGGGGAGCGGCCCGCCGGAAGCCGGGTGTGAGGCGCGTCCCGAGGGAGCGGCCCGCCGGAAGCCGGGTGTGAGGCGGTCCGGGGGAGCGGTCCGCCGGAAGCCGGGTGTGAGGCGCGTCCCGAGGGAGCGGCCCGCCGGAAGCCGGGTGTGAGGCGGTCCGGGGGAGCGGTCCGCCGGAAGCCGGGTGTGAGGCGGTCCGGGGGAGCGGTCCGCCGGAAGCGGCGTCCGCGATGGATCGGCAGTGCCTCGAACAGCCGGCCGAGAGCCAGCGGTGAGGGGGATCATCGGGGGCGTCCAGAGAACGCCGACATCCGTCGATCCGATTGCGGCCCAGCTTAACACCGTCCGGGGAAAGCAGCGATGATGGCAGCGGACGACTTGTGGGAGGAGACGGGGATGCCACTGTTGCGGCGGGTGATCGGGGCGGTTCTGCGCCGGATAAGGCTGGGCCAGGGCCGGACCCTACGGGAGGTGGCCGGGGTGGCGGGGGTGTCGCTGCCGTACCTCTCGGAGGTGGAGCGCGGCACCAAGGAGGCGTCGTCGGAGGTGCTGGCGGCGATCTGCCGGGCGCTCGGGCTGGCGATGCCGGATCTGCTCGACGAGGTGCGCCGGGAGATGCTTCGGGAGGCCGCGCCGGCGTCCCGGTTCGTCACGCACCTCGCGACGCGACGCGATCAGGGTCCGCGGTGTGCGGTGGGTGGGCCACGGTCGGCGCAGAGCCGGTGGACGAGCTGTGCCGGCGCGCCTCAGCTGTCGAGGGCGATCATGCGGCTGTAACGAAGGCCGCTGTAACGAAGGCGGCCGTAACGGCGGCCGCTGTTACGAGAGATCAGGGTGTGACGACGACCGGGGTGCCCGGGTCGACCTGGGCGAGCAGTTTCCGCTGGACGGCGGCCGGGGTGCGGACGCACCCGTTGGACACGTCCCGGCCGAAGGCGGAACTGTTCGACCAGGCGTGGATGCCCGTGTGCGCGCCCTGGAGGCTGGCCGCCAGCTTCTCCGGTTCGTCCGGCACCGAGCCGAGCACCAGGGCGTCCAGCCCGGCATAGACGGCGCCGGACGTGCCGGTCCGGCCGAGCACGAAGGTTCGGCCGAGCGGGGTCGGGCTGCGGTCGGCGCCGATCGCCACGCTCCACCGGCCCTGCTCGGCGCCGTCGCGCAGCCAGGTGAGGCGGCGTGCGGCCAGGTTGACCAGAAGCTGGTCGCGCAGCGGTTCGGCGCGCCAGCCGGCCTCGGGCACCCAGCCGATTCTGCGGTTGGCGGCGGGCACCAGCACGGCGGCCCAGCCGTTCTCGCGGGCGACGATCGGGGCGACGACCGGGAGGCCGCTGATCCGGGGCGGCAGCCAGGCGCGGGCACGGCCGCCCGGAGCGTCGTACAACGCGATCCTGGTGGTGGGCCGCAGCGCCTCGGTGACCGGGACCACCGACTCGGGGTCGGGGTCGGCCGGCAGGCCGCGGGGCCCTTTCGCGTAGGCGATGACCGGCATGCCGGCGGGCGGCTCCGCGGCCGGTGGCACGGTCGGTGAAGCGGCGGCGGACACGGACGCGGACGGGGCGGCGGATGCGGGCGTGCTCGGCTGGGCGGCGTCGGGTTCGCTGCCGCGGGCCAGGCCGACGGCCACGATGACAGCGACGATCAGGGCGACCGCCGTCAGCGACACCAGGGACAGGCGGCTCCGGCTGATCGGCATCAGCCCAGGGTAGCGGTGTCTCCTTCGAGGGATTTATCGGCCGTTCACCGGCTTAACATCACCGGCTTAGCATGATCGCCTGCTGCGCGGGCTGGGCTTTCTCACCATCGGGCTGTTCGATGAGGCGGATCCGCGCCGCGGCCACGAGTCCACGCTCGACATCATCGCGTTGGGTGAGCGCCTCGGCTTCGACCGGGTCGAGCGACTTCTCGCGGCGGGCGGCGTCGTCGAGGTCCCGCCGGACCTGGTGGACTTCGAGCGGATCCAGCTCTCGCACATCCGGGCCTTCCGCACACCACCTGGGCTGGCAGCCGGCAGCTGGGCCGGTGCGTGACGCGTTACCGGTCACGCCGATCCGGGATCGGAGTTCGACAACCAGTGGTGAACTGCGGGCCAGGGATTCCAGGGCCAGATCGCGCACGGGATCAGCCGGTATCAACTGGCCACGGTTCGTCTTTTCCAGATACGTCACTGTCTCCCGCACCACCGAACACTATGTGAGAGGTGCTCGGCGAGCCCGTCGCCGTCGGTCGGTCACGTATTCGTCCACGCGCTGAGGTAACCGTCATGGCAGGATCGAGAAGTGGAGAAGCCGTACCGGCCGTCGGCCCTGAGGGTCATGGCCGAGTATGGAGTCGACGACCCGGTCTGGGACTCGGACATGGAGCACATGGGTCCGGTGGCCCTTGAGGACCTGGGCGTCAGCGCGCGGCTTGTCCGGCGGCTGCGAGCGTGGAATGACCAGTTCAATGGCGTTGCTCTGACGGGCTTCGACTTTCCCCACGTGGAGGAAGCGGACCGCTGGCGACAGACCGGACTGGGACTGGCCTATGAGCTGCAGAACGAGTTGCCTGACATCGAGATCAGCTACGTCGAGGACGCAGACCCGAGGCCGGTGAGAGAGCGGCGCGGTCCTTGACATAGCCACCGACGGAGCCGATGGGACTCGCCGGGACTACCTCCTCGAAGTTCAGGGCGGTGACTCCGACCCGCGCCGCCGTCGACGCCGCACGAGGTTCGGGTGTCCCGTCCGGGGCGGCCGTGACCGCCGGCTACTCCACGTACAAGCGATGGCCCTGGGTCGTCCCCGGCCGGGCGCCGGCCGGAGGGTCGGCCGCGCCCCTCGTCATCGGCGGCATCCCCGGGCTCCACCCGGCTGTCCGCGCGGCCCGCCTCTCGCCCGCCGGGGCCGTTCAGTCGCCGCGCGCATGCCGCCATCTGGAGAAATAGATGAACATAGCTGATTTTCGGGGATAACCTTGTCGTATCCAATCAGATCTTTGGACAGGCGGTGGCGCGCATGTCCGACCGCAGACCCGTGATGCGGCAGCGTCAGCTTGAGCTGACGCTCTGTCACCTTATTCGTGCGATGACGGTGTCGCACACCAGGGTTCGTCGCCTGGCCGCTCTGCGGATCGGGATCTCGATCACGCTCGCCGCCATCGGCCTCATGACCGTCTTCGCCGGCTCGGTGAACTCCACCCCGTTCATCCGGTCGCTGAGCATCACGGTCACCGTCGCCGGGGCGCTGTGGGCGCTGATCTACTCGATGGGACTGGCCTCCTGGGCGCACCGCGAACTGCTCCGGGCCGCGCTGCTGCAGGAGACCTTCGAGGTGCGGCTGTTCCATCTGACCTGGAACCACGCGCTCGCCGGCGACGAGGTGCCCACCGAGGACGTGCACAAGCTCAGCGGCCGGTTCCGCGGCCCGGAGGACTCGCTGCGCGTCTCCTACGAGATGCCCAACCTGCCGGCCCCGTTCGACGTGCTGGTGCGCCAGCAGCAGAACCTCGCCTGGGGTGGCCGGGTCCGCCACCGTTACGCCCGCATCGTCCTGAGCGGCATCCTCACCTGGGCCGCCATCGGCCTGCTCACCGCCATGGTCCGCGGGTCGACGGTCACCGACTTCATCGTGCAGTGGTGCGTGCCGTCGCTGGGCATGCTGATGCTCGGCTGGGACACGTTCCGCGAACAGCGCGGCATCTTCACCGAGCGGCGGCGTGTCGCCCGGTGGGCCCGGGCCCGCTGCCTGCAGTCGGCGGCCCTCGGCCAGGACCCGGTGATCCAGCAGGACCTGTGGCTGATGGCCCGGCAGGTGCAGGACCAGTTGTTCCTGTCCCGCCGGCGGGCGCCGCGGGTGCCGACCTGGTTCTTCCACCGCTACTACACCCAGGACAGCAGCGACTTCACCGCCGGCCTCGCCGAGATGCGCCGCTCCCTGCTGGCGGCCGGCCTCCAGTCGCGCCCGCCCCGGACCCGCACCTGACCGGCCGACCGTGAGCGGACCCGTCAGCGGGTGGGGTGGGCGAGCCGGGCGGCGAGGCCGTCGACGAACATCGTCAGGGCGAACTCGAAGCTGTCCCGGTCGACGGTGTCGGCGTGTTCGCGCAGGCGGTGGGCGTCGCCGAGGGAGGGGTAGCGGTCCAGGTAGACCTGGACGTCGTCGACGAATCCCCGGGAGAAGCTGCCCATCGCGGCGCCCAGGACCAGGTATTTCGTGGAGGCGCCGATCATCGTGGCGTCGCGTGGGGGCCAGCCGGCGGCGACCAGGCCACCGTGGATGGTGTCGGCCCGGCGCAGGGAGGCGTCGCGCTGGCCGGGGCCGCGTGCCAGGAACGGGACGATGTTGGGGTGCTCGGCGAGGGCCGCCCGATAGGACCTGGCCCAGGTCAGCAGGCCCTCACGCCACCCGTGGACGAACGCGGACACGTCCACCTTCTCGATGATCTCGTTGGCCACGTCGTCGAGCAGGTGTTCCTTGGTGGGGTAGTGGAAGTACAGCGCCGGGGCCGAGACGCCTTGGGCGGCGGCCAGTTTACGCATGCTCAGGCCGTCCAGGCCGTCCCGGTCGATGATCTCCAGCGCGGACGCGCGGATGCCGGCCTGGCTGAGCAGCGGCGTCGTCGGCCGGGGCATGCGGGCCTCCAGGAGAGGGGGTGGTTTGACTAACGCTGTTAAGTTAGCATGGCACGAAGAACCTAACAGCGTTCAGTTACTCGACAGACTCGGGGAGTCGCCGTGGATCTCAGCCTGACGGCGGAGCAGCAGCAGTTCCGTGATCTCGCCCGCGAGTGGGTCGACCGCGAGGTCGTCCCGCACGCCACCGAGTGGGACCGCGCCGAGCAGGTCGACACGAAGATCGTCGGCAAACTCGCCGATCTGGGTTTCCTCGGCCTGGGCATCGACGAGGAGCTGGGCGGCTCGGGCGGGGACTTCCTCACCTACTGCCTGATGATGGAGGAGCTGGGGCGCGGCGACACCTCGGTGCGCGGCATCGTCTCGGTCTCGCTCGGGCTGGTGGCCAAGAGCATCCAGGCGTATGGGACGGCGTCCCAGCGGCAGCGATGGCTCCCGGCCATGTGCGCGGGGGAGCTGCTGGGCTGCTTCGGGCTGACCGAGCCGGGCACCGGGTCCGACGCCGGGTCGCTGATCACCAAGGCGGTCCGTGACGGCGACGACTGGGTGATCTCCGGCGAGAAGATCTTCATCACCAACGGCACCTGGGCGGGCGTGGCGCTGATCTTCGCGCGCACCGGCGGCCCGGGGCCGAAGGGGATCACCGCCTTCCTGGTTCCCACCGACTCACCCGGCCTGCGCCGGAAAGAGATCAAGGGAAAGCTCGGTCTGCGCGGGCAGGCCACCGCTGAGCTCGGCCTGGACGAGGTCAGAGTCGGCGACGACCACAGGCTCGGCGCCGAGGGCACCGGTTTCAAGATCGCCATGGCGGCGCTCGACAAGGGCCGGATCGCGGTCGCCGCCGGCTCGGTCGGCCTGGCCCGCGGCTGCCTCGAGGCCGGTGTCGCCTACGCCAAGGAGCGCACCCAGTTCGGCAAGCCGATCGCCGGTTATCAACTGGTCCAGGAGATGATCGCCGACATCGCGGTGGAGGCCGACGCCGCCCGGCTGCTCGTCTGGCGGGCCGCCGACCTCGTCGACCGCGGCCTGCCCTATCGGACCGAGGCGTCGATGGCGAAGCTGTTCGCCACCGAGTCCGCCGTCAAGGCCGCCAACCAGGCCATTCAAATCTTCGGAGGGTACGGCTACGTCGACGAGTTCCCGGTCGGCAAGGCCATGCGTGACGCCCGCGTCACCACCCTCTACGAAGGCACCAGCCAGATCCAGAAACTGCTCATCGGCCGTGCGCTGACCGGGATCAGTGCTTTTTAAAGGGGGTTCCATGAGGGTCGCCATCGTCACCGGCGCCGCGCGGGGTATCGGCGCGGCCACCGCACTGCAGTTCGCCCGTGAGGGCTCGGCCGTCGCCGTGCTCGACCTGGACGAGCAGGCCTGCGTCGAGACCGTCGACCGGATCCGGGCGGGCGGCGGCACGGCGGTCGCCTACGGCTGCGACGTCGCCGACGAGTCCCAGGTGGACGCGGTCGTCGACAAGGTCGCCGGCGAACTGGGCGGGGTTGACGTGCTGGTCAACAATGCCGGTGTGCTGCGCGACAATCTGCTGCACAAGATGTCCGTCTCCGACTGGGACATCGTGATGGGCGTGCACCTGCGGGGCGCGTTCCTGTGCAGCCGGGCGGCCCAGCGGCACATGGTCGCCAAGCGCGCCGGCAAGATCGTGAACACGTCGAGCGTGTCCGCGCTGGGCAATCGGGGGCAGGCCAACTACGCCGCCGCGAAGGCCGGCATCCAGGGCCTCACCCGTACGCTGGCGATGGAACTGGGTCCGTTCAACATCAACGTCAATGCGGTGGCGCCCGGTTTCATCGTCACCGACATGACCGACGCCACCGCCGCCCGGGTCGGCATCTCCGCCGCGGACATGCGGGCCAAGGCCGCCGAGATCACCCCGTTGCGCCGGGTCGGCCGGCCCGAGGACATCGCCCGGGTCGTCGCCTTCCTGGCCAGCGATGCCGCCTCCTTCATCACCGGCCAGACGATCTACGTCGACGGCGGACGCCGTCTCTAGAAGGGACCAGCACGACAATGCGCCGCACTGTTTTCAATGAGGACCACGAGGCGTTCCGGCAGACTCTGCGGGACTTCATCGAGACCGAGGTGGTTCCCCGCTACGACCAGTGGTTCGTCGACGGCCAGGTGCCGCGGGACTTCTACAAGCAACTCGCCGAGCTGGGCCTGTTCGGCATCGAGGTGCCGGAGGAGTATGGCGGCGCCGGCATCGACAGCTTCAAGTTCGCCGCGATCCAGACCGAGGAGACCACCCGCGCCGGTGTCTCGTTCGGGGCGGCCGGGGCGCACGTCGCGCTCGGCCTGCCCTATCTGCTGGACCTCGGCACCGAGGAGCAGAAGCGGCGCTGGCTGCCCGACTTCGTCTCCGGCGACACGATGTACGCGCTGGCCATGACCGAGCCCGGCACCGGCAGCGACCTGGCCGGCATGAGCACCACGGCGAAACTGTCCGAGGACGGCACGCACTACGTGCTCAACGGCGCCAAGACCTTCATCACCGGCGGTGTCCTCGCCGACCGGGTGATCGTCTGCGCGCGCACCTCCCCGCCGAAGCCCGACGACCGCCGGTTCGGCATCACCCTGCTGGTCGTCGACACGACGCTGCCCGGTTACTCGGTCGGCCGCAAGCTCGACAAGCTGGGCCTGCGCACCTCGGACACCGCCGAGCTGGCGTTCGTCGATGTCAAGGTGCCGGTCGGCGACCGGCTCGGCGAGGAGAACAAGGGCTTCTCCTACCTCGGCAAGAACCTGCCGAAGGAGCGGCTCAGCATCGCCTACGGCGCGTACGCGCAGGCCGCCGCAGCGGTCCGGTTCGCCAAGCTGTACGTGCAGGACCGCAAGGTCTTCGGCCAGACGGTCGCGAGCTTCCAGAACACCAAGTTCGAGCTGGCCGCCTGCCAGGCCGAGGTCGACGCCGCGCAGGCGGTCGCCGACCGCGCTCTGGAGGCTCTCGACGCGGGCGAGCTGACCGCGGCCGAGGCCGCCTCGGCGAAGCTCTTCTGCACCGAGGTCGCGCACCGGGTCATCGACCGCTGCCTGCAGTTGCACGGCGGCTACGGCTTCATCAACGAGTACCCGATCGCCCGCCTCTACGCCGACAACCGGGTCAACCGGATCTACGGCGGCACGTCCGAGGTCATGAAAATGATCATCGCGAAGGACATGGGGCTCTAAGAACGCCGATGTCGTACGGCCACCCCGCCGAACCGAAGCCGTGGCCGTCGGCGGAGCCACCATGCGACCATCCCCCGTGGTCCGGCCCGCAGCGCCCGCTGCGGGCCGATCCGGTGGGCCCGCACACCGCCGGGCGCCGGGTGGAACGGTCACTGTCCGGCGGGGTGGAGCGGGTCGTGCCGCCGGTGTCGGCGGCCGCGGACGGCGGCGGCCACATTGACCACCACGGCGCCGGCCGCCAGGCCGCCGACCAGCGCGATCGCGGCCGAGTGCCCCCAGTCGCCGCTCAGCGAGGGCGTGGCCCCACCCTGCCAGGGGCGGGCCACCGATCGGTCTGCGGCGATGTGTGCCGGTGACTTAGGCTGCCGGGCATGGCGCTCCTCCACAAGGCACAGATCGTCCCGGGCAAGGCCGAGTTGCTCGCCCGCTGGCTGCCCACCCGTTCCTGGTACACCGGGCCCGCGACCGCGCCGGAGCGGGTCGCCTCGGCGCGCTTCGACGACCCGGCCGGCGAGGTCGGCATCGAGACGATGATCGTGCGTGCCGGGGACGGGTCGTTGCTGCACGTGCCGCTCACCTATCGGGGCGCGCCGCTGGCCGGGGCCGACCAGTGGCTGGTCGGCACCACCGAACACTCGGTGCTGGGCACCCGCTGGGTCTACGACGCGGCCGGCGACCCGGTCTACGCCGCCCAGGTGGCCGAGGTGATCAGGACCGCCGGGCGGGAGGCCGTGGAGGAGGTCGAGAGCGACGGGGAGCTGGTCCGCCGGGAACCGTCCCTGCGGCTGCGCGGCAGCGGCGACGCCGCCGGCGCGCGAGAGCTGACCGTGATCCGCGTCCTCGGCCCGGTCCCGCCCGGCGCCACCCTCACCGGCGCCTGGGACGGCGACGGCTCGCCGGCCGTCCTGGCGGTCCTGTCCTAACCGGCCGGCGGCGAGTGTCAGCGGGCCTCGGCGGCCTCGGTGGCCTTGCGGGCGGCGATCAGCACCGGGTCCCACACCGGGGCGTACGGCGGCGCGTACCCCAGGTCGAGTGCGGTCATGTCGGTGACGGTCATCCGGTTCCAGACGGCGACCGCGAAGGCGTCGATGCGTTTGGCCGCCTCGGTCCGCCCGACGATCTGGGCGCCGAGCAGCAGCCCGGTGTCCCGTTCGGCGATCACCTTGACGGTCATCGGCACCGCTCCGGGCATGTAGCCGGCCCGGTTGGTGGATTCGACGGTCGCCGTGACGAACTGGAATCCGGCCGCTTCGGCCTCGCGGGAGGAGAGCCCGGTCCGTGCCACCTCCAGGTCGCAGATCTTGGTGATGCCGGTGCCGATCACCCCGGGGAAGGTGGCGTACCCGCCGCCGATGTTGATGCCCGCGACCCGCCCCTGCTTGTTGGCGTGGGTTCCGAGCGGCAGGTGCATGGGACGTCCGCTGACCAGGTGGGTGACCTGGGTGCAGTCACCGGCCGCCCACACCCCCTCGACGATGCCGTCCGGCCCGGTGACGCGCTGCCGCAGGTCGGTGGCGAGCCCCCCGGTCGCTCCGAGGGGCAGCCCGGCGGCGTCGGCGAGCGCGGTGTCGGGGCGCACGCCCAGGCCGAGCACGACCACGTCGGCGGGGAGCACGCCGTCGTCGGTGACGACCGCGCTGACCCGGCCGCCGGCGGTCTCCAGGGCTTCCACGGTGACGCCGGTGCGCAGGTCGATGCCGAGGCCGCGGATCGCGTCGGCGACCAGGGTGCCCATGTCCGGGTCGATGATGGACATCGGCTGCTCGGCGCGTTCGACCAGGGTGACCCGCAGGCCGCGGCGCTGGAGCGCTTCGGCCATCTCGACGCCGATGTAACCGGCGCCGATGACCACGGCGGTCCTCCGGCCGGGCAGCCACTCCTGCAGCGCCGCGCCGTCCCCGAGGGTCTGCACGCCGAAGATCCCCTGGGCCGGGGTGTCGGCCCAGCCGGGGCGGATCGGGCTGGCGCCGGTGGCGTACACGAGCTGGTCGAAGTCTTCGGTGCGGGTGCCGTTCGCGGAGCGGACGGTGACGGTCCGGGCGGCGAGGTCGATGCCGGTGACCTCGTGGCCGGTGTGGATCTCGATCCCGTTCTCCCGGTGGGTGGCGGGGTCGCGGGCGATCAGCGCGTCCGGCCCGTCGACCAGCCCGCCCACCCAGTAGGGGATGCCGCAGGCCGAGTAGGACGTGAAGTCGCCCCGCTCGAACGCGACGATCTCGAGTTCGCCGGGCTTGAGCCGGCGCCGTGCCTGGGACGCGGCGGACATGCCTGCCGCGTCGCCGCCGATCACGATGAGTCGCACCCGGCCATTCTGCCTGTGTTGCCGGTGGATTTCCGTCAAAGCTGCGCGGAGTGGTTGCCCGCCACATCGTCACGGTTCTATGGTGACCCTCACCGATACGTCATTGCCGTCTGTTTCCGTGACCGATCGTCGAAGCGCTTCGACCGATTCTTGCCGATTGGGTAACCGCTGGTCAAGCTGCCGGGCGGTCATTCCACCGTGCCCTTATATAAATGCGAAGGAGATCGCTATGCGTCTCAGACGCGGGCTGACCGCGCTCGTCGCGGCCCTGTTTGTCGTGCCGATCGCCCCGGGCGCGGCGCGGGCCGCCGATCCGGCCTATCCGTTCCGTGACCCGAGCCTGCCCCTGGCCACCCGTGTCGACGACCTGGTCGGCCGGCTCACCCTCGATGAGAAGATCTCCCTGCTGCACCAGTACCAGCCGGCGATCCCGCGGCTCGGCCTGAGGGTGTTCAAGTCCGGCACCGAGGCGCTGCACGGCGTCGCCTGGTCCAACGACTACCGCAACAACTCCGCCAAGATCGACGCGACGGCGACGGTGTTCCCGCAGGCCGTGGGTCTGGCCAGCACCTGGGATCCGTCGTTGATCAAGCGTGTCGGCGCGGCCGTCGGCGACGAGTTGCGCGGTTTCCACGCCCAGGACCCGGTCGTCTGGGGCCTGAACACCTGGGCGCCGGTGGTCAACCTGCTGCGCGACCCGCGCTGGGGCCGCAACGAGGAGGGCTACTCCGAGGACCCGCTGCTCTCCGGCGCGATCGCCACCGCCTACGGCCGGGGACTGCAGGGCGACGACCCGGACCACCTCAAGACCGCGCCGACGATCAAGCACTACGCCGCCTACAACAACGAGACGCTACGCGACCGGACCTCGTCGAACGTGCCGCAGCGCGTGCTGAACGAGTACGACCGCAAGCCGTTCGAGATCGCGCTCACCAACGAGGCCGCGACCGGTGTGATGGCCTCCTACAACCTGATCAACGGGCGGCCCGCGACCGTCGACCCCGATCTCGGCACGCTCGTGCGAGACTGGAGCGAGCAGCGGCTCTTCAACGTCAGCGACGCCTGGGCGCCGACCAACCTGACCGGCTCCCAGGCCTATTTCGCCACCCAGGCCGAGGCGAACGCCGCCACCGTCAAGGCCGGGCTGGACAGCTTCACGGTCAACGACACCAACGCCGTGCCCACGGTCACCGCGATCAAGGAGGCCCTCGCGCAGGGGCTGCTCACCGAGGCGGACATCGACCGGTCGGCGGGCAACGCGCTGAGCATCCGTTTCCGGCTCGGCGAGTTCGACCCGGACGGTGGCCCGTACGCGCGCATCTCGCCCTCGGTGATCGACAGCCCGGCGCATCGCGCGCTGGCCCGGGAGACCGCCGCGGAGGCCGCGGTGCTCCTCAAGAACGACGGGATTCTCCCGCTGACGGCCGGCGGTTCGGTCGCGGTCGTCGGCCCGACCGCCGACAAGCTCTACAGCGACTGGTACGGGGGACAGCTCCCGTACCGGGTGAGCGTCCTCGACGGGATCACCGAGCGGGCGTCGTCGGTCTCCACCAGCGCGGGCGCCGACCGGATCGCCCTCAAGGAGGTGTCGACCGGCCGCTACGTGGCCGCCGGCGCCACCGCCGTGGGCGTCACCGAGACCAGCGCGACCCCGGCCGCCCAGTTCGACAGCGTGGACTGGGGTGACGGCGTCTCCACGCTGCGCAGCGTGGCCAACGGCAAGCTGGTCAGCTACAACTGGGGCCCGTTCGTGGCCAACGCCGACGAGCCGAACGGCTGGTTCGTGCAGCAGCAGTTCAAGCAGGAGCGGCAGGCCGACGGCACGTTCGTGCTGCGCTACACCGGCTATGAGACGCAGGAGTCCTGGTTCGGGGCCAACCACTACGTGACCGTCGGCGCCGACGGCAACCTGACCCTCGGGTCCCCGGACGCCGCCGGTGCGGCGAAGTTCGCCAGGGAGGTGCTGGTCGACGGTGTCGCCGAGGCCGCCGCGCGGGCGAAGAAGGCGCAGACCGCGGTGGTCGTCGTCGGCACCGACCCGTTCGTCGCCGGCCGGGAGGTCCACGACCGGGCCTCCACCGATCTCGGCGCCCGCCAGGAGGCCCTGATCAAGGCGGTCAAGGCGGCCAACCCGCGCACGGTCGTGGTGCTGCAGAGCAGCTACCCGCAGACGATCAACTGGGCGCAGGCCCACGTGCCCGGCATCCTCTGGACCACCCACGCCGGCGCCGAGACCGGGCACGCGGTCGCCGACGTGCTCTACGGCGACGTCAACCCGGCCGGCCGGCTGACCCAGACCTGGTACCGGTCGACCGGCCAGCTCCCGGCCGACCTGCTCCAGTACGACATCGTCAACACGAACCAGACCTACCTGTACAGCGAGGCCACGCCGCTCTACGCGTTCGGTCACGGCCTGTCCTACACGCGGTTCCGCTACGGCGTGCCGGTCGTGAAGGACGGCCACGTGAGCGTGCGGATCACCAATGCGGGGAAGCGGGCCGGTGACGAGGTGGTCCAGCTCTACACCCACCAGCGCACCTCCCGCGACGCCCAGCCCAACAAGCAGCTGCGGGCCTTCGAGAAGGTCACCCTGGCGCCGGGTGAGTCGGAGACCGTCACGTTCGCGCTGAAGCCCGCCGATCTGGCCCGCTGGGATCAGACCCGGCAGCGCTGGGTGACCGAGACCGCGGTTCACGACGTGCTGCTCGGCTCGTCGTCGAGCGACATCCGGCAGCGGGCCACCCTCGCGGTTCGCGGTGAGACGATCCCGCCGCGGGATCTCCGCCAGGAGACCAGGGCGGAGACCTTCGACGCGTACGCCGGAGCTCGCCTGCTCGACGAGACCAAGGCCCGCGGCACCGTGGTCGGCGCCTCGGCGGCCGGTGACTGGATCGCCTTCAAGGACGCCGCCCTGCGTGGTGGCACCACCTTCACCGCCCGTGCCGCGGGCAGCGGAAGCATCGAGGTGCGCCTGGGCTCGCCCGCCGGACGCCTGCTCGGCACCGCGACACTCGCCGACACCGGGGGCGTCTACCGGTACGCGACCGTGACCGCCACGCTCGCCCGGTTCTCCGGTCGCCAGGACGTCTATCTGGTGCCCGGCCCGGGCCTGCGCCTGGCCACGTTCAGCATTCGATGACGGGGGGCGGGGGTGTGCCCGTCCGGGCGCACCCGGCGCTGATCAGTAGGATCGACGGAAGGACACGCTGTGGCGACTTGGGGAGGCTCCGTGCCGACGATCAACGACGTCGCCAAAGCGGCCGGAGTGTCGCCCAGCACGGTGTCCTACGTCCTGAGCGGCCGTCGCCCGATCTCGGCGGAGACCCGGGCCCGGGTGCAGGCCGCCATCGCCGAGCTCGGGTTCCACCCGCATGCCGGCGCCCGTGCCCTGGCCAGCAGCAAGACCAACGTGATCGCCCTGGTCGCGCCGCTGCGGGTGGACGTGAACGTGCCGGTCATCATGCAGTTCGCCACCGCCGTGGTGACCGCCGCCCGGTCGTACAACCATGATGTCCTGCTCCTGACCAAGGACGAGGGCACCGCCGGCCTGGAGCGGGTCGCGCACAGCACCATGGTCGACGCGTTGATACTGATGGACCTGGAGCGCGACGATCTGCGCATCCCGGCCCTGCGCAAGCTGAAGCAGCCATCCGTGCTGATCGGCCTGCCCGCCGACCACACCGGCATCGCCTGCGTCGACCTCGACTTCGGCGCGGCGGCCCGGACGGCCCTGTCCCACCTGGCCGGGCACGGCCACCGCAGGATCGGGCTGGTGGGCCCGTCGCCGGCGGTCTACCGGCGGCAGACGACATATGCGGACCGCTTCCTCGCCGGTTTCCTGGAGGCGTCGGCCGACCTCGGCCTGCGGACGGTGACGCACCCGTGCGAGCCGGGCGCCGAGGGTGTCCGCTCCTGCATGGCCGACCTGGACGCCGAACTCGACGGCCTCACCGCGCTGGTGGTGCACAACGAGGAGGCGCTGCGGCCGCTGCTGGACCTGTTGCGGGCCACCGGCCGCCGGGTGCCCGAGGACATCTCGATCGTGGCGATCTGCCCACGGGACGTGGCGATCTCGATGCCGGTCAACCTGACCTCGATCGACATCCCCGCGCACGACGTCGGCACGCTGGCCGTGGAGACCGCGATGCGGCTGCTGGAAGGCCGTCGCGTCGAGTACACCCGCCTGCTCGAACCGAGCCTGGTCGAGCGGGACAGCTGCCGCGAAATCTCCACGTCACACCGTTGACATGAGCCACGCTCGTTCCATAGCGTCTCGACAAGAGCCATCGTCGAAGCGCTTCGACGGAGCCTCGCTTGACCGTTTCGCTTCCCCAGCGACTTCCTCGACCAGTCCCCCTGGGAGGACGGCTATGTTCCGATCACGCTCCGGCCTGGCCGCCGGTGCTCTCCTTCTGGCAGCGACCCTCGGCCTCACCGCCTGCAGCAGCGGCGACGACGGATCCACCGAGGGCGCCGACGCGAAGGTCCTGACCCTCTGGCACTACGAGGCGCCGGAGAGCGCCATGGGCGTCGCCTGGAACAAGGCGATCGAACTCTTCAAGGCGAGCCACCCCGGCGTCGAGGTCAAGTTCGAGGAGAAGGGCTTCGAGCAGATCCAGCAGAACGCCCAGATGATCCTCAACTCCGACAGCGCGCCCGACATCCTGGAATACAACAAGGGCAACGCGACCGCCGGCCTGCTCTCCAAGCAGGGCCTGCTCACCGACCTTTCCGCGGAGGCGGCGAAGCGCGGCTGGGACAAGAAGCTGAGCGCCAGCCTGCAGGCCACCGCCAAGTACGACGAAGACGGCATTATGGGCGGCGGCAAGTTCTTCGGCGTGCCCAACTACGGCGAGTTCGTCACCGTCTTCTACAACAAGAAGCTCTTCGAGCAGCACAAACTGGCGGTCCCGGCCACCCTCGACGAGTTCACCAAGGTGATGGACACCTTCGTCGCGAACAAGGTGACCCCGCTCGCGGTCGGCGGCGCCGAGTACCCGGCCCAGCAGATCTTCTACGAGCTGGCCCTGTCGAAGGCGGACCGGGCGTTCATCGACGACTACCAGCTCTTCAAGAACAAGGTGGACTTCAAGGGGCCGCAGTTCACCTACGGCGCGCAGACCTTCGCCGACTGGGTCGCCAAGGGCTACATCGGCAAGGACTCGGCCGGCATCAGGGCCGAGGACATGGGCGTCTCCTTCACCCAAGGCAGGTTCCCGATCCTGATCTCCGGATCCTGGTGGTACGGCCGGTTCGCCAAGGAGATCAAGGACTTCGAGTGGGGCACCTTCCTCTTCCCGGGCAACAAGCTGCACCCGGGCTCCAGCGGCAACCTCTGGGTGGTGCCGGAGAAGAGCAAGGCCAAGGCGCTGGCGTACGACTTCATCGACATCACCATGTCGCCGGAGGTGCAGGCGCTGCTCGGCAACAGCGGCGGTGTCCCGGTCGCGGCCGACGCGTCGCAGATCACCGACCCGAAGAACAGGGAACTCGTCGAGACCTTCAACAAGATCTCGACCAGTGACGGGCTCGCTTTCTACCCCGACTGGCCGGCGCCCGGCTACTACGACGTCATGGTCGCGGGCACCCAGGGGCTGATCAACGGCTCGAAGACCCCGGACGCGTTCCTGGACGAGATCGCCAAGCCGTACCACGAGAACCTGGCCGACCTCGGCAAATAGGCGTGACGCGCGGCGCGGGCGGTGACCACCGCCCGCCCCCCGAATGGAATGGGCCCGGCGTGGCCGGTGGTTTTGTTTAAAAACC
>NZ_JASCTH010000012.1:213980-246061 GCF_030009775.1 Actinoplanes sandaracinus | reverse complement strand
CCCCCCCTACCCCGCGCCCCCGGCCCTCCCTCCTCATGCGGGGCGGGGGGGGGGGGGGGGGGGCCCCCCCCCCCCCCCGCCGCGAAGGAAAGGGGCCCGGCGTGGCCGGTCGTGTTGTTAAAAACCGCGGTTACGCGGTCTATCTGATCCCCGGCATGCTCGCCTCGCTGGCGGTGATCGTCGTGCCGCTGGTGATGACGGTCTACGTCAGCTTCACCAAGTGGACCGGTGTCGGCGATCCCCGCTGGGTCGGCCTGGAGAACTACACCAGGCTCTTCGGCGACACCCTGTTCTGGTCGTCGTTCGGCAACATCGCCCTGCTGGTGCTGGCCATGGCGGTGATTCCGACGCTGCTCGGCCTGGTGCTGGCGGCGGTGCTCTTCGACTACGTGGGCAAACGCTTCGGCGACCGGTGGGCCGGGCTGTTCCGGTCCGGCTACTACCTGCCGCAGGTGATCCCGGTGGCGGTCACCGGCATCATCTGGAGCTGGATCCTGCACCCGGGTTACGGCGCGCTCAACCGGATCCTCGAAGCGGCCGGCCTGGGCGGGCTGGCGAAGAACTGGCTCGGCGACCCCGACTACGCGCTGTACAGCGTGATGATGGTGATGATCTGGTTCCAGATCGGCTACCCGGTCGTCATGTTCATGTCCGGGCTGTCGCGCATCGACCCGTCGCTCTACGAGGCGGCCGACCTCGACGGCGCGACCTGGTGGCAGCGGTTCCGCAAGATCACTGTCTACATGATCCGGCCCGAGTTCTACGTCGTCCTGATCACCACCACGATCGCCGCGCTGAAGATCTTCGGCCAGGTCTTCGTGCTCACCAAGGGCGGCCCGAGCAACGCCACTCTCGTGCCGTCCTACTTCGCCTACAAGAACTTCTTCGAGAAAGCGCAGGTGGGGTACGGCTCGGCGATCTCCACTGTGCTGACGGTGCTGATCGTCGCGCTCGCCTTCGCCTTCCTCCGCCTCCAGCACCGCTCGTCGTCGCAGGACGGATGATCATGACTGTTACCGCCCGTCCCACCGTCGAACACCCGGCGGCGCAGGAGTCCCCGGAGGCCGCGCGGCACCGCGACCCGGTGCGGTGGTTCGTCCTCGCCGCCCTGGTCGTGCTGTTGTTGCTGCTGGTCGGGCCGTTGCTGGTGATCGCGGTCAACGCGGTCAAGAGCCCCGCCGACTACGCCGCGAACGGCCCGCTGTCGTTGCCCGGCGGCCTCCACCTCGACGGCATCGTGGATTTCTGGAACCGGGTGGACTTCGGCCAGAAGCTCTGGAACAGCTTCATCACCAGCCTCACCGTGGCCGTCCTCGGTGTCGTGCTGTCGATTCTCAACGCGTACGCCCTCGGCATCGGCCGGGTCCGCGGCCGCGTCTGGTTCCTGGTCTTCTTCCTGGTCGCCAACCTGCTCCCGCAGGAGGTGCTGGTCTACCCGCTGTACTACATCTCCAAGGAGGCCGGTCTCTACGACAGCCTGTTGGCGGTCATCATCATCTTCACCGTCATCCAGAGCGCCTTCGGTACCTACCTGCTCACCTCGGTCTACGCCGAGTTCCCCCGGGAACTGCTGGACGCCGCCGCCGTCGACGGCGCCGGGAAGTGGCGGACCCTGTGGCGGGTGGTGGTCCCGGTCAGCGGGCCCACCCTCGCGGTGCTGTTCACGTTCTTCTTCATCTGGACGTGGAACGAGTTCTTCCTGCCGCTGGTGTTCCTGGTCTCCAACGACAACCAGACCGTCCCGGTGGCCCTGGGCGTCCTCCAGGGCGACCGCATGATGGACGCCACCACGACCAGCGCGTCGGCCCTGATCGGCATCCTCCCCGCGATCCTCTTCTTCCTGCTCTTCCAGCGGACCCTCACGCGCGGCATCGCCGCCGGCGCCATCAAGTAAAGGATCCCCATGAAGTTCACCGATGGCTATTGGCGCAAGCGTGACGGGGTCACCGTCCTGCACCCGGCCCATCTTCAGGACACGGCGACCGGTCCGGACTCGCTGACGGTCTGGGCCGCCACCCGGCCGGTCCAGCACCGTGGTGACACGCTGAACGCCCCGCTCATCACCGTCACGTGCAGCGCGCCGGCGTCCGACGTCATCCGGGTGACGATCGACCACTTCCAGGGAGAGCGCTCCAGAACCCCCGATTTCGTCCTTTCTCCGGAATCCACCGACGTGACGGTGGACGACCTCTCCCTCACCGCGGGCGCGCTCACCGCGCGGTTCACCGCGGGGGAGAAGTGGGCGCTCGACTTCCTCGCCGACGGCCGGCGGCTCACCGGCAGCGGCTGGAAGGGCATGGGTGTCGTCACCGGCCCCGACGGCGACCACATCCACGAGCAACTCGATCTCGGCGTCGGGCACGTCGTCTACGGTCTGGGGGAGCGGTTCGGGCCGCTGGTCAAGAACGGTCAGACCGTCGACATCTGGAACGCCGACGGCGGCACCAGCAGCGAGCAGGCCTACAAGAACGTCCCGTTCTACTTCACCAACGGCGGGTACGGCGTGCTCGTCGACCACCCCGGCAAGGTGTCCTTCGAGGTCGCCTCCGAGATGGTCACCCGCACCCAGTTCAGCGTCGCCGGGCAGAGCCTGTCCTATCTGGTCATCTACGGGCCCACCCCGGCCGAGGTGATCCGCAAGTACACCGCGCTCACCGGCCGGCCCGCGCTGCCGCCGCCCTGGTCGTTCGGCCTCTGGCTGACCACCTCGTTCACCACCGACTACGACGAGGAGACGGTCAACAAGTTCGTCGGCGGCATGGCCGACCGGGACCTGCCGCTGTCGGTGTTCCACTTCGACTGCTTCTGGATGCGCGAGTTCAACTGGTGCGACTTCGAGTGGGACCCGCGCGTCTTCCCCGACCCGCCGGGCATGCTCAAACGCCTCGCCGACCGGGGACTGCGGACCTGCCTGTGGATCAACCCGTACATCGCCCAGCGCTCCGCGCTGTTCGCCGAGGGCAAGGCCAAGGGCTATCTGGTACGCCGCGCGAACGGCGACGTCTTCCAGTGGGACCTCTGGCAGGCCGGCATGGCCCTGGTCGACTTCACCAACCCCGAAGCCCGCGAGTGGTACGCCGGCAAACTGCGCGGCCTCGCCGAGATGGGCGTCGACGCCTTCAAGTCGGACTTCGGCGAACGAGTGCCGACCGACGTGGTGTGGCACGACGGCTCCGACCCGGAACGCATGCACAACTACTACTCGCAGATCTACAACCAGGTCGTCTTCGACGTGCTCCGGGAGGCCCGTGGCGAGGGCGAGGCCGTCCTGTTCGCCCGGTCGGCGACCGTCGGCGGCCAGCAGTTCCCGGTCCACTGGGGCGGCGACAACTCCAGCACGTTCGAGTCGATGGCGGAGAGCCTGCGCGGCGGCCTGTCCCTGATGTCGTCCGGTTTCGGGTTCTGGAGCCACGACATCGGCGGCTTCGAGGGCATGCCCGACCCGGCCGTGTTCAAGCGGTGGACCGCGTTCGGCCTGCTGTCGTCGCACAGCCGGCTGCACGGCAGTTCGTCGTACCGGGTGCCGTGGCTCTTCGACGAGGAGGCCGTGGACGTGCTGCGGCACTTCACGCACCTCAAGTACCGGCTGATGCCGTACATCTTCGGCGCGGCCCGCGAGGCGCACCTCACCGGCCTGCCGGTGATGCGGTCCATGGCGATCGGCTTCCCGGACGACCCGGCCGCGACCTACCTGGACCGCCAGTACCTGCTCGGCGGCGACCTCCTGGTCGCCCCGGTCTTCTCGGCCGACGGCGACGTCTCCTACTACGTCCCGGCCGGCCGGTGGACCCGCTATCAGCCGGTCACCGGCCTGGCCGAGACCGTCGAGGGTCCCGCCTGGGTCCGCGAGACCCACGGTTTCGACAGCGTGCCGCTGCTGGTTCGCCCCGGCGCGGTCATCCCGGTCGGCGCCCGCCAGGACCGCCCCGACTACGACTATCGCGACGGCGTCACCCTGCGCCTGTTCGAGCTGGCTCTCGGCGAGACCGCCGTCGTCGTCCCCGGCCCGGCCGGCGCGGACACGGTCTTCACCGTCACCCGTGAGGGCTCGCGGGTCGTCGTCGGCCGGAGGGGCGACGCGCTGCCCTGGCAGGTGCGCATCGGTGACCGGGTCACCGCCCTGAGCGCGGACGAGGAGAGCTGCACCCTCACGCTGGGCTAGCGGCTGCGACATGTCCGGCAGCGCCCACGGGCGCCGCCGGACATGTCGCGGTGGCGGGACCGGTCCCGTCATCCTCGTCGATATGATCGCCGCATGGCCATCGCTCGCATGCCGCTCCTTGCCATCGACTGCCCCGATCCCGGTGTGCTCGCCAGGTTCTACGGCGCGATCCTGGATGGGAGGATCGACGTCTCCGGTGACCGGGCCTCGGTCTGCGCCGAGGACGGCCGGTGCTTCTCCTTCCATGAGGTGGCCGACTACACGCCGCCGACCTGGCCGACGCAGGAGCGGCCCCAGCAGATGCACCTCGACATGCTCGTCGACGATCTCGATGCCGCCGAGGCGGCGGTGATCGCTCTCGGGGCGACCAGACATCCGGACCAGCCCGGCACGACATTCCGCGTCTTCCTGGACCCGGCAGGCCACCCCTTCTGTCTTTGTCTGAACTGATCCGGACGGGAACCCCGGCGTGTCGTTCGACCATCACGCGGGACGTGTGTGGCGGTGGCCGGGCGGACGGATCGAGGCATTCGAGGACGGCCGTCAGTCCCAGCCGTTGAAAAGGGTGCGGCCCACGTCCGGAGGACGCCACGAACGGATGTGGCGCCACTCCTGTTTGGCGAGCGCGCTGGTGTCCACCTCGCTCAACGGCGTGGCGAGCAACCTGCGGCCGAGCGGCATGAAGCCCACGTCGGCGAAGGCCTCGGCCCACGGCGGCGGGTCGACATGCGGCATGATCGCTGCGTGCGCGATCTGTTCGAGTTGAACGGCCGGTTCTGGGACTGGCAGGTGGATCGATGGGAAACGTCCGTGTTCCGCCTGATCGCGGACAACGACCTGACCTATCACCACAGCGTCGAGGTCACGTTCGCCGATGTCGCCTGGGTCTCCTGCGCGGATCTGTTTCACCATCCGGCCTTCCGGCCTTCGACGCTTCCCGAACGCGAGTTCGCGCGGAGGGTCACGACCGGCGCGGGGCATCACCTGTTCACGTGGGACGCCGAGACGGCAACCGGAACCGTCCCGATGATGGTCATCGCCGAGAGCGTACGGATCGCTGAGGGGATCGTCCGCCACTGAGGCACGTGCGCGAGTCGGCCGCGGCACGACGCGCCGGTTTGCCGGGTCGGTCGTATCGATGCGTATGTGGATCCGTCCCAGTACGGTGCTGATCAGAACAGGCGACGGAGAGGTGGCTGACCGGATGAGGTTCGGGCTGTACGGACTGCACCGCGACCGCAACGTCGAGTCCGACGTTCTGGTCCGGCGGGCCAGATCGGCGGAGGAGGCGGGCTTCGAGTCGCTGTGGGTCGGTGACCACATCGCGCTCCCCCCGGGGGAGGGTAACCCGCCCCGGCTGGAAGCCCTGATCGCGCTGAGCTACCTCGCGGCCGTGACCAGCCGGGTCCGCCTCGGCGTCGGCCTGATCGTGCTTCCGCAGCGCCAGCCGGTGCTGCTGGCCAAGCAGCTCACCTCGCTGGACGTGCTGTCCGGTGGCCGGCTGACCGTCGCCGTCGGGGCCGGCTACGTCGAGCCGGAGCTCCAGGCGATGGGCGTGTCGCTCGCCGAGCGGGGCGCCCGCACCGACGAGCATCTGGCCGCCATGCGTGCCCTGTGGGACGCCGCGCCTTCGTTCACCGGCCGGTTCGTGTCGTTCTCCGGCGTCGTTCAGCACCCGTCGCCGATCCAGCGCCCGCACCCGCCGATCGTGGTCGGAGGTCACTCCGCCGCCGCGTACCGCCGGGCCGTCCGGCACGGGAACGGTTGGTATGGCTGGGGTCTGGACGTCGACCAGACCGGGCAGGCGCTGCGCGCCCTGGCCGAGACCGCCCGCGCCGAGCAGCGGCCGGAGAGTCTCGGCGAACTGGAGATCACCATTACCCCGCCCGGCCCGCCCGACCTCGACACCGTCCGCAGGTACGCCGACCTGGGCGTGGACCGGCTCATCATCGAGCTGGAGGGCATCGACGACACCGCGGTCGACAGCGTGATCGTCTCCGTGGGGGAGACCCTGGTCGAACGGGTCTGACATGGACCGACCCGCTGCTCTTCACGGCATAGATGTGGGGCCGCAGCGGAGGGCGGGTGGCATCCCCGGAGCGGATGTCGAGTGAGCGTGCGCTGGGCGGCGGGGTATGCGAATGCCGCTGAAGCGCGCTGGTGGTCACGGGCAGTGAGCCGTCGGATGTACGGCTCCGGCCGGTGGCCGCGGCTCCGGCCGGGTCCGGCCGTAGGTCGCGAAACGGGTCAGCGTCTCGAACGGGCCTCGCCGCCCGGCCCGGCGCATCCGGTCGGCGAGCAGGACGGTGGCCGCCCAGGTCGCCGTCGCCAGGAGCGCCGTGCCGGTGACCGTCAGCGTGCCGGACAGGTCGAGCAGAAGCGGCGTGAACACGACCGCCCAGGTCACCGACTGCATCAGGTAGCAGGTCATCGACCGCTGGCCGGCCGCCGCGATCGCCGCCGTCATCGGGCCCGGGCGCGGTCCCTCAGGCCGTCGGTCCAGGCGCAGGGCGAGCAGGGACAGCAGGGCCGCGTAGCCGAGACCGCCCAGCGTGCCGGTCATGCCGTGCAGGGCGGCCAGCCGCTCCAGGGCGGGCTGAGCGGGCGCCGTGGTCGCGCCGGCCAGCAGCAGCGCGATCGGCTGGGCGCCCAGCACCGCGGCGCCGATGCCGCCCGCGGCGACGGCGCGGAGCAGCGGCAGGTGGTGCGCCGGACGCTCCAGGATGCGGCGGCGGCCCGCCCACAGGCCGACCGCGAACGGGCACAGGAAGCCGATCGGGCCCAGCAACGCGACGAACAACGCGACCGGCAACCTGTCGGCGACCAGCCCGGACAGGGCCGGTGGCAGTATCTCCGGGCCCGGCCCCTCGGTGCTGATCGTGGACGCGCCGGCGCTCGGCAGGGACGTCAGCACCAGGGCGGCGACAGCGAGCGCGGCCAGCCACCTGTCTCGCCAGAAGACCATCCACGCGCCCAGGAACAGCAGCACGCCGTACGCCGCCAGGATGTCGCCGACGTATAACAGCACGGCGTCGGTCAAGCCGATCACCATGAGCACCGCGCTGCGGCGCCAAAGCAGGCGGCGTACGCGCCAGTGGCCCCGTGCCCGCTGGCGACGCACGATCCGCGCGACCCCGTAACCGAACAGCAGCCCGAACAGCGGGAAGGCCCGGCCGTCCACGAACGTCGCCAGAAGCCAGGTCACCGCCTTGTCGGCGGCCGATCCGTGTTGCGGATAGCCACCGAGGACCGTCTGGCCACGCAGGAAGTAGTGCGTGTTGGCCAGCGCGATGAACAGCAGCATCGCGCCGCGTGCCAGGTCCGGGCCGAGCGCACGAGCCTCCGGTGTCACGGGTCCGGGCTGTCGTTCCGGCGTTGCGATTCGCATGCGCCGACCGTACGAGCGGAGGGTCTTGATTCGCAGTTGGCGGAAGTCTATGAAGGCGCTACTTAAGTCCAGACGAGTTCACCACGGACGTGCCCGGCCGTGCGGCGCCAGAAGCCGCGCCTTCGGTGGCATGCCGAGCTTGTGCGGCAGGAACGCGGCCGGCGGACGTCCGCCGGGCCGCCACGGGACGGGATGGTCGCGGTCGATGACGATCTCGCGCGTACGAGATGAGGGTCTTGAAAGGGGGAAGGCGGCCTGGGGCCCGGGAATGCGGCATGGCGCCGCGCGGCGGGGGTAACGTCCCGACCGGAGGGGCCGAAGGACCCCTGTCCTGGGTCCCTATCGCCGATACGTTGACCGTGACCAGTCAGGCACTCGTACGCCAACGTCGAGAGGAATGACCGTGACCGCCGTTTCGGACAATCGAGCCACCGCGCTCGACCTGCAGGAACTCGTGCGGAGACTCGCCGCTCCGGACGATGCCGAGGTCGCCGGACTGGACGCCTGGTGGCGGGCGAACAATTACCTGACCGTCGGCCAGATCTATCTGCAGGGCAATCCGCTGCTGCGTGAGCCATTGAGGAACGAGCACATCAAGCCGCGCCTGCTCGGGCACTGGGGAACGAGCCCGGGATTGTCGTTCATCTATGCCCATGTGTCGCGCCTGATCAAACGGACCGGCCAGCAGTCGATCTATCTCGCCGGGCCGGGGCATGGCGGGCCGGCCCTGGTCGCCGCCGGATACCTGGAGGGCACCTACTCGGAGGTGTACCCGAAGGTGAGTCTCGACGAGAGCGGTCTGCTGCGGCTGTTCCGCCAGTTCTCCTCACCCGGGGGCATCCCCAGCCACGTGTCGGTGACCACGCCCGGCTCCATCCACGAGGGTGGCGAGCTGGGTTATGTGCTGGTGCACGCGTTCGGCGCGGTGATGGACAACCCCGACCTGCTGGCGATCGCGGTCGTCGGTGACGGTGAGGCGGAGACCGGTCCGCTGGAGGGCTCCTGGAAGGGCGTCTCGTTCATCAACCCCGAGCACGACGGCGCGGTGCTGCCGATCCTGCACCTCAACGGCGCGAAGATCGCCGGACCGACCGTGCTGGCCCGCAAGGATCCGGCCGAGGTTCGCCGGCTCTTCGAGGGCCACGGCTACGACGTGCTGGAGATCGAGGGTGAGGACCTGCCCGGCATGCACCACCGGTTCGCGGCGACCCTCGCCGAGGCCTGGGGCCGGATCAAGACCATTCAGGGTACGGCGCGCGGCGGTCAGTGGGACGGCTCGCGGCCGCGGTGGCCGATGATCATCATGCGCACGCCCAAGGGCTGGACCGGCCCCGACAAGATCGACGGGATCACGGTGACCGGCACGTGGCGCTCGCACCAGGTGCCGCTCTCCGGCGTCAAGGGCAACGAGGACCACCTGCGTGAGCTGGAGAAGTGGCTGCGGTCGTACCGGCCGGAGGAGTTGTTCGACGCCACCGGCGCGCCGGTCGCCCTGATCCGCGACGTGGCCCCCGCCGGTGACCTGCGGATGAGCGCCAGCCCGCACGCCAACGGCGGCCTGCTCACTCGCGACCTGGACATGCCCGACTTCCGGGACTACGCGATCGAGGTGAAGAAGCCGGCCGAGGGCCGCGCCGAGTCGACCCGCAAGCTGGGCGAGATGATGCGCGACCTCTACACGCGCAACCCCGACCGGTTCCGGCTGTTCTGCCCGGACGAGACCAACAGCAACCGGCTCGGTGCCGTCTTCGAGGTCTCCGACCGGGCGTTCATGGAGGGCGTCAACGACGACGACGTGAAGATCGGCCGCACCGGCCGGGTCATGGAGGTGCTGTCCGAGCACAACTGCCACGGCTGGCTGGAGGGCTACAACCTGACCGGGCGGCACGGCATGTTCGCCACCTACGAGGCGTTCGCCATGGTCAGCGCGTCGCAGACGGTGCAGCACGGCAAGTGGCTGCAGGAGGCCTCGCACCTGCCGTGGCGGGCCAAGGTGCCGAGCCTGAACATCCTGCTCACCTCGACGGCGTGGCGCAACGATCACAACGGCTTCTCGCACCAGGGGCCCGGCCTGATCCAGGTGGTGCTCAACCAGCGCGGCACCGTGGCCCGGGTCTATCTGCCGCCGGACGCGAACACCCTGCTGTCGGTCGCCGACCACTGCTTCCGGTCCCGGTCGTACGTCAACCTGATCGTCATCGACAAGCAGCCGCAGCTCCAGTGGCTGACCATGGACCAGGCGATCGAGCACTGCGCCCGGGGCGCCGGCATCTGGGACTGGGCCGGCAACGACGACGGCGCCGGCGACCCCGACATCGTGCTGGCCTGCGCCGGCGACGTGGTGACCATGGAGACCGTGGCGGCTGCGCAGATCCTCAAGGAGCGGCTGCCGAAACTCCGGGTCCGCGTGGTGAACGTGGTCGACCTGATGGCCCTGCCCCGGCCGAAGGATCACCCGCACGGCATGAGCGAGACCATGTTCCGCGAGCTGTTCACCGACGACGTGGACGTGGTGTTCTCCTTCCACGGCTACCCGGGCGCCATCCACCAGCTCGTGCACGGCCGGCCGGACGCCGACCGGTTCCGGGTGCGCGGCTTCATCGAGGAGGGGACCACGACCACGCCGTTCGACATGACGGTCCGCAACCGGGCGTCCCGCTATCACCTGGTGATGGACGCGATCAACAACGCGAAGCGGCTGCCGGCCGGGGCCACCGAGCTGAAGACCTGGTGCGAGTCACAGTTGGCCAAGCACGAGCAGTACGTGGTCGACCACCTCGAAGACATGCCGGAGGTGCGGGACTGGTCGCTGGGGGACTGGGCGGAGCGCTGATCCTCCGGGATCTCCAGGAGCCCCGGGATCTCGCCGGTGTGAAATCCCACTGCGGTTTGCACAATGGTGCTCGATGCCGCGCGCGAATTCACAGGTTCGCGCGCGGTTCGCCCATAGGAGTTCGCGAATCAGACAGCAAGACGAAATCATTTCCTGCGAAACTGCGGCCGAGACCTGTCTCACCCTTTCAATCATCGGCGCGGGGCGCGAAAGTGAGGGAAGCACATACCCGTCGCTCGACGATGAGGAAGGGGACCCCCGTATGACCGCCACCCTGAACCCCTGGCCGATGACCCGGCAGGGATCCACCGACCACCCGGTGCAGACGTTGCAGTACCTGCTTCTCGCCCACGGTCACACGGTCACCGTCGATGGTGTCTTCGGCTCCGAGACCGGCGATGCCGTCCGCGCCGTACAGCGTGCCAAGAACCTTCCCGATCACGGCGTGGTCGACGCCGAGACGTGGCAGGCGCTGCTCGTCCCGGTGCGCCCCGGAATGCGGGGCAGTGCGGTCAGAGGGCTGCAGGAGGAGTTCGCCCTCGACGGCGCCGACGGCATCTACGGCCCGAAGACGGAGGCGGCGATCCGCGACCTCCAGGCGACCATCCGCGACGGGGGACTGCCGGTCGAGGTGGACGGGGTGGTCGGCCCGAGCACGTGGCAGGCCATCGTGAGCGGCCTGCGCGAGGCCGCTCCCCTCAGCAAGGCCGCCTGAGAGCGGCCCCGGCGGCTGGTCCCCGGTGCTGCCCCGACACCGCCGGGACAGCACCGAAGGCCAGCCGCGGCACGTCCGCCCGGCGCCGGGACCGCCCGGGCGCCCGGCGGTCCTATCGCCGGTGGATCGCGGACGGGTCGAAGCCGAACGGCAGCTCGAGGCGGTGGGCCGCCATCCGGTCACCGTCGGCGAGCAGTTCGCCGGTGGGGGCGTCGGCGACGATCCGGCCGGCGTCCAGGATCACCGAGCGCGGGCACAGCTCCAGCGCGTAGGGCAGATCGTGCGTCACCATCAGCACGGTCACCGGCAACGACATGATGATCTCGGCCAGTTCACGGCGGCTGGCCGGGTCGAGGTTGGACGACGGCTCGTCGAGCACCAGGATCTCCGGCCGCATCGCCAGCACGGTCGCCACCGCGACCCGGCGCCGCTGGCCGAACGACAGGTGATGCGGGATCTGGTCGCGGTGCTCCAGCATCCCCACCGCGGTCAGCGCCTCGGTCACCCGATGGTCGAGCTCGTCCCCGCGTACGCCCAGATTGGCCGGGCCGAAAGCGACGTCCTCGGCGACCGTCGGCATGAAAAGCTGGTCGTCGGGGTCCTGGAAGACGACGCCGACCCGGCGGCGGATCTCGGTGATCGCCTTGCGGTCGCCGGGCGTGACCGGCAGCCCGGAGATCTCCACCCGGCCGGCGCCGCCGTGCAGGATGCCGTTGAGGTGCAGCACCAGGGTGGTCTTGCCGGCGCCGTTGGGCCCGAGCAGGGCGACGCGTTCGCCCGGGGCCAGGGTGAGGTCGACCCCGTGTAGCGCCTCCCGCCCGTCCGGATAGGCGAAGGTCAGGCCGGTGATCTTCAGGGCCGCTGTCATGTGATCATGCTAGGACGGCGGCCGCGACCGCTATCCCGGCGGCGGCGACCGGCAGAGCCGACGAGACCACCCACTCGGCCGCCGGGGCCTTGCTCCCGGAGCCCGACGGCATGCGGCCGGAGTAGCCGCGCGACAACATCGCCAGGTAGACCCGCTCGCCGCGCTCGTAGGAGCGCAGGAACAGCGCGCCGACGCCGACCGCGAACGCCTTGACCTGCCAGAGGAAGCGCGGGTCGTAGCCGCGGGACAGCCGGGCGATCCGCATCCGCCGGGCGTCGTCGATCAGCACGTCGATGTAGCGCAGCATGAACGTCATGATCTGGGTGATCACGGTCGGGCAGCGCAGCCGGTCCAGGCCCAGGATGAGGTCACGCATCGAGGTGGTCGCGGCGAGCAGCAGCGAGGCGAGAACGCCCAGCGTGCCCTTCGCGAAGATGTTCCACGCGCCGTAGAGGCCGTCGACCGACAGCGACAGGCCCAGCCAGTCCACCCGCTCGCCGTGGCCGGTGAACGGCAGCACCACCGCGAGGAGCACGAACGGCAGCTCGATGGTGGCCCGTTTGAGCAGCCAGCCGGCCGGCACCCGGGCCAGGCCGGCGACCAGGGCGATCAACAGGGTGTAACCGGCGAAGGCGGTCAGGTCCTCGCGTGGGGTGACCACCACGACGATGGTGAAGAGCAGCACCGCCGCGATCTTCACCTCGGGGGAGAGCCGGTGCACCCGGCTCTCCCGAGCGAGGTAGAGCGGTTCCATTCAGGCCTTCTGGTCGCTCGGCTCGCTCGGCGACGCTAGGTCTTCGCCGAGGGCGTGGCCGCCTTCCTCCGGTGAGCGGCGGCGCAGGAGCCAGAACATGCCGCCGCCGATCGCGAAGGTGAGCAGCACGCCGAGCACGCCGGACAGGCCGGTGGAGAGGTACTCGTTGTCGATGCCGCGGATGCCGTAGTCGGCGAGCGGGCTGTCGGCGAGTTGATGCTCCTGCTCCTGCTGCGCCATGCAGGTGCCGCCGGTGATCTCGTCGTCGGCGTTGAAGGTGCAGCCCTGGCGGGCGGCGTGGTCGAGGCCGTCGGGGCTGCCGGAGGCGAAGTTGGAGACCACCCCGGCCAGCAGCAGCGCCACGAGCAGGCCGCCGGCGAGGAACACGCGGAGCCGCCCGGTCATGCGACGGCCGCCTTGGCCCTGATCGGGGCGCGGAAGGCCCGCAGGGCGTAGACCAGGTCGGGGCGGACCTTCGCCACGGTCACCACGGTGGTCGCGGCGATCAGGCCCTCACCGATGCCGATCAGGGTGTGGGTGCCGGCCATGGTGGCGGCGACCGCGGTGATCGACAGGTCGGCGGTGCCGCCCAGCGCGAACTCCGCGACGAAGCCCATCGCGGCGACCACGACACCGATGACCGAGGCGATCAGGGCGGTCGCGCCGAGGCCCCTGCTGCTGCGGGGGAGGACCCGCAGCAGCAGGGCGACCAGCAGATAGGCCGCCGCCGTGCCGATCAGCGCCATGTTCGTGATGTTCAGCCCCAGGGCGGTGAGGCCGCCGTCGGCGAACACCAGCGCCTGCACGATCAGCACGGTGGACACGCAGAGCGCGCCGACCCACGGGCCGACCAGAATCACCGCGAGCGTGCCGCCGAGCAGGTGGCCGGAGACGCCCGGCAGCACCTGGAAGTTGAGCATCTGCACGGCGAAGATGAACGCCGCGACCAGGCCGGCCATCGGGGCCAGGCGGTCATCGAGGTCGAGCTTGGCCCGCCACACACAGACCGCGAGCCCGGCCATCGCTATCGCGATGAAGATCGCCGAGACGGGACCGTTGATGATCCCGTTCGCGATGTGCATCGCCTGCACGTCGTCCATGCCGCCAGCATATGAGCGGAACCTGGTTGTTGCATATAGCTGGCAACTACGGCAGTGATGATCTTCACGTCAGCCGGCGAGCACGTCCGCCAGGGCCCGCCGGGGTGAGGGGTGGCCCGGCCGGCCGTACCCGATCCGGAACGCCATCTGCGGCATCCCCGAGCGGCCGAGCGAGCGCCGCAGCTGGTCGCGGGCCGCCGGCACCTCGATCGGCTGAGAGATCATCGAGCCGGCCAGGCCCGCGCCGGTGGCGGTCAGCAGCACGCGCTGCAACGCCTGCCCGGCCATCACGTGGTCGAGCCGGCGGTCGCCGGCCGTGCCGAGGACACCGATCAACGGCTCCGCCTCGTAGTCACGGCCCGGCGCCCGGCGCCGGCCGCCGAAGCCGCGCTGCGGGATCAGGTCCTGCGGCTCGGTCACCGTCGCGGACGCGGCCACCGGAATGCCCTCGGTTCGCGAATCGGTGTCCGTCCAGGTGATCAGCTCACCCTGGTAGCGGGTGTCCCGGCGCAGCACCCGGTCGGCGCTGTGCGCGATCTCCGAGAACCCGGTCAGCGCGGTCATCCCGACCAGCAGGTCCAGCCAGGCGCCCTCGGCCCGCGCCGCCTCGATCAGCCGGACCCGCACGTCCGCGGGCACCGGGTCCGGCCAGAACGGCTGCCGGTTGCTGTGACGGCGCCCGATCGCGGCGTACAGGTCCTGCTCGGTGTAGGTCGGCGGCCGGTTCCGGGCCGGGGTGAGCCGGGCGATCACCTCCGGCTCGGCGCTGTCCGGCAGGAGCGTCACCTCGGCCGGGGTGCCCGCCGAGGCCAGCGCCAGCCGGGCGTTGAGGGTGGCCGCGCCCAGCGCGAGCCGCGCCGCCCAGCCGCCGTTGCCGGCCAGCCGCAACTGCCGGTGCGGATCGGCGAGCACCTCGACGGCGCCGTCGCGCAGGCGGAACGCCCACGGCTGGCTGTTGTACATGGACGGGGCCTGGATCCCGGCCGCCGCGGCGCGCCGCAGCCCGGACGAGTCGTAGCGGTTCATTCCCTCACGGTGCCGCGCGGGGCCGCCGCGGTTAAGGGCCGAAGGTCCTGC
This sequence comes from Actinoplanes sandaracinus, assembly GCF_030009775.1. Lineage (GTDB taxonomy): Bacteria > Actinomycetota > Actinomycetes > Mycobacteriales > Micromonosporaceae > Actinoplanes > Actinoplanes sandaracinus. Next base: position 231,164 of record NZ_JASCTH010000012.1, on the reverse strand, counting down.
AGCGGCACCCTCCAGGTCACCAGGGTGCCGGTGAAGTCGGAGAGGCTGTTCCGGTGCATCTCCTGCAGGAGCTCGTCGAGGCACACGCGGGACAGAGGGCTCAACCCGAGCGAGGGTGTCGGTCCTTCGACCACCCGTCGAGGCTATCGCCGGGACTTTCGGCCCTGGGTGCCCGGGACCGTCCCGGGTAGGAAGGAGACATGATCCGAGTCTTTCTCCTCGACGACCACGAGGTCGTCCGCCGCGGCCTCATCGACCTGCTCCAGGCCGGCGGCGACATCGAGGTGGTCGGCGAGTCCGGCTCCGCGCCGGAGGCGGCCCGGCGCATTCCCGCCCTGCGTCCCGACGTGGCGGTGCTCGACGCCCGCCTGCCGGACGGCAACGGCATCGACGTCTGCCGCGACGTCCGCGCCGTCGACTCGTCGATCAAAGGACTGATCCTCACCTCCTATGAGGACGACGAGGCTCTCTTCGCCGCGATCATGGCCGGGGCCTCGGGCTACGTCCTCAAACAGATCCGCGGCACCGACCTGGTCGACGCGGTGCGGCGGGTCGCCGCCGGCCAGTCGCTGCTCGACCCGGCCGTCACCCAGCGGGTCCTGGAGCGCATCCGCAACGGCGTCGAACAGCCGCGGGAACTCGCCTCCCTCACCGAGCAGGAGCGCCGCATCCTCGAACTGGTCGCCGAGGGCCTCACCAACCGCGAGATCGCCGGCCGCATGTTCCTCGCCGAGAAGACGGTCAAGAACTACGTCTCCAGCCTGCTCGCCAAGCTCGGCCTCGAACGCCGCACGCAGGCGGCGGTCCTCGCCACCAAACTGCTCAAAGACCACCCCTGAGACCATCGGCCCCTTCGTCGTACGGCCGGCGGGAGCACCCGGGCTCCCCGGCACCGGGCAGCGCCGGCGACCAGGCGGCGGGTATTGACAGGCAATATGTTTGTCGCAAACCGCCAGGCCCTGGCGCAGTCCTTCCCGAGGAGCTCCATGAGCACGCTCCGCCAGCGATTCTCCCGGTGGGTGCAATCGCAGACCATCAAAGGGCTCACCCCCGGCCCGTACGATCTCCGGATCCGTAAGGACCTGCGGGTGCCGATGGACGACGGCGTGGAACTGCTGGCCGACCTGATCCTGCCGCTGGGTTCGGACGAGAACCTGCCGGTCGTGGTGATCCGTGGCCCGTACGGCCGCCGGGGTCCCGTCGCCGGCCCGGCCCGCGCGCTCGCCCGCGAGGGTTTCCCGGTGCTGTTCCAGAGCTGCCGCGGCACCTGGGGCTCGGAGGGGGTCTTCACCCCGCAGGTCGACGAGCAGCGCGACGGCATCGCCACCCACCGCTGGGTGCGGGCCCAGCCGTGGTGCGCCGGCCCGGTCGTCACGTTCGGGGCCAGTTACATGGGCTTCACCCAGTGGGCGGTGGCCGGCACGTTGCAGCGGGACGAGCCTTCGTCAGCGCCGGACGCGCTCTGCCTGGTCACCACGATGCCCGACTTCGGAGTGGTCACCTGGGACAACGCCGCGTTCGCGCTGCGCAACGCGCTCGGCTGGACGCAGATGATGGACCGGATGATTCACCGGGAACTGGTCGCGGTGGTGCTCGGCCAGTTGCGCCCGGACCCGCGCCTGCGCCGGGCCTTCGACGTGCTGCCGTTGCGCGACGGGGACGTGGCCGCCAACGGGCGCCGGGTCCACTGGTACCAGGACTGGGTGGAGCACGAGCGGCTCACCGACGAGTACTGGACGCGGCAGTCGCACACCGCCTCGGTGCCCGACGTGACCGCGCCGGTCTACATGATCACCGGCTGGTACGACATCTTCCTGCCCTGGCAGCTGCGCGACCACGCCCAGCTCGCCGAGGCCGGCCGGCCGGCCCGGATCACCATCGGCCCGTGGGGCCACCTCTCCCGCGCGATGGGCGCCCCGGCCGTCAGCGAGACCGCGGCGTTCCTCCGGGAGCACTTCGCCGGCGGTCCGGCCGACCGGCCGGCGCCGGTCCGGGCCTATCTGACCGGCGCCGAGAAGTGGCACGACCTCCGGTCGTGGCCGCCGGCCGGTGTCACCGCCGAGACCTGGCATCTGCACGAGGGCGGCCGCCTGGCCGCGGACCGGCCGGCCGGGGGAGTGACCGGATACGTCTACGACCCGGACGATCCGACCCCGGCGGTGGGCGGCCCGAGCCTGCAACCCGACTCGGGGCCGGTGGACAACGCCGCCCACGAGGCTCGCCCCGACGTCACGGTCTTCCGCGGTGACGTCCTGACGGCGGCGGTGACCGTCGCCGGCGTTCCGGTGGCCCGGATCGGGTTCCGCTCGTCGCAGCCGAGCGCGGACGTCTTCGTGCGGCTCTGCGACGTGCATCCGGACGGCCGCTCGATGACCGTCTGCGACGGCATCCGCCGCGTCGGCGGCGTCGCCACGGCGAATGCCGAACCGCCGGCCGGCGACGGCTTCCGCGAGGTGACGGTCGAGTTGTGGCCCACGTTCCACCGGTTCGCCGCCGGTCACCGCATCAGCGTGCAGGTCAGCTCCGGCGCCCATCCCCGTTACGCCCGCAACCCCGGCTCCGGGGAACCGGCGGCCACGGCGTCCGTGACGTACCGGGCCACCCAGGAGATCTCTCACGATCCCGCCCGCCCGTCGCACGTCGACCTGCCGGTGTGGAACGGGTGACCGCGCCCGCGGGACGGCGCTGACGGCCGGCCGAGGGCTCAGCGGCGGGGGAGCCGGACGGTGGCCACCGTGCCGCCGCCGGCGTTCTCGCCGAGCGTGATGGTGCCGCGGTGCAGCTCGATGATGGCCCGGCTCAGCGCCAGCCCCAGTCCCGCGCCGGGGATGCCGCTGTGCCGGGCGTTGGTGGCCCGGTACAGACGGGCGAAGAGCCGGTCCCGGTCGGCGGCCGGGATGCCGATGCCGGTGTCGCTGACGGTCAGCACCGCGGCGTCCTCGTCGGCGGTCAGGCCGATCCGCACGGTGGACCCTTCGGGGCTGTACTTCACCGCGTTGCCGATCAGGTTCTCCGCGACCTGCCGCAGCCGGGCCCGGTCGCCCGGGACGATCAGCTCGTCCGGCAGGTCGGTGTGCAGCGGCACGTCCGGCAGCGCCGCCGTGACCACCGCAGCGAGATCCACGTCGCCGAGGGTGAGCTGGGCGTGGCCGGCTTCCAGGGCGGAGAGGTCGAGCAGCCGTTCGACCAGCGAACGCAGCCGGGCGTTGTTGCGCTCGATCACCCCCAGCAGTTCGCGCACCTCGCCGATGGTGGTGCCGTCGCCCGCCTCGGCGATCAGGTCGGTGTAGGTGCCGATCGACGTCAGTGGGGTCCGCAGCTCGTGCCCGACCAGGGCGATGTACTCGCCGATGCTGGCCGCGAGCTGGTTCGACAGCTCCTCGGCCCGGCGCCGTTCCAGGTAGGCGCCGATGTGCCCGGCGATGCCGCTGAGCAGCACGGTCAGGGCCGGGTCGGGTTCCTGGTGCTCCACGGTCAGGACGCTGAGCACGCCGATCACCTTCTCGGCGGAGCGCACCGGCACGGCCACCGCGGCCCGGTAGTGCTCGGCCTCCACCATGGCGGCCGCGTCCGGGGCCTGCAGGTCCGGCACCCAGATCGGGTCCCCGGCGGCCCAGCAGGCCCCGGCCAGGCCCTGCCCGCGCTCCACCGCCGGCGGCAGCCGCACCGGCGGGGCGCCCTCGGCGAGGTGGGTGGCGGCCGGCCGGAGCCGGTGGGTGACCGGGTCCACCAGCCACAGCCGCAGGTACGGCCACCCCAGCTCACCCGAGATCGCCCGCAGCACCTCGGTGCCGGCCCGGGCCGTGTCCGGTGCGTGGACCAGCGCCTTGAGCACTTCGGTCTTGCATCGTTCGTACTGGCGCTGGTGGTGTTGCGCGGTGACGTCGTGCACCGCGGCGACGGCGCCGAGGATCTTCCCGCCGGCGTCGCGCACCGGGCGGGCGTTGATCGCGAACCAGCGCCGCCGGTTCTGCCGGTCGTGGGCGAGCACGCCGTCGTGCCGGACCTCCTCGCCGCCGAGCGCCCGGTAGAGCGGCACCTCGTCGGGTGGCAGCGGGGTGCCGTCGTGGCGGCGCAGCCCGAACCGTTCGGCCCAGTCGCGGGCCGGCACGCCGAGGCTCTCGTCGCCGAAGAAGTCCCGGACCGCCTGGTTGATCACCACGAGCCGGCCGTCCAGGTCGCAGGCCACCACGCCGGCGTCCAGGCTGCGCAGGAGGGCCTCGGTGAAGGCCGGATCGTGCCGCGGCGGTGGCGATGTGAGGCATCTGCGCAGGGTGTCGCTGAGCTCCTCGACGCTGAACGGCCTGGACAGCACCGCGTCGGCCCCGGCCGGGGTGGCGCCGCCGGCCGGCGGGTGGCCGGTGATCAGCACGATCGGCACGGTGGCGGTGGCGGGGTGGTCGCGCAGGGCCCGGCACATCCGGATCCCGTCGAGCCCGCGCAGGTCGACGTCGGCGACGACCAGGACGGGCGGGTGGGCGATGGCCGCGGCGAGCCCGGCCGGTCCGTCCTCGGCGAGGGTGGCCTCGTGGCCGAGCCGGCGGACGACCTCGGCGATCACGGCCTGATGTTCCGGGTTGTCCTCGACGACCAGCACCGCTGCCATGCCATCAGCCTAAATCACGGTAAATCAGGCAGAGGTTTCGTCGGTGGCGGAAGCGGGGTACTGTGCGGCCGCATATAGGCGATTCTCGGGGTTTTGCATGAGTGAACTCACCGCCCACCTGGACGTCCCACTCGACCGTGGCGCTCCCGCGGCCGCCCGCCATGCCGTGACCGCGGTGCTGGCCGGCTGGGGGTTCCACGACGCCGACTGGCTCGACGGCACCGCCGTGATCGTCAGCGAACTCGTCACGAACGCTGTCCGTCATGGCGGCGGCTGCGTCGCGCTGCAACTGGAGGCGCACGCCGGACGCGTCGTCGTCTCGGTGGCCGACGGTTCGTCGGTGATGCCCCGGCGCCGTGACCCCGACGCGATCGGCGGCCGGGGGATCGCCCTGATCGAGGCGCTGGCGGCCGGCTGGACCGTGCAGAACCACCAGGGCGGCAAGCGCGTCCGGGTGGAGCTGTTCCCGTGCCCCGGCGCTCTGGAGGGCGCCGCATGATGATCACCCGGCTCGACGACGGCGGGGTGACCCGCCTGATGCTGCGCGGCGAACTCGACATGGCCACCGGCGACGACCTCGGGCAGCAGGTGGCCCGGGTGCTGGCCGACCGGCCGGAACACCTGATCGTCGACCTGGCCGGGCTGACGTTCTGTGACTCCTCCGGCATCGACGTGCTGCTCGCCGCCCGGGAGAGCGCCGGCCGGGCCGGGATCGGCTTCCAGGTCGCCCGGCCGCGCGGCATAGTGCACCGATCGCTGTCGGTCACCGGCGTGCTCGACGTGCTGACGGCGGAGCCGGCGCCCGTGTCAGATCGAGAAGCGGCCGGTGGACGCCCGTAACCGGTCGGCGAGGCTCTGCACGTCCTCGGCGGTCCGTGCCACCTCACTGACCGCCTCCCGGCTGGCCGCGGTGCCGTGCGCGACGCTGGCGATGTTGCTCGCGATGTCGCTGACGCCGTTCGCGGCCTCGCTGACCCCGCGGTTCATCTCGGCCGTGGTGGCGCTCTGCTCCTCCACCGCCGACGCGATCGTGGTCTGGAAGTCGCTGATCTGTTCGATGATCCGGCTGATCTCGTCGATCGCGGTGACCGCCTGACCGGTGTCGCTCTGGATCGCGGCGATCTGCTGGGAGATCTTCTCGGTTGCCCGGGCGGTCTCCTGGGCCAGGTCCTTGACCTCGCTGGCGACCACGGCGAAACCCTTGCCCGACTCGCCGGCCCGGGCCGCCTCGATGGTGGCGTTCAGGGCCAGCAGGTTCGTCTGCGACGCGATCGCGGTGATCGTCTCGATCACGTCACCGATCTGCGCGGACGACTCGCCGAGCCGGTTGATCGTCTCACTGGTGGCGCGGGCCGCGGCGACCGCGTCCGAGGCCACCTGGGCGGCGTCGGCGGCGTTGCGGGAGATCTCGGTGATCGCCGAGCCCATCTCCTCGGAGCCGGCGGCGACCGTGTGCACGTTGCCGGAGACCCCTTCGGCGGCGGTCGCGGCCATTCCGGCCTGCTGGTCGGCCTCGGCGATGGCGTCGTCGATCTCGTGGCTGATCCGGCGCATGGTGTTCGAGGCGTCGGTGAGCCGGCCGCCGTTCTCGACGATGTCGGCGACCGTGGCACGCACCCCGATGACGGCCTCGTCGACCGCCCGGCCCATCACGGCGATCTCGTCGGTGCCGACGGTGTCCGCGGTCACCGTCAGATCGCCGCGGGCCATTCCCCGCAGCACCTCGATCAGGCGGTCCACCGGGCCGGTGACGCTGCGGGTCACCGCCACGGTGAAGAGCACGGCGACGACCACGGCCAGGAGAAAGACCACGATCATCACGGTACGCAGGGAGGCCGCCTCGTCCCGCGCCTCCTGTGCCGCGCTGTCGGCCCGGGCGACGACGGACGTCACCAGTTTCCCGGTCACCTCGATGATCTTGAAGTAGATCTCGTAGCTGCCACCGAGCAGCAACGTGTCGCCGTCGGCGACCCGGCCCGCCGCGTACAGGGCGACGATCTGGTCGTCGGCCTCCTTGAAGTCCGCCCACAACGTGCGCAGGTTGTCGAAGTCGGCTCGCTCGGCGTCCGTCATGACCGACGTGTCCGTCTCGCTGAGCAGCTTCTCGAGCAGCGCGAAGTCGGCCAGGAAGCCGGCCCGGTTGGCGCTCTTCGGGTCCACCGCCTCCTTGGGTGAGACCCGGTACACGTCCCAGGCGTAGGCGACCTGCCAGCCCGAGACGTCAGCGTTGTAGTACTTCTGCTCGTCCACCTGGTGCATCAGGTGCTGGAGCTTCTGTAGCCGGCCCGCCGAGTCGGCCTGCTGGGTCAGCCCGTAGGCGCCGATCCCGACAGCCACGCCGAGCAGGACCAACACCACCAGAAAGGCGCCACCGAGCCGCCCCGCCAGTCGCATCCGCCGCAGAATCGTCATCGAGTCCTCCGCTCACACCGGCCCCCGAACTCCCTTTCGGCAGTTCCCGGACGGCACTGAGCCGAAGATCACCCTGAGACGGTCATCCTCGCGACGGTGCCCCGGCCGGGACCGGCCGACTCGATGGTCAGCCGGCCCTCGTGCGCCCGCAGGATCCGCTCGGCGATGCTCAGCCCCAGGCCCACCCCGGGAACGGCCTGGTCCCGGGCGAACCGGCCGCGGTAGAACCGCTTCGCCACGTGCGGCAACTCGCCGGCCGGGATGCCGGCGCCCTCGTCGGCCACCTCCAGGGTGGTTCCGGCGACCCGGATGGTCACCGTCCGCCCGGCGGCGCTGAAGAGCACGGCGTTGCGTACGAGATGCTCGGCCGCCTGGCTCAGCCGGGTGAAGTCGCCCGGCACCCGAGCCGGCCCGGGTCCCGCCTCGATCACGATCGGCACGTCCCGCGACTCCGCCTGGCTCCGGCACGCGGCCCGCGCCGCCTCGGCCACTTCGCGCAGGTCGGTGCCGGCGCGCAGCAGCGGCAGCGGCGCGCCCGCCGGACGGGTGCCGGCCAGCAGGTGGTCCACCATCCGCACCAGGCGCTCGCCGTTGCGCTGGATCGGCTCGATCAGCCGCCGGTACGGCGCCAGCTCCTCGTTGTCGACGAGCAGCTCCAGGTAGCCCTGAATGGTGGTGACCGGAGTGCGCAGCTCGTGCGACACGGTCGCGACGAGGTCCTCCTCGCGGCTGATCGCCCGGGACAGCTCGTCGCCGATCTCGGCCAGCAGCATCCGGTCGCGCAGGGCGGCGAGGTGACCGGTGGCCTGCCCGGCCATGGTCCGCAGCAGCTCCAGCCGGCGGTCCCCGGCCGAGCCCGGCTTGTCGTCGAGCACGCACATGGCGCCGAGGGTGTGCCCGTCCTCGTCGACCAGCGGCACACCGGCGTAGAACCGGATGTTCGGGGCGTCCCGCACGTTCGACCAGCCACGGTAACGCGGCTCGGCGCGAGCGTCCTCGATCACCAGCGGCTCCCGGGTGTCGACGACCAAGCGGGAGAACGAGGTGGTCAGCGGCCCGCCGTCACCGGTCATGCCGGTCATGCCGGCGAACCACTCCCGGTCGGAGTCGATCAGGGTGACCGCGCACATGGTGGTGTCGAACACCGCGCCGGCCAGCCGGGTCAGCTCGTCGAGGATGACCGGGCGCGGGGCGTCCAGCAGGCGATAGCTTTGTACCGCCGCGAGGCGGGCGTCTTCCCCTACTGCGCTCACAGTGGCATCCGTTTCCCTCCGGCGACGGGCGGTCCCGCGCCTGACGCAGATCGGCAGCGGGCGGCCGGAGCCTGAGAACTCCGCCGCGGTGGAAATCCCGCCGCGCCCAGGCCTCAGCGATCGGCCGGTCCCGGCGATAGGGAGCCATGTAGCGCCACCGCCGGTCGGGCGAAGGAGAACATCATGCGGACTGAGCTGTACCGGTCGGGCAACGCCGACACCGACAGTGGCAAGCCGGCCGTCCTGCTCGTCGACGACGAGGAGAGCGTCCTGGCCACGCTCTCGCTCCAGCTCGGCAAGGACCACCGGCTGCTGCTCGCCGGCGACGGCGACGAGGCGCTGCGCCTGCTCGCCGAGAACGGCCCGGTCGCCGCGGTGATCAGCGACATGCGGATGCCCGGCATGGACGGCATCGAGCTGCTCGGCCGGATCCAGGTCGACTATCCCGACATCATGCGCATCCTGCACACCGGGTACGGCGACATGAGCACCGCCATCGCCGCGATCAACGCCGGCGGGGTCTACCGCTACCTGCCGAAGCCGGCCTCCCGCGCCGACATCTGCGAGACCGTGAAGACGGCCATCGACCGCCACGACCACGCGATGGCCGAGCGCCGGATGCTCGACACCACTCTCCGGGCCAGCTTGCAGGCCCTCTTCGGAATCCTGGAGCTGTCCAGCCCGGTCGGGTTCGCCCGCGCCGGCCGGATCCGTGTCCTGGTCGGTGAGCTTGTCCACGAGATGGAGCTGGACGGTCTCTGGGAGATCGAGGTGGCCGCGATGGCCTCCCAGCTCGGCGCGGTCACCGTGCCGCCGGAGGTGCTGAAGAGAATGGAGGACGGCGCGCCCCTGTCCTTCGACGAGCAGGCCATGGTCAGCGCGATGCCCGGCGTGGTGCTGCCGCTGATCAACGACATCCCGATGCTCGAGGACGTGGTGGCGACCGTCCGCGGACTCGCCGGCGAGGAGCCTCCACCGGGCGGCTGGAACGCCCTGGTCGAGGGCGCGATCAGCGTGGTCCGGGCGGCCATCGAGTACGAGACCGCGGAGAGCCGCACCAATTCGCCCGCCCTGGCCATCGCCTCCCTGACCCAGCGCGGCATGTGCGCGCCGCACGTGCTCGCCGCGCTGCGCCGGCTCAAGGGCGTCGAGGGCACCACGAACGCGCCGCAGGCCTACGCGATCTCCGAACTGCAGGTCGGGATGCGCCTGGCCGAGGACGTGCGGGCGGTCAACGGCCTGGTGCTGATCGGCCGCGGCACGGTGGTGACCGAGGTGATGCTGGACCGGCTGGTCAACTTCTCCCGTGTGGTGGGTCTAGTCGAGCCGGTGCTCACCGCGACCTGAGTCACGCGGGGCCGGCCGCCGGCAGGCGCTTCCGGCCGTCGCCCGCGGCGGTCACGCCATGACCCGCTCATACTCGTCGGTCAGGATCTGCGCCGCCCGCACGGCGCCGTCCGTCTCGGAGCGCAGCCGGGCCGCGGTCGGGCCGACGTCGGCGACGACCCCGGCCCGCGCCCGGTCCTCGACCTGGGCGCAGACCGCGGCGAGCCCGGTGGCGCCGACGTTGGCGGCCGAACCCTTCAGGCTGTGCGCGTGATCGCGCACCGCGACCGGGTCGCCCGCGCGCAGCAGGCGCACCAGTTCGTTCGCCGCGAGAGGGGCCTTCGCGGCGAACGAACGCAGGAGCCGGAGCACCAGGGCCAGCTCGGCCGGCGACGGAGCCCCCTCGACGAGATCGGCGAGGCGGGCCCGGACACCGGCCACGTGGTCCCGGTCCTCCGGCTGCGCGGCGGTCTCCATGCGCTCATACTGCGCCCGGACCGCCCTGTTCCGGATTATTTTCGCGGGATCAGGCTCCCCAGCCTGCCTGCGCTCCACCGACGCGCTCGGCGGCGACCGTCTGGGCGTACCCCGACGCTCCGAAAGCCTTGACCGGATCGCGCGGGAGGCCCCGCGCCTCCCGCCGGTCCGCGAGAGCGGACCGCACGTCGGTCTCGTAGGCGTCCATCAGCACCTGGTGCGCGCCCAGCACGTCGCCGTCGGCCTGCGCGGCGCTGAGCGCCTCGGCGTCCACCAGCAGTGCCTTCGCGAGCGCCTGCTCGACATTGAGGACCGAGCGGATCTGGCCCGGGATCTTCTCCTCGATGTTGTGGCACTGGTCGAGCATGAAGTTGACGCCCGACTCGGGCCGGTGCGCGCCGGCCGCCACGATCTCCGACATGATCCGGAACAGCTGGAACGGGTCCGCCGAGCCGACGATCAGGTCGTCGTCGGCGTAGAAGCGCGAGTTGAAGTCGAACGCGCCCAGCCTGCCCTGCCGGATCAGCTGCATCACGATGAACTCGATGTTGGTGCCCGGCGCGTGGTGGCCGGTGTCCAGCACCACCGTGGCCCGCTCGCCCAGCGCCAGGCAGTGCAGCAGTGAGGTGCCCCAGTCCGGGATGTCCATGCTGTAGAAGTACGGCTCGAAGAACTTGTACTCCAGCAGCAGGCGGTGATCGTCGTCCATCGCGTCGTAGATCGTCCGCAGCGACTCGGCCAGCCGGTCCTGACGGCCCCGCAGCGAGTCCTGGCCGGCGTAGTTCAGGCCGTCCGGCAACCAGATCTTCAGGTCCGTCGAGCCGGTCGTGCGCATCACGTCCAGGCACCGCAGATGGTGGTCGATCGCCTTGCGGCGCACCGCCGGGTCGCGATGACACAGCGAGCCGAGCCGGTAGTCGTCGTCCTGGAACAGGTTCGAGTTGATCGCCCCGATCCTCACGCCCAGTTTGTCGGCGTGCGCCCGCAGGTCCGCCCAGTCGTCGACCAGGTCCCACGGGATGTGCAGCGACACCCGGTTCGCGAGCCCGGTCAGGCGGTTGACCTGCGCGGCGTCCGACAGCTTCTCGTACGCGTTCCGTGGTCCACCAGGACGGGTGAAGACCTTGAACCGGGTGCCCGAGTTCCCGTAAGCCCAGCTCGGGACCTCGATCGTGAAGCCGTCCAGTCCGTCGAGGTTCATGACGTGGTACCTCCGTACCGTCGATTGGTGAGCCCGTTCAACAAGGCGGCGAACACCAGCACCGCGCCCAGGGCGAGAAGCTGGTACTGCGAGCCCTCGTTGCCGACGAAGGCGAGCAGGATGCCGGCGTTGAGCCAGACGATGAGCAGAGTGGCCAGCACGACCCCGGCGACGCGGCCGATCCCACCGGTGATCGCCACCCCGCCGAGGACGGCGATGGTGATCGCGGGCAGAGCCATGCCGTTGCCGGAGACCCCGGCGTCCGGGCGGGCCGAGGCGAACTGGCCCACGGTCACCACGGCCACCAGGCCGGAGATCAGACCCGCGTAGACGTACGCCTTGAAGCGCGTGTCCTTGACCGGGAGCCCGGCCCAGCGAGCGGCGACGTCGTTGGTGCCGATCGCGTAGAGGCGCCGCCCGTAGGTGGTGCGGGCCAGCAACAGCCAGACCGCCACCACCGTGGGCAGCAGGAACGTGAAGATGCCGAGCGGCACGTCGGGCACGTACCGGCCGAACAGCGGCAACTCCACCGACTTGCTCAGGGAGAACAGCTCCTGGATCGGTTTCGTGCTGATCGGCTGCTGATCGTTGATCACGATGGCCAGCGACTTGTAGGCGTAGAACGTCGCCAGCGTCGCGATCAGCGCCGGGAACCCGATGTACGACACCAGGAACCCGTTGACCGCCCCGCACAGCGCCCCGAACCCGGCCGTGGCCAGGATCGCCGGCCACAACGGCCAGCCCCATTCGCCGTACGTGAACCCGAACACCATGCCGGCCAGGCTCACGACGGCACCGACGCTCAGGTCGATGCCGCCCCGCCCGGAGAGGATGACCAGCAGTTCCGCCAGGCCCAGCATGGCCAGCGGAACCGCGCTGATCAGTGACGCCGACATGTAGTCGAAGTCGTACGGCGCGGTCAGGTAGCCGCCCGCGTCGTTGATGAAGAACGTGACGACCACGACGACGATCAGCAGCGCCAGCAACGCGATGCGCTGCGTGAGAAGGATGCGTACGGCTCTGCTCACCGGTTCCTCCTCGCCCGGGCACGCAGCAGGTCGGCGCCGACCGCCACGATGATGAAGACGCCGACAAACAGGTCGGAGAGTTGCGAACGCCAGCCCAACTGGGTCACGCCGGACGCGACCGACTGCACCAGCAGCGCGCCCAGCAGGGTGCCGAGCACCGAACCGCGGCCGCCCATGATCGAGGTGCCGCCGATGACGACCGCCGCGATCACCGCCAGCTCCTTGCCGGAACCGACCGACTGGTCGAGCGTCGACGTGCCCTGCGCGATCACGAAGCACGACGCCAGGCCGACGAGCAGGCCGGTCACCACGTAGGCGAGCAGGGTCCGGCGCTGCACGCGCACGCCCGCCAGCCGGGCGGCCTGCGCGTCGCCGCCGATCGCGAAGAAGTGCCTGCCGCCCGCGGTGTGCCGCAGGTACCACCAGGCCGCCGCGGTGATTATCAGGGTGATCAGGAACGCGTGCGGGACGCCGAGGGTGCGCCCGTCCGGTCCGCGCCCGAAGAACGCCAGCGTGCCGGGGATGCCGTTCACCGTGCCGGAACCGAAGATCCGCAGGCCGAGGAACATGAACAGGTTGGCCGTACCGAAGGTGATGATGATCGCGTGCACCCGGCCGTAGGCGATGAGCACGCCGTTGACCAGGCCCAGCAGCCCGCCCGCCAGCACCGAGAGCAGCGCCGCGACACCCAGGCCGACCTCGGAGCCGACCAGGGCCTTCGCGGTCAGCACCGAACAGACCATGATCGCGCCACCGACCGAGACGTCGATGCCGCCCGTGATGATCACGATGGTCATGCCGACGCCGACCAGCGCGATCGGGGCGGTCGCCACCAGCAGCGGCTGGATCGAACCGGCCGTCATGAACGCCGGCGTGCTGACCGCGAGCGCGGCCCAGACCACCGCGATCACGCCGACCAGCACGAACTCCTGCCCGGTGACCGGCGGCGGCAGCACCCGTTTCGTGATCTTCGCTTCCGCCACCGCGGTCATCCGCCGCCTCCCGCCGCGGTCATCCGGTCTCGTCCGGCACCGGTGGTCATTCCCGGCCTCCCGCCGCCGCGGCCAGCAGGTCCACCTGGCTGGCGTCCGGGCCGAACTCGTCCGTCGTCGTGCCGCCCCGCACCACCTGGATGCGGTCGGCGATGCGCAGCGCCTCCGGCAGGTCCGAGGTCACCACCAGCACCGCGGTGCCCTCCTCGGCCAGCTCGGTGATCAGGCGATGGATCTCCTCCTTGGCGCCCACGTCGACACCCTGCGTCGGTTCGGCCAGCACCAGCACCTTCGGCCGCTCCACCAGCTGCCGGGCCAGCACGACCTTCTGCGCGTTGCCGCCGGACATCGCGCTGATCGCCTGCCGCTCGTGCGGCGTCTTCACCGCGAGCCGCTTGATCAGTTCCAGCGCCTTGCCGCGCTCCGCCGCCCGGTCGATGAACGTGCCGAACCGCGACATCCGGCGTAGATGGCCCGCGGAGATGTTGAACGCGATCGACTGGAAGCCGAACATGCCCTCCACCTTGCGGTTCGCCGGCAACAACGCGATACCGAGCCGCTGGGCGTGCTCAGGGCTCCTGATGTTGACTTGACTTGATTTGATCAATATTGATCCATGTGTACTGTGGTCGATTCCGTACACACATGCAGCGATCTCCGAGACGCCTGAGCCGACCAGCCCGTACAGGGCGACGATCTCGCCTTTTCGGACGGTCACGTCGACGTCACGGAACTTGCCGGCGCGGCCCAGGCCGCGCAGCTCCAGCACCGCCGGTCCCTCCGGGACCCGACGATGCGGCCGCGCGTCGGAGAGCGCCTCGCCCACCATCAGGTGGGCGATCTGCCGCACGCTCAGGTCCTCGATCGGGTACGTGCCGATCGTGCGCCCGTCACGCATGACCGTCACCTCGTCCGCGATCCGGAACAACTCGTCCAGACGGTGGGAGATGTAGATGACCGCGACTCCGGCGGCGGTCAGCCGCCGGATCACGCCGAAGAGCACCTCGATCTCGGCGTCGGTCAGGATCGCCGACGGCTCGTCCAGGATCAGCACCTTCGCGTCCGAGGCCAGCGCCTTTGCGATCGACACCTGCTGCTGCTCGGCCACCGACAGGGTGCCGACCTCGGCGGTCGCGTAACGCTCCGGCAGGCCGAGCAGCTCCAGCAGCTCGACCACCTTCGCGTTCTGCGCCGCCCAGTCGACCTTCTTCAGGAGGGGCGATCGCAGCTCGCGGCCGAGGAAGATGTTCTCCGCGACCGTGAGCTCCGGGAATAGCTGCGGCTCCTGATAGACGGTGGCGATGCCGAGCCCGATCGCGTCGGTGGTGCTCGCGATGCGGGCCGGCACACCGTCGAACTCGATCTCGCCGGTGTCGGCGGTCTCCGCGCCCGCCACGATCTTGATCATCGTGGACTTGCCGGCGCCGTTCTCGCCGACCAGGGCGTGGACCTTGCCCGCCCGTACCGCGAAATCGGCGTGTTGAATGGCCCGGACCGCGCCGAACCGCTTGCTGACAGCGGTCAGGCGCAGCCGGGGGGTTTCGTCGGTGTCGGTCATCAGTAGTTGAACTGGTCGACGTTCTTGTCGGTGATCGCCAGCGCCGGGCCCAGGAGCAGCATCTTCTTCGCCGTGTCGTAGGTGACCGCGGACAGCTCGCTCGAGACGTTGTTGGTCGCGGCGAACGGCTTGCCCTGAGCGATCTGAGCGCCGGCCCACGCCGTCAGGTAACCGAGGTTCTCCACGTCCCAGAGGATCGCGGCGGTCGACGACTTGTCCTGCAGGTACGGCTTCATCGCCTGCGGAGTGCCCAGACCGACGGTGAAGACCTTGCCGATCTTGCCGGCGTCCTTGACCGCCTGCGCCACCCCCGGCGCGCTCGACGTGCACTCGCCGACCAGGCCGGTCAGATCCGGGTGGGCGTTCATCAGGTCGGTCGCCATCTGGGTCGCCCGGGCCTGGTCCTCGCCGGCGTAGACGATGTCGACGATCTGCGCGTCCGGGTACTTCTCCTTGGTGTAGGCCCTCTGCACCTCGATCCAGGAGTTCAGGTTCTCGGCGGTCTGGCCGCAGGAGACGATCGCATACTTGCCCTTGCCGCCCATCGCGGTCAGCAGCGCGTCGGTCAGGCCCTGACCGATGCCCTCGGCGGTGGCCTGGTTGACGAACACCTCCCGCACGCTGGTCGGCGCGTCGGTGTCAGCGGTCGCCACGTGGATGCCGGCGTCCTTGGCCTGCTGCAGCAGCGGGGCCATGCTGTCCGGGTCGTTCGGCGCCACGATCAGGGCGTCGACCTTCTGCTGGATGTAGGAGCGCACGATGTCGGCCTGCGCGGCGGCGTCGGCCTGAGTCGGGCCCTGATAGAGCCACTCGACGTTGCCGAGCGCCTTGGCGGCCTCCTTGCCACCCGAGTTCATCGCCTCGAAGTAGGGAACGCCCTGCAACTTCGGGACAAACGCCACCTTGTACGTCTTGTTGCCGAAGGCGCCGGTGGCGGCGGGGTCGGTGTCGTTCTTCTTCGTGCACCCGGTGAGTGCTATGGCAGCTGTGGTGACCAGGGCGACGGCGGCAGGGAACCGAGGGCGCATGACGCCTCCTGATAAAGGGATTCTTGAAACGTTCTAGATGAGGTGTGAGTCACGTTACGAGCCTGTTAGGGCAGGGTCAAGGGTCGATTCGCTGGGTGGCCGTGATTTCTCGTTACCGCAGGCCAGTCGGCGGGGCATCATTGGTGATACGTTTCAAGCAGCGCTGGGTACGGAACCGGGCTTTTCGCTCGCCCCCGCCCGCGCGCCCGCCCGCTCGCTCGCCGCGCCGCCTCCGGCTGGATGCCGTCCGGGTCGTCCCGCCGTCGTTGAGGTGGGTTCGGGTGTGGCCGTCCCCGAACGCACGGTGGCCAAGTCGACCTTGGCTGGCTGGTCGTGGGTGTAGTCCCGGTCGGATCGAGGCGGCACTCACGGCCACCCGGCAGAGCCGGCCAAGATCCACCGAGGTCAGGCGTTTCCCGGGATCGCGGCCGCTTTCGCCCGTTGTTGATCTGCTGGCCGTGCGAAATTCGCGGTCAGAAGGCACGTGAGACAGCGCTTCCGCACGGCCACCAGATCAACAACTGGCGAAAGCCAACGGCCACGGCGCGTGCTGTCGAGTTCATGCGGTTGCCGATGCACTCCCGTGCGTTCTGAAGTCGTCGTGAGTGACCTGCGTGGGCTACGGCCCCCGCCGGATGGGCCGTCGTTGGGGTGGGTTTGGGGTTGGGGTGGGGTGGCTGGGCTACGGCTGGCGGGGTCGGCCGTCGTTGCGGTGGGATTTGGGGCTGGGTTGAGGTGGCTGGGCTACGGCTGGTGGGGTCGGGCTGGATGGGGCGTCCAGCGTTGGGCCGGATAGGCATCGGGCGTCGGGCCGGGTGAGGTGGCCGGAGCGGATCGGATGGGCGGCCACGGTCGGGCTGGACGAGACGGACGCCGTTGGCGGCCTCCGGGTCAGCCAGGTGTAGATCAACGGCGGTGCGGCAGCGAGCCCGCGGTGCGGCAGCGAGCCCGCGGTGCGGCACGGGCTCTGCGGTACGGCAGCGGGCCCCGCCGGAGTCCGGCGGGGCCCGTGAGAGGCCGTCAGATACGGGTGACGCTGGTATTGCCCCCAGAGTGGTGTTGCCCTCGGATCGGTGATGCGCTCATCGATGCGGGTCCTGATCGGTGGTGCTTTGACCAGGCTCTCCGGTCCGCCTGCTCTGGTCCTCCTGCTCTGGTCGTCATGCTGGTCGTTCTGCTCTGGTCGTTTTGCTCCAGTCGTCCAGCCCCGATCGGTGCTACTCCGATGCGATCGGTGGTGCGCTGATCGGTCGTGCGTAGGCCGGCACCCCGACGGCCCCAGCACCCCCCCGGCACCGCAACC
>NZ_JASCTH010000012.1:170933-213970 GCF_030009775.1 Actinoplanes sandaracinus | reverse complement strand
TGCGGTGTGGGGTGGTGCTCGGCCCGCCCCGGGACCGCCCCACCCACGCTCCCGTCAGCGGAACCGGCGGATGAGGACGACCGCGACGGCGGCTACGGCCAGCGCGGCACCGGCTAGCGCGTACCGCTGCCTGTTGCCGGAAGCCTGATCCTGCAGCGTGCCGGTCGCGTCGGACGTCCGGTGCCGCAGCGTGCCGATCGCGTCGGACGCCCGGCCGGGCAGCGTGCCGATCGCGGTGGTCGCCCGCTCGGCGGCCTCGGCGGCTGTCTCGACTAGATGAGCACCGGTCTCCGCAGTGGCCTGTCTCGCCCCGCTGGCTTCGCCACGACCGGTCCCAGTAGCCCCAGCGGTTCCGGTGGCTCCACTGACCCCAGCGGGTCCGGTTTCCCTGGGCGTTCTCGCAGCCCCGGCGCTCCCGACGGCCCCGGGAGTTTCGGCAGTCGGGGCTGCGGTGGGCTGTGTGGTGGCGAACCCGGCTTCGCCAGGCGACGGCGCCCGGGTGGGATCGCCGCCAGGCTTCGCCTTGGCGGCTAGCGCGCCGACAGCCTCGGTAGCGGCCCCCGCCTTGGCGGCTACGGCTCCCGCGGCGTCCTTGATCCGGGCCGGACCAGCCTTGGCCGCCAGGTCGCTGGCGGCCTCGGTCATCCGGTGCCCCTTCTCCGCGATCGCCCCGGCCAGACGGCTCGTCGTGTCGGTTGCGGCTTCGACCATCTGGTCCTTCTTGTCCGCCGCGGCGTCGGTCAGCTGACTCTTCTTCTCCGCTGCGGCATCCTTGACCCGGCTGGGTACGTCCAGCTTCGCGACCAGGGCGGCGGCGGTCTCACCCATCTCAGCCCTGGTCTGCTCGATCTCGGCTCGCAGCGCCTCCGCCCGCTCCGAAGCCGTTCCGCTCTGGTCGTTGAGTGCCCGTTCAGCGGCGGCGGCGGTGTCATCGCTTCTGCTCTGATCCGGCGTACTGTGCCCACTCGCACCGCTTTGCCCGGCATGTTCCTGGTGTCCGGTGCGGTCCTGCTGATCGGCCGGCCTTCGTTGATCGGCGCGGTCCGGTTGCCCGGGCCGAGCCGATTGCCCGGAGTGAGCCCGATCCGGTTCCTGCTTCTCCGGCTTGCTCATGTCGTGCTGGGCTCGCGTGCCGGTCCGCTCCGTCGTGTCCGGCTCGTCGACGGCGAACGGTGGCGGCATCGAGCTGCCGCCCCACTCCGAAGGCTGCGGTTCCCGCGTAGGCACCGCTGCCCGGCCGGTCGCCCGGCCCGTCGTCGCCCCGGTCGCGGCGGACCTGGCTGTTGCCGGGCCGACCGCCTGCGAAGCGGCTGCTTCCGGACGGTTCGCCGTGGTCGCGCTGTCTCCCGGCGTGGCCCTCCCGGCAACGGTATGGCCGCCGGTGCTGCCAGAACCGGATCCCGTCTGGCTTGTGGCGGTGCCGGGGCTGGAGCCCGTCATGTGTTGTGCGGGGCTCGGCGTACCGGAACTGCCCGGCGATGCCGCCCTGGTCCCGGATGCGGCACCTGACGGAGGAGCGGCTGCCGGTGGAGGTGTGGGTTTCGGAGTCCCGGGATTCCGTGGAGGGGTCGCGTGACTGGCCGGGATCGACGCCGGTGGTGGGGTCGGTTTCGGCGTCCCGGGGCTACCTGTGGATGTCGTGTTCCCGGGCTTCCGGGCCGGTGTGCTGTTCGATCCCACCGGCTCCGCCGTTGTCGGCGCGGCGGAACCGGACCGTTCCGTGCTGCCTGAGGCCACCGGCCTGCCCTTTTCCGTCGGCATGGCGCCCGGCGGCGTGGCGCCGGCCGATGCGGAACCGGACGGTCGGGCGCCGGTCGGTGTGGCGCCGGCAGACGCGGAACCCGGCGACGCGGAACCCGGTGGCGCGGAACCCGTTGGCGTGGCGCCGGTCGATGCGCTGTGGGTCGATGTGGCACCGGTCGTCACTGTGCTCCGGGATGCCGGGCCGGGTGTCACCGTGCTGTGCCCGGTCTTGCCGGTCTCTGCCGTGCCAGCCGCCATGGTCCCTGCCTTCGCGGTGCTGGACGGAGTGCCGGCGGCCTGAGCTTCCGGTGAGGGCGGTCCTGAGGCCCGGCCCCCCGTGGTCGGCGGCGTGCCTGTCGGTGGGCCGTCGGCCGGGGCGCGGCTCGACGCCGGCGGGCCGGGCTTCGGCCGGTTGCGGTCGGGCGCCGCGCGGCGGGACTCGGTGCGGCTGCGGTTGGGGGAGCTCATCAGTGCGTCCCGCGCCGGGTCGCGGCCATGAACTCGTCCATGTCGCGGCGGCCGCTGGCGATCGCGGCATCAGGGATGGGTGGCACAGCTTCCTGGACCTCTCGTTTTCCGGCGATCGCGGCGATCCCGGCACCGGCCATGAGGACCACCGTCACGATCAGGGCGGCCACCCAGACCGGCATGACCAGCGACAGTGCCGCACCGGCGGTGAAGAACAGGGCGCCCAGCCCGTACAGGGCGATCACGCCGGCCCCGCCGAGCAGGCCCGCGCCCTTGCCGGCCTTCTTGCCTTTCTCGGTCAACTCGAGACGGGCGAGTGCCAGCTCATCGCGGACCAGGGTGGTCACCTGTTCGCTGAGTTGGCTCACCAGTTCCGCGGTCGAATGATCGGTTCGTGCGTCTGTGTGGGTCATCGTCCCTCCGTCCTGCGCCGTTGTTCTCGCAGACGTACCCCCACTAACCCCTACTAATCACCTCCAATCACCACACCCCATTCCGCGGGTACGGGTGGGACCGGCTCCGCCGGTGGACCTCTCCGCGCCGGCGCCGGCTTCGGCGGGCGGCACGGTGAGACGACCGACGCCGGGCACGGCCGGTTCGCTTCCGGTCCACCGGCCGGGTTGATGGCCGGGGCGAACCGCCAGCCCGCCGTGAATCAATCAATCCGCCCGGTGACTACGGGGTGCCCGGGGGAGAGGACGGGGCGGGGGCTTGCCGGGAGAGGTGGCGGGTCCCCGTGCTTACCCGGGCGGGTTGGCAGGGCGTCGGGCGTGCTCGGGCGGGTGGCGGGGCGCCGGCCTTGCCCCGGATAGGTGGCGCGAGCCCCAAGTCGCCCGGACAGGTGGGGCGGCGCTTCGGGCGTCCCCGCCAGATGGTGATCGGCCGGGGAGAAGCGGAAGGCGCGCTGCGGCGCCGGCCCGCGCGTTCGGTCGCGAACTGATCGGGACCGAACGCGCGGGGCCGTCAGCGGGCCGGGACCACCAGGCCGGTCTCGTAGGCGACGATGACGAGCTGGGCGCGGTCGCGGGCCTGCAGCTTGGCGAGCAGCCGCCCGATGTGGGTCTTCACGGTGGCGAGGCTGAGCTGCAGGTGGCCGGCGATCTCGGTGTTGGAGAGACCGCCGGCGACCAGGGCCAGAACCTCCCGCTCGCGCTCGGTGACGCTCGCCAGCGCCGCGGAGGGACGCGCGGGGGCGGGCTCGGGCAGGGTGGCGAAGTGGGCGATCAGCCGGCGGGTGATGCCGGGGGCGATGAGGGCGTCGCCGCCGGCCACCACCCGGACGGCGGCGATCAGATCGGCGGGCAGGACGTCCTTGAGCAGGAATCCGCTGGCGCCGGCCCGCAGCGCCGCGAACACGTACTCGTCGTAGTCGAAGGTGGTCAGGATCAGCACCCGCGTCGACGGGGTCTCCGGGGAGCCGCAGATCCGGCGGGTCGCCTCGATGCCGTCGGTGCCGGGCATGCGGATGTCCATGAGGATCACGTCGGGCTGTTGCTGCCGGGCCAGGGCGACGGCTTCGTCGCCGTTGCCCGCCTCGCCGACCGCCAGCAGGCCCGGGGTGGTGTCGACCAGCAGGCGGAAGCTGGCTCGCAGCAGCGCCTGATCGTCCGCGATGAGCACCCGGACCGGGTTCTCGGCCTCGGTCATCGCCCGATCCCGCCGATCTCTCCGATTCCGGCGGTTCCGCTGCCGATCCCGGCCGCGCCGCCGCCCTTCCCGGCAGCCGCGGCCGCGGGTGAGGGCGTACCGGCGGCGCTTCGGTGGCCCGAGCCGACGGCGGCGGCCTTGCCGGAGCCACCGGTGGATCGGTAGGGAAGGGTGGCGACCACGGCGAAACCGCCACCCGGACGCGGCCCGGCGCTGAACGTGCCGCCGTAGGCGGCGACCCGCTCCTGCATGCCGACGAGGCCCGTCCCGCCGCCGGACGCCGGTGCGGGCCGCCGGGCGCCGTCGTCGGTGACCGAGATCCGCAGCCCTGCGCCGGTGCTCTCGACGGCCACCCGGCACGAGGCGGGCGCGGCGTGCCGGACCACGTTGGTCAGCGACTCCTGGACGATGCGGTAGGCGGCCGCCGTCACCGACTCGGGGAGATCGTCCCCGACCTGGACGTCGAGGCGCACCGGCACCCCGGCGGACTCGGCCCGCTCGGCGAGCCGGCCCAGGTCCCGGAGGGTGGGCGGTGTACCCCACTCCGGTTCGGTGCGCAACGCGCCGACCACGCGCCGCAGCTCGGCGAGGGCGCCGCGGCTCTCCGACTCGATCACTTCGAGGGCGTCGCCGACCTCTTCGGGGCGCTGCCGGGCGACGTGGTTGGCGACCGCCGCCTTGACCGCGATCAGGCTGAGGCTGTGCCCGACCGCGTCGTGCATCTCGCGGGCGATCCGTAGCCGCTCCTCGGCGACCGCCTGCGCGGTGCTCTGGGTGGCGGTGATCCGGGCGTGCCGGCGCCGCTCGCGAAGAGTCCAGCCGATGGCCCAGCTCGCCCCGCAGATCAGCGCGGCGAAGACGACTCCGGCCGCGCCGGGTGAGTCGGATGATTCGGCGGAGCTGCCGCTGAACCCCATACCGACCAGCAGCACCGCGGTCGCCGTCACGGCTCCTGCGCCGCCCGGACGGCCGGGCACGAGAAGCCCGATCGTGTAGAGCGCGACTCCTGCGGCCGTCACCGGGGCGGGGGAGGCGGCGTTGGGGATGACCCGGGTGATGAGCAGGATCGAGGACGACGCGGCGATCGCGACGGCCGTCACGATCGGCCACCGGCGCCGGACGGCGAGCGGGCCACCGACCGCCACCCCGGCGAGCACGGCCACCCAGGCCGGCTCGGGCGACGCGCGGACCGAAGTGTCGGCGGCCGCGAACCAGCACAGCAGACCGGCCGCGACGGCGGCCAGCAGATCGACGGCCCGCTGCGCTGCCGGGCCCGGGCGTTGCACCAGAATGGACGGTACGGGCATGCGGCGAGCGTATCCATCCCCGTCTCCGGGTGCGTCCACCCCCGGACCGTCAGCCCAGGGTATGACTCCGGCCCTCCAAGAGCATTCCTGGGCTCGACGACAGCGGCAGGGGCGCGGCGGCATCGTCATGGCATGGCAGTCGAGTTGCACGACCTTGGCAAGAGATATGACGGCGGCGCCGGTCCGGTGACCGCGCTGGACGGCGTGACCACGCGTTTCGCCGAGGGCACCTTCACCGCGGTGATGGGGCCCTCCGGCTCCGGCAAGTCCACCCTGCTGCACTGCGCGGCCGGACTCGAAGCGCCCACCAGCGGCACCGTGACGATCGCCGGCACCCGGCTCGGCGACCTCGGTGAGACCGCGCTCACCCGGTTGCGCCGCGACCGGGTCGGGTTCGTCTTCCAGGACTTCAACCTGGTCTCGTCGCTGACCGCGGCGCAGAACGTCGCCCTGCCACTGCGTCTCGCCGGCCGCCGCGCCGACGACGAACTGGTACGGGCGGCCCTGGCCGAGGTGGGCCTGGCCGACCGAGTCGGGCACCGGCCGCGTGAGCTCTCCGGCGGTCAGCAGCAGCGGGTGGCGATCGCCCGGGCGCTGTTCACCCGCCCGGCGGTGCTCTTCGCCGACGAGCCGACGGGTGCGCTCGACAACCGTACGTCGCATCAGGTCTTGGATCTCCTGCGCGGTCTGGTCGACCGGCACGGGCGGACGATCGTGATGGTGACCCACGACCCGGTGGCCGCGGCCGTCGCCGACCGGGTGGTGCTGCTGGTCGACGGGCGGATCACCGATGAGCTGACCGGGGCCGACGCGGCCACGGTCGCCGACCGGATGACCGCGCTGGAGCGGGCATGCTGACCCGGGACCGAGCCGGCACGTTCGTCGCGATCCTGGTCGGCACCGTGATCGTCACGACTTTCCTGTTGCTGCTCACCTCGGCCCGGCCCCGCGTGCCGGACCGTTTCGAGGGGTTCGCCGCCGTGGTGCAGAGCCCGGCGGCCGCCAACCGGGCCGACGAGTTCGCCGAGCCGGTCCCGTGGCCGGCCGACACCGTGCAGTCCCTGGCGCAGCGGCTGCGCTCGGTTCCCGGCGTGACCGGGGTGACCGTGGACCGCGACTTCTACGCCCAGCCGCTGAAGGACGGACGGCCGGTTCCCGGCGTCACCCGCGGGCACGCCTGGCACGGGCCGGACCAGAGCGGCGCCGTCGTCGACGAGGCGCTCGGCGTGCCGGTCGGCGCCGACCTCACCGTGCTCACCGGTTCCGGGCCGGCGCAGTGGCGGGTCACCGGGCACACCGACCTGCCCGGGGTCCACCTGCCGGAGGAGGCGGCGGCCCGGCTGGCGCCCGGTGTCCGGACGATCGGGGTGTCCGGCGACGTCGATCCCGCCGCGCTGCGGGCCGCGGCCGGCGCCGACGGCACCGTCCTGACCGGAGACGACCGTGGCCGCGCCGAGTCACGCGCCGACGCCCGGGTCCGCTGGATCGGCATGCAGGTGCTCACCGCGACCGCCGCCGTCGCCGGGTTCGCCTGCCTGTTCCTGGTGGCATCGACCTCGGCGTACGAGGTGAACCAGCGCCGCCGCGAGATCGGCCTGCTCCGTGCGGTCGGGGCGACGCCGCGCCAGGTCCGCGGCATGCTCTACCGGTCGGCGCTGCTGCTCGGCGCCGCGGCCGCAGCGGCCGGCGTGCTCCTCGGCTCACTGGCCGCGCTGCCGATGGCCGCGTTGCTGGTCCGTGCGGATCTCGAACCGGCCGGCTACACCGTGTACTGGCAGCCGTGGGTGCTCGCCGTCGCGTTCGCCGCCGGTCCGCTCGTCGCCCTGGCCGGCGCCGCCACGGCCGCCCGCCGGGTGTCACGGATCGGCGCGCTCGAAGCCCTGCGCGTCGCCGAGTGGGAGCCCCGCGCGATGAGCCGGGCCCGCTGGGTGGCCGGCCTGATCGCGGTCGCCGCCGGTGTCGCGGCCGGTGTCGCGGCCGCGGCCAGCGAGAAGATGAGCGACCTGGGGTCGTACGCCCTCCTCGGCGCGATGGCGTTGATCGCGGGAACGGCCCTGCTCGCCCCGGCGGTGGTGCCGGCGCTCATCCGGCTGCTGCTCGCCCCGTTGCGCGGGGTCATCGCCACCCTGGCCCGCGAAAGTGCCCGCACCGCCGTCCGGCGGACCGCGTCGACCGCGGCGCCGGTGCTGTTCACCGTCGCGTTCGCGGTCTTCGTCACCGGGACGGTGCAGACCTCGGCCGCCGCCTGGGACACGCAGCGCGCCGCCGCGCTGCCGGCCGGCGACATCCTGATGCCGGACGACACTCCGGGGCTGCACGACGGGGTCGCCTCCCGGGCGGCGCTTGACACCACCGCCTACGTCGGCGGCCGGGCCGTGGTGGTGGTCGGGGTGGACGAGGTCCGGCCCGGAACGGCACTGCTCCCGGCGGAGAAGGCCGGCGCGGTCCAGGTCACCGTCACCTACGCCGACGGCGTGACCGAGACGTTGCCGGTGGCCGGCACCGCGCCGCCCGGCCCGTTCCGCGCCGACCTGATCGTCGCCCGCGACACGGTGCGGCAACACGACCCGTCCGCGCTCGCTCCGGCGGCCTACCCCGCCCCGGCCGGGCCGGCCGGACCGGGCGCGCGCAAGACCACCCCGGGCGACGTGGCCCGGCAGGCCGAGGTCGAGGACGACCGGCTGATCGACACGTTCACGCTCCTGCTGCTCGCCGTCTCCGCCGGAGCGGGCGCCCTCGCCGTCGTCAACACCCTGCTCATGACGGCCCGCCGGCGAGCGCCCGACCATCGGGTGCTGCGCCTGGCCGGCGCCACCGGGTCGCAGGTGCTGCGGGCGGTGGCCCTGGAGACGGGGCTGGCGGTGGTGATCGGCGCCCTGCTGGGCGGCGCGGCCGGCGTCGTCGCGGTCGCCGGGTCGGCCCGCTCGCTGGCCGCCCAGATCGGACAGGACGTCCCGACGCTGGTGTCGTGGCCGGTCATCACCACGACGGTGCTGGCCTGCCTGGTGCTCGCGATCGGCGCCGCGACGATTCCGGCCGCCCGGCTCACCCGGCGTCCGGCGACCGCGAGATAGGGCGACGGGGTGCGTACGCGGAACAGGATCAGCCGAGGTGAGAACCCTCACAGGCCGGTGTGGAGACCGTCAGGGCGAGAAATCCGGCGGGGGAACGGCCCGGGAGGGCCGCCGGATGCCCGTTATGCGGCTTGGCGCAAGTGGGGGCTGGAGTTACACGTGCGCCGGGCGGGTATAACGGTGCCCATGCCTGATGCGCCCGTGTTGCTCGCCGGACGGTACCGGCTCGGTGAGATCCTGGGCCGCGGAGGAATGGGCCAGGTCCTCCTGGCCCGTGACGAGACCCTCGAACGGGACGTCGCGATCAAGGAGCTCTACCAGCCGTTCGGCAGCGACGACGCGGCGTCCGCCCGGCGCACGCTCCGCGAGGCACGTGCGGCGGCGCGCATCAGCCACCCCAACGTCGTTCAGGTGTACGACGTACTGCAGCTCGACGACCGCACCTGGATCGTCATGGAGTACGTGCCCTGCCGGTCGCTGCGGGAGGAGATCGCCGAACACGGGCCGATCGACCCGTACCGGGTGGCCCGCATCGGCCTGGACCTGCTCGGCGCGCTGCGCACCGCACACCGTCTGGGCGTGGAGCACCGCGACGTGAAACCGGCGAACGTGCTGCTCGCCGAAGACGGGCGGGTCCTGCTGACCGACTTCGGCATCGCGGCGGTCGACGACGACGGCGTGATCAGCCGCTCGGACGTCCTGGTCGGGTCGCCCCAGTTCATGGCGCCGGAGCGGGCGCAGACCGGCGCCAGCGGGCCGGCGGCGGACCTGTGGTCGCTCGGCGCCACCCTGTACGCGGCGGTCGAGGGCCAGGCGCCCTACCAGCGTGGCTCGACGATGGCGACGCTCACCGCGCTCACCACCGAGGAACCGGACCCGCCCCAGCGGGCCGGCGCGGTTCGCCCCCTGCTGGACGGCCTGCTCCGCAAGGACCCGGCCGCCCGGATGACCGCCGAGGACGCGGAGAGCCTCGCCCGCGCCATCCTCGACGGCACGTTCGGCTCCGATGAGGCCTCGGCCGACGAGCGGCCGGCGCCCACCGGTCTGGCGGGGCTCGTCGCGGCTTTCCGGATCCCCCGGCCCCGCGCGTCGGGCGACTCCAAACCGTCCCTGTTCACCAGGGGTGGCGGGGCCAAGAGCGGCGCGGCGGCGGCCGGCGGTGCTACCGGTGCTGCCGCTGACAGCGGTGCGGCCAAAGGCAGTGCGGCGATCGCCGGCGGGCCGGGCGGGAGCGGCACGGCGGCAACGGCCGGGGACGCCGGCGCTGAGGCCACCGGCGGATCGGGCGCCGAGTCGTCCGGTGCGGCGCTCTCACCGGATGCCTCGCCTGGTGACGGCCCGAAAGCTGAGGCGTCCGGCGGGGCGGCGGGCGGCTCCCGTGACGCAGACTCGCCGCTTGCGGACAGCGCGGACAGCGCGGCTGGCCCGGGCGACAGCGAGCCGGACGCGGACGCTGCGGCCGGTCCCAGCGGCAGCGAGCCGGACGCGGACGGTGCGGCCGGTTCCGGCGGCAGCGAGCCGGACGCGGACGGTGCGGCCGGTTCCGGCGGCAGCGAGCCGGACGCGGACGGTGCGGCCGGTTCCGGCGGCAGCGAGCCGGACGCGGACGCTGCGGCCGGTCCCAGCGGCAGCGAGCCGGGTGCGGACGGTCCTGGCGACGGCGAGCAGGCCGCGGACGGTGCGGCCGGGCCGCGCGCCGCCGAGCAGGATGCGGGATCGTCCGGCACGGCCGCCGTCGTGGCTGATCCCGGTGGCGCCGAAGCGGGTGACCGGGGTGACGCCGAAGCGCCCGGCGATTCCCCCACGGTGGTGGAGGCGGGCCCGGCGGCCGTCTCTGACACCCGGATCGACGAGCCGGTCACCCAGCCAGCCGTCACGCCGGTCGCGCTGGGCCGTGGTGTCGTTCCGGCGCAGCGGCGCCCGCACGTGCCGGACAATGATGCGCCGCTCGCGCTGACCGGAAATGGTCGCTCACGCCGCGGCCTGGTCCTCATCGCGGCCACGCTGGCCGTCGTCCTCGCCGCCGGCACGGCGTGGGCGCTCGGCGCCGGAGACACCGACACCCCCGCTGCCAAGCCGGCGCCCACCGCCGCGGCGACGCCGGCGACGTCGGCGGGGCCGTCGACATCGCCTGCCGCGCCGCCGGTCGACGCCGTGCAGGCGCCGCCGCCGTCGACGGAGCCGGTCGCGAGCGCGAGCCCCGCCGGCCCGGCGAGCATGAGCCCCAGCGCGGGCGGTCGTCCGGAGCGACCGGACGGGTGGATCGAGCACAAGGACCCGACCGGCTTCTCGGTCTATGTTCCGGAGGGCTGGCAGAAATCGCAGGAGGGGACGATCGTCTACTTCCGCGCCGGCGGCAAGATCCTCGGTATCGACCAGACCAACCAGCCGAAGTCGAATCCGGTCGCCGACTGGCGCAGCCAGGCGGATTACCGGAAATCGCGGGGCGACTTCCCTGGTTACAAGGAAATCCACATCATGGCGGTGGACTTCTTCCAGAAGGCCGCCGACTGGGAGTTCACCTTCAACCGCGACGGTGTCCGCAAGCACGTCAACAACCGTGGCGCCGTGATCTCCAGCAAGAAGGCCTACGGCTTCTACTGGGAGACCCCCGACGCCGAGTGGAACGATCACCGCGACGATCTCCAGCTGGTCTTCGACAGCTTCCAGCCGGCGAAGTGAGTCACCAGTCGAGCAGGTCCACGGGTGCTCACCGAGAAAGGGAAAGGCACGTCACTGGTGAGCGTCTGGCCGTGCATCGCGACCGCGTGCTGGACATAGCGGCTCCCTTTCCGGCGGAACAGCCGCACCGTGACTGACTGGTAGGCGGTCAGATCGGGTTCGACCAGCAGGTACCAGTCGATGCCGGCTTCGGCGTAGAGGTGTTTTCTGAGCACTCTGTCGACGAGAACGGTGCCGTGCGAGGTGATCTCGCCGAGCAGGACGACCTCGGAACCGTCAGTCACCTCGACATTGCGCTTGTCGGAGGTGACCACCAGATCGGGGCCGACGATGGTGTCGGCCCGGAGCGAGACGTTGACCCCGTAGTAGGTACGAAGGCCCGCATCTGTCGCAGCCGATTGGATGGCGCCGATCAAGGGCAGGACGATGGCTTGATGGGGTCCTGCTCCGGCTGGGCCGGCCCAGAGCGCGCCTTGGATCAGGTCGACCCGGCTCATGGTCTCGCCGAGCGCAAGGTATTCGGCGGCGGTCCACGGCCGTGAATGGTCGAGCACGGAATCGAACACGAAGGTGATCCCCTCAGAAGTCGATCAGAAAATTGGTGCTGAGCGACATCGGGATCGGGTCGGCCGAGATCAGTGTTTCACCGTGTTTGGCGGTTGCCGCCTTGGCATATTGCTTGTCGCGTAGTTGGAACAGATGGAGGGAGACCGAACGGTAGTCCCCGAAGTCCGGTTCTGCGAGCAGGTGCCAGGGGATCCCCGCCTCGGCGTAAACCTGCATCTTCAGGCTTTGGTCATAGGCGGCGTTGCTCGGTGAGGTCACCTCGCAGGTGAGAACGACACCGGACACGTCGCCGAAGACGAGGTCACTCGGCTCCCTCTCGATGACGAGGTCAGGGGAGACGATCCTTCGCGGGGCCAGGCGCACGCTGACTGTCGTGCGCACTCGCAGGCCGGCGGTCAGCGCGGGCGGGCGGAGAAGAGTGGAGAGTGCCGAAGCGATGTCGTTGTGGCGCCGATTCGGTTCCGGGGTCACCCAGAGGCTCCCGTCGATCAACTCGATCTTGTTGAAGGACTCGTCGAGCGCGAGGAATTCCTCCTCGGTCCACGGACCCGAATGGCCATCCAGTGAGACCTTCTCCATGGCCAGAGTGTCGCATGTGCTCATGACGAAACTGTCGCATGACTACCCGTCGTGCGTCAACGGGTCGTGCGTCAATGGATGAGTGTCAGCGGGGGATCGCCTGGGTGGCCGCCCGCGCCGCTGCCGCCAGGCGCTCCGCGACCCCGGCGTGGTCGTCGGTGATTAGCCCGACCGTGACCCGCAGGTGCGGCGCCATGCCCGGCCCGACCGCGAACGCCGTCCCCGCCGCCGCCCCGATCCCGGCGCTGGCCAGGCTCAGCAGGGCGGCCTGCTCGTCGGCCACCGGCAGCCAGAGGTTCAGCCCTTCACCGGCCGGCAGGTCGATGCCGTGGGCCGCGAGACCGGTCGTGATCAGGCGGCGCCGCCGGGCGTACTCGTCCCGGGCGGCCGCCACCGCGGTGATCGACGCCGGGTCGGTGAGCATCGTCAGCAGCAGGTGCTGCAGCAGCCGGCTGGTCCATCCCTGGCCGAGCAGCCGGCGCTCCAGGATGGGGTCGAGGATCGTGGCCGGCCCGCTCACCGCGGCCAGCCGCAGGTCCGGCCCGTGCGACTTGGAGAAGCTGCGCACGTGCACGGTCTGCCGGGGCAGATGGGTCCCGACCGAGCAGAGCGGCCCGGAGGCGAGGTCGCCGGCCGAGTCGTCCTCCACCACGTACACCGCCGGGTGCCGGGCGAGGACCGCGGACAGCGCGGCAGCCCGCTGCGGTGACCACGACGCGCCGGTGGGGTTGTGCGCCCGGGGTTGCAGGAAGACCGCGGCGGGACGCCGGGCGAGGGCGGCCGCGAGCTGGTCCGGGAGCATGCCGTCGGCGTCGGTGCCGACACCCGTGACCGACACGCCGAGCGTCTCCAGCAGGTCGAGCAGGGGCGGGAAGCACGGGTTCTCCACCAGCGCCAGGTCGCCGAGCCGCAGCAGCGCCGACGCGACGTGGTCGATCGCGTCCATCGCCCCGTCGAAGATCGCCAGCCGTTCCGCGGGATGGGGCCAGCGGTCCCGCAGGAGGGCCGCGAGGGAGGGCAGCACCGGCTCGTCGAGGTAGCTGCTCGGGGCGGGGGAGAGGCCGCGGAGGTCCGGTATCGGCGGCAGTAGATGGGGGTCCGGCACTCCGGTCGACAGGTCCAGCCCGAACCCCGGGGTCTGCCGCAGGGCGGCCCGATAGCGGCCGGGCCCGCCGGCACCGGGGGTGGCGACGACCGTGCCGCGCCGCCCGTCCGTGCGGATGGCGCCGGCGCGTCGCAAGAGCTGCCACGCCGCGTTGACGGTGCTGGGGGAGAGGCGCAGCTCGGTGGCGACCGAGCGCACGGGCGGCAGTTTCGTCCCGCCGGGCAGGGCGCCCTCGCCGACGGCGCGGCTGACCGCTTCGGCCAGGCCGCGTGCGGTGGGTTCGGCGAGCCGGTCGATCACGGCCAGGTAGAACATTTTTGTGACAGTACAACCGGAGCATTGTACGGTCCAGAGTCGTCACATAATCTCGGCACATGATTCACATTGCGCACTGGATCGGCGGCGCGGAGCGTGCCGGCGAGTCCGGCCGGGTCGGCCCGGTCTTCAACCCTGCCACCGGCGAGCAGATCGCCGAGGTGGATCTGGCCGGCGCCGGCGAGGTCGACAGCGCCGTCGCGATCGCCAAGCGGGCCGCGAAGCAGTGGCGGGCGGCGAGCCTGTCGAAGCGGTCCGCGGTGCTGTTCAAGTTTCGTGAGCTGCTGGCCGCGAGCGTGGACGAGCTGGCCGCGATCGTCACCACCGAGCACGGCAAGGTGCTCGCCGACGCCGCCGGTGAGATCGCCCGCGGCCTGGAGAACGTCGAGTTCGCCACCGGGATCCCGCACCTGATGAAGGGCTCGTTCTCGGAGCAGGCCGCCGCCGGCGTGGACGTGTACTCGATCCGTCAGCCGCTCGGTGTGGTCGCCGGCGTCACCCCGTTCAACTTCCCGACGATGGTGCCGCTCTGGATGTGCGCCACCGCCATCGCCGCGGGCAACGCCTTCGTGCTCAAGCCGAGCGAGAAGGACCCGTCCGCCTCGCTGTTCCTGGCGCGGCTGTGGAAGGAGGCCGGCCTGCCCGAGGGTGTCTTCACCGTCGTCAACGGCGACAAGGAGGCGGTCGACGCGCTCCTGACGCACCCGGACATCGCGGCGGTCAGCTTCGTCGGCTCGACGCCGATCGCGAAGTACATCTACGAGACCGGCACCGCCCACGGCAAGCGGGTGCAGGCCCTCGGCGGCGCCAAGAACCACATGATCGTCCTGCCGGACGCCGAGCTGGACGCGGCCGCCGACGCGGCGATCAGCGCGGGCTACGGCGCGGCCGGCGAGCGCTGCATGGCGATCTCCGTCGTGGTGGCCGTCGGTGAGATCGCCGACCCGCTCGTCGAGGCGATCAAGGCCCGCCTGCCCAAGGTCAAGATTGGCAACGGCGCCGACGCCGGTGTGGACATGGGCCCGCTGATCAGCGCTCAGCACCGCGACAAGGTGGCCGGATACATCGCGGCCGGCGCCGCGCAGGGCGCGACCGTGGTCGCCGACGGGCGTAAGGCCGAGGGACTGCCGGCGGAGGGCTTCTTCCTGGGTACGACGCTGCTCGACAACGTCACGCCGGAGATGACGGTCTACACCGACGAGATCTTCGGCCCGGTGCTGTCGATCGTCCGCGTCGGCACCTACGCCGAGGCCGTCCAGCTCGTCAACGACAACGAGTACGGCAACGGCACCGCCATCTTCACCCGTGACGGCGGCGCGGCCCGGCAGTTCCAGTTCGACGTCGACGCCGGCATGGTCGGCGTGAACGTGCCGATCCCGGTGCCGGTGGCCTACTACTCGTTCGGCGGCTGGAAGGCGTCGCTGTTCGGCGACAGCCACATGTACGGCCCGGACGGCATCCACTTCTTCACCCGTGGCAAGGTCGTCACCTCCCGCTGGCCGGACCCGGGAACCTCGGCGATCGACCTCGGCTTCCCCCAGACTCGTTGAGGATGTTTTCGTGAGCGCTGAATCCCAGGTGCGCGCCGACGACCGCGCGCACGTCTTCCACTCCTGGTCCGCCCAGGGCCTGATCGACCCGCTGCCCGTCGCCGGCGCGCTCGGCAGCCACTTCTGGGACTACTCGGGCCGTCGGTATCTGGACTTCTCGTCCCAGCTCGTCAACATCAACATCGGGCACCAGCATCCTCGTCTGATCGCGGCGATCCAGGAGCAGGCCGCCAAGCTGGCCACCATCGCGCCGGCCTTCGCCAACGACAAGCGCGGCGAGGCGGCCCGGATGATCGCCGAGATCGCCCCGGCCGACCTCAACAAGGTGTTCTTCACCAACGGCGGCGCCGAGGCGAACGAGAACGCGATCCGGATGGCCCGGCTGCACACCGGCCGGCACAAGGTGCTCTCCACCTACCGCAGCTACCACGGTTCGACGGCGACCGCGATCACCGCGACCGGCGACCCGCGGCGCTGGCCGAACGAGCCGGTGGCGATCGGGGTGGTGCACTTCTGGGGGCCGTACCCGTACCGGTCGCCGTTCCATTCCGGCAGTCCCGAGCAGGAGACCCAGCGGGCCCTGCAGCACCTGCGGGACACCATCGTCTTCGAGGGCCCGGCGACGATCGCCGCGATCCTGATCGAGACCGTGGTCGGCACCAACGGCATCCTGGTGCCGCCGCCGGGCTACCTGGCCGGCGTGCGCGCGATCTGCGACGAGTTCGGCATCGTGTTCATCGCCGACGAGGTGATGGCGGGCTTCGGCCGGTGCGGCGAGTGGTTCGCGGTGGACCGGTGGGGCGTCGCCCCCGACCTGATCACCTTCGCCAAGGGTGTCAACTCCGGCTATCTGCCGCTGGGTGGGGTGGTGATCTCCGACGAGATCGCCGAGACGTTCCGGGAGCGGCCGTTCCCGGGCGGCCTGACCTACTCCGGCCACCCGCTGGCCTGTGCCTCGGCGGTGGCGAGCATGCAGATCTTCAAGGAGGAGGGGATCGTCGAGCACGCCCGCTCGCTCGGCGACGACATCATCGGCCCTTCACTGGCGGCGATGCGCGAGAAGCACCCGAGCATCGGCGAGGTCCGCGGGCTGGGCGTGTTCTGGGCGATCGAGCTGGTCACCGACCGCTCGACCAGAGAACCGCTGGTGCCGTTCAACGCCGCCGGGCCGGCCGCCGCGCCGATGAACGCCGTGGCCGCCGCGTGCAAGGACCGGGGCCTCTGGCCGTTCGTGCACTTCAACCGGCTGCACGTGGTGCCGCCGTGCACGATCACCGCGGAGGAACTGCGTGAGGGTCTCGCGATCCTGGACGAGGCACTGACCACGGCGGACACCTTCTACACCGGATAAACCCCGGAATGCGTTGCCGAAACGGGGTCAGGCATTCTGATTCCGTTTCGGCTTTGGAAATTACTTCGGATTCCCTTGCTAGCGCGCTCGCCGGTGTGACAAGGTCCCTCCAGTCCCGGTGAGAAGATCCACGACCGGAAGGCCGAAACCCCTGTGAGCACTCC
Source organism: Actinoplanes sandaracinus (assembly GCF_030009775.1). Classification (GTDB taxonomy): domain Bacteria; phylum Actinomycetota; class Actinomycetes; order Mycobacteriales; family Micromonosporaceae; genus Actinoplanes; species Actinoplanes sandaracinus. Next base: position 197,418 of record NZ_JASCTH010000012.1, on the reverse strand, counting down.
TGTTCCCGTGCTGCGCAATTTCATCGCCGGGTCCTACACCGACACTGAGGACGGCGTCACGTCACCGGTGATCGACCCCAGCACGGGGGAGACGTACGCGCGGGCGCCGGTCTCCTCGCCCCGGGACGTCGAGGTGGCCGTGGCGGCCGCCGCCGAGGGTTTCGAGATCTGGCGGGACAGCACCCCGGCGCAGCGGCAGCGGGCGCTGCTGCGGATCGCCGACGCGATCGAGGCGCGGGCCGGCGAGATCGTCGCGGCCGAGGTCCGCAACACCGGCAAGCCGGTGGAGGCGACCCGCGCCGAGGAGATGGGCCCGATCCTCGACGAACTGCGCTTCTTCGCCGGCGCGGCGCGGATCCTGGAGGGAAAGGCGGCCGGCGAATACCTGCCGGAGCACACCTCTTTCGTACGCCGTGAGCCGATCGGCGTCTGCGCACAGATCACCCCGTGGAACTATCCGATGGTGATGGGCGTCTGGAAGTTCGCTCCCGCGATCGCGGCCGGCAACGCGGTGGTGCTGAAGCCGTCGGACACGACCCCCGTCAGCACCCTGCTGCTGGCCGAGATCGCCGCCGAGTTCCTGCCGCCGGGTGTGCTCAATGTGGTCTGCGGCGACCGGGACACCGGCCGGTCCCTGGTCACGCACCCGACTCCGCAGTTCGTGTCGATCACCGGGTCGACCCGGGCCGGCATGGAGGTGGCCTCGGCGGCAGCGCCCGACCTCAAGCGGGTCCACCTGGAACTCGGTGGCAAGGCCCCGGTCGTGGTCTTCGACGACGTCGACATCGCCGCCACCGCGACCGCGATCGCCGGCGCCGGGTTCTTCAACGCCGGCCAGGACTGCACCGCCGCCACCCGGGTCCTGGTGCACGAGCGGATCGCCGCCGACTTCACCGCCGCGCTCGCCGAGGCCGCCCGCGCCACGAAGGTCGGCGCGCCCAGCGACCCCGACGCCTTCTTCGGCCCGGTCAACAACGTGAATCAACTGGACCGGGTGACCGGATTCCTGGACCGCACTCCGGCGCACGCCGAGGTGGCCGCCGGCGGGCGCCGGATCGGTGATCGTGGTTACTTCTTCGAGCCGACCGTCGTCACCGGCCTGCGCCAGCAGGACGAGATGGTCCAGGACGAGATCTTCGGCCCGGTCATCACGGTGCAGACGTTCGCCGACGAGGCGGAGGCGGTGCACTGGGCGAACGACGTCCGGTTCGGTCTGAGCGCCAGCGTCTGGACCCAGAACCACGGTAGGGCCATGCGGGTGTCACGGCGCCTGGACTTCGGCGCGGTCTGGATCAACACGCACCTACCCTTCGTCTCCGAGATGCCGCACGGCGGATACGGTCACTCCGGTTACGGCAAGGACCTGTCGATGTACGGGTTCGAGGAGTACACCCGGATCAAGCACGTGATGAGTTTCAACGGCTGACCCGCGCCATCCCACCCCGCACCGCCCCCGCTCAGAGGTGATAGATGACCACTTCTCCCCCGCACGCCACGAGCGCGCCGCCCGGTGGCGGGCTGCGCGCCGGCCATCCCGCGATCGAGTTCGCCGGCGTGCGCAAGGACTACCTGTCGCACGGTGAGGCGGTGCCCGCCGTCAAGAGCCTGGACCTGGCGATCGGACAGGGGGAGTTCTTCTCGCTGCTCGGCCCCTCCGGCTGTGGCAAGACCACCACGATGCGGATGATCGCCGGTTTCGAGGAGCCCACCGCCGGCAAGGTGTTCCTCGACGGCCGTGACGTGACCGGCGTCGTGCCGAACAAGCGCGACGTCAACATGGTCTTCCAGTCGTACGCCCTCTTCCCGCACCTGAACGTGCGGGAGAACGTCGCCTTCGGACTGGAGCGCAAGAAGGTCGCGAAGGCCGAGATCAACCGGCGGGTCGGCGAGATGCTCGACATCGTCTCGCTGACCGGGTACGAGAAGCGGCAGCCCAAGGAGATGTCCGGCGGCCAGCAGCAGCGGGTCGCGCTGGCCCGGGCGCTGGTCAACCACCCGCGGGCGCTGCTGCTGGACGAGCCGCTCGGCGCGCTCGACCTCAAGCTGCGCCAGCAGATGCAGATCGAGCTGAAGCGGATCCAGCGCGAGGTGGGCATCACCTTCGTCTACGTCACCCACGACCAGGGCGAAGCGCTCACCATGAGCGACCGGATCGCGGTGATGAACGGCGGCCTGATCGAGCAGCTCGGGTCGCCGCGGGACATCTACGAACGCCCGGCCACCCGGTTCGTGGCCGGTTTCATCGGCACCTCCAACCTCATCGACGGCCGCGTGAGCTGGGCCGACCAGGGCCTCGCGGTCATCGACAAGGGCCCCGGCGAACGCGTCGTGGTGCCCGTCCCGGCCGGCGTCGGTGTGGGCCGCGACATCGAGGTCTCCGTCCGCCCGGAGAAGATCGACCTGCACCGGACGATCCCCGGCAACGTCACCGGCAGTCTTCTGTCCGGCGTCGTCACCGAGGTCGTGTACCACGGCACATCGACGAACTACACAGTGGCGACCACCGCTGGAACAGACTTCGTGGTCTTCGATCAGAATGCTCACGATGCAGAGGACGTCGCGTCTCGCGGTGAGCGCGTCTTCCTCACTTGGGCCCCGCAGCACTCGTACCCGATCGGAGTCTGATGTTCCAGACCAACAAGCCGAACCCCTCCCTCCTGCGAGGCATGACGCAGTCGCGGCTCGGCCGCCGCGACGCGCTGCGCCTCGGCGGGTTGTCGGCGATGGGCGCGTTCCTCGCCGCGTGTGGCGTGGAGGGCAAGGGCAAGCCGCAGGCCAGTATCGCCCCCGACGCCGTCGCGAAGTTCTGGGGCGGCAAGACCCAGAATGGCAAGCTCAACTTCGCCAACTGGCCGCTCTACATGGACCCGAAGCAGCCGGAACTGAAGAAGTTCACCGCCAAGACCGGCATTCAGGTGACCTACGACGAGGTCATCCAGGAGATGGGCCCGTGGTTCGCCAAGGTTCAGCCGCAACTGTCCGCCGGGCAGTCGATCGGTTACGACCTCATGGTCATCACGAACTCGGTCCAGTTCGGCCAGTTCCGTGACGCCGGCTTCCTGGCGCCGCTGGACCACGCGAAGCTGCCCAACTACGCCGCCAACGCGGCCAAGTCGTACTCCACCTCCGCGTACGACCCGGGCAACGTCTTCAGCATCCCCTACGCGTCCGGGATCACCGGCATCGCCTACGACCCGGACAAGATCAAGCGTCCGATCACCAAGCTCGCCGACCTCTGGGACCCTGCGTTCAAGGGCAAGGTCGGCATGTTCAAGGACCTCCAGGAGCTCGGCAACTTCGGCCTGCTCGCCGCCGGCCTCAAGCCGGGCGACTCCGACGAGACGGCCTGGAAGACCGCGGCCGCCAAGCTCAAGGAGCAGAAGGACGCCGGCATCGTCCGCAACTACTACGACCAGGGATACGTCGACGCGCTCGGCAAGGGCGAGGTCTGGATCACCCAGGCCTGGTCCGGCGACATCTTCCAGAAGAACGTCTCCGACGGCACGAACTACAAGTTCGTGATCCCCGAAGAGGGCGGCACCATCTGGACCGACAACATGACGATCCCGGTCACCGCCCAGAACCCGGTCGACGCCATCATGATGATGGACTTCCTGTACGACCTGGAGAACTCCACCACCCTCGCCGAGTACATCAACTACGTGTGCCCGGTCCCGGCCGCCCAGACCCAGATGAAGAAGCACGCGGCGGCGGCGTCCGGCGAGGACAAGGAAACCCTGCTCGCGGTCGCGGACAGCCCGCTGGTCTTCCCCGGCGAGTCGGAGTACAAGCGGCTGCACTACTACGTCGACTTCAACACCGCGGAGGAGAAGCAGGACTTCGAGCGGGTGTTCCAACCGATCGTGCTGGGGTAATAAATGGACCGGGTAAAACGTACACTCGCGCCTTATCTGCTCGTTCTCCCCGGCGGGCTGTGGCTCCTGCTCTTCTTCGCGGTACCGATGGTCACCATGCTGTCGTTGTCGTTGCAGGAAGGCGACGTCGTCAACGGGTTCGTCTTCACCGGCCACTGGCAGAACTACGTGGAGTCGATCGCCGACTACCAGACCCAGTTGATCCGCTCGCTGGTGTACGGCGCCATCACGTCAGGCATTCTGATCGTGATGTCGTTCCCGGTCGCGTACTGGATCGCCTTCTACGGGGGCAAGCGGAAGGCGACCTACCTCTTCCTGATCCTGCTGCCGTTCTTCGTGTCGTTCGTCCTGCGCACCATCTCGTGGCGGATGCTCCTCACCGACGACGGAGTGCTGCTGCACCCGTTGAAGGAGGCCGGGATCCTGCCGGACGACTTCCAGGTGCTCGGCTCGGCCACCGCGGTGATCGCCGGGCTGGTCTACAGCTTCCTGCCCTTCATGGTGCTGCCGATCTACGTGGCCCTGGAGCGCATCGACCCGCGCGTGGTCGAGGCGGCGCGAGATCTGTACGCCTCCCCGATCACCTCGTTCCGTAAGGTCGTCTTCCCGCTGGCGCTGCCGGGCGTCTTCGCCGGCGTGCTGATGACCTTCGTCCCGGCGAGTTCCGACTACGTCAACTCGGAACTGCTCGGCAGCTCGGAGACGACGATGCTCGGCCAGGTCATCCAGTCGAAGTTCCTGTCCAGTTCGGATTACCCGTCCGCTTCGGCGCTGTCCTTCACCCTGATGGCGTTGCTGCTGGCCGGCATCTTCGCCTACGCGCGGTCGCTGGGCACCGAGGACGTCATGAAGGTGGCCGCACGATGAGGGGCCGGTTCCGCCTGGGCGGCGCGCAGGTCATGCACGCCTACACCTGGCTGCTGATCGGCTGGCTGGTGGTGCCGATCTCGGTGATGATCCTGTTCGGGTTCAACGACCCGAGCGGCCGGTACAACCAGACCTGGCAGGGCTTCACCCTCAAGTGGTACGGCGAGGTGTTCGCCCTGGAGGCGCTCACCGACGCCCTGGTGATGTCGCTGATCATCGCGGTGCTCACCGCGCTGATCGCCGGCGCGCTGGGCACCGGCATCGGGTACGCGCTGGGCCGCTTCCGGTTCCGCGGGTCCGGCGGGCTCAACCTGCTGATGTTCGCCGCGATCTCCTCGCCCGAGCTGGTGATGGGCTCGTCCCTGCTGAGCATGTTCGTCTCGGTGGGGATCAGCCCGGGGCCGGTGACCATCACGATCGCGCACGTGATGTTCTCGGTGTCGTTCGTCGCGATCGTGGTCCGGGCCCGGGTGATGACCCTGGACCGCTCCCTGGAGGAGGCCGCCGCCGACCTCGGGGCGAGCGGCTGGACCACCTTCTGGAAGGTGATCTTCCCGATCCTCCTGCCGGCGATCTTCTCCGGCGTGATGCTCGCGTTCGCCCTCTCGATCGACGACTTCGTGATCACCAACTTCACCGGGGGCACGACCCAGACGTTCCCGATGTGGATCTGGGGCGCCACCCGGGTCGGCCTGCCGCCACAGGTCAACGTCATGGGCACGATGATCTTCGTGGGTGGCGTGCTGATCGCGGTGATCTCGAACATCCGGGCCGGCCGCAGGAGAGTCGCCGCCTGACCGACAGCGGACAGTGGCCCGGCGCTCCTCGGCGCCGGGCCACTGTCCGTTCCCGCGTCCGGGTGCCTGTCGCCGCAGTCGCGCAATCGTGCGGAAATAGTGGTCAATGCTCTTGTGCGCGACGGAATCCGTGGGCAGTATCGGATCAACATCTGGAACTAGTGGGAGAGATACCCGTGACAGACCGATCGCCCGCTGACGTGGAAGCCCTGTCCGACACTGCTCGAGACCACCTCTGGATGCACTTCACCCGGCTCTCGGCCTACCGGGACAACCCGGTTCCGGTGATCACCCGCGGTGACGGCTGCTATGTCTGGGACTCCACCGGCCGCCGCTACCTCGACGGCCTCTCCGCGCTGTTCGTGGTGCAGACCGGCCACGGCCGGCACGAGCTGGCCGAGGCCGCCGCCAAGCAGGCGAGCGAGCTGGCCTACTTCCCGATCTGGTCGTACGCCCACCCCAAGGCCATCGAACTGGCCGGCCGCCTGGCGGGCATGGCCCCCGGCGACCTGAACCGGGTCTTCTTCACCACCGGCGGCTCCGAGGCCGTCGAGTCGGCGTGGAAACTCGCCCGCTCCTTCTTCAAGCACACCGGCAAGCCGCTGAAGACCAAGGTGATCTCCCGTGCCGTGGCGTACCACGGCAGCTCGATGGGCGCCCTGTCGATCACCGGCATCCCGCCGTTCAAACAGGACTTCGAGCCGCTGGTGCCGAGCACCATGCGCGTGCCGAACACCAACTACTACCGCCGCCCCGACGAGAACATGACGCCGGAGCGGTTCGGTGTGTGGGCCGCCGACCGCATCGCCGAGATGATCGAGTTCGAGGGCCCGGACACCGTCGCCGCGGTCTACCTCGAGCCGGTGCAGAACGCCGGCGGCTGCTTCCCGCCGCCGCCCGGCTACTTCCAGCGGGTCCGCGAGATCTGCGACCGCTACGACGTGCTGCTCGTCTCCGACGAGGTGATCTGCGCGTTCGGCCGCCTCGGCGAGTACTTCGGCGCCGACAGGTACGGCTACCAGCCCGACATCATCACCGTCGCCAAGGGCCTCACCTCCGGGTACGTCCCCCTGGGCGCCATGATCGCCTCCGACCGCCTGGCCGAGCCGTTCCTGACCGGTGCCAACTGGTTCGCGCACGGCATCACCTACGGCGGGCACCCGGTCGGCTCCGCGGTCGCGCTCGCCAACCTCGACATCATGGAGCGCGAGGGCCTCAACCAGCACGTCCAGAAGAACAGCCCGCTCTTCCGGTCGTACCTGGAGCGCCTGCTCGACCTGCCGATCGTCGGCGACGTCCGCGGCGACGGCTACTTCTTCGGCATCGAGATGGTCAAGGACAAGGCGACCAAGGAGACCTTCAACGCCGACGAGTCCGAGCGCCTGCTCCGCGGCTTCCTCTCCACCGCCCTCTTCGAGGCCGGCCTCTACTGCCGCGCCGACGACCGCGGCGACCCGGTCATCCAGCTCGCCCCGCCGCTGACCGCGACGGAGAGCCAGTTCGCCGAGATCGAGCAGATCCTCCGCTCGGTCCTCACCGAGGCCCAGAACCGCCTCTGAGCACCTCACCGCGCCCCACACCGCCCTCGGCCGTCGGCGCCCCCCGCGGCTGGGCGCGCCGGTCACCGCCGGCGCGCCCTGCCGCTTTTCACACCCCGATCTCGTACGGGCCCGCAGAGCGCCGTGAGTCCCACCGCGATGACGCCGCCACGCCGGCCTCGGTGGACCAGAAAGTTCCGGAGCAATTTCGTAACTTGGCGCCGCCCTGAAGAGGTCACAGCGCGGTCGGAGCCCATTATCACGATAGTACGCGGGGACGAATCTTCGAAACTTTCGGCGACTAAGGCGAGATGGCGCTCGCCCGGCCGGGGAGCCGCATCCGCGCTGGTCCGTCGCCCGCCGGACGGAATACGGTCCGGCCGGTAAATCGTCCGGCGTCATGGTGAAAGCAATTATCGGGCCGAAAATCAATGCTCTGGCGAATGGCGTGGACGTAACCCCGCCGCGCATGGAGTAATGGTATTTCCGGGATCGTCGGGCGAAATCGCGCGGGGTCGTGGATGGGGCCGTCCCGCCCGTCGCACACGGCCTCTACCAGCAGACATGGCAGGCCGAGCGCGTTCTCTGGGCGTGGCGGCGTGCATATAGCCGAGTCCCGGGCGGTCGAAGAAGATCTTCGTTGTCGTATTGACGGAGTCAATTCCGCGGGCTTAGCGTACGGGTTGTCTCCCGCTCTCTTGGCGCGCGATCACGTCCCGATCGTGCGGAGCCCCCCATTCCCCGATTCCCCAGGAGTGACCTTTGACGAAGGCATCCCGCGTCGCGGTGGCCGTCCTCGCCGCATCGACGCTCCTCACCATCGGCGCTCAGCCGGTCCAGGCCGCGCGCACGACCGGGACCGCGGTCGCCGCCACGGCCGGCGGGCACGGCGGCCACGCCAGCCCTCCGCTGCGCCGTGTCACCCCCCGTGATCTGCGCATCGGCGCCGCCGTCGCCGGCGGCGGCCACCATCTGGAGCAGGACTACCCGGACCCGTTCACCCACGACCGCCCCTACCGCCGGGTCCTGGCGCGCGAGTTCGACTCCGTCTCGCCGGAGAACCAGATGAAGTGGGAGTTCATCCACCCCGAGCGCGACCGGTACGACTTCGGCCCCGCCGACGCGATCGTCCGGTTCGCACGCCAGCACGGCCAGGTCGTGCGCGGCCACACACTGCTCTGGCACAGCCAGAACCCGGAGTGGCTGGCCGAGGGCACCTTCACCAAGGCCGAGCTGCGGACCATCCTCAAGCGGCACATCTTCGCGGTCGTCGGCCGTTACCGGGGCCAGATCCATCAGTGGGACGTCGCCAACGAGATCTTCAACGAGAACGGCGAGTACCGGCAGGAGAACATCTGGATCCGGGAGCTCGGCCCGGGCATCGTCGCCGACGCCTTCCGGTGGGCGCACCAGGCCGACCCGAAGGCGCAGCTGTTCCTCAACGACTACGGCGTGGAATGGCCCGGCGCCAAGGTGGACGCGTACGAGACGCTGGCCAAGCAGTTGCTCGCCGACCGGGTGCCACTGCACGGGTTCGCCTCGCAGGCGCACCTGAGCACGCGTTACGGCGCACCGGAGCAGCTGCGCGGCGTTCTGCAGCGCTTCGACGACCTCGGGCTGTACACCGCGATCACCGAGCTCGACGTCCGGATGGACCTGCCGGCGGGCAGCGTGCCGACCGCCGAGCAGCTGACCGTCCAGGCGCAGTACTACAAGACCGTCCTGGACGCCTGCCTGGCCGTCGACGACTGCAACTCGTTCACTCTCTGGGGCTTCACCGACAAGTACTCCTGGGTGCCGGTGTTCTTCCCCGCTGAGGGCGCCGCGACCGTGATGTGGGACGACTTCCGCCCGAAACCCGCCTACTACACGGTGCGTCAGACCCTGGCCGACGCCCGTCGCAACGGCCGCTGATCCGGTAAGTCGCCTACCGGGGGCGTGGACCCGGCGTCCAGCGATGAACGGTCGCTGCGCGCCGGGTCCGTCCGCGTCGTGCCGGCGGTCAGCCGGAGACCTGACGCAGCAGCGCGTCCGCCCGCGTCGTGTCGCCGGCCTCCGCGGCGAGTTCGGCCTCGGCGAGCAGCTTCTCCCAGCCGGCGGGCGCCTGCCCGGCGGCGGCACGTTCCACGGCGGCGTCCACGGCGTTGCCGCGGCCGTCGGTGCGCAGGCCCCACCCGTACGGATAGAGGGGTTGATAGGTCGCGTCGCCGACGTTGACCGGGACCTGGGCCACCGACCGCGGCCAGCTCATCGACAGTCTGCCGGTGAAGGGCCGGCGGCCGAAGAGGACATCGGCGACGCCGGCGCCCTCGCTGCCGGGCAGCCAGGAGGCGACCAGGGCGTCGATCTCGCCGAGCTGGTCGGTGATCACCTGGGGGCGGCCGGAGACCAGCAGCACCACGCAGGCGGCGGCCGCGTCGCAGACCTTGTCGACGACGGCCTTGTCGGACGGCTGCAGGGTGAGGAGTTTCGGCTCCTTCTGCTGTGCGCTGCCCCGCGACCAGGCGGGGCTGCCGACGTCGCCGAACCCTTCGGCGTACGGGGTCTCGCCGACCACGACCACACCGATGTCGGAGGCGCCGATCGGGGCGGACGCGTCGGCGCTGTAGGTGACCGTCGCGCCGGGGGCGACCTCGCGGATGCCGTCGAGGATGGTGGCGCCGGGGACGGTGTCGCCGTTGCGGCCCTGCCAGTCGACGGTCCAGCCGCCGGCCTGGTTGCCGATGTCGTCGGCGTTGCGCCCGGCGACGTAGAGCGTGGCGTCCGGTTTCAGGGGCAGCAGGCGGTCGTCGTTCTTGAGCAGCACCTGCGACTTCGCGACGGCTTCGCGGGCCAGCGCGCGGTGCGGGGCCGTGCCGATCCCGCCGAGCGTGGCGTACGGATTCTCGAAGAGCCCGAGCTGGAACTTGACCCGCAGGATCCGCCCGGCCGCGTCGTCGATCCGGGCCACCGGGATCCGTCCGGCGCGCACCTCCTCCTTGAGGTGCTGCTGGAACTCGCGCGCGGTGGTCGGCTCCATGAACATGTCGATGCCGGCGGTGACTCCGGTCCGCACCTGCCACGCGGTGGGTTCGGGGCCGCCGGACGGGTCGGGGATCTGGTGGATGCCCTCCCAGTCGCTGATCACGAAGCCGCCGAAGCCGAGCTCCTCCTTCAGGGTGCCGGTGATCAGCTCCTGGCTGGCGTGCATCTTGACCGGGTTGCCGGGGCCGTCCTCGGTCCAGTCGACGCTGGAGTAGGACGGCATGACGCTGCGCACGCCGTGCCGGCTGACGGCCGAGACGTACGGGGCGAGGTCGATGCGGGCGAAGTCGGCCCGGCTGGTGACGGTCACACCCTGGTCGATGGCGTAACCGCTGTCGCCGGTGCCGTTCTCGGTGTCGCCGTCCCCGGCGTAGTGCTTGACCGTGGCGAGGACGTGGCCGTCGTGCAGCCCGTCGATGGCGGTGCCGAACTCGGCCACCAGGCCGGGGCTCTCGCTGAAGCTCTCGTAGGTGCGGCCCCAGCGTTCGTCGCGGGAGACGCAGACGCAGGGCGCGAAGTTCCACGGGATGCCGGTGGCCCGCATCTCCTCGGCGGTCGCCTGGTACACGCGCCTGACCAGGCCGGGGTCGCGAGTGGCGCCGAGGCCCACGTTGTGCGGGAACAGAGTGGCGCCGTGCGCGTTGCCGTGGCCGTGGACCGCGTCGATGCCGTAGAGCAGCGGGATCTTCAGCGGGGTCGCCAGCGCCGCCCGCTGCAGCGAGTTGACCATGTCGACCCAGGCTTGCGGTGTGTTGGGGCTGGGCACGGAGCCGCCGCCGGACAGGACCGAACCGAGCCGCCACTCGGTGACCCGGCCGGGTTCGCCGGCCACCTGGGTGCGTTCGGCCTGGGTCATCTGCCCGATCTTGTCGTCCAGGGTCATCCGGGACAGCAGGTCGGCGACCCGGCGTTCGACCGGCTGCCGGGCGTCGAGGTAGACGGGGTGCCCGCTGATCGTCTTCGCCGCCGGCGCCGAGACCGGGATGACGGCCAGGGTGAGCACGGCGACGGCGCCCAGCGCGGCGAGGCGGGAGCGTGGTCGCATTTCCGTACTCCTCGGTGGTCGAAAGGTGTGGCCGTCATCGGTGCGCCGGCGAGCTGTCCGGAAGGCGAACGCGGGGTTCGCGGCCACCGGCATATCGGTGACGGTAATTGTCCGGTTCCCGCCCCGCCTTGTACCGGGCTGGCGCATGCTGGGGGAACGGACTGCCGACGGAGCTGACATGGCCGTATTGCTGATCGCTGAGGACGACGAGGACATCGCCCTCGTGCTTGTCAGAGTGTTCAAGCGAACCGGAATGACGGTGCTTCGGGCATCGGACGGACGGGCAGCTTTCGAGACGATCGTCGAGCGACGGCCGGACGTTGTGCTCACCGATCTCGGCATGCCGGTGATGGACGGGTGGGAGTTGATCGAGGCGATCCGCAGTCATCCCGACGGCGACATCCGGCACATTCCCATCGCGATCCTCAGCGGCCACCTCCGTCCCGGCGACCCGCGGGCCGGATCCGCTCAGGTCTGCGCCATCCTGCTCAAGCCCTGCCCCAACGACCAACTGCTGGCGACCATGGAGGAACTGGTCACGATCGGGCCGCACGATCATGACGCGGCCGATAGCAGATGTCCTGCGGATATGCCGGTTTCGGTATGAAATAGTCTGTATTGGGTATGGGGGCGGGAAGCCCGTGACCACGGGCCTCGGTCGGAAGAATCGGGCGGGTCATGCTGGTGCTGGGCGAGGCGGCGGCCGCGCTGGACAACGGCGCGTTCCTCGGCGCGCTGCTGGAGAGCATGGACGCCGCAGTGATCGCCTGCGACCGTGACGGCCGGGTCGTCTTCGCCAACCGCGCGATGCGGGAGACCGCCGGCTTCGGACCGGACGGTCCGCTGCCACCCGATTTCGACGAGCAGGCCCACCGCCTGCTCACCACACCCGACCACCGGCCGATGTCACGCTCGGAGACGCCGCTGTTCCGCGCTCTCCACGGGGAGTACGTCGTCTCCGAGGACGTGCTGGTCCGCCGGCCCGGCCACCGCCTGCGGATCTTCAACACCAGCGCGCAACCCATCCCCGGCCCGGACGACGAGCGGCTCGGCGCGGTCGCCGTCGCCCACGAGGTCACCGCGCTGCGCCGGGTCGAGCGGTTCCGCAACTGCCACATCGCCGTCGAGCACGCCCTGAAGAAGAGCCGGACGGCCGCCGAGGCCGCGCCCGGGGTGCTCCGGGCCGTCACCGCCACGCTGGGCTGGCCGTCGGCCGAACTGTTCCTGATCGACCACGCCACCGGGATGCTCCAGTCGGTCGGGCACTGGGACTCGTCCGGCCTCGACCCCGAGGGCTTCTTCGGGCACACCCCGGTGCGCGGGCAGGCCATCACCGGCCGGGTCTGGGAGAGCGGCCAGCCCATCTGGGTGCCCGACATCGCCCTCAGCGCCGACCTGCGCACCGCCCACGAGCGCGAGCGGGTGCAGATCTGCCTGCGCCGCGGGGTCCGGACGGCGCTGGCGGTCCCGGTGCGCGACGGGGGCACCCTGCTCGGAGTGCTCACCTGTTACGCCGGCACCCAGGAGTACGAGCCCGACCTGCTCACCGTCCTGCTGGACGGGGTGGCGGCGCAGATCGGCATCTTCGTCGCCCAGCGCCGGGCCGAGGAGCTGTCCCGTCAGCTCGCCAGCGCCCAGGGCGACTTCGTCGACCTGGTCGGGCACGAGCTGCGCACCCCGCTCACCTCGATCACCGCCAACGCGACCCTGCTCGCCGAGGAGGCCGCCGGCCTGGACCCGGACGTCCGGCACATGGCCCAGGTGATCGCCCGCAACGCGGCCGTGCTGCAGCGGATCGCGGACAGCCTGCTCGACCTGGCCGGCCTCGACGGCGGGCATCTGCGGCTCGACCTCGGCGAGGTCGACCTGGCCGCGCTGCTCGCCGACGCGGTGACCGACCTGCGGCTCAAAGGCGACCGGCTCACCCTGGTCACCGAGCTGCCGGCCGAACTGCACCTGCCCGGCGACACCGGCCGGCTCCGCCAGGTCGTCGACGACCTGCTCTCCAACGCGGTCCGGTACAGCCCACCGGGCGCGCCGATCCACATCACCCTGCGCGCCGACGACACGATGGCGGACCTGTGCATCGCCGACAGCGGCATCGGCACCCCGGCGGAGGAGCAGGACCGCGTCTTCGACCGGTTCTTCCGCGGCAGCAACGTCCGCCACCACGGCACCACCGGCAGCGGGCTGGGCCTGAGTCTGGCCCGGGCGGTCATCCTGCTGCACGGCGGCAGCATCACCCTGTCCGACAACCGGCCGTCGGGCACGATCGTGTGCGTCCGGCTGCCGCTGGCCGGGCCCTGACCGGCGTCACACCGCCCGACGGCGATCGATCGCGTCCCTCGCCCGGGGCTACGCCGCCCGGCGGCGGCCGATCGCCTCCCTTGGCCGGGGCTACGCCGTGCGGCGGCGGTCGATCGCGTCCAGCAGGGCGGTGGCCCGCAGGCCCACGTTGATGCCGAGCCAGCGGGCCGGCTCCGGTTCCCACCGGCGTGAGCGGTGGTTCACCCACGGCAGGCGGGTCAGGTCGCTGTCGCGGCCCAGGATCAGATCAGCGAGGGTACGCCCACCGAGGTTCGCCGCCGCCACGCCGTCGCCCACGTAACCGCCCGCCCAGGCGACCCCGCCCCGCAGGCCGGCTGATGGCATCCAGTCGCGGGGGACGCCGAGCGGGCCACCCCAGCGGTAGGCGATCGGCGGATCGATCCCGAACAACTCGGTGATGGTCGCCCGCAACGCCTCGAACACCTCCGGCACCCGGTCGTACTCCGGCCGGATCCGCGACCCGAAGTGGTACGGCGCCCCGCGCCCGCCGAACGCGAGCCGGTCGTCGGCGGTCCGCTGGCCGTAGATCACCAGCCGCCGCTCGTCGGTGAACGTCTCCCGCCGGGCCAGCCCCACCCGCTGCCAGAACCGTTCCGGCAGCGGCTCGGTGACGATCATCAGCGAATAGACCGGGGCCAGGTCGCGCCGGTGCCCGGCCAGTCCCGCGGTGTAGCCCTCCAGCGCCCGGACCACGGTGCCGGCGCGCACCGTACCCCGGTCGGTGGTGATCCGCCCGGTCTTGATCCGCTGGACGCGGGTGCCCTCGTGGACGGTGACGCCGAGCCGCTCGACCGTCTCGGCCAGGCCACGCACCAGCTTGGCCGGGTGCAGGGCCGCGCAGTGTTCGCTGTAGAGGCCGCCGAGCACCCCGGTCGCCGCGCAGATCGCCGTCGCCTTCTCGGCGTCGATGAAGCCGGGGTCACGCTGCGCCCGGCGCAACTGAGCCGGGCCGCGGACCAGGGAGATCGTGCCGCCCTTGGCATAGTCGCAGTCGATTCCCTCGGCCGCGGCGGCGCGGCCGACCTCGTCGACGGCGTCGCCGAGCGCGCGGTGCATGGCGGCGGCCGCGTCCGGGCCGTACCGCCGGGCGAGCTTCGCCTCCGGGACCGGGAACAGGCCGGACGCCCAGCCGCCGTTGCGGCCGGAGGCGCCGAACCCGCAGTACTCCGCGTCGAGGACGACGACCCTCCGGCCCGGGTCGGCCTTGGCCAGGTAGTACGCGGTCCACAGCCCGGTGTACCCGCCGCCGGCGATGGCCACGTCGGCTTCGAGGTCTCCGGCGAGCGGCGGGCGCCTCTCGATCGGGCCCAGGCTGTCGAGCCAGAAGGAGGGGCTGTCCACCGGCTCTACCGAGTCCCCCAGGCGTAGGTCTGTTTGGCCAGACGCAGATACATGAAGGTGTCGGCGGCGCTGACGCCCTCGATCGTGCGCACCTTCTCGTTGAGGATGTCGAGTAGGTGCTCGTCGTCGGTGCAGACCAGCTCGACCAGCAGGTCGTACCGCCCGGCGCAGATCACCACGTAGTCGACCTCGGGGACCTCCGCGATCTTGTCCGCGATGGTCCGCAGGTCGCCGTTGACCCGTAGGCCGACCATGGCCTGCCGGGCGAAGCCCAGGGTGAGCGGGTCGGTGACCGCGACGATCTGCATCAGCCCGTTGTCGAGCAGCCGCTGCACGCGCTGGCGCACCGCGGCCTCCGACAGGCCGATCGTCTTCGCCAGCGTGGCGTACGACATGCGGCCATCGCGCTGCAGGTGCTCGATGATGAGTTTGTTGGTGTCGTCCAGCGTCACGTCCGTCACGGCGCGATTCTTCCCTGGAACGCTTGACGTAAGCAAAGGGGTCGCCCGTCAGGTGCGCAGCGCGCGGCGGAGGATGTCGAGGCCGCGGTGCAGGTCGGAGTCGGTGATCACCAGCGGCGGCAGGAACCGCAGCACGTTGCCGTAGGTACCGCAGGTCAGCGTGAGCAGCCCCGCCTCGTGGCAGGCCTTCGACACCGACGCTGTCCGGGTCGGATCAGGCTCGCCGTCGCCCCGGACCAGTTCGATCGCGATCATCGCCCCGCGGCCGCGCACCTCGGCGATCCCCGGGTCACCCGCGGCGATCTCCTCCAGTGCAGGCCTGAGCACCGACTCGATCCGCCGGGCCGCGGCGTTCAGGTCCAGCTCACGCATGGTCTCGATGGCGGCCAGCGCGGCCGCGCAGGCGATCGGGTTGCCGCCGTAGGTGCCGCCGAGGCCCCCGGCGTGCACCGCGTCCATCAGCTCGGCCCGCCCGGTCACCCCGGCGATCGGCAGGCCGCCGCCCATTCCCTTGGCCGTGGTGATCAGGTCGGGCTCCACGCCCTCGTCCTCGGAGGCGAACCACTGCCCGGTCCGGGCGAACCCGGTCTGGATCTCGTCGGCGATGAACACCGCGCCGTTCGCCTTCGCCCACGCGGCGATCGCCGGGAGAAAACCCTTCGCGGGTACGACGAAGCCGCCCTCGCCCTGGATCGGCTCGATCAGCACGGCCGCCACGTTGGACCCGCCGACCTGCTTCTCGATCACGTCGATCGCCCGGCGGGCCGCTTCCGCGCCGCTCAGCCCGCCGTCGCGCAGCGGGTACGACATCGGCGCCCGGTAGACCTCCGGAGCGAACGGGCCGAACCGGTGCTTGTACGGCATGTTCTTCGCGGTCAGCGCCATCGTCAGGTTGGTCCGGCCGTGGTAGGCGTGGTCGAACACCACGACGGCGGGCCGCCCGGTCGCGTGCCGGGCGATCTTGACGGCGTTCTCCACCGCCTCGGCGCCGGAGTTGAACAGCGCCGCCCGTTTCTCGAACGTGCCCGGCGTCAGCTCGATCAGCTGCTCGCAGACCGCCACGTAGGACTCGTAGGGCGCCACCATGAAGCAGGTGTGGGTGAAGCGCTCGGCCTGCCGGTGGATCGCCTCGACCACCCGGGGCGCGGCGTTGCCCACGTTGGTGACCGCGATCCCGGAGGCGAAGTCGATCCACTCCCGGCCGTCGACGTCGGTGATCGTGCCTCCGCCGGCGTGGTCGACGTAGGCGTTCACCACCGAGCCGACGCCCTTGGCGACCGCCGACAGCCGGCGCTTGTGCAGATCCGCAGACAGGCTCACGTCAGGCCCCCACGTTGTGCATGACGTGTTTGATGCGGGTGTAGTCCTCGAACCCGTACACCGACAGGTCCTTGCCGTGCCCGGAGTGCTTGAAGCCGCCGTGCGGCATCTCGGCGACCAGCGGGATGTGGCAGTTGACCCACACGCAGCCGAAGTCGAGGCGCTGCGTCATCCGCATCGCCCGGCCGTGGTCGGAGGTCCAGACGCTGGAGGCCAGGGCGTACTCCACGCCGTTGGCGTAGGCGACCGCCTCGTCCTCGCCGTCGAACCTCTGCACGGTGATAACCGGGCCGAACACCTCGTTCTGGATGATCTCGTCGTCCTGCCGGAGGCCGGAGACGACCGTCGGCGCGTAGAAGAAGCCGCGGTCGCCGACCCGCGCGCCGCCGGCCCGCAGCGTCGCGTGGTCGGGCAGCCGGTCGATGAAACCGCTGACCCGGGCCAGCTGGTTCGCGTTGTTGACCGGGCCGTAGAGCACGTCCTCGTCGTCCGGCGGGCCGGTCCTGATCCCACGGGCCTGCGCGGCGAGCGCGGCCACGAAGTCGTCGTGGATGCCGGGGGCGACCAGCACCCGGGTGGCGGCGGTGCAGTCCTGGCCGGCGTTGAAGTAGCCCGCCTCGGCGATCGCCGAGGCGGCCGCCTCCACGTCGGCGTCGTCGAAGACCACGACCGGGGCCTTGCCACCCAGTTCGAGGTGGGTGCGCTTGAGGTCGGCGGCGGCGCTGCCGGCCACCTCCATGCCGGCCCGCACCGAGCCGGTGATCGACACCATCTGCGGGGTCCGGTGGGTGACCAGGGCGCGCCCGGTGTCGCGGTCGCCGAGGACCACGTTGAAGAGACCGGCCGGCAGGAACTCGGCGGCGATCTCAGCGAGCAGCACGCTGGTGACCGGGGTCGTGTCGGACGGCTTGAGCACCACGGCGTTGCCCGCCGCGAGCGCCGGTGCGATCTTCCACATCGCCATCAGCAGTGGATAGTTCCACGGGGTGACCTGGGCGCAGACGCCGATCGGCTCGCGCCGCACATAACTTTCGAAGCCGTTCATGTACTGCCCGGCGGAGCGGCCCTCCAGCACGCGGGCGGCGCCGGCGAAGAACCGCAGGTGGTCGATGGCCGGCGGCAGCTCCTCGCTGGCGGTCAGGCCCAGCGGCTTGCCGGTGTTCCGCGATTCGGCGGCGACTAGCTCGTCGGAGCGGGCCTCGATCGCGTCGGCGAACTTCAGCAGCGCCCGCTGCCGCTCGCCGGGGGTGGTGTCACGCCACTGCGCGAACGCCGCCGACGCGGCCGTCATGGCCCGGTCGACGTCCTCGGCCCCGGACACCGGCGCCGAGGCGAAGACCTCGCCGGTGGACGGGTCGATGAGGTCCTCGTACCGCCCCTCGACGGGCGCGACGGCCTCGCCCCCGATGAGGTTGTGCAGTACCGACTTGGCGGTCATCCGGCCTCCAGATGTGGTATCAGCGCGATCGGCCCCATCTTTTCCGCTGAATCCGTTGTGAACAAGAGTGCACAGCTATATTTCCGCACGAAAACAGGGGCCGGCGTGAGGTTGCCGTCGAACGGTGACGGCCGGCGGTCAACCCGGGCGGCGCACCGCCAGAACCGCGACATCGTCGGTCGGCGACTCGTCCGACACCTCCGCCATGACGGTAGCGCAGACCTCCTCCGCCGTGCCGGCCCGAACCGTGGCGATCAGCCGGTCCAGACCGTCGTCGATCACCTCCCCGCGTCGCTCCACCAGACCGTCGGTGTAACAGAACAGCACCGCGCCGGGCAGCAACGTCAGCGCGGTGCTGCGCCGGGGCGCACCCGGGCGAGCCAGCCCGAGCGGTGGGTCCACCGGAATCCCGGCCAGCACGGCCGGGCGGCCGGGCGCGGCCAGGATCGGGCGCAGATGGCCCGCGGACGACACCAGCACCCGGTCGCGGCCCGGGCTCACCATCGCGTAGAGCGCGGTGGTGAGGCTGCCCGCCTCGAAAGCGTGCACCTTACGGTTCAGCAGAGTGAGCGCTTCGGCCGGATCGTCGCAGATCAGGGCGTACGCCCGGAGCGCGCTGCGGATCCTGCCCATCACCACGGCCGAGGCCAGCCCGTGCCCGGAGACGTCGCCGATCACCACGCCCAGCCAGCCGGACGGCAGGGTGAAGACGTCGTACCAGTCGCCGCCGATGCCGAACGCGTGCCCGGGCACATAGCGGGCGGCCAGGTCGACGCCGGGCACCTCGGGCAGCCGGGCCGGCAACAGGCTGCGCTGCAGCGCCAGCGCGGCCGTCTGGTCGATCTTCGCCGACCGGATCCGGCCGGCCACCGCGGCCCGGTCGGCCACCAACTCCAGCAGTTTGACGTCGTCGCCGTCGAACTCGCGGCGGCTCAGTGAGCCGACGTGCAGCACCCCGACCAGGTCGGTCCCGGCCATGATCGGTACGCCCAGCAGCGACCGGATGCCCTTCTCCAGCAGTATCGGGTTGATCACGTCGGCGCCGGTGACGTCGGCGATCCAGGCCGGGCGCCGGGTCGCGGCGATCCGCCCGGCGAAACCCCGTCCGACCGCCACGCGGAACCCGGCCCGCACCTCCTCCTCCAGACCCTTCGCGGCGGTGGCGACCAACTGCCGGGCGTGCTCGTCGAGCAGCAGGATCGCCGCGGTGTCGACGTCCAGCAGATCGCGCACCCGGTCCAGCAGCTCATCGAGGAGATCGGAGACGTCGAGCCGGGACAGCGTCGCATCGGTGACCGCTTCGAGCCTGCGCAGCCGCTCGTCGTCGTTGATGCGTGAGGGCACAGCAGCAGCCTAGTGTCTGCGTGGCCGCTCACGAATCAGCCCGGCGCACCTCCACCGGGGTCGACAGGACTCGGCCGGAGCCGGCCGGGCGCGCCGGGCCGGTCAGCTCGACCACCGCCTCGCACGGCAGGTCGGCGGCCGAGGTGCCGGCGAGGATCCGCAGCTCACCGGGCTCGACGAAGCGCCGCAGGTCGCGGCCGGTGAAAGCCGTCCGGTCGGTGTGCACCCGGAACGTGACGTCCGCGGCGGCGCCGGCGTCCAGCTCGACGCGCCGGAACCCGACAAGCTGAATCACTGGACGGGTGACCTCCGCGACCGGGTCGGACAGATAGAGCTGGACCACCTCGGAGCCGGCCCGGTCGCCGGTGTTGCGGACCCGCACCGTCGCGGTGAACTCGCCGTCGGTGGGCACCCGGGTCTGTGGGATCCGCAGATCGCCCACCGTGAACGTGGTGTACGAGCGGCCGTGGCCGAACGCGAACAACGGGGTGGGGTCGAGGTTGCTGGTGCCGGTGTGCACCGCACCGAGCCGGGGCTGGAGGTACGTGCCGGGCTGACCGCCCGGGTCCCTCGGGATCTGCACCGGCAGCCGGCCGCCGGGCTGGACCCGGCCGGACAGCACTCCGGCGAGCGCCGGCCCGCCCTCCTCGCCGGGCATGAACGCCTGCACCAGGGCGGCGGCCCGGCCGGCCACCTCACCCAGCGCGTACGGCCGGCCGGAGACCACCACCACCACCACCGGAGTGCCGGTCGCCAGCAGCGCGTCGAGCAGCTCCGCCTGCACACCCGGCAGGCGCAGGTCGGCGGCGTCGCAGCCCTCACCGGAGGTGCCGTTGCCGAACAGGCCGGCCAGGTCGCCGACGAACGCCAGGCACACGTCGGCGCCGGCGGCCGCGGCGACCGCCGCGGGGATCCCGGAACGGTCGGCGCCGTCGACGGCGCAACCGGGGGCGTACCCGATCTCGGCGCCCGGCAACTCGGCGCGCAGCGCCTCGACCGCCGTGGGCAGCTCGATCTCGGGCTTGACCCCCGGGTACCGGGGGAGCACGTGGTTGGGGAACGCGTAGCAGCCCAGGAAGGTGCGGGCGTCGTCGGCGCACGGCCCGACCACCGCGATCCGGCCGGTGCCGGCCAGCGGCAGCGCCGAACCGGGGTCGAGCAGCACGATCGAGCGCTCCGCGATCTCGGCGGCGAGCGCCCGGTTGGCGGGGGAGTCGAGCAGCACCTCGTCGGCGCCGGCCACCGAGGCCTCCGGGGTCCACTCCGGATCGAGCAGGCCCAGTTCCGCCTTCTGCGTGAGCACCCGGCGGGCCGCGCGGTCCACCAGGGACTCGGCGACCTCGCCGGCGCGGACCCGGCCGACCAGCTCGGCGCCGTACCCGATGGTGTCCGGAAGCTCCACGTCGATGCCGGCGGCCAGCGCGCGGGCGCCGGCGCCGCCGCTGTCCGCGGCCATGCCGTGCATGCTCGCCAGGAACGGGACCGACCAATAGTCGGAGACGACCGTGCCGGTGAAGCCCCACTCGTCGCGCAGCAGCTCGGTGAGCAGCCAGGGGTCGGCGCCGGCCGGCACCCCGTCGACGTCGGCGTAGGAGTTCATCACCGAACCGGCGCCGCCCTCACGGACCGCGGCCTCGAACGGCGGCAGGATCACGTCGAGCAACTCGCGGCGGCCCATCGGCACCGGCCCGTGGTTGCGGGCGCCGCGCGAGGCGGAGTAACCCGCGAAATGCTTGAGGGTGGCGATCACCCCGGCGCTCTGCAGCCCGCGGACGTACGCCGCCCCGACCGCGCCGACCAGATAGGGGTCCTCGCCGATGGACTCCTCGACCCGGCCCCACCGGTAGTCGCGGACCACGTCGAGCACCGGAGCGAGCGCCTGGTGCACGCCGAGCGCGGCCATGTCGCGCCCGATGGCGGTGGCCATCCGCTCGATCAGCTCGGGGTCGAAGGTCGCGCCCCAGGCGATCGCGGACGGGTAGACCGTCGCGCCGTGCATGGTGAACCCGGTCAGGCACTCCTCGTGCACCACCGCCGGGATGCCCAGCCGGGACGAGGCCATCACGATGCGCTGCTGGCGCACCAGCTCGGCGGTGCCCTCGGAGACGGTGATCGGGTAGCTGCCGTAGATCCGGGTGAGCTGACCGAGCCCGTGGCGGCTGGCGTCCTCCAGTGCCGGGCCGCCGCTGAACTCGTGCTCCATCGGGGCGACCGCGTGGTCGGTCTCCGGTTCGGGGCCGGCCGGGCCGGTGGCGCCCTTGTCCTTTCCGAGCCATCTGCTGCCCAACTGGGCGGCCTTCTCCTCCAGCGTCATGGCGGCGAGCAGGGCCTCCACGCGGGCGGCGACCGGCAGCGCCGGGTCCTGCCAGGGCTGATTGATCAACGAAACCTCCGAAACTTTCGGTACCGCTGGGCGGCGGGCCGGCGGGCCGCGCCGGACGGTGACGCGCCCACCGGCCCCGCTAACTCTGGCGCTCCGGGCACGGTTCAGGCAAGAGTCTTGACACTCCTCACGGCGAAACCCTACGTTAACGAAACCTCGCGTTAATTTGCGGCTGTCACTCGAAAGTTCCGGAAAGTTCCGGAACTCGAGGGTGGCGGCCATCGCCATATCGCCCAGCCGCCCCACCGCGGCTGCTTCGAGTACGGAGACCAGCGTGAAGCGCAGAAACTTCCTCAGCCTTTCGGCGGGCGCCGCGGCCGGCGCGGCCCTGACCGCGTGTGGCAGTTCCGGGCCCAAGGAGAAGGACACCGGTGGTACTGCCGCCAAGGGCGGAGCCACGTACTGGTCGCTCAGCGGCCTGCCGGGTGAGCCGATCCGCAAGGCGGCCGTCGACCGGTTCAACAAGGCCAACCCCGACACCAAGATCGCCGGGGAGTTCTTCCAGAACGACGCCTACAAGGCGAAGATCAAGACCTCGATCGGCGCCGGCCAGGGCCCCACGATGATCTGGGGGTGGGGCGGCGGCGGCCTGAAGAGCTGGGTGGACGCGGGCCAGGTCGAGGACCTGACCGACTGGCTCGCCAAGAACGCCGCCGTCAAGGACAAGATCCTGCCGTCGTCGTTCGGCGCGGGCACGGTCAACGGCAAGGTCTACGCGATGCCCGTCGAGACCGTGCAGCCGATCGTCCTCTTCTACAACAAGAAGGTCTTCGACCAGGTCGGCGTGCAGCCCCCGCAGACGTACGGCGACATCCTCGACCTCATCCCGAAGTTCAACGCCAAGGGCATCGCGCCGTTCTCGCTCGCCGGACAGTCCCGGTGGACCAACATGATGTGGCTCGAGTTCATGCTCGACCGCCAGGCCGGCTCCGAGGTGTTCGACAACGTCTTCGCCGGCAAGGCGAACGCCTGGTCGGACCCGGCCGTCCTGGACATGCTGACCAAGATCCAGGACCTGGTGAAGATGAACGCCTTCCAGCGGGGCTTCTCCTCCACCGCCGCGGACGCCAACGCCGACCAGGCGCTGCTCTACACCGGCAAGGCCGCGATGATGCTGCACGGCACCTGGTCGTACGGGATCCAGAAGGCCAACGGCGGCAAGTTCGTCGCCGACGGCGGCCTGGGCTGGATGAACTTCCCGCCGATCGACGGCGGCAAGGGCGACGAGAGCAACACCGTCGGCAACCCCGGCCAGTACCTCTCGATCTCCTCCAAGGCGACCCCTGAGGCCAAGGAGACGGCGAAGAAGTTCTTCGCCACCACCCTGGTCGACGAGGAGGAGAAGGCGGGCTGGGTCAAGTCCGGCGGCGTGCCGGTTCTGAAGAACAGCGACAGCCTCTTCACCGGCGACGAGGCGCAGTTCCTCAAGGACGTGTCCGCCATCGCGTCCGGTGCGAAGACCTTCGCGCAGTCATGGGACCAGGCGCTGAGCCCGACCGCCGCCGAGACGCTGCTGAACAACATCGCCAACCTGTTCCAGCAGAAGATGAGCCCGCAGGAGTGGGTGGACAGCATGAACGGGGTCATCGGCAAATGACGATGCTCGCTCCGCCCGCCGCACGGGTGCAGGAGCCCACCAGATCCGGCGGCGGGCGGGGCGGCTCCGTCGTGTGGATGGTTCTGCCCGCCTTCGGCATGTTCGTGTTCTTCGGGATCATCCCGCTGCTCGGGGTGCTCGCGCTCAGCTTCACCACCTGGAACGGCTACAACGAGATCGTGCCCTCCGGCCTGGACAGCTGGCGCGCGGCCCTCACCGATCCCGGCCTGCCGAACTCGCTGTGGGTCACCTTCCTGATCATGGCACTGTCCTGGCTGGTGCAGACGCCGCTCTCGATCCTGCTCGGCACGTTCATGGCCCGTCAGAGCCGCTACCGCGGCTTCCTCGCGGTGTTCTACTTCATCCCGCTGCTGCTCAGCTCCGCCGCCATCGCGATCACCTACAAGGCTCTGCTGGACCCCAACTTCGGGCTCGGCGCGGGCCTCGGGATCGACGCGCTCAACCAGGACTGGCTGGGCCAGGCCAACCTGGCCATCGGAGTGCTGATCTTCGTGGTCTCCTGGCAGTACATCCCGTTCCACTCGCTGATCTACCAGGGCGCGGTCCGGCAGATCCCGAAATCGATGTACGAGGCCTCGCAGATCGACGGGGCCGGCCGGGTCCGGCAGTTCTTCAGCATCACCCTGCCGCAGATCAAGTTCACGATCATCACATCGTCGACTCTGATGGTGGTGGGCTCGCTGACCTTCTTCGACCTCATCTACGTGCTCACCGCCGGCGGTCCCGGCGACGCCACCCGCGCCCTCGCGCTGCAGATGTACCGGCTCGGCTTCCAGGCCGACCTGATGGGCCCGGCCAGCGCGATAGCCGTGATCCTGGTCCTGGTCGGACTCGGCCTCTCGCTGCTGTTGCGGCGGATCGGCGGCCGGGCCGACGACAGCCAGATGGAAGGAGCCTGAGGTGGCAACCATGACTCCCGCCCCGGCGGGGACCGAGGCGAGCCGCCGGCCCTCGCCCCACGGCCACCGGAAACCCCGGGCGCGCCGGCTGCACCAACTCAACTGGGTCGGCGGCAGCCTCGGCTGGATCTGGCTGATCGTGGTGATGCTGCCGATCTACTGGGTCGTCATCACCAGCTTCAAGACGCAGGCGAACTACTTCATCACCAACCCCCTCAAGCCACCGACCGAGTTCACCTTCGAGAACTACCAGGTGGTCATCGAGAGCAACTTCGCCCTGTACTTCATGAACAGCGTCTTCGTCACCGCCGGTGCGGTGATCCCGGCTACGTTGATCTCGTTCATGGCCGCCTACGCGATCGTGCGCGGTGTCGGCAGCCGGTTCCTCAAGCTGGCCAACGGGGTGTTCCTGATGGGTCTGGCGATCCCGCTCCAGGCGGTGATCATCCCGGTCTATCTGATCATCATCCGGCTGCAGATGTACGACACGCTCGGGGCCATCATCCTGCCGTCGATCGCGTTCGCCATCCCGTTGTCGGTGCTGGTGCTGTCGAACTTCATCCGGGACGTCCCGAAGGAACTCTTCGAATCGATGCGGATGGACGGCGCCACCGAGTGGGGCACCATGTGGCGGCTGGCCTTCCCGCTGGTCCGGCCCGCGCTCGTCACCGTGGTGATCTACAACGCGGTGGGCATCTGGAACGGTTTCCTGCTGCCGCTGATCCTCACCGAGGGCACCGAGCAGAGCACCATCCCGCTCGCGCTCGCGACGTTCTCCAGCGAGTTCGGAGTGAACGTGCCGGCGGTCGCCGCGTCGGTGACGCTCACCACGGTCCCGATCGTGCTGCTCTACGCGATCGGCCGACGGCAGCTGGTCAGCGGCCTGACCGCCGGTTTCGGCAGGTAGCACGCAGTCCGTGACGACGATGGCCCGCCCGGTTCCGGACCGTGGCGGGCCGTCCGAACTCTGTTACAGCGGGAGGTCGGCGGTGCTCTCCCGGATCATCAGCTTGGTGACCAGCTCCACCCGCGGGGTCTCGATGGTCTCGCCGCGCGACAACCGCAACACCGTCCGCGCGGCGAGGCCACCCATCTCGGCGAGCGGCTGCCGCACCGTCGTCAGCGGCGGCGACGACCACCGCGACTCCGGCAGATCGTCGAACCCCACCACGCTGAGCTGGTCGGGCACCCGCAGCCCGCGCCGCCGCGCCGCCTCGCACACGCCCAGCGCCATCAGGTCGCTGGAGGCGAACACCGCCGTCGGCCGGTCGGCCAGATCGAGCAGCCGGTTGCCGGCCACGAACCCCGACTCGTGCCGGAAGTCGCCGGTGACGATCAGCTCCTCGTCGACGTGCGCCCCCGCGGCCTCCATCGCCGCCCGGAAACCGTCGAGCCGGGCCCGGCTGCACAACAGCTCCCGCGGCCCCGCCACGAACCCGATCCGCCGGTGCCCCAGCGACAGCAGATGGTCGGTCGCGGTGCGCCCGCCCGACCAGTTCGTCGCCCCGATCGTCGGCACGTCCGCCGCCACGCCGCCGGCCGGATCGATGATCACCACCGGCACCTTCAGCCGGTGCAGCTCACTGTGGATCGGCTCGGCCACGTCGGAGGTCACGAAGATCACGCCGTCGGAGGCGCGGGCCCGCAGGTTCTGCAGCCACTGGCGGGTGGCGCTGCTGCGCCGATGCACCTGCGACACCACCGTCCCGACGCCGGCCGTGTGCGTCACATCCTCGACGCCGCGGATCAGCTCCAGCGCCCACGGACTGTCCAGGTCGTTGAAAACCAGGTCGACCAGGCGGGCCCGGCCCGGGTGCCGAGAGTTGCGAGGCCGGTAGTCATGCTCCCGCAGCAGTCGCTCGATCAGCTCACGGGTGCTCGGCGACACGTCGGAACGCCCATTGAGCACTCGTGACACCGTTGGAACCGACACGCCCGCCGCTTCAGCGATCGCGGCGATCGTCACTCTTCCCCTGCCAGGTGCCACGGGGTGCTCCTTACCGCCGGCCCTTCTCGGCTGGAACTTTCGGAAACCGGCACCGGAATTCTGCCATGCCTGGACCGAACGAGAAACGCCTGGTCGGGCTGGAACCGCTCCCAAGTGGATTTCCGTCAGCGGAACGGCATTTCCGGCGCTCCGCCTCCGTGGCCGGGCGCCGGGCCGGCGGCCGGGCGCCGAACCGGCAGGAGACCAGCGGGGGGGTGTC